>CAVZUI010000009.1:0-136151 GCA_963778415.1 uncultured Acidimicrobiales bacterium
TCAATTGCTGCTTATCGCATGCGCCGAAATCCAACCAGCCAGTTGGTCACTGGATTGATCTAATTCTACCAGCCGGTATTGTCACTCCATTGGCAACCCCCTTGATCAACGACGACTCGATCGCTGACCGCTCAAGTTCGCGATCATTATCGTGTGCCGATCCAGACGCAAAACCTCGACGTCACCGGCATTGTCGTGAATCTGAGCCCGGAGACCATCTGGGTCGAGGGCATCGTCAACGCACCCATTCAGCCATGGCGGTCCACCACCATCACGGCCAAGAAAATCCTCAAGGCGGACAGGATTGCCGTGCTCAAGGTCGAGCGCGTGGAAAATCTGGGTGGGGTGATGCATCGCGGCTGGAGCTGGTTCGGCGACATCTATGCCGGCTTTCCGCGCCAGACGCCGCTCTATGTGTCTTCCATCGACACCATCGGGACGGTCGAGGAAGATCCCAGGTCATTTACCCGGGAAGTGAGCGCAAGTCGGCCAAGCAGACCTTCGAGCTCAAGCTGAAGCTCTGGTGGTCGCCGGCCCAGACGGATGCCTTCATTCACAATGAGCACCCGTTCCTTGAGACCCATACCCAGATCCACGGCTTTGGGCGTATGCAGAAGTTCCGCGAGCGCGATGCTGCGACGGTGTACGAGGACGTCATCATGTCGCCCGGCTTCAGTCACGAAGCCTTCTGTCTGGTCACCGGGGCGAACGAGTGGACCTATCCGTGGCATCGCTACTATGCTCGACACCGATGCGGTCTGGTTGGCGGTCGAGCTTCACCCATAGAAAAACGCCTGGCGGTATCAGCGCCAGGCGTCCATCTTGCGGCAGGTTTGGAGGTCAGACGACCGTGCCGGCAAGGACGATTGCCGCACCTTTCTCACCGATCATGATCGACGGGGCGTTGGTATTGCCGCTGATCAGGGTCGGCATGATGGAGGAGTTGATCACCCGCAGGCCCTCAAGTCCGCGTACGCGCAACTGGGTATCAACCACCGCCATATCATCATCGCCCATCTTGCAGGTGCCCACCGGATGATAATCGGTCTTGCTCCACTCCCGGACATAATCGGCGATCTCCGCATCTGAGCGGATGCCTTTGCCCGGCATGTACTCTGCTTCGATCAGATCTGCGAAGGCCGGCTGCGCCAGGATTTCGCGCGACTGCTTGAAACAGGCGATGGAACGGCGCAGGTCCTCATCGACACCGAGGAAGTCGGGATCGACCAGCGGTCGGTCGATCGGATTGTCGCTCATCACCTTGACGCTGCCTCGAGTCCGGGGCGCAGGTAGGCGGTATTGAGCGTCATGCCATGGCCGGCGATCTTCTTGCGCCCGTGATCGACCACATAGGCGGGCAGGAAATGCATCTGGTTGTCGGGCCAGTCATTATTGCCATCGGTGGCCAGGAAGGCCCCGCCCTCGCAGACATTCGACGTCACTGGTCCAGTGCGATAGAGCAGGTATTGCAGGCCGTGCTTTATCGACGGCAGCAGCTTGTCCTGCCCGTCATAGCTCACGGGCTTTTTCAGCGTGGCCACGGCATAGACGTCCAGGTGGTCTTGCAGGTTCTTGCCGACACCTGGCAGGTCATGCACGGGCTTGATGCCCACGGCCTTGAGGTCGTCGGCGGGTCCGATACCCGAATGCAGCAGCAGCCGGGGCGAACCGATGGCGCCACTCGAGGAGATGACTTCCCGCGTCGCGCGGGCGGTCCTGAGTTCGCTGCTGCCGCCGATCGTGTACTCGACGCCAGTCACCCGGCCGTTGCTGACCACGAGGCGTAGCGCTCGCGCGAGCGTGACCACATAGAGATTTGAGCGCGATTGCGCCGGCCGTAGATAGGATACTGCCGAGCTGCCACGGCGGCGGTTGCGCTGGGTGACCTGGTAGTAACCAATGCCGTGCTGCTGTGCCCCGTTGAAATCCGGGTTGAAGGGATGGCCTGCCTGCTGGGCGGCCTTCACGAACAGGTCGGTCAGAGGCAGTGGGCTCACCTGATCCGAGACGGCCAGCGGGCCGTCATCGCCGTGATAGGGCGCCGTGAAACGCTGGTTGGACTTCGGCCTTGCGGAAATAGGGCAGGCAGCCCGCGTAGCCCCAGCCCGCGTTACCCAGCGCTTCCCATTGGTCGTAGTCGTTCTTGTTACCGCGGATATAGACCATGGCATTGATCGAACTGCCGCCGCCCAAGGTCATGCCTTGCGGATAGTGCATCTCGCGATTGTTGACGTACTTCTGCGGTGTGGTGCGGAATTCCCAGCTCACCTTGGGTCCCACCAACTTGGAATAGCCGGCGGGATAGTGGATGAGGCGGGACGTGTCAGGGCCGCCGGCTTCCAGCAGCAGCACCTTGACGCTCGGGTCGGCGCTGAGCCTGTTGGCGAGCACGCATCCCGCTGAGCCGCCACCAACGATCACGTAGTCGAATTCCATTTGCAAAAACCTTAGCTTGGATAGGGCCGCTTGGACGGCGAAGGTGTGGCTGTGCGTTGACATGTTTCCACGGTCCCAACTCAGGAGCAGCCTCCTCCATCCAGAAAGGTTTGACAGCGGCGCGACTACCTCTTAGATCGATCTAATAGCATTGCGCGGCAATTTCAAACGGAATTTGGAGGAGGGTGAACGTGGTCGACATCGTGTTCGATATTGGCGGCGTGCTGATCGATTGGAATCCGAGCACCTGTACCGCTCCGTTATTCCCAATGCCGATGACCGCCGGTTCTTCCTGACGCAGGTATGCAGTCCGGCCTGGAATGCACAGCAGGATCTTGGGCGCTCCTGGATAGCAGCAGAGCGTGAGGCGGCAATGCGCTTTCCGCAATGGGCAGAAGCGATTTCCCTCTATCGTCAGCGGTGGCACGAGATGGTTTCGGGGCCAGTTCCGGGTGGCTTCGAGCTGCTGAGCGACGTCTATTTCAAAGGCCATCGGGTCACCGGCCTGTCCAACTGGAACCAGGACACCTTCCGGGAGGTCGCAGCACGGTTTCCCATGCTCAACCTGATGCAACGGGTGACGGTTTCTGGCGAAGTCCGCATGGCCAAGCCCGATCCGGCCATCTACCGCCTTCATGCGTCCCGGCTGGGCAGTAAGCCCGCGGAGATCGTCTTCATCGACGACAATATGCACAATGTCGAGGCCGCGGCCGCGCTGGGCTGGCAGGCAATCCTGTTTACCGACGCGGCCACCACACGCATCGAACTTCAACGGCTTGGCTATCTCTGAGCATGTCCAAACAACTGTTGCTCACCCGGCCGGACTGCGATATTAGATCGATCTAATTGTTTGCGAGAAGGGAGCAGAAATGACGACGAAACTGAAATGGGGTCTTGTCGGGGCCAGCAATATCGCGCGCGGCGGCGTCGGCGCGCGCCGAACTCCTCGGCCCGGTCGGCCCCCATGTAGCGACCGCCGATGCGGCCGGCCCACGACCGCACCTCGTCGAGGTCGTCGATCACCGTCGCCGCACCCTCGACCGTCACGAACGCGAACGGCGGCCTGTCGTCCTGCACGCACAGCGCCACCTGGCCGGTACGCCGGATCGCCTTGCCCTTCACCGTGCCGGCGCCGGTGTTGAACAGGATCGTGCCGTCGTCGTCGACGTCGTACCAGACGGGCGCCACGTGCGGGCGCCCGTCGGCGCGGATCGTGGCGAGCATGGCGGGCCGCACGGGCTCGCGGAGGAAGGCCAGGCACTCGGCGGGGGAGAGACGGGTCATGACGCGACGGTAATCTCGGCGCGGGCGGGAACGATTCGGCGGAGCGCCGTGTCTGGCGTCATGTGAGGGCGATGCCGGCGGTGGATGACGGGTTCGAGGGCTTCTACGAGGCCGAGCGGTCCTCGGTGCTGCGCGCGGTGGCGTTCTCGCTCGGCGATGTCGACCTCGCCGCCGAGACGACCGACGAGGCCCTGGCCCGGGCGTACGAGCGATGGTCCGAGGTGCGCGAGATGGGGAACCCGGCAGGGTGGGTGTTCCGGGTGGCGGTGAACCTGGGCTACAACCGCACGCGGCGGCGGGCGCTGGAAAGGCGACGGCCCGTGCCGCCCGCCCGGGATGCCGTGGACCTCGAAGGGCGTGGCGGATCCGGCGGTCGGGCGGGCGCTCGCGAGCCTGCCTCCCGACCAGCGCGCCGTGGTGGTGCTGCGCTTCCACCTCGACTGGTCGGTCGACGCCATCGCGGAGGCCCTGGGGTGCAAGCAGGGCACCGTGAAGAGCCGGCTGCACCGTGGGTTGCAGCGCCTGGAGCAGATGCTGGAGGCGCCCGCATGACCACCCCGCGGATCTGCCGATCGAGGATCGCGTGCGAGCCCACCTCGACGAGGTCGCCGGCAGGGTCGAGCTCCCCGGGCCCGAGGCGGACGCTTCGCCTGGCGCATGGGCTGACGATGGAGGGCCTGCCGCTCGGGATCGCCTCCGGCCGACGAGCTCGCTGCTCGCCGGATCGGCGGCCCGACCGCTGCTCGCCGCCGCGGCGTCGGTGGCCGTGGTCGCCCTCGTGGCCGGCGTGGCGCTGGCCCGCCGCGACGACGGGCACGACGTCAGCACCGACCCGACCCCGCCTCCGACGCACGACGACCGAGCCCGACGTCGCCCCCCACGACGACGTCCACCGAGACGACGGCCGACACGACGACGACCACCAGCCAGCCGGCTCCCGCCGCCGGGATCGGTACCGACGGGCCCGATCGTCGGGCCGAACGGGATCCTCGGCTCGTGGGACGGGCGACCTGGGTGGAGTGGAACATCGGACGACCCGGCGCCACCAGACCAGGAGTACCAGGTCGTGACGCTCGGCGAGCGGGTCGCACCGTGGTCGGGACCGGAGGCCGTGGACTGGACGCCGCGCCGGTCGACCCTACCGTCGACGTCGGGCTTCGACTACGGCTACGGGACTGTCACGTGGCCGGCTCGGCTCGCGGTCGCACACGGCGCCGCGGATGGTCCCGCCGCGGCAGGTCGAGGTCGCTCGACCCGTCGGCGGAGTTCTACCGGCAGGCCGCCGCCGAGGTCGCGGCCGATCCTCGGCGTCGCTGACGACGCTCGGCCCGAGGTCCGCCAGGTCGTCCGCGCCGACCTCGACGGCGACGGCACGGCCGAGGTGCTCGTCGTCGCGGACCGCGGAGCGATCGAGTCGCGCATGGTCGATCGGCCGGGCGACTGGGCGGTGCTCTTCCATGCGGCGAGTGGTCGCCGGTGGTATCGAGACCGACGGTCATCCGGTGGGACCCACGCTGGACGGGTCGACCTCGACGCATCAGTTCCTCCCGCCGTTCGCGCTACGAGGTCACGGCTCGCCGACCTCAACGGTGACGGGCGGCTGGAGGTGGTCGTGAACCTGACGCTACTACGAGGGCTCGAGACCACGATCTACGACGTCGACTCGCAGGGTGGCTTCCCGTGGTCCTGTCGGCAGGGTGCGGGGTCTGACCCGCTCCCGGTCAGCCCAACGGGCGGAAGGCGTCGACCATCCGGGCCCGCCAGGCCGTGAGCTCGGGGTTGTGGTGGTCGTCGGGCGAGCGGCCGAGGCGCACGACCATGAGGTCGAGCGGGGGGCACAGCATCAGCGACTGCCCCTCGTAGCCGCTGGCCCAGAACGTGCCGAGGTCGTCGCCGACGCTCCACCAGTGGGCGCCGTACCAGCGGTCCTCGTCGGCGTCGTAGCTGCGGATGCGGCGGCCGTGGTCGACCCACCCCTCGGGCAGGACCTGCTTGCCGTCCCACACGCCGCCCCGCAGGTAGAGCAGGCCGAAGCGCAGGTAGTCGAGGGCGGTGGCGTAGACGTACGACGACCCGACGAACGTGCCGGCGTCGTCGAACCGGGGCTGCGCCGACGACATGCCGATCAGCGTCGAACAGGCGCTCGCGCAGGAACCGCTCGTACGGCTCGCCCGGGCCGACGGTGCGGGCGACGATGCCGGAGACGATGTTCGACGTGCCCGACGAGTAGTTGAAGACCGTGTCGGGCGGGTGCGGCCAGCGGGCGGTCGGCGGCGAAGTGGGCCATGTCGGCCTGCCCGACGCCGAACAGCATCTCGATCACGTCGGACGCGCCGGCGTCGTCGTACACCTCGCTGAAGGCCAGCCCGTCGCGCATGGCGAGCAGGTGCTCGAGGGTGATCGCGGCCGGCGGGTCGCCGGCCGCCTGCCACTCGGGCACGGGCGCCGGGGCGTCGGGCGCCAGCCGCCCGTCGGCCACGAGCATGCCGACGACCGCGTGCAGCATCGACTTCGCCATCGACCACGACAGCAGCCGGGTCGTGGGCTCGACCGGCTCGTTCGGCCGGTCCCAGTGCTCGAGCTCGCCGCCGTAGCGCTCGGCCAGCAGCCGGCCCCGGTGGACGACGGCGACGGCGAAGGTGGTGCCGTAGCGCTCGGCGTCGGTCGTCACGTCGTCGAGCAGGGCCGCCAGCGCGGCGGCGACCTCGGCGGGCGGCTCGGCCCGCGGCCACTCGTCGGTCGGCCACGGCACGCCGGTGGGCTGGGGCGGCAGCGGCACCAGGGCGCGCGCCCGTCATCTCGTCGAGGCGAAGTTCGCGGTCCGTCCAGCCATGTCGGCGGACGATAGCCACAGACGCGGCCGGCGGGCTCAGCTGCCTAGGTCGGCAGGTCGACGCAGTTGCCGGTGCGGGTCTCGGGCGGGTGGACGTTGTGGTCGACGTTGGCCACCGCGCTGCACATCTGGGTCGCGTCGCCCACGGTGGCGGGCGTGTACTTGGTGAGGAACGACGTCGACTCGTCGGTGACGTCCCAGTCGCTCGGGTCGGGCCCGTTGGTCCCGGCGGTCTCGGGCGGCTGGTGTTGGGGAAGAAGTGGACGTGCAACGACTCGGGCCCGCCGTCGAGCTGCGGGATGTAGCCGACGACCTGGTAGTTGACCCGGTACTGGCCGCCGTCGAGCTCGACCGAGTCGATCTGCACGAACGGGCCCGCCGGCGCCGCGGTCGTGGTCGGGCGCCTCGTGGCCGGGGTGTCGCTGGCCACCGGGGTCTCGCCTCCGGTGGCGGCGGCCTCGCCGCCCGAGGGGTCGTCGTCGCCACCGCCGCCGAGGGCGACGGCGGCGCCGACACCGATGGCGACCGCGGCCAGGGCGCCGACCGCCAGCAGCAGCGGGCGCCGGGACGGTCCCTTCCGCCCACCGCCGGCAGGAGCGCTGGCACCGGTCGTGGTGCGCCCGGTCGGGGCGACGCCGGCGGGCGCTGATCGCCGCTGTACGGGACCATGACCGAGCGCGGGTCGCGGCCGCTCGCCCCAGGAGCGCCCGACCGCGACGGCGGTGGCCTCGGGCGAGCGCGCGTCGGGGCCGTCGCCCTGCGTCGCTGCCGACCCGCTCGGCGGGCGGCGGCCGACGTCACGGACGCGACCTCGGCGCGGGGGTGGTCGGCGGGGCCGGCGCGTCGGGCGCGGGTGGCGCCCGGACGGGTGCGGTGCGCCGGGGCCGGCAGCGGCCGAGGACCGTCGGCGACGCCCTGCGTCGCCGCCGCGAGCCGGGCCGCGTGCCGTGCCGCGGCCGCCGCGCGCCCCGCCTGTCCGAGGGCCGCTCCGGCGACGACCGGCCGCCCGGCGACAGCGCCGGCGCGCCGCGGCGCGGCCGAGGGCATCGCGCGCCGGCGGCACCTCGGGCGCGGCGACCTCGACCGGCGGCGTCGTCACCGAGGTGTGGTCGCCCGCCACCGCCGGCCGCCCGCCACGGCGGCGGTGATGGCAGCGCCGAGCGCCACGCCGTACTTGGGGTGGGCGTCGACCGCCACCGGGCGGCCCGAGCGCCGACGACACGAGCTCGGCGACGAGCGGCGTGCGGGACGACCCGCCGACCAGCAGCACGGTCGTGACGTCGCCGGGCTCGACGCCCGCCGATCGCAGCGCCCGGTTGAGCGACGTGATCGTGTCGGCCAGGGCGGGGCGCACCATCTGCTCGTACTCGGCCCGTGTGAGCCGCACCTCGGTCTGCAGCTTCGGCAGCAGCACCGGGATGGAGACGTCGCTGTCGGCGGACAGCGCCTCCTTGGCGTCGACGCACTCCTGCCGCAGCCGGGCGGCGGCCGCCACCGCGGCGGGATCGTCGGGCGACAGGTCGTCGAGCGCCGGGCCGATGGCGCTGGCCACGTGGTGGTAGACGGCGGCGTCGAAGTCGACCCCGCCGAGGCGCTCGATGCCCTCGGGCGTCGCCGAGCACGTCCCACCCGTCGTCGGTCTTGCGCAGCACGGCGGCGTCGAAGGTGCCGCCGCCCAGGTCGTAGACGGCGATGACGGCGCCGGGCTCGACCCGCGACTGCGAGGCGTAGTGGATGGCGGCCGCCTCGGGCTCGGACACGGTGACGACGTCGTCGAGGTCGGCCAGGCGGGTGGCCTGGTGCGAGCAGGTCGAGCTTGTACGGGCCCCAGTTGGCCGGGTGGGTCACGGCGACGCCGTCGGGCGGCCGCGCCCTCGGCCTCGACGACGAGGTCGACGACCGCACCGCAGCAGGCGGGCCATGAGCGCATCGGCCGAGTAGGGGGTGCCCCCGACGATGACGGGCGTGGGGTCGCCGACGCGGCGCTTGAACTCGCGGGCGACGCTCGCCGGTTCGGACGCGGCCCGCCGCGCCGCCGCCTCGCCGATCGAGCACCGTGCCGTCGTCGCGCAGGAACACGACCGACGGGATGGTGGGCGCCCGGTTGCCCAGGCTGGCGACGTCGCATCGCCCGTCGCGCCAGACGGCCGCGGCCGTGTACGTCGTGCCGATGTCGACACCCAGGAAGTAACCCATCTCCGCCTCGTTCTGCTGCGCTTCGATCCGCCGCTGCCATCCCGCGACGTCGTGCCACCTGTACGGCCGGTGCGGCCCGACGGTTCGAGACACTACAGCGAGGGCGCCGCTCACATGGTTTCGGCGAAGCTGACCTCGCCCTCGCCCCGCAGCACGTTCTTGAGCAGCTTCCCCGAGGCGTTGCGAGGCAGGGGTTCGGTGCGGATCTCGACGTGCGCGGGCACCTTGAAGTCGGCCAGCTCGGCTCGCGCACCCAGGCCCGCACGTCGTCCTCGGTGAGCGACTCGCCGGACTCGACCTGGACGACCGCCTTGACCTCCTCGCCCAGCTCGGCGTGGGGGACGCCGATGATGGCGGCGTCGGCGATCGCCGGGTGCAGGACGAGCCGGTTCTCGATCTCGACGCAGTAGATGTTCTCGCCGCCCCGGATGATCATGTCCTTCTTGCGGTCGGTGATCGCCAGGTAGCCCTCGTCGTCGAGGTGGCCGATGTCGCCCGTGTGCAGCCAGCCGTCGGCGTCGATGGCCTCGGCCGTGGCCTCGGGCTTGTTCCAGTAGCCCTTCATGAGGATCGCCCCGCGGATGCACACCTCGCCGGTCTCGCCCTGGCGGCAGCGGCTGGTTCATCGGGTCGACGATGCGGATCTCGACGCCGGGGACCGGCGGACCGACCGACCAGGGCTTGCGCTTGGCGTCCTCGCCGCTGATGACCGTGGCGACCGACGACGTCTCGGTCAGCCCGTAGGCGTTCGACGTCGAGGCCACGTTGGGGAACGTGTCGCCGACCTTGCGCTGCAGCTCGTCGGCCGACGGCGAGCCGCCGAACGCCACCGACGTGACGCGACGACGTGTCGTAGTCGTGGCGGCCGGGGAACTCGCACACCCGCCACACCATCGTCGGCACCGTGGCCCAGATGTTGACCCCGTGGTCCTGGATCAGCTCGAGCACCTTGTCGGGCTGGAAGCGGCCCTCGGGGATGACGATCTTGATGCCGGCCAGCAGGCCCACGACCAGGTTCGAGTGGCAGCCCGACACGTGGAACAGCGGCGACGTGAGCAGCGACACGGTCTGGCCGGTGCCGCTCGGCAGCACGCTCGCCGCCGCCGGGGTTGGCCATGGCCGCCGGCGATCGAGCTGTACATGGTGTTCTGCAGGTTGGCGATCATCGACCGGTGGGTCGAGATGGCGCCCTTCGGCTTCCCGGTCGTGCCCGACGTGTAGAAGATGACGGCGTCGTCGTCCTCGGCGATGGCCGCGTCGGGGAAGCTCTGGCGGTCGGCTCGGCGCCCAGGTCCTCGAAGCGCTGGATCTTCGCTCCTGCCCCGGCCGCCGCCGGGAAGTCGTCGGGGCCGCCGTCGATCAGGAACACGTGGGCGAGGTCGGGCGCCTCGTCGAGCCGGTCGGCGATGCGCTCGAACCGCTTGGCGTCGGCCACGAGCACGGTGGCGCCCGAGTCCTGCAGCCCGTAGAGGATCTCGTCGGCCTTCCACCAGCCGTTCAGGCCGACCAGCACCGCGCCGCTCGCCACGGTGGCCCAGAACGTGAGGCACCACTCGGGGTTGTTCTGGCTGAGCACCGCCACACGGTCGCCGGGGCCGATGCCGCAGCGGTCGGCGAGGGCGCGGGCGACGCCGTTGGACTGCTCGACGAAGCTGCGGAACCCGTAGCTGCGGTCGCCGAACACCAGGTAGGTGGTGTCGTCGCCGCGCTGCGATGGCGGCCTGCGGGATCTCGCGCAGCGACCGCATGCGGTCCTTGTAGACGGGGAGCGGGCGACCGAGGACGTCCTCGGTCACCAGCTCGAACATCCCCCCGGGCCCCGTGAGCTGGGCGCGGACCTCGGCCAGGCTGGGCATCGCCATCCCCCTCGATGATCGCTGATGCTGATGTCAGCGGAGACTACCGCCTCCCCGGATCAGCCGGACCGGGACCCGGAGCCTGCGTTACCCTCGGGCGAGCACCCGACCGTCTGGGGAGCGTCGTGATCGTCGTCTGCGCTGCACTGAAGGGCGGGGTGGGGAAGACGACCACCTCCGTCTACCTGTCCGCCCTCGCCGCCGAGTCCGGCCGCCCGGTCACGCTGATCGACGGCGACCCGCAGGCCAGCGCGGCCGAGTGGGTCGAGGAGGCGACCGACGACGTGCTCGGCAAGGTCGACGTCGTCGAGGCGCCGACCGAGCGGCTCCTCGGCAAGGCGCTCGACCGCCTCGGTCCCGACGCGGTGGCGGTGGTCGACATGCGGCCGGGCGACCAGCCCGGCGCTGGCCAAGTCGTTCGGACGCGCCGACGTCGTGGTGGTGCCGACGCGCGTCGGGGGCGTGGAGACCCCCAGTGCCACCGCCGTGCTCGACCTCGTGCCCGACGGGCTGCCGGTCGGGGTCGTGATCTGCGCCGCCCGCACGTTCACCCGCGACTACCACGAGGCGCTGGCGTCGTGGGAGGACGAGGAGGTCCCGGTGTGGGGCACCGTGCCCGAACGGGTGGCGATCGCGGCCGGGCCCGACGGCTGGCTGGCGCCCGACGGGCTCGACGCCTACCGGGACGTGTGGCGCCAGTGCCGAGCGCGCCGGGCGGGCCGGCCCGGGGTGATGCCGCCGGCGGCCGTGTCGCCCGGGTCAGCGGAACGCCGGCGCCACCTCGTCGAGGAAGCGGTCGAGCGCCTCGGTCTTCTGGGCGCCCGAGCCGAGCGTGAAGTCGGGGACGATCAGCTCGTCGAGGCCGGCCTCGGCGTAGGCCGCCACCACGTCGCGCAGCCGCCCGACCGTGCCGGCCAGGACCGGGCGGGGCAGCGTGTCGGCCAGCCGCTCGGCCTCGGCGTCGGTCTCGGTGAAGAACAGCAGGCCCTGCGCCGAGCGGGCGATGGCGTCGGGGTCGCGGCCCGCGGCCTCGCAGCGGGCGTCCAGGGTCGCCGACCGCTCGGCGATGTGGTCGGGCAGACCCCACGTGTTCCACTCGTCGGCGTAGCGGGCGGCGATGCCGAGCATCCGGTCGCCCTTGGCGCCCACGAGGATCGGCAGCTCGGCCTGGACCGGCTTGGGCTCGCACAGGGCGTCGGTCAGGCGGTAGTGCTCGCCCGACGAACGTGGTGGTCGGCTCGCGGAGCAGGCTGCGGACGATCTGGATCGCCTCCTCGAACCGGTCGACGCGCTCGCCCACGGGCGGCAGGTCGATGCCGTACTGCTCGTGCTCGTTGACCTGCCACCCGGCCCCGATGCCGAGGACGAAGCGGCCGCCGCTGACGTGGTCGGCCGTCGCCGCCATGTTGGCCAGCACCGCCGGGTGCCGGTAGGTGTTGCCGTAGACGAGGGTGCCGATGCGCACCCGCGGGACGGCGGCGCCCAGGGCGGCGACCACCGAGCCCGCCTCGAGGGTCGGGACCTCGACCGGCGACGGACCCGACGTTGCCCATGAAGTGGTCGGCGACCCAGACGCCGTCCCACCCGGTCGCCTCGGCGTGGCGGGCGGTGGCGACGACCTCGGCCCACGGTTGGTTGGTCGAGGTCCACACGGAGAAGCGCATCGCCCCAGCATGCCCCGACCGCGATTCCCCCGCGGATCTGGTCGCTGGAGCGACCAGATCCGCGGGGGAAATGCTGTGGAGGGCGCGGAGGGTCAGCGCACGAGGCGGAAGAAGCCCCGCACCTGGTCGACGAACAGCTCGGGCTGCTCCCAGGCGGCGAAGTGGCCGCCGCGGTCGAGCGTCTCGTACCAGCGGAGGTCGGTGTAGCGGCGCTCGGCCCAGCGGCGTGACGGCCGGAAGATCTCGCCCGGGAAGATCGAGATGCCCGACGGGCACGGTGATCGGGTCGCGGTTCCGGTCGCGGAAGCTCTCCCAGTACAGGCGGGCCGACGACGTCGCCGTGCCGGTGAACCAGTAGCACGACACGTCGTCGAGGATCTGCTGGCGGGTGAGGGCGGACTCGGGGTGGCCGTCGTTGTCGGTCCACGCCCACAACTTCTCGACGATCCAGGCGCACTGGCCGGCCGGCGAGTCGGCCAGCCCGTAGCCGAGCGTCTGCGGGCGGGTGGACTGCTGCGTCGAGTAGCCCGTGCCGGTGGCCCGGTGCTCGGCGATGTCGTCGAGGGCGCGCTGCTCCGTCGGGGGTGAGGTCGTCGAGCGTGGCGCGGTCGGGCCCGACCGTCGGCATGTTGACGTGCACGCCGACCAGCCGGTCGGACGTGTCCTGCGCCGAGGCTGCCGGTCACGGCCGCGCCCCAGTCGCCGCCCTGGGCGCCGTAGCGGTCGTAGCCGAGGGCGCCCATGAGCGCGTCCCACGCCCGGGCGATGCGGTCGACGTCCCAGCCCGGCTCGGCCGGGGCGTCGCTCCACCCGTAGCCCGGCAGCGACGGCGCCACGACGTGGAAGGCGTCGGCGGGGTCGCCGCCGTGCGCCGCGGGGATCGGTGAGCGGACCGAGCACGTCGAGGAACTCGACCACCGAGCCCGGCCAGCCGTGCGTGAGCACGAGCGGGAGGGCGTCGGGCTCGGGGGAGCGCACGTGCAGGGCGTGGATGCCGAGCCCGTCGACCTGCGCCCGGACCTGCGGGAAGGCGTTGACCCGCTCGGCCACGCCGAAGTCGTAGCCGTCGGCCCACCAGGCGCACAGCTCGCGGACGTAGGCGAGCGGCACGCCCTGCGACCAGTCGTCGACCGTCTCGGCGTCGGGCCAGCGGGTGCGGGCCAGGCGGGCGCGGAGGTCGGCGATCTCGTCGTCGCCGATGGCGACCTGGAAGGGCGTGACGTCGGCGCTCGTCACGGGCGTCCGTCAGCGGATCTGGGTGATGGATCCGCCGGTGCCCCAGGTGCGGTCCGCGGTCACCACCTCGGCGTCGAGCCGCGCGCCGAGGGCGAGGCAGAGACGATCGGCCAGCGACAGGCCTTCGCCTCGCCGCCAGCGCCTGGCGGCCCATTCGCCGTCACCGGCCAGGACCGGCTCGATCTCGACGCCGTAGCTGACCAGCAGCGCGCGCACGAGATCCCAGTCCCGCCCTGCGGCGATCACCTTCTGGGCGACCTCGGCCCAATTGGCCGCGCCGCAGGTGGCACCGCCGTGGAGCATGCTCTCGACGACCTGCGCACCGTCTTCGGCGTGCACGAACGCCAGGATGGCGGAGGCGTCGAGGACGACGCGTCAACCCTCGTCCTCGTCGCGAGCAGCACGGCGTCGCTCGTCGAGGAGGTCGCCGACGAGGTCGAGGCCCGACAGCTCGTCTCGGACCCGGGCGCGGAGCTGATCCCGTGTGAGGAGGACCAGTCCATCGGGCATCTCGAGGAGGACGAGGGGAGTGCCGGCCGAGAGCCCGGCGCGGTCACGCACGTCGGCCGGGATCACGATCCGGCCCCGATCTCCCACGACGACTGTGCTCGTCCCACTCATCGCCAAAGCGTACCACCCGCTGTGCGACGTGGTACCGAGGATCGCCCGTCCGGTCAGCCGCGGAGGCGGTCGACCACGTGGTCGATGCAGTGGGTGAGCGCCTCGACGTCCTCGGGGTCGATGGCCGGGAACAGCGCGATGCGGAGCTGGTTGCGGCCCAGCTTGCGGTAGCTCTCGGTGTCGAGCACGTGGTTCTGGCGCAGCACCTTGCTGACCGTGGTGGCGTCGACCGACTCGTCGAGGTCGATCGTGGCCACCACGTGGCTGCGCAGGCCGGGATCGGTCACGAACGGCGTGGCGTAGTCGCTCGCCTCGGCCCAGCCGTAGAGGATCTCGGCCGAGCGGTCGCACCGCCCGGCCGCGAACGGCAGGCCGCCGTTGTGCAGGATCCACTCGATCTGCTGCGACGGCCAGGTAGATCGTGGCGAGCGCCGGGGTGTTGTAGGTCTGGTCCTTGCGGCTGTTGTCGAGGGCGATGCCGAGGTCGAGGAACGCCGGGCACCAGCGGTCGGAGGCGGCGATGCGCTCGATGCGCTCGACGGCGGCGGGCGACAGGGCGGCCAGCCACAGCCCGCCGTCGGAGGCGAGCGCCTTCTGCGGGGCGAAGTAGTAGGCGTCGACCTGGGTCGGGTCGAACCGCAGACCACCGGCGGCCGACGTGGCGTCGACGAGCACGAGGCCCGTCGGCGCCCGTCGGGCCGGCGCAGCGGGGCGGCGACGCCGGTCGACGTCTCGTTGTGGGTCAGGCAGTAGGCGTCGACGTCGGGCGTGGCCTTGGCCTCGGGCACCGAGCCCGGCGGGCGCCTCGATGACGTCGGGGGCGTCGAGGTGCGGGGCGGCCTGGGCGCAGGCGGCGAACTTCGACGAGAACTCGCCGAAGCTGAGGTGCTGGCTGCGCTGGTCGATGAGGCCGAAGGTGGCGGCGTCCCAGAAGGCGGTCGTGCCGCCGTTGCCGAGCGCGACCTCGTAGCCGTCGGGCAGCGACGAGCAGCTCGGCGATGCCCGTTGCGCAGCGACGCGACCATGAACCGCACGGCCGCCTGGCGGTGGCTGGTGCCGAGGTAGCCGCGGCCCTCGTCGGCCAGGGCGTTCACGGCCTCGGGACGGACCTTGGACGGGCCGGACCCGAACCGACCGTCGGCCGGGAGCAGGTCGTCGG
Source organism: uncultured Acidimicrobiales bacterium (assembly GCA_963778415.1). GTDB lineage: Bacteria > Actinomycetota > Acidimicrobiia > Acidimicrobiales > VFJN01 > ZC4RG19. The sequence continues at coordinate 15,286 of CAVZUI010000009.1, forward strand.
GGATCGTTATGGCTTCAGGGGCGGCTCGTCACGTCATGCCACTATCGCGGTCGTCGACACAAGGAGCCAGCCCGTTGCCGCCCTCGACCCGCATCTCCGCCCGCGTCGCCGCCATCGCCGAGTCGGCCACCCTGGCCGTCGACGCGAAGGCCAAGGCGCTGAAGGCCGCCGGCGAGCCGGTCATCGGCTTCGGCGCGGGCGAGCCCGACTTCCCGACGCCCGACCACATCGTCGAGGCGGCGGTCGCCGCCTGCCGCGACCCCGGCCTACCACAAGTACACGCCGGCGGCCGGCCTGCCCGAGCTGCGCGAGGCGATCGCGGTCAAGACCAAGCGTGACTCGGGCTACGAGGTCACGGCCGCCCAGGTGCTCGTCACCAACGGCGGCAAGCACGCGGTCTACAACACGTTCGCCACGCTGCTCGACCCCGGCGACGAGGTGCTGCTGCCGGCGCCGTACTGGACGACGTACCCCGAGCCGATCCGCCTCGCCGGCGGCGTGCCGGTGGTGCTGCCGACCGACGAGAGCACCGGCTTCCGGGTCACGGTCGACCAGCTCGAGGCGGCGGTCACCGACCGCACCAAGGTGCTGCATGTTCGTGTCGCCGTCGAACCCGACCGGGCGCCGTGTACCCGCCCGCCGAGGTCGAGGCCATCGGCCGGTGGGCCGCCGAGCGCGGCATCTGGGTCGTCACCGACGAGATCTACGAGCACCTGACGTACGGCGACCACGTGTTCAGCTCGATCGCCACGCTGGTGCCCGAGCTGGCCGACCGCTGTCGTCGTGCTCAACGGCGTGGCCAAGACGTACGCCATGACCGGTTGGCGGGTCGGCTGGATGATCGGCCCGCCCGACGTGGTCAAGGCCGCCACCAACCTGCAGTCGCACGCCACCTCGAACGTGGCCAACGTCTCGCAGGTGGCGGCGCTGGCCGCGGTGAGCGGCGACCTCGAGCGCGGTCGCCGAGATGCGGGCGGCGTACGACCGGCGGGGCCGCACGATGGTGCGCCTGCTCTCCGACATCCCCGACGTCCACGTGCTCGAGCCGCAGGGCGCGTTCTACGCGTTCCCCAACCTGTCGGCCTACGTGGGGCGCACGATCCGGGGCGTCACCCCCGCCGACACCGTCGAGCTGTGTGGCGTGCTGCTCGACGAGGCCAAGGTGGCGCTGGTCCCCGGCGAGGCGTTCGACGCCCCGGGCTACGCCCGCATGTCGTTCGCGCTCGGCGACGACGATCTCGGCGAGGGCTGCCGGCGCATCGCCGACCTCCTCGCCGAGGCCGACTGAACCTCGCCGGCGCGCACCGACGCTCGGTGGACGCGGGCCGGCGCCCGCCACCGCGCCCGTGGGCGGTGACGGACGCCGGGCCGTTCGGTCAGGGCATCTCGAACGTGTAGGTCTCCACCGCGTCCTCGCCCACCGTGCCGGTCTCGGTCCGCGTGTCGCCGCCGGCCGTGATGTCGAGCGAGAAGTCACCCGACCCGCACCCGTCGACCTGGAGAGCCGGTGACGGTCACCGTGTACGAGCCCGACGGGGCGTCACCCGACGGCCAGAAGATGTTCTCGACGCCGCCGTCGTGGCGCAGCCGACGTTCGAGTCGACGTCGAGCTCGCCGCCCGTGCTCGTCGGCCCCGTGTCCTGAAGTACGAGATCGCCGTCCCGTCGGGTTCGGTGACGGCCAGGTCCAGGTCGGCGGTCGAGCGCCCAGGTCAGCGTGAGCTGCACGTCGCCGGTCCCGACGTCGGGCTTGCTGGCTCCGTCCGAGCCGACCGGCCGGTCGAGCAGCCCGCCGGTGTCGACGTCGACCAGGGTGATCTCGGTGACGGCCGCGCCGCCCGCCTCGATGGAGACGGCCTCGCTGGGGTCGAGGCCTTCCCACGCCTCGTCGGGGTTCTCGGCGGCCGAGTCGACGTCGAGGGCCTCGGACTCGCTGGCGTCGCCCGAGCGGGGTGGGCTCACCGAGCGGGTTGCCGCAGTTGCACTTGACGCGTGGGACCCCGGTGTCGTCGACCAGGACGGCCGTGCCCGCCTGGAGGAGCGACTGGAACGGCGGTGGCCTCACCGTCGCTGAACCCGTGGTTCGTGACCCGCGTGTCCCACCGGAGGCGCACGGCGGTCAGGCTCGCCACGTACGACTCGATGTCGGCCACCTCGACGTCGAGCGTGTCGGCCCACGCCTCGGCCTTGGCCTCGTTGCCGGGGTCGGTGAGGAAGCTGACGAGGCCCGCCGCGTCGCACACCTGGGTGTCGCGGCTGCCGCCGTAGACCGCGGGCTCGGTGCCGGTCACGACCCGGCCCGGCGAGCCGGGCGTCGACCTCGTCGGTGCGGGCGTCGGGGATGTCCTCGCCGGCGTGAAGTCGGCGAACACGGCGCCGGCCGACTCGCCGGTGTCGAGGTTCCCGGCGAAGTCGTCCTCCTGCACCATGTCGACGGGCTCGAGCACGACCTGCTCGCCCTCGTCGTCGCCGCCGCTGAGGACGACGAACGCCGCGCCGGCCACGAGGGCGAGCACGACGACGAGCGACCAGGGCGAGCAGGCCCTTGCGCCCGCCGCCCGACGACGGCGGCTGCGGCGGGTACTGGCCGTAGCCCGGGGGAGCGCCGGGCGGCGGGAACCCGCCGGGCGGCGGCACGTCGGCGGGACCGGCAGGCCCCGGGGGCGGCGGGTACGGAGTCCCTCCGGGGGCCCCGGCCGGCCCGGGCGGCGGCGCCCACGATTCGCCGGAGGGCGGCCCGCCCGGAGGGGGCGGCGGGTACTCGTTCGTCGGGCCTGGCGGCGCGGCGGGAGCGCCCGCCTCGGCCAGGGGTCGTCCACACCCCACGCAGGTCGCGACCCCGGGGGCGTTCCTCGTTCCACATGTCGCGCAATCCACGGCGGTGATCATGGACCACGCGATGCGGGGTGCGGGTGGGGGAACACCCCGGTTCGTGACGCATGTCTCGGGGGTTGGCCGCGCACCGTCGCGGGGTCGGCCGCGGTGCGTTGTTGTCGGCGGCCGGGAGGCCTCCACACGTACGCTCGACCGCCATGGCGCCCTACGGATCCTGGTCGACACCGGTGACCTCCGAGCTGATCGTGCGGGCGGCCGCCGGCCTCGGCGGCGTGACCGTGCACGGCGACACCGTGACGTGGTCGGAGCAACGGCCCGAGGAGGGTGGGCGCACCCAGCTCGTGCAGCGGGTCGGCGACGGCCCGGCGGTCGACCTGCTCCCCGCAGGGGTTCAACGCCCGCACCGCCGCCCACGAGTACGGCGGGCGGGGCGTGGTGGGTCGCCGGGCCGCACGATCTGGTTCGCCAACTGGGACGACCAGCGCCTGTACCGGCTGACCGGCAAGGCGATGCCCGTGCCGGTCGACCGCCGAGCCCGAGGTCCCGCGCGGCGACCGGTGGGCCGACGGCGGCATCGACGCCGGCGGACGGTGGCTGCTGGTCGTGCGCGAGCACCACCCGCCCGGCGGCGGCCCGGCCGAGGTGGTCAACGAGGTCGTCGTCCTCGACACCAGCGGCGAGCTGGCCCCGCGCGTGCTCGTGACCGGGCCCGACTTCGTGTCCGACCCCCGCGTCTCGCCCGACGGCGCCCGGCGTGTGCTGGCTGCAGTGGTCGCATCCCGACATGCCGTGGGACGGCACCGAGCTGTGCGTCGCCGACCTGCGGGAGACCGAGGTCGGACCCGCCCTGGCCCACCCGCAGGTCGTGGCCGGCCGGCCCGACGCCGCTCCGGGCGGCCACGGGGACGGCGAGTCGGTGAGCGCAGCCCCGGTGGGCCGAGGACGGGTCGCTGTGGTTCGCCTCCGACCGGTCCGACTGGTGGAACCTGTACCGCTGGGTGCCCCCGGGCGCCGACGGCCTGCCCGAGGGCGGCACGGTCGAGCCCATGGTGCGGATGGACGCAGAGCTCGGCGTGCCGCAGTGGGTCTTCGGCCAGTCGCGCTACGCCTTCCTGTCCGGCGGGCGGACCGTGTTCGCCTACATCCGTGACGGCCTCGAGCGGCTGGCGGTGCGGCTGCCCGACGGCACCGTCACCGACCTCGACCTGCCGTACTCGTCGTTCGGGTCGGTGCAGGCCGAGGGGGACCGGGCGGTGTTCGTCGGCGCGTCGGCCACCGCCGAGCCGGCGGTGGTGGCGGTCACGATCGACGAGACCGGTGGCGCGGGGCCGCCAGACGTGCTGCGCCCGCCGCGCGACCTCGGCATCGGCGACGGCTGGTTCTCGGCGCCCGAGCCCGATCTCGTTCCCCACCAGCGGCGGGCGGACCGCCCACGCGCTCTTCTACCCGCCGACCAACCCCGAGGTGACGCCGCCGCCGGGCGAGGCCCCGCCCCTGCTCGTGATGATCCACGGCGGGCCGACCAGCATGGCCCGGCCGATGCTGCAGCTCGGCACCCAGTACTGGACCTCCCGGGGCTTCGCCGTGGTCGACGTGAACTACGGCGGGTCGACGGGCTACGGCCGGGCCTATCGCAACCAGCTCCGCGACCAGTGGGGCGTCGTCGACCTCGACGACTGCGAGGCCGCCGCTCGCTGGCTCGGCGAGCAGGGCCGGGTCGACCCCGCCCGGCTGTGCATCCGCGGGGGGTCGGCCGGCGGCTACACGACGCTGGCCGCACTGGCCTTCCGCGACACGTTCGCCGCCGGCGCCAGCCACTTCGGCGTGGCCGACCTCGAGGCGCTGGCCACCGAGACCCACAAGTTCGAGAGCCGCTACCTCGACGGGCTCATCGGCCCGTACCCCGCCCGGCGCGACCTGTACCTCGAGCGGTCGCCGATCCACCACGTCGACGGCTTCGACAAGCCCCTGATCGTGCTGCAGGGCCTCGAGGACGAGGTCGTGCCGCCCAACCAGGCCGAGATGATCGTGGACGCGCTGCGCACGAAGGGCGTGCCGGTGGCGTACGTGACCTTCGAGGGGGAGCAGCACGGCTTCCGGCAGGCGGCCAACATCCGCCGGGCGCTCGACGCCGAGCTGTCGTTCTACGCCCAGGTCTTCGGGTTCTCGCTGCCCGAGGCCGAGGCCATCGAGCCGGTGGAGGTCGAGAACCTGTGACCGCCGTCCCCGCCCGCGGCCCCGTCGCCTCCTCGATCCGTCCGACCCTGGCGGACGCGGCGGACGTGTTCCTGGCCGGCACCGAGGCGGTGCGGGCGGCCGTGGCGAGCGACCTCGTCGGCGCGGCGTGGGACGAGCCGTCGGTCCTCGAGGACCAGCGCGTGGGCGGCCTGGCCGGCCACCTGGCCCGGGGCGGGGCGTGGATCGTGGGCGAGTACCTGGACCTCGGTCCCCCGACCGAGCCGGTCGCCTTCGAGGACGCGGGCGACTACTTCGCCCGCCTGGTCCAGCAGCTCGACGCCGCCGGGCACCAGGCCATCCGCGACCGCGGCGTCGCGCTCGCCGCCGCGGGGCAGGCTGCGCTCGTGGCCGAGCTGGAGGCGCGCCTCGACGGCATCGCCGCCCGCCTGGCGGCCCTCGACGAGGACGCCACCATGTCCGCCTACGCGGGGCTGGCGATGCGGGTGCGCGACTACCTGGTCACGCGGATCGTCGAGCAGGTGGTCCACCTCGACGACCTGGCCCGGTCGGTCGGGGGCTCCGGGTGGGACGTGCCCCCAGCCGGGGTCGACCTCGCCATGGCGGTGGCGGTCGACGTCGCTCGCCGCCGGCAGGGCGACCCCGCGGTCGTCCGGGCGCTCTACCGGGATGGCGCCGCGGCCGGGGTGTTCCCCGCGCTCTGAGCGCACCATCCCTCGGATACGGGGCGCCGGGGGGGCGGAGATCCGGCGTGACACGTGGCCAGGTCAACCATCTGGCGGCCCTTCACCGGGCCCGGCCACACTGGCAGGCGATGGCGCGCATCCTCGTGACCGAGAAGATCGCCGACGGCGGGCTGCAGAAGCTCCGCGACGCCGGCCACGACGTGGACGTCCAGCTGGGCCTCACGCCCGACGAGCTGCTCACCGTGGTACCGGGGGCCGCCGCGCTGATCATCCGGTCCGCCACGCAGGTCACGTCCGAGGTGCTCGAGGCGGGGCCCGACCTCGTCGTCGTCGGCCGCGCCGGGCATCGGCCTCGACAACGTCGACGTCGAGGTGGCGACCGCCCGCGGCGTGATGGTGGTGAACGCGCCGCAGTCGAACATCCTCTCGACGGCCGAGCACACGATGGCGATGCTGCTGGCCCAGGCCCGCAACGTCCCGCAGGCGCACGCCGCCCTCGTCGAGGGTCGGTGGGAGCGGTCGAAGTGGGAGGGCGTCGAGCTGGCCGGCAAGACGCTCGGCGTCGTCGGCCTCGGTCGCATCGGCAAGCTCGTCGCGCAGCGGGCCCATTCGTTCGGCATGAAGCTGGTGGCGCACGACCCGTTCGTGTCGGCCGAGCGGGCCAAGGACCTGGGCATCGAGCTGATGACGCTCGAACGCCTCGTCGAGGTGGCCGACTTCGTGACCCTGCACGTCACCAAGACCCCCGACACGGTCGGGCCTCGTCGACAAGGACCTGCTGGCGTCGGCCAAGCCCGGCATCCGCATCGTGAACGTGGCCCGGGGCGGCATCATCGACGAGGACGCCCTCGCCGAGGCCATCCGCATCGGGCACGTCGGCGGCGCCGCCATCGACGTGTTCTCGGCCGAGCCGATGACCGACTCGCCGCTGTTCGAGCTGCCCCAGGTCGTCGTGACGCCGCACCTCGGGGCCAGCACCCGCGAGGCGCAGGACAAGGCCGGCGACACCATCGCCGAGCAGGTCGGGCCTCGCCCTCGCCGGCGAGTTCGTGCCGTTCGCGGTGAACGTGAGCGCGGCCGAGGCGACCGAGACCGTGCGCCACTTCCTGCCGCTGGCCGAGCGGCTGGGCCAGATCTACACCGCGCTGGCCGAGGGTCTGCCCCGCACGCTCGAGATCGAGTACGCGGGCCAGATCTCCGACTCCGACACCCGCATCCTCACGCTGTCGGTGCTGAAGGGCGTGTTCGGCGGCGTGACCGACGAGCCGGTCTCGTACGTCAACGCCCCGCGCATCGCGGCCGAGCGGGGCGTCGAGGTCCGCGACACGTCGACCGCCACCGCGCACGACTACGTGAACCTCATCTCGATCGTCGGCGGCGACCACGGCATCGGGGGCACGCTCGTGGGGTTGCGGGGCGAGCCACGCGTCGTGATGCTCGACGGCCACACGATCGACCTGCCGCCGGCCAGCCACATGCTGGTCGTGCGCAACGACGACACGCCCGGGATGATCGCCTTCGTGTCGGGTGTGCTGGCCGACGCCGGCATCAACATCGACGACATGCACCTCGGGCGCTCACCGCGCGGTGAGGCGGCGCTGCAGGTGCTGGCCACCGACCGCTCGGTGCCGACCGAGGTCCAGGACGTGATCCGGGCCGGCAGCGGCATCGTCTCGGTGCACGCCGTCGGCTGACGGCCGACCGGCCCGAGGCCGGTGACCCCGATCAGGCGTCGGGGGTGGCAGGCGGCTCGGGCGGGGCCTTCTTCGCGGCCTTCTTGGCCGGAGCCTTCTTGGCGGGCGCCTTGTCGCTCGCCGCCTTCTTGGCGGGTGCCTTGTCCGCCGGAGCCTTCTTGGCGGGCGCGGCCTTCTTGGCCGGTGCCGCCGCCTTGGCAGGCGCCTTCTTGGCGGCGGGCTTGTCCGCGGTGGGCGCCTTGTCGGCCGGAGCCTTCTTGGCGGGCGCCTTCTTGGCCGCCGGGGGCGTCTTGGCCGCGGGGGGCGTGGAGGGGGCGGCGCCGCTTGCCGGTGTGGCGGTCGTCGCGGTCGTCGCGGGGGTGGCGGCGGGCGGACCGGGGGCTTCGTCGGCGGCGGCGCGGTCGGCGCCGGCCGGCTCGGGCGGGGGAGCGGACCGGGCGGGAGGTGCGGCCCGGACGGTGCCGCCGTCATCGGCGCGGCTCGGGGTCGCGACCCGGGACGGCGGGGTGTCGCTCGGTGCGGACGAGCGCCGCGGCGCGCAGCACGGCCTGGATGGCCGCCCCGAGCAGGACGAGCAGGCCCAGTCGGCGGAACAGTCGACGGCTCACGGTGACGAGGCTAATGCCCGGGGTCACGCCTGGCAGGGACTGTGCGATGGGGGGCGCGACCCGTGGAGTGGGCCCGGCCGGTCGGGCTACGATCCCGCCGGACACCGCTGGGGGACGACCGAGGAATCGGGACGGACGTGGGCAGGAAAGCCGACGTGGGGACGATCATCTCTGACACGACGCCCGTGCGCGCCCCGCGCCGACGCCGCACTACGCGGCCCTCGACGGGATGCGGGGGGTGGCGGTGGCGCTCGTCGTCGTCCTGCACGGCGGCGCGGCCATGTGGCCGGGGGGAAGGACGTGGCTGGCCCAGGGTGGTGCCCTCGGCGTCCACGTGTTCTTCGTCCTCAGCGGCTTCCTCATCACCTCGCTTCTGCTCGCGGAGCACGAGCGCAGCGGCGCCATCGACCTCGCCGCGTTCGCATCCCGGCGGACCCGGCGACTGGTCCCGGTCCTGGTGGCGCTCGTCGGCGTGCTGGCCCTCGGATCGTTCGGGCCCGAGATCCAGGCGCGCCACGTCGGGACCACGGCGTTCCACGTGCTCTCGTTCACGTCGAACTGGTGGTACTCGGGCCACCCGCTCCCGCTCGGCGACTGGCTGGTGGGCGAAGGCACGCTGATCGGGTACGCGCTCCACACCTGGTCGGTGGCGCTCGAGGTGCAGTTCTACCTGGTGTGGGCGATCAGCCTGTGGGCCGCCACGCGGGCCGGGTGGAGCCACCGCCGGCTGTTCGTCGTGACCGCCGCCGTGGTCCTGGGGCTGGCGGTGGCGCGGGCGCTGGCGTACGCCACGGGGTGGTCGGCCCACGAGCTGTACCTGATGACCTGGAGCCGGCTCGACGCCCCGCTCGTCGGCTCGCTCGCCGGCATCGCGTGGAGCGCGGGGTGGCTGCGCAGGCGCCCGTCGTGGCTCGTCCCCGTCGGCGCCGCCGGCTTGGTGGCGGTCCTGTACTTCGCGCTCGCCACGCAGTGGGACCTCGACGCGCTGCCGCTCGGGCTGTACACCGGGCTGGCGGTGGCGACCGCGGCCACGATCCTCGCCGTGGTGTCGTCGCCCACCTCGTGGCTCGCCCGCGGTCTCGCCTGGCGGCCACTGGTCGGGCTGGGCCTGGTGTCCTACTCGCTGTACGTCTGGCACTATCCGATCTTCATCGTGCTCTTGCGGCGCTACCGGGGGACCGGCGGTGGGCCGGTGCTGTTCGCCGTGGGCGTGGCGTTGGCCGTGCTGGTCGCCTGGGTGTCCTACCGGTTCGTCGAGCGGCCGTTCCGTCGCCGGCGCGCCGTCGCGCCGGTGTCCGAGCCGGACGTCCGGCTGGACCTCGCGCCGGAACCGTCTTGACGCCGACGGCCGGGCTTCGGCAGCATGGCGGCATGCGCCTGCACACCGCCGGCCTCCTTCTTATGTGAGACGAGCACCCCACATAGGTGCTCGTCAGCCTCCTGCGCCGTCTCGGCCAGGAGGCTTTTGAGTTTTCGGGCCACCTCCGGCTCGACCGTCCCGACCTCCCGACCGACCCGACTGATCCCAGACCAACCAGCGAGAGTGAGCGAGCGATGCCTCCCGAACCCGTGACGCCCGAGAAGATGCCGTTCGAGAAGTACCGGCCGTTCCTCCCGCTTCCCCTCGACCTCGCCGACCGCCGCTGGCCGAACCAGCGCATCGAGAAGGCTCCGCTGTGGTGCTCGGTCGATCTGCGTGACGGGAACCAGGCCCTGATCGACCCCATGGACCCGGCCCGCAAGCGCCGCATGTTCGACACCCTGGTGAAGATGGGGTTCAAGGAGATCGAGGTCGGGTTCCCCAGCGCCAGCCAGCCCGACTTCGACTTCGTCCGCGAGCTGATCGTCGACGACCTCGTGCCCGACGACGTCACCATCCAGGTGCTGACCCAGTGCCGCCCCGAGCTGATCGAGCGCACCTACGAGTCGATCCGCGGTGCCCGCCAGGCGATCGTCCACTTCTACAACTCGACGTCGATCCTGCAGCGCCGGGTCGTGTTCGGGCTCGACTACGACGGCATCACCCAGATCGCCACGGACGCCGCCCACCTCGCCCGCAAGCTCGAGGACACGGTTCCCGGCACCGCCGTGCGCTACGAGTACTCGCCCGAGAGCTTCACCGGCACCGAGATCGACTACGCGGTCGAGATCTGCGCCGCGGTCGGGGACGCCCTCGACCTGGGCGACGACGAGAAGGTCATCTACAACCTGCCGGCCACGGTCGAGATGTACACCCCGAACATCTACGGCGACGTGATCGAGCACTTCCACCGCAACGTGCCGAACCGGCACAAGGTGATCCTGTCCCTCCACCCGCACAACGACCGTGGGACCGCGGTCGCGGCCGCCGAGTTCGGGGTGATGGCCGGGGCCGACCGGGTCGAGGGGACGCTGTTCGGCAACGGGGAGCGCACGGGCAACGTCGACGTGATCACCCTGGCGATGAACCTGTTCAGCCAGGGCGTCGACCCCGAGCTCGACATCTCCGACATCGACGCCCTGCGCCGGGTGGCCGAGTACTGCAACCGGCTGCCCGTGCACCCTCGGCACCCCTACGTCGGCGACCTCGTGTACACGGCGTTCTCGGGAAGCCACCAGGACGCCATCAAGAAGGGCCTGGCCGCCCTCGGGCCCGCCCGAGCGGCGGAGAGCGGAGACACCGAGTACGACGCCTGGGAGGTGCCGTACCTGCCCATCGATCCCAAGCACGTCGGCCGCACCTACGAGGCCGTGATCCGGGTGAACAGCCAGTCCGGCAAGGGCGGTGTGGCGTACATCATGTCGGCCGAGCACGGTCTCGAGCTGCCTCGTCGCCTGCAGATCGAGTTCAGCCGCACGATCCAGACGATCGCCGAGGACACGGGCACCGAGATCTCGCCCGGGGCCATGTGGGACGCGTTCGTGGAGGAGTACCTGCCCGAGGACGCCCCGGTGCAGCTGGTGTCGCACGAGTCGACCACCGGCGAGGACGGCTCGCGCGTGACGGCCCAGCTGATGGTGGACGGGACGCACCGGACCGTGGTCGGCGAGGGCAACGGGCCCATCGCCGCCCTCGTGGCCGGGCTGCAGACCGACCTCGGCGTCGAGCTCGACGTGGTCGACTACAGCGAGCACGCGGTCGGCGCCGGGTCCGACGCCGTGGCCGTCGCGTACGTCGAGACCCAGCGCGCCGACGGCGCCGTGCGCTGGGGCGTGGGCCGCCACGAGAGCATCACGACGGCGTCGTTCCGAGCCGTCGTGTCGGCCGTCAACCGCCACCGGCTCGACAGCCACACGGTGGAGCGTCACGAACCGTAGCGACAGAACCTCGTAACGGGAATTTTTCCGTCTGGACCTGTTACGCATGTCACAGCTTTGCTACTGTGACCACTCCCAACGGCCGAACGAACGCCGAGCGGGTGCCCTGTGCCTGGGCCGGGCATTCGTGACGGGTTCCTCCCGTCGGGGCTGGCGAGAGCCGGTCCCGACGGGAGGGCGGTCGAGGTGATCGCCCCTCCCGCCGGAACGACCGGTGCGCGGGCGCGACGGGCGGCCCCTCACCCTGTGCCATCCTCGGCGGCGCATGGACGACCCCGGCGACACGACGAGCTCGGCTGGGGCTGCGCCCGGAGCCGCGGCGCCCGTGCCCCCGGTCCCTCCGCCCGGAGCGCCGGCCACGGGCGATGATCCCGGCGACGCCGCCGGCGACGACACCGCCGCCCGTCAGGGCGCCCGCGCCGGCGACGACGCCCGCCCCGCCGCCGATGACGACGGCACGCCGTCGCGCCGACGCCGCTGGCTGGTCGGCGCCGGGGTGCTGGCGGTCGTCGCCCTGGTGGCGGGCCTCGTCGTGGCGGGCGGCGCCCAGCCGGCGGACGACGACGCGCTGTTCGAGACCGAACGGCCCGGCGACGCCGACGACACCGCCGACGATCCGCCCGCCACCGACGAGCCCGGCGAGGAGGCGGCGCCCGAGCCGGTGGCCGGGGCCACCGGGCGTCGGCGATCCGTACTTCCCCGACGCCGGCAACGCCGGCTACGACGTCGGCCACTACGACCTCACGCTCGTCTGGCTCCCCGTCGAGCAGCGGATGGACGGCGTCGCCACCATCACGGCCACCGCCACCGAGGACCTGACCAGCCTGGCGCTCGACGCCGTCGGGCTCGACGTCTCCGCGGTGACGGTGGACGGCACCCCCGCCACCACCGCGGCAGGAGGGCGAGCGCGACCTGATCGTCACGCCGGCCGAGCCGGTGCGGGCCGGCGACGAGGTGACCGTCGTGGTCACGTACGGCGCGTCGCCGCAGACGCTGTCGGGGGTCGACCTCCTCAGCCCGGGCTGGGTGGCCGACGGGGACGAGGTCTACGTCGCCTTCGAGCCGCACGGGGCCGCCACCCTGTTCCCGTCGAACGACCACCCCAGCGACAAGGCGACCTACACGTTCCGCGTCACCGTGCCCCAGGGCCTCGACGTCGCCGCCAACGGGCTGCTCAGCGAGAGCACGCCGGGCGACGGGGTCACGACGTGGGTCTACGACGCGCCCGACGAGATGGCGACCTACCTCGTGCAGATCGTCATCGCCGACCTCGAGTTCGTCGAGTCGACCGGGCCCGACGGGCTCCCGATCCGCCACGCCTTCGACGTGGACGCCGGCGGGTCGGCGGAGGGCCCGATGGCGATGACCGCGGCGATGATCGACTTCTACGACGACCTGTTCGGGCCCTACCCGTTCGTCGCCTACGGCGCCGTCGTGGTCGACGACCCGCTCGGGTACGCCCTCGAGACGCAGACGCTGTCGATCTTCGGCACCGACGCGGCCACCAGCGAGTCGGTCATCGCCCACGAGCTGGCGCACCAGTGGTTCGGCGACGCCGTCAGCCCCGCCACCTGGCAGGACATCTGGCTCAACGAGGGGTTCGCCACCTACGTGGAGCTGCTGTGGCAGGAGCACCGGGGCGTCGGGGGACCCGACTCGTTCGCCGACGCCTACCGGTCGGGCTCGTCGCTGCTCGACCTGCCGCCGGCCGACCCGGGTCCCGAGATGCTGTTCGCGCCGACCGTGTACGACCGTGGAGCGCTGACCCTCTACGTGCTCGACCAGACGGTGGGACGCGAGACCTTCCTCGCCATCCTGCGGGCGTGGCTCGAGCGCTACGACGACGCGGCGGCGTCCACGGCCGACTTCGAGGCCGTGGCCGAGGAGGTGTCGGGCGCCGAGCTCAGCGCCATGTTCGACGCGTGGCTGCGGGCGCCGGAGATGCCCGCCCTCGACGACTGGGTCGGGTGACGAGCGCATCCTGATCGTCGACGAGCACCTGCTTCGGGGCGGCGCCGACACCGCGCCCGACGGCTCGAGCCCGACAGGCGGCGATGCCGAGCGCCGCGGCGAGCCCGACGAGCACGACGACCGGTCATCGGTCGGGGCGAGGTCGGCGCAGGTCGCGCCCTGATCGGCCGACGCGCCGCCAACGGGTCTGACGGTCCCGACCCCAGGCGATAGGTTCTGCCCCCGTGTCGACCTCCCCGTCCCAGCTCGAGATCGTCGAGCGCACCGACTCCGACGCTGCGGCGCGGCTGTCGGGCGACCTCGACATCGTGACGTCCGACGACGTGAAGCGCGAGCTGGTCGAGCTCATCGACGCCGGCCACACGGCCCTGGTGCTCGACCTGTCCGACGTCGGCTTCGTCGACTCGAGCGGCCTCGGCGTCCTGGTCGCCGTGCACCGCCACGCCGAGACCAAGGGCGGCGGGTTCATCGTGCGGTCGGCGCCGCCCCAGGTGCGCCGCCTGTTCGAGATCACCCGCCTCGGCGATCTCCTCACCGTCGACGGCGACTGAACCCCCTCGACCACCTGCCCGTGTGCCGCGGGCCCTGACCCCGCAGGTCAGCCCTCGAGGATCTCGCGGAGCTCGTCGAGGCAGCGTCGCATGAGCCGGGAGACGTGCATCTGGCTGATGCCCAGCTGCTCGGCGATCTCGCTCTGGGTCATGTCCTCGTAGAAGCGCAGGCGCATGATCGCGGCCTCCCGCGGCGGCAGGGCCGACAGGAGCTGGTCGACGAGGACCCGCATCTCGACCGGCCGGCTCGACGCCTCCCCGGTCGACAGGCGTTCGGCCAGCGGCGACGCGTCGTCGTCGCCGGGGCGCCGGGCGTCGAGGCTCGTGGCCCGGTAGGCGGCGCCGGCCTCCAGCGCGTCGAGCACCTCGTCGGTGGAGATGTCCATCTGGGCGGCCAGCTCGGCCACCGTCGGTGCCCGCCCGAGCTGGGTCGAGAGGCCCGAGCGGGCGCGGCGGAGGTCGAGGTGACGCTCCTGCGCGCTGCGCGGCGGTCGGACGGCCCAGGTCCGGTCACGGAAGTAGCGCTTGATCTCGCCGTTCACGGTGCGGCTGGCGAAGGACGAGAACGGGATGCCGCGCTCGGGGTCGAAGCGCTCGACCGCCTTGAGCGTGCCGAGCATGGCGATCTGGACGAGGTCGTCGAGCTCGACCCCACGCCCGCGGTAGTCGTTGGCGATCGAGGCGGCGAGGCCGCGGTGGGCCTCGACCAACCGGTTCCGCACCGAGCGGTCGCCGGTGGTGCGGTAGACCTCGAACAGGTCGTCGAGCGGTGGGACGTCGGCGCCCGGGCCCGACGTCATGAGCTGGCGCGCGTGCGCTTCACGAGGTGGAAGCGCCGACCGGAGACCCCCGCGTCGAAGCTGTGGTCGTCCACCACCACGCGCAGGATCTCGAGCGCGAGGTCATCGACGTTGCCGCTGACGTCGGGTCGGCCCGCCACGGCCGGACGGTGGCCCTCGACCACGACCTCGCCGGCGTCGCGGCTGAAGTCGACCTCGATCGACAGGTCGGGCTCGTCGAGGCCGTCGACGAGGAGCGCGACGAGCTCACTGACCGCGATGCGCAGGTCCTCGGTGTCGTCGATGCTGAGGCCGGCGTCGGCCGCCACGCCGGCGGCGAGGATGCGCGCCAGGCGCACCGAACCGCGTTCCGCGGGGGCGATCAGCTGGATGCGGTGGGGAGAGCCCATGCGCGCCATGCCTCTCTCAGTGGTGGGCGACGTTTGTGGGGGGAAGCGGCAGGGTACGGCCCCCGTCGATGGTTGTGCGAGCAAGCACGCGGTTCCGTCGCGAGCGTACGGCTGTTCCGTCCGCCCGTGCGTTCGCCGCGCACGCGCTGGCCTCGGCCGCCATGCCCACCGACGCGGCCGAGGCGCTCGTGCTGGCCGTGGCCGAGGCGTGCAACAACGCCATCCTCCACGCCGAGGGCGACGACTTCACGGTCAGCGTGCTGATCGAGGACCGTCGCGCTCTCGTGACCGTCGCCGACCGCGGGCGCGGGTTCGTTCCCCCGTCGCACCCGACGATGCCGACCGCGCAGGCGACGGGCCGACGGGGGCTCGCCCTGATGGAGGCGCTGGTCGAGGTCGTCGATGTCGTCAGCGACCGAGCGGGCACGACGGTCATGCTCGCGCAGTCCTTCACGCCCAACGGCCACAGACCGTCCATCACCGTCCTCTGACTCCGGCGCGGGGCTGACCATCACCGTCCTCTGCGCCGGCGCGGGGCGTGGCTCCGTGCGCCGGCCGGGGCCGGCGCCCTCGGGGTCAGGCCGTCGGCAGCCAGTCGGGGCGCAGGGCCTCGAAGTCGCCGATGGCGTCGGCCGATCGCAGCGTGATGCCGATGTCGTCGAGGCCCTCGAGGAAGCGCTCGCGGGTGGCGTCGTCGAGCGGGAACTCGACCTCGATGCCCAGCGCAGGCGCGCTGACCGTGCGGCGCTCGACGTCGATCGTGATCTCGAGGGACGGGTCGGACTCGATCCCACGAAGCAGCGCCTCGCCGACCTCGGGGGGCACGATCACGGGCACCAGGCCGTTCTTCGTCGAGTTGTTGCGGAAGATGTCGCCGAAGCGGGGGCTGATCACCGCCTCGAAGCCGTAGTCGGTGATCGCCCACACCGCGTGCTCGCGCGACGACCCCGTGCCGAAGTTGGGGCCGGCGACGAGGATGTTGGCCCCGGCGTAGCGCTCCTCGTTGAGGACGAAGTCGCGCTCGTCGCGCCACGTGGCGAACAGGCCCTTGCCGAACCCGGTGCGCTCGACGCGCTTGAGCCACTCGGCGGGGATGATCTGGTCGGTGTCGACGTCGGAGCGGTCGAGCGGGACGGCGGTCCCCTGGACGACGCGGACGGGCTTCATGGCGAGCTCCTCGGGATGGTGGTACGTGCTTCTGTCGTCTCTCACCGCGGCATCCCGCGGTGAGAGACGACAGAACGGTCGATCAGTCGAGGTCGGCGGGGGCGGCGAGCGTGCCGGCGATGGCGGTGGCGGCGGCGACGGCGGGGGACACGAGGTGGGTGCGCCCGCCGCGGCCCTGCCGGCCCTCGAAGTTCCGGTTGCTGGTCGAGGCGCAACGCTCGCCGGGGGCGAGCTTGTCGGGGTTCATCGCCAGGCACATCGAGCACCCGGGCTCACGCCAGTCGAACCCGGCGGCCCGCAGCACCCGGTCGATGCCTTCGGCCTCGGCCTGGGCCTTGACGGCGTGGCTTCCCGGCACGACGAGCGTGCGCACGCCCTCGGCCACCGTGCGCCCCTCGGCGACGGCGGCGACGGCCCGCAGGTCCTCGATGCGGCCGTTGGTGCACGAGCCGATGAACACGGTGTCGACCGCCACCTCGCGCAGCGGCGTGCCCGCCGCCAGGCCCATGTAGTCGAGGGCCCGGGCGGCCGCGTCGCGCTCGGACGCCTCGGCGAAGCTGTCGGGCGAGGGGACCGCCTCGCCGATCGGGGCCACCTGGGCGGGGTTCGTGCCCCACGACACGTGCGGCACGACCTCGGCGGCGTCGATGTCGACGGCCTTGTCGAAGGCGGCGCCGTCGTCGGTGGGCAGGCTGCGCCAGTCGTCGAGGGCCCGCTCCCAGGCCGCGCCCGTGGGGGCGTGCGGGCGGCCCTCGATGTAGGCGAACGTCGTGTCGTCGGGGGCGATGAGGCCGGCCTTGGCACCCGCCTCGATCGACATGTTGCACACGGTCATGCGCCCCTCCATCGACAGCGACCGGATGGCCGAGCCGCGGTACTCGATGACCGAGCCGATGCCGCCGCCGGTGCCGATGCGCCCGATGATCGTGAGGATGACGTCCTTCGCCGTCGCGCCGGCGGGCAGGTCGCCCTCGACCGTGACGGCCATCGTGCCCGGCCGCTGCTGGGGAAGGGTCTGCGTGGCGAGGACGTGCTCGACCTCGCTGGTGCCGATGCCGAAGGCGAGCGCCCCGAACGCGCCGTGGGTCGACGTGTGGCTGTCGCCGCAGACGATGGTCATGCCGGGCTGGGTGAGGCCCTGCTCGGGGCCGATGATGTGGACGATGCCCTGGCCGGGGTCGCCCATCGGCGTAGCAGGTGACGCCGAACTCGGCGCAGTTGGCCGCCAGCACCTGCATCTGCTTGGCCGAGATGGGGTCGCTGATCGGCTGGTCGAGGCCGGCGGTGGGGACGTTGTGGTCCATCGTGGCGACCGTGAGGTCGGGCCGGCGGACCTTGCGGCCGCTCAGGCGGAGGCCGTCGAACGCCTGGGGCGAGGTGACCTCGTGGACGAGGTGGAGGTCGATGTAGAGCAGGTCGGGCAGCCCGTCGCCGGTGCGGACGACGTGGCGGTCCCAGACCTTCTGGCTCAGCGTGCGAGGTGCGGACATCGGTGTCCCTCGGATCGGTGGAACGGCACGGGTGGTGACGGACGATGTTGGGTCTGTCTCAGTATGTGAGATAGGGTTCCCAACCGATGGACAGTGTAAGCGGCGTCGGCGTGCTCGACAAGGCGATGGTGGTGCTGGGCGCGCTCGAGGAGGGGCCCCGCACCCTCGCGGCGCTGGTCGAGGCCACCGGCCTGTCGCGGGCGACCACGCACCGGCTCGCCGCCGCCCTCGCCGCCCACGGCCTGGTGCGGCGTGACGACGAAGGCCGCTACTCGCTCGGCCTCCGGCTCATCGGTCTCGGTCACGCCTCGGCCGAGGCCGTGCCGGGCTGGCTCGACGCCCGTCCGGCGCTGGCGTGGCTGCAGGGCGAGACCGGAGAGTCGGTGCAGCTCTTCGTGCGCGACGGCGACGTCCGCGTGTGCGTCGAGTCGCTCGAGGCGCCGCACGAGCTGCGCACGATCGTGCCGGTGGGGGCCCGGCTGCCGCTCGAGCTCGGGTCCGCCGGCCGCCTGTTGCGACCTGGGGCGCCGCCGGTCGGCCCGACGGGCTGGGTCGAGAGCGTGGCCGAGCGCCAGCCGGGGGTCGCGTCGGTGAGCGCTCCGGTCGTGGACCCCGGCGGTCGGGTCGTCGCCGCGGTCAGCGTCAGCGGCCCGATCGACCGCACCTCCCGCTCGCCGGGCCGCCGCTACGGGCCCGCGGTGGTCGAGGCCGCCGCCCGCATCTCGGCCTCGCTCGCCTGAGGCGACGACGGCTCGCCGACGGCACCCGACGCGTCCGACGCTGCCGGGCGCCGGGCGTACGGCGGACGCCATCGGTCGGGCCACGTGTCCGCCAAGCTCACGATCTGGACGAGCACCGCGGCCACCGCGAGGCCGGCGGCCAGGTAGGCGCCGCCGGCGACAGGCGGGCCTGGGTCGTCCGCGGTCGCGATCTCGGCGGCCAGGACGGTCACCGATGCCACGACGACGGCCGCCCCGAACAGGAGGCCGAAGACGGGCGAGACGGCCCGCGCCCAGCGGAACGGCGGCAGCACCGTCCCGCGCAGGAGGAGGACCGAGGCGACGATCCCGAGGACGCCGACGGCGATCGTCAGCGGGGCGCCCACGAGCACCTCGGCCGCGCCGTCGAGGACGCGCCAGGCCAGCCCCGCCCCGACGAGCACGACCAGGGCCGGGTACTTCACGACCGGATGACCGACCCACCACGGTGGCTCGGGGTCGACGCGGTCGGCGTCCCCGTCGTCGTGGCACGGCGGCGTGGGCCGGGACGGGCGGGACCCGGGTCGAGACGTCGTCATCCGACCCGGTCCTCGACCCACGACGGTGGCAGGTCGTGGGCGGCGGCGACGTCGGCCGTCAGCTCGCCGGTGAGGATCTCGGCGTGGCGTCGCTGGTGGTCGCGCTCGCCCGCCGTCTCGCCGGCGTGGTCGATCGCCTCGAGCACCTCCCACTCGGCGTCGGACACGTCGCGCGGCAGGTAGCCGGGGTCGAGGCCGGCGATCTCGTCCTCCACCCGATCGGGGTCGTGCTCGGCCGGGTCGGGCGAGCCGAGGAGGCGGTCGAGCAGGCCGTCGCTGACCCCGCTCACGGCGACGCCCGTGGCGATGATCACGGCGCCCGCGCAGACCGGGGCCCCGGTCGTGCACACGAGCCCGGCCACACCCGTCCCGAGGAGGCTGCCCCCGAGCGCGGCCCCGCCCACCGCCACCCCGCGGGTGGCGGCGCGCGCTCGGCGCTCGCCCTCGGTGAGGCTGTAGGGATCGGCGTCGGAGAACCACTGCTCGACGCCCGCGGCGAAGCCGCCGACGCCGACGGTGCCCACGCTGAACAGGCTGGCGAAGCGCGCCGTGGCGCTGGCGGTGGCGAACCGCCCGAGCACCGCCGGGGTGGCGGGCGACCAACGGGCGTCCGCGCCGGAGCCGACGACGAAGGCCACCTCGACGGCGTCGACCCCGCCGCCCACGTGATCGAGCCCGACGCTGGTGAGCCGCAGGTCCTCGACCCAGGCGGGCGGGGCGTCGGCGTCGCCCCAGTCGACCTCGTGGGCGAGCTCGGCGTCGTCGACGACGGCTCGGGCGTCGCACGGCAGCAGGTCCAGCACGCGGGTCTCGCCCACCGTGCGCACGCCGCCGGACGCGCGTCCACCGGCATCGACGAACGCCTCGCCGACGAGCCCGGTCCAGCTGCCGATGGCGCCGAGCGTCTGGGCCCAGGCCCGCACCGCCCCGCCCATGGCGCTGAAGTCGAATCGCCACCCGGCCTCGTTGCCCGCGGCGTAGGCACCCCACGCGTCGTCGAGCCACCCGGCGCGGCGGCTGACGGCCTCGACGATCGCCCCCGTGGTCTCGGCGAGGCGGGTGAGGCGCTCGGGCCGGGCCGACGCCGCGGTGCACGGTTCAGTCACCGCTCGCCTCCGCGTCGACCTGGTGCGCGGCCCGGAGGTCCCGGCGCAGCTGCCGCTCGTGGTGCGCGCTCTCGAGGGCCGTGGTGACGGCGGTCGCCGCGGTGGTGAGCGCCGCCACGAGCTGATGGCCCGCCCCGAGCACGCCGGGCATCTGCTCGTCGAACGCGAGCCGGGCCCCGCCCTCCCAGTCCTCGACGACGAGCGCGATGTCGGCCTCGAGGAGGGCCAGGGCCTCGCCGATGGCGATGGCGGTGAAGCCGAGCTCGTGCATCGCATCGGTCGCCGAGCGGCGGTCGGTCGCGACCGCGTCGAAGTACCACGGTTCGTCGGACATGGCGTCCCCAACTCCTCCTGTCTCAGAGCTTTCATGCACTTTCAGTGCTTCTGAGGACAGTACCAGCGCCGCGGGCGGGCCGCGAACGCGCGCGTCGTCAGGAGGCGGACCTCACAGCTCAGTTGACCTGGCGGTCGCGGCCCTCCCAGTACGGGGCGCGGAGCTTGAACTTCTGCAGCTTGCCGGTGGCCGTGCGCGGCAGGGCCTCGCGCACCTCGATCGACGTGGGGCACTTGTAGTGGGTGAGGCGGCCGCGGCAGTGGTCGATGAGCTCGGGCTCGTCTGCGCTCGCACCCTCGGCCAGCACGACGAGGGCCTTGACGGTCTCGCCCCACTTGTCGTCGGGCACGCCGATGACGGCCACCTCGGCGACGGCGGGGTGCGAGTGCAGCGCGTCCTCGACCTCGATCGACGACACGTTCTCGCCGCCGGAGATGATCACGTCCTTCTTGCGGTCGGAGATCGTGAGGTAGCCGTCGTCGAACGTGCCGCCGTCGCCGGTGTGGAACCAGCCGCCCTCGAGGGCGTCGGCCGTCGCGTCGGGCTGGTCCCAGTAGCCGTCGAGCACGACGTTCGACCGGGCGAGGACCTCGCCCATGTCGCTGATCCGCAGCGACACCCCCAGCGCCGGCGCGCCCGCCCGCACCAGCCGGGCGGCCCGATCGGCGGGCGAGAGGTCGTCCCACTCGGCCCGGCGCCGGTTCACCGTGAGCAGCGGCGACGTCTCGGTCAGGCCGTAGATCTGGATGAACTCCCAGCCGAGCTCGGTCTCCATCCGCTCGATCGACCCGGGTGGGCGGCGGCGCCCCGGCGACGACCATGCGGGTGCGCCCGTGGCCGGGGATCGGCCCGTCCCAGGCGGCCGCGGCGTCGAGCACCGCCGCCACCACTGCGGGCGCGCCGCACAGCAGCGTCACGCCGTGGCGTTCGACCCGCCGCAGGATCTCGGCCCCGTCGACCTTCCGCAGGACCACCTGCCGCGCGCCCATGCCGGCCAGCCCGAACGGCATGCCCCACCCGTTGCAGTGGAACATCGGCAGCGTGTGCAGGTACACGTCGCGGTCGGTCACCCCCGTGTGCAGGGCGAACGTGGTGGCGTTCACCCAGAGGTTGCGGTGGGTGAGCTGCACCCCCTTGGGCCGCGCCGTCGTGCCGCTCGTGTAGTTGATGGTGGCGGTGGCGTCCTCGTCGGGCTCGTCCCACGGCTCGGGCTCCGCGGCGGCCGCCGCCCCGTCGCCCGAGGCCGAGCCCGGCCACAGGACGTCGTCGGTGTCGGCGCCGAGCACGAACCGGTGCTTGGCGGAGACGCCGGCCAGGGACGCGTCGAGCTCGGGGTCGACGAGCAGCACCGAGGCCCCCGAGTGCTCGACGATGTAGCGCACCTCGTCGGGGGCCAGGCGGAAGTTGACCGGCACCAGCACCCGCCCCCAGGCGCTCACCCCGAAGAACGAGACCAGCAGCCGGGCCGCGTTGTGCGACACGATGGCCACCCGCTCGCCACGGGCCACGCCCATCCCGTCGAGGGCCGCGGCCTGGGCGCGGGCGAGCTCGGCGACGCGCCCGTAGGTCAGCTCACCCCAGGACGCGCGCGGGCTGGTCGGGCTCGTCGACCACGCCGATGCGCTCGGGGTAGACGAGCGCCGCGCGCTCGAGGTGGTCGGCGATCGTCAACGGAACGCGCATGGGTCCCCCTCGTGGGTCCGCTCGTGACTCTCGCCAGAGTTCCTAGCGCGTGAGGCGGCCGCGCGGCGGCCGGGCGACCGGCCGACCGCGTCGGCGCCGGTGCTCAGTCGGCCACGCGCTGGTACCGGGTGACGTGGACTCCGGTGCCGGCGGTCTGCGTCGACGTCAGCTCGAACGTCCGGGCCAGGCCGTCGGTCGGGTAGATCGTCTTGCCCCCGCCGAGGACGATCGGCTCGATCATGAGCGCCAGCTCGTCGACGAGGTCGTGCTCGAGCAGCGTGCGGACCAGCTGGGCGCTGCCGAGCACCGACACGCTCCCGCCCGGCCGGCTGCGCAGGTCGGCCACCGCCTCGACCACGCCGGCCCCGGGGATGATGGTCGTCGGCTGCCAGTCGAGGTCGGCGTCGGTCAGGGTGTTCGACACGACGTACTTCTGCACACCGTTGATCCAGTCGGCGAAGGGGTCGCCCGCCCGGCCCGGCCAGGCGTCGGCCATGACCCGCCAGGTTCGCCGGCCGTAGAGCAGCGCATCGGTGCTCTGCACCATCTCGCCGAAGGACGACCCCATGACCTCGGGGTCGAAGAACGGCATCGACCAGCCCCCGTGCTGGAAGCCGCCGTCGGTGTCCTCCTCGCGGCCGCCGGGGGCCTGCACGACGCCGTCGAGGCTGATGAACTCGTTGATCACGATGCGCATACGGCTACGACGATGGCAGACGGGAGGAGTCATCGCCACGAGGTCGACGGTGGCACGTCGCCGCGAGCGGCGCGACTGTGGTCGCACGATCGCACCCACCGGGCAGCCGGCGCGACACATGGCCGAAACACGTGTCCTCTAGGCAGGTGGGTCCGGTGCACTCGTGACCAAGAGAGGTGACATGGCCGACATCGTGAGGTCCGCGCTGGTCCAGGCGTCGTGGACCGGTGACAAGGAGTCGATGATCAAGGTCCACGAGGAGCACGCCCGCACGGCGGCCTCCCAGGGCGTGCAGGTCATCTGCTTCCAGGAGCTGTTCTACGGGCCGTACTTCTGCCAGGTGCAGGACGCGGCCTACTACGAGTACGCCGAGTCGGTGCCCGGCCCCACCGTCGAGCGGTTCCAGGCCATCGCCGCCGACACCGGCATGGTCATGGTGCTCCCGGTCTACGAGCAGGAGCAGCCGGGCGTCCTCTACAACACCGCCGCGGTGGTCGACGCCGACGGCACCTACCTCGGCAAGTACCGCAAGACCCACATCCCCCAGGTCAAGGGCTTCTGGGAGAAGTTCTACTTCCGGCCCGGCAACCTCGGGTACCCGGTGTTCGACACCGCGGTCGGGCCGGTCGGCGTCTACATCTGCTACGACCGCCACTTCCCCGAGGGATGGCGGGCCCTCGGCCTCGGGGGCGCCCGCATCGTCTTCAACCCGTCGGCCACCAGCCGGGGCCTGTCGATGTACCTGTGGAACCTCGAGCAGCCGGCCGCCGCGGTCGCCAACGAGTACTTCGTCGGGGCGATCAACCGCGTCGGCGTCGAGGACCTGGGCGACAACGACTTCTACGGGTCGAGCTACTTCGTCGACCCGCGGGCCCAGCTCGTCGGCGAGGCGGCGTCTGACGGCGCGGACGAGCTGATCGTGCGCGACCTCGACATGGCCGTGCTGGCCGAGACCCGCGAGCAGTGGCAGTTCTACCGGGACCGCCGACCCGACATGTACGGCTCGATCACCGAGGCCTGAGCCCCGAGGCAGGAGAGGACCCGCGCCATGACGAACTCTGATCACCGGCGGCACCGTCGTGTCACCCGAGGGCGCCACCCCGATGGACGTCATCGTCGACGGCGAGACGATCGCCGCGCTCGTGCCACCGGGCTCGGCGCTGGTCGACGTCGGCGGCCGCCACGGCGCCGACCGGCCGATCGACGCCACCGGGAAGTACGTGCTGCCCGGCGGCGTCGACGTGCACACCCACATGGAGCTGCCGTTCGGCGGCACCAACGCCTCCGACACGTTCGAGACGGGCACCCGGGCGGCGGCCTGGGGCGGCACCACGACGATCATCGACTTCGCGGTCCAGCGGACCGGCGAGCGGGTCATGGACGGGCTCGAGGCGTGGCACGCCAAGGCCGAGGGCGAGTGCGCCATCGACTACGGCTTCCACATGATCCTGGGCGGGGTCGACGACGACTCGCTCGCCGACATGGACAGCCTCGTCGAGCGCGAGGGCATCACCAGCTTCAAGCTGTTCATGGCCTACCCGGGCGTGTTCTACAGCGACGACGGCAAGATCCTGCAGGCCATGCAGAAGGCGTCGTCGAACGGCTCGATGGTCATGATGCACGCCGAGAACGGCATCGCCATCGACGTGCTGGTGCAGCAGGCGCTGGCCCGCGGCGAGACCGACCCGATCTACCACGGCATCACGCGGCCGGTGGCGATGGAGGAGGAGGCGACGTTCCGGTCGATCAAGCTGGCCGAGGTCGCCGGGTGCCCCGTCTACATCGTCCACATGTCGGCGCGCGAGGCCGTCGAGCGGGTGGCCGAGGCCCGCGACGCCGGCGCCAACGTGTTCGGCGAGACGTGCCCGCAGTACCTGTACCTGACGCTCGAGGACCACCTCGGGGCGCCGGGCTTCGAGGGCGCGAAGTACGCGTGCTCGACGCCTCTGCGCTCGAAGCACGAGCACCACCAGGAGGACCTCTGGCGCTTCCTGCGCACCAACGACCTGCAGGTCGTGTCGACCGACCACTGCCCGTTCTGCTTCAAGGAGCAGAAGGAGCTCGGCCTCGGCGACTTCTCGAAGATCCCCAACGGCATCGGCACGGTCGAGCACCGCATGGACCTGCTGTACCAGGGCGTCGTCGAGGGCGCACCTCACGCTGCCCCGGTGGGTCGAGGTGGCGTGCGCCACGACCCGGCCCGGATGTTCGGCCTCTACCCGCAGAAGGGCGTCATCGCCCCCGGCTCCGACGCCGACATCGTGGTCTACGACCCGCGGGCCACCACCGAGCTCAGCGTCGAGACCCACCACATGAACCTCGACTACTCGGCCTACGAGGGCACGAAGATCGAGGGCAAGGTCAGCACGGTGCTCAGCCGGGGCCGGGTGGTCATCGACGACGACGAGTACGTGGGCGAGAAGGGCCACGGGACGCTACCTGCGCCGCGGCCTGTCGCAGTACCTGGTGTAGCGCCGATGGCCCTCGACATCGGCGTCGTCCTCCAGACCAACCCGCCCGCCCTCGACGTCGTCGCACTAGGCCGTGCGGGCCGACGAGCTGGGCTTCAGCCACGTGTGGACGTTCGACTCGCACGTGCTGTGGCAGGAGCCCTACGTCATCTACAGCCAGATCCTCGGCCGGACCGAACGGGTGACCGTCGGGCCGATGGTCACGAACCCGGGCACGCGCGACTGGACGGTCACGGCCTCGCTCTTCGCCACCCTCGACGAGATGTTCGGGCCCCGCACGGTGTGCGGCATCGGGCGCGGCGACTCGGCCCGCCGCTACCAGGGCGACCGGCCCGTGACGCTGGCCGAGCGTCGGCACCGCGATCGAGGTCATCCGCGGCCTCGTGCGGGGCGAGGAGGTCGTCTACGGCGACGCCACGCTCGGGTTCCCGTGGTGGCCGGGCACACCGTCGTTCGAGGTGTGGATGGCGGCGTACGGGCCGAAGGCGCTGGCTCTGTGCGGGCAGGTCGCCGACGGCTTCATCCTCCAGCTCGCCGACCCCGACGTCACCGCGTGGATGGTCGCGCCGTGCGCGAGGCGGCCGAGGGCGCCGGCCGCGACCCCGACGACGCTGACGATCTGCGTCGCCGCGCCCGCCTACGTCGGCGACGACACTGGCCCACATGCGCGACCAGTGCCGGTGGTTCGGCGGGATGGTCGGCAACCACGTCGCGGACATCGTGGCCCGCTACGGCGCCGACGGTGCCGGCGTGCCCCGCGCCCTCACCGACTACATCGAGGGCCGCAAGGGCTACGACTACGCCGAGCACGGCCGGGCCGGCAACGTCCACACCGAGTTCGTGCCCGACGAGATCGTCGACCGCTTCTGCATCCTCGGCCCGGTCGAGACCCAGCTCGAGCGGCTGGCCGAGCTCGAGGCGCTCGGCGTCGACCAGTTCGCCGTCTACCTCCAGCACGACGCCATGGAGCGAGACGCTCGAGGCGTACGGCGCGTCGGTCCTCCCGGCGCTGCGGAGGTAGGCAGGGCGCGGTCGAGGGTAGGGATGAGGTCGTGCCCGACGTGACCCGCCTCATCCTCGACGACCACGAGACGCTGCGCCGTCGCTTCGCCGACCTCGACGACGCCCAGGCCAGCGGCGACACCGACGCCATCCGGGCCGCGTGGGAGCCGCTGGGCGACCTGCTCGACCTCCACGCCGAGGCCGAGGAGGTCGTGTTCTACCCGAAGCTGCTCGAGTACGGCCTGCGGCCCCGGGCCGAGGACGAGACCGAGGACGCCATCGACGACCACAACAAGATCCGCCAGGGGGTGCGCGACGCGGCCGAGCGCGAGGTCGGGTCCGACGCCTGGTGGGAGGCCGTGGGCCGGGCCCGCACCGAGAACAGCAAGCACATCGCCGAGGAGGAGCGCGAGGCGCTGTCCGACTTCCGCCTCACGGTGCCGCTCGACGAGCGGTACGAGCTCGGCCTCGAGTGGATCCGCTTCCGGGCCCGCCACGGCGGCGAGTCCGACATCCCGGGCGTCGACAAGGACGCCGACGACTACATCGCCGAACACGAGGACGGCACGTAACCCCGTCCGTTGGGTGGCCTCGGCGGGCGCTGGTCCGGTTGAGGCGAGGCAATGGGTTCCATTCCGTGGAGCCCGAGGTCATGGGTTCCGCATGCGGAACCGTGGCCTCATCCTCCCGATGGTGGAACCGATTGCCTCGGGTCGTCGGGGTGGTACAGCCGGGTGAGCACGTCCGCGATGACCGCCAGCGCGGCCGCGGGGTCGGACCCCGCGAGCGCCCCGTCCACCAAGTCGGCCTCAGCCCCGCGACCGAGGTGCCGCAGCAGGTCGGGGAGGGGCTCGCCCTCGACCCCGACGCCGTCGACGCCCGACCCGAGCGATCCCGCCACGACGATGTCGACGCAGGCCTGCGGGTGGTCGGCTGCGTAGGAGTCCGCCCGGCCCGCGGCGAGGTCGGGATAGCGGCGGACGTAGTCCTGCGCGCCGGTGCAGTACGTGCCGGACTGGGTGCCCGAGGCGACGACCGGCGGCCGGAGCTCCTCGGGGATCTCCTCCGCGGACAGGGCGCGGGCGCCGGACTCGTCGACGACGTAGGTCATCGACGAGTAGCCGGGACCTTCGCCCCACTGGCCGGCGGCGAAGCCGGCGGGCACGAGCACCGGGCCGAGATGGCGCTCGGCCAGCTCCGCGAACGACTCCTCACTCGGCACGCCGGGCAACATAGGCCGTCCGCACGTGTCGATCGACGAGCTCTGGGTGCCGATCTGGTTGCCGGACGGCCATCACCGCACCCGGAGTGGAGTCGAGTGCGGCGAGCGCCGGGGCCAGAACGAGGCGGTCAGCGCAACCGTGACCGCGGGGCGATGGCGTCGAGGGCGGCGAGGTCGTCGGCGGTGGGCCGCCAGCGCCCGGCCGCCACGTTGGCCTTGATCTGGTCGGGCGACGTCGCCCCCGCGATGACCGACGCCACCGCCGGGCTGGGCCGCCAGCCCGCCGATGGCGACGTCGAGCAGCGAGATCGACCGCTCGGCGGCGTAGGCCTCGAGCGCCTCGACGACGTCGAACCGCTCGTCGCTCATCTGCCCGGCGAAGCGGGCGCCCGCCAGGCGGGTGCCCTCGGGCGCGGGCTCGCCCCGGCGGTACTTCCCGGTCAGCAGGCCGCTGGCCAGCGGGAAGTACGGCAGGATGCCGACCCCGTAGGCGAGGCACGCCGGCACCAGCTCGGCCTCGACCTGCCGGTCGAGCAGGCTGTAGTGGTTCTGGGCGCTGACGAACCGCTCGTGGCCGCGGGTGCGGCTCAGCCACTCGGCGTCGGCCACCTGCCAGCCGGCGAGGTTCGACGAGCCGATGTAGCGGACCTTCCCCTCGTGCACGAGCTCGGTCAGCGCGGCCAGCGTCTCGTCCATCGGTGTGACCGGGTCGGGGAAGTGCAGCTGGTAGAGGTCGATCCAGTCGGTGCGCAGCCGCCGCAGCGACCGCTCGACCGCCCGGCGGATGTAGCGCCGCGAACCGCGGGCGCCCCAGTCGGGCCCGTTGGCCCCCTGCAGGTCCGAGCCGAACTTGGTGGCGAGGAGCACCTGGTCGCGGCGGCCCTCGAGCAGCTCGCCGAGGATCTCCTCGGAGTCGCCGTAGCTGTCGGACGTGTCGAACAGCGTGACGCCCTCGTCGAGGGCGGCGTCGACGACGGCGCGGGCGCCGTCGAGCCCGACGCGCCGGCCGAAGTTGTTGCCCCCGAGCCCGACGCGGGACACGACGAGCCCCGACGTGCCGAGGGGGCGGTGGTCGGACGAGGACGAGTCGGCCGCGGTCATGCCCACGACGCTACGGCGGACGGGCTGCGACCGCGGCCCGCGACCGCGACCCGCGACCGCCTCAGTCGACCGAGACGACCTCGACCTGGAGCTCGGCGCCGGTGGGGGCCGTGAACGACACCGCGTCCCCTGGGGCCGAGCCGATCAGCGCCGAGCCGAGCGGGGAGGACGGGCTGATGACGTCGAGGTCGTCGTGGCGCTCCTCGATGGAGCCGACCAGGTAGCGCTCGACCTCGTCGTCGCCCTCGTAGCGGATGGCGACGACCGAGCCGTGCGACACGACGTCGCCGCCCTCGGCCTCGACGATCTCGGCGTTCTCGAGCATGAAGGCGAGCTGCGCGATGCGGCCCTCCATCTTCCCCTGCTCTTCCTTGGCCGCGTGGTAGTCGCCGTTCTCGGACAGATCGCCCAGCTCGCGGGCGGTCTCGATCTTGCGCGGCGATGTCGACCCGGCCGCGCGTCGTCAGGTCGTCGTGCTCGGCCTGGAGCCGGTCGTACGCAGCCTGCGAGAGGTGGTGGGTCTGTGCCATAAGCCCTACAGAGTAACGCCGGCCGCGGCCCGACCGGTCGGAGCTCAGTCGCAGATGGCGTGGGGTGCCGCGCCCTTGTGGAACGTGATGACGACGAGCCCGTCGCCGGCGCGGACGCCGTCCTCGACCACGACCGGGCAGTCGGGCCCGTCGGGCACGAGGCTCGACCCGCCCCCGCCGCCCGACGACGTCCCGCTCCACCGGATCAGCCCTCCTGCCTGGCCGTTCGTGGACGCGCCGCCTCCGCCTCCGCCGACGAGGCCGCCGCCTCCGCCGCCTCCGCCCGCGCCCCGGAAGTTGCCGACCGGGCGGCCGGCGACGACGTCGAAGCGCGCCGGCGGTCCGTCCGCTCCGGGCGCGCCGACGCCCGGAGCGCCGCCGGCGGCCGCACCGCCGGCCACCACGAACGGCGGGAAGATCTGGAAGTCGTAGACGATGGCGCCGTCGGCTCCTGCTGCGCCCGTGATGCCCCCGTCGCCGCCGCCCGCGTCCCCGGCACCGCCGCCGCCCGCGGCCACCAGGAGGCGGGAGTCGAGGCCGGTCTCGTCCGCTGCGCCCGTGCGCACGTCGGAGGCGCCTCCGCCCCCGCCCGCGGCCGGCCCGGCGCTCAGGAACTCGCCGAGGCCGGCGCCGCCGGCCCCACCGTGCTCCGCCGCCGCCGATCCCGCCGGCGCCCGGCGTCTGGCCGACGGGGTCGCCGCCCTCACCGGCGACGACCACGGTGAGCGCCTGCCCCTTCGTCACGGCCACGGTGGCCCGGACACGTGCCCCGAGGCCCGGGTCGGTGCCGCCCCCGCTGGCGCCGTAGGCGTCGATCGTGGCGTACCGTGACCCCCGCGGGCACCGTCCACGTGTGCACGCCCGGGACGTCGAACGTGACGGTCCGGGCCGGCGGCGCCGCGGGCCCGGCCGGCGCCGCCGGCGCGGCCTCGACCCCGGAACCGGCGGCGAGGATCCCCACCGACGAGACGACACCCAGCACCCCGACCCAGCTCGATCCCCTCATGGGTGCACCGTGACAGCGTGGCCCGCGATTGTCGAGTGGTCTCACGGGGTGCGGTGCTCGACCGTGCGCCGGTGGGGGCCAGAAGCTCAGTTGACGTCGACGCGGGCAGCGGTGGACACTTGCAGGCGATGAACCGCCCCGGCACCCCGGTAATCATCATCCAGTAGCGGACGTCGGCACCCCCGATGTCCGCTGTCGACCGTCCACTTCGGTGGGCGGTTTCTTGTTTCTCGGGCCGGTGCACGGGCGGCCGGCCGGGTCCGAGCGCACCGACGCACACCAGACGCACAACGGAGCAGCAGTGAGCCACAAGATCGCAGTCATCGGCGGCGACGGCATCGGGCCCGAGGTCACGGCCGAGGCCCTCAAGGTCGTCCGCGCCGCCGGCGTCGAGCTCGACACGGTCGACTACGACCTGGGCGGCGCCCGCTACCTGCGCGACGGCACGATCCTGCCCGACAGCGTGCTCGACGAGTGGCGGGGGTTCGACGCCCTGCTGGTCGGCGCGGTGGGCACGCCCGAGGTGCCGCCCGGCCTGATCGAGCGCGGCCTGCTGCTCAAGATGCGCTTCGACCTCGACCTCTACATCAACCAGCGGCCCTTCGTCGACGCCGACAAGGGCATCGACATGGTCGTCATCCGCGAGAACACCGAGGGCCCGTACGTGGGCGAGGGCGGCGTGCTGCGGAAGGGCACGCCGCACGAGGTGGCCACCCAGGGCTCGGTCAACACGCGCATGGGGGTCGAGCGGTGCGTCCGCTACGCCTACGAGCTGGCCGAGGCCCGCACCCGCAAGCACCTCACGCTGGTGCACAAGACCAACGTGCTCACCTTCGCCGGCGACCTGTGGGAGCGGACGTTCGACGCGGTGGGCGCCGATCACCCCGATGTCGGCACGGCCTACAACCACGTCGACGCGGCCTGCATCTACTTCGTGTCCGACCCTCAGCGCTACGACGTGGTCGTCACCGACAACCTGTTCGGCGACATCCTCACCGACCTCGGCGGGCGCGGTGTCCGGCGGCATCGGGTTCGCCAGCTCGGGCAACCTCAACCCCGCCCGCACCGGCCCGTCGATGTTCGAGCCCGTCCACGGCTCGGCGCCCGACATCGCCGGTCAGGCCAAGGCCAACCCCACCGCCGCCGTGCTGTCCGCGGCGATGATGCTCGACTTCCTGGGCGAGGCCGACGCCGCCGCCCGCATCCGCAAGGCCTGCGCCGACCCGTCGGCCCAGTCCGGCTCCACGCCCGAGATCGGCGACGCCCTCGCCGCCCGGGTCTGATCCGTCCAGCTCGACACGTCCCACCACACCTCACGAGGGGAACCCACCGACATGCCCATCACGCCCACTCCGCAGATCTGGTTCAACGGCGAGCTGATCCCCTGGGACGAGGCGAACATCCACATCCTCACCCACTCGCTCCACTACGGCATGGGGGTGTTCGAGGGCATCCGCGCCTACGAGACCGCCGACGGCCCCGCGGTGTTCCGCCTCACCGATCACATGAAGCGGTTCGAGGCCTCGGCCCGGATCCTGATGATGCCGCTGCCGTACTCGGTCGACGAGATGGTGCAGGCGGTGAAGGACACGGTGCGTTCGACCGGCCTGCCCTCGTGCTACGTCCGGCCGATCGCCTACTACGGCTACGGCGAGATGGGCCTGAACACGCTGCCGTGCTCGACCGACGTGGCCGTGGCCTGCTGGCCCTGGGGCGCCTACCTCGGCGACGACGCCCTCACGAAGGGCGTGCGCATGAAGATCTCGACGTGGATCCGCCACGACCACAACTCGATGCCCCCGGCGGCCAAGACCACCGGCAACTACGTCAACAGCTCGCTGGCCAAGGTCGAGGCCCTGAAGGCCGGCTACGACGAGGCGATCATGCTGAACGGGGCCGGCATGGTGTCCGAGTGCACGGGCGAGAACATCTTCGCCGCCCGCCACGGCAAGCTGCTCAGCCCGCCGCTGTCGGCCGGGGCGCTCGAGGGCATCACGCAGAGCACGGTCATGGCGATCGCCCGCGACTTCGGCTTCGACATCGGCCTCGGCGAGCTGTCGCGCAGCGACCTCTACATCGCCGAGGAGATGTTCGTGTGCGGCACCGCGGCCGAGGTCTCGTCGGTGCGGTCGGTCGACGACCGTGAGATCCCGTGCCCCGGTCCGATGACGCTCGCCATCGGCGAGGAGTACCACCGGGTCGTGCGCGGCGAGGTCGACCAGTACAAGGACTGGGTCGAGCATGTCGGGTGACACGCCGGCCGGCGCGGGGCCGACGCCGGCCGTACCGACGAGCGTCGACATCTTCGACACGACGCTGCGCGACGGGGCCCAGTTCGAGGGCATCTCGCTCACGGTCGACGACAAGCTGCGGGTCGCCGAGCAGCTCGACTGGCTCGGCGTCCGCTGGATCGAGGGCGGCTACCCGCAGGCCAACCCCCGGGACGCCGAGTTCTTCCGCCGGGCGGTCACCGAGCTGACGCTCGAGACGGCGACGCTGGTCGCGTTCGGCTCGACCCGGCGGCCCGCTCGGCAAGGTGGACGTCGACCCGACGCTGGCCGCGCTGGTCGAGTCGGGCGTGTCGACGTCGTGCATCGTGGGCAAGGGCTCGGCCTTCCACGTCACCGAGGCGCTCGGGACCACGCTCGACGAGGGCGTGGCCATGGTGTCCGACTCGGTGCGGTTCCTGCGGGCGGCCGGCCAGCGGGTGTTCTTCGACGCCGAGCACTTCTTCGACGGCTACAAGGCCGACCCCGAGTTCTCGCTCCGGGTGCTCGAGGCCGCGGCGGTCGAGGGCGCCGAGGTGCTCGTGCTGTGCGACACGAACGGCGGCTCGCTGCCCCACGAGGTCCAGCGCATCGTCGCCGAGGTCGGGGCGTACTTCGGCGCCGACCAGCAGCTCGGCATCCACACGCAGAACGACAGCGGCTGCGCCGTCGCCAACTCGGTCGCCGCGGTGGTCTCGGGCGTCACCCACGTGCAGGGCACGGTCAACGGCTACGGCGAGCGCACCGGCAACGCCAACCTCATGACGGTGGTGCCCGACCTCCAGCTCAAGATGGGCATCACGTGCCTGCCCGAGGGGCGCATCGAGCGGCTGACCGCGGTCAGCCGCCACGTGGCCGAGCTGGTCAACCTGCCGCCCCACGCCGCCGACCCCTACGTCGGCGCGTCGGCGTTCGCCCACAAGGGCGGCCTGCACACGTCCGCCCTCGGCAAGGTGGGCGGGGCCAGCTACGAGCACATCGACCCGACGGTCGTGGGCAACCACACGCGGGTGCTCGTGTCCGACCTCGGCGGCCGGGCCGGCATGTCGCTCAAGGCCCGCGAGTTCGGCGTCGACCTCGACGACCGGGCCGCGGCCGAGCTGTCCGAGCGGCTGAAGCACCTCGAGGCCGAGGGCTACCAGTTCGAGGCGGCCGACGCCTCGCTCGAGCTGCTCATGCGGGAGGCGGGGGGCTGGGAGCAGCCGTACTTCCGGCTCGAGGGCTACCGCGTCACCACGTACCACCGGAACTCGATGCGGGGTGGCGCCCCGATCGAGGACGGCGAGTCGATCGTCGACACCGAGGCGTCGGTCAAGGTGTGGGTGGGCGACGAGCGGCTACGCGGCGATCGGCGAGGGCAACGGCCCGGTCAACGCGCTCGACGCCGCGCTGCGCCAGGTGCTGAACGCAGCGCTATCCCGAGCTGGGCCGCATCCACCTGACCGACTACCGGGTCCGGGTGCTCGAGGGGGCGGCGGCCACCGGCGCCGTGGTCCGCGTGCTCATCGACTCGACCGACGGCGACCGCACCTGGTCGACGGTGGGGGTCGACAGCAACGTCATCGAGGCGTCCTGGCAGGCGCTCGTCGACTCGCTGGTCTACGGCATCCTCCACGCCTCCGACCCGACCTGAGGTCCCAGCGTTTCCACAGCACGTTCGGGGGCCAGGACCCCCGAACCTGCTGTGGAAATCTCTCGTCCGGCGGCCGTCGCCGGACGGTTCGTCGCCGGTGTGACCAGGGGCGTATCCTCGCCGCCGTGGCCGCCCCCGAGTACGTCCCGCAGCCGGCGATCGAGCACGTCCGCGGCTACGAGTCGCCGCCGCGCCGTTCCGGCCAGTGGCACCCCGACCGGCCCGGCGACGAGACCACCGTCGACGGCTTCGAGCGGGGCGCCCGCCTCGGCTCTCCCGGACCCGACCAGGGCTACATCTACGTCCTGGCCCGGCGGTACCACGGCCAGCTCCAGCTCGCCTCCGACGAGAGCGAGGACGACGCCATCGCCGGGTGCGTCGCCGTGGCCCTCAAGCGGGCGTCGTTGTACGGGCGGGCGCCGGTGCTGCACGACCTCACGGTGGCGCTGACGGTGTGGGGCTTCCTCGGCGACGCCGCCCCCAGCCTCATCGCCTACCGCCAGCCGTTGTTCGCCGAGGTGGCGAACCCGCACCACTACCCCGAGCAGCGCCGCATCGTCGATCTGGTGCCCGAGGACGTGCTCCGCCAGACCCCGCAGCAGGTCGCCGACGCCCATCGCGTCGACTGGCGCAGCCTCCTGTCGATCTGAGGGGCGTGCCGTCCGGGCACCAGCTCCGGGGACGCGGAGCGGATTCCTGACGGGCGCGGCCCGTAGGGTGGCCCCTGTGGACCAGCTCGACGATGCACGTCGCGCCCCGGTCTGCGCGGGCCAGTCGCGGGGGACCCTTGGCGGGGGTGCCGCGATACGTAGACTCACTGCCACCCTGTGTCACTGCTGTGCGGGCTGTCCCGCACACCTGATCTCCCGAGGGGTGACCGGTGCCTGATTCGTGGAACCCGCCGACCGGGCCGCCGAACGGCGCGCCCGTCCACCCGGCCGACGCCAAGCGCGAGCTCGAGGACGCCGTGGCCGCGGCCCGCGCCCACGACCAGCAGCTGCGCGCCCGGGCCGCGGCGCTCGCCGCGTCCCGGGTCGAGGGCGGTGCACCGCTTCGAGGTCGCGGCCGCCGAGGCCGAGGACGCGCGGACGCTCGCCAAGCGGGCGCTCGGGCGGGCGAACGAGTCGGCCCGGGCCGGCCAGCGGGCGGACGCCGCCAAGTGGACCGGCGCGGCCCAGGTGTTCGCCATGCGCCTGCGTGACGCCCGCGCCGTCATCGCCGACACCGAGGCGATGGTCGCCGCGTCGGGCACGCAGCGCCAGCAGCTCGATGCCGCCCTCGGCGAGAACATCGGACGCCTGCAGGCGCTGGCCGCGGCCCGGCTGCCGATGATGAGCGGACGCAAGGCGGCCCGCAGCCAGGCCCTCGTCGACGAGACCGTCGCCGCGCTGTCGGTGCCGGTCACCGACCTGGTGGCGCGGGCCGAGGCCGAGGCGCGTGCCGCGCTGGCCGCCGCCGACGAGGAGGGCGCCCGAGGCCGAGGCGGCCGAGGTGGGGCTCGACGACCTCGAGCGCGAGGTCGACTTCGAGAGCACCGACGAGATCCTCGACGAGCTGCGCGCCGAGCTCGGCCTGCCGAGCGTCGGCCCGACGTCCGAGGCCGAGCCCGGCGCCCCGTCGCCCGAGGCGCCGGCCGACGGCGGCGCCGAGCCGGCCCCGCGCCCAGCCGTCAGCGAGGCCGTGGACGGCCCGCCGGCGGGGTCGCCGCCGGTCCCGCACACGTCGGGCGCCCGGTACTGACAGGGGCGCCCGCCCGGGCCGCGGGCGAGCGTGTCACACCCCGCGGGTAGCCTGGCGACCGATGGCCGCCGCCGCACCACGCCTCCGCTTCGCGCCGTCGCCGACCGGCTACCTGCACGTCGGCGGCGCCCGCACGGTGCTGTTCAACTGGCTGGTGGCGCGCGGCGAGGGCGGCGAGATGGTCCTGCGCATCGAAGACACCGACACCGAGCGCAACCGCCCCGAGCTCACCGACGACATCCTCGAGCAGATCCGCTGGCTCGGCCTCACGTGGGACGGCGAGCCCGTCCACCAGAGCGACCGCCTCCACCTCTACACCAAGGCGGCCGACGAGCTGTTCGCCGCGGGCCGGGCCTACTGGTGCGACTGCACGGCCGAACAGGTCCAGCAGCGGGCCCGCGACCGCGGCGGCCCGCCGGGCTACGACGGCTTCTGCCGCGACCGGGGTCTGGGCCCGGGTGCCGGCGCGGCGTTGCGGTTCCGGGTGCCCGACGACGGCAGCACGACGTTCGACGATCTCGTGCGCGGCACCGTCACGTTCGAGAACGCCAAGCTCGAGGACTTCGTCCTGCTGCGGTCGAACGGCATCCCCACGTTCCTGCTGGCCAACGTCGTCGACGACGCCGACATGGGCATCACCCACGTGGTGCGGGGCGAGGAGCACGTCAACGGCACGCCCAAGTACCTGCTCATCGCCGAGACGCTCGGGCTCGACCACCACCCGGTGTTCGCCCACCTGCCGGTCCTCGTCAACGAGCAGCGCAAGAAGCTCTCCAAGCGGCGCGACTCGGTGTCGGTCGCCGAGTTCCGGTCCGCGGGCTACCTGCCCGAGGCCATGGTCAACTACCTGGCGACGCTCGGGTGGGGCCCGAAGGACGGCGTCGAGATCCGTCCGCTGGCCGAGATCGTCGACCTCTTCCGGCTCGACGACGTCACGTCGTCGCCGGCGTTCTTCGACACGAAGAAGCTGCAGCACTTCAACGCCGAGTACATCCGGGGCGCTCGACGCCGACGGGTTCGTCGAGCGGTCCCGCCCGTACTTCGCCCACGGCGAGGCCACCGAGGCCGTGCTGCGGCCGCTGGCCGAGCTGGTGCGCGACCGCGTCCGCCTGCTCACCGAGGTCGAGCCGATGGTCGACTTCCTCCGCGAGGACACGGTGACGTTCGACGACGCCTCGTGGCAGAAGCACGTCGCCAAGCACGGCGACCGGGCCGCGGCGATGCTCGACGCGGCCGTCGAGCGGCTCGAGTCGTGCGACTGGGAGGCGCCGGCCATCGAGGCCGCGCTCCTCGACGCGGCGACGGCCGCGGAGTTCGTGAACGCCGAGGGCAACCCGCAGATGGCCAAGGCCCAGGGTCCCGTGCGCGTGGCGGTCACCGGGCGGGGCGTGGGTCCGCCGCTGTACGAATCACTCGTGGTCCTGGGGCGCGGGCGCACCCTCGATCGCTTGCGAGCGGCCCGCGCCACGCTGTGAGCACCGGCCTCGAGGCGGCGCCTCCGGCCACGCGGTCGTCGACGCGGCGCCGGTTCCCGGTGTGGCGCTGGGTGTTCCGCCTCGCGTTGGTCGTGGCGGCCGCGGTGGTGATCTACCTGTTGATCACGTTGGTGCAGGTCGTCCTCGCCAGCCGGCGCGACGGGGCGTCGTCGGCCGATGCCGTCGTCGTGCTCGGGGCGGCGCAGTACGACTGCCGGCCGTCTCCGGTGCTCGAGCAGCGGCTCGACCACGCCCGTGGGCTCTACGACGACGGGGTGGCGTCGACCATCGTCGTCACCGGAGGCAAGCGCGAGGGCGACCGGTGCACAGAGGCACAGGCCAGCGCCGACTACCTGCGCGAGGGCGGCGTCCCCGACGAGGACCTGCTCCTCGAGGTGCAGGGGCGCAGCTCGTGGGAGTCGCTGGCGGCCGCGGCCCGCATCCTCCGCGATCGCGACATGACCGACGTCGTCCTCGTCACCGACGGCTACCACGCGCTGCGGGTCCAGGAGATCTCCGAGGAGCTCGGCCTGAACGCCTCGGTTTCGCCCAGCCACGACGGCGGATCGGTGCCCGAGTACGTCCGCGAGACCGGGGCCGTCGCGCTCGGTCGGCTGATCGGCTTCGACCGCCTGGTCGACCTCGATGCCCAGGTCGAGGGCCAGATCGACCAGTCGATCTCGAACGACGAGCCGTCGAACGGCGAGCCGGCCGGCGACGGCACCACCGTCCCGTGATCGACGTGCGATCGGATCACGCCGACGGGTAGGGTGTCGGCTCCGCCTTCGGGGGTGGTGTAATCGGCAACACTACTGGTTCTGGTCCAGTCATTGGGGGTTCGAGTCCTCCCCCCCGAGCCATCGAGATGCGGAAAAGCCCCAGGTCACAGGCCTGGGGCTTCTGCGTTCTCGGGGCCCCGCTTCAGGGCCCCAGCGTGGCGGCCAGGTCGTCGGCGCCCGCCGGTGTGAGCAGGTCGCGCAGCGGTGCGAGGACCGCGGCCAGCTGCCGCCGGAGGCCGGGCTCGAGGGCGAGGTGGTCGACGATGTCGAGCTCGTTGGCGACCGTCACCGCGGCGAACGTGCGCAGGCGCTGGCGCGGCATGCCGCCGGCCGCGCCCGAGAAGCGGTCGGTGAAGGTGACGACGGGGTCGCCGAGCCCGGGATACGTGGCCGTGCGGTCGCAGCTCGCGTACAGGTAGACCTGCTCCTCGGCCTCGGCGCCGATGGCGTCCGCGACGAGGTCGCGCTCGTCGAGCCCGACCAGGGCGGTCGGGAACCCGTCGGTGCCGTAGGCGGCGTGCCACAGCCCGGCGCGGCGGGTGGTCTCGTCGACCCCGTGGCCGGCCAGGCGGGCCGCGACCCGGCGGAGGTGGGCGCCGAGCGTCCCGCCCGGGTGGTCGATGGCGTCGGCGCCGCGCTCGACGAGCAGCGCCGGTTCCGCCGTCGGCCCGGTCCCTGCGTCCGTGGCGGCGTCCGACGTCCGCACGGCTCTCAGCTCCCGCTGCCGTAGGGGCGGGTGATGATCTCGAGCCAGTGCCCGCTCGGGTCGGGCCAGTAGACGCCCCGACCCCCGTCGTGGTGGTTGATCTCGCCCTTCATGTAGCCGCCGGGATCGGCGTAGAAGTCGATGCCCGCCGCCTGGATCCGACCGAGGATCTGGTCGAACTCGGGCTCGGTCACCAGGAAGGCGTAGTGCTGGGGCACGATCTCGCCGTCGTCCTCGTCGAAGTCCAGCGAGACGCCGTTGTCGACCTCGACCACGAGGAACGGTCCGAACGGCACGGGGGCCGCCACGCCGAGCATCTCGCTGAGGAACGTGGCGGACTCGTGCTTGTCGCGAGAACGCACGATGGTGTGGTTGAGGTGGACCGGCATGTGTCCATCATCACGTCAGGTCGGGTGCGTGCCAATGGCTGTCTCGGCCCGGACCGAGGGTCTCACCCGGTGACGTCGAGCTCGGCCACCAGCCGCTTCGGGGCGACCTTGCGGAACGAGTCCTCGATGATCCCCGCGATCTCGTCCCAGTCGGGCTCGACGTCGAGCCGCACGCCGAGCCACCCGCTCGGCCCCACGTAGGGCGGCCGGAAGAAGCGCTCGGGCTCCTCGGCCACCATCGCCTCCTGGACCCCGGGAGCGGCGGGGCACCAGATCGCCAGCCGGCCGTCGCCGTGGTGGTCGTCGAGGTACATCGTCAGCGTCTTCTTCCCCCGGACGAACCACGCGGGCGACCCGTGGCTGAGCCGTTCGGACACCTCGGGCAGCGCCAGGCAGATGTCGCGCACCTTCACCAGCTCGGGTCGCTCGGTCGCCATCCGGCGCAGTCTGCCGCCTCCTCCGCTCGGTGCGCTTGGACGTTTGCGCCCTGGCACCATGGGCGGCGATGAAGACCGACTGGAACCCGGTCCTCCGGGGCGAGTTCGCCAAGCCGTACTGGACGGAGCTGCAGCAGTTCGTGGCCACCGAGCGGGGCCGGGCCACCGTCTACCCCGGGCCCGACGAGGTCTTCGCCGCTCTGCACCTCACGCCGTTCGCCGAGGTGAAGGCCGTGATCCTGGGTCAGGACCCGTACCACGGCCCGAACCAGGCACACGGGCTGTGCTTCTCGGTGCGGCCGGGCGTCCCCCCGCCGCCGTCGCTGCAGAACATCTTCAAGGAGCTCGAGGCCGACCTCGGCATCTCGCCGCCCCGTCACGGCTGCCTCGACAGCTGGGCTCGTCAGGGCGTGCTGCTGCTCAACGCGTCGCTGACCGTGCGAGCCGGCAAGGCGGCGTCGCACCAGGGCAAGGGGTGGGAGACGTTCACCGACGAGGTGCTCAAGGCGGTGAACACCAAGCCCGAGCGGGTGGTGTTCATCCTGTGGGGAGCGTCGGCCCGCAAGAAGAAGGCGCTGATCGACACCAGCCGCCACGTGGTCATCGAGTCGCCGCACCCGTCGCCGCTGTCGGCGTCGAGCGGGTTCTTCGGCAGCCGGCCGTTCTCGCGGGCCAACGCCGCCCTGGTCGAGGCGGGGCGCACGCCGATCGACTGGTCGCTGCCCGAGCAACCCTGACCGGTCGGGGCTCCGATCGGTGTCGGCGCCGGACGAGCTAGGGGAGTGGGCCCGCCGTCCCGAACGTGCCCTGCATGTGCTCGGTCCAGGTGGACATGTCGGCCGTCGTCGGCAGCCCGAGCGACCCCAGCTCCTTGGCCACGGGGTGGTCGCCCAGCTCGAGCGTCACCCCCTCGCCGCCGACCAGCACCTGCGAGCCCGACCCGCCCTGGCTGAACGGGGTGGCGTGCGGCTCCCCGTCGATCAGCGTGTAGGTGGTCATCGGCATCTGCGGCATGTCGTCGGCGCCGCCGCGGGGCAGCGTCACGCGCAGGACGAGCTGGTCGTCCATGCGGAGGGTGCACGTGACCGAGGTGTCGCGGTAGTCGAGGGCGATGTCCTCGACCGTCTTGGGGAACCCCCAGATGGTCCGCCCGGCCTCGCACGTGAAGGACTGGTTCACCGGCAACCGGGTGATGAACGTGCCGGCGTCGTCGGCCGAGCCGCCGGCGGGCGTGACGAAGAAGGTGATGCCGACCTCGAGGTAGTCGCCGAGGTCGTTGTCGCGGTAGTCGATCACGGCCAGCACGGCCTGGCATCGTCCCGGCGCCGTCTCGACGAGGTCGAACGCCTCGGGCACGAGCGCACGTGCCGCCGCGGCGTCGACGTCGAACATGGCCGTGCCGGCCGAGGCGTCACGGACCACGCACGGCATGGTGACCGTGCGGCCGTCGATGTCGTAGGTGGCCGGTCGTGCGGACATGGCGCCTCCCCTGCGTCGGTCGTCGCAGCGTAGGCGCTCGACGAGCCGCCGGCCCCGGGCGAGTCCTCCGACCTTCTGGCGTCTCTCACTGCGCCATCGCGCTCTCAGCGACGCCAGAAGGGCTGCGTTCATCGGGACTGGGTGGGTCTCACGTCGACAACGTCGCGTCGATCCCACGGACGTCGCCGTCCTCGTCGCTGAGGACGGCGACCTCGGCGAACCCGGCGGCGGCCAGGTCGCCGACGATCAGGTCCGCCTCGTCGCCGCCGAGCTCGAGCACGAGAGCCCCACCCGGGCGCAGCACGGCCGGGGCCCCGGCGACGACCCGCCGCAGCAGGTCCGTCCCGTCGGGCCCGCCGTCGTACGCCGCGGCGGACTCGAACGCCAACGTGTCCCGGGCGAGCAGGGGGAGCGCCGGCGTCGGGACGTAGGGGACGACCGCGACGACCAGGTCGACCGAGCCCGGGAGCCGGACGTCGGGCGGCAGCCCGTCGAACAGGTCGCCGGTGTGGGCGTCCACCCCGTTGGCGCGGGCGCACGCGACCGCCCGCTCGTCGATGTCCGTGGCCACGACCCGCGCACCGGGACGACCGGCTGCGAGCACGGCGGCGATGGCACCGCACCCCGTGCACAGGTCGACCGCGAGGCCGTCTCGGGGCAGCCGCTCGAGCGCCCGGCGAGCCACGATCTCGGTCTGCCACCGAGGCACGTACACCCCGGGGTCGACGCGCAGGTCCAGCCCGCAGAACCGGGTCCGCCCGGTGATCCAGGCCAGGGGCTCGCCGGTGAGACGTCGGGCCACCAGGGCGTCGAGCTGGCCGGCGTCGCCGGCGGCGGCGTCGATCAGCTCGGCGGCCTCCTCGGGGGCGGCGACGAAGCCCGCCAGCTCCAGCACCTCGGTCAACGCGGCGGCCGAGCGCGCAGTGCCCACGCCGGCCAGTAGACCATGCGGGTCGGCGGGCGCCAGGTCGTGAGGTAGCGGTTTCGACCCGGCGGCCGGGCCGGATATGCTGTCCCGTCCACCCAGCCCCCATCGTCTAGTGGCCTAGGACACCACCCTCTCAAGGTGGCGACACGGGTTCGAATCCCGTTGGGGGTGCCACAGAACCGCAGGTCAGAGGCCCTCTCCGGAGGGCCTCCAGCATTTTCGGCTGCGCCTGCCAATCCCGTGCCAATCCCTCGCGTTAGCAAGCGGAGGTGTTGGCCATGAAGGGATACCTGCGCGAGCGGTCAGGAGCGTGGGAACTGCGGGTCTACGCCGGCCGCGATCCGGTGACCGGCGGCAAGCGGTACCTCGGTCGGACGGTGCACGACGGCAAGCGCGAAGCGCAGCGCGGACTCGCGGCGTTGATCGTTGAGGCAGCGGAGCACGGCGCTCCCCGGCGTGGCACGTTCACCGAGCTGCTCGAGGAATGGCTCGCGCGATGCCGAGCAGGACTTCAGCCCGAAGACCACGCTGGAGACACGCCGGTTCCTGGACGTCGCCGTGATCCGCAAGATTGGTCACGGTCCGGTCGACAAGCTCCAGACCTTTGACCTTGACGTTTTGTTCCGGGGAGCTCCGCTCCAGCGGAGGACGGAACGGTCGGCCGTTGGCACCGGCCACCGTGCGGCGGATCCATGGAATCATCCATCGCGCGCTGAACCAGGCAGTCCGCTGGGGGTGGATCAGCAGGAACCCTGCGGCCCAGGCCAGCCCGCGGAGGGTGCCAGACCCGGACATCACGCCTCCGTCACCTGCGGAGGTAGCCAAGCTGATCGACCTCGCGAGTGAGCGCGACGGAGCGCTAGCTGTGTCCGTGTACCTGGCGGCGTGACCGGAGCCCGGCGTAGCGAGTTGATCGCGCTGCGATGGTGAGATGTCGACCTCACGAACGCCGAGATCAAGATCCAGCGCGGTGTCGTGCACGGCCCCGAGGGGCTCGTCGTGAAGGACACGAAGTCTCACGGGGATCGCGAGATCGCGATCGATCTCGTCGCTGTGGAGCTCCTGAAGGCGCACCGTTGTGGCTGCCGTGCGGTGGCGGCGACGTGCGACACACCTCTGCCCGACTCGGGATCGCGTCGATCTTGTCCGGCGGACACGATGTAGTCAGGTCATCAGCGCCCAGATAGCCGCGATCAAGCCCAGCAGCGCGGTGCCGATGAGCGCGCCGGCCACCTCGACGGATACGCCCTCGAGCCAGGACAGGAACCTGTCCCCCCTGCCGGGCGGGCCGCATGGCTCGGGCAGAAACCGTCGCCTGGCCAACGACTTATGAAGCGCTGCGGCGAGACCAAGGACCCGCGTCCTTGTCCGGTCCCGACACGTCAATCGACGTCACGCTGGACGGGCGCCACCGGATCACTACGTTGAGGCGGTCCGGTGCGTACCTGGCCAGCGCGACGTCTACATGCTCGATCTCGTCCCCGCGTGCGTCAACGTCGACCGCGCGCTTCGGCCAGGGACGGGCCCTTGATTCTCCCATCGGTGAGCTCGATCGTGACCAAGCGGCACTCGGCACTCGCCTTGTCCTCCACGAAGTCGCTGATGCGTTGGACGGAGTCCAGGTCGACGTCACCGCGCAGAACCACCGTCTCGCGATACTCCCTAGTCATGGACCTCTCCCCACACGACCCGAGGCAGGGGGACCACATCGGGTCAGGACGGTTTCAACCCTCAGATCGCCCGCGGCGGCTCATTTCCTTGTGCGGGACTGTCGCTCGGAGACAAGGAAGTCGACAAAGGCGGACACAGCCGCTTCCTCCACTTGGGTCAGATCGGCGGAGGCAAGCCTTGCCTCCAATCTCGACGTGGGGGCCGGTGTTGGCGCCGCCGGGAAGCCTGCGGCCCGCATGAGACGGCTGTAGTCGAGCCCGAGCGCGTCCGCCACTCGCCCGAGGATGTTCGGCGACGGGTTGGCCACCTCGCTTCGCTCGAGCTTCTGAAGGTAAGCGGCGGAGATCTCAGCTTCCTTCGCGACGCTGCGGAGAGACCGGCATGCGGTCTGTCGCGCGGCGCGTAGCTCGTGGCCTAGCTGGTCATGCGGTGCCTTGTACGGCATGGCGGTCAACGTACACGATAGTTGACAGCATCGCCAGACCTGCCGAGACTGGAGACATGACGATTCGACGCATCAACGTGCTGGCTAGGCTACGCTCAGTGGCATGGCGGGTGACGAAGCTGGCACGATGAGACAGGTGTTGCCGAAGGCAGAGAGCAGAGCGGGGCGGCACGTTTTGCGCACGGTCGACGACCTCTTGTCTGAGGAGAGCCGCCGCGAGCTGCATGAGTCCTTGCATGAGATGCACCGGCTCCAAATCGAGGCCGAAGCGTCCTGCACGACGCTCCGCATCTGCTGAGCGACCAGGACATCGCCGTCATGGACTGGGAGAGTCCTGACCCCGCGGCTGTGGTGGCGCTCACGCGTGACCGGGCTTGGGCGACGCTGGCGAAGCGGTACGACCCAAACAGTCTGGCCCGGCCGTTTCTACGGTGTCTGGAGGTGGCCCGTGCCAACGGCGCGGTCTCTGTAGTGATCGAGGCGCGGCTACATCGACGTCGACTACCGCAGCGAGTACAGCGGCTTCTTCTCCCGGAAGTTCGCCACAGTCTCGGAGTCCACCCACCGGCTGCACTTCTTCGCGGAACCGGTCCCCGCGAGCCAACTCTGGAACCTGCCGGATGCCGTGGCGTCCGCCTATCTCGGGTACATGGTGATCCGGCCATCTGAGATTGGCCACGTCGGTCGTTCGATGCTGGTACCCCCGCCCGAACTCGCCGACTGGGTGCA
Source organism: uncultured Acidimicrobiales bacterium (assembly GCA_963778415.1). Classification (GTDB taxonomy): domain Bacteria; phylum Actinomycetota; class Acidimicrobiia; order Acidimicrobiales; family VFJN01; genus ZC4RG19. Next base: position 60,096 of record CAVZUI010000009.1, read on the forward strand.
CTGCGCCGTGCATGAGCATGTGCACCTGTTCGGCCAGACTCTCGTGGTCCGAGGCGTTCCCTTCGCCCAGCAAGACACAGAGTTGGGAAGGTGCGCGCACGTTGCGGCGTGGATCTGCCATCGCACCGCCGTCCTCCGCGGCGATGTGTCGCCCCGACCTATGGCCGACTTCAGTCTCAATGCCGACCACAAGGCCGCCGAGGGTCGTCCCGTGCCCTCGGAGGGTCTCACGCCCCTCCAGCTGAGCGGCCTGCTCGGCGACTTCGGGCTTCCAGCCATCGTGTACAAAATGGGTGCGATCGCGGGTCCGGGCAGGAGCCCCCCGTCCTCGACCACGAACCGGACGCTGAGCCCGGCACCTGGGACACCAATGCGGTCGCTGTGCTGTGTCGCTATCTCAACGGCGGCTACCCGGTGATCGTCGGCACCTCCGACCACGCCTTCACAGTCATCGGGCACCGCCGCCGCGGGCGGACGTGGACCGAGTTCGTCCGCCATGACGACCAGCGAGGACCGTATCTGCTCATCGAGAACATCCTGAACGACGCGGACCCTGCCACCGGCTACCACTACAGGCCGTGGCAGATTCTCCTGGCACCCGTGCCGGACAAGCTGTGGCTGCGCCCCGAGCCGGCCGAGCGGATGGGGCGGGCCTTTCTGTTGGCCTACGACAAGCTTGAGGGCAGCGAACGGCTAACGCAACTAGACGAAGCACAACACCTGGCATACCGCACCTACGCCACCTCTTCCCAGCGGTACAAGGAGTCGGTGGCGGCTCGTCAGCTCGGCCAGAATGCCGTTCGCGAACTGCGTCTGGCCCGGCTCTCGCGACTGGTTTGGGTGGTGGAGGCCGTCCATCGCGGTCACAGAGACGCGGGAAGGCCCAGCGTGGTCGGAGAGGTGCTGTTCGACTCGACATCCAGCGATCTCTCACCGCGGCCGCTCGCAGTGCGGGTCCCCGGTGCTCTGCTGATCCAGCGGACGAATGGCAAGCCGCGTTCGCCTCTCCGTTCCACTGTGCGAGCGGCCATGTCGGGCGCTCCAGTGCAGCCGGAGCCAATCTTGGAGGCGGGAGCCCTGGACGTGTGACAACCTCCGGGGAGCGCGACGATGGCACACGACAGGGAATTTGGGCTCCCACCCGGGGAAACGACGTTGCAGGCGCCAGCGATCGGACAGCGCCCCGGCCCGACGGCGACGCGATTGTCTGCCCGGCCAGTGACGGCCACATCGGCGTGGCCACCCAGATGGAAGGTGGCCGACCGGGTGGCATGGTCTCAGTGTTCAAGGTCACACGGTGGTTACCTGGCTCTTCCTCGACCTGGGCGGCGTCGGCCACGCGACGGTCAATAGGCCGGCCAGATCTCTTAGCTCGAGTCCCGTGAGGTGGTGTAGGTCGCAGCGGTCCACCCGTCGGGCAGAACGGCGCGTTCAGGACCGCGTTCGTGCGGGACTGCCGCCCACGGACTGGGCGGGGTGCAGTTCCTGATCTCTGGCCATCCTGCGCAGCGCGACGTCAAATCATTCGTTCGGTGGCGAAACCGTCTGGGGCACGATCCTGCCGAGGCGCCACTCCTGGGCTGCCTTGAGGGTGAACCCCAATGCTGCGAGGAGCAAAGTCAACACCGCCCCGCCGACGGTCTTCCAGATGAGGTCCGCCAGCTGGTCGTCCTCGCGTTGACGTTGGTTGGCTTCGTCTGTCAATTGAGCTTGCACGGTATCAACCCTGCTCGCGACCATCGGCATCTCGAGGGCGTCAGCGGGGTCGCTAAGGACGATATCCTCAATCGCTTCCATCCGGTTGTCGATAGCCGTTAGGTCTTGCGATAGGTCGCCGAATTGTGCCTCAAGAAGTCCGACTTGCAAGGCTGTCGTCGCAGTATCCGAGTCCGCCATCGTGCTGAGTGTCGCCTCTATATCAGAGAGTCGGCCCTTAATCTCCTCGACCTCCGCCGATAGTGATGTCGAACTACCTGACGCCGCCCCACCAATACTCTCCCGCCCGAAGGCAGCCGAAGCAGCGGAGGGCGGCGGTTCGGCGACAGCCCGGAAATCGACGCCGTCCTGGACGCGGCCGTCCAGACCGCCGACCACGACGCTCGGCAGGCGGCCTTCGACAACCTGCAGCCCGCGCCCGCGGCGCGGGGACTGCAGGATCTCGACGCAGGGCTCGACTAAGTCGCGTACATTAGTGGTGTGACCGACGACACAACACCGCTCGTTCCTCCTTCCGCCGTCGAGCGCCGCCGACCAGAGGCGGACCACGCCCTCGCCGCGGTGTTGGCGGGGGCGGGGCTGATCCACGTCGCGATGGCGCCGTCGCATCTCGGCGACGACGCGGTGCTGGGGACGGGGTTCCTGTTGTTCGGGGTGCTCCAGCTGGCGTTGGCGATCGTGGTGGTGGTGCGCCCGGGGCGGCTGGCGTGGCTGGCCGCGGCGGGGGTGAGCGCCGTCTCGATCGGAGCCTGGGTGATGAGCCGCACGGCCGGGTTGCCGTTCGGGAGCCATGAGGGGGTTGCCGAGCCTGTTCGCGCTGGTCGACGGCGTGGCGGCGGCGCTCGAGGTCGCGGCGTTGGTCATGGCGGTGGCCCGGATCGCGCGCCCTGCACCGCGATCCGAGGCGCGGGTCCTCCCCACGTTCGCCCGGGCGACGACCGTGGTCGCGCTGGTCGCCACGCTGGCGGCGGTGGCATCTCCGTCGGCACGGGAGCACGGCGGAAGCGGCCACGGCCATGGCGTCGCCGACGGCGAGACGGCGAGCGGGCACGCACACGAGCCCGTCGACGACCTGGGCTACTCAGCGCTCGTCAACGGCGAGATGGGCCACGACCACGGTCCGGCCGGCGAGCCGGCCGCCGAGGCGACCCTCTCGCCCCAGGAGAGCGGCGCGCTGGCCGCGCAGCTGGCGGCCACGGCCCCCCTCGTCGCGGCCTACCCGACGATCGCCGACGCCAAGGCGGCCGGGTACACCCAGTCGGGGCCGTTCTCTCCGGGGCTGGGCATCCACTACTCGCCGCCGGGGATGACGTTCAACGGCGACGGCGACATGGACCCCGAGGACCTGGCGAGCGGGATGTTGATCTACGACGGGATCGACGACGACGCTCCGTTGGCGGGGTTCATGTTCATGGCGTACCAGGAGGAGCCTCCCGAGGGCTTCGTGGGCGACCTCGACCTGTGGCACTCCCACAGTGCGGTGTGCATCGTGTCCACGCCCGATGGGATCGAGACGCCCTTCGGCGCCGATCTCGACGGCATCACGCAGGAGATGTGCGAGGCCGAGGGCGGGTCGCTGCTCGACTTCACCGGCTACATGGTCCACGTGTGGACGGTGCCGGGCTACGAGTCCCCCGAGGGCGTGTTCAGCGATCTGAACCCCAGGCTGACGTGCCCGGACGGCACGTACTACAAGATCGAGACCCGCGACATCGGTTCCGCGGACACGACCTGCCGGGTGTGACCAGCCGGGGCGAGCGCACCCGCCGGCGCATCCTCGACGAGGCCGAGCTGCTGTACGGCGCCAGAGGGGTGGACGGCGTGTCGTTGCGCGAGATCCGGATCGCCGCCGGCCAGAGGAACACCTCGGCGCTGCAGTTCCACTTCGGGGGAGCGGACGGCCTCGTGCGGGCGCTCGGCGAGCGCCACATGCCCGCCGTCGGCGCTCTCCAGGAGCGTCTCCGTGCCGAACTGACGCCATCAGACGGCCGCGGCGCCGCCGGAGGCGCTGATCGAGATCATGGTCCGGCCGTGGGCGGACTACGTCACGCAAGGACCGGGCGCGCGGTCCTGGGTCCGCATCGCCGCCGAGCTCGCGGCTCGACCGGAGCGACTCTGGCTCGAGTTCCGCGACCACTCGCCGACCGTGATGGTCGAGGTCGGCGCCGAGCTCCTGGATCACCTCGCCACCCGACTCGGACCGCGCCTCGGCCTCGACCGCCTGATGCGGGTCAACCTCGCGACCCTGCACCTCTGCGCCGACCGCGCCCGCATCGAAGAAGCAGGTCCCTCGTCCGAGATGCAGGTCCTGGGAGACGATGACTGGGCCAGCGACCTCGTCGACATGGCGATCGCCGCGATGCTCGCACCCTCCAGGCTCAACACCCCGCAACCGAGCCACGGTTGAGCGGGTGCTACCGCGACGCCCAGTGAGCACCGTCCCGCTCGACGTGTGGCGGCACACCAGCCGACCGTCTCGATGCGGCGGTGCGGACGCCAGGGCGACCCCGTCGGCTCGCCGGGTGCGTTGGCCAACGGCCTGAGGTGGTCGAGCAGATCGCCGGCGTGGCGATCAGCTCCTCTGGAGGAGCGGTTGGTCGAGTGCGAGCAGCTCGCGGACACGGGGAACAACCTGCGTGCCGTACAGCTCGATGTTGGTCAGGAGCGATGCATGGGAGAGGCCGCCCATGCCGTACTTGAGATCGAAGCGGGTCGCGCCGAGGGCGGGCAGGTTGGCAGCGATCTTGTGCGCCACCGTCTCGGGCGATCCGACGTAGAGCGCTCCTTGTGGTCCGATCTCCCGCAGGAACGACTCTTTGGTGGGCACGGCGAAGCCGCGGGTCTTGCTGACGTGGCGGATGACCTCGAGATAGCGCGGCCAGAACTCCTCGCGGGCCTGCTCGTCGGTGGCGGCGACGTGACCGGGGGAGTGCACGCCGACCGGTCGATCCGGTTCTCCGTAGCTCTCGAGGGCTTGATGAAAGAGCTGGGCGAAGGGCGCGAAGCGCGACGGGGGCCCGCCGATGATCGCCAACATGAGGGAGAAGCCGAGACGAGCGGCGCGGATGACCGATTCCGGACTGCCGCCCACCCCGAGCCACGCCGGGAAGGGCCCCGACTCGAGGTGCGGAACGACGTCCTGATCGTGGAGTGAGGCGCGGGTCGTGCCGTTCCAGCTGACGGGTCCGCCCCTGAGCAGCTGGGCGAACAGCTCGGCCTTCTCTTCGAAGAGCTGGTCGTAGTCCGCCAGGTCGTAGCCGAAGAGAGGGAACGAGTCGATGCTGGAGCCCCGCCCGAGGATGACTTCCGCCCGTCCCTGAGAGATGGCGTCGAGTGTGGAGTAGCGCTGGAACACGCGCACGGGGTCGTCGGAACTGAGGACCGTGACCGCCGAGCCGAGGCGGATGCGCGTGGTGCGCGATGCGATCGCGGCGAGCACCAGGTCGCCAGCCGGCATCGGGAAGTCGTCGGTGTGGTGCTCACCGATGCCGAAGAAGTCGACGCCGACCTGATCCGCGAGCACCCCTTGTTCGACGACGTTCCGAATCGTCTGTGCGTGGGAGAGCGGGCGGTCCTCGGCGTCGTGGGTGACGTCGCCGAAGGTGTCCAACCCGAAGACGAGCGGGAACGAGGCCTGCTCGTCCCCGGTGGGGAGCGCGCTCAGGGTTCGATCCGACATGGGGACCAGTTCCTCTCTCAGTCTTTGATGACGTGTCCACGATATTGCTGATTGCTGATACGTCAACAAAGTGGCAGGTAGGGTATTCCTGATGGCGAAACCGCGATGGCTCGACGAGCGCGAGGCGCGCCTGTGGCGGACCTGGCTCCGGATCAACCAGGAGCTGCCGAGCGTTCTGGAGGACCAGATCAGTCGGGACGGCGGGCTGTCGGGGGCCGACTACGCGGTCCTCGTCCCGCTCTCGGAGTCACCCGAGGGGATGCTCCGTGCCCGCGAGCTCCGCCGAGAGATCCTGTGGGATCGCAGCCGACTGTCCCACCACGTCAGGCGGATGGAGACGCGCGGCCTCGTGGCCCGCGAGGAATGCGCCGAGGACGGCCGGGGCGCCATGGTTCGCATGACCGACTCGGGCCGGGCGGCGATCGAGGGCGCCGCCCCCGGGCACGTGGCCGCGACACGTCGCTACTTCTTCGATCTGTTGTCGAACGAAGAGGTGGACGAGCTCACCGCGGTGTTCGAGCGGGTCCTCGCCAACCTCGAGCACGCCCGCGGCCGTGAGGGCGTACCCGGCGCCGACGCGGTTCGCTAGCCGATGACGCGGAGCTGCGCGGGACTCGTGGGAACTGCCGCGTTGCCGCTGCGGGCGAACGCGATGGCGGTGGCATCGTCGGCGGGCAGCCAGGTGATGAGCCGCTGCTCGTGCACGGCGTCGGGGAGGAGGAGCCCTCGTAGTCGAGGCGCGTCCGAGACGAAGGCCCCGTGCTGCGGACGAGCCGCGGGGTCTTCGTCGCGCCAGGTCACACACGGTCGTTCGTCGTCATCGGATCGGTCCGCCCGGTGCGGGGTCGGGAAGGTCGTCGTGACGCAGCGCCCAGCTCGGTGTCGCGGGCGGTTCGGGGAGGTGTCCGACGTCGACGGCGGGGAAGCCGTCGATGTCGGTGCCGGCGGCGAATCGCGAGCGTTGCTTGACCACGGCTCCGGCGCGCACGACGCAGCCGGCGCCGAGCACGCTGCCGTCGCACACGATCGCCCCGGGTTCCACGATGGACCGGGTGCCGATGCGGCAGCCGTGGATCATGGCACCGGGACCGACGATCACGCCGTCGGCGAGGACGAGATCGTTGTCGGGAAGCAGGTGCAGGACGGTGTTCTCGAGGATCTGCACGTCGTCGCCGATGCGGACCGGGCCGTGGGAGCGGGCCCTCCCCGGAGGAAGACGCGGTCGCCGAGCCGGGCGCCGGGCATGAGCGTGGAGGCGTTCCCGATCTCGCACAGGTCGCCCACGGCGGCGCCGACCACCTTGCAGCGATGGCCGAACGTCGTCCGCCGCCCGATCGTCGTCGGGATCTCCGTGTTGCCGATGACCACTGAGTTCTCGAGCACGGCCGACCCGGTCCCGATCGCGACACCGGCGTCGTGGGAGCGGATCACGGCGCCTTCGGCGACCAGCGACCCCTCTCCCAGACGGGCGGAGCCCACCACGACCGCGGACGAGGCGACCTGCGGGCCGCGAGCCCGCGCGCTCACGCAGCCCGCTGGCCGGTCCCGCGCTCATCGGCAGGCGGGGACCCGGCCCCTGTCGGTTCCGCACGGTCGCGTCGAGGGCCGAGCGTCGTCGGTCGCCCCGTCGGTGGGAGGGTCCACGACCGGCCGGTCGGTGGGATCGGGCAGAGGAACACCTCGGCGCGCCAGTTCCACTTCGGGGGAGCGGACGGCCTCGCGCGGACGCTCGGCGAGCGCCACATGCCCGCCGTCGGCAATCCTCGGTGTTCTACAGGTACCCGGTGCGCGGTAGACCGAGGTGGTCTCGGGGGCAGAGCGTCCCACGGCGAGTGCGGCCGCGAGCGCACGACGACGCGCTCGACCGGAACGAGGCATCCCGGCAGCCGTGACACGACTGCGGTGCGAGCGAAGCCCGGCTGCCCGGGCGGACCTGCCCGGCGTACGGGGGACGGCCGAGACGAGGAGGAGCTGACGTCGATGCGGTACGAGGAACTGATGGAGAACGTCGTGAAGGCGTTCGAGGTGGCGGGCGTCGTCGTCCTTGCGGTCGGCTCGATCCTGGCCCTGGTCGATGCGACCACCGAGTTGCGACGGGGGGACCGCCGGTCGGCCTATCAGCGTGCGCGGCAGGGAGTCGGCCGATCCATCCTGCTCGGGCTGGAGGTCCTCATCATCGCCGACATCATCATGACGATCACCATCGACCCCACGGTCGAGAGCGCACTGTCGCTCGGGCTGATCGTCCTTGTCCGAACGTTTCTCAGCTTCTCGCTGGAGGTCGAGCTCGAGGGTGCTCTCCCGTGGCGACGAGAACAGCGCCCGAAGGACGAGTGAACCGACGGCGTGGCCGTCAGCTTCGCTCGGCGGCGTTGACGGCCTCGAAGTCACGCTCGTTCTGGTCGGCGTAGGCCGCCGCGAAGTCGGCGATCGCGCGCTCGAAGCCCACACCTGTTCCGAGGTAGGCCGCGATGGCGATCCGGTCGCCGGACCGCGCGTGACCGCGCGCGAGCGTCCAGCCGCAGAGCTGCGCGTAGATCCTCAGGATGTCGGGAGTCATCGTCTCCACGGTGGGTGACACCTTCCAGTCCCACAGCTGACGCACGTAGAAGTCGCGTTCGACGCCGTCGATCCCCTCGGCACGCGTCCACCCGAGCAGGATGTCTCCGGCCGACTGCAGCAGGCGTTGCCCCTCCACCACCCGGCGGCCATGGTTGGCGAAGCGGCTCTTGCCCGCGAACGGCTCGAGCACGGAGGCTTCGGCTTCCTTGACCTGGAGGAAGAGTGGATCGGCGTCGTCCTTCCCGAGCAGCGAGCGCGATCCAACACCGCGTGCCCACGCTCCCGACACCCACGACCTTCCGGGCGAAGTCGACGATCCGGTAGCCCTCGAGCAGATGGCGGCGATCGGGTTGCAGGCTCTGGCGGTACACCCGATATCGCTCGTGCAACCAGGCCAGGAACACCTCGGGGTCGCCGGCGAGGTCGGTCACCGGCACCAGCGTCGGCGGGTCGTTCACGATCCGGTGCTCGCCCTCGACCTGCTGCGTGAGCCGCGACAGCGCTCTGAGGCTGTCCTTGCTCTGGGCCTTGGCGGCGGTGCGCTCGAAGCGCTTGACGTCGGCTGGGCCGGCCTGGCTCCGCCACCGGGCGAGGACGGCTTGCGTGTCGAGCCGGGAGTACCAGACGTCGAGGTTCGTCATCGTCGCGAACTGCGCCATCGCCTCTCGGTACGAGCGCGCGACCTGTCGGACGAGGGCGCGCGCCGTCTTGGACGAGAGCTCGCGCGACCGGGCCGCGATCTCGAAGCTCGCCGCCAGGCGCTTGACGTCCCACTCGAACGGACCGGGCACGGTCTCGTCGAAGTCGTTCATGTCGAAGATCAACGTGCGATCGGGCGCCGCGAAGCCGCCGAAGTTGGCGAGGTGGGCGTCGCCACACGCTTGGACCCGCAGGCCCGAGCTCGGCATCGTTGCCAGGTCGGCAGCCATGATCGCCGCCGCCCCTCGGTAGAACGTGAACGGAGACTCGAGCATCCGCTCGTGACGAAGGGGCACGAGCTCGGGGACTCGTGTCGCCTCCTGGGCACGCAAGAGGGTGACAGGATCCGCTCGATCCGGGCCGGCCGCCCACTCGGCATGCGCGGAACGCGGCACCTCGCGGCACGCCGCGCGCCCGTGTGCCGCGCGCTGGGCAGGGTCGAGGCGGGCGACCGCCTGCGGGCGGTCGGCGGTTCGGGTCGTCCGTTCAGGGCTGGACATCAGACCTCGAGAGCTCCTCCCTCGTGGCCGTCTCAGGTTCACGATCTCGCATTCCGCGACATCTGTCGTCATCCGTTCCGGATGATCACCGGTTTTCCGGTCTCGTCATGCCGACAGGCTGTGGGCGGCGTGCCCGTGCTGCTCGGCGGCATGGACCTCGAGCTCGTCGTGGTCCGAGAGGTGTGGCTTGACGTCGAACACCACCCTCTTCACCGTGCCGGTGAAGGGGAAGGGCTTGTCGGGCTCGTAGGTGCGATCGACGACGCCACCGTTGTCCCGTCCGATGTCCATCCCCGCGTAGCCCGAGAACCGGACGGGCACCGTGTGGTCCATGCGGCCCTTGCCGACGGGTCGGCCGTCGATGAGCAGGGTCACGTTGCCGCCGGTCGCCGGCGTGGCGCCGTCGGCCTCGAACTCCATGCGGACGGTCACGTCGCCGGCCGGGAGGTCGTCCTCCGCGACCTGCGTGAAGACGAGCACCCCCATCATCGAGTAGGTGTGCGTGAGCTTCCCGTCCCTGACGAAGAGGGTGAACCCGCCGAGGTGGTCGGCCTCCGCCACGATCACCCCCTCGGCGCCGCCGTCCGGCACCACCAGGTCGGCAGTGATGGCGTACGAGCGGTTGTAGACCCTCGGGATCATGCCCGGCATCACGTTCTGGACGCCGCCCCGGAACTCGAACGTCGTCTCGTCCGGGATCGGCGGCATGATGCCGAAGAACGTCGACAGCGTCGCGAGCAGCGGCAGCACCTTGTAGCGCTCGGCCTCCTCCCAGAACAGGTCCTTGAGCTCCTGGACCTTTTCGGGATGCTCGGCCGCCAGATCGTTGGCCTGGGTGAAGTCGTCGGGCAGGTGGTACAGCTCGACCGGGCCCGAGTCCGGATCCCAGACGCCCGGCGCGTAGGGCGCGAGCGCCTCGGGCGTCAGCAACCACGGGATGCGCTCGGTCCTCATCGCGAGCCACCAGCCGTCCTTGTACATGGCCCGGTTGCCGACCGTCTCGAAGTACTGCTGCGTGTGGTGCTCGGGTGCCGCGCCTTCGGACAGCGAAGCGAGGAACGAGGTTCCGTGCATGGGCTCCTGCTCGATCCCGTCGACCGTGTCGGGCACGGGGATGCCCGCGGCCTCGAGGATCGTCGGAGCCACGTCGATCACGTGGGTGAACGGCGTGCGAAGGGCACCGGCGCTGCTGCTGATGCGAGCGGGCCAGTGCACGACCAGCGGGTTGCGCGTGCCGCCGAGGTGTGAGCCCACCTGCTTGCCCCACTGGAACGGCGTGTTCCCCGCCCACGCCCACGCCGCCCCGTAGTGCGGCGCCATGAGCGAGGAGCTCCACGCGTCGAGCCCGCCGTACAGGTCTGCGAGCTGGAGCTGCATCTCATCGGTCAGCGGGATGCCGTTCTGCATCGTCAGCTCGTTGAACGAGCCGGTGACGGTTCCCTCCATGCTGGCGCCGTTGTCGCCCCAGACCCAGATGATCAGCGTGTCGTCCAGCTCGCCCAGGTCCTCGATCGCATCGATCACCCGCCCGACGTTGTGGTCGGCGTTCTCGGAGTACCCCGCGTAGACCTCCATCTGGCGGGCGTAGAACCGCTTCAGGTTGTCTGGCACGTCGGCCCAGGCCGGAAACGCCTCGTCGCGGGGGGTCAGCGCCGCGTCCGGCGGGAACGACCCCGAGCTGCTTCTGGCGGGCGAACGTCTCCTCGCGCAGCCGGTCCCATCCCTGGTCGAACTGGCCCTCGTACCGGTCCGCCCACTCCTTGGCGACATGGTGCGGGGCATGGCTGCAGCCGGTCGAGTAGTACACGAAGAACGGCTTGTGTGCGTCCTGGGCACGTACCCCGTGGAGCCACTCGATCGTGCGGTCGGCCATCGCGTCGGGGAAGTAGTACGGGTGCTCCTCGTCGTAGAACTCCTCGGGCGTGCCGATGATCTTCTGGTTCTCCGCGAGGCAGGGGTCCCACTGGCTCGATCCGCCGCCCAGGATTCCGTAGAAGTAGTCGAACCCCCAGCCGTTCGGCCAGCGGTCGAACGGCCCCGCCGGACCTTGCTGGCCGTCGGGTGTCAGGTGCCACTTGCCGAACGTCGCCGTGCTGTAGCCGTTGTCCCGGAGGATCCGGGGCAGGGCCGCGCAGTCCCGCGGCAGGGTGGCGGAGTAGCCAGGGAACCCGCACGCGAACTCGCCGATCGACCCGAACCCCACCGCGTGGTTGTTCCGCCCGGTCAGCAGTGCCGCCCGCGTCGGGGAGCAGAGCGCCGTGACGTGGAAACGGTTGTAGCGAAGACCGCCGTCGGCCATCCGCGTGTAGTTCGGGGTCTGGATCGGCCCGCCGAAGGTGCTCGGGTTGCCGAACCCGGCGTCGTCGATGAGCACCAGCAGCACGTTGGGGGACCCCGCCGGCGGCCGCGGGTGCTCGATCAGGTTCCAGTCAGGCTGGGAGCCGGCGAGAGTCCTGTCGACGATTCCCGTGAACCTCTCTCGCCGGATCGGGAGCCTGCTGCGATCGGGGTCACTCATCGTCTCCGTCTCCCTCGGGTCGCAACGGCCGGGTGTCCCCGACTCGCGCACGTCCATGGCCGGAAGCACGCGACGACGCGAGCTGCGACGCGGCGCGCTCTCCCTCTGATCGTGAACCGTGGCGACGCGAGATCCCTCATCCCATCGGGACGATCAGCTGCAGGAATTGACAGCTGGGACCGGGACGTGATGTCGAGTTTGAGGAAGTTGCGATAGAGGTGCGAGCCGACCGTGCGAGAGGTAGAGCCGCTGACCGGTCCCTCCGGTTCGAAGGGCCCTCGGCCGCCAGGCGGGCGATCTGCATCTCCCGGGCGAGAGCAGGTCAGCCGTCGTGGGGCCGCGCCTGGCTGCCCGCCCGCCCGGGGCGCGCAGCTCCGCCTGGGCCGGGCGTCGGGGGTGCGTGCGGCTCGAGCCACCAGAAGAAGAAGCGGGCCGTCGCCTCGGCCAGGAGGACGGCCACGCCCTGAACCCCCGCCCACAGGAGGAACACCGGGAAGCCACGATTGGCGAGCGAGGCCTGCTCGTCGGGGAACCAGTAGAGGACGAGCAGCAGCAGGACGGACGAGCTCAAGGCGAGGACGACGAGCGCGTTGAGTGCGGCGATCCAGAGGTGGAGCCCGCGGGCGGCGATCCGTTCCTCGTCGCGCAGCCGCCTCCACGCCAGGACCATGTGCACGGCGCCAATGGCGGCGCTGGCCGACCAGGACGTCGTCGTCCATGCTGCCGACGCCGGCGTTCAACACCTCGGAGCGCACGGCGACGGCCGGGACGAGGACGACGACGAAGCCGGCGAGCGCGAAGCCCGCGGCCACCGCGGTGTCGGTGGCCCGGCCGCTCAGGACCCCTCCCGGGCTCGCAGAGCGAACCGGTCGGCCACCGACCCGTCCTCCCGAACGCACGTCGTGGTCATGCGGTCGTCCACGACCTCGACGTGGAGGAACTGCAGTGTGCGCTCCGCCACTGCCGTGAACGCACGGCGACCCACCCGGGTGGTCTTGCAGCCGCCGCCACTCACCACGTACGTGACGCCGTGCTGGGGCTCGGTGCGCTCGTAGTCGTGGTCGTGCCCGCTGAGGACCAGGTCGACATGGTGGCGGCTCAGCAGAGGCACGAGACGCTCCTGGGCGCCTGGCGTGCTGCCGTGCTGGCCCGACGAGTAGGGAGGGTGGTGCAGGGCCACCACCTTCCACTGGTTGGCAGAGCTGGCCAGGGCGTCGTCGAGCCAGTCCAGCTGCTCGGGCGCTCTCGGCCCGTACATGCCCGGGATGCTGGAGTCGAGGAAGAAGAAGTCCACCGGGCCTCGGCTCGTCGTGTAGTAGCGACCCGGCGTGCCCAGCAGCTCGAGCTCGGCCTCGATGGCGCTCAACCCGTGGTCGGTGAAGTGAAGCGTCGTGTCGTGGTTGCCGATCGCGAGCTCGAAGCCCACGCCCGCGTCGATGAGAGGTCCGAGCGGACGCCGGAACGCGGTGTCGAACCGGCGCCGAAAGTTGCCGTAGTAGCAGATGTCGCCCAGCAGCGCGACCAGACCGTACGGCGCCTTCTGGTAGGTGATGGCCATGCGCTCGGCGACTGCCAGCGCCTGGCGGCCACCGCTGCCGTTGTCGCCCAGCGCCACGAACGACAAGCGGTCGTCCGCCGTCTGCCAGGCATGGGGCCTGAGCTGCACGTCCGGCGCCTCGCCGGGCAAGAGGTCCTCTCGTGTCAGCAGCGGCCACACCGCACCGGCCAACGTGCCGGCAGTCGCCGTGGCGCCGACCAGCCCCACCCCTGCGGCGAGGAACTCACGCCGGTTCATCACCACCACATATTGGAGTCAACCGCAGGCGTTGTCCCAGGAGGGGTGGACCTGTGGCGTTGCGGTCAGACGAGCTGCAACGCCGTGGCGCGATGAACGGCTGCGGACCGGTGGGGGACGTCGAGCTTGCGGTAGATGGCTCGGACGTGACGCAGCACCTCGCGGCACCCCCGGATCAGATATCACCGGATCACGCGGCAGTCCGGCGTGGTCGTGAACCGGCAGGATCTCAGGTCACGTCGCCGGCCTGTCGCCGGCGGGCGACGTCGTGGGGGCGGGCGTAGCGGCCGAGCAGCATGGCTCGGCATGGCGGGCACAGCCACCAGTCCGGTCGGGCGGGTGGATGCAGCGCGGGATCACCTTCGAACAGCAGTCGACAGCGTCCGCACCGTTGGGGCGGAGGTTGGTCCTCGGCCAGTGGTTGCCGGGGGGCGGTGTCGGTGCGCGCGGAGTCCTCGTCGCCCAGGACGGCATGCGGAGTGGGGGACACGGTGCCTCCTGTGGTGGGGCGCTCAGCCACCGGACGGGTAGGGCCAAAGGCAAGTTCCGGCGGCGCCAGCGAGGTTGCCCCCACCACGTCGGGATTCGGTTGGGCGGTGGCGCGTCGTGATGTCAGTGGGCGGTCCGTGCCCGCATGAAGCGGTACAGGCCGAGGGCCACGATGACGACGATGGCGAGGACCAGGAGTTCCATGGTCTTTCCCTTCTTCCCCGAGGTGTGGCCGCCGAACGACGGCCACGACCCCCGGGCCTGCGCCGTACCGTATACCTGAACTCAAAAACCTGCAATCTGTTTCTAGAAAACGGGGTAAGGTGTCGCCATGGGCAGTTGGAGCTTCCTCACCAACCATGCACGGGTGCTGCTCTGCATCGCCCATGACCCCGGCGTGCGGCTGCGGGACCTCGCCGCCATGGTCGGCGTCACCGAGCGCAGCGCCCACGCCATCGTCTCCGACCTCGTCGACGCCGGCTACGTGGTCAAGGACAAGGACGGTCGCCGCAACCGGTACCGCATCCAGGAGCACCTGCCGCTACGCGACCCGATCACCCAGGAACGGACCATCGGCGAGATGCTCGACCTCCTCGTCGGCGTGAACACCCACCGCAACTCACACGACCAGGACAGGACCCAGCATGTCTGACAAGGCACCCGGCAAACCGAACGGGAAGAAGCCCGGCAAGACACTCAAAGAGAAGCGAACAGCCAAGAAGCTCAAGCGCAACAAGGGGACAGGCCTGATGCCGACGACCGACCGACGTCACCCGTGACGGAACCCGGGGCTTGCTGGTACAGCGACCCAGGGCACCAACCCACGCTGGGCTGGTGCCCCCGTTCCTGCACCGGTGCGGTGATCTACAGCGAACGCACCAGCAACGGTGACCGACACGTCTACTGCGCCACGCACGCCTACTGGCGCCGCAAGACCGTCCGGCTGGCGCTCGTACGGCGCATACGACCCGGCGACCAACCGAGCCCGTCCCGCAGGCACTCCGACACGTGGTGAGGCCCGACGGATCGGCGCCGGTCCCCCGCCGCTCCCGCGCCGGTTCCGATCCGAGATCGGCGCGTCCTGCCGGCCGCGAGGGCCTGGAGGTCGCGCAGCGCGTGTGGCAGCGCAGTCTCGAACTGGTCGGTGCCGGCAGCCACCTCCACCTGCCGAACCACGCGCTCGTGCTCGCACGCACGGCGGGTCACGACCTCGACACCATGACCCACGCCTTGGGACTCGGCCGCTCCCAGGCCCGCCACCCGTCCAACGACGAGACGACCCGCCGCGGCGTTCGGCTGTTGGAGCGAGCGATCGGCTACCTCGGTGTCAGGTCGGTC
Organism: uncultured Acidimicrobiales bacterium; assembly: GCA_963778415.1. Classification (GTDB taxonomy): domain Bacteria; phylum Actinomycetota; class Acidimicrobiia; order Acidimicrobiales; family VFJN01; genus ZC4RG19. The sequence continues at coordinate 75,392 of CAVZUI010000009.1, forward strand.
CAGGGCGATATCGCCAGCACGGGCTTCGGCGTGACGAGACCCCACCAGCCAGGGTCGCGCTCGGTCCTTCACGAAGGTCAGCACCACACCACAGACGACGATCGAAGGGCGCTGCCCACGCCGGCCGAACGACCCTCGCCGTTCCTGACCGAACCATGGCCGCCCGAGCCGATCCCGCCGCCCGAGCCGATCCCGCCGCCCGAGCCGGTCCCGGCACCCGAACCGATCCGCCCGCCGATCCTTCGATCGGGCGGCACGCCGGTGCCGTCCCGGCGGCTTCCCCGGCACTGAGGGGCTCGCGGGGTGTGTCGGCGGATCAGACGATCAAGAGACGGCATCCTGCAGCACGTCGATACGGTGGGCCCTGGAAGCCCGCGTCGTCGCTCGGCCATGGCTCGAGTCGTACGTCGCCTCTTCTGAACCGACACGAGGAGGCGACCATGCAGGGATCGATCGAGACGTGGCCGGGTGACGATGACCTGTCCCGGCAGCGGCGCAAGCGGGAAGCGCGAACGCTCGACGGCGAGGTCCCCGACTTCCCCGGTGTGACAGTGGCCGACGTCGTCGCTGATGTCCTCGCGGCGAGCAACGAGGGCCACGCCGCGTTCGACGTGGCCAACTACCTCGTGGAACGAGGCCACACATCGACGACGATCAAGACCGTCGTCGCGTACCTCGAACGCGGCTCGGGATCGCCACAGGCGACGGTTCCTCACACGTGATGCCGCTGGAGTGCTCAGACGACGTCGATCAGTCGGTGATGACCTTCCTCGCCGAGTGACACCTCCGACGTCACGAGTCCACCAACTGCGCCGGCGCGGTTCCTCACGGCGACGCCGGACGTGAACGCCTGGGACGCGGCCATCGGGTCGCCTTGTGGCGAGGATGGCCCGGTGGCACCGACGCGGATGCTGTTCACGACCCGACCGCTCGCTGGACATTTCGAGCCGCTGGTCCCCCTCGCGGTCGAGGCGAGGAGCGCTGGGCATTCGGTCGCGTTCGCGACGGGTGAGCCGTACACGAGTCGGGCGCGCGACGCCGGGTTCGACGCGTTCCATGCCGGTCCTGACGAAGGGTTCAGAGCCGAGTGGGCACCGCAGTTCCCAGGCTTCGATCAGCTGGTCGGCGACGCGCAACGCCGCTTCTTCCTGACCGAGATCTTCGCCAACCTCGAGCTCGGGCCGCGAGCCGAGGACCTCGAAGCCATCGTCGACACGTGGCGACCTCAGATCATCGTGCACGAGGTGGCCGAGTTGGCGGCCCCGCTGGTTGGCACCGCCCGCGGCATTCCCTACGCGGACGTCAGCTACGGGGCGCTCATCGGTTCGTCACTCCTCCGGGCGACCGGTGAGGCCGCGGCCCCGCACTGGCGGGCGCGAGGGCTCGAACCACATCGCCGTTGCTGGACTGTTCCGCCATCTCTACGTCGACACGTGTCCGCCGGCCCTGCAGTCGCCCGAGATCGCATCCATCACCGCCGTACAGCAACTGCGACCAGCCGCCGCCGAGGTTCCGAGTGCCGCCCCACCGGAGTGGCTCGATCGACTCGACGCTGCCGCGATCGTCTACCTGACGATGGGGACCGTGTGGAACCGCAACCTCGACATCTTCAGGCTGGTGATCGAGGCGGTACGCGATGAGGACATCGCCGTCATCGTCACCGTCGGCCGTCAGAACGATCCCGCGAGTCTCGGCCCCCAACCCGACAACGTGGTCGTCCACCGATACATCCCGCAAGGGGAGCTGCTTCCGCGCTGTCACGCGGTGATCACCCACGGCGGAGCGGGAACGACTCTCGGGGCTCTCGCCTTCGGCCTTCCCCTGCTGGTCCTTCCGCAGGGGGCCGACCAGTACGCCAACGCCGAGCGCGTCGTGACCGCCGGCGCAGGGCGACAGCTCCTCAAGGACGAGCTGTCGGTCGAGGCCGTCCGGGACTCCCTGCGCACAGTCCTCGACGACGTGAGCTACCAGCGCGCCGCGCAGCGTGTCCGGGCCGAAATCCGCGCGATGCCCGACGCGCACGACGCGCTCAGACGGGTCGAGGCGCTCGCCCGGGCATGAACCCGAATCACTCGGTACTCGCCAAGGACGCACCAAACCGCACTCCCGATGCGCGTGGAGACGAGCGAGTGCGATGTCAGGCCACAGGGTCGACGAGCACCGCCACGAGGAGGCCCACGAGAAACAGGACAGCCAGCGCCAGCGCGACGAGCGGGGGGTTGAGGAGCGGCAACGGGGCACCGCGGGATGGTGGCGCGTCGACGACGATCGCAGGTCGCGATCGACGGGGTGGGCCCGACGCGGGAGGCGTCCCCGGCGCTCGCGCCAGGGCATGGCGCGCCGTCGAGCCCGCGCCGCCGAGGGGGGGAGGCAACGGCGGCACGGGGCTCGAACGGGGTGGCACACCGACACTGTGGGGTGCACGGGGGCGCCGATCCTCACGCGGTCGCGTAGTAGTTCCGAGATCACAGCTCGTCGGCAGGCCGAGCCCCACAGCCTCCACGAAACGCTCGAGGCCGTGGCCGACGGGGGCAGTCGCCTGCACGCCTGGATCCGGCGACGGACGGCGGTCGCGGTCCTGAACGCGAGGTCATGACGCCGAAGACACGGTCGGAATCGTCGTCGGCTACCTGCGCCCCCTCCACTCCTCGACCACGCCCTCGAGCCTGGTCGCCCACGTCCCCAACATCCCGCGGCCCTGATCTCGCCCGAGGCGCGGGGTGCGAGGCCGCAGTGACGCAAGTGTCCACTCCTTGACGGCGCCCCCTCCCATCTCGACGACCTCGCCGTCGACCCCGACGCGGATCGGTGGGGCCAAGGCGGGCTGCACAGCCACTCTGAGGCGGTCGCGGGCGATGACCAGCTCGACCCGATGGCCGCGGTAGTGGACCTGGGACCGGAGGGTGGGTAGCTCGTCAGGGAGTGCGGGCTCGAGCCACAGGACGCCATCGCGGGCCTCGACGCCGCCGTAGCAGCGCTGGATCAGGTCCACGGTCCCGGCCATGGCGCCGAGGTGGATCCCTTCGTGGGTCGTGCCGCCCTGGATGTCGTCGATGTCGCTGCGGAGCGCATGGAGGAACAGCTCCCACGAGCGTCGCCGGTCGAGGCGGGCCAGCACCCAGGAGTGCACGACCCACGACAGCGTCGACCCGTGGGACGTGCGCGCCAGGTAGTACTCGACGTTCGCCCGCAGGTCGTCGTCGGGGTCGAACGGATACCCGAGCCGATCGAAGACCTGTCCGACCTCGGCCGCCGACAGGAGGTAGAAGAGCATGAGCACGTCGGCCTGCTTGGAGAGCTTGTAGCGGTTCGTCGAGTCCCCTTCGGCCTCCAGGATCCGGTCGAGCCGCTGGATGTCGCCGTAGCGCTCCTGGTAGTCGAGCCAGTCGAGCTCCTCGAGGCGCTCGTAGCCCTCGAACTGGCTGATGACACCGTCGTGGAAGCAGACCCGCATCTTGCGGCTGACGTGGTCCCAGCGATCGAGCTCGTCGGTGGTCAGGCCGAGCTGATCCCAGAGCTCTCGGGCGTGGCGGTCGGGAAGGAGCTCGAGGATCTCGAGAGCCCGGCAGAGGACCCAGGCGGTCATCACGTTCGTGTAGGCGTTGTTGTCCAGACCGGGCTCGCCGTGCTCCGGGGTAGCCGTCGTGGTACTCGTCGGGGCCCATCACCCCTTTGATCTCGTGGCGGTCGAGCGTGTCGTCGTAGGTCGCGAGACCGGCCAGGAACCTGGCGATCTCGATGATCATCGGCGCCGCCCCGGAAGCGGAGGAACTCGACATCGCCGGTGACCTGGTAGTAGCTCCACGAGTTGTAGGCGACGGCGATGTCGATGTGTCGCTGCAGATGGGAGTTGTCGGGCAGCCACCGCCCGGACCGGGGGTTGAGGTGCAGCGTCTGGGTCTCCTCCCGACCGTCGCTCCCGCTCTGCCACGGGTACATGGCGCCGGCGCGGCCCTCGCGCCGGGCCAGTCTGCCGGGCAGCTGGCAGCCGTTGGAAGCGATAGTCGAGCATCGACCGGGTCAGGACGGGAAGCCTCAGGTTCAGCAGCGGGAAGACGAACAGCTCGTCCCAGAAGACGTGCCCGCGGTACGCCTCGCCGTGGAGGCCCCGGGCGGGGACGCCACAGTCGAGTCCGATGCTGTTGGGCGACACGGTCTGGAGCAGGTGGAAGACGTGGAGCCTGAGGGCGAGCTCCGCGTCTCGCTGACCCTCGAGCGGCAGGTCGAGATGGCCCCACAGCAGGTCCCAGACGAGCACGTGGGGCCTCAGCAGCTCGGCGAAGTCGGCGGCCTCCTCGACCGCCGTACGCGTCGCGAGGCCGGGCTCGGAGATCGCGGGATCGCGCGAGCTGTGGACGGCGACCACCTTCTCGACGGTGAGCCGTTCCCCTTGATGGACGTCGACGACGAACCCGTGGGCCACGAACCCGGGCTCGTCGACCACGCTCGGACTGTCGGAGACGGGGCGTCCGTCCAGCGTGACCCGCGTGCGGGCCGCCTCGGCGATGAAGATCGCGCGACTGGCGTGTCCGGACCTGCAGGTAGATCCCGCCGCTGCCCAGATCGCCCTGCTCGACAGGGACGAGATGGTCGCCACGCAGACCCCGGTAGCGAGCGACCCCGGTGTTGGTCACCGTGCCGTCGAGGGCCGAGCGCAGCTCGATCGGCCCCGACCAGTTCTCGCCCTCGAGCGTGGTCTCCAGCGCGGCCAGGTGCGGTTGCGACATGTCGACGAAGCGCCGCTGGGTCACCCGCGTCACCCTGCCGGCGGGATCGCGGGAGCGCACGACGCGGGTGAGCACCCCGCGGCGTAGGTCGAGGTCCTGCCGGTAGCCGAGAAGGTCGAGCCGGCGAAGGTCGAACCACTCGCCGCCGTCGATCCTGAACGTCAGCGGCAGCCAGTTCGGCATGTTCACGATGTCTTCGTTCTCGACCGTTCGCCCGGCGACCTCGGTGACCAGGCGGTCGTAGCAGCCCGCGACGTATGTGCCCGGGTAGTGCACCTCGTCGGCGCGGGCCTCGGGTGCCGCGCCCCTCGTGGCGAAGTAGCCGTTGCCGAGCGTGCACAGCGCCTCCCGCAGCCCCTCCCGGTCGGGATCGAAGACCTCGTAGCGCAAGACCCAGTTGCTGCTCGGCGCACCGTGGTCCGGGACGGGCAGCTCCTCGCCGGGCGGGTCACTGCGCCCTCGAATCGCCATCGCACACTCCCGGGCCGGAGACCGGACCATCGTCGCAGCATCCGGGACCTTTGCCACTGAACCGTGAGCCCTGCGCCTCTCGACGTGTCGGTCGCCGGCACCGTCGTGCTCGATCCGGGCTTGTCGGAGGCCGACTCGGATGACAGGATTTTCCCTTCCCCGGCGCCCTCAGGGGGCCAGCTTGGCGCAACGCGGAGGTCCAGCTTCGACGGGACGCGCGGATTCCGGGGAACCTCGCGAGCGCGGTGCGCGACTACCGCCCGAGCGGGAGCGTGAGCTGGTCGTGGCAACGGAGCGCGGGGACGAGGCGGCGTGCCGGCAGCTCGTCGACTCGTTCCTGCCGGCGATCGGGGCCGTCGCCCGTCGCTTCGGTGCCGGTGGCGGAGTGCAGCGCACCGAGCTGATGCAGGAGGGGATCGCGGGGTTGCTCTACGCCGCCAAGCGCTACGACCAGAGAATGGAGACGCCGTTCTGGGGTTACGCGTCGTTCTGGGTGCGCAAGGCCATGCAGGAGCTGGTCGCAGAGGTGACACGGCCGATGGCCCTCTCCGACCACGCCGTCCGGGGCCTCGCCAGGGTCAAGGCCGCCCGCCGCGATCTCCTGGAGGCCTCGGGCGCCGAACCGACGGAGGAGGAGCTCGCGGCCGCGACGGGCTTCACCCGATCGAAGCTCACCACCTTGCTGACGATCGACCGGACGCCGCGTAGCTTCGAGGAGCCGCTGGGAGCCGACGGGGATGCCACAGCCTTCGGGGAGATGGTTGCCGACCCGGGTGGGGAGAAGGGGTACGAGCACGTCCTCGACACGATGGTGGTCCAGGAGGTGCGGCATCTCGCCGACCGGCTCGACGAGCGGGAGCGCACGGTGTTGCGGGGCCACTACGGATTCGGCCGGCCCCCGCAGACGTTGAACGAGATCGGTTCTGATCTGGGGCTGACGGCCGAGCGGATCCGACAGATCGAGAACAAGGCGCTGGAGAAGCTCCGCGAGGCGGCTGCGCAGCCGTCGACTGTCATCGCCCAGGTCACTTGAATCCAGGAGATCAGCGCTTACTCCCTCAGGAAGTCATGAGCACTGAGAACGCTACGCTGCGTCACAGCGCCTTCGTCTACGAGGTCGACGACGACTACCTCGCACGTTCGGTCGCGTTCCTGAACGACGGGCTCGAGGTGGGCGAAGGCTGCATCTTCGCCCAGACCCGTGACCGGATCGCCATGATGCGCGATGCGCTCGGGCCTGACGCCGACCGGGTGGCGTTCGTCGACGTCAGCTCGACGTACACGCGTCCTGCCCGCGCCGTGGCGGCCTACTACGGAACGTTCCTCGGTCAGCTGGAGAACGCTCCTTCGGTACGTGCCCTGGCCGAGTTCCAGTTCGACCCGACGCCCGGGGACTGGGACGAGTGGGCGGGATACGAGGCGATCACCAACCTGGCCTACTCCCACCTGCCGGTCTGGGTCGTCTGCACGTACAACGCGAACGGACTGCCGGATCCGGTTCTGGAGGATGTGTGGCGCACCCACCCGGAGATGCTCACCGATCGATGGGTCGAGAGCGACCACTTCGAGGATCCGAGGCAGCTGGTGCGGAGCTCTGAACGGCGAGCCTGAGCCGCTCCCGGAGCTCTGCTCACACGCGGTCGGCGGCGACCTCGAGGGCTTCCGCGAGGTGCTGGCGCGCGGGCTGGTGGCCGAAAGGGTGCCGGAGGCCAAGGCCTTCGACATGCTCGTCGCGGGCACCGAGATCGCCGCGAACGCGGTGCAGCACGGCGGCGGGATCGAGGACGTTCGCGTGGGGCGCGCCCACGGACGTTTCGTCTGCGAGGTCGTCGACCGTGGACGCGGCTTCGACGACCCTGTGGCCGGCTATCTCGTGCCGCGGGAGGGCATCGGCGCCGGCTTGTGGATCGCTCGCCAGTTGACCTGGAGGGTCGAGTTCTTCCACTCGCCCCAGGGATTCACCGTGCGGATCTGGCAGTAGCAGGCGTTGCGCGCCTCCGCTCGACGCGGGCCAGAACGCGCTTGGGTTCTGGGCTCTGCCGCTTACTAAGACTCCAAGCGAGTCTCAGGACCAAGTCCCCTAGACGGTCGAGTCGAGGGGGAAGCAGATGCCCCGCAATCCATGGCTGGCCATCGACGAGGCCACCACGCCCAGCCTCCATGCCCGCGCCATGCGGCGGGAATGGGAGGAGTTCGTCAGTCGGGGCCTGGTGAGTCGGGTGCGTGCACCGGTCGCCGACTCGTGGCGCCGCTCGCTCGACGCGGGAGTCGACCCCTCGGGGAGCAGGTTGGCGCCGGTGTCGGCAGATCGTGACGAGGCGTTGGCACGGTGGGATCTCCATCCCCTGAAGGAGGCGGCACCGCTGATCCGTCACTCTCTGGCGAGCATCGCCGACGAGTCGGATCACCTGATCGTCGTGAGCGACGCAGACGGCGTGCTCCTTCAGCTCGACGGCAACGCCAGGGTTCGTTCCCAGGCGGCAGACTCCATGAACTTCACCGAAGGCGCGCTGTGGAGTGAGGAAGGTGCGGGGACGAACGCAGTCGGCACGGCCCTGGCGGCGGACCACGCCGTCCAGATCTTCGCCACCGAGCACTTCAGCGAGGTCGTCCAGGACTGGACCTGCTCAGCGGCCCCCGTCCGCGATCCGGACACCGGTGAGCTGCTCGGTGTGATCGACCTGACCGGACTGCTGAGGACGGTGCACCCACGCAGCCTCGCGGTCGCCGTGACCACGGCACGAGCCGTCGAAGCCCATCTCCGCGACCGCCTGGGAGAGCTCGACGAGCGGCTTCGGGCGCGCTTTCAGGCGCGCACCTTGGGAGGCGCCCACCGTCGCGCGACTCGTGGTCCCGAGCGGACGTGTCGTCTCCGACGATTCCCGAGGGTGGTTGCACGGCACGCGGCTCGAGGTGCCGGCGGGCGGAGGCGAGCTGGTGCTCCCTTCCGGGGGGCATGCGGTCGCGGAGCCCGTCGGACACGGGGAGGCCTACATCGTGCGGGAGCTCGGCGGCGATCGAGTGCCGAGGCGCCGTCCCGATGACGAGCTGCGCATGGTCACCGACGAACAGGCCGCGCTGCGGCGCCTGGCGATGGCTGTCGCGCGTGATGTGCCCCCGGCGGAGATCTTCACCGCGGTTGCCGACGAGATCGGCCCGCTCCTCGGCGCCGACGAGGCCGCCGTGGTCCGTTTCGAGTCCGACCGTACCGCCACCGTCGTCGCCAGCCGGGGATATTGCCGTCACCAGCTCGAGGCCGACATGCGTGTCGAGCTCGATGACTCCCTGGCCATCACGGCGGTCTTCCGCACCGGTCGTTCTGCTCGGGTGGACGACGAGGACTACCGCACGGCGTCGGGGGCGATCGCCGACTTCCTGCGTCGGATGGGGACCCGCTCGGCGGTCGCCAGCCCGATCACCGTCGAGGGCGGACTGTGGGGCGCGATCGTCGCGTCGACGAGATGCGACCTCCTGCCGGCCGACACCGAGGAGCGCATGGCCAACTTCGCCGAGCTCGTCGCCACCGTGATATCGAGCGCCGAGAGCCGGGCGGAGCTCACAGCCTCCCGCGCCCGCGTGGTCGCCGCCGGCGACCAGGCCAGACGTCGCATCCAACGCGACCTGCACGACGGCGCGCAGCAGCGTCTCGTCGCCACGGTGGTGACGCTCCAGACGGCACGGGTCGTGCTCGGCGACGCGACCGGGCCCGTCGTCGATCTGGTGGACGAGGCGCTCGCGCACGCTGAGGCCGGCGAACGCCGAGCTGCGCGAGCTCGCCCACGGAATCCTGCCTGCCGCGCTCACCCACGGCGGACTGCGCGCCGGCGTCGGTGCGCTGGTCTCGCGAGTCCGTCTGCCCGTGTCTGTCGACGTGACCGGCGAGCGATTCCCGGCAGCTCTGGAGGCGACCGCCTACTTCATCGTCGCAGAGGCACTGACCAACGCCGTCAGGCACGCCCACGCCACCAGCGCGCAGATCGTCGCCGTCGTCGACGGCGGCAACCTGCAGCTCGAGGTCCGCGACGACGGCGTCGGCGGCGCCACGTCCAACGGGAGCTCCGGGCTGCTCGGGCTCCGCGACCGCGCCGCCGCCGCTGAACGGCGCGCTGCGGATCGAGAGTCCTCCGGGCGAGGGGACTGCGGTCGCCGCCACGCTCCCGATCACGGGCGCGACCTCCCCGATCCCGGAAGAGTCGACGACGACCGCGAAATTTTGACACCTCGTTCACGACTCCGTACGTACCGTGAGTCGGGAGCCAGAAGAGCGGGCGGAGAACAGATCCCGGGGGGTGATCTCGTGCTCCGAATCCCGCACGCCGTCCGATCGCAGGCCGGCAGGCGCCGGTCGAGGACAACGGCCGTGGTGACCACGATGTCGGCGTTGCTGCTCGCCATCACGTCCGTCGTCGTGACCGGTGCCGCCGCTCAGGCGGCGCCGTCCGCGGCGACCGGCACGGCGACGGCCGACCACCGAGGGCCCGTCTACCTCGACGCCCACCAGCCGACGCACCGGCGCGTCGCCGACCTGTTGCGGCGGATGACGCTCGAAGAGAAGGTCGGGCAGATGACGCAGACCGAGCGCGGGGCGGTCTTCGGCAACCCGTCGCTGATCGCCGAGTGGCAGGTCGGGTCCGTGCTGTCCGGCGGCGGCTCGACCCCGCCGGTCAACGACCCCGGCGGCGTGGCTCGAGATGGTCAACAGCTTCCAGGAGCAGGCGCTGACCACGCGCCTGCAGATCCCGATCATCTACGGCATCGACGCCGTGCACGGGCTCGGCATCGTGCAGGGAGCGACGATCTTCCCGCACAACGTCGGGCTCGGCGCGACCCGCGACACCCGACTGGTCGAGGCGATCGGCGAGGCGACCGCCGCGGAGACGCGGGCCATCGGCGTCCCGTGGAACTTCGCGCCCTGCGTGTGCGTCACCCTCGATGAGCGGTGGGGCCGCTCGTACGAGAGCTACGGCGAGGACCCGGGGCTGGTCACGCAGCTGGGCACCGCGGTGATCGACGGCCTCCAGGGCCGCGACCTGTCGTCGGACGGCAGCGTGATCGCGACGCCGAAGCACTTCGCCGGCGACGGCCACACGCGGTTCAACGAGCAGACCGCCGAGGCCAACGAGGGCCTGCCGCCCGAGCAGCAGGCGTTCACCATCGACCAGGGCATCACGGTCACGAACCGGCGTGACTTCATGCGCATCGACGTCTCGCCGTACGCGGACGCGATCCGCCGGGCAGCCGACGTCGGCAGCGTGATGCCGTCGTTCTCGAGCGTCGACTCGTCGAGGACGGCGTCGGCAACCCCATGAAGATGCACGCCAACCGCGAGCTGATCACCGGACTGCTCAAGGGGCAGCTCGACTTCGACGGCTTCGTCATCTCCGACTGGGAGGGCATCCACCAGATCCCCGACCCGACCGATCCCACCAACACGGGTCTCACCCCGTACAAGGTGCGGATCGGCGCCAACGCCGGCATCGACATGTTCATGGAGCCCAACAACGCGCCAGCAGTTCGAGGACCTGCTGCTGGCCGAGGTCGAGGCGGGCCGGGTGCGCATGCGCACGCATCGACGACGCGGTCAGCCGGATCCTGCGCGGCGAAGTTCGAGCTCGGGTTGTTCGAGCAGCCCTTCGCGTCGGACGACAACGTCGACGAGGTCGGCAGCGACGAGCACCGGGCGCTGGCACGCCAGGCGGTCGCGGAGTCGCAGGTGCTGCTCAAGAACGACAACGGCGCACTGCCGCTCGACCCCGACGGGCGACATCTACGTCGCCGGCCGCAACGCCGACGACATCGGCAACCAGGCCGGCGGCTGGACCATCCAGTGGCAGGGCGTCTCGGGCGACGACCATCGCCGGGCACCACCATCCTCGAGGGCATCCGCGAGGTGGCGCCCGCGCGCCAACGTCACCTACAGCGCCGACGCGTCGGCGCCGATCGACGGTGCCGACGTCGGCATCGTGGTCGTCGGCGAGACGCCGTACTCCGAGGGCTTCGGCGACGTCGACGGCCCCGAGTGGCAGTTCGGCGACCCGGAGCCGCAGCAGGAGGAGAAGTCGCTCTCGCTGCTGCCCGGCGACCAGGCGGTCATCGACACGGTCTGCAGCGCGATCGCCAGACGTGCGTCGTGCTCGTCGTCTCGGGTCGCCCGCAGGTGCTCACCGACCAGCTCGGCGAGATGGACGCGCTCGTCGCCTCGTGGCTGCCCGGCAGCGAGGGCGCGGGCGTGGCCGACGTGCTGTTCGGGACGCGAGCCGTTCACCGGCCGGCTGTCGGTCACGTGGCCGCGCAGCGAGGACGCAGGTGCCGATCAACGTGGGTGACCGCAACTACCAGCCCGTTGTTCCCCTACGGCTTCGGCCTGAGGACGCGCACCTAGGTGGAGTGACCACGGACCGCTTGTTCGGGTCCGCTGAACGAGAGTGAGCCCCCTGGGCGAGCGTGGACCTGTCCAGGAACCATGCTCGGACCAGGGGGCTCCTGGCCATGCTGACCGAGCCGTGGGTCGGCGGCGCGGGGCCGAACGCCGTCAGGCGCCCGTCGACGCCGCCGCGGCGGCCGTCGCGGCGCGCACCAACGTCTCGCTGCGGGGGTCGCCGGCGGGGTCGAAGCGCAGGTCGTTCGTCACGTAGCCGAACGCCAGGCCCGCTGGCCGGGTCGGCGAACGAGAGCGAGCCGCCGGCTCCGGCGTGCCCGAACGCGGTCGGCGGGTTCGCCGCTCCGAAGCTGGAGCCGAGCATGAACCCCAGGCCGAAGCAGGTGTCGATCATGATGACGGCGTCGGGACCGCTCGCCTGCTCGGTCGGTGGCGGCGGCGACCGTGTCGGCTGCGAGCACACGGTGGCCGTCGACGCCGTCACCGATGCAACGCGGCGTAGATCCGGGCGAGACCGCGGGCGTTCGCCGACGCCGTTGGAGGACGGCAGCTCGCACGCCCGGAGCCGGCGGGTGTTCCACATGTCGTCGTAGTCGAAGTGGCCTGCCGGGTTGGCTGAACACGCGGGCCAGCAGCAAGGTGTCGCCGAACGGTGCGAGGGCTCCTTGAGGCTGGTGGCGGGCGGCACGAGCGTCGGCGACGCGGGGCTCGAGCTCGCCGGGCAGCCCGACCCAGAGGTCGACGCCGAGCGGGCCGGTGACCTCGTCGCGGAGGAAGGTGCCGGGCGTGCGGCCGGTCGTGCGGCGCAGCAGCTCGCCCACGAGCCAGCCGAAGGTGCGCATGTGGTAGCCGTGCTGCGTCCCTGGCTCCCACAGCGGCGCCTGGGCGGCCAGCGCGGTCGACGACCGGGTCCCACGGCGAGCGCCTCGTCCAGGTGACAGGTCCGCCTCGACGAGCGGCAGGCCGGCCTGGTGGCTGAGCACCTGCCGCACGGTGATCGCCTCCTTGCCGCCGGCGGCGAACTCGGGCCAGTAGGAGGCGACCGTCGCGTCCGGATCGAGCAGGCCGCGCTCGATGGCCAGGTTGGCGCCGACCGCGGTCACGCCCTTGGTCGACGAGAACACGGTGACGATCGTGTCCTCGGCCCACGGGCGGCCGCTCGTGGGGTCGGCGACGCCGCCCCAGAGGTCGACGACCTTCCGGCCGTCGAGGTACACGCACACCGCGGCGCCGACCTCGCCCCGCTCGTCGAAGTTGGCCGCGAACGCGTCGCGCGACGCCCTCCCAGCCCGGCTCGACGAGCCCGTCGGTCCTCATCCGTGCTCCCGTCGACGGCGATGGAGAGTCAGATCCTGGCACGGACCTTCATGCCGAACGAGGCGTCGTGCGGAACGCGAGCTCGGCCGGCGACCTCGGTCCACGCGGTGATCAGGGCGTCGAGCTGCAGGTCGAAGAGCGCGTCGGCCGTGGTCGGAGCGGCGTCGACGCCGCGGGCGAGCGACGGCGCCTGGTCGCCCGGACCGAGGTCGAGGTGGTCGCGTGGGGGGTCTTGGGCGGGGTTGAGGATGGTCGAGCCGGAGGCGAGGGTCTCCATGGAGTCGACGCCGTTCCGGCGACGAGCCCGAACCCGCGAGCAGTAGGAGCGCCACCGTGCCCATCCCTTCCACCGTGGACGACCTCACACCGGCGTGGCTCGGTGCCGCGCTCGGACACCGAGGTCACCTCGGTGACCGTCGTCGACGCCCACTCCGGCACCACCGGCCGGGCCAAGATCCGGGTCGAGGGCGACGGACCTCCCCGACACGCTGTTCGTGAAGCTCCGACCGTTCGACGACGAGCAGCGCGGCGTTCCTCACGATGATCGGGCTCGGGGTGTCCGAGGCGAAGCTCTACGCCGCCGTCGGTGGCGAGCTGCCGGTGCGGGTGCCGAAGGTCTGGCACGCGTCCTACGACGACGCCGATTCCTCGTTCATCATGGTGATGGAGGATCTCGACGCCGCTGGGTGCCGGTTCGCCACCGCCGAGGACGACGACGTGCTCGCCCATCGCCGAGTCGCTCATGGACGAGCTCGCCGGGCTCCACGCCGCCTACTGGGGCCAGGATCTGCCGTGGCTCGGCACACACGCCCTGAGCCCGGGGGACAGTCCCGAGGCCCAGGAGCGCATGGCGATGGGCGCGTCGATCGTCCAGATGGCGCCTCGACCAGTTCGCTGATCGAGCTCCCGCCCGAGTTCCGTCGCCTGGGCGAGATCTACATCGCCCACAACCGCGACATCGGCTCGCTCTGGAACGAGGGCGAGCGCACCCTCATCCACGGCGACGACCACATCGGCAACCTCTTCGTCGACGGTGGCCGCACCGGCTTCTACGACTGGGCCGTCGCCAGCCTGCTACCCCGGGATGCGCGACGTCGCCTACTTCCTCTGCAACTCGCTGCCCACCGATGTGCGCCGCGCCGAGCAAGACGCGCTGATCGCCCGCTACCGGAGCCGGGCTGGCGGCCGGCGGCGTCGACCTCGGCGACGACGCTGGCGATGGAGCAGTACCGCCTGTTCTCCATCTATTCGTGGATCGCGGCCACCACCACCGCTGCCATGGGCTCGAAGTGGCAGCCGGCCGACGTGGGCTGCCGCGCCACCGAACGCACGACCCAGGCCATCGTCGACCTCGACGTGCTCGGCCTGCTCGCCGACCGAGGCGTCGGTTGAGGAGATCGGCGTTGCGGCATCGAAGTGGGTTGACAGTGCGTCGTGAGCGGATGCCCAGCCGTGGATGCAGCGTGAGGCGTCAGCGTCCGGGGTTCCTGCAGGAGCTCGCCGAGCAGAACCAGTCCTGACGATCGGGGTCCAGGCCACACTGACGGGGTGGTCACGCACGGCATCACGACGGCGAGGAGGATCTGCTGGTGAGGAACGCTCGCGGGTCCGGACTCGGTCGTCACGTCGTCATCGGTGCGGTGGCCGGCGCGGTCGGCACGGCCGCGATGGATCTCCTGCTCTACCGGCGCTATCGCCGTGAGGGCGGCAAGGAGTCCCTCGTGCGGTGGGAGCTGGCCGCCGACGTCACGGGCTGGGACGAGGCGCCCGCCCCGGGACAGCTCGGCCAGAAGGTCGAGCGGCTCGTCACCGGGCGACCACCCCCCGACGGCTGGGCCCGCACCACGACGAACCTCGTGCACTGGGCCACGGGCATCGGTTGGGGCGTGCAGTACGCGGTGGTGGCCGGCAAGTCGCGTCGGCACGGGTCGATCCGAGCCCTCGCCCTCGGCCCGGTCGCATGGCTCGCCGGCTACGTGGTGCTCCCGGCGGCGGGCGTGTACAAGCCGATCTGGGATTACGACGCCCGGACGCTCGCCGAGGACCTGTCCGGCCACCTCGTGTTCGGCACTGTCACGAGCGGCGTGTTCGCCGCCCTGGCCGGAAGAGACCACGCCCACCGCACGCCGTTGGTGCGATGAACACGTGTGGCCGTCAGGTGCCGAAACGCATCGGGCGCGTCGAGGCGATCGGCCCGCCTCACGAGGATCGGGCCGCCGTGCCGGCCGGAAGCAGCGACACGTCGAGCTCGAGATCGACCTCCTCGGCCAACGCGACGCCGCCGCCGGGGACCGGCGCGTTCCACGTGATTCCCCACACGGCGCGTTGCAGCTTGGCCGTCGCCTTCAGAGCCGAGCCGCGGATTGCCCAGCACATCCGGCGCACGGCCGAACACATCGACGTCGAGCCGAACCGGTTGCGTGATGCCACGGATCGTCAGCTCACCGTGCACCGCGTAGCGACCGGCTGCCAGCACCGTCGCTCCCTGGGCCCGGAAGGAGATCTTGGGATGGCGCCCGACGTCGAAGAACTCCTCGCCCCGCAGGTGGGCGTCGCGCACCCCCATCGCGGTGTCGACCGATGACGCGTCGATGTCGACGTCGATCTGCGTCGCGTCCGCGTGCAGCGGATCGATCACGACGGTGCCCGAGAACGATGTGAAGCGGCCGCGCACGAGCGTGAACACCGCGTAGCGGGCGACGAACTCGAGCGCCGAATGAGTCGGATCGACCTCCCACGATCCGGCGAGCGGAGACAGGTCGTCGCCGGCGTGCGCATTGATCAGGGCATGGACGTCGGACATGCCGGACCTCCGCTTCGTGTGCTCGGGAGATGGAGATTCGGGTTCGGCAGGTCCATGGTCAGCGGCCTCCGTGCACGGTCTTGAGGGCGGCTCAGCCCGGGTCGCCCGTCGCGAAGCTGATGTTCGCCGTGTCGACGGTCCCGCCGCGGCGCCCGGGTGCGCTCTGCCCGTCCCAGTAGAGATTGGTGTGCGCGATCACCTTGTCCGGGGGAGGGGCGCCCCACTCGCTGAGGTCCTCCGTCGTGTGCGCGTCGCTGACCAGTGTCACGTCGTACCCGCGGACGAACCCGCCGTGGATGGTCGAGCGGACGCACTCGTCGGTCTGGGCGCCCGCCACGACGAGACGGCCGACCCCATGCTCGGCGAGGAGCGCCTCCAGCTCGGTGCCCTCGAACGAGTCGGCGTACGTCTTGTGGACCAGAGGCTCGGAGTCGTGTCGGGCCAGCTCCGGCACGTACTGCCAGCTGTCGCTGCCCCACGCGACCTGGTCGTCGGAGTGCTGCACCCAGACCACCGGGACTCCCTCGGTGCGTGCCTTGTCGATCAGGGTGTTGATGTTCGCGATCACACCGTCGCGGTTGTGGGCGTTGGCCACGATCCCGTTCTGGACGTCGATCACGAGCAGCGCGGTGTTCGCGCCGATCGGGCAGCGTCGTCATGGGAACCTCCTCACGAGCCATGTCCCCCGGGCGACGCAGGCGGAAACGGCGGATCATGCGAGCCGGCATGTCGGTCTGATCTGGCGCGGGCGCCCGCTCGCACGTCATCCGTGAGCGCCACCCGCACACAATGCCCGTTCTCGTCCTCGTCCGCACGGCGCGGTCGCCGGCGTCGGCGACACGGGCGCGGGGAGTGGCGTCCCGTGCCGCCGTGGGCGTCAGGCTCGGGCCACGAACGCGCTGCGGATCATCCGCTGCCGTCAGCGGCCTCCTTGACCGCCGCGTCCACGTCGGCCGCGCTGATGTCGTCGAGCTGCTTGGCGATGTGCTTCTCGGCCTTCAGCTCCGCCTTGTCGAGCGCGGACTCGAGGGTGCTCGCGCCGATGACCAGGAGTGCGGCCTCGCCGTCGTCGATCAGCTCGCCGAGGTCCTTGACGTCGGACCGGGAGATGCCGCGCCAGAGGTGGCCGCCGACGCCACCGACGGCCGCGCCGACGACCGCGCTGCCGAGGATCGACGGCGGGAACAGGATGCCGAGGACGGCGCCTGCGGCCGCGCCGCCCCAGCCGCCGTGCCGGGTCGCCATCTCGTCCTTGTTGACGTGGACCTTGCCGGAGGAGTCCTTCGTGACGACCGCGGCGTCGTAGGTGCCGACGACGTCGACGGCGTGGAGGTCCTTCACGACGTCGTAGTCGGCCCGAGCGGCGTCTTCGCTCGGGTAGGTGCCGATGTAGAGGAACATCCCGTCTGCCTTGGCCATGGTTCTTCCTCTCTGTGGGGGTTGCCTCCATCATCGGCCGAGGAGGCGTGGCGGTCGTCACTCGGAACGGATGAAACCGGTCGAAGCCGTCGGGGCCCGGGAGGCTGGCCTGACCTGATCGGCCCGGAGCTACGCTCGTCCGGTGCTGGTCAGGGCCCCTTCCACCGCAGGCGGTGACGCGCCCGCGGCGGCCGTTGCGCCGGCGCGGTCGCCGCGGCTCCGGTCGTCCGTGGCTGCGAGCCTCGCCGGCAAGGCGGCCGAGATGGTCACGCTCGTCCTGCTCGCCACGGTCGTCCCGCGGGCGCTCGGGCCCGAGGACTACGGCCACTTCGCCGTCCCGCTGACCGTGGTCACGCTGGGCTCGCTGGCGATGACGCTGGGCGGCCCGACGCTGATGGCGCGCTACGTGCCGACGGCAACGGTCGGGGAGCGCCCGGCGCTGGCGCGGGCGATCGGCACGCCGGCTGGCCAGGGGCCGGGCCGTCCAGTGCGGTGCGCTCGCCGTCGTGGCGCTCGCGGCGGTGGTGTGGGATCCCGAGCGCTTCCCGCCGCTCGCCACCGCCCTGGTGGTCCTCGCGCTGGCCCTCAACGTCGGCACCACCCTGGCGCTCCAGGTCACGCTCGGGTTGGGGCGCGCCGGGCCGTGGAGCGCCCGGTACCCGGTGCAGAACACCGTCCTCGTGGTGGCGGTCCTCGTCCTGCACGCGGGCGTTCGGGACGACGGGTGCCACCGTCGCCCTCGTCGTCGCGGCGTCGGTGGCCGCGGCGTCTGGCGGCCGCCGTGCTCGTCCCCGTGGTGCGGGCCGACGTCGCTCGCGGTGCCGGTGCCGCCGGGTGCGATCCGGTTCGGGGCCCTCAACGCCACCGGCGCCGCGCTCGGTGCAGTGTGCGCACCGTGGCGGCGTCGTGGCGGTGGCCGTGCTCGTCGGGTCGGCCGTCGAGACGGGCTACGCGGCGCTGGCGATCGGCATCGCGCTCGGTGCCACCTACGCCGTCCTGCAGACCTTCACCGTCACGCTGCCCCACCTGGCCGGCCGGTCGGCCGCCGACGGTCTGGACGACGGCCACGACCGCTCCGGCGCCCGGCCCGGCCGAGGCGGTGCTGCGGCGCCTGGCCGGGGGGCTGCTGGTGGTCGTCATCCCGGCGGCCCTCGGTGCGGCCGTGCTGCTCGACACGCTCGTGCCTGCGGCGTTCGGCCATCGCTACGCCGCCGCGTCCGCGGCGTTCGGGCCCGCCCTCGCCGTCGTCGTCCTGGCGCCCCTGTCGGCGCTCGTCGTGCAGGCCGCCGCCCTGCGGCTGCAGCCCGAGGTGGCGCTGGCGAGCGGCGTCGCCACGTTCGCCGGGTTCCTCGTCGGCGTGTTCGCCCTCGTGCCCCTCTGGTCGGCGGCCGGTGCCACCGCAGCAGCGCTCGTGGGGGTGGCGGCGGGCACCGCGGTGGCGGTCTGGCGGCTGCCAGGGGCGGCGGGATGGCCGGTCGTGGCGGCGTCGTTCCTGGGGGCGACGGCGGTGCTCGGCCTCGCGGTCGTCGCGTGACGGGCGCCGAGGCCGGTCAGCCGACGGCGTACACCGGTGCCCGACGGGCCGGCGGTGTCGGTGGTGGTCCCCACGCGCGATCGACCCGTCCGCAGCTCGACGCCTGCCTGGCGGCGCTCGAGGCCCAGACCGCCCGCAGCTACGAGGTCGTCGTGGTCGACGACGGCTCGGTCGACGCCGCGGCGGTCAGCGCCGTCGTCGCCCGGGCGCCGCACGCCCGGCTCGTGCGGGGTGGCGGGCGTGGCCCGGCCGCGGCCCGGAACCTGGGGGCCGCGGCGGCCCGCGGGCCGGTCCTGTGCTTCACCGACGACGACTGCCGTCCCGAGCCGGGATGGATCGAGGCCCTGGTGGCGGGCGTCGACGACGGGACGGCTGTCGCCGGTCCGACGCAGAACGGCCGGCCCGGTGACCCCTTCGCCGCGGCATCCCAGGCGATCACCAACCACCTCGCCGGTGCGTCGCTCGACCCCGGCACACGGCGCCTGGGGTTCGCGCCCACGAGCAACCTGGCCTGTTCGGCCGCCCTCCATCGGACCCTGCGGTTCGACGAGAGCTTCCCGCTCGCGGCGGGGGAGGACCGCGACTGGTGCACCCGCCTGGCCGCCGCCGGTGCCGTGCTGCTCTACGAGCCGGGCGCCACGGTGGCACACCACCAGGACCTGTCCTGGCGCCGGTTCTGGCGCCAGCAGGAGCGCTACGGCCGCGGTGCGTTCGCCTACCGCCGGGCCGACCGCGCCGGCGACCGAGGGCTGCAGTCCCCGGGCTTCTACCTCGGCCTGGTGCGTGCCGGGTTCGACCGAGGGCGTGGTGCCGGGCCTGCTGGTGCTCGTGGCGCAGGTGGCGACGGCCACGGGCGTGGCGCGCGCCGCGTGCTCGCGTCCCGGGGCTGACGCGTCAGGGGATCCGCGGATCGGTCACGTCGGCTCGTCCTCGACGGCTTCGCCGCCGAGAGCGCAACGAGGTTGCTTCCCGCTCCTGGCGCCTTCGGCGCCGGGCCGCTCTCCCTATAGATCGACACCTGTTGCACGCGATCAGGTTCGGGAGGTGTCGATCATAGGGATCGGGCCACGGCCTCGCCTGTCGGCTCGGCCTCAGCGCTGCAGCAACGGTTCGCCGGCCATGTCGGACGTGTCGAGGCCCGACAGGGCGGCGGCGGTGGCGGCGACGTCCTCGAGCCGCGGCGCCCGGGTCGGGTCGACGGGCCGGGACGCCCCCGGGATCACGAGCGCCCAGGCGTCCCCCTCGGTGTGGTTCCCCGACCGCCCGCTGCCGACGCCGTGGCGCAGGACCGTCCCGAACCGCTCGGACCGCACGCCCTCGATGCGCGTGGCCGGCCGTGCGGTCCACCGGACGATGAGGTCGGGCAGCTGGTGGGCGCGTTCGCCGGTGCCGAACATGTCGGCCACCCGGTCGACCGACTCGACGGCGGGCGAGCCGTCGAGGTCGACGAAGCTCCGCAACCCGTCGGCGATCTCGTCCAGCAGTGCGTCGGCGTCGTCGGGGTGCACGATGCCGTCGCGCTCGCGGCCGTGCAGGTTGAGCCGCACGTACCCCTGGTTCTCGGCGGGGTGGGCGAAGGCCCGGGTCCGGCTCCAGTCGACGCCCCGCATCTCGAGGCGGGCCGTGAGGTCGAGCGCCTGCCGCTCGGGCAGCGTCGACGGCCACCTTCGCCCGCAGCCCGCTCGGCAGGGCCGCCCGCAGCTTCCAGATCGAGCCCGACGGACCGGCCTGGCGCGGCCCCGGGCTCGAGGATCGCCCGCAGCATCTCGGGCAGCAGGTCGGCCCGGCTCGTGTTCACGTCCATGCCGACCGGCGACACGACCAGCACGTCGGCCCCCGCCGGCAGGGCGGCGACCACGCGGGCGAGGGCGGCGTCCACGGCCTGGTACACCTGCTCGAGGGTGCCGCCCAGCACGCGCTCGGCATCCGCGTCGAGGTCGTCGGCGTCGAGCTGCGACAGGTCCCAGAACTGGTGCCCGGCCACGTGCGCAGCGCAGAACGTCAGCCACGCCAGGTCGAAGGGCTGCTCGGCGAGGAGGAGCGCGGCGGCGTCTGCGACCCGTGCCGGTGCGCCCAGCAGCCGGCGGCGCAGGCCCAGCATCTCGCGCACCGTGTGGCGGCCGAACACCTCGTCGACGGGCTCGGGCCGGCCGAAGAGGCGCTCGAGGCGGCCGTGGGTGTCGCCGGGCGCCGACCACCGCTGCAGCACCACCCGGTCGTGCAGCTGCCACCCGCACACCAGCGCGCCGGGCGGCGCCTCGGCGGGTGGGCGGCTCTCGTAGGGGTCGACGGCCAGGGTGCGCGTCCCGTGGGCGCCCAGCCGCTCCCACACGGGGGCCGGGGCCGGCAGGTCGCCCATGTAGTGGACCCGCTGATCGGCGGCGGACCACTGGAAGGGGTAGAAGAGCCCGTGCTCAGCCAGCTCGACCCCGCTGTACAGCGTGTGCTGGGCGCCCGCCGCGAACCTCGTGGCCGGCGCGTCGAGCTCGTGCCAGACGCCGCGCTCGCGCAGCGTCGTCAGCGCGGGCAGCCGCCCGTCGGACGAGCATCTTGTCGATCAACGACGCGCTGGCCGCGTCGAACTGGAGGATCGCCAGCATCAGTGCACTCCCGCGGAGGTGATGGGGGTTCGGCGGCCGCCGGCGGCGGCGCTGGCCCGGGCGGCGTCGACGACGACCATGACCGCGTGCCCGTCGGCGGCGGTGCCGAGCGTCGGTGTCGGCTCCCGCCGGCGGCGCGGCGAACGCCTCGATCTGGCCCGCGAGCGTGGTCACCAGCGTGGTCGGGCCGGTCCTGCCGAGCCGGCCTCGCACGGCGGCCGCCAGGCCGCCGAGGCGGTGGCGGGCGACCAGGCCGCCGCGGGCGTCACGCAGCTCGATCGAGCTCGGCGTGGGGCCGGTCGGTCGCGGCGCGCAGCGTCGCCCGGCCCCGGCCCAGCGTGAGGTCGAGCGCGGCCCGGTCGGGCGTGCACTCGGCGCACGCCACGTCGGTCACCTCGGAGCCGGTGATCCACCGGGCCCAGTCGATCAGGTGGGGACCGAGGTCGAGCAGCGCGTCGTCGCGGACGTGGTACGCGCCCCACCCCGCCCGCCGGTAGCCGATCTCGAGGCGCAGCTCGACGTCGCCGTCGGCCGGGACGGCGGCGCGCACGGCGGCCGCACCCGGGTCGAAGCGGCGGTTGAACCCCACCCAGGGGGCGGGCGAGATCGGCGACCAGGCCGGCGGCGTCGGCCGCGTCGACCGCGGGAGGCTTCTCCACCAGCGTGGCGACGCCTGCGGCCGCGGCCCGCTCGGCGTCGCCCCGGTGGGCGGCGGCGGGCGTGGCCAGCACGACGCCGTCGACAGCCCCACCCGCCAGCAGCGAGGCCGCGTCGGGGAAGGTGGCGACGGCGTCGCCGGCACGGGCCCGACCCCGGCGGCGGTCGCCAACCTCGCGACCAGGGCGCGGCGGGACGGATCGGGGTCCGCCACGGCGACGAGCCGGACGCCGGGCACCTGTGCGAGCGCCGGGACGTAGCCGGCCTCGGCGAGGCGTCCGCAGCCGACGAGCCCGAGGGCGAACGGGTTGCTCACGGGCCCAGCGTGGTGCCGCCGGCGGGGGCGGGCTCGACGATCGTCCGCTGCTGGCGGGCGGACGTCGCCCACACGACCGTCGCCGCGGCGAGACCCGCCGGCACGGCGGCCACCGACACCACGTGGTGCAGCCCGTGCAGGCCCACCCCGAGCACGGCCTGCACGGGGCCGAGCCGTCGCAGGAGGAGCAGGTAGAAGGCCCGGTTGAGCCCGAGCAGGGCGGCCGTGGCGCCGACCACGGGCAGCGCCATGCCGAGAGCCGCCGAACACGAGGCCGACGACGCAGGCGGCCGCGCTCAGGCGGTGACGCCAGCCGCAGTTGAGGGCACTCGACACCCGTCGGTTGCGCACCTGCAGCGCGACCCACGGGATGCCGCGGCGGGCGAAGTCGGTCCAGAGCATCGAGCGCAGCGTCCACACCTTGAGGTGGGTCCCCTGGATGGCGGGGTCGAGGACGATCCGCGCCCCGGTCGCCGCCAGCTGGTGGCCGAAGTCGATGTCCTCGATCGACGGATGCGGGTAGCGCGCCTCGTCGAAGCCCCCGACGGCCAGGAAGTCCGACGCGTCGCACGGCCCCGAGCCCCGTCCAGAACGTCTCGGCCGGTCCCGCTCCCGACTGGTGCACGTGGTGGTGGAGCAGGTTGCGGAACGCGGAGACGGTGGCCCGGTCGGCCGGGCTGTCGTCGTAGGAGCCGTAGACCGCGACGAGGCCGGGGTCCGACGCGAACGCGGCGCGCAGCCGGGTGAAGGCGTCGGGGCGGACCGTCACGTCGGCGTCGACGAACACGACGACGTCGGCGGTGGCCCGGTCGACACCGGCGTTGCGGGCCGCGGCAGCCGACAGCGACGCGCGGACCGTCGACGACGATGATCTCGTCCGGCGTGTCGTCGGCCGCCCGGATGGCCGCCAGGCACCGCGCCAGCGTGGGGGGCGCATCTGTCGCCGGGATGACGACGGCCAGGTCGATCACCGGCCGACTATAGGTGCATAGCCTTGCCTAAGGTCCAGCGGAAGGGTTGCAGCCGATGGCGTAGGCGGCCCACTGCACGTGACCGACCGAGTTCGGTGACCTCGTCGGGCGGCCGGACCGCCAGCCGTGCGTCCTCGGCCCGTCCCGCCCGCACGAACGACCACCGCGGGCCGGGCGCCGACCCGACGCTCGACCCGGTCGAGCGGCACGTCGAGCTTCCAGGCCATGGCGACGCGGGGCACGTCCGACTGACGCACCACCACTCGTGCCGCACGCCAGCACCGCGTCCGGCCCGCCGGCCCGCTCGATCACGAGGTCGAGCTGGCTGTTCGAGCTCGGCTCGGTACGTCACGCCGTCGACCACCGTGCCGAACGACGACACCCGGGTGACCACGAAGGGCAGGCTCACGGCCACGATCACGGCGACGCCGCCGAGCCGGGCGGCGCCCCGCGGGACTGCGTTCACGATGCGGACCACGCCCACACCGGCCAGCACGCACACGATCGCCGCCGCGGGGAGGAGGAAGCGGCTGAGGGCGGCATAGCCGAGGGTCACGCTCATGGCGCCGACCAGCAGCGAGCCATGCCGCGGCGCCCGCACCGAGCGCGAGCAGCGTCCGCTCGCGGCGGCGCCAGGCGGTCACGAGCGCGGCCGCAGCCGCGAGCCACGCGGGCGTCACGACCATCCTCGCCGTCCGCGCCCAGACGAGACCCAGACGGTCCGCGAGCCCGCTCGACTCGACCTGTGCGGCGCCGGCACCGTGCCAGACGTCGCCCGAACCCCACCAGTCGGCGCCGAACCACAGCACCGGCACGACGGCCAGTGCGACCGCGACGAGCGGCCGGCGGGCCGGCTCGCGTCGCCACAGCCACACGGCGTAGACGACGAGGAACGGCCAGGCCTCGGGGCGTTCGAGCGAGCAACGCGGTCGCCAGGAGCAGCGCCTGGCGCGTGCCGTCCCTCGAGGTGGCGGTCGACGGCCCACAGGCAGAGCGTGGCCGTGACCGGTGCCGAGTGCCCCTCGACCACGAGGCGCAGGAAGCGGGGACCGCCGTCGGGGGTGAGCAGCAGGAGGCCGGCGGCCACCACCCCGGCGGCCGGGCCGGCGAACCGGGCCGCCAGCCGGTACGTGACCACGACGGCGAGCAGGCCCGCGGTCCTCGCGACGACGAGCCACAGAGTCGGTGCGAGGTCGCCCACGATGCGCCAGCACGGTGGTCACCAGGACCGGGAGGGGCTTCCACGACGGTCCGCCGGTGGTGTCGAGGTCGAGGTGGCCGACCTCGCGCCCCCAGACGAGCCAGGCCCACGGGTCGAACGCCAGCGTCGCGGGCAGCGCCAGGGACAGCACCGAGATGGCGGCGCACACCGCGACCACCACGGCACCCTTCGGCACCCGCCGCCGTCCGACCGACGGCGCGTGGCCGCGCGCGACCGCACCGCGACGTCGTCGACGACCGTCACCGTGGTGACGAGGCGGCCGCCAGCACGCTCACCGGTCCGGCCACCCACACGTGCACCTCGTCGCCCTGGCGCCACGGCGACGAGCCGTGACTGCGGCTGCGGAGCCGCTGCCCGCTCGGGAGCTCGAGTCGGATGAGCTGGTCGTGGCCGAAGTACGACCGACCGATCACCCGGGCCTTGGCCGCGCCGTCGGGGATCTCGACGCCACCCGACTTGCGGTCGACGGGCCGGTGGGCGGCGCTGATGGCCACGCTCTCGGGCCGGACCACGACGTCGACGGCGCCGCGCAGCGCGACGGTCGGCCGGGAGCCGCCCGAGCTCGCAGTCGATCACGTCGCCGTCGGCCATTCCGGGCAGGACGTCGGCGGCGCCGAGGAACTCGGCGGCCCACCGCGTCTCGGGGTGGTCGTAGACGTCCTCGGGCGTGCCGGCCTGCTCGACGCGGCCGTCGCGCATCACCACGACCTGGTCGGCGAGCGAGAGCGCCTCCTGCTGGTCGTGGGTCACGAGCAGGGCACTGGCGCCGGCCGCTCGCAGGATCGCCACGACCTCCTCGCGCAGCGACTCGCGGAGCCCGGCGTCGAGCGAGGCGAACGGCTCGTCGAGCAGGACGACCTCGGGATCCGTGGCCAGAGCACGGGCCAGCGCCACGCGCTGGCGCTCACCGCCCGACAGCTCGTGCGGGTACGAGCGGGCCCGGTCGGCCAGCCCGACCAGCGCCAGGCACTCGTCGACCCGCCCGGCGGCGGGCTCGCCGAACGCCGACGTTGGCGCCGACCGTGAGGTGGGGGAACAGGGCGCCGTCCTGGAACACCATGCCCACCCGCCGCCGGTCGGGCTCCTCCCACACGTCCGGGACCGGCGACGACCCGGCCCCCGATCTCGACCGTGCCGGCATCGGGCGACCTCGAACCCGGCGACGACCCGCAGCAGCGTGGTCTTCCCGGATCCGCTGGGGCCGAGGAGCGCGACCAGCTCGCCGTGTCCGACCTCGAGCGACGCGTCGTCGACCGCCGTGGTGCGGCCGAACGCCTTGCGGATGTCGGTGGCCCGGATGGCCGGGGCGCTCGTCACGGCGGGACCCTACCTGTGCAGCGATGGGAGACCTTCAGGCCGGTCTCCGTCTCTTGTTCGGGATGCCTACGTCCCTACACTAAGCGGCGTTCCCAGCCCGTCCGCCGAAGAGAGCACCATGCTGTCGAAGCTCATCCGCCGCCGGTGGCCCATCCCGCTGATCGCCGGCGTCCTCGTCGCTGTCCTCGTCGGTGGCGGGCTCGTCGCGGCCAGCGCGGGCGACGACGCGCTCGTCGTCTACAACGGCCGGTCGCACTACGGCGACGAGCAGGTGTTCGCCGACTTCGAGGAGGCGACCGGCATCGACGTGGAGCTGCGCGGCGGGACCGGCCCCGAGCTGTACGAGCGCCTGCGCCGCGAGGGTGACGACACCCCCGCCGACGTCCTCGTGACGACCGACCTGGCCAACCTGTGGCGAGCCGAGGAGGCGGGTCTGCTCCAGGGCGTCGATCACCCCGACGCTCGAGGAGAACGTCCCCCCGGCGCTCCACGAGGACGACGGGTCGTGGTGGGCGATCACCACCCGGCTGCGCGTCCCCGTGGTGGCGACCGACCGGGTGTCGCCCGACGAGGTGACGAGCTACGAGTCCCTCGGCGACCCCCGGTTCCGCGGC
Organism: uncultured Acidimicrobiales bacterium; assembly: GCA_963778415.1. Lineage (GTDB taxonomy): Bacteria > Actinomycetota > Acidimicrobiia > Acidimicrobiales > VFJN01 > ZC4RG19. Next base: position 101,739 of record CAVZUI010000009.1, read on the forward strand.
CGCACGTGCCTCCGCACGTCCAACAACGAGTACAACCAGTCGCTCGTGGCGGACATGATCGTCAAGCGGGGTGCCGAGGCCACCGAGGCGCTGCTGCGCTCGTGGATGGACAACGACCCCACGATCATCAACTCCGACGGCGAGCTGCTCGCCGGTGATGGCCGCAGGCGACTGCGACGTCGGCCTCGTCAACCACTACTACCTGGCCCGAGCCCTCGAGGAGGACCCCGACTTCCCGGTCGCGCCCGCCTGGCCCGACCAGGGCGAGGCGGCGCCGGCGCCCACGCCAACGTGTCGGGCGCCGGCGTGGTGCGCGGCGTCCGACCGCGTCGACGACGCCACCGCAGCTGCATCGAGTACCTCACATCGCCGCGCGGCGCAGGAGGAGATCGTCTCCCGCGGCGAGTTCGCCGCCAACCCCGCCGTGCCGCCCGCGCCCGTGGTCGCCGACTGGGCCGGGGTGAAGATCGACCCCATCGCGGTGAACGAGGCCGGCCCGGTGCTCGACCAGGCCGTCGCGCATGATGCTCGACGTCGGGTGGAACTGACCGCCGCCCGCGCCGCCGCCCGCCGAGGCGCCGACGCCGCCTCCCGCTCCCGGCCGCGCGCGGGTCCCCGCGTGGGCGGTCATCGGCGGCGTCGTCGCCCTCGTCATCGTCGGACCGCTCGCTCGCGCTCCCCGCCAGCTTCTTCGGGCAGGGCGAGGCCTTCGACCAGATCGCCCGCACGCTGCTGCCCCGGGCGCTGACGAACAGCGTCGTGCTCGGTGTCGGCGTCGGCGCCGGCACGCTCGTGGTCGGCGGCGGGCTCGCCGTGCTGGTGTCGTTCTACGACTTCCCGGGCCGGCGGATCCTCGACTGGGCGCTCGTGCTGCCGATGGCGATGCCCGGCTACGTGCTCGTCTTCGTCGTGCTCGGCCAGTACGGGCTCGCCAACCCGCTGCAGTCGAACCTGTTCGGCGACGGGCTGCACATGCCGTGGATCCGCAGCCGCGGCGGCGCCATCCTCGTGCTCACCGCCGTCCTCTACCCCTACGTGTACGTGCTCGGTCGCAGCGCCTTCCTCGGCCAGTCGCGCCAGGCGCTCGAGGCGGCGCGCAGCCTCGGGCTGCTCCTACGGCCAGGCGGTGCGCAAGGTCGCGCTCCCGCTGGCCCGACCGGCGCTGGCCGGCCGGCGCGTCGCTGGCGGTGATGGAGGCGCTCGCGGACTTCGGCACCGTCGACCTGCTCGGCGTGCAGGCGCTCCCGAGCGCCATCTACCGCGTGTGGAACGGGGCGTTCGACCAGGCCGCCGCGCTCCAGCTGGCCACGGTGCTCGTCGGCCTGGCGCTCACGATGGTCGCCATCGAGCGCGTGCTCCGCGGGCGCGCCCGCTACCACCAGGCGCTCGGGCGGGGCGACGCGATCGTCCCCCGTCCGCTGCGGGGCTGGCGCCGGTGGCTCGCGCCCTGCACCGGCGTCGTGCTGCTCGCGGTCGTCTTCGTCCTGCCGGTGGTGCAGCTGATCGCCTGGTCGGTCGAGACGGTCGTCGACGGCCACGTCGACGACGGCCTGGGCGCGGCGGCACGCAACACGCTCGCTCCTCGGCGTCATCGCCGCGGTGGTGGCGGTCGCGACCGCGACCCTCGTCGTCTACGGCCAGCGCACCCGGCCGTCGCGCGCCGGGCGCGTGCGCCGCCCGCCTGGCGACCGTGGGCTACGCGGTGCCGGGCAGCGTCGTCGCCGTCGCGGTCTACGTCCCGCTGGTGTGGCTCGACCGCCGGCTCGTCGACGTCGCCGACGGGGTGTTCGGCGCCAGCATCGGCCTGGTCTTCACCGGCACGATCCTCGGGCTGATCATCGCCTACGTGGTGCGGTTCCACGCGCTGGCGTACTTCTCGATCGAGTCCCGGATGACGCGGATCAGCCCCAACCTCGACGATGCGGCGCGAGCCCTCGGCGCGGACCGGGCGCGGGTGCTCGCCGACGTCCACCTGCCGTTGTTGGGGCCGGGGATCTTCGCGGCCGCCCTGCTGGTGCTGGTCGAGGTCATGAAGGAGCTCCCGGCCACGGCCCTGCTGCGACCGCTCGGCGGCGACACGCTCGCGATCACGGTGTGGGAGGCCACCAAGGACTCGCGCTTCGACACGGCTGCGCTGCCCGCGCTGCTGATCGTGGCCGTCGGCCTCCTGCCGGTCGTGCTGCTCGTCCGGCTGCTGCGACAGGACGGCTGGACCTCGGCCGCCGACCAGCTCTGACGGCCGGGCGGTCACGCCCACCGTGTGACCGTCGTGTGCTCGACCCATCCACGCCCCTCGCCATCGTTCGCCGGGCGTAAGAACGTACGCCGGATAGGTCACGCCGTCTCGGGTTGCCGCTCGCGTGCTGCCTGTCGGCCGGCTGTGGAGCTGGGGGTCGACCACCAAATCCCCCGCGTGGGCTGTGCCGAGCGCCCTATCTGCTCGGCCTCTAAGGTGCGCGGAGGCTCCAGTGGCCGACGCGAAGGGAGTCCGATGTCAACGTCAGGGCCCACGGACCTCAACAACCGTCACCAGGACACTCTCTTGCAGATCTTTCAGCATCCGACCAGCCACAACGTCGAGTGGCAGGCGGTGTTGTCGTTGCTGGAAGCCACCGGCTCGGTGGACCTGCGCCACGACGGCAAGTACCTCGTGAGCGTCGGCGACCAGAGTGCGGTCCTGGTGCGTCCGAAGCACAAGGACATCGACGTCCAACAGATCGTCGACCTCCGCCGGATGCTGACCCGTGCTGGATATGGCGCGGTCGTGGAGGAGCTCGAGGCGAAGGGCAAGGAGGCCTGAGACCGTCCCGACGGGGCTGAGCGCAGGACCGAGGGCAGGCCGGAACGGAACGGCGGACGATGCGATTCCGGTTCGAAGCGTCAACCGAGCCCACCGACCTCGGTCGTACGACGACGTGAGGGCCAACGCACAACCGATCGTCGAGACCCGGGCGAAAGATGCCGTGTGACGGGGCCTGGACGGCCGAGAACGTCGATGCCTTTCAGCGGTGGATCGACGGAGGGATGCCCGCGTAGCCGGAAGCCCTCGTCGGGGACCATGATTCGAGCGCTGGCGGGATCGCTCCGCTAGTCGGACGGCTGCAGCAGGCCGCCGTCGATCACCAGCCCGAGGTCGAGCCGCTTGTAGCCGACCCGGTCGAACTCCAGCAGGATCAGCGACCCCACGTAGCCGACGACCACGCCCTCGCCGAACACGTGGTGTCGGACACGACTGCCGCGGGGGAACGGGCTCTCGGCCACGTCGGCCTCCGCGGCCTGGGCCCGTCCGTCGTTGTCGCAGTGGCCGCAGCGGGGTGCCGCCTCTTCACCGAAGTACTCGAGCAGGAACTCCCAGCGACAGCCCAGGTGCTCTGCGTATGCCTCCATCGAGTCGACGCGGGTTCGCTCGATGGCGCGCCGCTCGCGGACCAGCTCGGCCGCCCTGGTCGCCGCGTCCTCGATCCCGCCGATGACCGTCACCCGTCCGTCCGCCTCGACCGTGACCCCACCGACGTCCGCCAGCGCCAGCGCGGTCGCCTCGGTGCGGCTCCTGGAGAGCCCCACCCGTTCCTGGAGGTCGGCCAGTGTCAGTCGATGCTGCCGGCCAGCAGCCAGCGCATCGGCGACCGCGGTCAGCGACGCCTCGCTCGGCCCGACCTTGGCGGCGTACGACCGCGGCAACCGGAGGTCTTCGGAGCGGAAGTACAGGACCGCGTCCGCGCGGTCGCCGTCGCGACCGGCTCGTCCGACCTCCTGGTAGTACTCGTCGGGCGAACCCGAGACATCTGCGTGGAAGACCCAGCGGATGTCGGGCTTGTCGATGCCCATGCCGAAGGCGATCGTGGCCACGACCACGTCCAGCTCCCCGTCATGGAAGCGGTGTTCGACCTCGGTCCGCACGGCGTTGCCGAGGCCGGCGTGATAGGCGCGGACCCGGAGGCCGAGGTCCGACCACGCGGCCGCGAGCTCCTCCACCCGCTTGTGGGTGGCCCCGTAGACGATCCCGTGACCTCGCTGGCGCGCGGCGTCGACGACATCGTGGCCGAGCACCTCCAGCTTGTGGTCCTCGCCGGTGAAGTAGGAGTGGACCGCGAGGTCGATGTTCGGCCGGTGGAAGTCGCACACCCTGACGGCCGGATCGCGCATGCCGAGTCGCTGCACGATCTCCGTTCGCACGGCCGGGGCGGCGGTCGCGGTGAGCGCGAGCACGATCGGTCGGCCCATCGCCTCGACGGCTGGCCCGATGCGCAGGTAGTCGGGACGGAAGTCCTGCCCCCACCGACTCACGAGATGGGCCTCGTCGACGGCCAGCAGAACGGGGTGCAGATGGGCCAGGCGATCGAGCACCTCACCGTCGGCGAGCTGCTCAGGGGCGAGGAACACGAAGTCGGGTCGACCGTCACCGGCCAGTCGGTCGAGGATCTCTCGTCGTTGGCGAGACGTCTCGGTCGAGTTGACGGCAACGGCGACGACATGGCCTCGGGTCTCCAGCGCGGCGAGCTGGTCGCGCTGCAGGGCGATGAGCGGGGAGATGACCACGGTCGGGCCGGCCAGCAGATGCCCCGAGAGCTCGTAGATCGCGGACTTGCCGGTTCCGGTCGCCAGGACGGCGAGCGTGTCCGTGCCGGCGAGCACGCTGTCGATGGCCTCCCTCTGCCCCGGCCGCAGTGAGCCGAAGCCGAAGAGCTGGCCGGCCGCCCGCAGGATCGGGTCGTCGTTCGACGCGGGAGGGATGTCGCGGGAGGCGTTCATCGGCCGGCCACGCGGCGAAGGCGCCGGACGGGGACCTCACGGTCCGTGCGAGTCGGCAACCTTGGACGCACGCCCGATGCCACCATCATCAGAGACCTCCGTGCCGCCGACGCTATCGACAGGGCGGGTCCACGCACACGGGCCGACCCGGTCCCGGGACCACGAGCCGAACCACACGTTCGGCGGGAGCGCTCCTACGCTGGACGGCGGCATGACCGACCCCGATGGTCCCGAGGCAGAGGGCGTCGACGCGGGAGCTCGCCCGCAGGCCGCCGACCACCACAGGGCGACGGGCGGTCGCGACCGCTACGCGGCGGCGCGCGATCACCTTCGGCACGCCGATCCGGTGCTCGGACGGCTGATCGACGAGCACCCCGACTTCGACCCTCGTGAATGGTTGGACCAGCTGCTGCCGAAGATGGACGCGTTCGGGGCGCTCCTGTTCCAGGTGGTCGGCCAGCAGCTGTCCGTGGGCTCGGCGCGTGCGATCGCCGGTCGCGTGGAAGCCCTGTACGGCGGGCGCCTCCCCGAGCCGCAGGAGCTCCTCGACACCGACCCGGAGGCCCTCCGTGGCGCTGGACTCTCGCGTCGCAAGGTCGAGACCCTGCGAGCGCTCGCCGACCGCTTCCTCGCCGACGGCCTCGGAGAGGAGAGCTTCCTGCGCAGCTCCGACGAGGAGATCGAGGCGACGCTCACGGCGATCCCGGGAATCGGTCCGTGGACCGTCCGAGGCTTCCTCATGATCGCCCTCGATCGGCCGGACGTCTTCCCATCCGGGGACCTGGCCCTGCGACGCGCGGTGATGCGCCGATACGGTCTCGAGCGACTGCCGACCGAGCAGGAGCTGTTGGACATCGCCGAGCGCTGGAGGCCGTGCCGCAGCCTCGCCGCGGGATACCTCTTCCTGTCGGAGTACGAGCCGACGACCTAGCCAGGCGCGCGGGCCACTGCGGTCAGCTCACGTTCGGCGTCCATCCGGGGCCCTCGGCTCGGGGTCATTCGTCGTTGCCTGCCTCCTCGTCGGCGACCGCGTCGAGCTCGGCCATGAGCTCGGCCTCGGCGCCGATGACCACCCCGAGAGCGACCAGCTCCTCGGGCGTGAGCGAACCGTGTCCGAGCACCAGTCCTCCGGCGTCACGGACCGCGTCGCGCAGCGGGATCGCCCACAGGTGCTCGATCGCGAGCACGAGCGCCGAGCTCCCGTCCGGCAGCTCGTCGAGCAGACCCGCCGCGACCAACCCCGCAACGCGCGGTGCGTCAGGGTCGGCCGATGCCCCGACCTCGGCGCCGGCCACCGCGCCCTCCTCGCCGGCGATGCCCAGCCCCACCAGCGCGCCGACCGCCGCCCGCAGCTCGGCCCGTTGCTCATCGTCGAGATCGGACACGCTCAGCGCCACGACGTCGTCGCCGTCACGCATCACGAACACGGCGTCGATGATCCGGATCTGGCCGATGTCGCTCAGGCGTACGAGCTCCTCCGCGATCCGACCCTCGAACAGGTCGCTGTCGGGGAAGCCGATCACGAAGCTCTGGATGGGTCCGATGCTCATGGCCATGTCCTCCTGCTCGTCGAACACCGACCAGCGTGAGGCGCCGCGCACGACGACGTCATCACGTACATGGCGTGATCCACGCCCGCCGCGCACACGTCGGCTTCCTCCTGGCCCCGGGGCGACTCAGAACAGCGGGGTCGGTCCCGCGGCCGGGGCGGCGAGGAGCACGAGGAAGGCACCGATCGCGAGGGCGGGACCGAAGGGAACCTCGGTCCGCCGCCCCGCCCGGCCGAAGACCATGAGGACGACGCCGATGACCGCGCCCACGACGAACGCGGCCAGCAGCCCGGTCATCACCAGCGACAGGCTCTGCCACCCGAGGTACCAGCCGAGGACCGCCCCGAGCCGGACGTCGCCGAACCCGAGCCCGCCCCGGGCCAGGATGTGCAGCGCGCACAGCAGCACGAACGCGATCGTCGCCCCGAGGGCGGCGAGGATGATCCGCTGCGGTTCACCGGCGGCGACCGAGGCCCCGGCCAGCAGCCCGACGCCGGTGGCGCCGGCGGCCCAGACCATGCGCCGTGGCAGGGTCTTGGTGTCGACGTCGATGAGCGTGAGCACGACGAGGAACGCGGCGAGCGCCAGGTAGGCGGGGAGCGACCACGTCCACCCGAAGTCCCACGCGGTCGCCCCGAACAGGACGGCGGTGACCGGCGCGGCGAGGCGGGAGCGGCCCGTCGGCGGGACGTCTGGGCACCGCTCGGCGGTCACCCGGTCGACGACGGGCCGGAGCCGGAGGCCGATCGCCCACCGGCCACCGCGCACACGGCCACCAGGACGCGTCACGTCTCGATCGATCCCTCGGTCCACAACCGGTCGGCCACCCAGGTGCCCCTCGGGTCGAACCGGTAGTGGGCGAAGTCCTTGGCGAACTCGAGGTCGACGTCGGCGGCGCCGCTGCGGTTCTTCTCGACCGAGAAGACGACCTGGCGGCGGAACTCCTCGATCCGGGTCGGCGCGTAGGCGGCGTGCGCCCGCGACACGACGGCCAGCTTCTCGTTGAGCACGACCACGCGCGTCCGCCTCGTAGGCGAGGGCGGTCGAGCCCCGGAAGTGGTGCAGGTGCAGGCGCCGGGCGGTGAGGCCGTCCTGGTCGGCGGCGGCCACCGCCACGACGCCGATGTTCTGCTCGAGGGCGAGCTCCTTGAGGCTCTCGATCACCCGGCTCACCCGCTCCGACTCGGTGGCGATCTCGGGAACCACCGGCACCTTCTGCACGTAGTCGACGAACAGGACGACCGGCTCGCCGGTGTACCTGCTCAACGCATCACCGATGGAGGGAACGTTGGTGCGGGCACCGGAGCCCTGGAACGAGGACGAGCCGGTCGGCGTAGGCGACGAACTGGCGCTCGGCCTCCTCGAGCAGCGCGTCGGAGTCGAGCGCCTCGCGCAGCGTGAGCACGCCGGCGGCGACGTCGCGGAGCCGGCCCTGCAGCTCCTCGACGCCGAGGTCGAGGTGGCGGCCGGCGGCGCGGGCGACCTCGCCGAGCTCGCAGGCGAGCAGCCGGGCCAGCAGCGTGACCGGGTCGTGCTCGTAGCAGAGGTAGACGGCGACGACCCCTTGCCGGGCCATCGTCCTCGCCCACTGGAGGCAGGCGATGGTCTTGCCGACGCCGGGCTTGCCCCCGACGAGGAGCACCTCCCCGGGTCGGATGCCGCCGGACAGCACCTCGTCGAGGGGGCTGAACCCGGTGGCGCACGACGAGTCGTACGGGCCGTCGATCGTGGCCTCGTGCAGCTCGGCCAGGGTGGTGAGCGCGGTGCGCATCTCGCCCCGGCGGGCCCGGCCGTTGGTCGTCACTGTCGTCGAGCTCATGGGTCAGCCTTGGCGAGAGGTTCTCGTAGATGCTGATCGCCGCCGGGCCGAGGATCACGATGAACAGGCACGGCATGATGCAGAACATCATCGGGAACAGGATCTTGACCGGGAGCTTCATCGCCTGCTCCTCGGCGTGCTGCCGCCGCTTGAGGCGCAGCTCGGCGGCCTGCACCTTCATCGTCTGAGCGACGGGCACGCCGAGCTTCTCGGCCTGGGCCAGGGCGACGACGAGCTGGCGCAGCTCGGGGAGCTGCACGCGGTCGGACATGGCGAGGAGCGCGTCGCCCCGGCGCATGCCGGCCCGGACGTCCTGGCTCACCCGGGCGAACTCGGCGGCGAGCGGCCCCTCGGCGGTCGACGGCCACCCGGGCGATGGCGGCGTCGAGACCGAGGCCGGCCTGGACGGCGATCGTCAGCTGATCGACCGTGTCGGCCAGCGCCCGCCGGATGACCTGCTGGCGCTTGTCGGTCTTGATGCGAAGCAGGAGGTCCGGGCCGAAGAAGCCGAAGACGCCGATCCCCAGCGCCAGGAGCACGCCGACGAGGCTCGGGGCCACCATCAGGCGGAGGAGGGCGAGGACCGCGCCGGCGACGGCGACCAGCGCCTTGACCGCCAGCACCCGCTCGATGGTCCAGCCGCGCGGCGCGCCGGCCAGCAGCAGCCGCTGCTCGAGGCCGGTGATCCGCCCCTGCGGGGTGTACCGCCGGGCGAGCCCGGCCGAGGCGGGCGACGAGCGGCTCGAGCGTCCGCTCGCCCACGTCCGCGCTGGAGCGTGGCGGCCCGCAGGTCGAGGTCCGCCGGTCGGCGGACATCGCCGAGGTCGACGCCGGCTCGGGCCGGCCGCGCCCCCGTCGACCGCCCACCAGAGGGCGAGGAGGGAGCCGAGGACGGCCGTGGAGCCGATGAGAAGGGAAATGTTCATCACCAGGTCTCCGTCAGAACTCGATGCGGATCAGCCTCTTCATCCAGAACCAGCCGACGAGCGAGGAGGACGCAGCCTCCGGCCGACATCAGCAGACCGATGCCCGACGTGAGCCGGGCGAAGGTAGCCGGGGTTGATGAACGCTCATCGCCAGGGCGACGACGACCGGCAGCGCGGTGAGGATGTACGCCGACAGGCGGCCCTCGGCGGTGAGGGCTCGCACCTGCCGGAGACCCGCTGGCGCTCCCGGATCGTCTCGGCCGTGCTGTCGAGGACGGCGGCCAGGTCGCCGCCGATCTCCCGGTTGATGTCGATGGCGCCGACCACCCACTCGAAGTCCTTGCTCGCCATGCGGTCGGCGAGGGCGCGCGAGCGCGGCCGACAGGTCGCGTCCGACGCGGATCTCGAGCAGCACCCGGCGGAACTCGGTGCGGGCCGGTTCCGCGGCCTCCTGGGCGACGCTGTCGAGCGCCTGGAGCAGGCCGTAGCCCGATCGCAGGGTGCTCGTCAGCAGCTGGAGGTTGTCGGGCAGCTGCTCGGCGAACTTCTGCCCGCCGCCGCTCGGCGAGGCGGCCGACGATGAGCCGGGCGGCGAGCGGCACCAGGGCGACCAGGACGATGCCACCGAGCGGGCCGCCGAGGGCGAGGCCGGCGAGGCCGGCGACCAGGGTGGCGATGCCGGACGAGCACGACGAACTCGCCCGGCCGCAGCGAGATGCCGGCCACCTCGAGGGCGGCGGCGAGCGGTCGCGGCGCTGGTTGCGCCGCTCGAGGTAGCCGTCGGCCGCCGCCGTCATGCGGTCGGCCAGGTGGGAGATGCCCGGCCCGCTGACGATGCTCCGCTGCACGCCGAGCTGGGCCCGGGCCTTGCGACTCCGGCGGTCGACCGACAGGACCGACCAGGGTCAGGAGCAGCAGCGCCAGGAAGATGGCGGCGGCGCCGACGACGAGGGCGACCTGCTCCGGCTCCAGCCCGGCGCCGTCCGCCCGTCGGCAGCCGGGCTGGAGCTCGGCGAAGTGGTGGGCCGACGGCGTCGCCGCGGCCGGAAGGTCGACGTCGGTCGTGGCTTCCAGCGCTCCGTGCCGGAGTCGTGACCCGCACGGTCAGCGCCACGGTGCCGTGGCCCGACGTCTCGTACGTGACGCGGTACTGGTTGGCGACGGCTGCCGGCCGCCCGCCGGTAGAGATCGGTCAGGGCGGCGGGGTCGCTGACCGACGACACGCTGCCGCCGCCGGCCGCGGCCAGCCGGCTCGAGCGTCGGCGCGGTTGCTCTCGTCGGTGACGAGCTCGATGACGTGCGATCGCGCACGCCGGCGGCCGCCGCCGCCTGCGTCGAGCGAGGCGGCGCTCGACGTTGTCTCGCCGTCGGACAGCAGCACGATCGCCCGGTCGCGCGGCGTCGGCGGTGAACTGGCCAGCTGGCGAAGATGACCGCGTCGTACAGCGCGGTCTCGCCCGTCGGCCGTCAGCGGGGCGATCCGCGGCGGTGAGCAGGGCCCGGTCGGTCGGTCGGGCGCGGCGATCAGCGACGGGCTGCGACCCGAAGGCCGACGACGCCCACGCTGCACGTCGGGCGGGAGCAGCGGAGAGGAACTCGGTCGCCGCGGCCTCGGCGGTCTCGATCGGCGCCCCGACCATGCTCCCGGACGTGTCGAGCACGAGCATGACCTCGAGGCTCGTCGGTCGGCACCCGCTCGCACCGGTGCGGTCGACGGGCTCACCGTCCTCGAGCACCTCGAAGGCCGACGCCGGGTAGCCGGCGCCGCCCAGGCCGGGGGCGCGGCGACGACGGCCGACACCGTCGGGTAGCCGGCGGCGTCGCACCGACGTGATCTCGAGCGCGTCCGTCGGCTGGGCGCCGGCCGGTGCCGGCGGCGAGGAGGACGGCGGCGACGAGCGCCGCCGAGGACGGTGGTTGCCTTGCGCATCGGGCTCACCGCCGCCCGGCGAGGAAGAGGTCGGTCTCGCCGAACATCTCGGCCGGCAGGCTCGATGCCCGAGCTCGGTGAGGTGCTCCGAGAACGACGGCCGGATGCCCGGTGGGCCGGACCCGGCCGCAGGAAGCGCCCGTCGGCGTCGATGCCGGCGCTGTAGTCGAACGCGTAGAGGTCGGACAGGGTGATGACGTCGCCCTCCATGCCGACCACCTCGGTCACCTGGGTGACCCGCCGGCTGCCGTCGCGGAACCGCTGGAGGTGGACGATGAGGTGGAGCGGCCGACGCGATCTGCTCCCGGATGGCCCGGCTGGGCAGCTCGAAGCCCGGCCATCAGCACCATCGTCTCCAGGCGGGCCAGCGCGTCGCGGGGGGAGTTGGCGTGGACGGTCGAGATCGAGCCGTCGTGGCCGGTGTTCATGGCCTGGAGCATGTCGAGCGCCTCGGCGCCCGCGGACCTCGCCGACGATGATCCGGTCGGGTCGCATGCGCAGCGAGTTGCGCACGAGGTCGCGGATCGTGACCTCGCCTCGGCCCTCCACGTTCGGCGGGCGGCTCTCCAGGCGGACGACGTGGCGCTGGCGGAGCTGGAGCTCGACCGCGTCCTCGATGGTGACGATCCGCTCGCCGTCGGGGATGAACGACGACAGCACGTTGAGCATCGTCGTCTTGCCGGTGCCGGTGCCGCCCGTGACCAGGATGTTCAGCCCGCCGCGGACGCAGGCCGAGACCAGGTCGGCCGACGCGCCGGCGTGAGCGTCCCGAGCTCGACGAGGTCGTCGACCTGCAGCGGGTCGCGGGAGAACTTGCGGATCGTGAGCATCGGGCCGTCGACGGAGAGCGGCGGGATGACCGCGTTCACGCGGGAGCCGTCGGCCAGGCGGGCGTCGACCATCGGCGACGACTCGTCGATGCGCCGGCCGACCTGGGCGACGATGCGCTCGATGACCCGGCGCAGGTGGTCGTCGGAGAGGAAGCGGGCGTCGGTCTGACTCGATGACGCCGTCGCGCTCGACGTAGATCGGCGTCGGTGGCGTTGACCATCACCTCGCTGACCGTGGGGTCGGCGAGGAAGCGGTCGATCGGGACCGAGGCCGACCACGTCGTCGAGGATCTCCTCGACGAGGCGCTGCCGCTCGTCGGCCGACAACGGGGCCGTGGTCGGCGGCCATCAGGTCGCCGATCTCCTGGCGACGTAGGCGTGGAGCTGCTCCTGGCGTCAGCGTCGAGTCGAACAGCCGGACGCCGAGCCGGGCGAACAGCGCCTCGTGGGCCCGGGTCTTCAGCTCGTCGACGGCGTCGGCCGGCGACCGGTCGCGGCCGGCGTCGGGCGCGGCGAAGTCGAGTGCGGTGCGCTCGCGGGGTGGCGCCGGTCTGCTCGCGGAGTCGTTCGGAGAGCTTCATCGGTCACTTCCTCCGCGCACGGCAAGCCCGCTCGGGCTCGGCGCGCTCGGTCGTCGCGGGCCTGCGATACCGGTGCGCGAGCGTCACCAGCTCGCGGGCGACGGGCGAGGTCGGCTCCTCGATCACGATCGGGCGCCCCTGGTTCATCGAGAGCGGGATCGGCCCGTGAGCTCGGCACGGCGGCGTCGATCGTCATGCCGAGGGCGGCCTCGACGTCGGCGGCTCGATGCCCGACCCGGGCGTCGGCCCGGTTGAGCACGAAGTGCGCGACGGGCCGGCAGCAGGCCGAGCCCGCTCGAGGACGTCGATCTCCTTGCCCAGGCTGCGGATGCTCGACACGTCGATGCTCGACACGCAGCACGACGTCGGTGGCCAGCTCGAGGACGGCGAGCGTGCGCTCGTCGAGCCCGGCCGGCGTGTCGACGACGACGTAGGCGAAGTCGTCGGCGAGCAGCTCGACGATGCGGCCGGCGAGCTCGTCGGTGACGGCCTCGCCCTCCTCGGGCGAGTCCGACGCCGCAGAGCACGAAGGCGCCCGACGCCTCGTGGCGGGTGAGGAACACCTTGAGCGTCGTCGAGTCGATCGTCGGCGCCGTCGCCAGCTGGCCGATGGTGTGCTCGGGGACCAGCCCGAGGGCGTAGGCGGCGTCGCCGAACTGCACGTCGAGGTCGACGAGGGCGACCGAGCCGTCGACCGTCCTGGGCGAGGGCGGCGGCGAGGTTGGACGCCACCATCGTCTTGCCCGATCCGCCCTTCGGGGAGAGCACGACGATCACCCGCCCCGCCGTGGGCGGAGGCGGCGGAGTGGACGGCCCGCTGTCCTGCCGCAGGCGGGCCGTCCACTCCACCGCCCGCCCGAGCGCGGGCTCGAGCTCGAGGTCGACGAGGTGCCGGCTCGATGACGTCGCGGACCCCGGCGCGGACCGCGTCGCGCCAGAGATCGTTCGACGGGGAGGCCACCAGCACGACGCTCATCTCGGCGCGGTGGTCGCGGTCGGCGACCGCCGCCACCTCGAGGGCGAGGTCGAGCGGAACGTCGTCGCCGATGCACACGACGGACGCGGTCCTCGGCGTCGACCTCGCGCACGATGCGCTCGGCGTCGAACGGCTGGCCGTTGCGCCACGCCTGGAGGTGCAGCGGCCTGATCTGGCGCCGGTCACCGACCGGACCCGGTCGACCAGCTCGTGGCTCTCGGTGACGAGGGCGACGGTCATCGGCGCCACCGCCGGTCCGTAGACCTCGCCGAGCGTGACGATGCGGGTGCCGGTCTCGTCGGCGTCGGCGTTCTCGGCCGTCAGCCAGATGTGGCCGAACTCGGCGGCGAACACGACCTGCTCGACCTGCGGCGAGGACAGGGCGAGGGTGACGAGCACCTGGTTGGTGGGCGCCGGCTCGGCCGCCGTCGTCCTCGTCGGTGTCCTCGTCGGCTCGTCGGTCGGCGCTCGTGCCGTCACCCTCGGCGAACTGGACCGCGGTGACGAGCACCTTGTGGAACGTGAGGTGGGTCATGTTCGGCGACTGGTCCTCGGAGGCGGGCAGGTCGAACGGCTCGAAGGAGAGGACGACACCGACGGTGTCGCCGACGCTGAGCGCGCCGCCCACGGCCCGGGCGGGGTCGAGGGCGACGGTCACCTCCTGGAGCCCGGCGGGCACCGTCGGCCCGGCTGAGCTGGTCGGCCGCCGACGAGCCGGCTGCTGAGCAGCTGCTCGCCGGCCGGAGGTCGACGGCGGCGACGAGATCCTCGTCGAGGTCGTCGAGGTCGGTGACGGCGTCGTCGACCAGCGACCTTCGCCGGCACCTCGGTCACCTCGACCGACTGCTTGATCTCGCCGACGGGTGTGCCCTTCGGGACGGTCTCGCTGACGCACGTAGACGTCGACCAGCGCCTCGGCGGCGACGGCCTTGTCCTTGGCCGACTCGACGTAGACGACGAGGGCGAAGGTGCCGACGCCGGCCAGCACGAGGGCGGCCAGGATGCCGATGATTTTGCGTTTCATGGGGTGGGTGTCCTTGTCATGGTGTGTTGGGGGAGGGACCGGCTAGCCGATCATCTGGATGGCGCGGGCGCCGAAGTCGGGCCCGCTGCCGATCTCGCCGGTCGTGACGACCTGCGTGAACTCACCGCAGATGCAGGTCCGCTGCCGCCCGTCGTGCTTCGGGCATTGCCGCAGCCGGGAAGCCGTTCTGCCACTCGTTTCCGGGAGCTGGTAGCCGAGACATCGTGAAGCCGGCGAAGCCGACGATGTGGTACTCGCCGTTGGTGCCGTTGAGACCGTTCGTCTCGTCGAAGATCGGGACCAGCACCTCGGCGGTCCGCCAGTCGGACGGCTCGCAGTCGTTGGGCACGCCGTTGCCGGTCTCGTCGTCGACCCAGCCGTCGGCGGTGACGTCGACGCTCACACTCGTCCGAGCTGTCGAGCCAGCCGAAGCCGCCGGGGAGGTCTGCGCCGGACGGGCCCGCCGGGCAGCGTGCCGGCGTCGGTGGTGTCGTGGAAGTAGATGTAGTCGAGCCCGCTCGGGAAGGTGCCGGCGTCGACGTCGCCGCCGAGCTCGATGAACTCGCACATCGGAGAAGGTGAGCGGGAAGGGTCGTCGCCCGGCCCACGGCGCCCCACGCGGCGACCGCGGCGGCGTCGACCGTCCCGCCGTCATGGCCGAGGATCGGGGCGAAGACGAAGTCGACCTTGGTCGTCGTCGGTTGCGGGTCGACGGTGGTGACCTTCACCCAGTCGCTGGCGGGCGACGTCCGGCCGGCGGCGTGGCGCAGGCCGGTGAGCCCGGGGCCCGATCCGCAGACCTCGTCGACCGTTGGCCTGCGCCGTCGTGGGCGTTGTCGTCGGCGTACGTGCCGGCGGTGGCCGTCTCGTCGAGGCAGTCGCCGCCGGCGCAGTCCTGGGCCACCGCCAGCGCGGCGGCGTCGGCGCCGTTCTGGAGCTCGCGCCGCTCGGCGTAGAGCTGGCCGACGTCGATGACGAGGGCGCCCATGCCGAGCAGGACGACCATCATGAGCGCGACCCAGACGATCACCGCGCCGGCGTCGTCCCGGCGGATTCGGGATCGGATCAGAGACCGCATCGCATGACTCCTGTGGCCGTGAGGTCGAGCGGCCCGAACGGCAGGACCATGAACGAGAACGACTCGGTGATCGTCGACCTTCGCCTTGCCGTCGCCCGTCGCCGGGCAGGGGGTCTGGGCGATGCCGTCGATCGTCACCGAGGGGGCGCCGTCGCGGGTCGCGCTCTCCACGTCGGTGGAGCTGTGGCGCAGGGCGAGCTCCCGGGCGCCCTCGCGGGCGGCGGCCTGGATCGACACCTGGGCGTTGTAGGCCCGGCCGAACTCGATGATGCCCAGCAGGATCAGCAGCAGGACCGGCAGGACGATGGCGAACTCCACCATCGCCGCACCGCGGTCGTCACGCCTGGATCTGGACATCATCGAGCTCCTCCGAGCTTCGGCAAGAGGGTCGTGGGCGGCGGGAGCGGGCGTCGTCGGACGCCCGCTCCCGCCGGTCCCAGCGCGTGTCAACGCAGCTGGTCGACGACGTCCTGGAAGAGGCCGTTGATCGCGCCGCCGAGGACGAAGACGACGGCCATGACGAGGACGGCGATGCCGGCGACGAGGATGCCGTACTCGACCATCGCGGCGCCCTTGTCGTCCTCACGCCGGGTGGCGATGAACGTCTGGAGGAAGGTAACGATGTTCATTGAAGGTTGAATCTCCTGGTATCCGCACCTCCGCCCGCTGCGGAGGAGACGGCTGCGAGTCTGAGCGACTGCGCCGCCGATCCTCTTCCTCACGATTGATGAAATCGCGGGACCGGCGATCAGAACGGGGCGGGAAGGTCGTAGAGCGCGAGAACCCGTCGCCCAGCACCCACACGAGCGGCAGCCACGACCACGGCGACGCCGACGGCCAGCAGGCCGTACTCGGCCAAGACGGCGCCCTTGTCGTCCTTGCGGACGCGGGCGGCCAGCCGGTGAAGGAGGGTGAAGACGTGCATCGGACACTCCGGTCAGGGTCGAGTCGTCAGCATCCGCCGGCCCCGGCCGGTCGTCGTCCTCACGATTGAGGAATTCGGGAAGGCTCCCGGAGCTCGCGCGATGTCGGCGTCGTCGATCGGCGCGGTCCAGCCGGCCCGGTTGGCGGTGGCGACGGCGGCGAGCTGCGAGCGGACGCCGAGCTTCTGGAGGATCCCCCGAACCTGGGAGCGCACGGTGGTCACCGCCACGAAGTGGGTCTCGGCGATCTCCTCGGCGGACAGCCCGTCGACGAGCGCCGCCCAGCACCCGCTGCTCACGAGCGCGTCAGGCGCTCGAACGGCGACCGGGACCGCTCGAGGCTGGCCCGGTGCACCCGCAGGTCGTCCAGCAGCTCCTGGCGCGTGGCGACCCCGACGAGCGGCCGTCCGGCGAGGACGTCCTCGACCAGGGCGATGACGTCGTCGAGGAACGCGGCCTTGCCGATCCAGCCGTCGGCGCCGGCCTCGAGGCAGGCGGCGAGCAGGAGGCGATCGGTCTCACCGGTCAGCATCACCACCGCTCGGCTCGTCTCTCGCAGGGGACCGATCAGGTCGCGGCCGTTGCCGAGGTCACCGAGGTGGAGGTCGAGCAGCACGCACTCGGGCTCGAAGTCGCGAGCCCGCTCGAGCACGGCCTCGGCGGTCGGCCCGTCGGCGACCTGGACCTCGCCAGCCCCTCGACCGCAGCGCCAGCTGGAGGCCGATGGCGACGAGGGGATGGTCGTCGACGATGAGGATCCGGTGCATCAGGAGGCCACCCCGAGCGTGCTCCGCCGGGCGAGTGGACCGGGGCAGGCGCACGACGAACGAGCTTCCGCCGCCCGGCCGGCGGCCGCACGTCGATCGAACCCTGCTGCCGCGCCATCAACCGGCGAGCGACGAACAGCCCGAGTCCCGACCCGCCGCTGCGCGGGCCGCGTGCCGTGCGCTCGAACACCGGGTCCTCGAGCTCCTCGGGAATGCCGGGGCCGCGATCCTCGACGAAGAGGGCGATCTCCCGCTCGCCCGGTTCGACTCGAAGCTCGACGGCCGAGCCGGGTGCGTGGCACTGGGCGTTGGTCAGCAGGGACAGGACGACCTGGGCCGTGCTCTCGGGGACGCCTTCGACCTCGAGCCCGGCCGGGATGTCGGCCCGCACCGTCAGCCCGTCGGCCCGGGTGCAGCTCACCACCGGCATGATCGCCTCGCGGAGGTCGAACGAGGTCGAACGGCGGGCCGCGTCCTCGACGAGGGACCGCAGCCGCTGGATCTCGGCCACCAACCCCGAGGAGAGCTCCCGCTGTTCGTCGGCGCTGAGCCGGCGACGGTGCCGGCTCAGGCACTGGGCGGCCGCCTCGATGCCGAGCAGGGCGGCCCGGGCCTCGTGCCGGTGCTCCTGGTGGATGTCGTGGACGGCGCGGGCTCGCGAGGCGGCGAGGGAGGCGACGGCGACCGCGTCTCGTGCTTCGCGCTGCTCGGCGTCGTGCTTGCGCTGCAGCTCGACGGACGTGCCGTACAGGCCGACGGCGACGGCGGTCGACGTCATCAGCCAGGCCGTGGGGTGGACCATGTCGCCGCCGACCACCTCGATCGCGTAGGCGACGCCGACGCCGGCCACGGCGAGCCCCGACCACGACAGGAGATGACCCGATCGGCGTCGGGTGACGCCGGCGTGGATGACGGCCACCACCCCGAACGCCGAGGCGAGGGCGATGGACGTGACGGGCCCGGCCAGCGGCAACGAGATCCCGTCGTCGTGGGCCAGGGGCGGAACCCCGGCACGGCCAGGGCGACCGCCACGCCGGCCGTCACCACCATGAGGACGCCGATCACGAACCTGACGCTTCGCACGGTGAGCGTCGCCGAGGTGCGCGCCGCGACCGTGAGCACGACGATGGCAGGAATGCCGGCGAGGGCAACTGCGGGCCGGGCGTGATCGAGCACGGCGGACTCGGTCAGCCCGGGCACGACCACGCCCAACACGACGGGGACGGCGGCCAGGCTCAGGGCGGCGGCCGCCAGGTACACCGACTTCGAATCCCCGGTCAGGCGCCAGACGACGACGTCGAGCCACGCCGACGGCGACCAGCAGCATGGCCGCCAGAGACGCGCCGACCAGGGCGAGGACGTCGGTGTCGGCGGGGCCGGCGGCGAGCCGGCTGACCGGGATCAGGACGACGGCGATGACCACCAGGGCGGAGCCCGCGGCCCGGAGCCGGGAGACCGGGACCGCGCCCGCGGCAGGCAGAGCCGCACCGTGGTGCCGCGCACGTCGGTCCAGACCCTTCGGCCTGCTCCGTGCGTTCAGTGTGCTGCGTCGGCCGGCAGCCCACCCATGCCTACCGCGTTCATCGTCATCTCCGAGTTGGCGCTATGCCGACTGAGAGGGCCGCACGCGGCCGACTATGACGCTGTTGGCAGCTGAGATTCCTGCGTTCCAGTTCGACCTGGCAGTCACCGGTTGGACGGCCGAGGACGCCGCCCTGGTCACAGGCCCGGGTCACCCCCCGAGGGTGACGCCACGTCGCCGACCGTTGCCGCACCCTGCGGTCGGGGCGACCGGAGGTCGGTGATGGGACGCACATCGCGATACGGGCGGGGGGCCGCGGACGGCGTGGTCGTACGGCTGGTGGCGTCGGTCGTCGCGGTGGCGCTGCTGGCGACGGCGTGCGGCGATGACGATGACGACGAAGCCGATCCCGTCGCCGCCGCCGAGGCCCGCGTGGCGGCCGCCGAGGAGGCGGTGTCCGACGCCGAGGATGCGCTCGACGACGCCACGGGAACGTTCTGCGACGACACCAGCGACTACATCACCGCGGTCGACCGCTACGGCGACGTGATCGACGACACCGCGCCGACGGTCGGCGACGTGAACACCGCCGGCGACGACCTCGTCGAGCCCCGCGAGGCGGCGGAGTCGAGCGCCGAGTCCGTCGTCGAGGCACACGACGGGCTCGTGGAGGCGGAGCAGGAGCTGGCCGAGGCGCAGGTGGAGCTCGCCGAGGCGCAGTCGGACACCTCGGAGCCGCAGGAGTCGTCGACGACCACGACGCCGCCTGTGGCGCCCGAGGACACGATCGACCGCGTCGAGCGGGCCGAGGAGGACCTCTCCACCGCCGCCGAGGGCATCACCGACCAGACACCGCTCACCGAGGCGGGCGCCCAGTACAACGCGGCCGCCTTCGCCCTCGAGGTGGCCTGGATGCGCCTGTTCGCCGACGCCGGTTGCCTGAGCGACGATCAGGAGGCCGAGGCCGTGGCCGCGCTCGCGGAGTACACCACGGCCCTGCAGACCGGGCTGCAGACCGCCGGCTACTACGACGGCGAGATCGACGGCGTCTACGGCCCCGCCACCGTGGAAGCGGTCGAGGCGCTGCAGTCCGACGCCGACCTGCCCGAGACCGGGTACGTCGACCGCGCCACGGCGGCGGCACTCGACGGCACGCTCGCGACGGCGGACGGCGAGGACGCGACCGAGGCCGTCGCGCACACCGCCGCCGTGCAGTCGACGCTCAAGCTCGCGGGCTACTGGACCGGGCCGGTCGACGGCACCTGGACCGAGGAGCTGACCGAGGCACTGACGGCGTTCCAGACCGCCCTCGGGGTCACGCCGAGCGGTGAGGTCGACACGGCCACGTTGGACGCACTCGAGGAGGCCATCGCCGAGGGGCAGGCCGCCGACACGTCGACCACGACGGCGGAGGGCAGCGACACGACGTCCTCCTCGTCGGGCTGAGGAGCCGCGGGTCGCGGCGCCGGTCAGGAGTGGGCGCCGGCCGTCGTCAGCGCGCGGCGCGGACCGGGACGTTCGAGTAGCCGGCGACGTTCGACATGTGGACGCGGCGGAGGCCGGCCTCGTCGACCTCGAGCCGGGGCCACCGCGTCGGCGAGCTCCTCGATGGCGATGCGGCTCTCCATGCGGGCCAGGGCGGCGCCGAGGCAGCTGTGCACGCCGTGGCCGAAGCCGATGGCGACGCTCGGCGGGCGCTCGATGTCGAACTCGTCGGGGCGCTCGAAGGCGCGCGGGTCGCGGGTCGCGGCACCGGTGATGAGCAGCACGGGGTAGCCGGCGGGGATCGTGCCGCCCTCGAACTCGCGGTCCTCGACCGAGAACCGGCCCTGGTACTGCGACGGCGGCAGGTAGCGCAGGATCTCCTCGACCGCCCGGGGGATCTTCTCGGGGTCGTCGAGCGACCTTCTGCCACTGGTCGGGGTGGCGGGCGAACAGCACGACGGCGTTGCCGACGAGCTTGGTGACGGTCTCGGCGCCGGCGCCGCCGAGGAGCGCTGGCGAAGCCGGCGATCTCGTCGTCGTCGAGGCCGGTCTCGCTCGCCGTCGCCGCGGTCGACCGTGACCTGGGTGAGCCGGCGAGAGCATGTCGTCGCCCGGGTTGCGCCCGCTTCTCCGCCGACGAGCTCGTAGAAGTAGGCGCCCTGCTCGATGCATCGCCTCGCTGGCCCTCCGGGCGTCGGCTCCAGCTGGCCGGGCTCGCGGTGCAGGCTGACGTCGAGCCAGTGGCGGATCTGCTGGCGCTCGCCCGTCGGGCACGCCGAGCATGCGGGAGATGATCTCGACCGGGAACGGCGCGGAGAAGTCGGCGACGGCGTCGAACGTCGGTCGCGTCGTCGAGCGGGTCGAGGAAGCCGCGGATGACCTCGCGGATCATCGGCTCGAGCGCGGTCGACGGCGCGGGGCGTGAACACGCGGCTGACGAGCGCCCGGCAGCCGGTCGTGCTCGGGCGGGTCCATCATGATGATGCTGCGGAAGCTCCGGATCAGCTCGGGGTCCTTCGAGAGCGTCGACGAGGTCGACGCCGTGGGCGCTCGAGAAGCCCTGCCAGTCGCGGTGGGCGGCCACGACGTCGTCGAAGCGCGACAGCGCGTAGAAGCCGTACCGCTCGTTGAAGTACACCGGGCGCCTCGTCGCGGAGGCGCCGGTACACGTCGGTCGGGTCGTTGAAGTACTCGTCCGAGAACGGGTCGAACTCGACCGCGACCGCGCTCACGTCCCCTCCTCCTCGGTCGCCACGGCCGGCCCGCGGAGGGCGGCGCAGACGCCGCCGTCGACCAGCACGTCGACGCCGCTCAGGAAGCTGGCCTCGTCCGAGAGCAGGAAGGCGACGACGGCGGCGAGCTCGTCGGGCCGGCCCTCCCGTCCGAGCGGTGTCCGTTGCACGAGCACGTCCATGAACGGGTGGGCCTCGGCCTCCTGCCGGCCCTGTGGGGTGTCGATCACGCCGGGGGACACCGAGCAGACGCGGGCGCCGACGGGCCCGACGCGCACGGCCTCCTGCTGGGCGAACCGTTGGACGCCGCGCTTGGCCCACGGGTAGGCCATCCCGGTGTCCTCGATGGCCGGCCCGACGGCCTCGCGGATGCGGTCGAGGAACCCCTCGTCGAGGGGCACGTCCAGGACGGCGTCGGCTGCGGCGTTCGGCCCGTCGAACGCGAGGTGCGGCGCCATCGAGGCGAAGAACACCATGGCCGTTCCGTCGGTGGCGAGCGGGCGGAGCGCCTCGGCGAGCATGGCCGTGCCGACGAGGTCGACGGTGAAGATGCGGCGCCAGTCGGCCATCGTGGGCGAGATGCCGGCGGCGTGGGCGACGGCCCGGAGCGTGCCGAGCTCGGCGACGCGGTCGGCCAGGCGGGCGAGGCCGTCGGCGTCGGTGACGTCGAGGACGAACGGCTCGACGAGGGTCGCCCGCCCGGAGCCCGCCAGGTCCTTCGCCGCCGCGGCCACCGACGCCTCGTCGAGGTCGACGAGCAGCAGCGCGTCGACCATGTCGGTGAGCCGCCGGGCGCACTCGAGCCCCATGCCGCGCCCGGCTCCGGTCGCGATCCCCACGGTCGTCATGAGCTCTGCTCCTCCTCGGGCCATGCCACGGCCCTGGTGTCGAGGGACGGGACTCTAGCCGTACGGCTAGAGATCTCGGGGTCCACGTCCGTCCGGCGCTCCCGGCTCGTCGGGGATGTCGAAGAGGCGTCGCGCCAGGCGCAGGAGGTGGGATCGGAGCGTGTCGTCGTCGAGGTCGATGACCAGCGGGTGCACGACGGCGCCGCCGATGGCGCCCGAGAGCATGGCGACCTGGACCTGGATCTCGGTGCCGGGGCTCTCGCCGAGCAGGACCGCGAACAGCCGATCGAGGAGCTGCCGGAACGGCTCGTGGTCGGCCATGAAGCGCACCATGACCGGGTCGTTCTGCAGCACGCCCACCAGGCGCCGGCGTCGGACCGCGAGGTCGATCACCTGCTCGAGGAGGACCTCCCGCGCCCGCACGCTGCGGCCCTCGGCCTCCGCGGCCGCCAGCGCCTCCTCGAGCCACCGGAGCTCGATGTCGGCGACGGCGAGGACGATCTCGTCCTTGGTCTTGAACTGGTGGTAGACGGCCGCCTTCGTCACGCCCATGGCGTCGGCGATCATCTGCAGGGAGGTGCCGCTGATCCCGTGCTCGGCGAACAGGGCGAGGGCCGCCGTCAGCACCCGCATCTGCGCGGCCCGGTAGGGCACCGGCGCCGGGTGGTCGGCGACGGCCACGTTCGGCGACGGCTGCATGGCGTGAACCTAACCGAGCTCCGTCGGCGCTACTAGCCGTTCGGCTTGTCTCGCTCCGCCCCGATGGGCGTCGTAGCGTGGTCGCGGAGCAGATCTGCGCACGGCGCGGACGGAGGTGCCCGGCCCCATGTCAGAGCCCGCGGCCACGCTCGTGTCGGTGAACGTCGGGATGCCCCGTGACGTCGAATGGCAGGGGCGTACCGTCCACACCGGCATCTGGAAGCAGGCCGTCGAGGGGCCCTGTCGCGTCGGACGGCTGAACCTCGACGGCGACGGTCAGGGCGATCTCGCCGGCCACGGCGGCGAGCAGCGCGCGGTCTACGTGTACCAGCTCGACTCGTATCGCCACTGGGGCGACGAGCTGGGGCGTGACGACTTCGTGTTCGGTCAGTTCGGTGAGAACTTCACCGTCGACGGGCTCGGCGACGACGAGGTGTGCATCGGGGACCGGTACCGGATCGGTTCGGCGCTGTTCGAGGTCACGCAGCCGCGGGTGACGTGCTACCGGGTCGGCCTCCGCATGAACGAGCCGCGCATGCCCGCGCTGCTGACGGGGCACGGCCGTCCGGGCTTCTACTTCCGGGTGCTCGAAGAGGGCGCGGTGCACGGCGGAGACGAGGTCGTCAAGGTCGCGACCGGTCCCGAGCAGATGACCGTCGAGACCGTCAACGCGCTCCTCTACCTCGACCGCCACCCCGACGTGGAGCTGCTCCGTCGTGCGCTGCGGATCCCTGCCCTCAGCCCGGGTTGGCAGGCGTCGTTCCGCGCCATCCTCGACGACCAGGGGCGGGGCGCGCCGGGCGGCGGCAACGCCGGGCTCGCCGCGACCGCGCCCCCGCCCGCGTGGTCGGGCTTTCGCCCCTTGCGCGTCGCGGCCAAGCGCTCGGAGACCCCCAGCGTCGTGTCGTTGGAGCTCGACGCCGACGACGGCGCGCCGCTCGCACACGCGCTTCCGGGACAGTTCGTCACCCTCAAGCTCGAGCCCGGCGGCGGCGACCCGCCGCTCGTGCGCAGCTACTCGCTCTCGGGACCACCGGACGGCGCCCGGTACCGGATCAGCATCAAGGTCGAACCCCACGGGGCGGCCGGTCGGTTCCTGCGCGACGCGGTCGGGGTCGGGGACCGCGTCGACGTCGCCGCACCGCGCGGCCGCTTCACGCTCGACGACGGTGCGCGACCCGTCGCGCTCGTGAGCGCAGGTGTGGGCGTGACGCCGGTGCTCGCCATGTTGCACGCGCTCAGCGCCGTGCGAGCGACGCGGGAGGTCTGGTGGATCCACGGCGCTCGCAACGGCGCCGAGCACGCCTTCGCGGAGGAGACCAGCTCGCTGCTCGCCTCGCTCCCACGGGCCCGCCGTCGCGTGTGGTACAGCCGACCCGATCCGAGCGACCGTCTCGGTGCCGACCACGACGAGGTCGGCCACATGAGCGCCGACGCCATCGCCGCGGCCGGCGTCCCGACGGACTGCGAGTTCTACCTGTGCGGTCCGACCGCGTTCATGGACGCACTCCGGTCCGGGATCGATGCGCTGGGGGTGGCGCCGGACCGTGTGCACGCCGAGATGTTCGGCGCCGAAGGCACGATCACGCCGGGCGTCGTCGGGCAGGCCGCACGGCCGGCGCACCCACCGGAAGGTCGGACCGGCACGGGTCCCCTCGTCTCGTTCGTGCGCACCGGGCTGAGCGTCAGCTGGGACGACGCGTTCACGAACATCCTCGAGCTCGCCGAGGCGTGCGACGTGCCCGTCCGCTGGTCGTGCCGTACCGGCGTGTGCCACACGTGCGAGACGGGTCTCCTCGACGGCACGGTCGCGTACGACCCCGAGCCGCTCGAACGGCCGGGCGACGGCAACCTCCTCGTGTGCTGTTCCCGACCCGGGAGCAACGTCGCCGTCGATCTCTGAGCGATCGTCCGACCGCCCGGAGACATCTTGCCTACGACCCCGCCGTCTGCGCTGGAGGTGGATCCGTGATCGCCACACCCGAGCAGTACGCCCAGATGCTCGACCGGGCCAAGGCCGGTGGGTTCGCGTACCCGTCGGTCAACGTGTCGTCGACCCAGACCCTCAACGCCGCCCTCCGCGGGTTCAGCGAGGCCGGCAGCGACGGCATCGTGCAGGTCTCGGTGGGCGGAGCCGAGTACCTCTCGGGCTCCACCGTGCGGGACGCGGTGACCGGAGCCGTCGCCCTCGCCGAGGTGGCGCACGTGCTGGCCGCCAACCACCCCTGCCTGGTCGGACTGCACACCGACCACTGCCCGCCGGGCCGGGTCGACGACTACCTCCGCCCCCTGCTCGCGCTGTCCCAGCAGCGCGTGGGCGACGGAGGCGAGCCGCTGTTCCAGTCGCACATGTGGGACGGCTCCAGCCTTCCGTTGGAGGAGAACCTCCGGCTCGCAGCCGAGCTGCTGGAGCAGTGCCGCCGGGTCCGGGCGGTGCTGGAGCTCGAGATCGGCGTCGTCGGCGGTGACGAGGACGGGATCACCGGCGCCATCGACGAACGGCTCTACTCGACGCCCGAGGACGCGTTGCGGGTGGCCGAGGTCCTGGGTCTCGGCGAGCGGGGTCGCTACCTGCTCGCGGCGACGTTCGGCAACGTCCACGGGGTCTACCAGCCCGGCCACGTCGACCTGCGACCCGGCGTGCTCGAGGAGATCCAGGACGCGGTCGGAAGCCGCCACGGTCGGGATCGGCCCTTCGACCTCGTCTTCCACGGCGGATCCGGGTCGGCGCCCGCCGACATCCGGGAAGCCATCGGCTACGGGGTGGTCAAGATGAACGTCGACACCGACACCCAGTACGCCTTCACCCGGCCGGTCGCCGACCACATGTTCACGCACTACGGCGGCGTGTTGCGGGTCGACGGCGGGACCGGCGACAAGGCCACCTACGACCCACGCTCGTGGGGCAAGGCCGCCGAGACGTCGATGGCCGAGCGAGTGGTCGAGGCCTGCCGCGACCTCGGTTCCGCAGGCCGGCACTCGACCGCGGGGTGACCGCCGCCGGGTGACCCCCGCCGGGTCGATGCGGACGGGCATCGATCGAGAACGACCTCGTCGCCCGCCCCATCTCTGACTCGCCGACGTGTGACCTGGGCCGCGGGCGGGTAGTCGCACGACACGACGTCGATTCGTAGCGGTCCCGGCACGTGGTGTCCGGGCGCCGGGGACGGGGGTGTGTGGTGTTCGCTCTCTACCGGGCCGGTCGGTCCTGGCGGGCTCGCCGGCGGGGGGCGCCGCCGGGTCCCACCGAGGCCCCCGTGAGGCGCCGCCCCGCAGGGCTCGTGCGCACGGCGATCGCCGCAGTCGCCGCCGTCGGGTTGGCGGCGTTCGGGCTCGGCTACTGCTCGTCGCAGTTCGGGCTCGGTCGCTCCGAGGAGGGGAGGGGCACCGACAGCGAGCTCCTGTTCCCCGCCTCCGAGCTGGAGACCACCCTCGCCGTGTTGGCCGTGCACAACTCGATCGAGCAGCAGGAATCGCCGACCAGCGTCTGCGGAACGGAATCCGCCACGTCGACCAGAAATTCCAGCCCTTTATCCTGGGCCTTCTGGGCCGTGATGGAGGTGACTGAGGCGATCACGTCATCCAGGCGGAAGTCCACCGCCTCGATGTCGAGCCGCCCCGGCTTCAATCTTCGAAAAGTCGAGAATGTCGTTGATCACTCCCAGCGGCGACGTCCCCGCATTGTGAATCTTGTTGACGTAGTCCCGCTGCTTCTCGCTCAACGGCGTCTTCAAGGCCAGGTACACCATGCCGATGACCGCGTTCATCGGCGTCCGTATCTCGTGGCTCATGTTGGCCAGGAACATCGACTTCATGGCCGTCGCGTCTTCCGCTCTCTGGTTCGCGGCGACGAGCTCCGTGGTGCGCTGTTGCACGGCGCCCATCGAGCTGCTGTTCCCGTTGCTGCAGTCCTTTGATCCGCAACTTGTAGACGCCAAGAATCAGGCCCACGAATGCGAGACCCATCAGGCTCCTGAACCAGGCTGTCGCCCACCAGGGCGGCAGAACCGTGAGCGCGAGGCTGACCCCCTTCTCGTTCCAGACCTCGTCGTTATTCGATGCCTGGACGCGAAAGACGTACTGGTCCTCCCAGGCAGGCTGGTATAGGTGGCCTGGCGGTGCCTGCTATCCATCTCGTTCCATTCTGATTCCAGCCCCTCCAGCCGATAGCGATACCGGTTCTTCTCCGGGGCGGCATAACTCAAGCCAGCGAATTCCAGCGTGAAGATGCTCTGGGTGTGACTGAGCGTGAGAGAATTCCGTCGTAGATTCGGCTTTTGCAGCGGCGAGTCTCGCCGGGTGCACGGGCTTGTTGAACAGGTGAAAGTCTGTCAATACAACCGGCGGGACGTCGGGATTGGAGGAAAGCCGATCGGGGTAGAACGTTGTCACGCCGTTCATCGACCCAACGACCATCTCACCGTCGTGACTTTGCCAGCTGCTCTCCGCCTCATACGGGCTGAGGATCTTGCCCGGCAAACCATCTGCTTCTGAATAATTGCGAAAGGACTTGGTCGGCGGATGAAATCGGCTGAGGCCGCTGTGCGTAGCCAGCCAGAGATACCCCTGACCGTCTTCCAGGATTGCCTGAATCCTGTCATCCGCCAGGCCATCCTTCGTCGTGAAAGCCGTGAAGACCCCTCGGCTTCGGTCCAACTGGTTGAGGCCGTGCCGAGTAGCAACCCAGAGCAGTCCCTGCCTGTCTTCGCGGACAGCATTCACACTGTTGTGGCTCAGGCTGCGAGAGTTCTGCGGGTCATGGCGATAGACGGTCAATTGCTCCGTCCTGGGGTCAAACCGACTCAGGCCCGCAAACGTCGCCAGCCACAGGATTCCAGCTCGGTCCTCGAATATGGTCCTTATCTTGTCTGACAAACTCTCGGGAATTCGTCCGATCGCTCCGATAGGTGGAGAAGCGTTCCGTGAGTTTAAGTCAAAACGGTTCAGACCCCCTCCATCGGTGCCCGCCCACAGCACCCCTTGCCGGTCCAACAACAGACACAAGACGACGTCATTGCTCAAGCTGGCAGGGTTCTTCGGGTCGTGCCGGTAGGTGACGGATCGCCGCGCCGCAGGGTCGAAGCGGTTGAGGCCGCCGCCATAGTAGGTCCCAATCCAGAGTTCACCTGCCCGGCCTTCGCGGATTGTGGCAACCCTGTCCCCGAGAAGACTGTGGCCATTCCCTGAATCGAGCAGGTATGAAGTGACTTGTCCCGTTCTTCGATCCAGCTTGTTGAGACCGAGCTTCGTGCCTATCCAGAGAAATCCCCTTGCTGTCCCCCTGAACGGACCGAATCGTGTTGTCATGCAGGCTGTGCGGATTGCCGGGCTCATGTCGGTAGTTGACGAAGGGGAGTTGTACTTTAAGGAATCGGCTGACCCCTCCTAGGGTACCCACCCACATCACTCCTTCCGCATCCTCGAATATTGTTTTGACGGCGTTATCATGCAGGGCGCTCGGATTGCCCGCTTGTCTGGCGTACTTCACGACCTCCTTGCGCTCACGGTTGAACTTCAGCAACCCGGTGTCGAGCGACCCGCCAGAGCACCCCATCGCGGTCTTCGTAGATGTCGGTTACGCCCGCGACGCCTTGGCCGCCTGGTTGTTCTGCGTGGAACGAGTAGCGCGTGAATTCACCGCTCTTCACGTCCAGGGCACTCAACCCACCTACCAATTCCGAGCCCACCCACAGCACACCGGACTGGTCCTCCAGGATGAAACCGATGGAGTCATGACCAAGGCTGCGGGGATTCGACGGGTCGTGTAAGAAGCGCGAAAACCGGCCGGTGTCTCGCTTCAGCTTGTTCAGGCCAGCGTCAGTGCCGACCCATAGATTGCCCTGCCGATCTTCGGAAATGGTCGTAACCCGATTGCTGCTCAAACTGCCCGCGTCCGGGCGTCGTGCTTGTAGTGGATGAAGCTGCCGGTAGCTGGGTCAAGGCGGTCAACCATTAACCAGTTTTTACAACCCAAAGCACGCCCCCTGTCTCCTGATAGACGCAATAGACATCGTTGTTGCTCAAGCTCTGTTGATTGCCAGGGTCATGCCGATAGTGCGTGAAGGTGTCCTTCGCCGGGTCCAGTCTGTCGAGCCCTCCAGAGATAGTCGCAATCCAAAGCATGCCGGACCGATCTGTGTAAACAGATCGGATGAAGTTTTCACTCACGCTGTTAGGGTTGCCTGCGTCGTGCCTGTAGGTCTTCAGGTTGTACCCGTCATGCCGGAACAAACCGTCGACAGTGCCAAACCGCAGAAAATCATATGATCCTGCACGATGCTCCACGTGAAGGTTTGAAGGCGGACATTGTTTGTGGAAACGCTAGTGAAGCGGATGTCTTGCTTGTCAACGATCGGTAGCTTCAGGAAACCGCCGTCACGAGACGCTGAGGCTGCCTTGCCGCCCTGCGCGGCATCGGAAGCCGTGACGCAGCAGAGCGTCAGCATCCCGGACGGTTCGAAGGATTGTTCGGTATCTGGAATGCACCATCGGGTCTGCCTGCCAATCCTTACAGAGTATGTTTCTCGGCTGTAGGACTTCGCCCGCAGGCGGAGGGCGTGCGTCGCGAACCGTCCGATCATCGCGGCAGACCGACACGTCGCACCAGGTCCGCAAAGCGTGGGTCCGAGCGTAGCGGATCGAGTTCCGGCTCTACGCCAGGGTACTGCAGCTGAATATCGTGCGCGCGAAATGCCTGCTCGAGCGAGGCAAATGCCCGCTCCCGCTCGCCAAGCGCCGTCAGCAGCCATCGCCAGCTCCGCTGCTGACGCGTGGGCCTTGCTCGATTGCAGCTGCTGGAGGATCGCCAGCGCACGCGTTCGATCTCCCGCATGCGCGGACGCCGCTCCCAGATAGATCTGCGTGGTAGGCGTATCGAGACCGAGCGCGATCGTCTTCGTATACGCAGCAACGGCCTCCGCGTCTACTGCCCTGTGCGGCATACGTCTGACCGAAGGAGTCGCGTCGGGATACTTCGGGTCCAGATCGATTGTCCTGTTCAACGCAGCTATCGCCTGGTAGTTCTGCCGCCGGGCAGAAGAAAGCACGTAACCGACAGTTGCGTTGACTCCGGGTGAGAGCGGATCGAGCTCCCTCGCGCGCGAGATTTCAGCGATGGCCTGCTCGTGCCAGCCATGACCTCAGATACACAGCATACAACGGTGCGCCAGCGCAAGGTTCGGGTTCAGGTCGATGGCACGCTTGTATTCCCGCTCGGCGTCGGCCCACTCCCAGGCATACGTCATGAGATTCGCCAGCGCGTAATGCCCATCGGCGAGACCATCGTCCAGTTCGAGCGCCTTCTGCGCCGCCGCCCTCGCTTTCGGCAGGTAATCGTTCCGGTCGAGAAGCCCGGCACTTCACGAGACTCCGATGGATGCCGACAGATCGGCGTGGGCGAGCGCGTAACTCGGATCGGTGGCGATAGCCCGAGCGAAGTAGTCGGCCGCTTTCTGCCGGTCTTCCCGTTCTGCCTGCCCTTCGCGCGATGGAAATGCCCTTTGAGAAGCAATTCGTACGCTTCGGGGTTGCGCATCTCGGGCGTCCCGGAACTGCGCGGCTGGCCCGCGGCCGGTTGGACACGCAGCCTGGCAGCAACGTCGCGAGAGATGACCGCCGACACCTGAAACAGGTCCGCTGCCTTGCTGACGTATTGCTCGCCCCATACCTGCGTCCGGTCGCGTCCGTCGATCGGCTCAACATGATCGAGAGGCTGTCGCCTCGCTGCGAGACCCTTCCGGCCAGGATGCCCATCACATCCAACGCGCGGGCGACCTCCTGCGGATCCGCGTTCTGATCTTTGTAGCGGGATGAGGAACTGTTGGCGACGACTTTCAGCCCCGGCAGTTGCGACAGGCGATTGATGAGCGCCTCGCTGATGCCATCGGACAGGTAGTCCTGCTCGGGATCGTTGCTGCTGTTCTTCAGCGGCAGGACCGCGATCGACGTAATCCCCGCGTTTGACGCGGCGTACCGCTGGTACACGGCATAACCGGACACGAGGGTTGCCAGGATGATCAGCGCCAACGCCGACCACGCGACCATCACCGCTGCCGACGATGGGAGGCAACTGCGTGCTCGACGCGGCCTCCTTCCAGCGCCGACACGACTTCACCCGCGCTGGCGAAGCGCTCCTCCGGGCGCCGCGCGAGACACCGCAGAATCGTCGTTTCCCCAAAGAGGATCAACGTCCGCGACGTGGACGCGCGGACTCGGCGGCGGCTCGTGCAGGCGCTTGATCGCCATCTTCAGCGGGGTTTCCCCCACGAAGGGCAACGCCCCGGTCACCATCTCGTAAAGCACGACGCCGAGCGCGTAGACATCCGTGGCGGGCATAACCGGACCGCCCTCGACCTGTTCCAGGGGCCGGCACCCGGAGTCCCCGATATCTCGTTCTCCGCCGACAGCGACATCGACGGTATGTCGTCTGCGTGTTCACTGCCACGCCAGGCCAATGCATCGCCACGGCGCGCATGTCCTCTCCGCGCAACGCTCGCGGCAACGCGTGAGCGTGGCTGTTGAAGTGCCGATACCGACGCGGAACAGGCGCTGGCGGGCCAATCGCCAGCGGCCTGACGGACGACAGGCAGGATTTCCGGCAAGGAGAGCCGTCCGTCCCGCCGGAGCTTGTCGGCAAGCATCGCCGTGCAGCAGCTCCATCGCAAGCACCACGACCTCGCCAGCGATCTGTCACCCGCAGCACTGGATCGGTGCCGGAAGACATCGTAGATGCGGCATACGTTCGGATGTGTCACCTGTCTCGCCAGATGCACCTCGCGCTTGAACAGCGCGATCGAGCGCTCGTCAGCGGCGATGTCCGACAGGATGGTCTTGAGCGCGATCCGCTCGCGCAATTCGAGATCCTCCGCTTCGTAGAGCTCGCCCATGCCGCCTTTCGCCAGGTAGCGGACGATGCGGAAGCGGAACGCGACGATGTCACCAGTTCGAAACACAGGGGTTCCCGGCGCCCGCGCCTCAACCACGTGGGCGCCGGTTGCGTCGTCATCGGGCCGACCGAGCGGCGCGTCAGGTGGAACGGCCTGGAGCTGGCGGTGAAGCAGCCGCTGGATCCTGAGATGCGTATTGACGCGCGCGGTCACCTCCGCCGGCTGAACGGGCTTCGTGATGAAGTCCACCGCGCCAGGGCTTCGAATCCCTGCACCTTGTCCTTCGGGTCGCTGAGTGCCGACAGGAAGATCACCGCGGCGTCCCGGGTTTCGGGATCGTCCTTGAGGCGGCGGCACGTCTCGTAGCCGTCGATGCCCGGCATGACGACATCGAGCAGCACGATCAACGGCTTCGCGCCGCGCGCAACCTTCAGCGCCTCTTCGCCATTGCGGGCCACGAAGAGACGGTAGCTGGAGCTTCCGAGCGTCTCGCGCAGGACGTCCAGGTTCGCAGGATCGTCATCGACCAGGAGGACCGAGCAGGCCTCCTCCGCGGGGCCTGGTGTGAGTTGATCGTTCATCGTCCTAACCTTCGCCGTCCAGATCGCGGCCAGACAGCTCCTGAAGGATCTGCGCGCGGCTCACGCGGATCGTGGCCCCGGCATCCAGCAGCTCTGCACGCACCACCGCGAGACCGCGCTTGCGAAGCACCGGCGCAGGCGCGGCTGAGAGTCGCGGAACCAGCGCCGCGAAGATGCCCGATGGAAGGACCGCTGAGATACTCGAGCGCGGTACCCGCACGTACATGTCGCCGGAGTCGAACGCCCGCGACGCGATGAGCACCGGTTCGCGCTCCAGCACGAGAGCCAGGAGATTGAAGACGTGCTCGCGGACGGCGTCATCATCACCAACAGGGCCCTTGAGCTCGCGCTCGACAGCTTCGAGGATCGCGGGCGGCGATGACGCCAGCTCGGGATGAGTCTCGGTCAGGGCCAGGAGCGCCCGCCCGCAGCGCACGCGGACTTCGGGACTGGAAGCGGCGAGTGCCTGGACGAGACCGTCGCGAGGCTCGACGCGCAGGACTTCAGCACCAGAGGCAAGCGGCGGCGCACGACGTCCGTCGTCGCGGAGTCGAGGAGCGCATCGACGAGCTGCCCCGCGGCGCGCGGGCCAAACGCGGTCAGGGCCTTGACGACTGGCTTGAGGAGCATCCTTGTTCGCGAGAAGCGGAACGAGCGCGCCGACGAGCAGCGCGTCCGTGGGGGGCGCACGCAGCACCTGCAGGGATGCGTGAGCAATCGCCCAGGAGCGCAGGCTGGCAATTGCCGCAACGACGGGATCGTCGTCTGTCGTCGTGCTCTTCCGCTCGGACACCTCGTCGAGGGCGCGGCGTATCGATGTGGCGTCGAGGCCGACCATGCTTGCGGCCACGGTGAAATCGAAGCGCGGCGCGGCCTGATGGAGGTCTTCGGCCTGACGCTTGAGTCCTCCCTCGAGCGCGCTGACGTTGCCGGACCGCGGCAACAGGCGGGCAACTGTCAGTTCCGCCGCGGCTGCAGCACACCAGGGCGATGTTCACCGCAACAAACGTATACAAGGGGTCGAGGAAGGTGAGTAGCACAATCAGCGCAGCGCCGGCTCCCTTCCCAAGACAGTCAGCGCTCACATCTACCACCGACTTCGCGGCCCGTTTGGATGCTTCGGCCAGCGGCGTGCTAAACGACTGCATCACCAGCAGGGAAAATCGACGCGCGCAGCGTCACATCGAGGCCGCGTGGGAAGAATGGCGCGCCATGGCGCCGGGGCAATGAAGGCAAGCGCGCGGCCGCGCCCACCGACTTCGTGGCTGGCCACCGAGCCTCCGAGCCCGATCCGACCAGGATCGCGCGGCCGAGCACGGCCTGGAGCAGGAACGCGGCAAGGGCAGTCCCCGCGTAGAAGAGGCCGAAACGCACCAGCGGCTCGCCTTTCCAAGCCAGCTCACGACCTCCACCTTGAGCAGGTAATCCGTCAGCGCGGCAAGCGCCGCGGCGAGCGCAATCACAAGGGCGAGATCTCGAAGAAGTGGCCCTCGCGATCTCGGCCCATCCGCTCCGTTTCTCCTCTGGTACTTCCGCTCGTGCGCGCCGGGCAGGCATGCCGCGACCGATGAAAACGGAACCCGCCACAGACGGTGCCCGATAGTCCGAGCAGAATGAATAGCGCTCCTTGTGACATGAGGGCCGTCACGCGCTCTGCGCCGACGCCGCCAGCCAGGCCACCAAGGGCGCCAGCCGCGGCGACGCGCGCCATCAGTGCCTTGGCCGAATGCGGGTCGAAGCGCTCGTTGAGCAACGACCAGAACGCCGAGAGATCCCAATCGCTCCGAGCACACTGGCGTGGACGTACGACGAGTCCGAGGCCACCCGCGGGTATCCGCCGAGCAGGTTGCCATTCAATCAGGAACAGCACCGAGCTGACGCCGAGGATGAGGGGGACGACACGAGTCGGTCCGAACCGGGTGAGGAGTCGGCCGGAGTTCCGCCGCGGCGATCGCCAGCACCGCCGCCGCAATCATGGCGTACGGCAGACTCGTGACCGGAAACC
>CAVZUI010000010.1:0-720139 GCA_963778415.1 uncultured Acidimicrobiales bacterium
CGCTGATCTTCCCCGATCTCAGCGTGGCCGAGAACGTCTTCATCGGCCACCGTGACCAGGGCCGTGTCGTGCGCTTGCCGGAAGATGCACGAGGACGCCGAGGCCCTGCTGTCCCGCCTCGACGTCCACCTCGATCCCCGCATGCCGGCCGGTGGGGCTCGCCGTCGCCGCCCAGCAGGCCATCGAGATCGCCAAGGCCATCTCGCTCGACGTCCGGGTCCTGATCATGGACGAGCCCACGGCCGCGCTGTCCGCCCACGAGGTCGAGCGGCTGTTCCGCCAGGTCCGCCAGCTGCGGGACGAGGGCGTCGCCGTCCTGTTCATCAGCCACCGGCTGGAGGAGGTGTTCGAGATCGCGGACCGGATCTCGGTGTTCCGCGACGGCCGCCACATCTCCACCGACGCCCGGGACGACGTCACCCCGCCGGGCTGATCGCCGCCATGGTGGGGCGGGAGGCCGCCGACTTCTACGCCCGCACCGACCACCACACCGACGAGGTCGTGCTGCGGGTCCGGGACCTCGGGCGCACGGGCCGGTTCTCGGGGGTCAGCTTCGACGTCCGCCGCGGCGAGGTGCTCGGCCTCGCCGGCCTGGTCGGCGCCGGGCGCACCGACGTGGCGCTCGCGCTGTTCGGCATCGCACCGGCCGAGGCGGGGACGATCGAGCTCGGCGGCCGGCCGGTCGAGATCGGCCGCCCCCGCGAGGCCATGGACCACGGCATCGCCTACGTGTCCGAGGACCGCCGCCACGTCGGGCTGTCGCTCGTCCAGTCGGTCACGGCCAACATCACGCTGCCGGCGCTGGGACGGTACGTGTCGCGGCTCGGCCTGGTCGACCGCCGCGCCGAGCGGGAGACGTCCGAGCGGTTCCGCACGCCAGCTCGGCATCCGCACGGCCGGGCTGAACGAGCCCGTCGGCCTGCTCTCCGGCGGCAACCAGCAGAAGGCGATGCTCGCCAAGTGGCTCAACACCGAGCCCACGGTCCTCCTCCTCGACGAGCCGACCCGGGGCATCGACGTGGGGGCCAAGGCCGAGGTCCACCACATCGTCGACGAGCTGGCCCGCCAGGGCGTGGCCGTGGTGCTCATCTCGTCGGACCTGCCCGAGGTGCTGGCCATGAGCGACCGGGTGCTGGTCATGCGCGAGGGCGGGCAGAGCGGTCTGTTCGATCGCGCCGACGCGACCGAGGAGCGGGTCATGACCGCGGCGATGGGGTGTGCATGACGAGCGCCCTGTGGATCCGCCCCGAGCGGATCAAGGAGCTGTCCCTCCTCGGCGTCATCATCCTCGCCGTCGTCGTGTTCGGGTTCCTGGTCGACGACTACTACAGCGGCCGGTTCTTCAACCGGGTGACGACCAGCGTCGCCATCACCGCGGTGCTGGCCGTCGCCCAGACGCTCGTGATCGTCACCCGCAACATCGACCTGTCGGTGGGCTCGATCGTCGGCGTCACCGCCTACCTCACCGGCGAGTTCGCCGCCGCCCACCACGACGCGTCGCCCGCGCTCGCCATCGCCCTGGCCGTCGGGCTCGGCGCCCTGCTGGGCGCGGTCAACGGCGTGATCGTGGCCTACGGACGGGTGCCCGCCATCATCGTCACGCTCGGCACGCTCGCGATCTACCGGAGCTGGCTGGTCTCCCACGCCGACTCCAAGACCATCACCGCCGACTCGCTGCCGTCGTGGGTGGTCGACCTGCCGACGCGGACGCTCGTCAGCGTGGGCGGCCTGGACGTGCGGGCGGTGGTCGCCGTCGTGGTGGTGGTCGTCGTCGTGCTGCAGCTCGCGCTGCCCGGCTGCGCTGGGGCCGCCGCCTCTACGCCGTCGGCTCCAACCCCGAGGCCGCCGCCCAGTCCGGCCTCCCGACCCGGCGGCTCGTGCTCGGCGCCTTCGTCGGCTGCGGGGCCCTGTCGGGGCTGGCCGGCTTCCTCTTCCTGGCCCGGTTCGGCACCATCACGGTGGTCGCCGGCCAGGGGCTCGAGCTGGACTCGGTGGCGGCGGCCGTGGTGGGCGGGGTCAGCGTGCTGGGCGGGTCGGGCACCCTGGTCGGCGCGGTGCTCGGCGCCGTGCTCATCGACCTCCTCGACCAGAGCCTGGTGCGCGTGCCCCAGGTCAGCGAGTTCTGGCGCGACGCCATCCTCGGCGCGCTGATCCTCGCCGCGGTGGTGGCCGACGTGGCCATCGGCCGGCGGTTCCAGCGCCGGTGGTCGGCCGAGGCCCGCCCCCACACCCGGGTCGACGACGAGGCCGGCGCCGGGGGGCCGCCGCCGGGCGACGGCGACCGCGCGCGGCGGTGCGGAGGGTGCCACGCCGGCGCTCGTCGCCACCGACCCGGGAGGAGACGCGACCGATGCCTGAATGGACCAGGACCGCACAGCTGGGAGCTGCTGCTCGGCGTGGTCCTGCTGGCGACGGTGGTCTACAACGCCGCCAACTCGCCCGTGTACCTCGACGTCGACAACTTCGTGAACCTGTTCCGGTTGTCGATCGAGAAGGTGATCATCGCCGTGGCGATGACCTTCGTGATCATCAACGGCGAGATCGATCTGTCCGTCGCCTCGGTGATGGCGTTCGCGGCCTGCGTCCTGGCGTCGGCACACCAGGGCGGCGTGCCGTTCCCGCTGGCGATCGTGCTGGCGCTGGCTGCGGCGGCCGCCGCGGGGTTCGTCCAGGGCCAGGTGGTGGCCAGGACCGGCATCTCGTCGCTGGTCGTGACGCTGGCCGGGCTGATCGGCTTCCGGGGGGCGGCACGCATCCTGCTCGAGGATCGCTCGATCGGCGACTTCCCCGGCTGGTTCGGCGATCTCGGTCGGGACGACTTCCTCGGACCGATGCCCCTGGCGCTGGTGGTGTTCCTGGTGATGATCGTCGTCGGCGGCGTCGTCCTGCACCGGAGCGCGTTCGGGCGCAAGGTGTTCGTGATCGGCAGCAACGCCGAGGTGGCCCGGTACTCGGGCATCTCCGTGGCCCGGGTCAAGCTGACGATCTTCACGATGTCCGGCCTGGTGGCCGGGATCGCGGGCGTGTTCTTCGCGGCCCGCCTCGGCTCGGTGCGGGCCAACATCGGCGAGGGCTTCGAGCTCGACATCATCACGATGGTGCTGCTGGGCGGCGTGAGCATCTTCGGCGGGACCGGATCGATGGTCGGCGTCGCCCTCGCCATCGGCATCGTGCTCAACCTGCGCAACGGCCTCGGCCTGGCGAACGTCGAGCCCAACACGCAGACGGGCGTGATCGGGGCGCTCCTCATCGCCTCGGTGCTGGCCCAGAACCTGCTCGACCGCCTGCCGCTGCGACGACGAGCGGCGGCCGAGGCATGACCCCGCGCGACGACAGATCTACGCCGGGGGGATTCCGGCGAGAAGGAGAGGGAAGATGAGACCACTCAAGCTGATGGGCGTGCTCTCGTGCCTGGCGCTCGTCATGGCCGCGGGCTGCGGTGACGACGACGAGACGCGGCCACGTCGGACGACGCCAGCTCGGACGACAGCGCCTCTGGCGAGGCCGTCACGATCGAGGCGGGGGACGACATGTCCTCCATCCTGCTGCCCAAGTGCACGGGCATCGCCGTGTTCGACCAGGCCAACGAAGGTGCGCAGGAGGCGGCCGAGGAGCTCGGCGCAGAGGAGCCCGAGTTCCTGGGCCCGTCCACCTGTGAGGATCCGACGGGGCAGATCGAGACCATGACCAACGCCGCCACCCAGGGCGTGGACGCGGTGATGATCTCGAACAACGCGGGCGAGCAGATCCAGTCGGGCGTCGACGCCGCCACGGACGCCGACGTGAACGTGGTCAGCTGGGACTCGCCGATCCCGTCGGGCGAGGGCGAGAGCCTGTTCGTCGCCCAGGTCGACTTCGACGAGACCGGCGTGGTCATGGCCGACATGGCGCTCGAGATCCTGGGCGAGGACGGCGGGACGTTCGCCATCCTGTCGGCGTCGCCCGACGCCGCCAACCAGAACGCGTGGATCGAGGCGTTGGAGACGGCGCTCGAGGACGACCAGTACGCCAGCCTGGAGCTGGTCGACACCGTCTACGGCAACGACGACGCCGACGAGTCGTACGACCAGGCGCTGGCCCTGCGTCGACTCGCACCCGGACCTCGAGCTGATCATGGCGCCCACCACCGTCGGCATCGCCGCCGCGGCCAAGGCCATGACCGACGAGGGCCTGTGCGACAGCGTCAAGGTGTCCGGTCTGGGCCTGCCCGACGAGATGCGGGCCTACACCGAGAGCGGCTGCGCCCCGCAGTTCGCGCTGTGGAGCTTCGTCGACCTCGGCTACCTCACCTACTACGCCACCTACGGCATCGCCACGGGGCAGATCGAGGCCGCCGAGGGCCAGACGTTCACCGCCGGCCGGATGGGCGAGTACACGATCGAGGCGGATCCGACCCGCGACGCCGGCTTGCGGGTCGTGATGGGTCCGTTCACCGTCTACACCGAGGAGAACATCGACTCGTGACCGCGGGCGCCGGGCGGGGCGGGTCGACGACGCCCGCCCGGTCGCCGTGGTCGCCGGCATCCCGCCGACGAGGAGGACGACCGCGTGCACCGGTTCGGCTTCACGCTGAAGGTCCGGACCGAGATGGTCGACGACTACCGCCGGCACCACGCCGCGGTGTGGCCCGACATGCTCGACGCGCTGCGCCGGACCGGCTGGCACAACTACTCGCTGTTCCTGCAACCCGACGGGACGTTGTTCGGTTACGTCGAGACGCCGGGCACCCTGGCGGAGGCGCAGGCGGCGATGGCCGCGGAGCCGGTCAACGAGCGGTGGCAGGCGCTGATGGCCCCGTACTTCGAGGGCGAGGGCCTGGCCGCCGACCAGATGATGCGAGCGCTCGACCTGGTGTTCCACCTGGACTGACGCGAGAGGAGGAGCCGCTGGACACCACCTGGCCATCCGAGGTCGAGCGCCCTGCTCGCACGGTCGCACGCCCTCGGGGCCGACCCGCGGGTCACCAACTACGGCGGCGGCAACACCTCGTGCAAGGCCACGGTCGTCGACCCGGTCACCGGCGAGCCGACCGAGGTGCTGTACGTGAAGGGCTCGGGCGGCGACCTCGGCACGCTCGCGGCCCGAGGGCCTGGCCGCGCTGCGCGCTCGACCGGGTGCGCGGCGCTGCGGCGCGTGTACCGCGGCGTCGAGCACGAGGACGAGATGGTCGGCGCTGTTCGAGCACTGCCGCTGGGCCGGGCGGCGGCGCCGCGCCGTCGATCGACACCGCCATGCACGCGCTGGTCGACGCCCGCCCACGTCGACCACCTCCACCCCGACGCGGTGATCGCCCTCGCGGCCGCCGCCGACGGCGAGGCCCTGACCAAGGAGTGCTTCGGCCGCGAGGTGGCTGGGTGCCGTGGCGCCGCCCGGGCTTCGAGCTGGGCCTGCAGATCGCGGCGCTGGCCGCCGACAACCCCGGCCTGCGGGGCGTCGTGCTCGGCGGCCACGGCCTGACCACGTGGGCCGACACGTCGAGGCGTGCCAGGCCGCGTCGCTCGAGGTCATCGCCCGGGCCGAGCGCTTCATCGCCGAGCGCGGCACGGCCCGATCCGTTCGGGCCGATCGTGCCCCGGCTTCGAGCCGCTGCCGGCCGACGAGCGCCGCCGGCTGGCCGGCCGCGCTGGCGCCCGATCATCCGGGGCCTGTGCTCGACCGACCGCCGCGTCGTCGGCCACTTCACCGACAGCGACGTCGTGCTCGACTTCGCTCGTCCGCGAGGCCGTCGACCCGGCTCGCGCCCCTCGGGACGTCGTGCCCCGACCACTTCATCCGCACCAAGGTCCGGCCGCTGCTGCTCGACCTGCCGCCGACCGCGCCCGTCGACGACCTGGTGGCGCGCCTGCGCGAGCTGCACGCCGAGTACCGCGCCGACTACGCCGCCTACTACCGGCGCCACGCCACCCGCCGACTCGCCGGCCGATGCGCGGGCGCCGACCCGGTCGATCGTGCTCGTGCCCGGCGTCGGCATGTTCAGCTTCGGCGCCGACGCCGCGGGCCGCGCGCATCGCCGGCGAGTTCTACGTCAACGCGATCAACGTGATGCGGGGCGCCGAGGCGCTGTCGACCTACGCGCCCATCGACGAGGCCGAGAAGTTCCGCATCGAGTACTGGGAGCTCGAGGAGGCCAAGCTCCGCCGGCTGCCCGCCGCCGAAGCCGCTGCCGGCCGGGTCGCGCTCGTGACCGGCGGCGGCGTCGGGCATCGGCCAGGCGATCGCCGAGCGACTGGCGGCCGAGGGCGCCGCGGTCGTGGTCGCCGACCGCGACGCCGCGGGGGCCGAGGCCGTCGCGGCCGAGCTGGGCGGCGCCGACGTGGCGACCGCTGTCGAGGTCGACGTCACCGACGAGGCCGCCGTGGCCGCGCGCGGTCCAGGCGGCGTCCGCCGCCTACGGCGGCGTCGACCTCGTGGTCAACAACGCCGGCCTGTCGATCTCCAAGCCGCTGCTCGAGACGACCGTCGACGACTGGGACCTGCCAGCACGACGTGATGGCCCGGGGCTCGTTCCTCGTCAGCCGGGAGGCGGCCCGGGTGATGGTCGCGCAGGGGCTCGCCGGCCGACATCGTCTACGTCGTGTCGAAGAACGCGGTCGTCGCCGGGCCCGACAACGTCGCCTACGGCGCGGCCAAGGCCGACCAGGCCCACCAGGTCCGGCTGCTGGCCGCCGAGCTCGGGCCAGCACGGCGTGCGGGTCAACGGCGTGAACCCCGACGGCGTGGTGCGGGGCTCGGGCATCTTCGCCAGCGGCTGGGGCGCCGAGCGGGCCAAGGTGTACGGCGTGCCCGAGGAGGAGCTCGGCCGGTTCTACGCCGGGCGCACGCTGCTCGAGCACCGAGGTGCTGCCCGAGCACGTCGCCGCCGCGGTGTTCGCGCTGCTCGGTGGCGACCTGTCGCTGCACGACCGGCACGATCGTGCCGGTCGACGGCGGCGTACCGATGGCGTTCCTACGGTGAGGGGAGAGGAACGCCGATGACGATCGACCGCAGCCGCATCGCCGAGGAGAACGAGCTCCGGCTGGCCTGGCACGAGCGCGACCTCGCCCACGCCGCTCGACGTGGTGGCCCGCACCGGCGTCGACGGCGAGGCGCGTGATCGACGAGGTGGCCCGGTTCTCGGTGGCGGCGCCGTCGTGGGCGGTCGGCACCGGCGGCACCCGCTTCGGCCGGTTCCCCGGTCGGCGGCGAGCCCCGCACGACCGACGAGAAGATCGACGACGTCGCCGCCCTGCAACGCGCTGACCGGCGCCAACCGACGGTCAGCCTCCACGTGCCGTGGGACGACCCGGGCCGACGACGCCGCCGCGCTGCGCGCCCACGCCGAGGCAGCGCGGCATCGCGTTCGACGCCATGAACTCGAACACGTTCCAGGACAACCCGTCGACCACCGGCGACGGCGCGATCTCCTACAAGTTCGGCAGCCTGTGCCAACGCCGACGCCGGCGCGCGCCAGCGGCCGCGATCGAGCACAACCAGTACGTGATCGACCTCGGCGTGCGAGCTCGGGTCGCCGGCGATCACGGTGTGGCTGGCCGACGGCATGAACCACCCGGGCCAGGCCAGCTTCCGCGGCCAGTTCGAGCGGGTGCTCGACGGGCCTGCGGGAGATCTACGCCCACCTGCCCGGCGACTGGGAGCTGTACACCGAGCACAAGCCCTACGAGCCGGCGTTCTACTCGTCGGTGAACAACGACTGGGGCACGTCGCTGCTGCTGGCCCAGGGCACCGGCGAGCGGGCCAAGTGCCTGGTCGACCTCGGCCACCACCTGCCGAACACCAACATCGAGCAGGTCGTGTCGCCGCCTGGCGATGGTCGGCCGGCTCGGCGGGTTCCACTTCAACGACTCGAAGTACGGCGACGACGACCTGACCGTCGGCTCGATCAAGCCGTTCCAGCTGTTCCTCATCTGGTGCGAGCTGCTGGACGCCGGCGACGGCGCGCATGCCCGACGCTCGCCTACATGATCGACGAGAGCCACAACCTCAAGGACCCGCTCGAGGACCTGATCCAGGCCACCGACGCGCATCCAGGTCGACGCTCGCCCAGGCGCTGTGCGTCGACCGCGCCGACGCTGGCCGAGGCGCAGGACGCCAACGACCCCGCCCGCGCCGCCGAGGTGCTGCACCGCGCCTACCGCACCGACGTGCGCCCGCTCGTCGCCGAGGCCCGCCGGCGCAACGGCGCCGCCCTCGACCCGCTGGCGACCTACCGGGCCGTCGGCTACCGCGCGGCCAAGGTCGCCGAGCGGGGCAGCGACGCCGGTCGCCACCGGCCTGTAGTGATCGCTCGTCGCCGAGCCGGTCGTCGTCGCCGTCGACCTCGGCGCGTCGTCGATCCGGGTGTGCCGCGGTCGACCTCGGACGCCGCCCGCCGGCGTCGACGTCGTCCACCGCTACGCCCACGAGCCCGGTACGCGACGGCGGCGGGCATCTGCGCTGGGACTGGGACCGGCTGGTCGCCGAGGTCGAGCCGGGCTGGCCTCGGCGCTCGCGCGGGGCCCGGTGGCGTCGATCGGCGTCGACACGTGGGGCGTCGACTACGGCCTGCTCGACGACGACGGCGACGCTGCGTGGCGCCGCCGCACTCGCTACCGGTACGACCGCACCGCCGGCTGGCGCGACGTCGTCGACCGCGATCGGCGAGCGACCGCCTCTACCGCACGACGGGCATCCAGCTGCAGCCGATCAACACGATCTTCCAGCTCGCCGCCCACGACCGCGCCGAGCTCGCGCGCGCTCGCCGCCTGCTGCTGCTGCCCGAGCTGCTCGTCCACCACCTCACCGGGCGCGGTCTCGGCGAGCGGACGAGCGCGGGCACGACCGGCGCTCGTCGACCTCGCCACCGGCGACTGGTCGGCCGAGCTGCTCGACGCCGTCGGCGTCGACCCGGCGCTGCTGCCGCCGATCGCTCGCGCCGGCGACGCCGGCCGGCACGTGGCGCGGCATCCCCGTGCACCTCGTCGGCGGCCACGACACCGCGTCCGCGGTGGTCGGCGATGGGCCGCCGCCCGGCGGCACGCGGCGTTCGTGTCGAGCGGGACGTGGCTGCTCGTCGGCGCGAGCGGCCGGCGCCCGACGCTCGACGAGGCGGCGCGGCCGGCAACTTCACCAACGAGCCGGGCGTCGCTCGGCGGCGTCCGGCTCCTGAAGAACGTGATCGGGCTCCTGGCTGCTCGAGCGGTGCCGCCGCGCGTGGGGCGACCCGCCGCTCGACGACCTGCTGGCCGCGCGCGGCCGACGGTCGACCGGCGAGCTGCCCCGTCTCGACGCCGCCGACGACCGCTTCCTCGCACCCGCCGACATGCAGGCCGAGGTGACGGCGGCGCCGGGCTGGACTCGCGGCGGCGCCCCGCGCCGGTCGTCGCCCGGTGCATCGTCGACTCGCATGGCCGCCGGCACCGCGGCCGTGCGTCGACCGGCTCGGCGGGGTCGACCGAGGTGGACGTCTTCGGCGGCGGCGCCCAGGTCGACGCTGCTACCGCCGACTGCTGGCCGAGTGCAGCGGGGCGC
Organism: uncultured Acidimicrobiales bacterium; assembly: GCA_963778415.1. GTDB lineage: Bacteria > Actinomycetota > Acidimicrobiia > Acidimicrobiales > VFJN01 > ZC4RG19. Next base: position 9,509 of record CAVZUI010000010.1, read on the forward strand.
CCGGTGCGTGCCGGGCCCGATCGAGGCGACCGCCCTCGGCAACGCGCTCGTGCAGGGCATCGCCCTCGGCGTGTTCGCCGACCTCGCCGACGCCGGGCGCCACCTGGCACCCGCCGCCGGGCGCACCGCGGCGGCCGGGGCCACCGCGAACGCGGGCGACCATGAGCATCGACGCCGTCGACCGCCTGGCGCAGATCGAGCACCGGGTCCGCGTCGACGGCCGGGTCAAGGTCGCCGACCTCGCGGTGGAGCTCGACGTCAGCGAGATGACCATCCGGCGCGACCTCGACCTGCTCGCCGAGCAGGGGCTGGTCCAGCGCATCCGGGGCGGCGCCGTCGCCGTCGGACCGCAGCCGTTCGCCGAGCGGTTCGGCCGCCAGGCCCGGGCCAAGGACCGCATCGCCGCCAAGCTGGTCGACCTGGTGGGCGACGGCGGCGCCATCGGGGTCGACGCCTCGACGACCCTGCAGCGCCTCGCCGGGCGCGTCGGCCGGCCCCGCGAGCTCACCGTGGTCACCAACGGACCCGACACGTTCCAGGCCCTGCAGGACGCGCCCGGGGTCACCGCCCTGCTGACCGGCGGCCAGCTCGACCCCCGCACCGGCAGCCTGGTCGGACCGCTGGCCACCCGGGCGGCGCGGGAGGTCCTGCTGCGCCGGCTCTTCGTGTCGGCCGCCGCCGTCGATCCCCGCCACGGCACGTCCGAGGCCACCCTGGAGGAGGCCGAGGTCAAGCTGGCGCTGGCCGACGTCGCCGCCGAGGTCGTGGTCGCCGTCGACTCCAGCAAGCTCGGCCAGCGTGCGCCGGCCCGGGCGCTCCCGCCCGAGCGGGTCGACCTCCTCGTCACCGAGCTCGACCCGACCGACGGCCGCCTCGACCCCTACCGCGAGCAGTGGCAGCTCCGCTGGAGGCGCGGCGGGTGAGCAGTGGGCCGGCGCGGTGAACGGGGCGAGCCGGCCAGGTCGTCGAGACGCTCCGGTCGGTCCTGCGCTTCCGGCGCATCGAGCTCGACCCCGTCGCCCGCCGGCTGCGCCCGGGCCGCGTCGGTCGACGACCTGCGCGCCATCGCCCGGCGGCGGCTGCCCCGCGGCGTGTTCGACTACATCGACGGCGGCGCCGAGGACGAGCGGACGCTGGCCGCCAACGCGGCGGCGTTCGCCCGCATCGACGTTCCGGCCGCGGGTGCTGCGCGACGTCGGCGACGGTCGACACCGTCGACCACGCTGCTCGGCCGGCCGCTGCCGCTCCCGCTCGTGCTCGCGCCCGACCGGGCTTCACCCGCATCGCCGACCCGCGAGGGCGAGCTGGCCGTCGCCCGCGCCGCGGCCGCGGGCCGGGCTGCCGTACACGCTGTCGACGCTCAGCACCCGCTCGATCGAGGAGGTCGCCGCGGTCAGCGACGGGCCGCAGTGGTTCCAGGTCTACGTGTGGCGCGACCGCGGGCTGGTCGAAGGAGATGATCGAGCGGGCCGCCGCGGCCGGCTACGAGGCGCTCGTGCTCACGGTCGACACCGCCGTGCTCGGCCGGCGCGAGCGCGACGTGCGCCGCGGCTTCACGCTGCCGCCCAAGATCGGGCCTCGGCACGCTCGCTCGACGGCGCGCTCCACCCCGGCTGGACGTGGGCGTTCGTGCGCGCCGAGCCGATCCGCTTCGCCAACGTCGTCGGCCGCGACGGTCGGCGACGGCGCCGACGCCGGTGTCGCTGGCCGACTACATCAACGCGCAGTTCGACCCGGCGCTGTCGTGGGCCGACGTCGACTGGCTGCGCTCGGTCTGGGACGGGCCGATCGTGCTCAAGGGCATCCAGACCGTCGACGACGCCGGCTCGCCGCCGACGCCGGCGTCGAGGCGATCGCGCTGTCGAACCACGGCGGCCGCCAGCTCGACGGCGCGCCGGCGACCGATCGACCTCGTCGCGCCGGTCGCCGACGCGGTCGGCGACCGCATCGAGATCATCTGCGACGGCGGCGTCCGGCGCGGCAGCGACATCGTGAAGGCGGTCGCCGCTCGGCGCCGACGGCGTGCATGGCCGGCCGGGCCTACCTCTACGGCGCTCGGCGCCGCCGGCGAGCGCGGCGTCGACCACGTGCTCGGGCTGCTCGACGCCGACGTGCGCCGCACGATGGCGCTGGTCGGCGCGCGCGCCGTCGCCGACCTCGGCCCGGCGCTGGTCAGCCGAGCCGGCCCCCTGACGCCGAGTTCAGTCGGCGGCTCAGCGCAGGTCGAAGGCCAGGTCGAAGCGCCGGACGGCGGTGGCGAAGACGTTCGGCTCCAGGTCGGGTGCGGTGACCACCCGGAGGTTGGTCCACCGTTCGGTCAGGGCGCCGAACAGCAGCCGCAGCTCGAGGCGGGCCAGGTTGGCCCCGACGCAGAAGTGGGTGCCCTGCCCGAAGGCCAGGTGGGGGTTGGGGTCGCGGGAGATGTCGAAGCGGAACGGGTCGTCGAACACCGTCTCGTCACGGTTGGCCGACGGGTAGGCCAGCATGACGCGATCCCCGGCCCGCACCGGCTGGTCGCCGATGCGGTCGTCGCGCAGGACCCGACGGAACATGTTGTTGAGCGGCGTCACCCAGCGGATGACCTCCTCGACCAGGCCCGGCACCCGCGCCGGGTCGGCGGCGGCCGCCTCCCACTGGTCGGGGTGGTCGGCCAGGACGGCCAGGCCGCGCCCGATCACGGTGCGCGTCGTCTCGGCCCCGCCGGCGATGTAGAGCCCGGTCTCGTGCATCATCGTGAGCGGGTCCATGCCGGCGGCGGTCCAGACCGAGATGAGGTCGTGGGCGGGGCAGCCCGTCCGCTCGGCGGCGATGTCCTGGAGCACGGGGTTGAACTCCATGATGGCGTTCATCATCCCCATGAGGGCGTCGTTGTCGAAGGTGATGGCGTCGGTCCGCATGAGCCGCTCCGACCACGACTTGATGTCGGGCCACCGCTCCTCGGGGAAGCCGAGCAGCTCGGCCGTGAGGCGCGACGGGAGCTGCGCGGCCAGGTCGTGGACCACCTCGAGCCGGCCCTGGTCGGCGACCGCGGCCAGCAGCTCGTCGATGCGGGACCGCAGGAACGCGGTGTGCTCCTGCACGGCCCGCGGCGTGAACTGGCGGCTGACGAGCCGACGCTGCGCCAGGTGGTCGGGATCGTCGAGGGCGATGGTGTTCGACTCCTCCATGGCGATGTTCGCCCGGTACGAGCCGCGGGACGAGAACACGTCGCTGCGCCGCTCGACGTCGATCACGTCGGCGTGGCGCGTGACGATCCAGTAGTCGTTGGCGTCGCGGTACACGGGCGCCTCGCGGCGGGCCCAGGTGAAGAACTCGTGCACGCGGTCGAGGTCGACCCACCAGTCGGGATCGAGCAGGTTGGTCGGAGGCGCGTCCGTCGCCGTCATGCCCGCAACGTACCGTCCGGGCGACGGGCGGACCTGTCGACCAGCGGTCACCCCGACGCCGCCTGTCGTCCACGCGGGCGCCACCCTGTTCGGGCACCATCAGTCGGGCGAACGAGCGAGCCGAGGGGGCACCGATGACGCAGGCCGACGACACACGGACGGTGGGACGCGGGGTGAGCCGGCGCTCGTTCCTGCGGTCGGGCTCGGCCACGCTCGGAACCCTCGCGGTGATCGGCCCGCTCAGCGGCTTCGACGCCTGCCGCGGGCCGCGACCCCAGCACGGGTACGGCCCGCTCGCCCCCGTCGCCGACCTCACGACCGGGCTGCCGCTGCTCGCGCTGCCGCAGGGCTTCACGTACCAGTCGTTCGGGTGGACGGGAGACCCGATGGACGACGGCACGCTCACCCCCGACCGTCACGACGGCATGGCGGTCGTCGACGTCGTGGGGCACGGGCGCGACCGCGAGGTGGTCTTGATCCGCAACCACGAGCGAGGGCCCTCCGTGGCCGGGAACCCCCTGCCGACGATCGGCGCCGGCCTCGCCCCTGTGTACGACGGCTTCCGCGTGCCCGGTGTCGTCGAGGGGCTCGGCGGGGGGACGACCGCGGTCACGTACTCCCGGGGCCGGTTCACCGGCGCTCGTGCCACGCTCGGCGGCACCCTCACGAACTGTGCCGGCGGCCCGACTCCGTGGGGCTCGTGGCTCACGTGCGAGGAGGTGACGATCCGCGGGTCGGCGATCGGCGCGCGCGACCACGGGTTCGTGTTCGAGGTGCCGTCGCCCCGCCTCGGCCCGGCGAGCGCGGTGCCGATCGAGGCGATGGGGCTCATGGACCACGAGGCCGCCGCCGTCGACCCCGACACGGGCGACGTGTACCTGACCGAGGACAACGGGCCGCACAGCGGCTTCTACCGGATGCGCCCGCACCGTCCGCCCCACGGCATCGGCGCCCTCGAGCAGGGCGGCACCCTGGAGATGCTGCGGGTCGTCGGTGTCGACAACGCCGATCTCGGCGCGGCGACCCAGGGCGAGCGCTTCACCGTCGACTGGGTCGAGATCGCCGACCCGACGGCCGATCCCGAATCGTTCACCTCCCCGGGCGAAGGGTTCCCGCCGATCCAGGGCTCGGGGCGATCGGGCCCGTTCCTCCAGGGCGAGGCCGCGGGCGGCGCGGTGTTCCGGCGGGGCGAGGGGTGCTGGTACGACGACGACGTCATCTACTTCGTCGACACGAGCGGCGGTCCGGCGGGCAAGGGGACGGTGTGGGCGCTGGCCCTGGGCGGCCGCCACCGGCCGGCGTCGCTGACCGCCATCTACGTGTCCCCCGACGAGGACACCGCCGACAACCCCGACAACATCACCGTCAGCCCGCGCGGCGGCCTGCTCGTGTGCGAGGACGGTGGGGGCCGCACGGCGGCGGACGGGTCCCGGCTGTTCGGCGCCCGGCTGGTCGGGATCAACGACCGGGGCGGCTCGTTCCACTTCGCGGAGAACAACATGGTCGTCGAGTCGCCCATCGCCGGGAAGCCGCTGATCGCCCCCGGCGACTACCGGGGCAGCGAGTTCGCGGGGGCCGCGTTCTCGCCGGTGGGGGACGAGCTGTTCGTCAACATCCAGACCCCGGGTGTCACCTTCGCCATCACCGGCCCGTGGCGGCGCGGCCGGCTTTAGAGGCCGAGCAGATAGGGCGCTCGGCACAGCCCACGCGGGGGGATTTGGTGGTCGACCCCCAGCTCCACAGCCGGCCGACAGGCAGCACGCGAGCGGCAACCCGAGACGGCGTGACCTATCCGCGTACGTTCTCAGCCGCTCAACCCTCGGCCGCGGCGATGATGGGGCCCAGGAACTCGCTCGGGTCCCAGTCGTCCGGCGGGGCCGTGCCCCGGCCGGGCACGAAGTTGTCGGACGGGTAGACCGGGAACAGGTTGGGGTCGGCGATCGGCGGGCCGGGGTCCTTCACGTAGGTCCCGTTGCGCACGACCACCATGTCGAGCCCCGGGATCACGTAGATCCACTGCCCGTCGTGGCCGACAGCGGCGAAGACGTCCTCGTCGATGCCCTCGGGCTCGCCGAGCCACCACTGGTAGCCGTACGGCTCGCCCGCCTCCTCCGAGGCGGCGGACGGGACGACCGAGTCCTCCACCCAGTCCTCGGGCACGACCTGCTCGTCGCCCCACATCCCGTTCTGCAGGTACAGCTGGCCGAAGCGGGCGAAGTCGCGGCTGGTCGAGTCGAAGCAGCAGTAGGTGAGCGTGTGCGCCTCGCCGTCGCGCCACCACTCGGCCCGCTCGAGGCCGAGGGGCTCGAACAGCACCTCGGTGGCGTACTCGTCGGCCGGCATGCCGGTGGCCTGCTCGATGACGCCCGAGAGCAACATCGTGTCGCCGCTCGAGTAGCTCCAGCGGGTGCCCGGGGGCACCTCGGCGGGCTGCGACGCGGCGTAGGCCAGCTGGTCACGCTCGCCGGTGACCATGCGGATGATGTCGGACGACGCCAGCGATTCCGGGTCGTAGTTCTCGACCCAGTCGAGGCCCGAGCCCATCTGCAGCACGTCCTCGAGGGTCATGTCCTCGCGCTCGGTGCCCGCGAACTCGGGGTACCAGGTGGTCATGGGCTCGTCGACGCCCGGGATCTTCCCCTCGCCGATGGCGATGCCGACCGTGGCGCTGGCGAAGCTCTTGGCCACCGACCAGCTCGCGACCCACGAGTCGGGGCCGGCGTCGTCGGCGTACCACTCGGCGACGATGACCCCGTCGCGCACGACCACGACCCCCTGCGTGTTGCGGCCCTCGGCGAAGGCGTAGGTCCGGGCCTCTTCGAGGGTGGCCGGATCGAGGCCGTGGTCCTCGGGGGCCTCGACCACCCACGGCCCGGGATCCGCGGGCGTGCCCGCCCCGTCGGGTTCGGTGGTCCCGGCATCGGCGGGCGCGGCGTCGTCCGCGTCGTCGCCGCTGCAGGCCGCGACCAGCACCGCCGACGCGAGCGCGGCGGCGAGCGCCCGAACTGTCATGTTCGTGAACATGCCGTCATCAAAGCACGACGGCGCACGTGAGGACCTCTCGGTCCTACACGCTGTTCTCGCCCAGCCACCCCTCGGAGTTCTCGAGCAGATAGCGGCTGACGGCCAGGCAGGTGTCGAGCACGTCGCAGAACTGCTCCTGCCCGAGGAAGATCCGGGCCAGCGACACCTCGATGCGCGAGGCGATGGCGAGGCTGCGCTCGGGCGCGTCGGTGACCGACGGGAACGAGTCGATGGCCGACACCTCGAGCGGGAGGTCGGTGCCGCCGATGCCCGCCAGCTCGGTGGCGAGGACGAGCAGGTCGGGGCCGTTGGGCAGCGGCGGCAGCGCCCAGGTGAACACCAGCGGGAAGTGGAACGTGTCGGGCGGGTCCTCGTCCTCGGGCAGCCCCGTGATCACGTCCTCGAACGACAGCAGCGCCCGGGGGTCGACCTCGAGCGCCAGGTGCAGGTCGAGCGGGCCGCCGCACGCCTCCTCGGGGTGCAGGTCGACCTCCCAGGTCTGGCGCAGCGAGTACGTCTCGACGAAGTGCCGCTCGTCGTGGACGTGGAACCCGTGGTCGACGGCGTGGTCCTTGAGCTCGGCGACGAAGCCGGCGACGTCGATGGCGGCCACGTCCCCAGCCTGCCACGCCTCACCTGATAGACCCGCGCGATGCCCTTGAGCGACGACGCCCTCGTCGATCTGCTGCACGAGGCGGCGCTCGAGATCCGCGGCGCGCTCGACGGCCTCGACGACTGGGGGCTCGCGGGCACGATCCCGGGCCAGTACCTGAGCGACCTGGCCGCCGACGCCGCCGGGGTCCGGGTGCTCGAGGCAGGCGGCGTCGGCGTGCTGTCGGAGGAGTCGGGGCTGCGCGATCGCCGACCGGGACGTCGTGGTCGTGCTCGACCCGCTCGACGGCACCACGAACGCGTCCCGGGGCATCCCGTGGTTCGCCACGAGCCTGTGCGCCGTCGACGCCGAGGGCCCACGGGCCGCGCTCGTCGTCGACCTGCCGCACGGGCGCACGTTCACGGCGGTCCGGGGTGGTGGGGCCGCAGTCGACGGGGTGCCGCTCGCGCCCTCGGGGTGCGCCGACCCGGCCGAGGCCCTCGTCGGGATCTCGGGGCTGCCGACGGAGTCGCTCGGGTGGCACCAGTTCCGCACGCTCGGCGCGGCCGCGCTCGACCTGTGCGCGGTCGCCGAGGGGGTGCTCGACGGGTTCGTCGACTGCAGCCCGTCCGCCCACGGGTCGTGGGACTACCTGGGCGGGGCGCTCGTGTGCGCCGAGGCGGGCGCGCTCGTCGTCGACGCACAGGGCCGCGACCTCGTGGCCCTCGACCACGGGGCGCGCCGGACTCCCGTCGGTGCGGCGACGCCGTCCCTGCTCGACGCGTTGCTGGCCGCCCGTCCCCGCCACGACGACGAACACGTCGCCGGACCGTGACGAATCCGTCGCGGGCGTGTCACGGCCGCTGGGTACCCTGAACCCGTGGTGAACGGCGTGCAGCGCGCACTGCTCCGTGTCTGGCGCCATGTGCCGCGCCCGGTGCGGCGCTGGGTCGTCCGGCTCGCCGCGCCGTCGTTCACGGTCGGCGCGGCCTGTGTGGTCGAGCGCGACGACGGCAGGATCCTGCTCGTGCGCCTCACCTACCGCGACGGGTGGGGCCTGCCGGGCGGGTTGATCAAGCGCCGTGAGGACGTGGCCGTCTGCGCCCGCCGCGAGGTCGGCGAGGAGGTCGGCCTCGACGTCGAGCTGCTCGGCGCACCCGCTGTCGTGGTGGACAGCCGGCCGCAGCGGATCGACGTCGTGTTCCGGGCGCGACCGGGGCAGGCGTCGATCCGGCGTCGGCCGCGCCACACTCGCCCGAGATACGCGAGGTCCGCTGGTTCGCGGCCGGCGAGCTGCCGGCACTGCAGCACGAAGCGGTCTCGGCGCTCATGGCGCTGGCGTCGAGCGCGCTCGGCGACGGGGCGTCGGTGGCGGGGGACGGCCAGTCGGGCCCCACCAAGTCCGCGAGCCACAGGGGCGACGGGGCGGTGCTCCGGCAGGCGGCGGCCGAGGCCGCCGGTCAGCTGGCGAGCTGACGGGCTGCCACGCGGGCGACGCCGAGCCCGCCGGGCGCGTCGGTGGTTCGACGTGTCAGCGCGAGAGCGCGTCGACCAGGCGCCGGTGCTGCGCCGAACACGGGTGGCGCAGCTTGGTCAGGGCCTTGGCCTCGATCTGACGGATGCGCTCGCGGGTGAGGTTGAAGCGCCGGCCGACCTCGTCGAGCGTCAGCGGCCGGTCGTCGGCGAGCCCGAAGCGCAACGAGAGGATCTCCCGCTCCCGCTCGTCGAGCTGGGCGAGCAGGGAGCGGAGGTCGTCGCGTTCGATGGCGGCCGCGGCCGCGTCGAACGGGGCCTCGCTGGTCGGGTCGGCCAGCATGTCGCCGAGCTCGTGGTCGCCGTCGTCGCCCACGGCGGCGGACAGCGACACGAGGTCGGGCGCGGCACGCAGGGCCGACTGGACCTTGTCGATCGGGATGCCCGTGTCCTCGGACAGCTCGGCCGGGGTCGGCTCGCGCCCGAGCGCCTTGAGCAGCGACGACGAGCTGCGGGACAGCGTGGCCAGCGTGTCCATGAGGTGGGACGGGAGCCGGATCGTGCGGCCCTTGTCGGCGATGCCCCGACCGATCGCCTGGCGGATCCACCACGTGGCGTAGGTCGAGAACTTGAAGCCCTTGCGGTGATCGAACTTCTCGACCGCGCGCATCAGGCCGAGGTTCCCCTCCTGGATGAGGTCGAGCAGCGACATGCTGGGCGTCTGGTAGCGCTTGGCGATCGAGACCACCAGCCGCAGGTTCGACTGGATGAACCGCCGCCGCGCCTCGGCCGCGCCCCGCACGGCGACCTGCAGCTTGGTGCGCTCGCGTCGCGACCACGAGGCTCCGGGGTCGGCCAGCTTCGACTCGGCCGTGCGCCCCTCCGCGATCGCCTGGGCCAACGTCGCTTCGTCCTCGGCCGTCAACAGCGGGTACGACCCGAGCTCGGCCAGGTAGCGGCGGGTCAGGTCGACGCTGTTGTCGCTCGTGGGCTGCGGGCGCCCGACCATGGACTTCCTCCGGCGTGTCGGCGGATCGATCTCGGCGGACGGGACAGGTTCGAGGGGGCGCGGAATCGGCGAAAGTGACTCGGCGATACGGTGGTGTCATGGGCGAACGTAGTTGGCCCCCCACACCCAGCGAGGGATGGTCGCCGTCGAGCGACCGAGCGCCCGGCCGACCGCTCATCGTGTCGGCCTGCCTGCTGGGCGTGGCGTGCAACCACGTCGGACGGGCGAGCACGAGCGAGGCAGTGGTGGCGCTCGGCCGTGACCGGCGTCTCATCCCGGTCTGTCCCGAGACGGTCGGCGGCCTCCCGACGCCCCGGCCCGCGGCCGAGGTCCAGCCGTCCGGGCGGGTGGCGACGGCGGCGGGCGACGACGTCACCGACGCGTACGCGCGCGGGGCGGCCCACACCGTCCGCCTGGCGGGGGCGACCGGGGCCGAAGGCGCCGTGTTGAAGGCCCGCTCACCGTCGTGCGGCTGCCACGAGGTCTACGACGGATCGTTCTCACGCACCCGCGTCGCCGGAGAGGGCGTGACCGCCCGCGCCCTCCGGGTCGCGGGGGTTCCCGTGTGCTCCGAGGAGGACGTGGAGGAAGCCGCCGGGCGGTAGCCTCGCTCGTTCCGGGCGCGTAGCTCAGTTGGCTAGAGCGCTGCCCTTACAAGGCAGATGTCGGGGGTTCGAGTCCCTCCGCGCCCACTGCGACGCCGGCCGGGCCGCTCCGGCCGGGGCGGAGCGGAGATGGGGGCGACGGGTCTTGCACGACGCTGTTCACGGCCGCCACCCAGTCGTGCCACTGCGCTGGGTCGGCCGTCAGCCCGTCGGGTTCGAACTCGGTTCAACGCAATAGAGCTGGTCCAGGGTCGCGCTCGATCCTGGGGCTCGCGCTCGTTGAACGGGCCCAGAAACGCCCGCATCGCTTCGAAGGCCTGTTCGAGCCGTCAGCGTCTGTTCCATCGACCGAGCAGTCCGCAGCACCGATCAGGTCTCCAGGAAACCCCCCCGACACGCACACAGACTTGTCGTTGCCTTGCGCAACGGCGGAGTGACCAGCCGCCCCGCCGCTGGAGGACCTCCAATGAGCTACCACTCGAGCAACCCTTCCGATCCCGACGTGTACCACGACAGCGAAACCTGTACCGACCGGTGCAACAGATCCCTGGCCAAGAACCGAGTGCCGGGCAAGGGCGGCAACCGTCCATGTAAGCAGTGCGCCTCGTGATCAGCGACCACCGCGACGTGGCATCAGCGACGCAGCGGGCTGATGCTCTGACCTGTGGCTGGGATCTGGACGCCGGAGCCGTTCGAGGCCGATGACGGCTCGGTGCCATTCGAGAAGTTCATCGACGGCCTCTCCGCACTTCAAGTTCGTAGCCCTCGATACTGCGGCTCGCCGGCCGCGCCGCCGTCCGCCTGGCGATCTGACCTCTATTGTCCCGCTCATGGCACCTGTCGTCATCGCCGGGATCGTGGTGTTCGGCCTGGTCGGGCTGGCCAACCTCGTCATCCGCCGCCGGATGGAGGCGCAAGGCCTGCGGCCGTCGGTGGCACCGCCCTCCGCCGCTCCGGACCACGCCTTCGACGAGGCACGTTCCGTGACCTTCCGTGGTGGGTCGCGGGTCGGCACGGCGAACGCGACGGTGCCGCTGATCCGGCTCCGCGCCGATGACGAATGGATCCACCTCACAGGCGGCCTCCCGATGTTCGGCGGGCCGCCTCGCGTCTGGATCGATCGAAGCGCAGTCGATCGCGTCGGCCGGATCTCCCGGCGACTCAGCCCCGGGATCAGGTTCGAGGCCGCGGACGGACGTTACGACGGCGTGATCTTCTGGACCTTCGACCCCGACAAAGTGCTCGACGCCCTGCAGGAGCACGGTTGGCACGTGTCCGACGACGAGGCCGACACCGCCCGCGAGTGACCACGGGTGGATCGCCGGCATGCGACATCCAAGCGACGAGGGGTGCGCCAGCGATCGGATGTCACAGCGCCGGCCGGGCCGGTGTCTTCATGTCGAAGACCGATCGCAGGAGGTCGACATGGCGAGCAGTCCACGGATTCCGAAGGCAGAGGTGAGTGGCGTCGCGCTGCCGCTCGCCGAGCCCTCGCACGTGGCCGCGCCGGCATGAGCGCCGACGCGTTCGCCCGGCACCGCGGCCTGCTGTTCACGGTCGCCTACGAGATGCTCGGCTCGGCGTCGGATGCCGAGGACGCCGTCCAGGAGACCTGGCTGCGGTGGGCCAACGTCGACCATTCGGTCGTGCGTGACCCGCGCGCCTACCTGGTCCGGATCGCCACCCGTCAGGCGCTCAACCGGCTGCGCACGCTCTCCCGGCGGCGGGAGGACTACGTCGGGGAGTGGCTCCCCGAGCCGCTCGTCACCAGCCCTGACGTCGCCGACGACATCGAGCTGGCCGAGAACGTGTCGATCGCGATGCTGACCGTGCTCGAGACGCTCGGCCCGACCGAGCGGGCGGTGTTCGTGCTGCGCGAGGTGTTCGACACGCCCTACGAGGAGATCGCCGAGACGGTCGGCAAGACGCCGGCGGCGGTGCGCCAGGTCGCGCACCGGGCCCGCGAGCACGTCGCCGCTCGCCGGCCGCGCATGCAGGTGAGCCGGGCCGAGCAGGAACAAGCCGTCGAGAGGTTCCTCCACGCCCTGCAGAGCGGCGACGTGGACCGCCTGCTCGAGGTGCTCGCTCCGGACGTCGTCCTCGTCGCCGACGGCGGGGGAGTCGTCCAGGCGGTCCGGCGCCCGGTCGAGGGTGCCGCCAAGGTGGCGCGCTTCCTGTCGGGGTTCGCCACCGCGGCGCCAGGCGCGCAGCTGGACATCGTGGTCCTCAACGGTGCACCTGCGTTCCTGGTCGACCTCGAGGGCGCGGCCGACACCGCGGTCAGCGTCGTGGTCGAGGGTGGTCGCATCTCCCGCATCTACGCCGTGCGCAACCCAGGGAAGCTGGCACGGCTCGACACCGAGACGCTGCTCACCCGCTAGCACGGCCAGGAGCACAGGCGTCGACGCCGTGGGGCGGTGCGGGCCACGACTCGGGTCGGGCGTGGCGCGGTGCCAGACTGGGCGCGGTGGCCCCGTCGCGTCGAGTCCTGGTCGCCGCGGCCGTGGGGGTCGTGGCCGCAGCAGCGCTGGTCGGTGCGACGGTCGTCGCCGGTGGCTCCGACGACGACGGCGCGGGGGAGAGGGCGAGCGACGACGTGCGTACGGTGCAGCCCGGAGCGCCCGGCGAGGACGGGCGTGCGCTCACTGACGAGGACGTGGCCGACCTCGGGACGCCCGGGCACACGGCCGCCGACACCGAGTTCATGCAGGGCATGCTCGTGCACCACGGCCAGGCGCTCGCCATGACGGCCCTGGTCGACGACGCGGACGGACAGCGAAGACGTGCCCCTGCTGGCGGAACGGATCACCGTCTCCCAGGAGGCCGAGATCGCGATCGTCGAGCAGTGGCTGACCGACCGGGGCGAGGAGGTTCCCGAGGCCGCCGCTCACGCCGAGCACGAGCGCATGCCCGGCATGGCGACCCCCGAGCAGCTGGCCCGGCTGGAGGCGGCACGCGGCCCGGCGTTCGACGCCCTGTTCCTGGAGCTGATGATCGCCCACCACCAGGGAGCGCTCACGATGGTGGACGAGCTCTACACCGCCGGCGGCGGGGTCGAGCCCGCCGCGGACGCGTTCGCACGCGAGGTCGAGGCCGATCAGGCCATCGAGATCGCGCGCATGACCGACATGCAGTCGGCGCGCGGGTCCTGATCCCGGCCAGACCTGGGGGCGACGATCAACGAAGTGCCGCGCACTGCCCCGAGGCCGGCCCCCGCACCGTGTTCGGCGCATCGAGGTCGATCGGAGCCGGGGCGTTCCCCGAGCAGGCGAGCGGGCCGTGGATCGTGTTGCGAGCCACGATGGGCTCGACCGAGCCGGTGACGTTGTTGGCCAGCGAGAGCGGCCCCCGCACGGTCGAGTCGACCACGGCGACGCTGCCGGTCGCGCCCGTGACCGACACCGGGCCTCGAACGGTGGTGCTGTAGAGGTGCACCGCGCTCGCGCCCGCGGCGGAGAGCGGGCCGGAGATCGTCGAGTCCAGCGAGAGCAGGGACGCGCCCGCCTGCACCGACACCGGACCGGACACCGTGGCCCCGTCGAGGCAGGTGACGCCCGAGACGACGAGCGGACGGTCGAGCCGCCCCGTCACTGTCGACGTGCACGTGCGGGCCAGCTGGTCGAACCGTGCTCGGGCCACCGCGAAGCTCGGCGCCCACGTGAACGCGGCCTGGTGCTGGGCGTTGAACTCGGGCGAGCTGCACCTCGCCCGCGGCGGCGACCTCGGCATCGGACAGGTGCTCGCTGGGCACCAAGCCGAACACGTCGAAGCCCCGTGCGATCTCGCTGCCGAAGACGTTGCCGTTGTACCAGTAGGCCGACCAGAAGCCGCCGAGGACCAGCGCGGTCGGGCTGATCGGGCCCCGATCGAAGTAGCCGATCTCGACCGGGTTGGCCGAGTCGGTGAAGTCGATCAGCGAGATGCCGCCCTGGTACCAGGCCTGGACCATGATGTCGCGGCCCGGCACGGGCACCAGCGATCCGTTGTGGGCCACGCAGTTCTCACGGGTCGTCTGCGGCACCGGCAGCTTGTAGTAGCTCGCGAACTGCATCTGGCCGTCGACGATGTCGAAGATGGCGTTGGCGCCCCACTGGGGCTGATCGGTGTCGCGGCAGCGGGCGGCCGTCCCGCCGCCCCACTCGTCGGTGAAGATGACCTTGGTGCCGTCGTTGCTGAACGTGGCGGAGTGCCAGTAGGCGAAGTTCGGGTCGGCGACCTCGTCGACCCGGACCGGGTTCTCGGGGTCGGAGATGTCGATCAGGATGCCGTTGCCCTCGCAGGCCCCAGCGGCGAGCCCGATCTCGGGGTAGGTGGTGATGTCGTGGCAGGCGTCGGTGATCGGCGTCGGGCCCCACGGTGCGCCCGACGGGTGGAGGGGCGTCTGCGGTGCGTTCTGCAGGCCGTCGATCGCGCCGGTGGCGGGGTCGGTGAACAGCCGCGGGCCGCCGACGATGGCGGCGGTCTCGGGCGCGGCCAGCGGCACCTTGATGACCTCGATGCGCCAGCGGGACGGGTTCGCGCCGGTGGCGGGCTCGTTGTTGCACCCCTCGAGCGTCGTGGCCGGGCGGACGCCTGCCGTGCCCGACACGTAGACGTAGACGTTCTCGCTGTCGTCGGGGTCGTCGACGATCGAGTGCGTGTGCGAACCACGGCAGGTCTGCACGGCGGCGACCTGGACGGGGTTGGTGACGTCGCTGATGTCGAAGATCCGCACACCCTGGAACCGCGTGCCCACGGTCGGGTTGGTGCCGCAGTCGACGCGGGCGCGGGTCTCCTCCACGGACATGAACAGGAGGTTCCCGTGCACCGAGAGGTCGCCCTGGCCGCCAGGGCACACCACGTTGGTGACGTTCACGGGCGCGGCCGGATCGGAGACGTCGTAGATGTTGAACCCGTTGAAGTTGCCGACGAAGGCGTGGTCGCCCGCGAAGGCGAGGTCGGACGTCACGAAGGCGAAGTTGCCGGGGTTGGCCGGGTCGACGAAGCCCGCCGGCTTGTCGTGGTGGGCACGCTGCTCGAGGTTGCTGATCGCCGTCTCGGCGTCGAGCCAGCCAGGATCGAGATCGTCCCGGGGGTCGTCGCCCGCCTGGGCGCCTGCGCTGGAGGGGGCGAGGCCCACCGCGACCAGGGCGGCGGCGGCCGCCAGCCCGATCACCCGTGCCCTGCGACCGCGTCCACGTCCGACATCACGCGCCATCTCTCGGGCCTCCCTCGCGTTCGTCGGCCCCCTCGGCCGCCGATTCGCACACTCGAGTGCGCTGTTCGGCTACGGACAGTAGTACGTCCGCAGGATCTTGGCGACGAGTTGTCCTGTCGTGGCGACGGTTCGTCAGCCCGTCAGCCCGTCAGGCCGTCAGCCCGTCAGGCCGACCGGGCAGGAGACGCCCGTGCCGCCGAGGCCGCAGTAGCCCATGGGGTTCTTGTCGAGGTACTGCTGGTGGTAGTCCTCCGCGTACCAGAACGTGGGCGCGTCGACGATCTCGGTGGTGATCTCGCCGTGGCCGGCTGCGGTCAGCACCTGCTGGTAGGCGTCGCGGCTCGCCTCGGCGATCTTCCGCTGGCGGTCGTCGGCCACCTGGATGCACGACCGGTACTGCGTGCCCACGTCGTTGCCCTGGCGCATGCCCTGCGTCGGGTCGTGGCCCTCCCAGAACACCCGCAGCAGGTCGGCGAGCCCGACCACGTCGGGGTCGAACACCACGAGCACCACCTCGGCGTGGCCGGTGCGGCCCGAGCACACCTCTTCGTAGGTCGGGTTGGGGGTGTAGCCGCCGGCGTAGCCCACGGCCGTCGTGTAGACGCCGTCGACCTGCCAGAACAGGCGCTCGGCGCCCCAGAAGCAGCCGAGGCCCACCACCAGCCGCTCCATCCCGTCGGGGAACGGCGGCTCGAGCGGCGTGCCCAGCACCTCGTGGGTGGCGGGGACGGGGAAGATGCGGTGATCACGCCCCGGGAGGGCATCGTCGGGGCTGATCATGCGCTGCTTGTGGCGGCCGAAGATCATGCCGTCGAGGGTACCGGTGACCATGGCGGTTGCCGTGGCTGGGCGACCCGAGCGCACCGCCCCGGCGAGATCGTGTGTCACCGGGTCCCGTCGGGAATGGTTTGATGAGGCCACACCACCGCTGGAGGACCCGTGAGCGATCCCACATCCGGCCCGTTCGAGACCCCGCCGCCCCCGCCCTCGGGCCCGTGGGCGTCCGACAACCTGCCGCCGCACCCGATGTCGGGGTACGAACCGGCGCCCGTCGAGCAGCCCGACAGCATCCGCACCGCGGTGCGGCTGATGTACCTCGGCGCCGTCGTTCAGCCTGCTCGGCGTGCTGCTGACGTTCACGCAGGTCGACGCCATCCGCGACGCCATCGAGGACAGCGACGACACGCTCACGTCCAGCGAGGTCGACACGCTCGTCAACGTGAGCATCGGCGTCCGCGGTGGTCGCCGGCCTGATCGGCGTCGGCCTGTGGGTGTGGATGGCCGTGAAGAACGGGCAGGGCCGCTCGTGGGCCCGGGTCGTGGCCACGGTGCTCGGCGCGCTGAACATCGTGTTCACGCTGTTCGGGCTGGCGGGCGGCACGGCCACCCCGGTGACCCTGGTGTCGAGCCTGGTGTCGCTGGTCCTGGCCGGCGTGATCCTCTACCTGCTGTACAGACCCGAGTCGACGCGGTTCTACGACTTCCGCAGCCGGACCTGACCCGACCCCGCCGGTGCCGGCCGCTCAGGCGAGCCCGGCGAGCCGCAGCATGGACGACGGCACCGCGTCGTCGCCCGCGGCGAGCAGCGCGGCCCGTTCGACGTTGACCTCGTCGTGCTCGCGGTCGGCCCAGTCGTCCCACGGCCCGGCCCCGATGCGGGCCGGGTCGCCGGCGGCCGCGACGCAGGCGCGCAGGTAGGCCTGGAGCTCCCGGACCTCCTCCTCGCCGCCGACGGGGCCGTGGCCGGGGACGACGATCGGTGCGAGCTCGATCAGCCGCTCCAGCTCGTCGGCCCACCGGGCCGGGTCGCCCTGCCAGCACAGCGGGGCGACCCCGAAGCTGCACATCGCGCCCGCGAACAGGATCTCGCGCCCCGGGCACCACCGCCACCACGTTCTCGGCCATCTGACCGCCGGTGGCCAGGAGGGTCACGGCGGCGGTGAGCTGGACGTCACCGGCCACGACGTGGCTCACCGGGCGGGTCACGACGTCGTCGAACAGGTCGGCCGCCTGCCGGGTAGAGGGCGCGCCAGCTCTCGACGTTCGGAGGCTGGTCGAGGTGCACGCTCGCCTGGCGACTGCCGTACACCGCGGCGAGCTTCAGCCGCCCGGTGCCGCCGGCCTGCTCGACGCTGCTGCCGGTCAGGACGATCCGGCGCACCGGCAGCCCGATGGCTTCGACCTCGGCGGCGAACGGCTCGTACTGGTCGGCCGTCATGAGCGTGTCGATCACGGTCACCCCGTCGGGATCGACGACCACGCCGGCGTTGGGCCGTCCCCGACCGGGCGGGTCCTGCAGCCAGGCGAGGACGCCGGGAGCGAGAGGAGCGAGGGTCACCGGGGCGCAGGGTAGGGCGTTCCCGCTCGCCCGGGACCGCCGGCGTCGTGATCACGGCCACCGTCGTCAGGTGTCCGCCCGGCCGCGCACAGTAGGGTGAGCAGCGGACAGGCAGGGCAGGACACGTGCATGGACCCTGCTGGCGACGGCGCAGGCGGACACAAGGCGGACGATGACGATCAACGCGCGGCACAACGGCACGCGCCGCCGGGAGCCACCTGGTGGTGCTCCTGCGTTGCCGCCCGGGCAGGGGCGGGCTGACGCCGTGGCTCGCCCGGCCCCCGGTGCCGAGCGGTCGGTGGCGGTGCTCGAGCTGCTCGCCGCCCACCCCGACGACCGGTTCACCCTCTCCGAGGTGGCCCGGCGCTGCGACCTGAACAAGGCGACCGCGCACGCCCTGCTCAGCACGCTGAGCGAGCGGGGCGTGCTGCTGCGCCACCCCGAGGAGAAGCGGTACTCGCTGGGTCCCGTGCTGGTGTCGATCGGCGAGGCGGCCCGCCGCGGGTACTCCGCGGTCGACTTCGTGAGGCCGACCCTCCACGCCCTCGCCCGCGACACCGGCCTGTGGGCACGCGCCTGGGTCGTCGAGGGCGACCACATCTCCGTCGTGGCGGACGCCGGGCGGCCGCCGGGGCTCTCCGCCGGGCAGGCCGGTGCGCCTGCCCCTCGTGCCGCCGATCGGCGCCCTCGTCATGGCGTTCGCGGACGAGGCCACCGTCGAGGCCTGGCTCGCCCGCGCCCCGGCGGCCGAGGGTGCGGCGGCGGCCGCCGCCGCCCTCCCCGAGATCCGCCGCCTCGGCTTCGCGGTGACGCTGGCGACCCCCGAGTGGCGGACGCTGACCGGGTCGACCCCCCGGCCGGTCGCCGCCGTGGCCGACGAGATCGTCGCCGCTGCGGGCCCTCCTCGCCGCCACCGCCCATCAGCCGCTCCTGCTGACCGACGTCGACCGCGCCACGACGACGCCGGCCGAGATCGCGGCGCCGGTGTTCGGGCGGGCGGGCGACGTCCCCCTGGCGCTGTCGCTGACGACGACGACCGACGAGCCGGTGTCCGTCGACGGGGTGCACCGCCTGGCGGCGGCGATCACCGAGGCGGCCGACGGCCTCACCACGATGGTCGGTGGCGCTCCGTCCCTGACGGGAGCGCCCGAGCGGCACGCGACGTGACGCCGGCATCACCTTTCGGGCCGCGGGCGGCCGTGCCTAGCGTTTTCGCATGACCGACTACTCGGCCCCGCTCGCGGACATGCGGTTCGTCCTCGAGAACATCGTCGACCTCCACGCGCTCGTCGTCCCTGTCGGGCTTCGAGCACGCCGAGCCCGAGATGGTGTACGGCATCCTCGAGGAGTCGGGCCGCTTCTTCGCGCAGGAGTTCGGTCCGCTCAACCGCGTCGGCGACACGCAGCACAGCCGGCGCAACGACGACGGGACGGTCACCACGCCCGACGGCTTCCGCCGCGCCTACGAGCGCTACGTGGCCGCGGGCTGGGCCGGCGTGCCGTTCCCGGCCGACTACGGCGGCGGCGGGTTCCCGTGGCTGGTGGCGATCGCCATGCAGGAGATGCTCACCGCATCCAACATGGGCTTCTCGCTCTGCCCGCTGCTGACCCAGGGCGCCATCGACATGCTGCTCCACTACGGCTCCGAGGAGCAGCGCGAGGTCTACCTGCCGAAGATGGTCACCGGCGAGTGGACCGGCACGATGAACCTCACCGAGCCGCAGGCGGGGTCGGACGTCGGGGCGCTGACCACCAAGGCCGTCCCCGCGGACGACGGTTCGTGGCGGATCACCGGCCAGAAGATCTTCATCACCTACGGCGAGCACGACCTGGCCGACAACATCGTCCACCTCGTGCTGGCCCGGGTGCCCGACGCGCCGCCGGGGACCAAGGGCATCTCGTGCTTCATCGTGCCCAAGTACCTCGTGAACGAGGACGGCTCGCTCGGCGAGCGCAACAGCGTCGAATGCGTGTCGATCGAGCAGAAGATGGGCATCAACGCCAGCCCCACCTGCGTCATGGCCTACGACGGCGCCGTCGGCTTCCTCATCGGCGAGGCCAACGAGGGCATGCGCTACATGTTCAAGATGATGAACAACGCCGCGCGTGTCGGTCGGCGTGTCGGGCCTGTCACTCGGCGAGCGGTCGTACCAGGATGCTGTCGCCTACGCCCACGAGCGGCGCCAGGGGCGGGCGCCCGGCGCGCCCGAAGGGCGAGTCGTCGCCGATCGTCGACCACCCCGACGTGCGGCGCATGCTGCTGACGATGCGGGCGCAGATCGAGGCGCTGCGGTGCCTCGCCTACCTCAACGCCGAGAGCATGGACCTGGCCGCCCACCACCCCGACGAGGCCGTGCGCACCTGGCGCGGCGAGCTCGCCGACCTGCTGACCCCGATGACCAAGGGCTGGGGCACCGACGTGGGGGTCGAGCTGACCTCGATCGCCCTGCAGGTCCACGGCGGGATGGGATACATCGAGGAGACGGGGGTGGCCCAGCACTACCGGGACATCCGCATCGCCCCCGTCTACGAGGGGACGAACGGCATCCAGGCCATGGACCTCGTCGGCCGGAAGCTGCCGATGCGGGCCGGGGGCGTGATGGCCGACTTCCTCGCGGGCGTCGAGGCCACGGCGGGGGAGCTGTCGGGGGCCGACAGCGCACTCGTCACGATCGGCAAGCACCTCGCCGACGCTCACGCCGCGCTGAAGGCCACCACCGACTGGCTGCTGGCCAACGGGCTGGCCGATCCGAGCAACGCGCTCGGCCGGGAGCGACCCCGTACCTGCGGATGTGCGGCATCGTCACCGGGGGCTGGCTGCTGGCCCGCTCCGCCCAGGCCGCCCAGCGCCTGCTCGACGCGGGCGACGGCGACGCCGACTTCCTGACGCAGAAGGTCGTGACCGCCAAGTTCTACGCCGAGCAGCTGCTGCCGCAGGCCGCCGGCCTGGCGTCGGCCGTCACGCTCCGGCCCGGGCGACCTGCAGGCCGCGACCTTCTGAGCACCGGTGCGCCGACGCTCCACGGCCCGGCCGATGTCGGCCGGGCCGGCTGGGGGAGAGGCGCACCGGAGGTGGAGCCGAGACCCGGGGACCATCGGCCCAGGTCCGGGCTCCACCGTTCCGGCGGGGAGGCCGTCACCGTCCGCCTCGAGGGGCGATCGGCTCCCGGAGGTCGTGCCGACCTCCCGTCTATCGCGTCGGCATCCGTCGGCTACCGGGCACGAACTCGTCGTCGCGTGTCGTCCTGGTGTCGTCGGGCGTTCGGCCGTGGGTCTGGGCGTTGCCGGCCAGGTGTGCGTCACGCTCGGCGATCTCGGCCGCCTGGTTCGGCCAGGTAGACGTCGGTGCCGCTGCTCACGTCACCTGCCCTCGGCGATCTCGGCGGCCTGGTTGGCCAGGTGGACGTCGCTCCCGCTGGCGGCGATCGCCGCGGCCTGGGCGTCGAGGTGCTCGGCGGTCGCCTGCGCCTCGATCTCGGCGGCCTGGTTCTGCAGGTGGACGTCGCTGCCGACGACCGCGGCGGCCGGCGCCGCAGTGCGGGCCGAGACGTCCGCGTCGGTCGAGCTGTCGCCGCAGGCGACCAGACCGACGGCGCCGACCAGCGCCACCGGGGCGAACCACCGAACTGCTCTGTTGCTCCTGAGATGTGCCATGGTCCTGTCCTCCCTCGTGTCGAACCGCCGCGATCCGACATGTCCGACGATGCGCCGCGATGGGCCGCGTCACCGCCCCGTCCGACACACAACGGGGGTGACGTCGGTCAGCGACCGAGGTCACAGGCGTACGGGCGCCCGTCGGCGCGCCCGTCGCCCGGTGGAGACGAGGCCGACCGACCGCAGCGTGGCGAGCCCCCGGGCCACGGACTCGGCGTGACGCCCCGACCATGCCGGCGAGGTCGTCCTGCGGTCAGCCCGGTGCGCAGGACGTCGCACGCCGCCGACGCGGGCGACGGCGACGCCGACTTCCTGACGCAGAAGGTCGTGACCGCCAAGTTCTACGCCGAGCAGCTGCTGCCGCAGGCCGCCGGCCTGGCGTCTGCCGTCACGTCCGGCCCGAGCGACCTGCAGGCCGCCACCTTCTGAGCACCGGGCGCGCGCCACGGCCCGGCCATGTGGCCGGGCCGTGGGGGAGAGCGCACCGGAGGTGGAGCCGAGACCCGGGGACCATCGGCCCAGGTCCGGGCTCCACCGTTCCGGCGGGGAGGCCATCACCGTCCGCCTCGAGGGGCGATCGGCTCCCGGAGGTCGTGCCGACCTCCCGTCTATCGTGTCGGCATCCGTCGGCTGCCGGGCACGAACTCGTCGTCGGTGGCGTCGCTGGTGTCGTCGGGCGTCGCGTGGGTCTGGGCGTTGCCGGCCAGGTGTGCGTCACGCTCGGCGATGTCCGCCGCCTGGTTGGCCAGGTAGACGTCGGTGCCGCTGCTCACGTCAGCCTGGCCGTCGGCGATCTCGGCCGCCTGGTTCATCAGGTGGACGTCGCTGCCGCTGAGCTGCGTGCGCTCGGCGATCTCGGCCGCCTGGTTGGCCAGGTGGACGTCGCTGCCGACGACCTCGGCGGGTGCCACGGTGCGAGCCGAGACGTCCGCGTCGGTCGAGCTGTCGCCGCAGGCGACGAGACCGACGGCGCCGACCAGCGCCACCGGGGCGAACCACCGAACTGCTCTGTTGCTCCTGAGGTGTCCCATCGTCCTGTCCTCCCTCGTGTCGAACCGCCACGATCCGACATGTCCGACGATGCGCCGCGAGGGGTCGCGTCACCGCCCCGTCCGACACACAACGGGGGTGACCTCGGTCAGCGACCGGCGTCACAGCACCGCTGCGGTCGGCGGTCGACGGTCGGCGCGCTTCAGGCGCCGAAGGTGCGCAGCCCGGGGAGGTCGCGCACGTCGACGCGCCCGCGCCCGGTGGAGACGAGGCCGAGCGACCGCAGCGTGGCGAGCCCCCGGGCCACGGACTCGCGTGACGCCCCGACCATGCCGGCCAGGTCGTCCTGGGTCAGCCCGGTGCGCAGGACGTGCACGCGCCCGTCGCTCGGGCTCGCGGCCGTCGGCTCCGGCCATCTCGGCCAGCAACCGGGCCAGGCGCCGGACGGTGTCGTAGGCCCCGTACTCGACGAGTCGCCGATCGGAGGCCCGGAGGCGGGCGGACACCATGCGCAGCAGACCGAGGCTGATCGCCGGGCGGGAGGCGAGGATCTCGCGGAAGTCCTCGGCGCGCACGACGCGGCACACCACCGGCTCGAGCGCGACCACCGTGGCGCCGCGCTCGCCGGCCGCGTCCTCGAGCGCGGAGAGCTCGCCGACGAGGTCGCCGGGCCCGCGCAGGCTGAGGACCGCCTCGGCCCCGTTCGGTGCCGGTGCGGTGACCTTGACGCGCCCCTCGGTGATGAGGACGACGAACCCGCCGGCGTCCCCGGCGACGAAGAGGGGCTCGCCCTTGCGGTAGTGCCGGGCCGTGCCCGCCTCGAGCAGCGCGGCGCGGTCGGCCGATCCCAGGTCGTCGAGGAACGTGCCCGCGATCGACGTGTCGGCCCGCACGACGACAGTCTGCCAGATCGACCTGCACGCACCGGCTGTGTGCGGTGCCCTCGGCCGTCAGCCCCCGTGGGTGGCGAGCACCTCGGCGGACAGCGAGGACCAGAGGGGCGGGGCCCAGTCGTCGAAGGGGCGGTCGGTGAGCACGACGCAGGCGACGGCGGCGTCGGGATCGATCCAGAGGAACGTGCCCGCGCCACCGAAGTGCCCGAAGGTGCGGGGCGACCCGTGGGGCGCGGTCCAGTGGGGTGACTTGTCGCCCTTCAGCTCGAACCCCAGGCCCCACGGGTTGGGGTCGTAGCTGCCGAGCCCGGGCACCACACCCGCCAGGCCCGGGAACTGCTCGCTGGTCGCGTCGGCCAGGGTGGCGGGCGCCACGAGGGTCGGCACCAGCAGCTCGGCCGCGAACGCGGCCAGGTCGTCGACGGTCGACCACCCGTCCTTGGCCACCGAGCCGCGCAGCTCGGTGCGACGCAGGCCCAACGGGCGCACGCACCGCCTCGGTGAGGTACTCGGTCGCGGACATGGCGGCCGCCGAGGCGAGCTCGTCGCCCATCACCTCGAAGCCGGTGTTCGAGTAGATCCGTCGCCGTCCGGGCGGCACCAGGGGCTCGTTGCCCTCGAACGGGAGGCCCGAGGCGTGGGCCAGGAGGTGGCGGATGGTCGACCCGGGCGGGCCTGCCGGCGCCCCGAGGTCGAGCACGCCCTCTTCGACGGCCACGAGCGCGGCCAGGGCGACCAGCGGCTTGGTCACCGAGGCGATGCGGGTCTGCCAGCCGGTGGGGCCGGCCGCCTCGACGACCCCGCCGGCCGTGACGACGGCGCCCGCCGCGGTGGGAACGGGCCACGTGGCGAGGGCATCGAGGGGGCGGGCGACCGGCACGCGAGCACCGTACCGGCGTCCGTCGGAGCGACCCGCCGACCCGGCGTCGGCCCGACGATGGGTGGCGGAGGGCGAGTCGTTACGATCGGCGAGCGTGCAGCTGGTCCCGGACGACGAGAACGCCGACGCGCTGGTCCGCCGGAACTTCGCGTTCATCGACCTCTGCGGGTTCACGTCGTTGACCGACGAGCACGGCGTCGGAGAGGCGGTGGCGGCGCTGTCGACGTTCCGTGCGGTCGTGCGCGAGCGGGCCGGGTGGCGCGGCGTGCGGGTGGCCAAGTGGCTCGGCGACGGGGCGATGCTCGTGGCCACCGAGCCGCGGCCGTTGCTCGACGCGGTGCTGCGCATGGAGCAGGCGCTCGACGCTCGCGGCTGCGCGCTGCCGCTCCGCGGGGGCGTGGCCGCGGGCCGTGTCATCCTGTTCGAGGGCGACGACTACATCGGGCGGCCGGTCAACCTGGCCGCCCGCCTGTGCGACGAGGCCGAGCCGCACCAGATCCTGGTGACCGCTTCGTTGTTCGATGCGTCCGGCGAGGGGCTCGCACACCGCCGTCTGGGCGCGCACGCCATCCGGGGGTTCACCCGCTCGGTCGAGGTGGTCGACATGAGCGAGGGTGGAGACCACGCTCCGCTCGGCTGACGGACACAGCGTGGCGCAGCGGGATCGCCGCCCGCGATCCTGTTGACGGTTGTGCCTGAGGGCGCCCACTTGGTGACGGTAACGTCAGTAGCACGCTTCGCGTCAGGGTGTGATACTTCGGTGAGGCCGGTCGCTGGGGGAGGGAACCATGGCGGGCGTCGTCGTCGACGGCAGGACAGAGCCGCCCCTGCGCGGGTCGGGGGCCAGGCCCGTCACGGCACCACCGAGGCCTCACGCCCCCGCGCCGCTGACCTACCGGCCGGCGCTCGACGGCCTCCGCGCGGTGGCGGTCCTCGCCGTGATGATCGAGCACTCCGGCGTCCGGCGACCCGGCTCGACCGAGCTGTTGGTGCCGGGCGGCTTCCTCGGCGTCGACGTGTTCTTCGTGATCTCCGGCTTCCTCATCACGTCGCTGCTGCTGATCGAGCGCGAGGCATCGGGGCGCATCGACCTCCGCCGGTTCTGGCGGCGGCGGGCCCGGCGGTTGCTGCCCGCGGTCGGCGTGATGGTCGCGGTCACCTGCACGGTCGCCGCGGTGACCGACATGGCGTTCGACGGCGCCACGCTGCGGGGCGACGCCCTCGCCGCGCTGGCCTACGTCGCCAACTGGCGGTTCGTCCTCACCGACCAGTCGTACTTCGCCGCGTTCGGCCTGCCCTCGCCGTTCCGCCACCTGTGGTCGCTGTCGCTCGAGGAGCAGTGGTACGTGTTCTTCCCGCCGGCGATGGTCGGGCTGCTCGCCGTCGTGCGGCGGCGGACGGGTCTGCTGCTCGGCGTGCTGGCGGCCGCGGCCGTGGCCTCGACGGCCTGGATGGCGATCCTCTACACGCCGGGCCGGGATCCGTCTCGGGTGTACTACGGCACCGACACGCGGGCCCAGGCCCTGCTCGTCGGCGCTCTGCTCGCGGTCGTGATGGTGCGGCTGCCTGCCTTCACGCGGCGCTTCGCCCGGCTCACCCCGGCGCTGGGCTGCGCGGGGCTGGGGGCGCTCGTGGTGCTCTTCCTCACGATGTCGGGTGAGCGCAGCGCGCTGTACCAGGGGGGCTTCGCCGTGGTGGCCGTGGCGTCGGTGGCCACGGTGGCCGCGGTGGCGCTGCCCGGCGCCCGCGGACCCGTGCACGCCGTCCTCGGGTTGCGCCCGGCCGTGGGCGTCGGACGGATGTCGTACGGCCTCTACCTGTGGCACTGGCCGATCTTCGTCTTCATGACGCCCGACCGCGTCGGGCTGACGGGCGCGGAGCTGGCGGCGGCCCGGATCACCGTGACGTTCGTGGTCGCGGCGGTGTCCTACGTCGCGGTCGAGATGCCGATCCGCCGGCACGGCCTGTCGGCCTCGCGGCCCGCCTGCGCCGGATGGGGGTCGGCGGCGTGCGACCGGCCGGCATCGCCGCGGCCCTCGCCGCCACCGTCGTCGCCGTGGTCGTGGTGACGACCGGAGGCGGCGCCACCGGCGTCGACGCCACCGCCTCGTCCCGGGTCACCGTGCCGGTGACGGCCCAGCAGGTCACGACGTCGGTGGTGGCTGCCGGCCGCACCTTGCCCGCCGTCCCGGCGGATCGTCCGCTGCGCGTCATGGTGGGCGGCGACTCGCAGGCCTGGTCGCTCGTGATCGCGTGGATCGACCACCAACGGCCCACGCCCGAGGGCCTCGAGGTCCGGATGGTCGCCGACCTCGGGTGCAGGATCACCCCCGGGACCCCCGTCGTCGACGGCTTCGAACACGAGGACCCGTTCTGCCAGGACTGGCGGGAGGTGTGGGAGGCGACCGCCTTCGACCTCCAGCCCGACGTCATGGTGACCATGTGGGGCGCCTGGGAGGTGTACGACCGTCACCTCGACGGCAGGGTCGTGACGCCGGGCAGCGCCGAGTTCGGCGAGTTGTACGAGGCCGCGCTCGTCGACAGCATCGAGATGCTGCGGGCGGTGGCGCCCGACATCCGCCTGGTCTTCGCCACGGTGCCGTGCATGGCCGAGGCCAACCTGTCCCTCGGGGGCGCCGACAGTCCCCGCAACGATCCGGCCAGGCTCCGATGGGTGAACGAGCGGACCGCCGACGTCGTCGCCCGCTACCCGGGTCGGGCCATGATCGTCGACCTCGGGCCCCTGGTGTGCCGCGACGGCGTCGCCGTCGACGAGGTGGACGGCGTCGAGGTCCGACCCGACGGCGTCCACTTCTCCACCGACATCGCCCCGGTGGTGTGGCGGTACATCGAGGACCGGATGCGCCCGTGGCTCGCCACCCCGGCGGTGGCCACGGGCGGATGACCGCCGCCCGTGACTTGGGGTGCCGTCCCGGTGGGGCGGTAGGATCACCGGGAACCATGCGCAACGAAGAACAAGAGACGTTCTCTGCGCTGGGCGTGTCTTCCGATCTGGTGGCCGTGCTCGATGATGCCGGCCTCACCTCCCCCTTTCCCGTCCAGCGCCTCTGCATCCCCGACGCCCTCGCCGGCCGCGACGTCTGCGGCAAGGCCAAGACAGGGTCGGGCAAGACGCTCGCGTTCGGCCTTCCCCTGGTCGAGCGCGTCGCCCCCGCCGCCCCGAAGCGGCCCACCGGTCTCGTGCTGGTGCCCACCCGTGAGCTGGCCGTCCAGGTCACCGACGTGCTGCGACCTCTGGTCGCCGCCCGCGACCTGCGCCTCGTCGCCGTGTACGGCGGCGCGCAGATGTCCAAGCAGATCGCCGCACTCGAGGCCGGCGCCGAGATCGTGGTGGCCACGCCCGGTCGACTCATCGACCTGATCGACAGGAAGGTCGCCGACCTGGCCGACGTGGGCCTCGTCGTGCTCGACGAGGCCGACCGGATGGCCGACATGGGCTTCATGCCCCAGGTCGAGTGGGTGCTCCGCCACATCAAGGGCGGCCACCAGACGCTGCTGTTCTCGGCCACGCTCGACGGTGCGATCCAGGGCCTCGTCGACCGCTACCAGCACGATCCGGTGTTCCACGAGGTCGGCTCGCCCACGCAGACCGTCGACAAGATGGCCCACCGCTTCCTGCTGGTCCACGAGATGGACAAGCACCGGGTCGCCGCGGCCATCAGCCGCTCGGGCTCGCGCTGCCTCGTGTTCACCAACACCAAGCGCGCCGCCGACCGGTTGGCCCGCCAGCTCGAGGACGACGGCGTCGACGTCAAGGCCATCCACGGCGACCTGCGCCAAGAGGTCCGCGAGCGTGCGCTCAAGCGCTTCTCCGACGGAAAGCTGGCGGTGCTGGTGGCCACCGACGTGGCGGCCCGTGGCCTCGACATCGACGAGCTCGACATCGTGATCCAGGCCGACCCGCCGCCCGATCCCAAGACCTACCTCCACCGGTCGGGCCGCACCGCCCGGGCCGGCGCCGCAGGCCTGGCGGTGACGCTCGTGCTGTGGAACGAGGAGCTCGAGGTGCGCCGCCTCAAGCGGCGTCTCGGCCTCGACGAGCCGATCGTCGAGATGTTCTCGAACGACGAGCGCCTCGCCGACCTCACGTCGTGGAACCCCGCGGCCGAGGGCGCGGCGTAGCCGATCGCCCCCGGGGCCAGGCGAGCCGGGTCAGATCCTGGCGAAGGCCAGCGCCCAGAGCAGCGAGGTCAGCGACAGGCCGTCGGTCAGGCGCCCGTCCGCGATCAGGCGGCGCACGTCACCGACCGGGACCCACTCGATGCGTTCGCTCTCGCCGATGTCGGTGGGGTCGCCCTCGTGGGTGGCGCCGTCGGCGATGAACACGTGGAAGATCTGGTCGGACGAGCCGTTGCTCGGCGCGTACGAGCCGAGGCGGACCAGCGGGCCGGGCCGCCACCCCGTCTCCTCGAGCGTCTCGCGCTGCGCCGCCTGCTCGGGCGTCTCGCCGAGCTCGATGCGCCCGGCCGGGATCTCCCAACCCCAGGTGTCGGTGATGAACCGGTGCCGCCACAGCAGCAGCACGCCGCGATCGGGATCGTGGACCACGGTGCCCGACGCCGGCTGGGGGTAGCGCACGACGTGGTGGTCGAAGCGCTCGACCCCCGGGATCTCGACGTCGACGAGCACGAGCCGCATCCACTCGGAGTCGTACAGCTCTCGCTCGCCATGGACCGTCCAACGCACGGCGCGACGTTACTTACCGGCCCCGGCCCCCAGGCAATGACGCCGCTCCGTGCGGGGCGGGCACAGGCGGTGGGCCAGCGACCGCGGTCGCCGCGCGAGGCCCGGGCGATCGCTACGAGGTCGGACCGATCGGGCGCCACATGGCGACGTGGGGCCCGATCTCGGGGTCGACCCACTCGTCGCCGTGCGCCACGAAGCCCGCCCTCTCGTAGAAGCGCCGTGCGGGCACCCGGGCGTTGCACCACACCAGCGACCCGTGCGCGCGGGTGACGTGGGCCACCACGGCGGCCAGCACCGCGGCGCCGATGCCGGCCGACCGCCGCGCCTCGTCGGTGGCCATGCCCCGCAGGCGCCAAGCCCCGGCCCGGTCGGGCTTCCACGGGCACGGCTCGGGGTACACGAGCGCGGTGCCGACGACCGCGCCGTCGCGCGTCGGTGGCGGCGAAGGCGGCCGTGCCGGGCAGGTCGTCGGCCGCCCAGCGGACCCTGTCGGGCGGGGCGCCCGGGCGCAGCACCCGGCCACGCAGGTCGTGGGTGACGACGGGGGCCACCTGCTCGACGCGCACCGCGTGGTCGGGAGGGGTCACGGGAGCGACGGTACCGTCAGGGCCGTGACCTCCGTCCCCGTGGGGCCGTCCCCGGCGGCACCGGGTGCGCCGCACTCCGTCCCGACCGTGCCGCCGCCGGTCCCCTCCGCCGACGACCGGCGGCGCGCCCTCGTCGTGGCCGTCGCGGTGGCGGGCGAGGCGGCGCGGCGGGGGCGGGCACTCCCGGGCGACCTGCGCATCTGGGACCTGGCCGGCATCCGCCCGCCGGGTGCCGCCCGGGGTGTCCCGAGCGCCTCCTCCGCGACCTCGGGTGACGACTGCCGGGTCAGCCGCGACGACCCCGACGGCGAGGTCGACCCCGCCGCCGTCGTGGGCGCCGCGCTCGAGTCCGCCACCGACGGGGATCGGCGGCGGGCCCAGGGCCTGCACGTCACGCCCCGTTGGCTCGCCGACGAGCTGGTCGCGCTGGCCATCCCCGAGCCCGCCGGCCCACCGGCACGCCCGCGAGACGGCCTGACGGTGTGCGATCCGGCGTGTGGCGGCGGGGCGTTCCTCCTGGCGGCCGCCCGCCGTCTCCACGACCTCGGCTTCGACCGGCGCCATGTCGTACGGCACCTGCTCTGGGGCGCCGACATCGACCCGGTCGGCCTGGTCGCGGCCGAGGCCGCGCTCGCGCTCTGGGCCGGGGAGGCGCCCCCGCCGGGCCGTCTGGTGGTCGCCGACCCGCTGCGGATGGGCGCGGGCGCGTGGCCCGGGCCCCCGGACGGCCGGGTTCGACGCCGTGATCGGCAACCCACCGTTCCAGAACCAGCTCGGGCGAGCCACGGCCCGCAGCGACGGCGCCCGCCGGGACCTGCGGGCGCGCTACGGCGAGGCGGTGCGGGCGTACACCGACACCGCGTGGCTCTTCCTCCTGCTGGGATGCGACCTCGCCCGCCCCGGCGGTCGCGTCGTCCTCGTGCAGCCGCAGTCCGTCGTGGCGGCCCGGGACGCGTCGGCCGTGCGCGACGCGGTGGTCATCCAGCGCGGACCTCCGGGACCTGTGGCTCGACGACGAGCGGGTGTTCTCGGCGGCGGTGCGCGTGTGCGCGCCCGTCCTCGAGCGGCGGGCGGCGCGCGGCCGGACGCGCAGCCCGCCACCGGGGCCGGGTCGGGGAGCTGGACCCGCGCCTGGGCCCGGTCGGTGGCCCTCCCGGTCGTCGACATCCCCGTGCCCGCCGGGCCCGGGACGCTGGGGGAGCACGCCGACGTCTTCGCCGGGTTCCGCGACCAGTACTACGGCCTGGCCGCCACGGTCCGCGAGCGCGACGAGCTTCCCGTGGACGTCCCGGTCGCGCCCCTGGTGACGAGCGGCGCTCTCGACTGGGCCGCCTGCACCTGGGGCGACCGGCCCGTGCGCTACGCCCGGCGTCGCTGGTCCGCCCCGGTCGTCGACGCTCGACCGCCTCGCGGGCGCCCCTGTCGTGGCGCGGCGCTGGGTGGCCCGCACCGCGGCCCCGAAGATCGTCGTGGCCACCCAGACCCGCGTGCTCGAAGCCGCCGTCGACACCGGCGGGACCTGGGTCCCGTCGGTGCCCGCGCTGGCGGTGGTACCCCACGACCCCGCGGATCTCTGGCGGCTGGCGGCCGCGGTCCTGGCGCCCGCCGCCACCGCGTGGCTGGCCCACCGGGCGGTGGGGACGGCGCTCGACCGCGCCGCCCTCAAGGTGGCGAAGCCCGACCTGGCCGCGCTGCCCCTCCCCGCGGACGCGGACGCGTGGGAGGCGGCCGCCTCGGCGCTGCGCGCCTTCGCCGCCGAGCCCGGACCGGTCCACCTCGACCGCTACCTGCAGGCCGTCGAGGCCGCCTACGGCACCGCGCCCGAGCTCACGGCCTGGTGGCGGGCGCGGGCGGGAACGGCTGTGCGCCACGCCGCACCGGGGAACTAGCGTGACCGGCGACATCAAGAGCGGTCCGCCCCCGCAACGGGGCCGGCCCGGCAACCTGGCTCGGACAGCCAAGGTGCCTTCCCGGTTCGCCGGGGATGCGGCTCGCGAGGAGCAACCAAGTGTCCGTGCTCCCTCCGGGGGCGCATCGACGGCTGTCCGGCCCGACACCTCCAGGCAGGCACAGGCGCGATGGCCCGATCCCGACACCAGATCACCGCAACCCGAGGCCGGCCGGCGCCGGTCGACGGGCACCGGCCGCTCGGCGCCACCCCGCGCCCGATGACCATGCCGTCCGAGGGCTTCCGCCGGGTGCACCCGAGCGCGCTGCCGGTCACGGGCGCGTGGCGACCGGGCGACCCGGTGGGGCGGCGCCGCTTCCTGTCCCTGGCCGACGACCGCCCGTTCGCCCTCGAGGGAGGCGGCCTGCTGCGCGGCGTCACCGTCGCCTTCGAGACCTGGGGCACCCTCTCGCCCGGCCGCGGACAACGCGGTCCTCGTGTGCCACGCCCTCACCGGCGACAGCCACGCCGCCGGCGGCCTCGTCCCCGGCCACGTGACGCCCGGGTGGTGGGAGGGCACGATCGGCCCGGGGCTCGCCATCGACACCGACCGCTGGTTCGTCGTGTGCGCCAACGTGCTCGGGGGCTGTCAGGGCACGACGCGGGCCGGCGTCGCCCCACCCCGACGACGGGCGGCCGTGGGCCTCGCGCTTCCCGGTGGTCACGATCCGCGACATGGTCCGCACCCAGGCGGCGGTCGCCGACCACCTCGGCATCGACCGCTGGGCGCTCGTCGATCGGCGGGTCGATGGGCGGGATGCAGGTGCTCGAGTGGGGCGTGATGTACCCCGAGCGGGTCGGGGCGCTGCGTGCCCATCGCCACGGCGGCGGCGGCGAGCGCCCAGCAGATCGGCTGGTGGAGCAGCGGGCGGCGGTGCGATCCGCATGGACCCGCGCTGGCGGGGCGGCGAGTACTACGACGCCGAGCCGGGGGACGGGCCCCACGACGGGCTCGCCACCGCCCGCATGATCTCGATGATGACCTTCCGCAGCGACGACGTGTTCAGCGCCCGGTTCGGCCGCGAGGTCGTCGAGCCGGTCGAGGGCTACTCGCTGTGGCAGCGCTTCCAGGTCGAGCGCTACCTCGAGTACCAGGGCGACAAGCTGGTGCGGCGCTTCGACGCCAACAGCTACCTGCTTGCTCACCAAGGCCATGGACCTGCACGACCTCGGCCGGGGCCGGGGCGGTCCCGAGGCCGCGTTCGCCCGGCTGCGGGCGCCGCTCCTGTCGATCGGCGTGAACAG
This sequence comes from uncultured Acidimicrobiales bacterium, assembly GCA_963778415.1. Lineage (GTDB taxonomy): Bacteria > Actinomycetota > Acidimicrobiia > Acidimicrobiales > VFJN01 > ZC4RG19. Next base: position 42,037 of record CAVZUI010000010.1, read on the forward strand.
CGACATCCTCTACCCGCCGCACCAGTCGCGCGAGATCGTCGACGTCGCCCGGCGGGCGGGGGTCGACGCGGCCTACGCCGAGATGGACAGCCCCCACGGCCACGACGCGTTCCTGATCGAGAGCGACCAGCTCGCCACGCTCCTCCGCCCGTTCATCGCCCGACTGGAGGCCACCGGTGCCTGACGACACGCCGACCGACCCCTGAGTCGTACGCCGACATGCGCCCCGACACCCGCGCCATCCGGGCGGGCCGCCAGTTCAGCCGCGACTCGCTCGCACCCGTCCTGTTCCCCTCGACCACCTACGAGGTCGAGCTCGGTCGACGACCACCGGCGCATGGCCGGCAAGCCGCGGACGAGCCACTACTACTCCCGCTTCGGCAGCCCCTCGGTGCAGGAGTTCGAGGCGGCGGTGGCGGCGCTCGAGGGTGCCGAGGCGGCGCTGGCGTCGGCGTCGGGCATGGCGGCGGTGACCGGGGTCGTGTTCGGCCTGTGCTCGGCCGGCGACCACGTCGTCGTGCAGCGCCAGCTGTTCTCGGTCACGAGCAGCCTGTTCACCGCCCACCTCCCCCGGTTCGGCATCGACGTGACGTTCGTGGACGGCACCGACCCCCAGCAGTTCGTCGACGCCGTGCAACCCGGACGCACCCAGCTCGTCTTCGTCGAGACCCCGGCGAACCCGGCCCTGTCCCTCACCGACATCGAGGCGGTGGCGGCGATCCCCGGCCCGTTCACGGTGGTCGACTCGACGTTCGCCACCCCGATGGTGCAGCAGCCGCTGGCCCTCGGCGCCGATCTCGTGCTCCACGCCGCCACCAAGGGCCTCGCCGGGCACAACGACGCCCTGCTCGGCGTGGTCGCCGGCAGCCGCGACCTGATCGACGCCGTGTGGGGCTGGCACGTCGTGCAGGGCGGACAGGCGTCGCCGTTCGACGCCTGGAACGGCCTGCGTGGCATCCGCACCCTCGGGGTGCGGGTCCGCCAGCAGGCGTCCTCGGCCCAGGCGCTGGCCGAGCACCTCGAGGCGCACCCGGCGGTGGCCTCGATCAGCTATCCCGGCCTCGACTCGCACCCCCAGCGTGACCTGGCCAAGCGGCAGATGTCCTCGGGAGGCACGCTCATCGCCCTCGAGCTGGCCGGCGGACTCGACGCGGCCCGTCGCTTCTGCGAGTCGACCGAGATCGCCCGCATCGCCCTCTCGCTCGGCGGACCCGAGACGCTCGTCACCCATCCCGCCACCATCGCCGGGCACCTCACTCCGGCGGAACGGGAGGAGATGGGCATCACCGACGGGCTCGTCCGCCTCTCGGTCGGGCTCGAGGACCCCGACGACCTCCTGGCCGACGTCGACCGGGCCCTCGACGCGGCGGAGGGCTGAGCGGCCCGGGAGCCACTCAGCCCTCCTTGCTGACGCGCCGTCGGCGCGAGCGTCGGCGGTCAGATCTCGCGGTAGCGAGCCTCCACCAGGCAGTAGACGGCGTAGACGACGAGTCCGGCGGCCACCAGGCCCAGGAGCAGCGGCCCGAGCGGCGCCTCGACCAGCTTCAGCAGCGCGCCGTCGATGCCGACGGCCTCCTGCGGGTCGTACTCGAGGGCGGCCTTGCCGAGGAAGATCCCCACCAGGCCGAACACCACGCCCCGGGCGACGTGGCCGACGACGCCGCTGCGCAGGGCCCACGTGCGGACGGTGCCGTGCATCTCGTGCTCGGCCAGGCGTTCGCGGAACTTCTTGGTGACCCCGCGGTAGACGTTGTAGATCCCGTCGGCGAGGAACCCGGCCGCGACGGCCAGCACGATCCAGCGACCCGCCGGCCACTCGAGCACCCGCGCCGTCTCCTGCTGCTCGTTGCCGCCGTTGCCACCAGACGAGCTGGAGGACACGAGCGAATACGCCACGGCGGCCGACGCCGCGTACAGGACGCCGATGCCGAACGACCGGGCCCGCTTGGCGAGGCCCTTGGCGTCGGTGCCCTCGTTCCCGCGATCGAAGATCGCCTCCGCGAAGCGCCACAGCGCGTAGCCGGCGAAGCCGACGGTGAGCGCGATCAGCGCGGCCTTGCCCCACGACTCGGTGGCGAGCTGCCGCAGGACTCCCTGCCGGTCGGCCGCCTGGCCGCCCTGCCCGAGCGGGATCTGCAGGGCGAGGATGCCGATCAGCGCGTAGCTGACGCCCTTGGCGACGAGCCCGAGCCGGCCGGCGTACTCGATCGCGTCGCCGTGGGCGACGCGCTGGCCGGTCCGTTTCGCGGTGCTGGCGGCTGTCGACATCGGTGATCTGCCCTCCCCGGCGCGGCCCGTGCCGGCGCCCGACGACTGGTGCGTGGGTACCCGCCGGGGCCGTCGGCCAGACGGCCGTACGATCGGCCCGTGCCCGAGCTGCTGGAGGTCGAGACGTACCGCCGCCAGGCCGAGGCGGTCGTCGGGCGGACGATCGCGGCGGTCGAGGCGCCCGACGAGTGGTTCGTGAAGGGCGCGGTCCCGGCCGAGGTCGTGGCGGCGGTGACCGGGCGCACCGTGACCGCGGTGCGGCGGCGCGGCAAGCTCCTCGTCCTCGACCTCGACGACGGTGCCGTGGGGCCCGAGGACGACGGCGACCGCCTCCGGCTCGGCCTGCGGTTCGGCATGACCGGGCGCCTCCTGGTCGACGGTGCGGCCGCCATCGACCGGCTGGAGTACTCGAGCAGCCGCGACGAGCCGCGCTGGGACCGTTTCACGCTGCGCTTCACCGACGGCACCGAGATGCGGCTCCGCGACCCCCGTCGTCTCGGCGGCGTGGCGCTCGACCCCGACGAGGACGCCCTGGGGGCCGACGCCCTGTCGCTGACCGCCGACGAGCTCGACCGGGCGCTCGGGCTCGAGCCGCGCCCCGCTCAAGGCCCGGCTGCTCGACCAGGGCCGGGTGGCCGGCATCGGGAACCTCCTGGCCGACGAGATCCTGTGGCGGGCCGGCCTCGACCCGACCCGCCCCGCCGGGGGACTCGACCCGGGCGAGCGCGACGCCCTCCTCGCCTCCATCGCCGAGGTCCTCCGCGACCTCGACGCCCGCGGGGGCAGCCACACCGGCGACCTGCGGCAGGCGGCGGCCCTCGACGGCCTCTGCCCGAGAGACGGAGCGCCGCTCGAACGCCGGCAGGTCGGCGGGCGCACGACCTGGAGCTGCCCGGTCGCACCAGCGCTGAGCGTGACCGTGCCGGTCGGGGGCGTGCGGACGAGGCGGGGTGCGGTCGGCCGCGGCGCGTGGCGTCCTACAGTCGTCGAGCGCACGCCGGGTAGCATCTTTGCCGGCTGGGGGCCGACAAGGTGGAGTGAATGCTCGACGGCAGACGAACACAGGCGGGCCACGGCGGCACCGCCATGACCAGGTGGCGCCGACTCGTGGTCGCCGGGATGCTCGGCGCGGCGCTGGTCGCCTCGGTCGCCGTGCCGGCGGTGGCCGGCGAGCCCGGCCCGCCGACGACCCCGTCCACCACGACGACGACGACGCGGGCCCCGGCCACCACCACGACGACGCAGGCGCCGCCCCCGCCTCCGCCGCCCGAGGAGGAGACCACCCCCGCCGGTCGAGGAGGAGCCCCCGACGACCGAACAGCAGGAGGCCCCCGTCGAGGACGACGAGGAGGACGAGGTGGCCGCCGCGGCCGTCGAGGCCGAGCCGGCGCGGCTCACCTTCACGACGGTGACCAACCTGCTCGTGCCCGGCAACGGGCTCGAGGGCGCCCAGGCCACGACCACGACGACCACGGCCCCCGAGGGCGGCGGGAGCAGCGCCGACGACGAGAGCCGCATGATCTGGATGATCATCGCCGCCCTCGCCGGCGTCGGGCTGCTCGTCGCCCTGCTGACCTGGCGCTACTGGTTGCTCACCCGGCCCGGCCTCGACCTCGACGACGAGGACGGCCTCGAGCCCGGCCCCGACGACGATCCCCGCCGTGGCCCCCGACCCGGCCGCGAGGGTGTCGCCGCCATGTCGGCGGGTCCGCCCACGGCCGCCCGGGGTACCCGCGATCGCGGGAGGGGCCGCCGCGGCGGCGGCGATCCGTTCTGGGACGATCCCGCGGATCCCGGCTCCGGGCCCGGCGCCCCGCGTCCGGGCGGTGCCGTGCCACCCGGCGGTCCGGCGCCTGGCACGCCCGGCGCGCCCGGCCGTCCGCCTGGCGACCGAGGCGGTGCACGTCCTCGCCGCGGCGCGCCACCCGAGGACGGACGCGGCCAGGGCCGGGGCTCCGGAGCCGATCCCCGGCGCGGCCGGCAGCAGCCCGGGCGTGGTCGTCCCCCGTCCGGCAACCCGCCGCCCGCTGGCGACCCCGCACGGCGCGGGCGCCCCGGCGAACCGCCGCGTGGTGGCCGACCCCGTCCCGACAGCTCCGGCCGGCCGCCCCGCCGCGACGGACCGCCCCGTGGCGGTGGGCCTGCCCCCGACCGTGGGCGGCCGCCGGGTGGTGCCCGGCGCGAGGGTCCCGACCCCGACATGTGGGGCGATTCGCCTCGCTGGTGAGCCCTCGGGCGTCCGGTACGGTGCGGGCATGAGCGATGCGCTCGACGTCGACGCGATGATCCAGCGGTTCCAGGACCGGGCCCACGCGGTGCGCAACCGCACGCTGCCGCCGGTCGCCGGCGAGGAGCGCATGCGGTTCATCCGCCAGGCCGAGGTCGACTTCCAGGACTTCGCCATCATCGGCGATGCCGAGGCCACCCTCGAGGACGGCGTGCTGGTCCTGCGGGTCGACCTGCGAACCGACGCCGAGAAGGACGCCTGACCGCCGGCTGATCGGCGGGCGTCCGCGTTCGCCCGTCACGTCACCAGGGGGTCCCGGGCGGTAGGCGAACCCGTGTTCGTCTTCGGACGCGGGGGCGATAGCCTGAGCCCGTGACGCTGTCGTGGCAGCCGTCGCTGCTCGCCGACGATCCTCCCCGGTTCGACCCCGACCTGGCCGGGATCGAGCGCCGCGACCTCGGCGCGGGCGCGTGGTGCGACACCTTGACCGGCTGGGTCGCCGGCGGCGACGCCCTGTTCGCCGCGCTCGCCGAGGCGGCCCCGTGGGATGCGCACGAGCGCCCGATGTACGACCGCATGGTGGTCGAGCCGCGCCTGACGACCAGGGCGTGGCCTGATGCCCCGCCGCCCGTGCCCGCCATGGGCGATGCCCTGTCGCGCCACTACGGCTGCGACCTCACGACCGTCTCGGCGAACCTCTACCGCGACGGGCGCGACAGCGTGGCCTGGCACGGCGACCGCGTCGGGCGACAGCGGTCGCAGACCGTCGTCGCCATCGTCTCGCTGGGTGCCCCGCGCCGCTTCCTGCTGCGCCCGAAGGGCGGCGGGCGGTCGTTGCGGTTCACCCCGGCCAGCGGCGACCTGCTCGTCCTCGGCGGTACGTGCCAGCGCACGTGGGAGCACTCGGTCCCCAAGTGCGCGGCGGCGGGCCCGCGCATCAGCGTGATGTTCCGCGAGGCGTACTGACCGGGCAGTCCCTCAGAACACGGTCGGGACCTGCCGGACGGCGAGGTGGGGGTCCTGGTAGTCGCCGGCGGGTTGGCGCTTGGGCAGCTTGACGTCGCGCGGCCCGAGCGGCTGGTACGGGATCTGGTCCAGCAGGTGGGTGATGACGTTCAGGCGGGTGCGCCTCTTGTCGTCGGAGTTGACGACGTACCACGGGGCCCACGCCGTGTCGGTCGCGGCGAACATGGCGTCGCGGGCCCGCGCGTAGTCGAACCACCGGCTGTAGGACTTGAGGTCCATGTCGGTGAGCTTCCAGCGCTTGCGCGGGTCGTGGATGCGGCTCTCCAGACGACGGGTCTGCTCGTCCGGGCTCACCTCGAGCCAGTACTTGAGGAGGACGATGCCGGACTCGATCATGGCCCGCTCGACGCTCGGAGCGACGTCGAGGAACCGCTTGGTCTGGTCCTCGGTGCAGAAGCCCATGACCCGCTCCACGCCGGCGCGGTTGTACCAGCTGCGGTCGAAGATGACGACCTCCCCGGCGGCCGGGAGGTGGGCGAGGTAGCGCTGGATGTACATCTGCGACTTCTCGCGCTCGGTGGGCGCGGGGAGGGCGACGACGCGGAACGTCCGGGGGCTCACCCGCTCGGTGATCGCCTTGATGGTGCCGCCCTTGCCGGCGGTGTCGCGGCCTTCGAAGACGATGCAGATCTTGGCGCCCGACTCCTTCACCCACTCCTGGAGGGCGACGACCTCGCCGTGCAGCTCGCGGAGCTCGAGCTCGTACGCCTTGCGCTTCATCTTCGGCCGCGGCTCGCTGTCGCTCGCCGCTCTGGCGGCGGTCGGCTGAGATCCGAGCGTGATGGCGCGGTTCTTCTTGTCCTTCTTCTTGTCTTTGCTCATGTCGATCGACTTTCGGTGGTTGCGCTGGGGTGTGGGTGGAAGGTCGCGGCTGTCAGCGCTGCGCGTCGTCGATGGGGGTCGTATGGCCGGCGGCGGCCCGCGCCAGGGCGCTGAGCGTCCACCAGATCGAGGGCGACTTGAGTGCGGCCGGGGAGTAGCCGGGCGCCGAGGTGGGGATGCGGATCCGCAGCGCGCCCGGCAGGATGCGGAACTCCAGCGGCGGGTCGAACAGCATGGCCTCGCCGTCGACTCCGGCCTCGATGGGTGCACTGGATTCGACGGTGAAGGTGGGCGTGGCCCACTCGGTCCAGCCTGCGAAGCGGCCGACCCGGCCCGCAGAGTCCGCAGCAACGATGGCGGCGGCGTCGCTGGCGCCACGGATCTTGGCCGCGGCGATGCCGAGCGTGCCGGTGTCGAGCCGGGCCCGGGTACCGAGCCCGGCGAGCGTCGTCAGCTCGTAGGGGTTGTTCGAGACCTGGATGATCTGGGCGCCGTCCTGGCGGGTGCCGTCACGATCGGCGAAATGAAGGTCGAACGGCTCGGCGTCGGGACCCAGCAGCGCGGGCAGCATCGCCGCGGTCGTCTGCCGTTTGGCGTCGCGGTACTCGGGCGACTGGATGATCTTGGCGTAGACGCCGAGCGACACGTTGTTGACGAACACCCGGCGGCTCACCTCGCCGAGGTCGATGCGCCGCTCGATCGCTTCGTCGAAGGCGTCGAGCGCGCCGACGACATCGTTGCGGTCGAGGCCGATGTCGAGGGCGAAGTGGTTGCGGGTGCCGGCTGGGATGCAGACCAGCGGGACGTCGGCCGCCATGGCCACCGAGGCGACCAGCGCCTGCGACCCGTCACCGCCGGCCATGCCGACCACGTCGGCGCCTGAGTCGATGGCACGCTGGGCCAGTTCGAGCATGTCGTCACCGGGCTGCAGCACCACGGGCTCGATGCCGCGCCGGCGGCACTCGTCGACCAGGCCGAACCGCTCCGCCTTCCCGCCCCCGGACTTCAGGTTCATGATGAGGACGCCCTGCCGGGCCGGGCCGACCGGCGTGCCGGGGACGGTCTGCGCCTTCAGTGCGGCGGGGTCTCGCCGGAGGGCGTAGCGGGCGAGGAAGGTGGACGATGCCAGCAGGGCGACGACGACGACCAGGCCCAGGCCCTGGCCTTCGGCGGTGAGCACGACGGCGGCCAGCAAGACCAGGATCACGACCGCGGCGACCACGGCCACCATCCGGATCCGGCCCTTGCGGGTGGCCGCGATCCATGCCGCGGCGGCCAACACCAGGGGCAGCACGAGCGCCACGATGAACCGACCCACGTCGCCCGCAAGGCTGATGGCACCGACCACCACCGCGGCCGCGGCGAGTGCCAGGGCTCCGATGGCGGCGGCCCGACGCGCAGCATCCGCTCGAGGAGTGGCGCCGTTGCTGTCGGTCATGACATCTCCCGGGTCTCGCGCCGTGCAGGGCGAGGAACGCCGCGACGGCTTCGTCGACGGATGCAGACGAGTGCATCGGGTCGATGGCCTGAACCGCCGGGGGCTCACCGACGTCTGGCTACTGAGTCCCGGCCTCGGCGATCGCGATCGTCCGACGATGGTCGGCGGCCTCGAAGATGGACAGGCCCTCCTGCCTCTCGACTCGTCGGTGCGATTGTGCAAGGCGCCCGAACGACCGCGCATCACCTGATCGGCATGATCCGTGCGGTACGCCTCCGGCGTACAGCGGCTCGGCGGCCCGGCACACAGCGACCGGCCTGCCACGGGCGGCGGCCCCGGACGACGGTCCTGAGCGCCTGCCGAGATCCGAGCCTGCTCCCCGAATCGCGCGGCGGCCGGCCCGCGCATCGGCGTGATGTTCCGCGAGGCGTACTGACCGGACGTCGCCCGTTCCGGCCTGTGCGAGGCTCTTCGGCATGAACGCGCCCGCCCCGGTCTCCGATCGTCTGCAGGCCGCCCTGGAGGCGATCGACGCCGCCAACGCCGACGACCCGCACACGATCCTCGTGGACGGGGTCGAACGGCCCAAGGAGGCGGCCCACGCCGAGATGATGACCGAGTGGGTGCGCACGCTGGTGCCCGACCCGAGCGAGGAGCAGCTCATCGCCGCCCGGGCGCACCACCTGCGCCGCTGGTCGATCCCGCGCGACGACTACCCCCGCGACCGGGCGGGCTACCTGCGCTGGCGCACCGCCCTGCGGCGGCAGCACGCCGACGAGGTCGCCGGCATCATGCGCGACGCCGGCTACGGCGACGACGAGATCGCCCGGGTCCAGGCCATCGTGGCCAAGAAGGGCCTCGGGCGCGATCCCGACGTCCAGGTGCACGAGGACGCGCTGTGCCTCGTGTTCCTCGCCACGCAGTTCGACGAGCTGGCCGAGCAGCTCCACGACGACGACAAGATGATCGACATCCTGCGCAAGACGGCCGGGAAGATGAGCCCGCAGGGCCTGGCCGCGGCAGGCACGCTGCCGCTGTCACCAGGTGGGGCGGCCCTGCTGACGCGCGCGCTGGACGCCGACGGCTGAGCCCGGCGGCGGTGCGCAACGGAGCCGCCGCGCGCTACTAACGTGACACGTTCCGCGACGGCGTTCGCAACGACCCCGGAGGGCAAGCAACGGTGAGTGACGAGGGAACCACTGGCGAGGCCGATCGCCCGATGCGCCCGCCCCCTCCCGCCCCGCCCACCGGCGCCGGGCCCGACCTTCCGCCGCCGTCAGAGGCACCGGGCCCGCCCTCGGGAGCGCCCAACGCCGATCTCCCTCCGCCTTCTGGTGTGGCGGCGCCCGACGTGCCCCCGCCGTCCGGTGTCGTCGCCCGAGTGCCCCCGCCGTCCGGTGTCGGCGCCCGACGTGCCCCCGCCGCCTGCCCCGCGTCGTCGGAGCTGCCTCCGCCGTCGGGCGTGCCGTCCGATCTGCCTCCACCTCCCGGTGTCGAAGCAGGGACCGACCCGTCGGCGCCGGCCTCGCCCGAGCTGGAGTCGTCCGAACCGACAGAGCCACCGTGGCAGCTCACACCGACGCCGCCCTGGCCCCCCAGCGACCCTGCCGCGGCCGACGCCGCGGCCGTCGGGGGCCCGCCGCCGGGACTCTCCGGACCCCCGCCGGCGCCGGCCGCGTCCTACGGCGCACCAGGTCCGGTCGCCGCCCGCACCCGCAGGTGCGGCGCCCGCCATGGCGCCGCCCGGGGCGCCCATGGCCCCACCGCCCGCACCGGTGCCCGGCGGCGTCCCGCCCTATCCCGGCCCCGCCCGGTCCCGCGGTCCCGCCGCCGGGTGCTGTCATGCCCTTCGGAGGGCCCTACGGGCCGCCCGGGCCGGTGGTCGTCGACCCGCACGGGCTCGGCATGGCGGCCGCCCGGCTCGGCGGCGGGGCTCGCCGGGCGGGCAAGGTGGCGCTGGCCGTGCTGGCGACGAGCCTCGACGAGGGTGACGTCGTCGCCGTGGTGGTCCAGGGCCGGTTCCGTGGGGAGGCCGCGGTCGTGGCGCTCGTCGACGGCAAGGTCGTCATGGCCAACGACCGGCAGTGGAAGCCCGACGTGGTCACCCTGGCGGTCGCCGGCGACCTGGTCGTGCACGGCTGGCAGGACGACCGCACGGCCACGCTGACGTTCGCCGCGGGCGATCGCCACGAGGTCGTCGAGCGCATCGGCGACCGGGGCCTCGCCATCGAGATGGCGCAGCGAATCCGCCACGCCCAGGGCGCCGACGGGGCGCCTCCGGTCCCGCCTGTCCCGCCCGCGCCTCCGCCGCCTGCGCCCACCCTGTAGGCGCCGGCCCGGGTTGGTGGGCGCCCCCGGGTGCCTTGCTATGGTGTTGACCCCACGCGGACGTGGCTCAGTTGGTAGAGCATCACCTTGCCAAGGTGAGGGTCGCGGGTTCGAATCCCGTCGTCCGCTCCACCGGAACCCCTGGCCTGGCCGGGGTTTCGTGCGTTTGACCTGGTGTTTCGTGTGTCGGGTCGTGTTCCTCGCTGTACCGGGCCGGTCCCGGGCCGTGGGCTGTCGTGACGGCCTGTGCCGCATTTGTGCTCGGATTGTGCCCACACGCTAGGGGCTCCGGCGACGGCGGCGACAACGCCCTGGAGGACACCGAGGACTCGGTTGTCGATCGAGACTCTGGCGTTGCAGGTGGTCGGGGTGACCACGTCCACGGCCGCCGGCGTCACGTGGTCCCGTCGACCCTGACGGGTGTGCCGATCAGAGCAGGCCGCCCTCGTGGAGGCGGTTGAGGGCCTCGATGCGGTTGCGGGCGCCCAGCTTGTTGAGCGCGCTCTGGACGTAGGTCTTCACCGTGTTGCGGGTGAGGCCGAGCGCCTCGGCGATCTCGGGGTTCGTCTCGCCCATCGAGATGCGCCGCAGGATGTCGTACTCGCGGCGGGTGAGCGCCCACTGCCGCAGCTTGCGGGCCAGCTGTTGGTTGGCCACGCCCGCCTCCCCGCCGCCCGCGGTGGCGGGGATCGTCTCGCCGGCCGCCACCCGGCGGATGACGTCGACGAGGTCGGCCCGGTCGGCGTCCTTGAGCACCACGGCGCGGGCGCCGGCGGCGAGGGCGGGCTCGACGGCGGCATGGTCGGCGTACGCGGTGAAGAGGACGACCTTGGCCTCGGGGGCGCCGCGGAGGATGCCGTGGATCACCTCGGGGCCGAGCATGTCGGGCAGGCGCAGGTCGAGCAGGACGACGTCGGGCTGGGTCTGCTCCGCGACGGTGATCGCCTCGCGGCCGGTGCGGGCGTAGCCGGCGAGCGTGATCCACGACGTGCTGTCCACGAGGAGGCGGACGCCGTCGAGCACGATCGGATGGTCGTCGACGACCAGCACGCTGACGGTGTCGCTCCGCTCGGTCCGCACCGTGGGCTCGGTCACTCGGGCACCCAGGCCTGGACGGTCACGCCGCCGTCGTCGTTCCTGCCCATCGTGAGGTGGCCGCCGACCCGCTCGAGGCGCTCGGTCGGCGGCGGCCAGGCCGAGCCCGCCGCCGGTCCGCGCCGTCCGGCGGGGGCCCGACACCGTCGTCGTCGACGGCGACCGCGACGCCGTCGCGGCTGGCGAAGACGCTCACCAGCACCGAGCCCGCCCGGGCGTGCTTCTCGACGTTGAGCAGCGCCTCCCGGACCGCGCCGGCGAGGGCGCTGCTGCGGGACGCATGGAGCGGCGGCAGGTCGTCGAGCACCAGCAGCCGGGTGGGGATGCCGGTGCGCTCCTCGAAGCCGCGGCAGTCGGCCCGCAGCGCGACGGCGAGCGCCACCGCCTCGGGCGGCGCGTGCAGCGCGTCGAGCGACTCGCGGAACACCGCGGCCGCCTCGGCGGCCTGGCGCTCGATGGTCTCGAGCCGCGCCCGCAGGTCGGGCTGCCGAGCGAGATCGTCGCCGAGGCTGCGGACGCCGGCGCCGATCGTGAACAGCATCGCCCCGACGGTGTCGTGGAGCTGCATCGCCAGCCGGCGCCGCTCCTCGAGCACCGCCACCTCCGCGCTGTGGCGGGCCCGCTCGGCCACGACGGCCGCGTTCGCCGCCCGGGCGGCGGCCACCTCGAGAGCCGTGACCGCCAGGTCGCCGTAGTGGGTCTCCGCCCGGTCGGCGCCGTAGAGCACCCCCAGCGGGCGCCCGCCGTGCACGAGCGGCACCGCGATCATGCCCCGCACGCCCTCGCGCTCGGCCTGCCGGCTGAACTGGCGGCTGAGGTCGGACGCGCTCGGGTAGTCCGCCACCCACGCGGGACGGCCGGTCTGCATCACGAGCCCGCCGAGCCCGACCCCGGGCGGCACGACCAGGCCGTCGACGGCGTCGGTCCTCGTGCGCACCGCGTGGCCCAGCACGATGTCGCCGCTCGGGTCCACCTCGCCGATCCAGGCGACGTCGACACCGATGTCGCCGGGGAGCCGGTCGAGGATGGCCCGGAACGCGGTCCTCCGGTCGAGCAGGCTGAGGACCTGGGCATACTCCTCGTCCAGCTCCAGCAACGCGTCCGCGGACGCCCAGGCCTGAGGGCGTCGGGCCATCGACCGCATGCTACGCCGCTGCTACGCCCGGTCCGTTGGTCCCATGCCGTGCCATGGTGCGCCATCGCGCTCGGCGTGACCACCTGCCGTCGACCGTCTCCGTTCGGAGACCCCCCGGAGGGAGGTCTCCACCGGCAGCTACCGTGACCGCGGTCACTCCCGCATCGTGCCCCGGCATGTTGTCGGTCGCGACCTCGAGGTCAGCTACGGCGGCGCGGTCCGGGCGCTGCGGGGCGTCTCGGTCGACGTGCCCGAGCGCGGCGTGGTCGCGCGTCCTCGGCAGCAACGGCGCGGGGAAGACGACTCTGCTGCGGGCGGTCTCCGGCAACCTGCGCGGGGTCGGCGGCGCCATCGACGCCGGCTCGATCACGTTCGACGGGCGGCGACTGAACGGCCGCCCGCCGGCGGACGATCGTGCGCGACGGCGTCGTGCAGGTGCCCGAGGGGCGGCAGATCTTCACCCGCCTGACCGTCGAGGAGAACCTCCGCATCGGCGGGTTCAGCCGCCGTGACCGGGCGGCCAAGGCCGAGACCCGGGCCCGCGTGCACGAGCTGTTCCCGATCCTGCACGACCGGCGCCACGAGCGGGCCGGGCTGCTGTCCGGGGGCCAGCAGCAGATGCTGGCCATCGGCCGGGCGCTGATGGCCGCGCCCCGGCTGCTGCTGCTCGACGAGCCGTCGCTCGGCCTCGCGCCGCAGGTCGTCGACCAGATCGGGCGGGTCGTCCGGACGATCAACGACCAGGGGACGGCCGTGCTGCTGGTCGAGCAGAACGCCACGATGGCGCTGCGGGTGGCCACTCACGCGGTCGTGCTGACGGTCGGCGAGGTGTCGCTGCGCGGCACCGCCGACGAGCTGGCCGCCGACGAGCGCATCCGCGAGCTGTACCTCGGTGGTGCGGGCGCGGATGCCGCCGCCGTCGGCTCGGGAGCTGGGGCTCGAGCCGGCCACCGGCGCCTCGCCAGGTGGGTCGGATGACGCGCGGCGACCGCGACGAGCGGCGCCGCGGGAGCCGGGCTGGCGATCGACGGGGTGACCGTGCGCTTCGCCGGGGTCACCGCGCTCGACGGGGCGACGGTCCGGGTCGCACCGGCCTCGATCCACGCGGTGATCGGCCCGAACGGCGCCGGCAAGTCGACGCATGTTCAACGTCGTGTCGGGGGTCTACCGGCCGGACCACGGATCGGTCCGGTTCGCGCGGCCACGAGCTGGTCGGGCGCCGGCCCTGCGAGATCGCCGGCCTCGGCGTGGCCCGGACGTTCCAGAACATCGCGCTCTACCCCCACTCGAGCGTCGAGGAGAACCTGCTGCTCGGCCGGCACCACCTGACCCGCTCCGGCTTCGTGGCGGGCGGTCTGCGGCTCCCGTCGGCCCGCCGCGAGGAACGCCGCCACCGGGCCCGGGTCGCGGAGATCGCCGAGTTCCTCGGCCTCGCCCACCTGCTGCGGCGTGCCGGCCGGCGACCTCTCCTACGGCGACCAGAAGCGGGTCGAGATCGCCCGGGCGCTGTGCGTGGAGCCGTCCGTGCTGCTGCTCGACGAGCCGGTCGCCGGCATGAACGCCCAGGAGACCCACGAGGTGGGCCAGCTGATCCGCGACATCCGGGCGGGCCTCGAGATCCCCGTCCTGCTCGTCGAGCACGACATGGGTCTCGTGATGGAGATCGCCGACCGGGTCACCGTCCTCGACTTCGGCCGGGTGATCGCCGACGGCACGCCGCACCAGGTGCAGAACGACCCCGACGTGCATCCGGGCCTACCTCGGGACCGGCGACGACCAGCCCCAGATCGGAGTCCGGTGATGGAGAAGCTCCTGCAGCTGCTGTTCAGCGGGGTGGCGCTCGGCGCGGTGTACGCGCTGCTCGCGCTCGGGTTCGTCGTCGTGTTCAAGGCGACGCAGGTCGTCAACTTCGCCCACGCCGGGCTGCTGATGGTGGGCACCTACTGCACGGCCCGCTTCAGCGCCGCGGGGCGCCCGTTCGCGGTGGCGGTGCTCCTCGGCATCGCCGTGACCGTCGCCCTCGCGCTCGTCATCGAGCGGGCGTTCGTGCGGCCCGTCGTGCAGCGATCGGTCGTCGCCGTCGCCATCATGACCATCGGCGTCGACGTGGTGCTGCAGACCGAGGTCACCCGGCGCCTCGGCATCGACATCCTGCCCGTGGGCGATCCGTGGCAGAGCTCGACGGTCGAGGTCCTCGGCATCACCGTCCCGCAGACCCGGGTCGCCGCGCTGGTCGTGGCGTTCGTGGTGCTCGGCGGCCTTCTTCGCCTGGTCGCGGTTCTCCGACTGGGGCGTCGCGATGCGGGCCAGCGCCGAGGACCACCGGACTGCGGAGCTCATGGGCGTGCGGCTCGGGCGGGTGTCGGCGATCGTTTGGGTGATCGCCGCCGTCCTGGCGGTGGTGGCCGGCGTGTTCCTCGGCGCGTTTCCCTCCCCCGGGGTCTCGCCGACCACCTCCGCCGCAGCGCTGCGGGCGTTCCCGGCGGCCATCCTCGGCGGCCTCGACTCGACCGGCGGCGCCCTGGTCGGTGGCCTGCTCATCGGCCTCGCCGAGACGCTGACGCAGGGCTACCAGGACCAGCTCTCGTTCCTCGGGCAGGGCTTCTCGGCGGTCATGCCCTACGTGGTGATGGTCGCCGTCCTGCTCGTCCGGCCCACCGGCCTGTTCGGCACCACGGAGGCGACCCGTGTCTGAGGCCGAGGCCGTGCGCCGGACCCTGGGCGGCGGGCAGGCCGCCCGCCTCGGCCTGCTCGCCGCCGCACTCGTCGCCCCCTTCTACCTCGACGCCTTCTGGGTGCAGGTCGGCGTGTTCGCGTTCGCCGCCATGGTCGCCGCCCTCGGGCTGAACCTGCTCGTGGGCGAGGCCGGTCAGCTGTCGCTGGCCCACTCCTTCTTCATCGCCATCGGCGCCTACGGCTACACGCTGTTCGCGTCCCCGCCGGGCGAGGCCGGTGGGGAGATCGGGTGGGACCTGCCGCCCCTCGCGGCGGTCGCCCTCGCCGTCGCCGCCGCGGGCGTCGCGGGGCTGCTGTTCAGTCCGATCGCGGCCCGCGTCCGCGGCATCTACCTCGGGGTGGCGTCGCTCGGGCTCGTGTTCCTCGGCCAGCACATACTGGTCAACGCGGAGCCGGTCACCGGCGGCTTCAACGGCCGCGACGTCCCGCCGCTCACGGTGGCCGGGTTCAGCTTCGACGACGTGCCGGGCGAGACCCTCCACGTCCTCGGCGTGCCGTTCACCCGCGTGGAGAAGCTCTGGTACGTCGGGCTGGTCGCGGTCGTGCTCGCATGTCTCTTCTACCGCAACGTGCGCGCCAGCCGGGCCGGGCGGGCGATGCACGCAGTGCGGGACGGCGAGACCGCCGCCGCGGTGATGGGCGTCGACGTGACCCGGTTCAAGGGCGCCGCGTTCCTGGTGTCGTCGATGCTCGCCGGCCTCGGCGGCGTGCTGCTGGCGCTGGCGTTCCACCACATCGTGCCCGAGACCTTCGGCGTGCTCCTGGCGATCGAGTACCTGGCCATGATCGTCATCGGTGGCATCGGCTCGCCGGGCGGCACCCTCGCCGGCGCGCTGTTCGTCTCGTCCCTGCCGGTCGTCCTCCAGCGCTACAGCGACTCGTTGCCGTTCGTGGCCGAGTCGCCGACCGGAGGCGGGGTGACCGCCGGCGTCGCCGCCCGCTTCTGCTACGGCGCCGCCATCGTCGGGCTCCTGCTCGTCGAGCCGGGCGGGCTCGCCGCGCTCGCCCGGCGCGTGCGACTGCGCCTGGCCGGCCCGTCGCGCCGCTCGGCGCTCCGTGCCGCCCCCGCGGCCGCCATCGATCTGGGCGACGCCGTCGACATCCGCGACGACGTCGCCCCTGCCACACCCAGCCCCTGAGGGCACTCACCGATCTCCTGAGGAGGGGACACCATGTCCAGACCATCCGTCCGGCGCCGTGCGCTCGTGTGGGCCATGGCCACCGTCGTCGTGGCCAGCGCCGCCTGCTCGACCAAGGACGACGAGGCCGCCACCGGATCGGCGGGCGACGCCGGAGCCGGCACGCTCGAGACCGGCCCCGGCGTCACCGACGACACGATCACCCTCGGCGTGCTCACCGACCAGTCGGGTCCGTTCGCCGGTGCGTCCAGGGGCATCGCCCAGGGCCGCCAGCTCTTCTGGGACGCCCGCAACGCCGAGGGCGGCGTGTGCGACCGCACCGTCGAGTTCACGGTCACCGACCACGCCTACAACGCCCAGAACGCCACGACCCAGTACGCGGCCATGCAGCCCGAGGTGCTCGCCTTCGACGAGCTGCTCGGATCGCCCATGATCGACGCGCTGCGCCCGACCATCGACCAGGACAACGTCCTCACGATGGCGGTGTCGTTCTCGTCGTCCGTGCTCGAGAGCCCGACCATGGTGGTCACCGGCGCCACCTACGACGTCGAGATGATCAACGCCCTCCAGTGGCTGGTGGACGACGGCCGGATCGCCGAGGGCGACACGGTCGGCCACATCCACCTGGAAGGCGACTACGGCGAGAACGCGCTCGCCGGCGCCGAGTACGCCGCGGCCGAGCTCGGCGTGGAGATCGCGGCGCAGAAGGTCCAGCCCACCGACGCGGACCTCACCGCGGCCGTGACCGCCGTGGACGACGCCGGCGCCAGCGTCGTGCTGCTGACCACCACGCCGCCCCAGGCGGCGTCGGCCGTGGCGGTGGCGCAGGCCAGCGGCCTCGACCTGACCTTCGTCGGGTCGAACCCCAGCTTCAGCCCGGCGCTGCTCGCCAGCCCCGCGGCCGAGGCGCTGCAGGCGTCCTACCTGATGGTGTCGTCGATCGCCCCGTACGCCAGCGACGCCCCCGGGCCCACTGCGGTGCGCGAGGCGTTCGCCACCGAGTTCGCCGGCGAGACACCCACGCACTTCGTGCTCTACGGCTACGCCCAGGGCGAGCTGATGGCCCAGATCCTCGAGACGGCGTGCGACAACGGTGCGCTCACCCGGGAGGGCCTGCAGGAGGCCTTCCAGAGCCTCGACGACGTCGACACCCAGGGCCTCGTGGCGCCCATGGACTTCAGCGACCCGGGCCAACCGCCGGCCCGTGAGGTCCTCATCCTCAAGCCCGACGCCACCGTCGACGGCGGGCTGACCGAGGTGCAGGGCCTGTTCGCCTCGGCGCTGGCCACCGACTTCCAGATCGCCGGCTGACGGAGGAGCTTCCCGTGCATGGCCTGATGCAGGACGTCCCGCTGACCCTGCCCCACCTGTTCGAGCGGGCGGAGCGGCTGTTCGCCGACAAGGAGGTGGTCACGGCCGCCCCCGCCGGCCGGCACCGGGTGACCTACGGCGAGTGGGCCGAGCGGGCCCGCCGGCTGGGCGGCGTGCTCGACGAGCTCGGCGTGAGCCCCGAGGGGCGGGTGGGGACGTTCGCGTGGAACACCGCCCGCCACCTCGAGCTCTACTTCGCCGTCCCGTGCACCGGGCGGGTGCTGCACACCCTCAACATCCGCCTGTCCGCCGACCAGCTCGTCTACGTCGCCGACCACGCCGAGGACGAGGTGATCTTCGTCGACCGGTCGCTCGCGGGCCTGCTGTTCCCCCACCTGCCGCGGCTCACCACCGTCAAGCACGTGGTGGTGATGGACGACGGCACCGGCGAGATCCCGGCCGCCGGGGGCGGGCTGGAGGTGCACGACTACGAGACGCTGCTCGCCGGCGCCGCGCCGGTCGAGTTCCGGGTCGACGACGAGTGGCGTGCGGCGTCGATGTGCTACACGAGCGGCACCACGGGCAACCCCAAGGGGGTCGTCTACACCCACCGCTCGCTCGTTCCTCCACACCCTCGGGGTGATGGTGGCCGGCACCATGGGCGTCGACGAGCCCGACCGGGTGCTGCCGGTCGTCCCGATGTTCCACGCCAACGCCTGGGGCCTCGCCCACGCGGCGGTGGCCGCGGGCGCGTCGCTGGTCATGCCCGGACCGGACCTGTCGCCCGCCGCGGTGGCCGACCTCATCGAGTCGGAGCGGATCACCGTGGCGGCCGGGGTGCCCACCATCTGGATGGCGGTGCTCCCCGAGCTCGCGGGCCGCGACACGAGCAGCCTCCGCATGGTGGTCTGCGGCGGCTCGGCGGTGCCCAGGGCCCTGTCCGAGGCCTACCGGGCGGCCACCGGGCTGCCGATCCTGCAGGCGTGGGGCATGACCGAGACCAGCCCGGTCGGTGCGCTGTGCCACCTCAAGTCGACCCTGGCGGGCGACCTCGACGAGGAGGCCCGCGCCGAGCTGCGCACGAGCGTGGGCCAGCCGGCCGTCGGCGTGGAGGCGCGCCTCGGCCGGCCGGACGCGGACTCCCCCGGACGACCGCTGCCGTGGGACGGCAGCACGGCCGGCGAGCTGCAGGTCCGCGGCCCGTGGATCGCCGCCGGCTACTACGACGACCCGCGATCGGCCGAGTCGTTCACCGACGACGGGTGGCTCCGGACCGGCGACGTCGCCACCATCGATCCGCACGGCTACATCCGCCTGGTCGACCGGGCCAAGGACGTCATCAAGTCGGGCGGCGAGTGGATCAGCTCGGTCGAGCTCGAGAACGAGCTGATGGCCCACCCGCAGGTCGCCGAGGCGGCCGTCGTCGGCGTGCCCGACGCCCGGTGGGGCGAGCGCCCGGTCGCGTGCGTGGTCCTCCGCTCCGGGGTGGACGCCACCGAGGACACGACGGTCGACCTGCTCGCCCACCTGGAGCCCCGGGTGCCGAAGTGGTGGCTCCCCGACGAGGTCGTCTTCCTCGACAGCATCCCGAAGACGTCGGTCGGCAAGTTCTCGAAGAAGGACCTGCGGGAGCAGCTCGCCCTGTCCCGGTCGGATCCGCGATGAACGCGGGACCGTTCGACCGGGACGACCCACCGGTCCTCGGCGCCAACCCCTTCGTGGGCCTCACCCGTCGCCAGGTCGGCGCGGCGCTCGGGCGGCTGCTCGGCCGGGTGGCGGTCGAGCCGGGCGTCGTCGTCGACGGCGCGATCGACGCCGCCCGCCGGCTGGTGGACGTGGCCACGGGGCACAGCGATCTCGCCCCTGCCCCGTCCGACAAGCGCTTCGCCGACGCGGCCTGGGCCGACAACCCCGTCTTCCGCCGCGTCGTGCAGGCGTACCTCGTCGAGCGCGAGGCCCTGTTCCGGCTGGTCGACGACGTCGGCCTCGACGACAAGAGCCGCGAGCGGGCGCGCTTCGCGGTGTCACTCGTCACCGAGGCGGCGGCTCCCACCAACACGCTGCTCGGCAACCCCGGCGCGCTGGCGAAGGCGTGGCAGACGCGCGGCCAGAGCCTCGTCGCCGGCCTGCGGCACCTCCGTCACGACCTCGTCCACAACGGCGGCATGCCGTCGATGGTCGACACCCGCCCCTTCACGGTCGGCGGCAACCTCGCCGTGACGCCGGGCCAGGTGGTGCACCGCGGCGACCTGTTCGAGCTCATCCAGTACGCACCGGCGGCGGCGCGCACGTACACCCGCCCGCTCGTGGCCATCCCGCCGCAGATCAACAAGTACTACATCTCCGATCTGGCCCCGGGCCGCAGCTTCGTCGAGCACACCGTGGCCGCCGGCATCCCCTACTTCGCGGTCAGCTGGCGGAACCCGACCCCGGCGCAGCGGGACTGGGACCTCGCCACCTACGTGTCCGCGTGCAGGGAGGCCATCGAGATCGCGTGCGACATCAGCGCGACCGACGACGCCAACGTCGCGGGCATGTGCGCCGGCGGCATCACGCTGGCCTGCCTGCTCGGGCACCTGGCCGTCACCGACGAGTCGCTGGTCAACTCGGCCACCTTCATGGTCGCCGGGCTCGACACCGCCGGCGAGTCCACCGTCGGGCTGCTCACCTCGAAGGCGTCGATCGAGGCCGCCCGGTCCCGCTCGCAGCGCCGGGGGGTGCTCGACGGCCGCGACCTCGGGAGCATGTTCGCCTGGCTGCGGCCCAACGACCTCGTGTGGAACTACTGGGTCAACAACTACCTGCTCGGTCAGAACCCGCCCGCGTTCGACATCCTCTTCTGGAACGCCGACACCACCAACCTCACCGCCGGCCTGCACTCGGACTTCCTCGACCTGCTCGAGTCCAACGGCCTGGCGGAGCCCGGCTCGATCGAGGTGCTCGGCACGCCGATCGACCTGGCCAAGGTGCGCTGCGACGCGTTCGTGGTGGCCGGGGCGACCGACCACATCATCCCGTGGACCGGGGCCTACCGGACCACCCAGATGCTGGGCGGCGACAGCGAGTTCGTGCTCGGGTCGAGCGGGCACATCCAGGCCATCGTCAACCCGCCCGGCAACCGGCGGTCGCGGTTCCTGACCCGCCCCGGGCCGCCGCCGCCCGACCCGAACGAGTGGCGAGAGGGGGCGACCACGAGCGACGGGAGCTGGTGGGACCACTGGCTGCGCTGGCTCGGCGAGCGCTCCGGCCCCGAGCGACGGGCCCCGACCAGGCTCGGGAACCGTCGCCACAAGCCGATCGAGCCCGCGCCCGGCCGGTACGTGCACCTGTGACACAGCGTCTTCCCCGCTCGTGGCGCTTCGCGCCGGGCGGCTCGGGCCACGGCTGCGCCTGTCGGCGCCGCCTCGGAACCACACGGTGAACCGGCTCCTCACGTTCGTCGTGGTCGGCGGCCGCCTCCTGCGGGTGTCGGTACGGGGCGAGGGGCGACCCTTGCTGCTCATCATGGGCCTCGGCGGGAACATCGAGATGTGGGACCCGCTCGAGCGGGCGCTCAACGGCCACGGCGTCCAGACGATCGCCTACGACGCCTCCGGGACCGGGCACTCGCCCACCCGTCTCGTCCCGCAGCGCATGCCCGGGCTCGCCCGCCAGGCGGCGCACCTGCTCGACGCGCTCGGCCACCCGCACGCCGACGTGCTCGGTGTGTCCTTCGGGGGCGCAGTGGCCCAGGAGCTGGCGCTCGGCAACCCTCACCGGGTCCGCCGGCTGGTGCTCGCCTCGACCGCCTGCGGGCTCGGGGGCGTCCCGGGCAACCCGCTCGCGCTGTCGCTCCTCGCCACACCCCTGCGGTACTACTCGCCCGCGTTCCTGCGGCTCACGGCCGGGGTGCTCTACGGCCCCACCGTCACCCCCCGTGACGACCTGCTGCGCGAACAGATCAACGCCCGGCGGGCCCGGCCGCCCACGCTGTGGGGCTACGCCAGCCAGCTCGTGGCCGGCGCGGCGTGGACGAGCCTGCCGTGGCTCGGCCGGATCGCCGCGCCGACGCTCGTGCTCGCGGGCGACCGCGACCCCATCGTGCCGCCGCGCAACGCACGCATCCTCGCCCGCCGGATCCCGTCGGCCCGGCTCGAGCTGGTCCAGGGCGCCGGCCACCTGCTGGTGATCGACCGGGCCGAGCACTGCGCGGCCGTGATCGCCGAGTTCCTCGAGCACGGGCGATGTAGCGCGGCTGTTGGCTGATCGGCGTCGGATCGATGTGACGATGACCACTACGGGTGACTCCCTGCTCCGGCCCGCCAGGTGCTGTCCCCGTGCAGCTTCGACCGTCGACCTGGTCGCATTCGGCGTGGTTGGCCAGGAGCCCGGCTGCTCTTCCACTGACGAGGACGCAGCGGCGGCGGAGACCCATCGGGCGGTCAGCGGTCGGCCGGCGGCGGAACGGGGTCGAGCGCGGCGGCGAAGACGGCGGCGACGTCGTCGGCGTAGGTGACCGTGACGTCGCTGCCGATCTGCACGACCGACATCAGCAGCGAGAGGCAGATCGTGACGATGCCGTTGGCGACGGCCACGGCGTCGATGTCGGGGCGGACGCGGCCCGCTGGCCTGCTCGGTGCGGAGCCGCTCGGCGCACGCCTTGCGCAGCTCGGGGAGGGCGGGGATCTCCAGCACCCGCGCCGGTGACCTCGGGCTCGAGCCCGGCGAGCAGCCGGCGGGCGAGGGGGTGGCGGTCGACGGCGTCGACCAGCGTGAAGACGAGGGTGCCCCGCCAGTCGTCGGTGCCCGAGGTCCTCGAGGATGTGGGACACGCCCTCGCTCGATCACCGCGGCCGCGTCCTCGTCGACCGCGGCGAGGAACAGCGCCTCCTTGTTGGGGAAGTAGGCGTAGGCGACCGTGCCGCCGACCGAGGCGTCGCGGGCGATGTCGGCGACCGAGGTGGCCCGGTAGCCGTCGCGGCCGAACCGGGCGATGGCGGCGTCGAGGATCGCGCGCCGGGTGAGCTCGCCCTTGGACCGGGGAGTGCGCCCCGGTCGTGGACATCGGTGACCAGGGTACCAGAATTGAGGGATTGAGCGAATCTCTCACATCGTCTACGGTGAGCTGCGATCGCCCCGATCAGCCGCTCCGATCGGCTACGACCCGGAGCTCCGCATGTCCCAGACCAGCGCTCCCGACCGCAAGGTCCCCACCCGGCGCATCTCGTTCGAGGAGTCGCTGCAGGACCTGCCCCGGCACTTCGCCGCCGACGGCGACCTCATCCTCAGCCACCTCGCCGCCGCGCTGTCGTCGGTGTTCCCCGACGGCGAGGACTTCTTCGTCCGCTCGGTGCGCCACTACCGCGACCAGATCACCGATCCCGACCTCAAGCGGCAGGTGGCCGGCTTCATCGGCCAGGAGGCGATGCACGGCCGCGAGCACCGGGCGCTCAACGACCGGCTCGACCGAGCTCGGCTACCCGACCAAGACGTTCGAGCGGCTCACCCGGCGGGGCCTCGCCCTCCGCGAGCGGGTGGCGCCGCCGATCTCGAACCTGGCCGCCACCGCGGCGCTCGAGCACTTCACCGCCACGCTCGCCGAGCTGCTGCTGTCGAGCGACGACGCGCGGGCGCTGTTCGGCCACGACGAGATCCGCAACCTCTTCCTCTGGCACGCGCTCGAGGAGTCCGAGCACAAGGCCGTCGCCTTCGACGTCTACAAGGCGATCGGCGGCAGCGAGCGCCTGCGGGTGTGGACGATGAAGTTCCTCACGGTCGGCTTCATCGCCGGCACGACGTTCCAGGTCGTCGTCTCGCTGCCCGGCGACGGCTCGACCTACCGGCCCGGCGCGCTGCGGGCCAGCTGGCGCCGGTTCCGCCGCTCGCCGATCATGCAGGCAGCATCTGTGGCACCAGCTGCGCGACTACAACCGCCCCGACTTCCACCCCGACGACCACGACACCACCGAGCTGGTCGAGCGCTGGCGGGCCGAGCTGTTCGGCGCCGAGGGCACGCTGAACGACAAGCTGGCCACCACGGCCGCCTGGCGGCGAAGCGAGCCGACGGCGACCGCCGTGACCACCTCCACCGCGACGCCGTGACCGTCGATCCCGCCGCGACCGACGGCGACGGCGGGTCGAGCACCTCGACGTGCTGATCGTCGGCGCCGGCCTGTCGGGCATCGGCGCCGGCCACCACCTGCAGACCGAAGTGCCCGTGGGCCCGCTACGCCATCTTCGAGGCGCGCGACGCCATCGGCGGCACCTGGGACCTGTTCCGCTACCCGGGCATCCGCTCCGACTCCGACATGTTCACGCTCGGCTACTCGTTCCGGCCCGTGGCACGCGGCGCGAGTCCATCGCCGACGGCGCCTCGATCCTGCAGTACATCCGCGACACCGCGCGCGAGACCGGCGTCGACGAGCACATCCGGTTCCACCACCGCATCGTGCGCGGCCGACTGGTCGACCGACGAGGCCCGCTGGACCGTGACGGCCGAGCGCACCGACACCGGCGAGACGGTCACGGTCACGGCGGGCTTCCTGTTCTCGTGCTCCGGCTACTACCGCTACGACCAGGGCTACACGCCCGACTTCCCCGGCACGCGACGACTTCCGGGGCACGATCGTCCACCCGCAGGCCTGGCCCGAGGACCTCGACTACGCCGGCAAGCGCGTCGTCGTGATCGGCAGCGGCGCCACCGCCGTCACGCTCATCCCGGCGATGGCCGAGACCGCCGGGCACGTCACGATGCTGCAGCGCTCGCCCACGCTACGTCGCCTCGCTGCCGGGCACCAACCCGTTCGCCGGCGTCCTGCACAAGGTGCTCCCCACGCGGTGGGCCGACACCGCGGCCCGCTGGGTGAACGCCCTCGGCACCCAGGCGTTCTTCCAGGTGAGCCAGCGCCGGCCCGCACTCGTGAAGCGGATCCTGCGCCGGGGGGTCGAGCGTCAGCTGCCCGCCGGGCTACGACATCGACACCCACTTCACGCCCCGCTACGACCCGTGGGACCAGCGCCTCTGCGTCGTCCCCGACGGCGACCTGTTCCGGGCCATCCGCGACGGCAGGGCGTCGGTGGTCACCGACACGATCGAGCACGTTCACCGAGACCGGCATCCGGCTGACCGTCGGGCGACGAGCTCGAGGCCGACATCATCGTGACCGCCACCGGCCTCGACCTGCTGTTCCTCGGCGGCATCGACGGTGACCGTCGACGGCGAGGACCCCGGCATCACCGAGCGCCTCACGTACAAGGGGATGATGGTCGAGGGCGTGCCCAACCTCGCCATCGCCATCGGCTACACCAACGCCTCGTGGACGCTGAAGTGCGACCTGACCTGCGACTACGTGTGCCGGATGCTCAACCACATGCGGGCGCCGGGCTCCGCCAGGCCACGCCGCGCAACCCCGACCCCGACGTGGCCGGCCAGGCGCTCCTCGGCCTGTCGTCGGGCTACGTGCAGCGGGCGGTCGACCGCTTCCCCAAGCAGGGGGCGTCGTTCCCGTGGCAGGTCCACCAGAGCTACCTGAAGGACTACCGGGCGCTGCGGTTGCGCGGGCTCGAGGACGAGGCGATGGAGTTCTCGAACCCGGTGCCGAGCGCGGCGGCGGGTACGCCGGAGCCGGCCCTGACCGCCACGCCGTAGGACACGACCGCGGAGCGGGCCGCGGTGCGTCGCCCGTAGCGTGGGCGCCATGAGCGGTCCCGTCAGCGAACAGGATGCGGCCCTCGACGCCGAGTGCGGCCACCCGGAATCGCCCGAGGTCGAGCTGCTCGCGGCCCGGGACGCCACGGTCGGAGGGCTGGCGGTCCGACGTGCGTTGCCCCGCCGGACCCGCCGAACCGTGGGGGCCTGGTGCTTCGCCGACCACTTCGGGCCCGCGTCGCCGCCGGCCTCGATGCAGGTCGGGCCGCACCCGCACACCGGGCTCCACACCGTGACGTGGCTCGTCGACGGCGAGGTCCTGCACCGCGACAGCCTCGGCAGCGAGCAGCTCGTCCGGCCCGGTCAGGTCAACCTCATGAGCGCGGGCCACGGCGTGGCGCACGCGGAGGAGCAGGTCACCGCGGGCCCGGGGGCGGGGCCGCTGCACGGGATCCAGCTGTGGGTGGCGCAGCCCGAGGAGACCCGCCACGGTCCGCCGGCCTTCGAGCACCACGCCGAGCTGCCCTCGGTCGCGGTCGGCGACGCGGTGGCGACCGTGCTCGTGGGCGAGGTGGCGGGCGCACGGTCACCGGCACGCGCCGACACCCCGCTCGTCGGCGCCGAGGTCGCGTTGGCCGGCGGGCGGGCGATCGTGCCGCTCGACCCGGGGTTCGAGCACGCCCTCGTCGTGCTGGACGGCACGGTGGCGGTGGACGACGACGTGGTGGGCCCCGGAGTGCTCGCCTACCTCGGCGAGGGGCGCGAGGGCGTGCGCCTGGTCGCGAGCGGCCCCGCCCGCGCGGTGCTGCTCGGCGGGGAGCCGTTCCCCGAGCCGATCCTGATGTCCTGGAACTTCGTGGCTCGCGACCGTGCCGAGGTCGACCGGGCCGCGGCCGAGTGGAACGCGGACGACCCCCGCTTCGGCACGGTGGCCTCCGCGCTGCCCCGCATCCCCGCACCGACATCCGGCATCGGCTGAGCGCCATCTCCGACGACCCCGGCGGTGTCCATCCTGCGGTCGGGCGTTCGTCGTGCTGGTGTCCGACGACATCGACAGAGGAGCCAGCCATGGAGACCGTGACATCAGCCGACGGGACCACGATCGCCTACGAGACGGTCGGCAGCGGGCCCCCGATCGTCCTCGCCGGGGGCGCGTTCAACGACCGGCGTTCGCCGAGCGCCGGCCTCCCGCTGGCGGCCCTGCTCACGGCCGACCACACCGTCGTCTGCTTCGACCGGCGAGGGCGGGGCGACAGCGGCGACACGCAGCCCTACGCCCCCGAGCGCGAGGTCGAGGACCTGGCTGCGGTCATCGCCGCAGTCGGCGGGTCGGCGGCCGTGTTCGGTCACTCGTCAGGCGCCGCGCTGGGCCTGCGGGCGGCCGCCGCCGGGGCGGGGGTCACGGCCCTCGTGCTGTTCGAGCCGCCGTACACGGCCCCCGACCTCGCGGCCGCCGGCAACGACGAGCTGGGCCGCAGGCTCGACGAACTGGTCTCGGCCGGCCGGCGGGGCGACGCGGTCGAGGCCTTCCAGGTGGCCATCGGGATCCCGGTGGAGGTCGTCGAGTCCCTGCGCGGCGCACCGTTCCGGCCGGCGCTCGAGTCGATCGCCCACACGCTGCCGTACGACCTGGCCGTGATCGGCCCCGGGACCGTGCCCGTCGACCTCCTGAAGCAGGTCGACGTGCCGACCCTCGTCGTGGTCGGTGCCGACAGCCCTGAACCGCTGGTCGCGGCCGGCCGAGCGGTCGCCGACGGCGTGCCCGGCGCCGACCTCGAGGTCCTCGACGGCGTGGACCACAGCGCTCCTCCCCGAGGCGCTCGCGCCCCCGGTGGTGCGCTTCCTGGCTGCGTAGCCAGCGCTCCGACCGCGGGGTCGGGCGTCCTCCCCGCCCGGCCCGCGGCCCGGCCTCGCCGGTCCTCCGGTCAGGGGCGGGTCGCCGCCTCGCACTCGGCGAGGCGGCGGGCGAGGTAGCGGCGTTCGGCGTCGTTGTCGGTGGCGGCCTGGGCGGCCCGGTAGTGGGCCACGGCCTCGGTGGGCCGCCCGGCCCGGCGCAGCAGGTCGGCCCGCGTGGCGGCCAACAGGTGGTGACCGGCCAGGTCCCCCGTCGTGCCCAGCTCGTCGACGAGGGCGAGGCCGGCCTCGGGCCCGTCGGCCATCGCCACGGCCACGGCGCGGTTGAGGCGCACCATCGGCGACGGGACGAGGGCGACGAGCTGGTCGTACAAGCGGACGATCTCGGCCCGGTCGGTCTCCCGGTCGGTGGGCGCGACCACGTGGCAGGCGGCGATGGCGGCCTGGAGCTGGTACGGCCCGACGCGCTCCTGGCGCAGCGCGCGAGCGAGCAGGGCCAGCCCGGCGGTGATGCGGTCGTCGTCCCAGGACGTGCGGTCCTGCTCGTCGAGCGGCACGAGGGCGCCGTCGGGGCCGATCCGAGAGGCCAGGCGGGCGTGCTGCAGGTGGAGCAGCGCCAGCAGGCCGCGGGCCTCGGGGTCGTCGGGCATCACCTCGACCACCGTCTCGGCGAGCCGGACCGCCTCCTCGCACAGGCGAGCGCGTGCGAGCTCGGGACCGGCGGTGGCGACGTAGCCCTCGTTGAAGACCAGGTAGATGACGGCGAGCACCGCGGCCGTGCGTTCGGGCAGCGCGTGCGCCGGCGGCACCCGATACGGGATGCCGGCCACCCGGATCTTCTGCTTGGCGCGCACGAGGCGCTTGGCCATCGTCGGCCTCGGGCACGACGAAGGCGTGCGCGATCTCCGCGGTGGTGAGCCCGGCGAGCGTCCGCAGCGCCAACGCCACCTGCGCCTCGACCGCCAGCGCGGGATGGCAGCAGGTGTAGATCAGGCGCAGCCGGTCGTCCGCCACGCCGCTCGTCAGCGCGTCGTCGTCGACCAGCGGCGGTTCGGCCTCGTCGCCGACCGCCACCGCCTGCTGCTTCCGCTCGCCGACGGCGGCCCGGCGCATCCGGTCGATGGCGCGGCGGCGGGCCGTGGTGGTCAGCCAGGCGCCCGGGCGATCGGGGACCCCGTCGCGGGGCCAGGTCGCGAGGGCCGCGGGCGAACGCGTCCTGCGTGCACTCCTCGGCCAGGTCCCAGTCGCCCGTGAGGCCGATCACCGCGGCGACGACGCGGCCCCACTCGCGCCGGAACGCCTCGTCGACCGCGAGGGGGACGTCGTCGGTGGCCCCGATCACGCCTCCCGGACGGGGCGGATCTCGACCTGGCCGATGCGGGTGGCGGGGTGCCCCGCGGCGATGGCGATGGCCTCGTCGAGGTCGGCCACGTCGACGATGGCGAACCCTCCGACCTGGTCCTTGGCCTCGAGGAACGGTCCGTCGGTGAGGAGCACCTCGTCGTTGCGCACGCGCACGGTCGTGGCGGTCGCGCTCGGGTGCAGCCCCTCGTGGGCCCGGAGCACGCCCCGCTCGCGCAGGTCGGCCATCCACGCGTGGAACCGATCCATGCCGTCGGGGACGTGGGTCCTCTCGACCTCGTCCTCGTCGGCGCTGATGAGCAGCATGAAGCGCACGGGCCCTCCTCTGTGTGGGGATGTCACCCTGACGACGAACGGGCCTCCGCCGAGAGGACGCCGACCCACACCAGGATGCCCGCGCGCAGGCGTGTCAGGCGTCGGCGAAGACGTCGCGCAGGTCGCGCTTGAGCATCTTGCCGGCGGGGTTGCGGGGGAGGGGGTCGGACCAGACCGCGACGCGGCTCGGCACCTTGAACGGCGCCAGGCGCTCCTCGACGTGGGCCTGCAGCGTCCTCGGCCGTGATCGTCGCGCCGGCCCGGGGCACGACGACCGCGGCCACCTCCTCGCCGAGCCGCTCGTGGGGGACGCCGAACACCGCCGCCTCGTGCACCGCGGGGTGCTCGTAGATGGCGGCCTCGACCTCGGCGCAGTACACGTTCTCGCCGCCGCGCAGCACCATGTCCTTGGCGCGGTCCTCGACGTAGACGAAGCCCTCGTCGTCGAGCCGGCCGATGTCGCCGGTGCGCAGCCAGCCGTCGACGATCGTCTCGGCGGTGGCCTCGGGCCGGTTCCAGTAGCCGCGGATGAGGTTCGGGCCCTTGAACCAGATCTCGCCGCGCTCGCCGATCGGGACGGCGACGCCGTCCTCGTCGCGCACCTCGACCTGCGAGGATCGGGGTGCGCCCGGCCGGTGCTCGTCGGGTGCGTGAGGTAGTCCTCGCCGCAGTTCTGCGGCCCGTAGGCGTTGGTCTCGGTCATGCCGTAGCCGATGTTCGGGCTGGCCTTGGCGAAGCTCGACGCCACCCGGCGCACCAGCTCGGGCGGCGCGGGGGCGCCGCCGCCGCCGACGGCCACGAGGCTCGACGTGTCGAACTCGGCGAACCGCGGGCGACTGCGAGCAGGTCCCAGCTCTGCGTGGGCACGCCGACGAAGTTGGTGACCCGCTCGCGCTCGATCAGCTCGAGCGCCCGCTCGGGGTCCCACTTGTACATGATCACGAGCTTCAGCCCGCTGGCGAAGCAGCCGAGCATCACCGGGACGCAGCCCGGTCACGTGGAACAGCGGCACGATGAGGATGAACGACGGGCGGGCGTCGTCGGCGTCGCCGACGGTCCGCTCGGCGCAGCGCGGTCGACCGCGGCGCGGCAGCCGAAGCCCAGCGAGCGCCTGCGATCACGGCCCGGTGGGTCGACACCGCGCCCTTCGGCCGGCCGGTCGTGCCCGACGTGTAGAGGATCGTGGCGTCGTCGTCGGGCGTCGATCGCCACGTCGGGCAGCGGCGCGCCCAGCGGCAGCGACGTCCTCCCACCGGTCGACGCCGGCGAGCGACCCGGCGGGATCGTCGCCGAGGCGCACGCCGATCACGCGGATGCCGAGCGCGGCGTGCACGCGCCGCGCGTCCGCTCGACCCGCTCGCGGTCGGCGATCAGCACCGTGGCGCCGCAGTCCTCGAGGGCGAAGTCGAGCTCGTCCTCGGTCCACCAGGCGTTGAGCGACACCGAGACGGCGCCGATCGACGTGATGGCGGCGAAGGCGACGACCCACTCGGGGAAGTTGCGCATCGCGATGGCGACCCGGTCGCCCGGCCGGACGCCGTACGGTCGACGAGCAGCGACGCCGAGGGCGTCGACCCGGGCCATGACGTCGGCGAAGCTCCAGCGCTCGTCCTCGTACACGAGGAACGTGGCGTCGCCGCGGGTGCGGGCCGTGTCGAACACGTCGCGCAGGCTGTTCGGCGCGTTGACGAACACGGTCGTGGGCACGCCGGCGACGTCCATCGTGCCGCGTCTCGAACCGTTGTCCGGGGGCGGTGACCGCGGCGACGGCGTCGGCGTAGCTCATCGACATGGATCGGGATCCTCCAGCGGGCCTGGGATGCCGGCCACCGTCCCGCTGACCGGCGGTCAAGGTTCGGACGTTAGCGGCCGCTCCCCGAGGCGGCGAAGGCGTGCCCGCCCGGCCGCTCGCGGGGCTCGCGGCAGCTCAGCCCACGACCACGCGCACGAGCACGGCCAGCCCGACGACGGCGACCGACCCGGCGAGGAGGGCGGGGCCGGCCCGGCGTGGAGGTGGCACGGGACGTTGCCGCAGCTCGTGGAGCCGCCACAGCGAGGCGACGAGGCCGGGCACGACGACGACGGCCCCGATCAGCAGCACCACGGCCACGTCGGCCTGCCCGTTGATCAGCCGCGTCGACAGGGCCGCCAGACCGCCGCACGACAGCACCATCCGCACCCAGGCCAGCTCGGTGCGCTCCGCGGCGTCGCCGGCGAACAGGTCCTCGTCGTCGCCGGGCGGAGCGGTCACCGGATGACGAGCACGATCGCCACCGCACCGGCGACCGCGACGACAGCCGTGCTGAGCACCGGGACGGCCCACGGGCGGGGGAGCGGCCGGCCGTGCCGCATCGCCTGTTGCACCTGGTGCCAGCGGACGTAGCTCGACCCGGCCAGCATGAGGCTGAGCGCCAGGGCGGCGACGGCGAGCGTGCGGCGGGTGGTGTCCCCGAGCGACTCGGGAGCGACCTCCTCGAGGGCGATGCCGCCCGCCAGCAGCGCCAGCGACGTCCGCACCCAGGCCAGGAACGTGCGCTCGTTGGCGAGGCTGAAGCGGTAGTCGGGCTCGACGCCGCCGTCGTCCGCGGGCTCACTCGGCACCGACGGGACACTCAACCTGGCACCCCCGATGCGTCGGGTGCGGGACGTTCGCCCGCGGCATCGTCCGCCCCGCCGTCGCCGCCGGCCGGGGCCGCGGGAGCTGGGGCGGGCACCTCGCCGACGTCGACGGGCGCCCCTCCGGGCTGCCGCCGCCCGAGCTCGTCGAGGATGGCGAGGAAGAACACCGCGAGCGCGAGCCCGTAGGCCACGCCGCCGACGCCGTAGACCTCGTAGCCGACCAACGCCACCACCCACGGCGCCAACAGCCCGAGGTGCACGCTGTGGAGGGCGACGCGCCGCCGCAGCCAGAACGAGTCGCCCACCTGGCAGACGAGCACGACGATCACGGTCACCGCCGTCACCACGTCGGACTTGAGGGCGAGCACGAGCAGGATCAGCGGCAGCGTGCCGAGCACCAGGCCCACGTGCGGCAGCATCGCCATGATGCCGGCGGCCAGCCCCAGCGCCGCGGGCGACGGCACGTCGAGGAGCGCGGCGGCCCCGGCCACCGCCAACCCGACGACGACGCCCTCGGCCACCGTGAGGAGGATCGCCCGGCGCGATCGCCGGAGGGCGCTCGTGACCACCGACTCGACGTCGCGCCGCGTGCTCGGATCGGGCAGCTGGTCCACCGCGGAGCGAGCCAGGCGCGGCCCGTACGACATCAGGAACAGGGTGAGGATGCCCCCGATGAAGTACGTCGGCGCCGTGCCCGCGGTCGACTGCAGCACGTCGTCGGTGCCCGTGACCCGCTCCTCGAGGGCGTCGGCGAACAGGTCGACGCGCCGCGAGGCGTCGACGTCCTGGGCCGCACGCCCGATGCGGTCGTCGCGGGCCTCGAGCTCGTCGGCCGCGTCGCGCGCCGAGTCGGCGAGCCGCTCCACTCCCGTGGACAGGTCGTCGAAGGCCACGTAGATGACGCCCCAGGTGGCCGCGGCCGCGACGAGCAGGGCGATGATCACCGACAGGATGCGCGGGAACCACCGGTCGAGCACGTCCACGAGCGGGTCGATGAGGACGGCGACGATCCCGGCGGCGACCGCCCACGACAGGGGCTGGTGCGCCGACACGAACAGCCGCTGGGCCATGATCGCCAGCACCACCGCCAGCACCGCGAGCACGGCGGAGCGGCCGGAGATGCGGATCACCCGGCGGGTCGGCTCGGGTGAGGGTGCGGTCACGGCCAAACGGTACCGGCCGCCGGGCCTCCGGGTCGCCGGGCGCTCGAGCACCGGACCGAGCGGGCTGCGGGGTGGCGTACCGTACGGGCCGATGGCCCAGGACGTCGACGACACGGGCGGCGGGACGGCTCCGGCGGGCCCTCCCGCTCCGGCGCCCGGTCCCACCCTGATCGTCGACGTCGACCCGTGGTCGTTCGTGGTCCTGGCCGCGGCCGCCTCGGTGGCGGTGGCGGTGTTCGCGGTCGCCAGCACCGCCCGCGACGTGCTGACCGGGATCGGCGTCGGCGTGCTCGTCGGTGTGGCGCTGTCGCCCGTGGTGGGGGCGGTGCAGCGGCGCTGGTCGACGTCGCGCGGCCTGGCGGTGACCCTGGTCGGGGCCGGGTTGACCGTGGCGTTCGCGGCGATCGTGACGATCGTCGCCCCGGCGGCCGTGTCGCAGCTGCAGGACTTCAGCGACGAGCTGCCGCAGACGGTCCGCGACTTCTACACGTGGCCGATCGTGGGCCCGCGCCTCGAGGAGGCCGATGCGGCCGGACAGGTCGAGGAGTGGATCGACGACGCGCCCGCCGACATCGACGACGCCACGCTCGCCGACCTCGGCGAGCGGCTGATCGGCGGCGTCCTCGAGCGCGGTCGTGGTGCTGATCACCGCCCTCGGGGTGATGATCGACGGCGGGGTGGTGGTGCGGCGGTTCCGCGCCCTGGTCCCCGTGGCGAGCCGCGGTCGGGCCGACCGGCTGGGGCGCATCATCTACGCGACGTTCGGCAGCTACTTCGCGGGCTCCCTCTTCGTCGCCGCGCTCGCCGGGTTCGTGATCCTGTGCACCGGCCTGCTGCTCGGCGTGCCCCTCGCCCCGGTCGCCGGGCTGTGGACCACGCTCACCAACCTCATCCCGCAGATCGGCGGGTTCCTCGGCGGCGGGTTCTTCGTGCTGCTCGCCCTCACCCAGGGCCCGGTCGAGGCGGTGATCGCCCTGGCGGTGTTCATGGCGTACCAGAACCTCGAGAACAACGTCATCAGCCCGGCGATCGTCGGCAAGGCCGTGAACCTGTCGCCGCCGACGACGATGCTCGCCGCCCTGGTCGGGGCCGCGGCCGCCGGCGTGCCGGGCGCCCTGGTGGCGACCCCGCTCCTCGGCGCCGTGAAGGCGATCTACCTCGACCGCCGCGGCGAGATGCCCGAGCCCGAGCCCGACCGGGTCCGCGAACGGGTCACGGGCATGGTGCGCCGCCGCCTGCCGTTCCGCCGCGGCGACCAGGACGACGGCGGCCCGGACGCCCCGTGACACGATTTCCACAGCAGTTTCGGGGGTCAGAGCCCCCGAAACTGCTGTGGAAAGCCGGCGACCGGGTCAGACCGGCAGGTCGCCGGTGGCGGTGCGGGTGCTGCCGGTGTCCTTGTAGGCGGCGATGGTGCGCTGGGCGATGCGCATCTGGTGGATCTCGTCGGCGCCGTCGGCGAACCGGGCCCAGCGGGCGTGCTGGTACATGCTCGCCAGCGGCGTGTCGGTCGAGTAGCCGAGGGCGCCGTGGACCTGGATCGAGCGGTCGATGATGCGGTTCAGCGCGTTGGCCACGAAGTGCTTGGCCATCGACACCTCGGACTTGAAGTCGAGCTTGTTGTCGATGCGGTAGGCGGCGTGCAGCACCATGAGCTTCGCCTGGTACAGCTCCATGGCGGAGTCGGCGATCATCCACTGGACGCCCTGCTTCTCGGCCAGCAGCGAGCCGTGGCTGAAGCGGTTCAGCGACCGGTCGACCATCATGTCGAGCGCCGTCTCGGCCTGGGCGATCCAGCGCATGCAGTGGGCCAGGCGGGCCGGCCCGAGGCGGTACTGGCCGAGCATGTGGCCCTGGCCGCGGCCGCCGAGCATGGCGTCGTTCGGCACGCGCAGGTCCTCGATGCGGATCTCGCTGTGGCCGGTCGAGCCGTGCATGGTCTCGACCTCGCGGACCTCGTCCCAGCCCTCGGACGGGATGTCGACGAGGAAGGCGGTGTTGGCCGCCTGCGGCAGGTCGGGGTCGTCCTCGGTGCGGGCGATGAGGATGGCGAACTGCGACCGGTGGGCGTTGGAGATGAACCACTTGTGGCCGTTGATGACCCACTCGTCGCCGTCCTGGTAGGCGCGGGTCTGGATCAGCGTCGGGTCGGAGCCGGCGACCTCGGGCTCGGTCATGGCGAAGCAGCTCATCGGCGCGCCCCTCGCACAGCGGCCGCAGGTACTTCTCCTTCTGCTCCTCGGTGCCCCAGTGCAGCAGGGTGTGCATGTTGCCCTCGTCGGGGGCCTGGCAGTTCATCACCCACGGGCCGAGCCGGGACTTGGCGCCCTCGGCCTGCACCATGGCCAGCTCGACGTGGCCGAGCCCCATGCCGCCCCACTCCTCGGGCATGTGCGGCAGCCACAGGCCCTCTTCGCGGGCCTTGCCGCGCATGTCGAAGATGAGCTTGATGTACTCGGCGCGCTCGAGCTCGTCGCGGTTGCCCATCTGCTCCTCGCCGGGCTTGACGACCGTGTCGATGAAGGTGCGCACCCGCATCCGGATGTCCTCGAGCTCGGGCGTGAGGGTGAAGTCGATGGCCATGGGTGGTCAACCTTCCTTTGCGATCACGATGGTGGCGCGGGCGAACAGCCCGAGGGTGGTGGCGTGGAGCAGGTCGCCGATCGCCTTGGGCGCCTTGCCGGCACAGGCGCGGGCGTGCGTGCCCTCGAGGACGATGCCGAGCTTGAAGCAGGCCATGGCCGTGTACCAGGGGACCGCGGTGGTGTCGCGGTCGCTGTGGTCGGCGTAGCGGGCGACCAGCTCGGCGGGGGAGGGGAGATCGGGGATGCCGCCCCCGATGCCGCCGAAGGGGGTGGCGGGGTCGGGTTGCGTGGCGTCGCCGTCGCTCTCGGGACCGACCGGCCAGGTGCCGAGCAGGTTGCCGAGGTCGAGCAGTGGGTCGCCGATCGTGCACATCTCCCAGTCGACGATGGCGGCGACCTCGGGCCCGTCGAGCGAGATCATCACGTTCGACAGGTGGTAGTCGCCGTGCATGATGCCGGGCCGCCACTGGCGGGGGCGGTGGTCGTCGAGCCACGACGCCACCCGGTCGAGGCCCGGGATGTCCGGACCGGGGTAGCCGTCGAGCTCGGCGTACGAGTCGAGCTCGCCCATCCAGCGCGGGACCTGTCGCTCGAGGAACCCGTCGGGCTTGCCGAAGTCGCCGAGGCCGACGGCCTCGTGGTCGACGGCGCCCAGGCGGGCGGCGGCCTCGGCGACGTTCAGTCCCATCTCGTGGCGGATGGCGGCGTCGCCCGCGTGCCGCGGCGGCAGGCCACCGGCCGGGTTGAACCCCTCGACCGGTGCCATCAGGTAGAAGACCGCGTCCCCGGCCACGCCGTCGTCGGGCTCGCCGGGTCCGGCGACGAACGCGGGGTGGGGAACGTCCTGTCCGGCCAGCGCCTGCAGCGCCCGGGCCTCGCGGCGCATGACGTCGTTGCTGGCTCGGCGCAGGTGGCGTGGGCCGCGTCGCAACACGTAGTCGCGGCCGCCGCGGGTGAACCTCATCAGCAGGTTCTGCGTGCCCCCGGGGAGCGCTCGGGCGTCGGTGATCGTGCCGCCCGGAAGGCCTCGCTCGTCCATCCAGACGGCAAGGGCGTCGAGGTCGACGAGGTCGGTGCCGACGTCGGCCCCCGCCGTCATCGCCGGCTCCCGCGTCCCTTGGCCCGGGGGCGGGCGGCGGCGAGGCGCCGGGTCTCGTCCGAGACGGGTGCCGACAGCACCCCCGCCACCAGGTCGACGAGGTCGCTGGTGAACAGGCGCTCGTCGGCCCGGGGCCCCGAGCGTGCCCGCCTGCCCATCTCGACGACCGCGAACCGGATGGCGGCGAAGCGGCGGTGCAGGCGGGTGGCGTCGTCGTCGAGGACCGCCCCCACCAGGCGGCGCCAGCGGTCGATGCTCGAGGTGGGGTCGTCGGGCGCCCCGGGGTCGAACGGCGGTCGGGGGCGGTTCATGAGGTCGGCCAGGATCTGGAGGTACTGGGGGCCGCCGTCGGGATCGGTCAGCTTGGCGGCCATCGGGCGGACGAGGGCACCGGCGAGGGCGCGCACGTCGGTGCCGCCCTCGGCCTCGTAGGCGTCGAGCATGGCGTGCCGGCGGGCCTCGACCTCCCGGCCGTGCTTGACCATGACGGCCTTCAGCAGGCCGTCACGGTCGCGGAAGTGGTACTGCAGCGCCGAGGCGTTGCGGGCGCCGGCGGCTCGGTTGATCTCCCGCAGGCTCACGCCGTCGACGCCGTGGACGGCGAACAGGTGCTCGGCCGCGCTGACGAGGCGGTCGCTGGTCGCACCCGTCGGTTCGGCGGCGGTGCCGGGTTCGGGGGGCTCGGCGGCCCGTTCGGTCAGGTCATGCACGCGCATTAGACCCTAGACCAGCCGCATTTGCCGGTGCCCAAACGGGTGGAGACCGGCGGCGGCGGGCCGGCGGTAGGGTCGGCGTCCATGTTGCGCCGGCGCCGAGCCCCCGAGGACCCGCTGGCCCACGTCGACCCTGCCGGCGTGTCGTCCCGGTTCTCGGGCGCGGTCGCCGATGCTCTCGAGGCCCGGGGCCGGTTCGCCGACGTGCTGGCCGGGGTGCGCGACGGCCCCGTGCGAGATCGGCTGGTCGACGCCGCCGGCCGGCTCGACAGCGGCGTCGCCGCCGTGTGGGAGATCGCCCAGCGCGCCACGCAGGTCGAGCGCACGCTGGCCGCCCTCGATCCCGATCGGGTGACCGACGAGTACAAGCGGGCCAAGCGCGCCGGGACCGACCCCGAGCTCGAGGCGGTCCTGGCCCAGCGGTTCGGCTCGGTCCAACGGCTGCTCAACACGCTCGACGACACCGACGAACGCCTC
Organism: uncultured Acidimicrobiales bacterium; assembly: GCA_963778415.1. Taxonomy (GTDB): domain Bacteria; phylum Actinomycetota; class Acidimicrobiia; order Acidimicrobiales; family VFJN01; genus ZC4RG19. The sequence continues at coordinate 79,376 of CAVZUI010000010.1, forward strand.
CGCCTGCTCGACGCCCGCCTCGGCGCCGCCGTGGCGGGGGCGGCCGAGATCGCCCTCGGCGGGGCCGGTGCCGAGCGCCTGGGTGCCGACCTCGACGGGGTCGTGACCGAGCTGGGCGCCCTCCGGGCCGCCCTCGACGAGCTGGGCTGACGAGCCGCGGAACCGCGGCTAGCGGCTGGTCGCCTTGCGGTACTGCCGGTTCGCCAGCGGAACGAAGACCGCCAGGATGATCGCCACCCAGATCAGCGTGTAGAGCTCGGGGTTCCGCAGCGGCCACACGTCGGGCGGTGGGTCGGCGGGGTTGGTGTTGCCGAACAGGTCGCGGGTCGCCTGGGTCACCGCGGAGACCGGGTTCCACTCGGCGAACGTGCGCAGCACGCCAGGCAGGTTCTCGACCGGGACGAACGTGTTGGCGATGAACGTGAGCGGGAAGATCACGATGAACGAGGCGTTGTTGACGACCTCGGGCGTCGGCACGAGCAGGCCGACCCACGCCATGATCCACGAGAAGGCGTAGGCGAACAGCAGCAGCAGGGCGAAAGCGGCCACGGCCTCGAGGAACGACCCGTGGATGCGCCAGCCGACGATCAGGCCGGTGATCGCCATGATGGCGAGGGAGATCACGTTGTAGAGGACGTCGCTCGTCGTTCGGCCGACCAGCACCGCCGAGCGGGCCATGGGCAGCGACCGGAAGCGGTCGATGACCCCCTTCTGGATGTCCTCGGCCAGGCCGGCGCCGGTGAACGTCGATCCGAACACCACCGTCTGGGCGAAGATGCCGGCGATCAGGAACTCGCGGTAGTTCACGCCGGGCACGTCGATCGAGTTGCCGAACACGTAGGCGAACAGCAGCACGAACATGATCGGCGAGATGATCGTGAAGACGAGGATGTCGGGCACGCGCTTGATCTTGATGAGGTTGCGCTTGGCGACCACCGCACCGTCGGTGAGGGCATAGCGAACGGACATCACGCCACCTCCCGTTCGGGCTCGGCCTGGTCGGACTCGTCTGCGCTCTCCTCGGCCGTGTGTCCCGTCAGGGTGAGGAAGACGTCGTCCAGCGTGGGTCGCCGCAGGCCGACGTCGAGGATCCTGAGCCCGGCGCGCGTGACGTCGTCGAGCAGCGAGCGCAGGGTGACGGCCCCGCCGGCGATCGGTGCGACGAGGGTCCGGCTGCGCTCGTCCACCTCGATGTCGCCGCATCCGTTCTCGGAGAGCACCTGCCGGGCGAGCGGAAGATCCTCGCTGCGGGCCACGACGAGCTCGATGCGCTCGCCCCCGACCTGGCTCTTGAGCTCGTCGGCCGTGCCCTGGGCGATCGCCTGCCCGTGGTCGATGACCACGATGTCGTCGGCCAGCCGGTCGGCCTCCTCGAGGTACTGGGTGGTCAGCAGCAGCGTGGTGCCTCCGGCCACCAGGTCACGGATGACCTCCCACATGTCGATGCGGCTGCGGGGATCGAGGCCGGTGGTCGGTTCGTCGAGGAACAGGATCGGCGGCTCGGCCACCAGCGCCGCCGCCAGGTCGAGGCGGCGGCGCATGCCGCCCGAGTACGTCTTCACCGGGCGGTCGGCGGCGTCGGACAGGCGGAACGCCTCGAGCAGCTCGCGGGCCCGTTCCCGGGAACGAGCCCGGCCCAGGTGGTAGAGCCGTCCGACCATGTCGAGGTTCTCGAAGCCGGTGAGGTACTCGTCGACCGCGGCGTTCTGTCCCGAGAGGCCGATGTGCTCGCGGACCCCCTGCGGGTCGGCCAGAACGTCGATGCCGTCGACGGTGGCGGTGCCCGTCGTCGGGCTCGAGCAGGGTGGTGAAGATGCGGACCGCGGTGGTCTTGCCGGCCCCGTTGGGACCGAGCAGCCCGAGGACGGTGCCCTCGGGGACGGTCAGGTCGAGCCCGTCGAGCGCGGTGACGTCGCCGTAGCGCTTCACCAGCCCGGAGGCGGTGATCCCTCCTGGCACGTGGTCATCCTTCCGTTGTGGATCGGGTGCCCGCGCACTGGTGGTCGGTCAGTCGAACTCGAAGAGGTCGTCGAGGAACGACCGCTTCTTCTTCTTCTTGTACTGGTCGCGTTCGTCGTAGCGGCGGTCGTCGCGCGATCGGTCGTCGTACCGGCGCCGGTCGTCGTCGTACCCCCGACGGTCGTCGTAGCGGGGACGGTCGTCGTAGCGCTCGCCGCGCCCTCCGTCACCGCCGACGGGGGCTGCGGTCGGGGCCAGCGAGGCCGCGGCGCGCTCGATGACCTTGTCGAGCTCACCGCGGTCGAGCCACACCCCGCGGCACTGCGGGCAGAAGTCGATCTCGACGCCCTCGCGGGACGAGATCGAGAGGGCGACGTCGCACACCGGACACTTCATCTCACGGACCCTACCGCCGGCCTGGGCGCCCGCCCCCGCGGCAGCCGTCCCCGCGGAGTGTGGGAATGTGACCACGTGTTCGTCACGCTGGGCCGTCCCTCCGACGAGCAAGCTCGCCCGCCTGCTCGAGGACGTCCGCGCCACCCCGCTCACGTACACCGAGCACGGGCGGACGCTGGCCGCGCACCGGGGGGCTCCCGCCGGGCTACCACCACGTGCGCGCCGCCCGCGACATCGGCTCCGGAGAGGCCGCGTGGCGTGCCGCGTGCGACGGCATCCGGACGTGGCGGCTGCACCGCGGGTCGGGCCTGCGGGTCGCGCCCGCCGACCCGCCGCTCGCCGTCGGGCACCGAGGTCGTGACCGACGTGGCGCTCGCCGGGCCCGTCCACGTCCTCGCCGCGTGCCGGGTCGTCGAGGTGGTCGACGAGCCCGAGCCGCTTCGGCTTCGCCTACGGGACGCTCGCCGTGCACCCCGAGCAGGGCGAGGAGGCCTTCGTCGTCGACGCGCACCGACGACGACCGCGTGCGCCTCACCGTGACCGCGTTCTCGCGGGGCAACGGCCTGCTCATGCGGGTCGGCGGCCCGATCGCGCGCCGCCAGCAGGCCCTGGCCACCACCGCCTACCTCGACGCCCTCGAGCGGCACGTCGAGGCGGCGGTCAGCCGAGGCCCATCAGCTCCGTGATGCCGTGGTCGCGGCCGGCGGTGTACCCGCCGTCGACCGGGATGGCCGCGCCGGACACGAACGAGGCGTCGTCGGACAGCAGGAAGGCGGCCACGGCCGCGATCTCGTCCGGCCCGCCCGATGCGGCCGGAGCTTGTGCTCCTGGCGGTAGCCGTCGGCCACGGCCTCCATGCCCTCCATGCCGAAGATGAACTCGGTCATCGGCGTGTCGATGAAGCCGGGGCAGATCGCGTTGACCCGGATGCCCGAGCGGCCCGTAGTCGATCGCCATGTTCTTCGTGAGCAGCACGACGCCGCCCTTCGACGCGTTGTAGCAGCTGCCGCCGGCGGTGCCCTCGAGGCCCTCGATGCTGGCGAGCGTGACGAGCGCGCCGCGCTCGCCGTTCGCCGCGCGGCTCCTGCTCGACCATCTGGGCGCAGCGCGGCCTTGGCGACGACGAACGTGCCGGTGAGGTTGATCGAGATGACCCGGTCCCACTCGGCGAGGTCGAGCAGGTGGACCGCGCCGCCGCCCGCGACGCCGGCCGCGTGGACGACGCCGTCGAGCCGGCCGCCCGCGTCGACGGCCGTGGCCACGGCGGCGGCCATGGCGCCCTCGTCGCGGACGTCGGCGGTCACGAACCGGTAGCGGTCGCCGGCATCGGCGGGGTCGCCGTCGGGCGGCGGCTGCACGTCGGTGCCCACGACCGTCGCGCCCTCGGCCAGCAGCCGCTCGACCGTCGCCCGGCCGATGCCCGACGCCGCGCCGGTCACGAGCACGGTCCTTCCCTCGAAGCGCGTCACGCGTTCCCCCTCGGTCCTGGGCGCCGACGCCCGGCACCCGACTGAACAAGATGATAGAAGTTGTTCAGTCGTGCAGTCGCGCCGGACGAGGGGAGGGGCGCCGATGGCGATCACCGCGGTCAGCGCACCCGACCGCATCCTCGACGCCGCCGAGCGGTGCGTGGCGCGCTACGGGCTGCGGCGTCTCGATGGCCGACGTCGCCGCCGCCGCCGGCCTGTCCCGCGGCACGGTGTACCGCTACTACGCGCGACCGCGACGCGCTCGTCGACGCGGTGCTCGAGCGCACCGCCGACCGGTTCGTCGGCGCCAGCCGCCGACGGCCGTCGACGCCGCACGCACGCTCGCCGACCAGGTGGGCGAGGCCGCCGTGTTCATCCGGACGCACCTCGGCGACGAGGGGCTCACGCTGCGCCTGCCGGGCGACCGCGAGTCGCTGCTCGCCGCCATGCTGACCGCCGGTGGCGGCCGCGCTCGTCGAGCGCTGGGTCGACTTCTGGCTGCCCCGCCTGCGGCCGCCGCCGCGGCGCGCGGCGAGGTCCGCCCCGACCTCGACCACCGCCGGCCGGCCGAGTGGATCGTGCGCCTGCTGCTCTCGTTCGCGGTGATGCCGTCGGCGGTCGTCGACCTCGACGACGCCGACGCCGTCCGCGCCTTCGTCCGCGACCACGTCGTCCGCGGCTTCGCCTGACCTCGCCCACTCACGATCGACCAGGAGGAACCCGTGCGCTTCGCCCTCTTCTACGAGATCCCCGTCCCCCGGCCCTGGGACCCGAGCAGCGAGCAGCGAGGCCTACCACAACACGATCGAGCAGGCCGTCGCCGGCGAGCGGTGGGGCTGGGACGCCTTCTGGACCGTCGAGCACCACTTCCTCGAGGAGTACTCGCACTGCTCGAACCCCGAGGTGCTCTACGGCGCCATCGCCGCCCGCACCGAGCGCATCCGGCTCGGCTACGGCGTGCGGCTCATGCCCGAAGCCCTACAACCACCCGGTGCGCAGCGGCCGAGTCGGTCGCCGTGCTCGACCTCATCTCGAACGGGCGCGTCGACGTCGGCACCGGTCGGTCGTCGACCCGTGCCGAGCTCGAGGGCTTCGGCATCGACCCCGCCGCAGACCCGGGAGATGTGGCAGGAGGCGATCGAGCACATGGTCGGGTGCTGGACCGAGGACGAGCACGACTTCGACGGGCAGTACTGGCAGATGCCGCCCCGCCGGGTGCTGCCCCGGCCCGCGCCAGGCAGCCGCACCCGCCGCTGTGGGGCGCGACCTCGCAGCGAGGACGGCCACCGCCAGGTCGGCGCGCTGGGCCTCGGGCTGTGCTCGTTCGCGGTCGGCGTCTCGCCCGAGGAGGTCAAGAAGAAGATCGACATCTACCGCGAGGCGCTGCGCGGGCTGCACGAAGCCGATCGGCAAGTTCGTCAACGACGACGCGGCCACGTTCACGATGACGCTGTGCGCGCCCGACCGCGAGGAGGCGTGGGCGACCGCCCGCGAGTCGTTCGAGTGGTACCCGAAGGCGGGCGCCCGGCTCATCGGCAGCGTCGCCGAGTGGATGGCCGAGACGGCAGCAGGACCTCGGCACCTACGCGTACGCCAAGGACCTCAGGCCGATCGACGAGAGCGGCAGCCTCGACCTGCTGACCCTCGAGTACCTCGCCGAGATCGGCGCCTGCGTGCTCGGCACGCCCGACGACTGCCTCGAGATGTGCCGGCGCTACGAGGAGGCCGGCGTCGACCTGCTGCTGTGCCTGGTCAACCCGTTCAAGATCCCGCACGAGACCGTCATGCAGACCATCGAGCTGATGGGCCGGGAGGTGATCCCGCACTTCCGTTGAGTGAACGTGCGGACACCCGGAGCGACCCCCGGGCGGGCAGGTCATCCGTGGTCCTAGCCTGCCGTCATGGGCGTTCGTGAACGGGGGGTGTCGGCCGAACAAGCGGTCGCGTACCGAGTCGCGGCCCACAACCTGCACCAGCTGCTCCCACACGACGGGCTGCTCGACGCCGCCGGCGTGGCGGGGGTCCAGGACACGCCGCCCGGCAACGCCGGCGTGGCCCTCGCCAACCGGGTGGCGAAGCTCACGCCCGACGACTTCGACAGCGCGCTCCACGACGATCGCACCCTCGTGCGCATCCTGTCGCTGCGAGGGCGCGGCCCACGTCGTGCCCCGACGCGACGCCACCGTGTTCGGGCCCGGCGCACTCGCGGGCGCGGAGGAGTCGCTGCGCGAGCAGCTCGCGGGGTCGTGGCCGGCGATCGAGGCCGCCGGCTGGACGGCCCGCGAGGCGTTGGGCTCGGTCATCGGCGTGCTCACCGCGGTGCTGGCCGACGCCGAGCCGCGCACCAAGGGCCAGCTCAGCGAGGCCCTGCACGACCGGCTTCCCTCCGAGCTCGAGCCGTGGTGCGACGTGTGCGACGTCCACCACGTGCCCGACCAGCTCCTGCGGCTGGCCGGCACGGCCGGGGTGTACGCCTACGGGTGGCCGAGCGGCAGCCGGCAGACCCTCATGGCCACCGACATCTGGCTCGGCGGGCCGCTCGGCGGCGACGTCCCCCAGGCCAGGCTCGAGCTCGCCCGCCGCTTCGTCCACGCCTACGGGCCCGTGTCCCCGCGCCACCTGGCCGCCTGGACGGGGATGAGCCCCACCGAGGCCCGCGACCGGTTCACCGCGCTCGGTGCCGAGCTCGTGGACGTGCGCCTCGACGGCAGCCCGACCGTGCTGCTGGCCGACGACGTCGCCACGATGGACGACCCGCCGCTCGCCGGTGGCGCCCGGCTGCTGCCGGCCGGCGACCCGTTCCTCGCCCAGCGCGACCGGGCGACCCTGCTGCCCGACAAGGCCCGCCAGCGTGCCGTGTGGCGGCCGGTGGGAAGTCCCGGGCTGGTGCTGATGACCGGCCGGCCGGTCGGGATCTGGCGGGCCCAGGTCGCGGGCGGCCGGCTGCGGGTCACGGTCGAGCGCGTTCGGGTCGCTCGGCGACAAGCAGCGCACGGCCATCGAGCAGGCGGCGTCGCTGATCGCCCCGTTCCGGGGCCGCGACGAGATCGACCTCTCGTTCGCCTGACCCTCGCGGGCGCCCGCCGCCGTCCTGTGCCACGGCGAACGGGCGCGTGACCCCCGACACGAGGCAGGATGCAGGCATGACTGCGATCGACGTCCCGCTGGCTCTCCACCGCGGCGAGAACGATCTGCCCTGGGTCGATCTCGGCGACGGCTCCGACCTGCAGCTCCTGCAGGTCGACGTCGAGGCCGGCCTGTGGGTGATCCGCACGCGGTTCCAACCCGGCTACCTGGTGCCCACCCACAAGCACACCGGCGAGGTGTTCGCCTTCACGATCTCGGGCTCGTGGAAGTACGTCGAGTACCCCGAGGTGAACACGGCGGGCTCCTACCTGTTCGAGCCGGCCGGCTCGGTGCACACGCTCACCGTGCCCGACGACGAACGAGGGTCTGACCGACGTCTGGTTCGCCATCCGTGGCGCCAACCTCAACCTCGACGAGGACGGCAACGTCACGACGGTCGTCGACGCCGGCGGCATCCGGGACTTCTACTTCGCCATGTGCGAGGGGATGGGGCTGCCGCCCCGACGTCATCGGGGCCTAGCGTCCTCGGGAGCGGCGGCTCGGAGGGTGCGGCGCAGACCTGACGGAAGCCCGGGCCGTACCATCGCCGCCATGGCGGCGATCCAGGACCAGATCCACGACAACTTCTGCTGGGGCTGCGGGGCCGACAACCCCGACGGTCTGCAGCTGAAGAGCGAGTGGGAGGGCGACGGCGCCACCGCCACCTGGACGCCGGACCCGGTACACGCCGCGGGGCCCCGTCACCTGCTCAACGGCGGGATCATCGCCACCGTCCTCGACTGCCACGGGGTCTGCACGGCGATCGCCGACGCCCACGAGCAGGAGGGAAGGGCGATCGGTACCGAGCCCGAGATCTGGTGCGCGACCGCGTCGATGACCGTCGAGTACCTGCGGCCGACGCCCCTCGGGGTGCCGCTCGTGCTGCGCTCGACGGTCGTGACCCGCGACGACCGGCGGATCTCGGTCGACTGCGTGCTCGAGGCCGACGGCAAGGAACGGGCCCGGGCACGGGTCGACGCGGTGCGCGTCCCCGCCGAGTGGAAGCACGGCGGGACGCGCTCGAGCCGCGCGCCCGATCAGCCGTCGGGCGCGAGCAGGGCCGAGGCCAGGTCGTCGGCGGCCGCCACCCGGTCGTCCTGGCCGGTGGCGAGGTGCTCGGTGACCACCGCCAGCAGGGTCCGGCGCAGCAGCCGGGCCGCGACGGGCGGCGGCGTCGAGGCCGACAGCTCGGGGAACCCCGCGACCAGCCAGGCGGCCAACGTGGCGTCGAGCGCCGACAGCAGGTCGCGGGCCGCCTCGCGGGCGACCCCGTCTCCGTGCATGCCCTCGCCGACCAGGAGCCGCAGCACCGTCTCCTCCTCCAGCGTCTGCGTCACGACCCAGGTGAAGAACGCCGTGAACCGCTCGCGGGGGGAGGTCGGTGGCGAGCGGCGGGTCGTCGTTCGCCATCCGCTCGCCGTAGCGCTGCTCCTCGATGACGGCCCGCAGCAGGTCGGCCTTCGACGGGAAGTAGTGGTAGAGCGTGGCGACGTTGAGCCCGCAGGCGCCGCGCCAGCCGGCGCATCGACGTGCCGGCGACGCCCGTGCTCGCTCATCGAGCGTCGAGCGCGGCGTCGAGGATCCGGCGCGCGCTGCGACTCGGGCGCGCCGATCGTCAGCCCGCAGGCTCTCGGGCGTGAACACGGCCGGCAGGTGGTTGAGGGCGAGCACGAGCGACGAGTCGCCGCGGTCGAGTCGCGTCGTCGGTCGACCACCCGGATGTCGCGCAGGCGCGCGAACAGCTCGGTGAACACGACCTTGATCTCGGCCCGGGCCAGGTTGGCGCCGAGGCAGTAGTGGGTGCCGATGCCGAAGCCGAGGTGCGGGTTGGGGTCGCGGTCGACGCGGAACTCGTCGGGAGCGTCGAACACGTCCTCGTCGCGGTTGGCCGACTGGTAGAGCATGAGCACCCGGTCGCCCGCCTCGCAGGTCGCGCCCTGGTACGTCGTGGTCCTCGGTGACCGTGCGGCATGAACGACATGCACCGGCGAGACGTAGCGCACGATCTCGTCGACGGCGAGGTCGATGAGCTCGGGTCGTCGAGCAGCTTGCGGCTTCTGGTCGGGGAAGCGGCGAGAAGGCGAGCAGGCCGCCGGTGAGGGCGTTGCGGGTCGTCTCGTTGCCGGCCACGACGAGCAGGGTGAGGAACATGAGCAGCTCGTCGTCGGTGAGCTCGTCGCCGCAGCGCCGGCCCTCGCCATGCCGCCGAGCGCGAGCGCGCCCTCGTCGAACGCCTGGGTGAGGATGCCGATGATGTCGTCGGCGGTGCCGTCGGCCGCGGCGCTCCTCGATCAGCTCGACGCACATCGTCGCGAACTCGCCGAACGCCTCGGCCGCGGCCATGCAGCACCGGGTCGTCGGGGTCGAGGTGGCCGTCGCCGGCCATCATGGCGTCGCTCCACCGGTAGAGGCGGCTGCCGCTGCTCGGGGTCGAGGCCCATCAGCTCGGCGATGACGATGAGCGGCACGTGGATGGCGAAGTCCTCGACGAAGTCGCACTCGCCCTTGCTCCGCGATCTCGTCGATGATCTCGTTGGTCAGCTCGCGGATGTGGTCGGTGAGCTGGCGCACCTGCGCGGGCGTGAAGCCCTTGTTGATCGAGGCGGCGCTGGCGGGTGTGCTCGGGGTCGTCCATCGAGATGATCGACATCGGCGCCGCGACCTTGGGCCGCACGCCCTGCGCCGCGGAGTAGAGCTCCTGGTGGCGGCTGATGTGGCTGACGTCCTCGTGGCGCGAGACGCACCCACAGCTCGTTGCGCCGCGTCCCAGTGGATCGGGCGCGTTCGTCGCGCAGCCAGCGGTACGCCTCCCACGGGTCGTCGTAGAACCGCGGGTCGAGGATGTCGATCTCGAACGGCGGCGTGGCCTGGGCGGCCGGCGCCGCGGTGGGGGTTCCCTCAGCGAGCGTCATGCACCCATCCTGCCAAACGAACGTTTGATGGACAACCCCTCGGTGTGGACAGGCGTCCGGCGAAGGGGTTCGGGGCGCTCGCCGACGCCAGGTATGGTGAACCACCCTCGGCGGCGTGACCGAGTGGCTTAGGTAGCGGCCTGCAAAGCCGCGTACACGGGTTCGATTCCCGTCGCCGCCTCCAGCTCCCCGCGATATCGTTCCGATATGGCGTTCGTCCTCCGGCTGACAGACGAAGAGACCGAGCTTCTCCGCGCCCAGGCCGACCGCGAGCATCGGTCGATGCACGAGGTGGCCCGCCTCGCCGTCCTCGAGCGCGTCGCCGATGCCGATCGCGACGAGCGGCGTCGGGCGTTCATCGCCACCGAGCTGCCCAACTGGGCACCGGTGATGGAACGCCTCGCCGACGCGTGACGCAGTTCCTTCGCGTCGACGACGTCCTCGCGCTGGCCGAAGCGGTGCTCGGCGGACCTCCGGGCGTCCGCGACCTCGGCCTCATCGACTCTGCGGTCGCCCGCCCGCAGGCCGCGTTCGCCGGGGTCGAGGCCTACCCGTCGATCCACCTCAAGGCAGCGGCGCTGCTGGAGTCACTGGCCGGCAACCACGCGTTGGTCGACGGCAACAAGCGGACAGCGTTCGCGTCCTCTGCTGTTCTTCTACGACCTCAACGGCATGCGCCTCACGCTCAGCCACGACGACGCCTTCGACCTCGTCATCGACGTTGTGACGGACAAGCTCGACGTGGAGGGGGCTGCCGCGGTCCTGAAGGACCACGCGGTCGAGCGCTGACGGTCATCACATCGGCGCGCCGAGGGCCATACACCGCTGCACGTACGCGACCAGGGCCGCGGTCGACCGCGTCCGGGTCGAGGGCGTCGTAGCCGGCGCGCACCCGCTCGAGCTCTGCGACGAGCTGGGTGTCGTCCGCGTTCCAGGCGACGTCGAGGACGGCGTTCATCGCGGTCTGGGCCTGATCGTTGTCGGGCGGGGTGACCCCGCTCCAGGTCGAGACGATCCCGCGGAGGGCTCGCAGGCGGCCAGGTCGCCTGCTGTTGCACCGGCGGGTGTCGTCGTCGTAGTGGTGGTCGCCACCGTCGTCGTGGTGGTCGGGGGTTCCGTGGTGGTCGGCTCGGGCGCATCGGCGCGGCCATCGGCCTCGCCGGCGCATGCGCCGACGAGGAGGACCATCGTCACCACGGCCGCCGCCATCCCTGCACATCCGCTCCGCATGGGCGCCTCTCCTAGCAGGTCGCGCTCCGATCCCATCGACTCGTCCAGCCGGTGCCCTACGTTGCCCTACACTCGCCGTTCGTCATGGCACGAGCCGGCGACGGGCGACCCCGACGATGAGGAAGACCAGCGTCTACCTGCCCGAGGAGCTGAAGGATCGCCTCGCCCTCCTCGCCCGCCGCACCGGTCGGTCCGAGGCCCAGCTGCTGCGGGTGGCGGTCGAGCGGCTGGTGGCCGACGAGCCGTCGGGCCGCCAGCGGGTGGCACAGGCAGAGCCCGCGGTCGTCGCCCCGCCCGCCGGGCCGGCCCTCGTCGGCGTCGGGCGTCGGCCCCGGCGACCCCGGGCTCGTCACCCGCCGGGCGGTCGAGGTGCTGCGCCAGGCCGACCGGGTCGTGGCCCCGACGACGTCCGCGCAGGCGGTCGGCCGGGCCGAGGCCATCGTCCGCGACGCCGCGCCCGGGGTCGTCGTCGAGCGGGTCAGCTTCGTGATGGAGGTCGGCACCGACGCCCGGGCGGCGGCCCTCGATGCCGCCGCCGACCGCATCGTCGGCCACCTCGACGCGGGCGAGCGGGTGGCCTTCGTGACCCTCGGCGACCCCGTGCATCTACAGCACGTTCGGGTCGCTGGCCGAGGCGGTGCGGGCCCGCCGGCCCGACGTGCCGATCGAGGTGGTGCCCGGGATCATGGCGTTCCAGGACCTGGCCGCCCGCACCGCCACGGTGCTCGTCGACGGCACCGAGCACCTCGTGCTGGTCCCGGCCCACGCGTCAGCGGGCGACGCCGCCGCTGGCCGCGGCCGCGGCCGATCCCCATGCGGCGCGTCGTCGTCTACAAGGGCGGGCGCCCAGATCGGAAAGGTGGCCGCGACGCTGGCCGAGCACGACCGGCTCGACGGCGCGGTGCTCGGCGAGCTGCTCGGCCTGCCCGGGCGGCCGGGTGGCGCCCGTCGCCGAGGTGGCCGACCGACCGGCCTCGTACCTGGCCACGCTCATCGTGCCGCCGGTCCGCGACGAGGGCGGCCCGTGATCAGCTTCGTGGGCGCGGGCCCCGGCGCCGCCGACCTGCTGACGGTGCGGGCCGTCGACCGGCTGCGCGCCGGCCGACGTCGTCGTGTGGGCGTCGTCGCTCGTGCCCGAGGAGGTGCTCGGGCACTGCCGTGGCGGACGCCGTGCGTCCACGACTCGGCCGGCATGACGTTCGAGGACGTCACCGCCGTGTACGACGGTCACCCCGACGCCGCGCATCGTGCGGCTCCACTCGGGCGACCTGTCGATCTACTCGGCGGTGCAGGAGCAGATCGACTGGTGCCTGTCGCGCACGACCGCGCGTTCGAGATCGTGCCCGGCGTCGGCTCGCTGGCGGCCGCCAGCGCCGTGCGGTCGCCCGCGAGCTGACGGTGCCCGGCGTGGCCCAGTCGGTCGTCGCCACCCGCCTGCCCGGGCCGCACCGCGGCGTCGATGCCCGACGGCGAGACCGTCGCCGGGTTCGCCCGCCACGGCACCACGATGGCCGTCTACCTGTCGGGCGCCCGCCCCGAGCAGCTCCGCGACGAGCTGCGGGCCGGCGGCGAGGGCTACGCCGACGACACGCCGGCCGCGGTGGTCGTGCGGGCGACGTGGCCCGACGAGCAGGTGGTGCTCACGACCGTCGGCGACCTGCCCGAGGCGGTGCGGTCCACCGGGATCGCGCATCACCGTGCTCGTGCTGGTCGGCCCCGCCCTGGCCGGGCGCCGCGCCCCGCTGCCTCCTCTACGACCCGGCCTACGCCCACGGCCACCGGCGGCGCTCGGCGCCGGGCACGACGGTGGGGCGACCGCGATGACGGGCGAGCGCCGGGAACGGCGACGCCGGCGACGTGGCTCCGGCGGTCGTCGCCCTGGTGGGCGCCGGACCCGGGCGATCCCGACCTGCTGACGCTGCGGGCCGAGGCGCTGCTGGCCGCGGCCACGGTGGTCGTGACGGACGCGGCGGTGGCCCACCTGGCGCGGGCCTTCGCCCCCGCGGCCCGCGTCGACGGTGACCGCGGCCGGCGGCGCCGACCGAGCCACCGTCGAGCGGGACGCCACCGTCGACGGCGACACGCTGGCGGTGCTCACCGGGGCCGTCCGCTGGCGCGAGCGCGTCGTGCGGCTCTACCGGGGCGATCCGTGGCTGCACCCGGCGCTACGCGGTCGAGTCCGCCATCCTGGCCAGCTCGGGTGTCGTGACCGTGACCGTGCCCGGCCTCGCGGTCGAGCTGGCCGTGCCGACCCTGGCGGGGATCCCCGTCCACCATCGACCCCTGGCCGTGACGGTGACGATCGCCGCGCCCGCACGCCCTGCCACCGGCCACCGACCCCGGCCGCACCCTCGTGTCGGTGACCGACGACGCGGCCGGGCTGGCCGCCGGCTGAGCCGCGAGGGCGGGCGGCCGGCGCATGGCCGTGATCACGACCCACGGCTCGACGACCGACCGTGCAGCGCGGGGCGCCCGGTGCGCTCGCCGCCTCGCCGTCGATCGGGCCGGGGGTGGTGGTCGTCGGCGCGGTGACCGAGGCGCCCGAACGGACCGGGAGGGCGATCTCGTGACCGAGACCCGTGCTCGGCGCACGCCGGTGCACGTCGTCGGCCTGCTGGGCGGGCGCCCGGTCGGCGAGGACGCCGCCGCGCGCCGTCTGGCCGCCGCCACGCTCGTGGCGGGCGGCCGCGACCAGCTCGCGGCCGTGGCCGACCTGGTCGCCCCCGGTACCCGGATCGAGACGGTCGGCGCCGGGCTCGGTGCCCTCGACGCGGTGGCCGCCCACGCCGGACCTGGCCTGCGTGCTGGCGTCGGGCGACCCCGGGTTCCACGGCATCACCCGTGCGCTGGCGGCCCGCCTCGGCCGCGAGCGCCTCGTCGTGCACCCCGCGCCGTCGTCGGTCGCCCTGGCCTTCGCCCGCCTCGGCCTGCCGTGGGACGACGCCGTCGTGGCGTCGTGCCACGCCGGCGGGCGCGGCCCGGGCCGCCGCCGAGGTCGCCGGCGCCGCCGGTCGCCGCCGTGCTGTGCGGGCCGGCGGCGCCGCCCCAGGCGGTCGGCGCCGCGCTGGTCGCTACTCGGGGCCCACCCCGACCTCGTGGCGGTCGCCACCCGGCTGGGGGAGCCCGGCGAGGCGTGGCCCGGCTCGACGACGTCGCCGCCCTGGCGGCGGGCGAGTTCGACCACCGGTCGGTCGTGGTTCTGGCGCACGCTCGCGACCGGCGACGCGCGGCCGAGGTCGCGGCGGCTGTCCGCACCGGCGGGCGGCCGGTCGAGGACTTCGCCCACCGGCGAGGGATGATCACGAAGCCCGAGGTGCGCTCGGTCGTGCTGGGCCGTCTCGACGCTGCCCGACCACGGGGTGCTGTGGGACGTCGGCGCCGGCAGCGGCAGCGTCGGCATCGAGGCGGCGCTCGCCGCGCCCGGCCTGCGGGTCGTGGCCGTCGAGCGCGACCCCGCGGCGGCGGCCACCGTCGTGGCCAACGCCGCCGTCCTCGGTGCGCTGGTCGAGGTCGTCACGGGCGCGGCGCCCGACGCGCTGGCCGACCTGCCGGCACCCGACCGGGTCTTCGTCGGCGGCGGCGGGCTCGACGTGCTCGACGCCTGCCTCGGCGGCCGCCCGCCCCGGCGCGCGGGTCGTCGCCACGTTCGCGGCGGCCGACCGGGCGCTGGCCGCCCGGGCCCGGCTCGGGCTCGCTGGCCCAGGTGTCGGTCGACGTGGCCGCCGACCTGCCCGACGGCGGCGTGCGCTTCGTGGCCGACAACCCGGTGTTCGTGGCCTGGGGCGACGTGGCGGCGGACGGCCGGCGGCCACGGCCGGACGCGGGCGCCGGCGACCGCCTCGTCGTCGGCGTCGGCTGCTCGCAGGGCGCGTCGGCCGACGACGTCCGAGCCGTGGTCGCCGAGGCGCTGGCCGCCGCCCCGGCCGGCGGGAGCCGACCCGGCGGTCGCCGTCGCCACCATCGACCGCCGGGCCGACCACCCGGCCGTGACCGCCGGTCCGACGGCGGTCGCCGGTCGTGACGTTCCCGGCCTCGCTGCTCGCCGCGGTCGACGTCCCCAACCCCAGCGGACGCGGTCGAGCATGCCGTGGGCACGCCGAGCGTCGCCGAGGCCGCGGCGCTGCTGGCCGCCGGCCCCGGCGCCCGCCTCGTGGTCGAGAAGCGCCGCGGGCGCGACCGCCACCGCCGCGGTCGCGTCGGCCCGTGCCCGAACCGGCGCCGACCGGCCTCGTCCGGGTCGTCGGGCTCGGGCCCGGGGCGGCCGAGCACCGGACCCCGGCCGCCGTCGCGCGCCGTCCGGGACGCCGACGCCGTGCTCGGCTACGGGCCCTACGTCGACGCGGTGGCGACGCTGCTGCGCCCCGATCAGCTCGTGCTGCGGTCGGCGATGGGCGCCGAGGCCGAGCGGGCCGAGCCAGGCCTGTGCGCTCGCCGGCGCCGGCTGGACGGTGGCGCTCGTGTCCTCGGGCGACCCGGGGACGTTCGCCATGGCCTCGGTGACGCTCGAGGTGGCGGCCGAGGTCGGGAGTCGAGGTCGACGGTCGTGCCCGGCGTGACGGCCGCGTCCGCCGGGGCCGCGGTCGGTGGGCGCCCCGCTGGCCGGGCCCTACGCCGCGCTCACGCTGTCCGACCTGCTGATCCCGTGGCCGACGATCGAGGCCCAGCTGCGCGCCGCGGCCGAGGCCGGCCTGGCGCTGGCGCTGTTCAACCCCCGGTCCGCCGGGCGGCCCGACCACCTGGCCCGGGCGTGCGAGGTGCTGGCCGACGTGCTCGGCCCGGCGACCCCGGTCGCCGTCGTCACCGACGCCACCGGGCCGGGCGCAGTCCGTCGTGACGCACCACGCTCGCCGATCTCGACCCGACGGTGGCGGGCATGCGGTCGATCGTGCTGGTCGGGCACCGCCGACACCGCCGCCGCCGGGCGAGCGGCTCGTGACCCGCCGCCACCACCCGCGCCAGGAGGTGACGGCGTGATCCCGCCCGTCCACCCGATCGAGGCCGAGAGCTACCGCATCCTCGCCGAGCGGGTCGACCTCGACCGCTGGCCGCCGTTGTGCCGGGCCGTCGTGGCCCGGGTGATCCACGCCGCCGCCGACGTCGGGCTACGCCGACACCCTGGTGGTCGACGAGGCGACCTGCGCGGCCGGCGTCGCCGCCCTGCGAGCCGGCGCCCCGGTGGTGGCGGACGTCGAGATGGTGGCGGTCGCCACGCAAGCGGGCCGGCACGGTGTCCCTGCTGGCCGAGGGCCGGGCCCGGGCCGAGCGCGACCGCGCCGCCGACCCCGACCTCACGGTGTCGGCCGCGGCCATGCGCGATGGCGGCCGACCGCTGGCCCGCGGGCGCGGTCGTGGTCGTCGGCAACGCCCCGACGGCGCTGGCCGAGGTGATCGCCCTCGCCGGCCGCGGGACGCTTCGCGCCGGCGCTCGTCATCGGCCTGCCGGTCGGCTTCGTCGGGGCGGCCGAGGCCAAGGCCGCGCTGCGGGCGAGCGGCCTGCCCGCCATCTCGAACGTGGGGGAGCGGGGCGGCAGCGCGGTGGCCGCCGCCGCCCTCAACGCCCTGTGGCGGCTCGCCCAGGAGCCCGGGGCGTGACCGCCGGGGTCGTGCACCTGGTCGGCGCCGGGCCCCGGCGACCCGCTGCTGCTCACCCGTCGGGCCGCCCGGCTCCTCGCCGAGGCCGACGTCGTCGTGGCCGACCGCCACTCGACCGACGCGGTCGTCGCCCTCGCCCCGCCCGCCGCCGAGCGGTGCTACGTCGGCCGCACGCCCGACGGCGACGCCTGGCCGCTCGCGCAAGGTCGTCGACATGCTCGAGGCCCACGCCCGGGCCGGGCGGACCGGGTCGTGCGCCTGAAGAGCGGCGACCTGTTCGTCTGCTCGCGGGCCGGCCGAGGAGGCCGCGGCGCTCGTCGCCCGCGGCGTGCGGGTCACGACCACGCCGGGCGTCTCGTCGGCGACGGCCGCGCCGCTGGCCGCCGGGGTCGTGCCGCCGCCCGGGACCCCGGTCACGATCGCCTCGGGCGACGACGACCCCGCCGCCGTGCCGGTGGCGTGGGAGGCGCTGGCCGACCCGGGCTCGACGCTGGTCGTGCTGACCGGGCGCGCCCACCAGCGGACGATCGCCCGCCGCCTGATGGAGGCCGGGGCCGCCGCCGACGACGCCGGCCAGCGTCGTCCACGCCGCCGGGCGGCCGGGCACCGAGGTGGCGGCGACCGACCTGGCCGGCGTCGGCGGCACCCGGCTGCCGCCGCCCGCCGCGATGGTGATCGGCCCGATGATCGGGAGCCCCGGTGCACATCCCTGACGGCTGGGTCGACCTCCCGACCTCGGCGGCGGCCGGGGTCGTGGCCGCGGGCGGCGTCGCCGTGGCCGCCCGCCGGGCCGGCGCCGCGCTGCGGGACCGGGCCACCAGCCTGCCGGCCGTGGTCGCCGCCTACCTGCTCGTCGCCCAGCTGCTCGTGCGTGCCCGTCGGGCTCGGCACCAGCGCCCACCTCGTCGGCACCGGCCTCGCCGCCCTGCTGGTGGGGCCGGCGGTCGCCATCCTGTGCGTCGCGGTGGTCGTCGTGCTGCAGGCGCTGGTGCTGGCCGACGGCGGCGTCACCGCCCTCGGGCTCAACCTCGTCAACGACGGGATC
Organism: uncultured Acidimicrobiales bacterium; assembly: GCA_963778415.1. Taxonomy (GTDB): domain Bacteria; phylum Actinomycetota; class Acidimicrobiia; order Acidimicrobiales; family VFJN01; genus ZC4RG19. The sequence continues at coordinate 97,105 of CAVZUI010000010.1, forward strand.
GTGCCCGCGCTGGTGGCCTGGGGCGCGTTCGCGCTCGTCCGGCCGCGCCTGGCCGGTCGCGGCGGGCGCTCGCCGTCGGCGGCGGGGTGGCCGCCGGGCTGGCGTCGCTGGCCGCCGCCGGGGCGGCGACGCTCGAGTTCGTCGTGGGCGGAACCGACGCGGTGTCGCCGGCGACGGTGGCGGCCACCATCGGCGGGGCGCACCTGGTCGTCGCCGGTGCTCGAGGCGGTGCTCACCGCCCTCGCCCTCGGCACGATCCTGCGCCTGCGCCCCGACCTCGTGCGGGCGGTCCGACGCCGCGTGCGGCGCGACCGTCGGCCGCGGTGGCGGCGGCCGTGGCGGTCGAGCCCGGCGCCCGAGCCGAGCCCGACGCCGACGCCGACGCGAGGACGAGGACGAGGACGAGACAGCGCCGGAGCCGGCCCGGTGAGCGCGTCGCACGCCGCCGGTCCCGCGCCCGATCGGCTGCGCGGCCCGCTGTCGGGGCTGCCCGCCGAGGTCAAGGTGGTCGGGCTCGTCGCCTTCCTGCTGGTGGTGGCGGTGACCCCGCCGACCGCACCGTGGGCGCTCGCCGCGCAGGGGGCGGTGGCGGTCGTGGTGGCCGCGCTGGCCCTCGTCGACGCCCGGGCGGTGGCCGGCCGGCTGGCGCTCGACCTGCCGCTGGCGGTCCTGGCCGTGGTGTACGCGCTGGCCGGCAAGGGGCCCGCACGTCGAGGTGCTGGGCCTGAGCGCTGTCGCGAGCCCGGCCTGCGGGTCGGCCTGGCGATCCTGGCCAAGGCCACGATCGGCATCGTGGCCGTGAGCGCCGTCGCCGCGTCGACGTCGGTGCCGGCGACGATCGCGGGCCTGGCCCGGCTCGGCGTGCCCGCCTGGTTCCGCCACCTGCTGGCGCTGTCGGTGCGCCAGCTCCAGGTGCTGCGGGCCGACCTGGCCCGCATCCGGCGGGCGGTGGAGGTGCGGACCGCGGCGACGCGGCGCACCGTCGCCCTGGTCGCCGGGGCACGCTCGCTCGGCGTGCTGTTCGTGCGCTCGACCGAGCGGGCCGACACCCTCCGCCTGGCCGCCGACCTGCGGGGCGGCGGCGGGCGACCGGGCCGGCGGGTCCGCGCGCGGCCGCGCCCGCGACCGGCCCGCGACGCCCCGGCCCGGTCCGCCTGCGTGGCTGGTGGCCCTCGCGCCCGGCGGCGGTGGCCGTCGCCGCGGCCGTGGCCGCGGTGGGCGCTGCGCATGACCGACCTGCTGCTCATCGGCCACGGCAGCCGCGACCCGGCCGCGGCCAAGGAGTTCGGCGGCCGTCGTCGACCTGGTCGAGGCCCGCCTCGACGGGCCGCGGGTGGGCGGCGGGTTCCTCGAGCTGTCCGACCCGCCGATCGACGACGCGGTCGACGACCTGGTGGCCGCAGGTGCCGACGACGTCGTGGCCGTGCCGTACGTGCTGTTCGGCGCGGGCCACCTGAAGGACGACGGTCCCGCCGTCCTGGCCCGGGCCCGCCACCGTCACCCCGGCGTCCGCTTCCGCCTCGCCCGCGACCTCGGCACCCACCCCGCCGTCCTCGACGTGGCCGAGGAGCGGGCCCGCGCCGCCCTGGCGCGCCTCCCGGCCGTCGGATCGCCGAGCCGGCGGACGGCGAGCGACGACCGGCGGTCGTGCTCGTCGGGCGGGGATCGACCGACCCCGACGCCTGCGCCGAGATGGTGAAGTTCGCCCGGCTGCTCGGCGACGGCCGGGGGCTCGGCCTGGTCGAGGCCGCGTTCGTCGCCATGACCCGCCCGTCGGTGGCCGAGGCGCTCGACCGGTGCCGCCGGCTCGGGGCCCGCCGGGTGGCGGTCGTGCCGCTGTTCCTGTTCCCCGGCGTGCTGGTCGACCGCATCGGCGACCAGGCCGCCGCCTTCGCCGCCGACCACCGCGACGTGACGGTTGCGGTCGGGCGACCCGCTCGGGCCGCACCCGCGCCTGGCCGACCTGGTGGTCGAGCGCTTCGGCGAACCGCAGACGGGCGACGTGCGCATGAACTGCGACGTGTGCAGCTACCGGGTGCGCCTGCCGGGCTTCGAGGAGAGGGTGGGCACGCCGCTGTCGCTGGCGCCGCCCGAGCCCGAGCGCCGCACCCGGGGGTGGCGGGCCCGGCGGGCGGCCAACCAGGCCGCGGCCGAGGCGGCCGAGCGGCGCGAGCGGCCCCGCCGCGGCCTCGGCCGCCGGCGTGGCCTCCCTCCGGCGCCGGCGGCGGGCGCCGGCCCGGCGATCGAGGTGCGCGGCCTCGTCCACCGCTGGCCCGACGGCACCGACGGGCTCGCCGGCGTCGACCTCACGGTCGATCGTGGCGAGCGGGTGGCCGTGCTCGGAGCGAACGGCTCGGGCAAGACGACGCTGGCGTTGCACCTGGTCGGGCGCGCTCGAGCGGGAGGCGGGCTCGGTCGTGGTCGACGGCCGGCCGGTCGTGCGCGACCACCTGGCCGAGGTGCGCCGGCGGGTCGGCCTGGTCTTCCAGGACCCCGACGACCAGCTGCTGCTCCCGACCGTCGCCGCCGACGTGGCGTCTCGCACCGGCCAACCAGGGCCTGCCCGCCGACGAGGTCGACGCCCGGGTGGCCGCGGCCCTCGACGTGGTCGGGCTGACCGACGTCGGCCGAGCGGGCGCCCGAGCACCTGAGCCTGGGGGAGCGGCGCCGCGTCGCCCTGGCGGGGGTGCTCGCCGCCCACCCCGAGATCCTCGTGCTCGACGAGCCGACGGCCAACCTCGACCCGGCGGCCCGGCGCGACCTGATCGAGGTGATCCGGGGCCTCGACCTCACGACGCTCGTGATCACCCACGACCTGCCGCTCGCGCTCGAGCTCTGTCCGCGGTCGGTGGTGGTGGCCCACGGACGCGTCGCCGCCGACGGCCCGACCGCGACCCTGTTCGCCAACCCCTCGCTGCTGGCGGCCCATCGCCTCGAGCTGCCGTACCGCATGGTGACCCCGACCCCGGGCGCCTGACCACCCCACCCGACCCGCGTTCCCCCACCCCGACCCGCGTTTCCCCGCGAGATCGGCCGCTCCAGCGGCCGATCTCGCGGGGAAATCGCCGGTGGTGGGCCATGGGGGTGCCGGTAGCGTCGAGCGGACGTGACCGTGTCCCCGCCCGCCGCGCAGCCCGGCGCCACCGCCACCACCGGCACGCCGGTGACCCCGTCGCAGGTCGACGTCGATCGTCGCGTCGGCACGCTCGCCGGGGTGGCGGCGTACTCGCTGTGGGGCGTGTTCCCGTTGGTGTTCCACCTGCTCGACTCGGTGGCGCCCGTCGAGATCCTGATGCACCGCATCGTGTGGTCGTTCGCGGTCGTCCTCGGGATCCTGGTCGTCCGGCGCCAGCGCGGGCTGGTTCCGATCGGTGCGCACGCTCCCGGGCGCGCTGCCCGCGGCTCACGGTGGCGGCCGGGCTCATCGCCACCAACTGGCTCGTCTACATCTGGGCGGTCAACAACGACCACGTGATCGAGGCCGCGCTCGGCTACTACATCAACCCGCTGGTGACCGTGGCCCTCGGCGTCGGGCTGCTGGGCGAGCGCCTGCGGCGGATGCAGCTCGTCGCCCTCGGGTTCGGCGCCGGTGCCGTCGGCGTGCTGACCGTCGCCTACGGCCGCGTGCCGTGGATCGCCCTCGTGCTGGCGTGCTCGTTCGGCGGCTACTCGTTCCTGAAGAAGTCGGTGCCGGTCGGGGCGGTCACGTCGTTGGCGGTCGAGACGCTGGTCCTGTTGCCGGTGGCGGCCGTCGGCCTCGTGGCGCTCGCGGCGGCCGGCGAGTCGGCCTTCCTGCACGGCAGCGTCGGGCGCGACGCGCTGCTCGTCGGCCTCGGGGTGGTGACCGCCGTGCCGTTGCTGCTCTTCGGCACCGCGGCCCGCCGCATCCCGCTCACGCTGCTGGGCCTGCTCCAGTACCTCACCCCGACGCTGCAGCTCATCTGCGGCGTGGCGGTGTTCCACGAGCCGCTGCCCCCGGCCCGGCTGGCCGGGTTCGTGCTCGTGTGGGTGGCGCTGGCGGTGCTGGCCGCCGACGCCGTGGGCGAGCGCCGGCGCCCCGAGCCCATCCCGGTGGCCGAGCCGGCGTGAGCGCCGCGTGAACATCCTCGGGCACACCCAGGTGGCCCTGGCCGGTGGCCGGGACGACGCCGGGTTCCTGCTCGGGGCGGTGCTGCCCGACCTCGCCCCGATGGCCGGGGTGAAGGTCGCCCGGGACTGCGCTGGGCCCGCCCGTGGCCGACGGCGTTCGCTGCCACGTGCGCACCGACGAGGCGTTCCACGGTCACCCCACGTTCGTGGCGGGCTCGCGGGCGCTGCGGCGCGCCCTCGACGATCGGGGGGTGGCGTCGGGCCCGGCGCGGGCGGTCGGTCACGCCGGGTGGGAGCTGCTGCTGGACGGGACGCTGGTGGGCGGGCCGATCGAGACGGCGTTCCGGCGGGCGATGGCCGTGGGCGGGGACGCCACGGTGGCGATGACCGCGGCGGACGCCAGCCGCTGGGCTGCGTTCGTGGACCGGGGACGTACGGCGGCGGCGCTGGCCTACGACGACCCCCGCTGGGTCGCCGACCGGCTGTACGGCATGCTGGCCCGGCGCCCTCGCCTGCGCCTGCCCGCCGACCAGGTGGGTGCCGTCGCCGAGGTTCTGGCCGAGCTGTCCGACCAGGTCCGGACGCGTTGCCCCCGACGTGTTCGCCGACACCGTGCGGGCGGTGCACGGCACCTGACCGCGAGGGCCGACGAGGACGGGCCACTAGCCTCGGCGGGACATGCCCGCCCGTCGCCTGCGCCTCGTCGCGCCGCTGCTCGCCCTCCTCGTCGTCCTTGCCGGTCTCGCCGGCGTCGGACGGCAGGCGGCGTCCGGCGGCGGTCCGGCCGGGAACGACACGGGCCGGGTCGAGCAGCACGACGCCCCTCCCGGCGGCGACGCGGCGACCGTGGTCCGGTCCGCGGCCGACCACCTCCGCTCCCAGGCGGCCTCGGCCGGTCCGGTGCTGGCGTGGGCCACCGCCGCGGCCGCGGTGGCTGCGACCCTGGTCATGGGCGCCGTCGCGCTCGTGCCGGTCGCGGTACCGTCCCGCACGACAGCGCTCGTGCGGCGGCGGGGCCCACCCTCCCCGGTGTGACCTGAGCCACGCGTCCGGCGCCGTGCGCTGGACTGGTCGCCGTCCACCCGTCGCATGACGTGACGGAACCGAGGAGTCGTCACCTGAACCCGAGCGCACCGTTCGGCCGCCCGCTCGTCCCGTCGTGGGCGGCCGCGGCCACCGTCGTCGACGCCGTCGCGTCCCCACGCGGACGGCGGTCGGCACGACGCGCCCGACGGGTGCCCCGATGATCGCCCTCCTGCTCGCCCACCTCGTGATCGGCGTCGGCCTGATCGCCTGGGGCGGCCGGGCCACGCGGTGGGCGGTCCCGCTGGCGGCGGTGGCGCCGGGCGGCCACCGCGGCCTGGCTGATCGCTCGGGGACCTGGTGCGCTCGACGGCCGGCCCGTCACCGAGTCCGTGGCGTGGGTGCCGCAGCTCGGCGTCGACCTCGACCTGCGGCTGGACGGGTTCGCCGTGCTGTTCGCCGCCCTGGTGTCGGGGATCGGGGTGCTCGTCGTGGCCTACTCCGGCAGCTACCTGGCCCGGGGCGGCGCCGGCCAGGGGCGGCTGCTCGGGCTGCTGGTCCTGTTCGCCGGTTCGATGCTCGGGCTGGTCCTGGCCGACAACCTGATCGTGCTGTTCGGCTTCTGGGAGCTGACGTCGATCACGTCGTTCCTGCTGATCGGCGACGACCACACGTCGCCCAAGGCCCGGGCCGCCGCCCTGCAGGCGCTGCTGATCACGGGGGCCGGCGGCCTGGCGATGCTGGCGGGCTTCGTCCTGATCGGGCAGGCGATGGCCGGCGGCGGCTCGTTCCAGCTCAGCGAGGTGCTGGCCGACCCGCCGTCCGGCACCCCGGTGACGGTCGGCCTGGTGCTCGTCCTGGTCGGCGCGTTCACCAAGTCGGCGCAGTACCCGTTCCACTCGTGGCTGCCGGGGGCCATGGTGGCGCCGACGCCGATCAGCACCTACCTGCACTCCGCCACCATGGTGAAGGCGGGCGTCTACCTGATCGGGCGCTTCGGTCCGGTGTTCACGATGGTGTGGATCTGGCGGCCGCTCGTCGTGACCGTCGGCCTGGTGACGATGGTGATGGGCGGCCTGCGGGCGCTGCGCCAGCACGACCTCAAGCTGATCCTGGCGTTCGGCACCATCAGCCAGCTCGGCTTCATGGTGGTGATGTTCGGCTTGGGGACGGCCGACACGGTGGTCGATGCCTGCGAGCTCGTGCTGGCCCACGCCCTGTTCAAGGCGGCGCTGTTCATGGTCGTCGGCATCGTCGACCACCAGGCCGGGCACCCGGGACATCCGCCGCATCCCCACGCGCCGGGCCCGGCTGGCGGCCGGCGGTGGTCGTGACCCTCGTGTCGGCCGCCTCGATGGCCGGCTTCCCCCTCATGTTCGGGTTCGTGGCCAAGGAGGACGCGTTCGCCGGGCTCGAGCCGGGGTCGTTCGCCTACGCCGGCCTGGTGCTGACCCCGGTGGTGCTGGCGTCGATGCTGACCGTGGCGTACAGCCTGCGCTTCGCCTGGGGCGCGCTCGGCTTCGCGGCGTCCGACGAGCGCGCCGCGGGCGGCGGGCGCGACGGCGCCGTCGCTCTGGTTCGTGGCTCCTGCCGGCGTGCTGGGCGCGCTCACCGTCCTGTTCGGCCTGGTGCCGGCGGCCGTCGACGGCCTGGTGCAGGGCGCGGCGCAGGCGGTGGCGCCCGGGGTCGAGCCGGTCCACCTCGCGGTCTGGCACGGCCTGGGACTGCCCCTCACGCTGTCGGTCGTCGTGCTCGTGGGCGGAGCTCGGCCTGTTCCTCGCCCGCAAGCCCGTCGCCCGCGTGCTGGCGGTGGGCCACCGCGTGCCGAGCGGCGGCGAGGCCTACCTCGCGGTCCTGCGGGGCCTCAACATCGTGTCCGACCGGGTCACCGCCGTGGTGCAGAGCGGCTCGCTGCCGGTGTACGCGGGCGTGATCCTGACGACGTCGGCGCTGCTCACGACGGGCGCGCTGGTGATGGGCGACGGCTGGCCCGGGTGGCCGGCGGTCTTCGGGTCGGCGGGTCATGTGGCCGTGTGCGTCGCGCTCATGGCGACGGCGCTGGCCGCGGGTGCGGTCCACCGCCGGTTCTCGGCCGCGCTCCTGCTGGGCGCCACCGGCTACGCCATGGCGGGCCTGTTCGTCGTGCAGGGCGGGGCCGACCTGGCGCTGACCCAGGTGGCGATCGAGACGTTGACGACCGTGCTGTTCGTGCTGGTCCTGCGGCGGCTTCCCGACCGGTTCGAGAGCCGCGTCGTCGGGTGCGGGCCGCGCCGTGCGGGTGACGGCCGCAGCCGCGGTCGGCGTCACGGTGTTCCTCCTCGCGCTCACCGCCGGCGGGAACCGGACGGCCGAGCCGGTGTCGGACGAGATGGTCGAGCGGTCGCTGCCCGACGGCGGCGGGCGCAACGTCGTGAACGTGATCCTCGTCGACTTCCGGGGCATCGACACGATGGGCGAGATCACCGTGCTGGCGGCCGCGGCCATCGGCTCGGTGGCGCTGGCCCGGGCCGGGCGGGGCCCGCGCCGAGCCGGGCAGCCGACCAGGGTCCGAGCGGGAACGCGACGCGGCGGTGCGGCGCATCGTGGTGGTCGACGTGGCCGTGCGGATCGTGTTCATCGCCGTGATGGTCGGCTCGATCTACCTGCTGTTCGCCGGGCACAACCAGCCCGGCGGCGGGTTCGTCGGGGGCATCGTGGCGGGCGCGGCGATCGCGCTGCGCTACGTGGCCGGCGGCATCGACGACGTGCGCGTCGCTGTCACGGGCCCACCCGTGGACCGTGCTCGGCACCGGCCTGCTCATCTCCGCGGTCACGGTGGTGGCGCCGATGCTGGTCGGGGGTGCGCCGCTCGAGAGCGGGACGTGGGAGGCCGACCTCCCGCTGCTCGGCCACCTCAAGGTGACCTCGGCCCTCGTCTTCGACGTCGGCGTGTACCTGCTGGTCCTCGGCCTCGTGCTGATGGTGTTCGAGTCGTTCGGCGACGACCCGGGCGAGCTGGCCGCACGCCGATGCCGACCAGGAGGTGCACGACTCGACGGGGGCACCGCCGACGACGTTGCCCGAGGCCGAGGAGGTGCCGGTCACATGACCGAGCGCAGCGAGGTCCAGAAGCACAGTGGGCCCTGCGCCACGAAGTGGCGATTCGGTCACCGGTGCGCCCGAAGGGTGCGCCGGTGACGGTCCTGTTGGCCTTCACGGCTGCCGTCCTGTTCGCCATCGGCACCTACCTGGTGCTCCAGCGCAAGCTCAGCCGGATCATCATCGGGGTCGCCCTGCTCGGGCACGGGGCCAACGTGCTGTTGGTGAGCTCGGGCCAGGCGGGCCGCGCCCCGATCATCGGCAACGGGCCGACGTCCGAGCTGGCCGACCCGCTGCCGCAGGCCCTCGCCCTCACCGCCATCGTCATCAGCTTCGGCACCACCGCCCTGCTGCTGGCCCTGGCGTACCGCAGCTGGCTGCTGACCGACGACGACGAGGTGCAGGACGACGTGGAGGACGACATGATCGCCCGCCGCGGCGCTGCCCGACGACGACCTGGCCGACGCCGGCGATCCGTCAGACCCCGAGGACGACGATGACGAGACGGCCGGGGTGGACGAGGGCGAGGCACGCCGATGAGCTCGCTCGTGGTCCTGCCCATCATCCTCCCGGTCATCGGCGCCGGGTTGTCGATCCTGCTCGGCCGGTCGCGCCGCGTGCAGCGGACGATCGCGGTCACGGCCCTCACCGTGAACGCCGGCCTGGCGATCGCCCTGCTGGTCGAGGTCGACCGGAACGGCCCGGTGGCGGTGCAGGCGGGCGGGTGGCCTGCGCCCGTCGGCGTCACCTTCGTCGCCGACCGCTTGTCGGCGATCATGCTCGTGGTGGCCGCGCTGATGCTGCTGGCCGTCCTCGTGTACGCCATCGGCCAGCCGGGCGCCGAGCGCAACCACGTCGGGTTCCAGTCGGTGTACCTGGTGCTGGCGGCCGGCGTGTCGGCCGCCTTCCTCACGGGCGACCTGTTCAACCTGTTCGTCGCCATCGAGATGATGCTCACCGCCAGCTACGTGCTCATCACGCTCGGGGGCCGCCTCGACCAGGTGCGGTCGGGCATGACCTACGTGGTCATCAGCCTGCTGGCGTCGGTGCTGTTCGTCGCCCTGCTGGCCTTCGTCTACGCCTCGACCGGCACGATGAACCTCGCCGACCTGTCGACCAGGATCGCGGAGCTGCCCGACGGCCTGCGCAGCGCGCTGGCGGTGCTGATGCTCGTGGTGTTCGGCATCAAGGCCGCCATCTTCCCGCTGTTCTTCTGGCTGCCCGACGCCTACCCGACGGCGCCGTCGCCGGTGACGGCGATCTTCGCCGGCCTGCTGACCAAGGTGGGCGTGTACGCCATCATCCGCACCCAGACCCTGCTGTTCCCCGAGAGCACCCGGCCGACGACGCTGCTCCTCGTGCTGGCGGGGGCGACGATGCTGGTGGGCGTGCTCGGCGCCATCGCCCAGGGCGACGTCAAGCGCATCCTGTCGTTCCAGATCGTGAGCCACATCGGCTACATGATCATGGGCCTCGGGCTGTTCACCCTGGGTGGGTTGGCGGCGGCCGTGCTCTACACGATCCACCACATCGTGGCGAAGACCGGTCTGTTCCTCACCGGCGGCCTCATCGAGCACGCGGGGGGTTCGAGCCGCCTCACCCGCCTCGGGGGCATGGTCCGCACCGCACCGGCGCTGGCCGTGCTGTTCCTCGTGCCCGCCCTCAGCCTGGTCGGCATCCCCCCGTTCTCGGGCTTCATCGCCAAGTTCGCCCTGGTGGACGCGGCGTCGCAGAGCTCGGCCTACGGGGTGATGGCGGTGGCCCTGGTCGTCAGCCTGCTCGACGCTCTACTCGCTGATGAAGATCTGGATCTCGGTGTTCTGGAGCCCCGCCACCGAGCCGCTGGCGTCGCCGCCCGACCAGCCGGCCCACGGCGAGCCGCTGGGTGGCCCGCTGCTGATGGTCGTGCCGACCGCGCTGCTGGCGGCCGCGACGGTGGCCATCGGCCTCGCCGCCGGCCCGCTGTACGACCTCAGCCTGCGGGCTGCGGCCGACCTGCTCGACCCGAGCGCCTACCTGGCGGCGGTGGCCGGATGAGGTCGTCGGCGGTGGTCATGGTGATGCTGGTGGCCATCTGGGTGCTGGCCTGGGGCTCTGCGTCCTGGGCCAACGTGGCGAGCGGGATCCTGGTGGCGGTGGCGCTCCTGGTGGTCGTCCCCGACGCCCGCGGCACCGGTCGCCGCGTGATCGTCCGTCCGGTTCCGCTGCTGCGGCTGAGCGTCCGCTACCTGCGCGACATCCTGGTGTCGAACGCGCAGCTCACCCGCGAGGTGCTGCGGCCCCGCCCGCGCCTGTCCACCGCCATCGTGCGGGTGCCGCTGGCCGGGTGCACGCCCCGAGGCGCTGACCATCATCGCCAACCTCGTGGCGATGACCCCGGGCGAGATGCCGGTCGAGGTCGAGGCCGACCCGCCCGGTGATGTACGTCCACGTGTTGCAGCTCACGTCTCCGGACGAGGTGCGGCGCGGCATCTGGGCCCTGCGGGACCAGGTGCTCGCGGCGTTCGGCACGGACGAGGCGATCGCCGTGGCCCGGGCGGAGGAACGGGCCGCGGAAGCGGGGGACGACCCCACCCGCGCCGGCCCCGAGGAGGGGGAGCGCCCGTGATCGTCGCCAGCTACGTGCTCGTGTGCCTCGCCGCCCTCGGCTTCGGCTACCGGCTGCTCGCCGGCCCGTCGCTGACCGATCGCGTGATCGGGATCGACGGGCTGCTGATCGTCGGGATCACCGCCATCGTGCTGCGGGCCATGGAGACCGGGGAGGGTGCGTTCCTGCCCGTCACGCTCGTCGTGACGCTGGTGGGCTTCGTCAGCACCGCGGTCGTGGCCCGCTTCATCGAGGGGAGAGGTCGCTGATGGGCCCCGTCGCTGGCACTCCTCGGGGCTGCGCTGACGCTGCTGGCCGCCATCGGCGTCGTGCGCTTCCCCGACGTGCTGGCCCGCATGCACGCCCTGACGAAGGCGTCGACGGTCGGCGTGGTGCTGGCCCTGCTCGGCGGCGCGGTGACGCTCGATCACCCGAACGACGTCACCACGCTGCTGCTGGCGGCCGCGCTCCAGCTGCTCACCCTGCCGGTGGCCGCCAACCTGATGAGCCGGGCGACCTACATGGCGCGGGGCATCGCCAGCCACGTCGACGGCGTCGACGAGCTGGCCGAGCACCGCGCCTCGGAGGAGGTCGACGCCGGGCCGGGTTCCACTCCGGCGCCCGACGCACCCGCCCCGGCTCCCGCGTGCGACGATCGGGCGATGACGCGACGCAGTGAGGAGACCTACGACGAGACCGACGACGGGCGCCGGCGCCTGCTCGCCGGCGGCGCGGCACTGGCGGGCGCGGCCGTGTTCGGGGCGAGCGTGCTGGGGTGCACCGGCGACGACGGCGACGAAGCGACCGGCGTCGCGACGACGGCACCGACGGCGCCGGGGACGGCGGTGGCGACGGCACCGGCGTCGTCGACCACGACGACGAGCGGGGCGGGCGGCGAGGGGGACACGGCGCTGACGGCCGCCGACTTCGCGGCCCTGACGCCGTGCCTGCTCACCCCCGAGCAGACCGAGGGCCCGTTCTACCTGGGCGGCGATCTCGAGCGGCGCGACATCACCGAGGGTCGGCCGGGCCACCCGCTGCGGTTGGGGCTCCAGGTGGTCGATGCCGACTGCGCCCCGATCCCCGGCGCCGTGGTCGACGTGTGGCACGCCGACGCCGCCGGCGACTACTCGGGCTTCGTCGACGGCTCCCACGCCGGCGAGGCGGGCGAGGGACTCGACGTTCCTGCGGGGGTCGCAGCCGGCCGACGCCGAGGGCATCGTCGAGTTCGGCACCGTCTACCCGGGCTGGTACCCGGGGCGGGCGGTCCACGTCCACGTGAAGGCGCACCTCGACGGTGCGACCGTGTTGACCTCGCAGCTCTACTTCCCCGACGACGTGACCGACGCCGTCCACGGCGAGGACCCGTACGCAGACCACGGCACCCGCGACACGCAGAACGCGGACGACGGCATCGCCGGCGATCCGGCGAGCGCCGGCAACCTGGTCACGACGTCGGCCGCCGGCGACGGCACGCTCGGCCTCGTCGTGTCTGGGCGTCGACCCCGCCGTCCGCCTGACGGGCCCGAGCCGAGGGCGGGCGGTCAGCGCAGCGCCCTTCCGCCGGAAGGCACCCGACAGATCGGCGGTGTCGAAGGCGACGTCGACCGGCTCCTGCGAGGCGTAGCGGTACAGCGCGGTCTTGAACACGGCCGACAGCGCGGAGGTCACGGCCATCACCGCCACCACCCACGCCACCCCGAGCGTGATGCCGATCACCTGCAGGGCGACGATGCCCGTGGCCCCCGCGCCGATGGCGAGGGCGACGCCGGGGAGGGCCACGAGGAACCCGATGCAGGCCCAACCCGAACGTGAACGTCAGCTGCTCGCCCCAGGTCCCGCGGAGCAGCTGCGACGAGCGCTTGAACCCGTCGATCGCCCCGACGTCCTCGAACACGATCACCGGGAGAGCGAGGAACGACAGGACGCTGAACGCCATGTTGCCGAGCGACGAGATGATGTTGCCGAACAGGCCGAGCCGGTCGCTGGACCACGTCCAGCACGATCGCCACGACGGTGGCCAGCACCGCCCACTCGAACAGGCGGCCCGTCCGCGAGCGCGCCCCGGCGAACGCGGAGCCGAGCGAGGGGTCGGCGCCGTCCATCCGCTGTCCGGCGCCCGACACCACCGCCGCCTGCCCGATGGCCGTCACCCACGTGGCCAGCAGGGCGGCGACGGCGAGGACGATCCATGCGGCCCAGCTCACGGCGTCGTCGTCGCCCCCGAGCAGCGCGACGCCGGGGAGGGCGACGACCCCGAAGACCACGAGCGCGGCGATGCCGGCGATGATCGGGATCGCCACGAGCTCACGGTCCTGCGACAGCACCTTCCAGGACGCCTTCGCCAGCCGCCACCCGTTCCTGATGCGTTCCACGCCGAGAGTCTCGTCGGCGGGGGGTGGCGAGTCGAGCACCCTCTGCGGTCAACGGCAGGTGGGATCGCGAGGGGATGTCTGAGGTCCGCGCCGGTTGGGAAGCATTCGTGCGACCAGTCACCGCAGCGGCATGACCGCTACCGGACGGGGGAGTGACCCGTGATCGGCTTCATCATCGTCATGATCATCGTCGGCATCATCGCCGGCTACCTGGCCCGCCTGCTCGTGCCCGGCCGCGATCCGATGGGCTTCGTCCAGACGGTCGTGCTCGGCATCGTGGGCTCGTTCGTCGGAGGGTTCCTGGGCTACGTGCTCTTCGGGAAGGACGTCTCCGAGGGCGGCCTCCAGCCGTCGGGCATCATCGGCTCGATCATCGGCGCGGTCATCGCGCTGCTCGTCTACAACGCGGCGACCAGCCGCGGTGTCGGCCGCCGCATCTGACCCGCCGACCCGCCCTGCCCGCGGCCCGGTGGCATCACGCCACCGGGCCGCGGCGCGCCGGGACGCAGGCGCCTCGCAGGCGCACCGACCCGTCTCGTGGATGCGGCATGATGCGGCACCACACGATCTTCGAGGAGGACGACACATGGCGATCTCGGTTGGCGACAAGCTCCCCGACGTCACGCTGCGGACGATGACCGCGGAGGGGCCCGCGGCCGTGCAGAGCGGCGACGTTCTGGGCGCCGGCAAGGTGGTGCTGATCGCGGTTCCGGGCGCGTTCACCCCCACCTGCTCCGACCACCACCTGCCCGGCTTCGTGCTGCGGGCCGAGGACCTGGCCGCCAAGGGCGTCGACACCGTGGCGTGCGTCTCGGTGAACGACGCCTTCGTGATGGGGGCCTGGGGCCAGGCGCAGGGCGCCGACGGCAAGGTGCTCATGCTCGCCGACGGCAACGGCGAGTTCGCGGCGGCCGTCGGGCTCGAGATGGACGGCAGCGGCTTCGGCCTCGGCACCCGGTCACAGCGCTACGCCGCCATCATCGAGGACGGCGTGGTCACCGAGCTGCTGGTCGAGCCGGGCCCCGGCCTCGAGGCCAGCTCGGTCGACGCGGTGCTCGCCAAGCTCTGACCCGCCGCCCGACGGGTCCCGTCGCCGGCCTCGCCCATCGGCGAGGTCGGCGATCCGCGTCCGGGTGGGTCAGGTGCCCCGCCGGTGGGCGGGGACGGGCAGGACCAGCGGGGTCCCGGTCAGGGGGTCGGCGATGACGTCGCAGGCCAGGCCGAACACCTCCTCGACGTTCGCCGGCGTGATGACCTCGCCGGGCGGGCCCTCGCACACGATCGCCCCGTCCTTCATCGCCACCAGGTGGTGGGCGTAGCGGCACGCGAGGTTGAGGTCGTGGAGGACGGCCACGATCGTGCGGTTCTCGGTGGCGTTGAGCTCGGCCAGCAGGTCGAGCACCTCGACCTGGTGGGCGAGGTCGAGGAACGTCGTCGGCTCGTCGAGCAGCATGAGCCCGGTGCCCTGCGCCAGCGCCAGGGCGATCCAGACCCGCTGGCGCTGTCCGCCCGACAGCTCGTCGACGGCGCGGTCGGCGATGTCGGTGAGCCGGGTGGCGGCCAGCGCCGCCTCCACCGCGTCCTCGTCGGTCGTCGACCACTGCCGGAACCAGCGCTGGTGCGGGTTCCGGCCCCGGGAGACGAGGTCGGCCACGCTGATGCCCTCGGGTGAGATCGGTTGCTGGGGGAGGATGCCGAGGCGGGTGGCGACCTCGCGGGTCGGCAGCCGGTGGATGTCCTGACCGTCGAGCAGCACGCTGCCGGAGCGAGGGGCGAGCAGGCGGGCCAGGCCGCGGAGGAGGGTCGACTTGCCGCAGGCGTTGGCTCCCACGATCACGGTCACCGCCTCGTGGGGGATGGACAGCGTCAGGTCGTGGACGACCACGCGCTGGTCGTAGGCGAGCGACAGCGACTGCGCGGCCAGCGCCGCCGGGCGGTCCGCGGGCGGCGGCGCCGGCCGGCGACCGGCGTCTCGCTGCGACGGGCGTCGTCGTCGGCGGGCGTGGCGGCGTCGACCGGCTGGGCGACGGTGGCGGGGCGGGGGGTCATCCGGCACTCCCGATGCGGTTGGCCCGGGCGAGCAGCCAGAGCAGGTAGGGGGCGCCCAGCACGGCCGTCACGATGCCCACCGGCAGCTCGGTGGGGGCGAAGACCCGGCGGGCCACGAGATCGGAGGCCGCCAGCAGCGCGGCGCCGACCGCGGCGCTGGGCAGGAGGGCGGCGCCGCTGCCCCGCACCAGGCGGCGGGCGATCTGCGGCGACACCAGGGCGACGAAGCCGATGGGCCCCGCGCACGACACGGCGACGGCCGACAGGGCGACCCCGACGAGCAGCAGGCCCGAGCGCACACCCTCGACACGGGTGCCGAGACCTGCTGCGGCGTCGTCGCCGAGGTCGAGCATCCGCAGGTGGCGCCCGAGGGCGAGGGCGACGGGCAGCAGCAGGGCCAGGGCCCACGCCAGCGGCCGCACCTGGTCCCAACCCCGCCCGTTGAGGCTGCCGGTGAGCCACACCATCGCCCGCTGGGCGTCGTAGATCTCGGCTCGCGTCATGAGGTACGAGGTGACCGAGGTCGAGCATGGCGGTGACCCCGATGCCGACGAGCACGAGGCGATAGCCCGTGACCCCACCCCTGTAGGACAGGAGGTAGACGGCGATCGAGGTCACGGTCGCGCCGACGAGGGCGCCGATCGTGACCTGGGAGGCGGTGCCGTCGAGGACGACGATGGTGAGCACCGCACAGGCCGCGGCGCCGGCGGTGACGCCGATGATGTCGGGGCTGGCCAGCGGGTTGCGGGCGATGCGCTGGAAGATGGCGCCGGACAGGCCGAACGCCGCCCCCACCAGCACCGCGGCCAGGCCGCGGGGCAGGCGCAGGGTGCGGACCACGAAGTCGGTGTCGGGCTGGCCGCGGCCGGCGAGGGTCGACACCACGTCGCCCAACGGGATGGGGAACTCGCCGACGGCCAGCGACCAGGCGAACACGACCAGCGCCACGGCGACGAGCACCGACGTGACCAGGAGCGGTCGGACGGCGATGCGGGCCGACAGCCCGAACCGCGAGGAGCGCAGCACGACCGAGCCGTCGGGGGCGCGGTGGGCGACGGCGATCACAGGTCGGCCAGCTTCCGGCGGCGCACGAGCGCGATGAAGAACGGCGCGCCGATGAACGCGGTGACGATGCCCACCTGCACCTCGCCCGGCCGGGCGATCGAGGCGCCCCACGACGTCGGCGGTGAGCAGCAGCGTCGGCGCCAGCACGAGCGACCAGGGCAGGATCCACTTGTAGTCGGGGCCGCAGATGGCCCGGGCCACGTGAGGCACGGTGAGCCCGACGAACCCGATCGGGCCGGCGGCCGCCGTGGCCGCCCCGCACAGCAGCACGATCGACAGGGCCGACAGGCCGCGCGTCAGGTGGACCCGCTGGCCGAGCGACCGGGCGATGTCGTCGCCGAGCGACAGCGTGTTCAGGGCCCGCGACGACGCCAGGGCCAGCGCCGCGCCCACGACGAGGAACGGGGCGACCTGGGCGACCACCTCGGCATCGCGTCCGGCGAGCGAGCCGACCGCCCAGAACCGGAACACGTCGAGCGTCTGCACGTCGAGCAGCAGGACCGCCGACGTCAGCGATGTGAGCAGCGCGGTGAGCGCGGCGCCCGGCCAGGGCCAGCTTCACCGGCGTGGCGCCGCCGCGCCCGACCGAGCCGAGCAGGTAGACGACGACGCTGGCCAGCCCGGCACCCGCGAAGGCGAACCACACGTACCCCGTCAGCGACGTCACCCCGAACGTGTGGATCCCGATGACCACCGCCAGCGCGGCGCCCGCGTCGACCCCGAGCAGGCCGGGGTCGGCGAGCGGGTTCCGGGTGACGCCCTGCATCATCGCCCCGGCCAGCCCGAGGGCACCGCCGACCCCCAGCCCGAGCAGCGTCCGCGGGACGCGCAGCTCGCGCACGATCTGGTGGTCGGTCGAGCCGTCGCCGTCCACGAGCGCCTGCCACACCGTGCCGAACGGGATGGACTTGGCACCGAAGGCGATCGAGCACATCACGACGACCCCGAGGACCATGAGAGCCACGACGAGGCCGCCGGCCCGCCGCCAGTCGCCGTCGAGCAGCGGCGCCCCCGTCCGCCGCCGCGGTGGCGCGGCGAGGCGGGGGACCTCCGCGTCGCGACGGGCGTCGATGACGGCCGTCACGCCTCGCCGCCCGTCTGCCGGGGTTCGGGCGCGCCGGCGGGCGACGGGGGCAGCGAGGTACACCAGAGCATCGTTGTTAGGGTGACCGAACAACTGAGGGCGGGTCAAGACCGGTGCGAGCGCCGCCGCACGTCAGCGGGCGATCCAGCGCCCACCGTCATCGGGACGGGCACCGTGCCGTGCGAGGATGGCGGCGGTGCAGAGCACAGGTGCCATCGCGCCCGACGGGGCGCCGAGCGACGAGATCGGCGTCCTGGCGGGCGTCCTCGTCTCCGTGAGCCCGCGCCGGCGCGTCCGCTCGCAGGCCGACGTGGTGCGCCTCATCGTGGCGCTGGCGCTCATCGGCGTCGGACTGCTCGCGGCCACGTGGCTGCGCAACACCATCGGCGGCGCGGAGGAGGACCTGGTCGACGTCTACGAGCGGGTGCCCGACCGGTTCGCCGAGGCCCTGACCGGGCTGGCGGTCCTCGGGGCCGGCGTGGTGCCCCTCCTCGCGCTCGCCGTCCTCGTGTCCCGGCGGCGCTACCGGCAGGCGCTCACGCTGCTGACGGCCGGGGTCGGGGCCACGCTCGCCATGCAGCTGCTCACCGAGTTCCTCGCCGACCGGGGGATCATCGCCGGGATCGACCCCAACACCGATCGCATCGTCGAGCTGACGTCGTCCTCGTTCCCCACCTCGCCCCTGATCGCCTCGGCGGTGGCGCTCGTGATCGCGGCCACGCCCTGGCTGTCGCACCAGTGGCGCCGCGTCCTGTGGCCGTGCGTGGGCCTGCTCGTCCTGTTCCGCATCGTGTCCTCGAGCGAGCCGTCCCTCGACGTGGTGATCGCCATCGCGGTCGGCATGGCCACGGGATCGCTGGCGCTTCTCGTGTTCGGCACCGAGGGCTCCGATCCCGAGGCCCCCGAGCTGGTGGCGATGCTGCGGACCGCCGGGCGTCCGCGCCGCATCGAGCAGCTGCCCGGCAGCGCGCCGCTGGTCTACGCCGTCGAGATGGCCGGCGCCCCGCCGATGGAGATGCGGGTGCGCACGGTGCACGACCGCTCCGAGAACATGCTCGAGCAGCTCTGGCGGTCGGTGCGGCTGCGCACGTGGGTCAACGACCAGCCGTACGACACGGTGCAGCGACGCATCGAGCACGAGGCCCTGGCCCAGCGCACGGCGGCCGACGCGGGCGCCCGCGTGGCCGTGGTGCGGGGCATCGTCGCCTCGCCCCACGGGTCGGTGGGGCTGCTCGAGGACCGGGTCGAGGGTGCGCCGCTCGCCGTGGTCGCCGGGCATCCGGCGTCGCAGGGAGCCTCTCCGGCGAGCGTGTCACCCCGGACGGCCGCGCGCGCCGACGAGGGCGAAGTGGTTCCCCTGGGGGCCCAGCCGCTCGATCGCGCCCTCGTCGCCGACGTGTGGCGCCAGGTCGAAGCGCTGCACCGCGACCGCATCGCCCACCGCAACCTCGACCTGAACGACGTGTGGGTCACCCCCGACGGGCGGGCGGTCCTGCGCGGGTTCGACGGTGCGGCCATCGCCGCCAGCGACCGCGACCTGGCCCTCGACCGGGCGCAGCTCCTGGTCTCGACCGCGCTGGCGATGGGGACGAAGGACGCGGTCGACGTCGCCGTCGAGGCCATCGGGCCCGCGGTGGTCATGACCGCGGTGCCGTACCTGCAGCCCCTCGCGCTGCCGTCCCCCACCCGTCGGGCCTGGCGGGGCAACAAGGAGGTGCTCGACAGCCTGCGCACCGCCATCGCCCACGCCACGGGGGTCGAGCCCGCGCCGCTGGCCCGCCTCGACCGGATCCGTCCCCGCACGGCGATGTCGCTGGCCGCGTTCGTCTTCGCCTTCTACGTGCTGCTGCCCCAGCTCGGCGACTTCGGTGACACGGCCGAGGCGGCCAGCAAGGCCAACTGGTGGTGGCTCGCCCCGATGATCCTGGGGGCCGCGGCCACGATCGTGTTCGCCGCGCTCTCGTTCGTGGCGTCGGTGCCCGAGCCGATCCCGTTCCTGCCCGCGCTGCGGATGCAGATCGCCTCGTCGTTCCTGAGCCGCATCGCGCCGGCCAACACGGGCACGCTGGCGGTGGGGGTGCGGTTCCTCCAGCGGTCCGGCCTCGATCCCGGGCCGGCCGCGGCTGCGGTGGGGCTGTCCGCTCTGGCGGGCTTCATCGTCCACCTGGCCCTGATGGGCGGGTTCCTGCTGTGGGTCGGGTCGAGCGACGTGGGGTTCGAGCTCCCGCAGGCCGACGTGATCTTCATCGTCATCACCGTCGTGCTGTCGGCCAGCGGGCTGGCCATCGGCCTCCTGCCCGCGGTGCGGCGGCGGGTGTTGCCCCCGCTGGTGGCCCAGGCCCGCAACGCCGCGTCGTCGCTGGCCGACGTGCTCACCGACCCCGTGCGTGTCATCGGGCTGATCGGCGGCTCGACCGGGGTCACCGGCTCGTTCATCCTCACGTTGGCGGCGGCGGTCGCGGCCTTCGGCGGGGGCGTGAGCTTCCCCGAGATCGGGGCTGCGTACCTGGTGGCGGCGGCCCTCGGTTCGGCTGCGCCGACGCCGGGTGGGCTGGGCGCGGTCGAGGCCGCCCTGGTCACCGCCCTGACCGGCTACGGCATGGAGAGCGGGCCGGCGGTGTCGGCCGCGCTCGACGTTCCGGCTGGTCACCTACTGGCTGCCGATGCTGCCCGGCTGGTTCATGTTCCAGCAGATGCAGCGTCGGGAAGAGCTGTGAGGCCTGCCGCCCGATAGTGTCTGACGCACCGTCAGGTGAGGGGAGTGGCCATGAGTGGGGGAGAGCCGGTGGTCGCGTTCGATCCGTTCGAGCCGGGGTTCGTCGAGTCGCCGTACGGTCAGTACGCGCGCCTGCGGGCCCACGACCCGGTCCACTGGTCCGAGCTGCTGAACGGCTGGGTGCTGACCCGCCACGACGACGTCGTGGCCCTGCTGCGCGACCCGCACATCAGCGTCGAGCTCGACAACGCCCGGGCCAGCGGGGTGGTCGAGCAGCAGCGCGAGCGCCAGGCCCGCACCGGGCGCTCGTCCGACACGCTCGTCCTGCGCGACGACCCCGACCACAACCGGCTGCGCAAGCTGCTGCAACGCCCCTTCGGCCCGCGGCCGGTCGAGGCGCTGCGGACGATGGTCACCGAGCACGTCGACGGGTACATGACCCAGCTCGTCGGGCGCGCCGACATGGACGTGATCGGCGACTTCGCCTATCCGCTGCCCGTGGCGGTGTTCAACGAGATGCTGGGCCTGCCCGACGAGGACATCCCGCAGGTCCGCACGTGGATCGCGGCCGTGGCGCGCATCCTCGACCCCGTGATCGACGACGACGAGCACGCCCGCTGCAACGCCCTCATGAACGAGATGTACGCCTACCTCGAGCGCCAGATCGAGGCCAAGCGGCGGGCGCCGGCGGACGACGTGCTGACCGCCCTGGTGCAGGCCGAGGAGGACGGCGACCGGCTGACGCGCGACGAGCTGGTGGCGCAGGTGGTCACGCTGTACGTGGCGGGCCACGAGCCGACGATGTCCCTCATCGGCAACGGGCTCCTGGCCCTGCTGCGCCAGCCCGGCCAGCTGGCGCTGCTGCGGTCGCGGCCCGACCTGCTGCCCAACGCCGTGAACGAGCTGCTGCGCTACGACGGGCCCAACCAGTTCGTGCGGCGCATCGCCGTGCAGCCGTACACGATCGACGACACGACGATCGCGCCGGGCGACGTGATCTACGCGGCGGTGGGGGCGGCCAACCGCGATCCGGCCCGGTGGGACGATGCCGACGCGGTGCACGTCGACCGGCCCGACGCCGCCCACCACGTGCAGTTCGGCTCGGGCATCCACCACTGCCTCGGGGCCCACCTGGCCCGCCTCCAGGCCGAGGTCGCCCTCGGCGCCCTGATCTTCCGCCTCGACGACCTGGCGCTGGCCGGGGAGCCGCAGTGGAGCGAGCGCATGGTCATCCGCGGCCTGCAGCACCTGCCGGTCACCTACCGGGTGTCCGCGGCGGCCTGAGGCAGCCCGCCGGGGTGGGCGGAACGGGCGGACGGCCTGCTCGGCCTGCTCAGCTCACCGGAACGATGCGGTGTCCGACCACGTCGCCGTCGGCCAGCTCGAGCACGCCCAGCGTCCGCCGGGGCTGACGGCGTCGCTGCACGGCCGAGCCGGGGTTGAACAGGCGCTGCCCGTCCTCGCCCGGCCTCGTCGACGGGATCGTGGCTGTGGCCGAACACGACGACCGTGGCGTCGGGGAACCAGCGCCTCATCCGCCGCGCTCGCCCGGTGCGCGCCCCCGAGTCGTGGACCATCGCCACCCGCACGCCGGCCAGCTCGACCTCGAGCCGGTCGGGCAGCTGCGCCCACGAGGGCGTGGTCGTTGTTGCCGAGCACCGCGTGGACAGGCCGGCGGGCCCGCAGCGCGGTGAGCAGGTCCGCGGTCACCACGTCGCCCGCGTGCAGCACCGCGTCGCAGGCCTCGACCTCGTCCCACACCTCGACGGGGAGGGCGGACAGGTCGTCGCGGAGGTGGGTGTCGGCGAGGACGAGCAGGCGGAGGGGACGGTCGCGGATGTCCCCATCCTGCCCGGTAGCGTCGGCGGCGATGACCACCGACGTGCTCGACGTCCCCGCCCGCTCCCGCTACGAGGTCACGGTCGACGGCGAGCTCGCCGGGTTCGCCGCGTACAAGCAGGTCGAGGGCGCTCGCGTGTTCACCCACACAGAGGTGTTCGACGCCTACGAGGGGAAGGGCGTCGGCGGCACTCTGGCCAGGGGGGCGCTCGACGACGTGCGGGCCCACGGCCGCCGGCTGGTGGCGCTGTGCCCCTTCGTCGCGGCCTTCCTCGAGCGCCACGACGAGTACGCCGACCTGGTCGACGCCGACCTCACGCGTCGGCTCAGGTCCGGCGACCGATCCGCCTCGCTCCGAATTAGGGCGGCGCGTAGGTACATCGCCCGATGGAGCCGCGGGCAGGCGCCGTCGACGATGACCAGGTCAGCACCCCCGAGACAAGGACCTGGACGTGACCCGCAACACCTTCGCCCCCGAAGTGTCGCTGCACCACCTGGTGCGGCGCAGCACCTACACCGACCTCAACCCCGTGGCCACCGTGCTGGCCGCGGCCTTCCACGACGATCCCGTCGTGTCCTGGATCGTGCCCGACGAGGGTCGCCGGCAGCCGCGACCTGCCGGCGCTGATGCGGGTGTTCGCCGCCCGCTTCCAGCCCCACGGTGAGAACTGCATCAACGAGACCGCCACCGGTGCGGCCATGTGGCTGCCGCCCGAGGCCACGTTCACGCCCGAGGACGACGCCCGCTTCGAGACCGCCCTGGTCGCCGCCGCGGGCGAGGACATCGAGCGCGGCCGGGCGAGCTCATCGCCGTGATGGAGGACGCGCACCCGATCGATCCGCACCACTACCTCATGCTGCTCGGGCGTCGTGCCCGACCAGCAGGGGACGGGCATCGGGTCGGCCCTGCTGCGGGCGGTGCTCGACATCGCCGACGCCGCCGGCGAGCCGGCCTACCTCGAGGCCACCTCGCCGCTGGAACCGGGCGCTGTACGAGCGCCACGGGTTCGAGGTCACCCGCGAGCTGCGCTGCGCGGACTGCCCGCCGCTCTGGGCGATGTGGCGCGATCCTCGCCCCTGATCCCGACCCGCCATCAGATGTCCGACCGGGATCAGGGCGTGACCGGGATCTCGCCGCCGAGGGCGTACGGCTCGATCAGCTCGATCTGGTCACCGCTCCAGAAGGTGCCCGGGTCGTAGAAGCTGGCCGGGCGCTTGTCGGGCAGGATGCCCATCGCCTGGTAGGTCGTCGCCACCAGCTCGGCGCAGTACACGGCCTCGAGCGACGAGGAGTGCCCGCGGCGCGATCCGCCCGGCGACCCACCGGCGGCCGACGCTCACCCAGGACGGGAACGGTCGTCCGTCGAAGCGGTCGATGACCTCCATCAGGCGGTCCTCCTGGTGGCGCTCGATCGGGCCGTCGAGCAGGCGGACCCAGGCCTGCTGGCCGTACCTCTCCCGCCAGGTGGTGACGGCGTCGGACGAGCAGGTGGAGCTGCACGCCCCGCTGGTGCTCGCCCGGTCCACACGTCGGGGAGCGACCGGCCCGAGCTCGGCGTGCCACAGCAGTGGCGGCAGGTCGTCGAGGGCGACGACCATGCCGACGTGGTTCACGGGGCTGTTCGTCATCGCACGGATGGCCCGGTCGGCCAGGGTGCGACCACGGAACAGCCACACGTCGCCCGTGGACGCGGTGGTGACGGCCTCGGCCAGGGTCAGGGCACTCCGATGGACAGCAGACACGGGCGGTAGCGTACGGAACCGATGCGCATCCCCTGGAAGATCGTCGGGTTGGCCGGCCTCGCCGGGGTGGCCGCGACGGGCGTCGTCGTCGCCCGGCGGCGTCGCACCGCCCGGACGTACACGCCCGACGAGCTGCGGACCCGCCTGCACCAGCGCCTCGCCGAGGTGTCGAGCAACGGGGATCAGGCCGCCCGCACCTCGACGAGCCGGTAGCGTCCACGGCCTGCTCAGGTCGTGCACGTGGCAGGTGAGCTGCACGGCCACGTCGATTCGGACGCGCTCGACGACCACCTCGACCGCCTCGCCGCCACGCGGCTGGAGCAGCGACGGCGGTCGTGCCGTCCGGGCCCGGCTCGGTCGACAGCACCGTCAGCCCGTCGATCCGGGTCTCGCCCAGGTGCCGGCGGGCGTAGCCCTCGGCGGCCTGGACGAGCGGCGGTAGGTGGCTGCGTCCCCGGTACCGCCGCAGGTCGATCGTGCCCGCCCGGTGCGCAGCGACCAGCGCGGGCGCCTCGTCGGGCTCGACCCGGCCGTAGTACACCCCGTCGGGCAGGCATGACGACGTTGGCCGCGAACCGGTCGCCGCCGACGTGGGACGACTCCCACACGTCGGGGACGTCCGCCGCGGCCAGCGCGCGGACGACCGGGCGCCCCTTGTCGGCGCAGCACGGGTCGTGCCGGCCGTTGGTGCACACCAGCGCCAGCCCGGCGGGACCGGGATCGCCGAGCGCCCGGGGGGTCGGGGAAGGCGAGCGGGCCGAGCTCGATGTCGAGCAGGCGCTCGGGGCGGGCGGCCGGCACGACGAGCTGCTCGATCCAGCGCCGCTCGGCTCCCGTGTGGGCGAGGAACACGCGCCGGTCGCCGTCGCGCCGCATGTCGCCGGGCCGGCGGGCCAGGAGGACCCGCACGCGGTGGCTGCGGGCGTGGGCGACCAGGGGTGCGGACACCTCGAGCGGGCAGGTGGCTGTCGACGAGGGCGTCGCGCCCCCACGCACCGGGCTGCTCGACCACCAGCCACCGCTGCACCCGCGAGGCGGTGCCGATCAGCGGCTCGTCGCGGGCGAGGGACTCGGTGGCGCAGCGGAACTCGAGTCGCCTCACCCATCCGGCGGGGCGGTGCGCAGGGCGCCCTCGCGCACGAGCCGGCGCACGAGCACGAGGCGGCTGGGGCCGTCGAGCATGTCTGCGAGGTCGCCGACCGGGCGGGCCGCCCCGTCGAGCAGCCGGCGCACGGCGGGCTCGACCGGAGCCGGGAGCACGACGACACGGTCACCGAGCAGGAGGCGCAGGCGGTCGGGCTCGTCGAGGCGCAGTGCCGTCACCGTCGCCGGCCCGCCGCACGACGACGCGTGTCGTCGTCGAGGTCGGCGAGGGCGGCGACCTCGAGGAGCTGACCGTCGAGCAGCGGGCGTGCGGTTGGACACGAAGCGGTCGGACAGCGCGTCGGCCACGTCTCGCCGGCGTCGACCGTGCCCAGCCAGTCGACGAGGTCGGCCACCGCGGACTTCACCGCCGCGGTCGGCCGCGTCGGTGTCGTCGGGCCAGCCCGGCGGCAGGCTGCGGCGGAAGGCGACCTCGTCGCCGGCCCGGTCGACGAGCAGGCGCAGCACGTCGTGGACCGTCGTGGCGAGGACGCCGATCGTCAGGTGCAGCGACACGCCCTGCTGGGCCGCGGCCGAGTGCACGAAGCCCCGCGGCAGGTAGAGGGTGTCGCCGGGCTCCATGACGGCCTCGAACAGGACGGGCTGCCCGGCGGCGGCGTCGTGGTCGGACACGTGGCGGGGCAGCGGCGTGTCGACGACCGGCTCGCGGACGGTCCAGTGCTTGGTGCCGGCCACCTGCAGCACGAACACGTCGTGGGTGTCGTGGTGGGGCGCCAGCCCGGCGGCGCCGGGCGGGGTCAGGTAGGCGTTGGCCTGCATCGGGTGGCCGAGCCCGAGCTCGAGCTGGCGGCAGAACGCGGCCGCCGGCGGCCACCAGCGCTGCAGGCCCTGCAGGACGATCGGTGGCGCCGTCGGCGAACAGGTCGAGCGCGCGGCCGGCGTCGATCAGGTCGTCGATGCGCGAGGCGCCGGTGCGCGCCGACTTCGTGTAGTCGGCGGGCGGCAGCACGTCGCCGTCACGGACCAGCCGCGGACCGCGGGCGCCGCAGGCCCGAGCCGGTGAGCGCGCGGTCGACGTCGGCGAGCGACAGCACGTCGTCGAACGCGCCGGCGTGGCGCCACCTGTGCGGCGCCACGCCGAAGCTGTGTTCACGGAAGGCATCGACGTCCCCGACGCAGCGCGCCAGGGCGTCGTCGCCTTGCGCGGTGCTCAGGAGTCGGTCTGGTCGGCGTCGCTGTCGGCCGGGCCCTCGTCGGGGTCGACCCCGTCCGAGTCGTCGGCACCGTCGGTGTGCTCCGGCGGATCGGTGGCGTCGTCGTCGGCGACGCTGGCCTTCTCGTGACGCCACTCGGTGTCGATGTCGGCGTCGGCCAGGCCGGTGATCACGTCAGCCATGTCAGCTCCTTGGGAGTCGGGGACTGCGAGGAGGAACCTAACCCGTGTCGCCGTCGGTAAACAGGGGTCGGTTCAGGCGGCGGATTCGGCGGGTGCGGAGGGATCGTCGGCCGTGCCGTAGGCGGCGCCGGGCAGCCCGGCCGCGTCCGCCACCAGGCGGTACGACGCCAGCCGGGCGTCGGGGCTGTGGGTCAGCGTCGTGACCATGAGCTCGTCGGCGCCGGTCCGCTCGGCCAGCTCGGCGAGGGCCGCGCGCACCGCCGGCGGGTCGCCGACGATGTGCGACGACGTCCACGCCTTGATCGACCTCGCGCTCGTGCGGCGTGAACCGGTACTCGGCCGCCTCCTCGGGCGTCGGGTAGCGGCCGGGCCGGCCCGACCGCAGGCGCAGGAACGCCAGCGCCCCGGACCCGGCGAGCCAGCGCGCCTCCTCGTCGGTCTCGGCGCACACGACCGACACGCCGAGCATCACGTACGGGGCGTCGAGGTCGGCGGAGGGCCGGAACGCTGCCCGGTAGGCCTGCGACGGCGGGCTCGGTGTTGGCCGCCGCGAAGTGGTGGGCGAACGAGAACGGCAGGCCGAGCACCCCGGCCGCCTGGGCGCTGTAGTCGCTCGAGCCGAGCAGCCACAGGGCGGGACGGTGGCCGAGGCCGGGCACGGCGGTGATGCGCGGCGTACGGGTGGCCCTCGGGGAACTCGCCGCTGAAGTAGCCCATGCAGCTCGACGAGCTGCTCGGGGAAGTCGTCGACGCGCGAGCGCGCCGGGCGACCGCCGCAGGGCCCGGGCCGTGAGCTGGTCGGTGCCGGGCGCGCGGCCGATGCCGAGGTCGATGCGGCCGGGGTGCAGGGCCTCGAGCATGCCGAACTGCTCGGCGACGACGAGCGGAGGCGTGGTTGGGCAGCATCACGCCGCCCGACCCGAGGCGGATCGTCGTCGGTCACGCCCGCCGCGTGGGCCAGCAGCACCGGCGGGCGACGAGCTGGCGATCCCCGGCATGTTGTGGTGCTCGGCCACCCAGTACCGGCGGTAGCCGAGGCGCTCGGCCTCGGCGGCCAGCACGAGCGAGCTGCGCAGCGCCTGGCGCCGGCGTCGACCCCTCGCCGACGGGGGCGAGGTCGAGGACGGACAGGGGAACGTCGAGACGCGCGTCGGTCACAGAGGAGCGAACACCCGGCGACGGGCATGTGTTCCAGCCGGGGCCGCAGGCGCCCGCCGTCTCGGCGGTGCACCGCTACGGTCCGATGCGTGGCGACGGGGCCGGTGCTGGGCGTGGACGGGTGCCGGGGTGGCTGGGTCGGCGTCGTCCTCGCCTCGGGTTCCGCCGTCCACGGCGTGTTCGGCGCCCACATCTCCGAGGTGCGTGCGGGCGGCCTCCGACACTGCCGGGCCTCCCGCGGTCGTCGGCGTCGACATGCCGCTGCACCTGTCCGAGGCGGGGTGGCGCCCGTGCGACCAGGCCGTGCGGGACCACCTCGGCGCGAAGCGGTCGTCGGTCTTCCCGGTGCCGCCTCGTCCGGCTCTCGACGTCGACGACTACGCCGCGGCCTGCGCCGTCAGCCGGGAGCTGACCGGCAAGGCGTTCAGCAAGCAGCTGTGGATGCTGCGCCCGAAGATCCTCGAGCTGGCGGCGTGGTGGGCCGACGACGGGCGGCGCCGTCGACGTGCGCGAGGTCCACCCCGAGACCTCGTTCTCGCTGATGGTCGGCGCCCCGATCGCGGCGTCGAAGCGGTCGCGGGAGGGGCTGGCCGCCCGGCGGGCGGCCCTCGCCGCCCACGGCATCGACGTGCCCGACGACGTCGGTCCGGGCGGCCGGCTCGTGGGCGCCGACGACGTCCTCGACGCCGCCGCGGTCGGCCTGGACGGCCCGCCGCGTCGCGACGGGCGCGGCCCGCAGCTTCCCGGCCCCGCCGGTCACGTTGCCGGGTGACGGCCCGCGACGGGTCCAGGCGGTGTGGGCGTGAGCCGAGCGGGCCCCCGCGTCAGCGGCGCGGGATCCAGTTCCACTGGTCGGGGTCGGGCCCGATGCGCTCGTCGCGGTTGAGCCCGGTGATGGCGTCCATGTCGTCGGCGCCGAGCTCGAAGTCGAACAGGGCGAAGTTCTCCTCCACCCGCGACCGCGTCACCGACTTCGGGAACACCACGTCGCCGCGCTGGATGTGCCACCGCAGCGTGACCTGGGCCGGAGTCCGACCGATGCCGCTCGGCCACCTGCACGATCGTCGGGTCGTCGAGCACCTTGCCCTGCGCGATCGGCGACCAGGCCTCGGTGACGATGCCGTGTGCGGCGCCGAAGCCGCGGGCGTCGTCCTGCGTGAGGTAGGGGTGGGCCTCGATCTGGTTGACGGCCGGCACGACGTCGGTCTCGTCGAGCACGCGCTGCAGGTGCTGCGGCTGGAAGTTCGACACGCCGATGGCGCGTGCGCCGCCCGACGCCAGGATCTGCTCCATCGCCCGCCAGGTCTCGACGTAGTCGCCCACGTCGGGCATCGGCCAGTGGATGAGGAAGAGGTCGACGTAGTCGTCGCCCAGCGCGGCGAGCGTGTCGTCGAAGGCACGCAGCGCGTCGTCGTGGGCGTGGAAGCCGTTGTCGAGCTTCGACGTGACGAACACCTCGCCGCGATCGAGGCCCGAGGCACGGATGGCCTCGCCGACCTGCTGCTCGTTGCCGTACATCTCGGCGGTGTCGATGTGCCGGTAGCCGACCTCGAGCGCCGCCAGCGTGGCGTCGACGGTCTCGGCGGGGCGGACCTGGTACACGCCGAACCCGAGCTGCGGGATGTCGACCCCGTTGTTCAGCGTGATGGTGGGGACGTCGGACATGTCACCGTTGTACCCGGTCGGCGGCCGAGAACGACCGGGCCCGCACCGTCTCGCACACCTGCAGGGAGTACTCGGTGTAGAAGCGGTCGCGCCCGGTCTGCTGCGCGACGCGGTGCTCGGCGTGCTCGCGCCAGGCGCGCTGGCTCTCCTCGTCGGCGAACGTGGCGATCGTGACGTGCTCGCCGTCGTCGGCGGCGAAGCTCTTCACGTCGACGAGGCCCGGCATGGTGCAGCGCCAGGTCGGAGGATCACGGGCGCCGTGGCGCCGTACTCGTCGACGGCGTCGGGCCGCACGCGTCGACCGGAACACGGTGACGATCTGGCCGGTGGCGAACGCCGGGGTTCCGGTGGCGGGCTGGCCGGTGGGCCCGCGGTCGGGTGCAGCGGACATGCGCGCACCGTAACGCCGCCACGGCTCGCCCACCTCGTGGGTTCACGCGCCGGCCGGTGCGGTCACCTCCACCGCCGCCACGTGGGCGATCGCCGCCGAGCTGGTGCCGAGGTGCAGCTCGTAGCGGCCGGCGTCGACCCGCCAGCCCGGCGGGCGGGCCTCGCCTCGCGCCGCCCGCCATCGGGACGGCGGTGGCCCGGGCGGCCAGCTCGGCTCGCGCTCGGGCAGGCCCGGGTCCCAGTAGGCGAACGCCCGCTCGTCGAGCGTCGATCGTCGACCGTGGCCGTCTCTCCCGGGTCCAGCCACACCTTGCCGAAGCCGGCCAGCTCCTTCGGGCGGGCGGACGAGGCGGGCCGGCGGCGGGCGCCACGTAGCACTGCACCACCTCGGCCCCGCGCCGCTCACCGGTGTTGGTGACCGCTACCCGCACCGCGAGTCGCTGGCCCGGCGCGAACGTCGCCGCCGACACCTCGGGCTCGCCGAGCCGGAACGTCGTGTACGAGCCGCCGTGGCCGAACGGGAACCGCACCGGCAGGTGGCGGGCCTCGTACCAGCGGTAGCCGACCAGCACGCCCTCGCCGTAGCGCGACGTGCCCGTTCTCGCCGGGGAAGTTGCCGTACGACGGGTTGTGCTCGAGCCGCAGCGGGATGGTCGTGGGCAGCCGGCCGGCGGGCTCGGCCTCGCCGAGCAGCACGTCCGCGAGCGCGGCGGCCATCTCCTGCCCGCCGAGCGACGTGTGCAGCACGGCGCGGGCGTCGGCGGCCCAGTCCATCGTCACCGGTGACGCGGCGTTGAGGACCACGACCGTCGACGGGTTGGCCGCCAGCACCCGCCGGACGAGCTCGTCCTGGCGGCCCGGCAGGTCCATCGACGGCCGGTCGTCGCCCTCGGACTCCCACTCGCCGGTGGTCCCGACCACCAGCACCACCGCGTCGGCCGCCGCCGCGGCGTCCACGGCCGCGCTGCAGCAGGCCGTCGGGTGCGGGTGGGCGCAGGCCCACGCGCAACGCTCCGGACGTCCGAGCGGTCGAGAACTCGACGACCACCTCGACCGGGACGCCGGCGTCGAGCTCCACCGGCGCCTCGACCTCGACGCTGCCCAGACCGAAGTACGCCGTGCCGCGGGCGGAACCGCTCGGCGAAGCCGTCGATGACCGCGCGGCCGTCGACGACCACGCGGCCCTTGCCGGCCTGCACGAGCGTGAACACG
Organism: uncultured Acidimicrobiales bacterium; assembly: GCA_963778415.1. Classification (GTDB taxonomy): domain Bacteria; phylum Actinomycetota; class Acidimicrobiia; order Acidimicrobiales; family VFJN01; genus ZC4RG19. The sequence continues at coordinate 127,678 of CAVZUI010000010.1, forward strand.
TGGGTCCCCGTCTCCTCGGGCGTGAAGGTCGTGTGGGCGCGGAACGACCAGCCGGCGTCGCCGAGGCCGGGAACGGGCGGCTCGAGGCCGAAGATGTCGGCCGTGGGGGAGTGGCGGTGGTCCACGGGCTCGCCGGCGAGGTCGGGCCCGGCGAACCAGTCGACGGCCAGGCCCGGCTGCCCACCGGGTGCGGTGGCGCCGGTCTCGCCCAGCAGGGGCGTGCTGCGCCGGTTGTCGCAGCCGGGCTCGTGGACGACGGTGACGCCGTCGCCGAGGGCGTCGGTCAAGCGCGGCCAGCGGGGTCACCAGGTAGTGGGCCCGGAGCGAGGCGGACCCGCCGCCCATGATCTCGGTGCGGTCGGCGTTGGGCCCGATGACCGCCACGGTGCGCAGGTCGGCGCGGTCGAGGGGGAGCAGCCCGTCGTTGGCGAGCAGGACCATCGCCTCGGCGGCGGCCCGGCGGGCCACGGCCCGATGCGCCGGGTCGTCGACCGCGGTCTCCTCGCCGGGCCCGCCGTCGTCGAGGGCGCCCACCCGTTCGAACACCGACAGCAGGCGGGTGACCTGGGCGTCGACGCAGCTTCTCGTCGACGTCACCGGCCCGGACGGCCGCAGCCAGCGCCGGGCCGAACGCCCGGCCGGGTCCGGGCATCTCGAGGTCGACCCCGGCCTCGGCCGACGCCGCGGTGCCGGTCACCCCGAACCAGTCGGTGACCACGAAGCCGTCGAAGCCCCACTCGCCGCGGAGGATGTCGCCGCAGCAGGTCGGGCCGCTCGGTGCACCAGCGGCCGTTGAGCCGGTTGTAGCTGGTCATCACCGCCGAGCGATCCGCCCTCACGGACGGCCATCTCGAACGGGCCGCAGGTAGATCTCGCGCAGCGCCCGCTCGTCGATGTCGGAGCTCATCGTGTAGCGCTGGTGCTCGGCGTCGTTGCCGACGAGGTGCTTCACCGTGGTGGCGACGCCCGCGCCCTGCACGCCCCGCACGAAGGCGGCGGCCAGGCTGCCGGAGAGCAGCGGGTCCTCGGCGTAGCACTCGAAGTTGCGGCCGGCGAGCGGCGAGCGGTGCATGTTGACGGTGGGGGCGAGCAGGACCCGGGCGCCCTTCGTGCGGGCCTCTGCGCCCAGGACGGCGCCCACCTCGGCCACGAGCGCCAGGGTTCCACGTGGCGCCGAGGGCTGACCCGCACGGCAGGCAGGCGGCGGTCGGGCCCGTCGGCCCCATCTGGGTGCCCACGGGCGCCGTTCGGGCCCGTCGGTCAGCCGCACGGCCGGGATGCCGAGGCGAGGCACCGCGGCGGTCGTCCACATGTCGACGCCGGCCGTGAGGGCCGCCTTCTCGTCGAGCGTCAGGGCGGCCACCAGGTCGGCCACGCGGTTGCTGGTCGCGTCGGACATCCGTCCCCCTCGCTCGTGTGCGACGATGGACACTACGATCCCGGCGTCGTGGCCCGCCGCAACGCCCGTCTGCCACTCGACGAGGTCCGCCCGCCTCGCTCCCCAGGTCGGGGCGGTCGAGGCGGCGATCGCCGACCTGTTCCGGCTGGCGTCGAGCCGCCGGTTGCACCAGGCCCGGCAGGACCGCAGCGGGGTGCGCCTGTCCCGGACCGGGTGGGAGCTGTTCCGCCGGGTCGAGGACCTGGGCCCGATCCGCGTCTCCCGGCTCGCCGGGCTGATGGACCTCAGCCTGCCGGTGACCAGCCGCGCCCTGCAGCGCCTCGAGGACGACGGCCTCGTGGCCCGCAGTCCCGATCCCCACGACGGCCGGGCCGCCCGTTCGTCGTTACCCCGGCCGGCGCCCGCGCCCGGGCCCGCATCCAGGCCGCGATGCACGACGAGCTGGCGACCGTCCTGTCGGGTTGGCCCGACGCCGAGCGTCAGCGCCTCGCCGACCTGCTTCCCCGCCTGGTGGCCGACATGCGCGCCGTCGGTGCGTCGCCGCCGCCGCACCTGTAGCGGAACGGGGCGAGGTCGGGTCAGGGCGTCTCGGGCGCGCTCCGCACCTGCAGGCACTCGTCGACCCGGAAGATCTGGTGCATCCGCGGTCGGTCGCCGAGAAGTGGCCGCCCACGCGCGCCAGCGGGACGATCTCGGGCGTGTGGACCGCGTGTTCGGTCCCGTCGTGCACGATGGTCGCCGACCCGCTGGCCAGGACGTTCCTCAGCCAGTCGGTGTTCGAGCCGTAGGGCAGCGCGATCACGAAGCCGTCGTCGGTGGCCACGGCCCCGACAGGTGTGTCGTAGTCGCGACCGCTGGCGCGCCCGACGTGCCGGACGACCGAGGTCGGCGAGCCGGGTCCACCGGCGGTGCGCAGCGCCACCGGACGCATCGACCGGCCCGCCCGCCGGACCGCATCGAGCACGGGCGGCGACTTCGCCCGCATGCCGAGGACGAACACCGTGCCGATCACCCCGAGGGCGACGAGCGCTCCGAGCACGAGCCTGCCGAGCGTTCTGAACATGTCATCGACCTCCTGGTCGGTCGTGTCGCGTCATCGCTGGACCGCAGCGAGGGCGTCTCATCGCTGCAGGGCGGCGAGGGCGTCTCATCGCTGGAGGCAGCGAGGGCGTTTCATCGCTGCAGGGCGGCGAGGGCGTCGCCGTCGAGGCGCCACGCCTCCCACGTCTCGTTCTGCCGGCCGCCGATGCGCCGGTAGAAGCCCTTGGCGAGGTCGTTCCAGTCGAGCACCGCCCAGTCGATGCGGGCGCAGTCCCGCGCCCTCGCCTCGGCCGCCAGCGCCCGGAAGAGCCCGTCGGCGATCCCGCCGCCCCGCACCTCGGGGTCGACGAAGAGGTCCTCGAGGTAGATGCCGTGCCGCCCGGTCCACGTGGAGAAGTTGAGGAACCACACCGCGATCGCCACGATGCGCCCGTCCTGCTCGGCGACGTGGGCGAACACCCGCGGGTCGTCCGCGAACAGGTGGGCGCGCAGCCCGCCGGCGGTGGCCTCGACGGCGTCGGGCTCGCGCTCGTAGGTGGCGAGCGCCCGGATCAGCCGGAGGATGTCGCCCTCGTCTCCGGGCCGTGCGGGTCGGATGGTGGCGCTCACGGCACCCGCCCGAAGTCGTCCTCGAGACGTTCGATGTCGTCCTCGCCGAAGTAGTCGCCGTGTTGGACCTCGATGAACACCAGCGGATCCGGCCCGGGGTTGGCGATGCGGTGCGCCGCCCCGCGGGGGATGTCGATGGCCCGCCCCGCCGTGAGGACCTGCGCCTCGCCGTCGAGGGTCACCTCGGCCGTGCCCGACACGACGAACCAGTGCTCCGCCCGTCGCTCGTGCCGCTGATAGCTGAGGCGCCGCCCGGGGTGGACGTCGAGCCGCTTGACCTTGTGGGTCGCCGCGTCCTCCAGCACCTCGTAGGACCCCCAGGGACGATCGTCACGCTCACCTCGCACAGCTCCATCAGATCACGTGCGGACGCCTGCGCCCGCGCCCGGGGTGGACGAACCGGACGCTGGGGTCGATCTACCGTGCGTCCGTGCACCTCGAACTGGTCACGATCGTCGTCGACGACTACGAGCCGGCCGTCGAGTTCTTCGTCGGCGCCCTGGGCTTCGATCTGGTCGAGGACTCGCCCGCCACGACGAACGACGGCCGGCCCGAAGCGGTGGGTCGTGGTCCGCCCGCCCGGCGGTCACACCGGGCTGCTGCTGGCTCGGGCCGACGGGTCGGAGCAGCAAGAGATCGTCGGGCGTCAGACGGCGGGACGCGTCGGCTTCTTCCTGCGGGTCGACGACTTCGAGCCGACGTACGACCGCCTGATCACAGCGGGCGTGCGATTCGTCACCCCGCCGCGAGACGAGCCCTACGGGCGAGTCGCCGTCTTCCTCGACATCGCCGGCAACCGCTGGGACCTGCTCGGCCCTCGTCAGGACGCGGCGGCGACCGGCGACGTGGCGGAGGGGTAGGGGCGCCAGCCGTCGTCGATGCGCCGACGGCGTGGATGCAGGTCGATGTCGTAGCGGACGGCGCCGCTCCGCAGGCGCAGGTCGGGTACGGACCTGGACCGATTCGCAGATCACGCGGTGGATCGACCGCGTCCGGTTCGTCTGGTACGGCCGTTTCGTCGGCAGGTGCCTCGTCCGCCTCGCGGTGGCGCAGGTCGTGGTGGGTCGGACCGGCCGGTGGCGTACCACCAGCGGTTGTGCGGGCCACACCCGAGTCGCCCGTTGGCTTGCGTGGTCGAGCCCTCCCTCGCTCCACGCGATGACGTGGTCGCCCTGGCACCGGTCGGCGGGGACGAAGCAGGTCTCGTGGCTGCACCGGCGGTGGACGACGTCGAGGACGCGGCGCAGGGTGCCGCGGAAGCTGCGGGCGGAGCTGATGTCGCGGATCCGGTTGGCGCCGTCGAACACGACCCGCTCGATCAACGTCTCGTCGTCGCCCAGCAGCTCGGCGACAGTGCCGGGGGCGACGATCGTCCCCGCCGCCAGCTCGCAGACGCGACCCGCGAACGTGTCGTAGTCGACCATGACAGTGACCAGCGGGGCCGGGCGCTTCCCGTCGGCGGGAGCCGTCATCGCCCGCACCGCCATCTCGACCAGGGCGTCGTGACGCCGCTGTGCCGACGTCCGCGCCAGGTGCGCCACCGTGGTGTCGTCGCCGTGGATCGCTTTGGCGGTGGCCCAGTCGGCGGCGAACAGCTCGCGTTCGATCCGGTCGAGCGCCCCGTCGACCGCCGCGGTGGCGACGGGGGTGAGGTATCCGTCGGCATGGCCGACGCCGTCGAGACCGACGCCGATGCGGAACCGGCGAAGATCGTGGTCGCGGCCGTGGCGGCGCTCGGGACCGTCGGGATCGGCCGCGTCGCGCCAGTAGGCGCACAGCCGTTCCCAGTCGTCGAACCGCAGCCGCCGCCCCTCGGCCACGAGGTGGGCTTCGCCGTCGGGGAAGTGCCGCCCGGCGCGGGGGTGACCGGCCAGGCGGGCGAGGACCCGCACGTGGGCCGCGGAGATGTCCCCGGTCCGGAACGCGGCCCGGGTTTCTGGCATCGACCGCAACCGGCGGGCGTCGCGCACCTCGCCGGCGACCTGCGGCCGGGGGAGGCGGGCGTGGACCGCGATCCAATCGGTCGCCGACCGCGAGCCCGTCTGCGGCGTACGTCTGCCGGGCCTCGAACGCCGCGGTCAGGTCGGCCACCACCGCCGCCAAGCGCGCCTGCTCGCGGCGCAGGCCGAGCATCGCGTCGGCCAACTCGCCGTCGAACGTCGCGTCGGGATCCACATCCAGCAACGCATCGATCGCCCGGCTCAACCCCCGGGTGAGCATGTCCACCGACGCGGACGCGACGGTGCCCCGGCCATCCGTGCCCCTGGATCCGTCGGATACGAACATCAGTTCGCATCGTAGTCGATGCGGACCGCTGCTGCCATGCCGCATCGGTGATTCTCATTGGTTTCTGCACCCGGGCAGACGAGCGCGTGGATGCGTGAGGGGTAACCCGCCGACGCCAGTCAGCGACAGCTGGCTGCTCGGCCGCGGCTCAGGGTCGCCGGCGTCAACCCCGCCTCGGGGCGCCCGTTTCGACGACGAGGAGAGGTCTCGCCGGAGCGCCCACACCTGACGGCACCGACCCCGCGGTGCCTGCCGAAGGGTTCGCGTCTCGCGCTGACCTACCGGCCCGGTGGCGCGATCGCTAGAACGTCGGGTCGTCCCACCAGGGGTACGGGGCCGGCAGGTCGGCGGGGACCCGGCCGGGGAACGACGGCGGGCGCTTCTCGAGGAAGCTGCGCACGCCCTCGCGCGACGTCGGCACCGCGGCCGACGGCGTCGATGAGCGCGGAGTCGACCCGGTGGGCGTCCATGGGGTGCGGGGCGCCGAGCATGCGCCACAGCAGCGCCCGGGTCAGGGTGACGGACACCGCCGAGGACGACGCCGCGATCTCGCCCGCCATCTCGTACGCCGCCGGCAGCAGGGCGTCGGGCTCGTGGAGCGAGCGGACCAGCCCGCCGGCCAGCGCCTCGTCGGCACCGAACACGCGGCCGGTGGCACACCACTCCATCGCCCGGCTGATGCCGACGACCCGCGGGAGGAACCACGACGAGCACGCCTCGGGCACGAGGCCCCGCCGGGCGAAGACGAGGCCGAACTTGGCGGACGTCGACGCCAGCCGCACGTCGAACGGGAGCGTCATCGTGACGCCGACCCCGACGGCCGGGCCGTTGATGGCTCCGATCACCGGCTTGGTGCACTCGAAGAACCGGAGGGCGACGAGCCCGCCCTCGTCACGGTGCCGGGAGTCCTCCTCGTGGACGACGCCGCCCTCGCGGGCGGCCTCGCTGCCGTAGTCGAACGTGGCGTCCCCGCCGCCCAGGTCCGCACCGGCGCAGAACCCCCGCCCCCGGCCCGTCACGACCACGGCCCGCACCTCGGGATCGGCGTCGACCTCGTCGAGGGCGGCGCACAGCTCGCGCTGCATCGTCACCGTGAAGGCGTTGAGCCGGTCGGGCCGGTCGAGGGTGATGGTGGCCACGTTGTCGGCCACCTCGTAGGCGATGTGGGAGTACGTCATCGGCCGAGAGCCTGCCCCGCGGGCTACGGCGCCACCGATTCCCATCCGCTGAAGCCCGACGGGTCGTGGCGGCCGATCGTGCCGTGCTCGAACAGGCCCCAGCCCTCGGCGCCGTCGAGCGTGCCGCGGCCCACGTGGTCGATGACCCCGAACGGGATGCGGGCGCACGATGGCGGGGTCGTTGAGGTCGTAGACCGCGCCCTCGACCCAGCCGGGCCCGCGCCACTGGCCGTGGCCCCAGTCGGGGTCGCCGCCGTAGCCGGCGCCCGACGTGCAGCGCGACGAAGCCGAGCGCGCTCGACCTCCAGCGTGAGCGGCTTGCCGCCGCGCTCGGTGAGGTGGATCGTGGCGCCCGCTCGGGGATGCGGGTGCCCGACCGGTAGGCGATCTCGACCTCGGGCCAGCCGAGCTGCTCGACGCGGCCGTCGGGCCACACGCGGGTGGCGTCGTTGAGGGTGCGGTAGCCGTCGGGCTGCTCCTGCACGATGACGATCGACGGCGAAGTCGTCGAAGCGCAGCGGCACGTAGAGCCACCAGAGGCCCTCGGTGGGATCGTCGGCCGGGCGGCCGGCGCGGCTCGGCCTCGCCGACCGGGCGGATGCCCCACGAGCGGTCGCGCGTGCCGACCCACGTCTCGGGGTCGACGGCGATGTCGTCGCCGTCGAGCCGCAGCACGCCGGACCACGTGCCGACCTGCGCGAAGCGGGAGGCGTCGAGGATGGCTCGTGCGCCGCCGCCCCCGGCCCGCATGACGTGGTGCTGCTCCATCACCGCGGGGAACGAGCCCTCCCAGGTGAGGTCGAAGCCGAGGCCGTGGTCGTCGGCGTCGCAGATCAGCCGGAGCTTCTGCAGCGGCTCGATGCACCTCGACGCGGAACGGCCCGACGCCGGGGGAGAGGCGGTCGTGGCCGAGCGCGTCGGAGCAGCGGACGTCCACTGCCGGTCGCCGCGCCGCACGGTGCCGTACGCGTCGATGACGCCGAGGTTCGGGTAGACGCCGAGGCCGGTGATGAAGAACACGTCGCCGGTGCGGTCGTGGGCGTTGAAGTAGCAGCGGTCGTAGAAGTTGCGGTCGCTCGTGCCGACGTAGCGCAGCGACAGCGGTGCCTGGTGGATCGGGAACTCGTCGAGCGGGACGGGGTGCATGGTCAGCTCCAGTAGGTCGCCGGCGAGCATGCGCTCGAGGGCGGTCGCGGTTCATGATCAGGTCGTCGACGGTCGGCGGGGCGCTCGGCCTCGCCGAAGTGCACCGAGCGGGCGCCGGTGCGGAGGAAGACGATGGCGTACTGCAGGGCGGCGTACGTGGCTGTACCAGGTCGAGGTCGCGGCAGCGCGTAGCCGGTGAGCTGCTCGTAGGTGGTGGCGACGTCGTCGGGCGCAGGAAGTCGGGCATGCCGCCGAGGCCCATCTGGCCCGGCGATGTCCTCGAAGATCCGGTGGCCGTAGACGAGCCACGCCACGTCGAGCTCGCGGGGGCCGAGGCCGGCCATCTCCCAGTCGAGCACCGCGACCGGGTCGAAGTCGTCGAACATCATGTTGCCGATCCGGGAGTCGCCCCAGCTCAGCACGGTCGTCGCCCTCGTCGCTCGGGCCAGTGCTCCTCGAGCCAGGCGAACCCTCGCTCGACCAGCGGCGAGCGCGAAGCCGTCGGCGGCGGCGAACTCGTACCAGTCGCGGGTGAGCGCCACCCGGCGGCGGAGGGGCGTGGCGCCGGGACGTCGGGGATCGAGGAACGCGAACCGCTCGGCGGGCCGGTCGACGGCGTGGAGGCGGGCGAGGACGTCGACGGTCGCGTCCTGGAGGTGGCGCTGGTCGGCGGGCGCGGCGTCGTAGAGCCAGCTGTCGCCGAAGTTGTACGGCATGACGTCGGGCGGGACCCGGCCGTCGACGCGGCTCATCACGAAGAACGGCGCGCCGAGCGCGGCCGGGTCGGGCTCGCACCACCAGACGGTGGGCACCGGCACGTCGGTGAGCTCGCCGACCAGGCGGATGACGGCGAACTGGCCGGGCAGGTCGTAGCGGGGGAACACCGGCACGTCGTCGGCGCCGGGGGCGACCCGGGCGACGAGGCGGTGGCTGGCACGGGGCCGCCGTCCTCGGTCCACGAGGCGTCGAACAGCAGCGTCTCGCTCGACATGCCGTTGGCGGACGTGCCCTCGAGGCCGTGGATCCGAGGGCTCGGCGCCGTCGGGCAGCGTGGCGGTGAGCCAGGCACCCAGGCGCTCGGCCAGCTCGTGGTGGTCGCGGCTCGATCGCTGCAGCTCGGTGACCTCGTGCGGTGCCGTGCCTGCCTCGTCCCCCATGTGACCCCCTCGGTGCTGCTGGCCCGACCTGTCCGGGCCGGGTGGTCGCCGCGTGATGCGACCACCGGAACCTTGTCTTTGGCAAGGAGTTCCGGAGGGGCACTGTGGCACGGGACGTGGCGCCCTGCCAGCGGGCGCCCATGACCGGGGCGCACGCGGCTACTGTGACGAGCGCCACACGGTGACACGTTCATCAGTGAAGCCGTTCGCCAGCGAGGCCTTCCGTGGGGGTGACGATGGATCGGGACGAGCTCGGTGCCGCCGAGGGCGGCACGTTCGACTGGGACGCCGCCTTCGAGGCGATCGTCGCCCCGCTGCGCCTTCCCCGCCGCCACCGCGTCGCCCGGGCCGTCGGCTCGGCCGTTCTCGCCGCCGTCTTCGTGGCGGTGGCGTGGATGATGCTGGTCCAGGTGATCGCCGCCCAGGCCCGGGGGCTCGCCCAGCCCATGCGCTGATCTCTGCGCCGCGACGACGTGATCGCCGGCCCTGGTTCGGGTAGGGAGGTCACCCGTATGGCGCACGCGACGTTTCGTCACGAGGCGATGCCGTATTCCGTCGCCCGCGAGTTCACCTCTCTCGTGGCGTCGTTCCTCGATCCCGCCGTCCGCGCCGGCGACCCGGTGCTCGTCGTCGTGGACACGGCCAAGGCAGAGCACCTGCGGGCGGTGCTCGGGCCGGCGAGCGACGGCTTCACGTTCTGCGACGTGCGGTCGATCGGGGGCAACCCGGCCCTCCTCATCCCGACGTGGCGCCGCTTCGTCGACGCCAACGCCGGTGACCGGGCTCTGTGGGGCGTGAGCGAGCCGCTGTGGCCGGAACGCACGCCCTGCGAGGTCGCCGAGTGCCTCCAGCACGAGGCGCTGATCAACACCGCGCTCGCCGACGCGGCGTCGCTCACGCTGCTGTGCCCCTTCGACGAGTCGGCGACTCCCGGCCGCGGCGGTCACCGAGGCCGTCGACCACCATCCCGCCGTCCGCACCGGCGGGCACGACCCAGGTGAACGCCGACCTACCTCGATGTCGACCCCGCGACGCTGCTGTCCGAGCCGCTCCCCGCCGCACCCGACGACGCCGCGGTGTTCCCGTTCACCGACGCCGACCTGCTCGAGCTGCGGGCCTACGTCGCGGCGGTCGCAGGCGGCCTGGGCTTCGGCCGGGACAGGTCCGGCGACATCGTGCTGGCGGTCGACGAGGTGGCGACGAACAGCTACCGCCACGGGGGCGGGGGCGGCACGCTGCGCACCTGGGCCGAGGACGGCGGCGGCCTCGTCTGCGAGATCCGTGACCGCGGCCGCCTCTCCGACCCGATGGTGGGGCGCCGCCGCCCACCTGTCGACCAGATCGGCGGCCGCGGTCTGTGGATCGCCAACCAGCTCTGCGACCTCGTGCAGGTGAGGTCGGCAGGCGACGGCGCTCGTGGTGCGGCCCTACCTGCGCCCCGGGCCCTGATCAGGCGGCGATGGTGAGGCGGTTGTCCACCGCGACCACGCCGGGCACGTCCCACGCGTCGTCGGTGGCGGCCTCCTTGACGACGGGCGAGTCGACGTCGCCGTCGAGCACGACCACCCGGTCCGACACCTCGACGTGGATGTCGCAGTCCTGCGTGTAGAGGTTCTCGTTGAGGCGGCTCACCAGCGTGGCCTTCATCTCGCGGTCGGTCGGCACCTCGTCGGTGGGCACGTCGTGCCAGTCGTAGGTCGTGCGCTCGGGTGTCGTGATCCAGGCCATCTCGCCAGCTCCCCAATTCGTGCTGCGGTCGTGGACGCCGGCATGCTTCCCGCCCGCCCTGGGGCCGAAACCGGATGTCCGCCGGGCCCGGTCGCGCGGGGCCGACGCCGCCGCCCTACGACTCGAGCATCTGGCGGCGCAGCCGGTGGATCGCCTTGCGCAGCAGGCGCGACACCTGCATCTGGCTGCACTCGAGCACCTCGGCGATCTGCGTCTGCGATCTGACTCCTCGCCGAAGTACATCTGCAGCAGGTCGCGATCGTCGTCGGAGAGGCGCTCGAGGCTCTGCAGCAGCCCGGTGCGGTTCTCGATGCCGGCGAAGCCGCGGTCGACGCGGCCGATCACCTGGTCGGCCGGGAGGCCGGTCGTGGCGTCGGGTGCGTCGAGGGAGCTCGTGAGCCGGGCGTCGTCGGCCGCCATGGCGTCGAGGACCTGACGTTCGTCGACGCCGATGAAGTCGGCGATCTCGCCGACCGACGGGCGCCGCCCCAGGTCGTGGGTGAGCAGCTCGGTGGCGTCGCGGGTCGGCGACGCGAGCTCGTGGACCCGGCGGGGCACGCGGATGGCCCACCCGGTGTCGCGCACGTGGCGGCGCAGCGACCCCACGATCGTCGGGTTGGCGAACGCGAGGAAGGGGGTGCGACGGGCGGGGTCGAACCGCTGCAGCGCCAGGACCAGGGCCTCGTACGCCACCTGGGTCAGGTCGTCGAGCGGTTCGCCGTGGCGGAAGTGGCGGCGGGCGTGCGATTCGGCGTGTGGCCGGTAGCGCTCGACCAGCTCGGTCAGGACCCGGGCGTCGGCGTCGCGCGCGTAGCGGACGTGCAGCGCCCAGACGTGGGGCTCGACCGCCGGGCGTGTCGACCGCCCGGCCACCCACGTGCGGGGCACCCGGTCGGTCGGGATCGTGAGCAGCGCCTGTGCCCGGTCGGTGGCCGCGTCGCAGGGCATCGACCGCACGGCGCATCCGGCGGAGCTCGGCACGGGTCGCGGCGGCCATCCGTTCACACGTTCCCCGTGGCCGTCGCCGGTACACGTCGCTCGACCAGCGGCCGCCTCGGGTGCGCATCTACGGTCCTCGAGGCGGGTAGACAGTCTCGGCCGCCGAGCGGCCCCCACGATGAGCGCACTTCCCGACAGACACGCAATCCACCGAGCCGAGGCCATGCGCACCGCCCGACGGGCGGTGGACGACGCCACGCGCCAGCTCGACGAGCTCACGACCCGGCTCGTCGACACGCAGGCCGCCCTCGACCATCGTCGAGACGGTGCTCGACGCCGTCCTCGCCGTCACGGCCGCACCGCTCGTCGTCGTCGACCGCGGACCGGCGCGTGACGCGCGCTCAGCCGGGCCGCCGACCGACCGGCGCCTCGGTCGGGACCGCGCTGGCGGATGTCGTGCCCGCCGCCGCTGCCCGTCGCGTCGCCGAGCTCATCGACGCAGGCGAGCCCGTCGAGACCGATCTCCCCGACGCGGGGCAGGGAGCCAGGGTCCGGGTCCTGCCGACCGGTCACGTCGTCGTGATCCTGGCGCAGCCATGATCCCATTGACCGTTCCCGTTCCCGCCGCGAGCGTGTATCCGGCGCCCGGCGTCGGGTATCACACCGATCGGCACCAGAAGGTAGGCCATGGATCCGCTCGTCGGCCGCGTCGAACTCTCGCTCCCACCGGACAGCCGCTACATGCGGCTCGCCCGGCTGATGGCGAGCGGGGTGGCCAGCACGTGCGGGCTTGCCGTTGGAGGAGGTCGAGGACTTCCGGATCGCGGTCGACGAGCTCTGCTCGACCCTGATCGAGACGGGCGACGGCGAACCGATCCGTCTGGCGTTCGAGCTCCGCTCGGACGTGCTCGTGGTCGAGGGGCACACGGTGGCGGGGCGCGCACCCGACCCCGACGAGGAGCGCCTCGCGCTCAGCAGCCAGATCCTCGACGTCGTCGCCGACGGCCACGAGCTGACCCACCTCGACGGACGTGTCGAGGTCTCGGCCCGCAAGCTCGTGCGGGGTGGCGGGACGGGCTGAGCCCGAGTCAGCCGCGGACGCGCCGTCGCAGTCAGTCGGCGGGGATGTCGAAGACCTCGCGGAGCCCGGTCATGTCGAGGAGCCGCCCGAGCGGTGCCGAGACACGCCCGATCCGGAGCGTGACGCCGTGCTGCTCTGCGGCCTCGCGGGCGCTGAGCAGTGACCGCAGACCGGCGGAGTCGGCGAAGGTGAGATCGCTCGGCGTCGATCTCGCGACCGCGGCGGGTGACGTGGCGAGGGCGTCGGTCGACGGACGCGCTCGAGCAGCTCGGACGAGTGAAGATCGAGCTCACCGGCGAGCGCGATGACGACGGTGTCGTCCTTGCGGATCGTCGAGATGGTCATCGGTTCCTGGTTGTCGGTCATGGCTGCTTCCTAGCGTCGCTCATGCGGATCGGTCTCTGCCTCCCCGCCGTCAGTCCTCGTCGATCGTCTCGACACCAGGGACCGACGACAGCTCCGTCATCCAGTCGAGCAGGGTCGGCGGCGAAGCCGTCACTTCGCCCGACAGGAGCGAGCGCGTCCGTCGACCTTGCGCAGCCCCACCGGCCCGGACTCGATGTCGTCGCGCTCGAACGCGACGACCACCGGCGTCGGATCGGTGCCCTCGTCGAGGTGCACGGTCACGGTCACCGAGCGCTTCGCCCAGCGTCGGCGCACGAACGTGCGCACCGGGCGGAGCACCACCAGGCTCACCAGCAGCACGACGGTGGCCACCGCCGCCGTGGTGGGGTCGCCCACGCCACTCGCCAGCCCGATGGCGGCGACCGCCCACAGGCTGGCGGCCGTGGTCAGGTTCTTGATGTTGTTGCGCTGGCGGAAGATGACGCCGGCGCCGAGGAAGCCGACGCCGACCACCACGTTCGACGCCACCCGGGTGACGTCGACCTGGAGGACCGACTCGGACCGCGGCCGGTCGAACTCGAGGAACCCCAGCGTCGACACGACCCCGAACAGGGCGGCGCCCAGCGCGAGGGCGATGTGCGTGCGCAGCCCGGCCGCCTGGTCGCGGGCCTCGCGCTCGAGCCCGATGATCCCGCCGAGGACGGCCGCCACCAGGAGGCGGACGACCACGTCGCCGTCCAACGCGTAGGTCGTGTCGGAGGCGGCGCCCAACAGGGCCGGCGCGGACATGGCGGCAGTCTTACCCGATCCGACCTCGGTCGGAGCGGAACCGGGCGACGTCGTCAGACCGGTGCCGCTCAGGCTCGGGTCCCGCTCAGGTCCGCACGTCGAGCACGAGCTGCTCGTCGTCCTGCGTGAACACGTAGCGGAACCCGCCGATCTCGCGGGCCACGGCCACGTCGAGGTCGAGCACGCCGTCGTCGCGGGCCCACCGGTCGAACACGGCCGACCATCTCGACGTGCTCGCCCGGGTCGTCGCTGGGCGAGAAGCCGAGCGACAGCGGCATGCCCCGCGGCAGCCGGGTGCCGTCGATGTCGAGCGCCTCGAGCGGCACGATGTCGAGCAGGACGCGGTCGCCGCAGTCGGCGAAGGCGATGAGCTGGCAGGTGGACACTGCGCCGCCCCTCAGACCGCGCACGACGCCGTCGACGTCGGTCAGCGAGTCGCGCATGGCGGCCAGGCTCGATCGCAGCAGGCGGGAGACCTGGACCTGGCTGACGCCGACGAGCTCGGCGATGCGGGACTGCGTGTGGCCGTGCATGTAGCGCAGCTCGACGATGCGTCGCTCGCGGGGCGGCAGGACGGTGAGGAGCTGCTCGACGGTGGAGGCGGCCTCGACCGCGTCGAGCCCCCGCTCGTCCTCGCCGAGGGCCCGATGTCGACGTACCTCGCCGGTGGTCGTCGTCGGAGGCGGTCTCGAGCGGGGTCTTGCGGTAGCAGCGGGCGGCCTCGAGCGCGTCGAGCACGTCCTCGTCGCGCACGCCGGCCTGGCCGGCGATCTCGGCGACCGTCGGCGACCGGCCGAGGATCTGGCCCAGCTCGTCCACGGCCACCTTGATCGTGTGCTGGAGGTCCTTGGCCCGGCGCGGCACGTGGACCGCCCACGTCGTGTCGCGGAAGTGGCGGCGCAGCTCGCCGACGATGGTCGGGACGGCGAAGGTGGCGAAGGCGGCGCCGTAGTCGGGATCGAACCGCTCGACGGCCTTGAGGACGCCGAGCATCGCCACCTGGACGAGGTCGTCGAGGGGCTCGCCCTTGTCGGCGAACCGCTTGGCGCAGTGGATCGCCAGCCAGCGGTGTCGACTCGATGAGCTCGTTGCGGACCCGGCGGTCGCCGGTCTCGCGGTACTCCCGGAACAGCGTGTCGTCGGCGACGTCGTCGGGACCCGCGACCGGGCGTCGTGTGGTGGAGATGCGGGTGATGGTGGACACAGGAGCCTCCGCGGCGGTGCTCGGCGGTACGTCAGCGACCGTCCGCTTCCCGGTCCTGTGCCCCCTACACCGAAAGTTCGGGGGTGTGGCTCATTCGATGCGGAGCTGGCTGGTCAGCTCGTCGCGCTGCGCCTCGAAGTCGTCGAAGCCGATCTTCCCGTCGTCGAACGCGGCGTGCAATGCAGCCAGCTTCTCCAGCACGGAGGACTGGTCGACCACAGGTGCGGGCGCCTCGACCTCGTCGGGCTCGTCGCCCTGTTCGGAGCGCTCGGCCCGCTTCTCCTGCTTCGCTCGTTGCTTGGCCTGCTTGTCGCGATCTCGCTGCAGCTTGCCGAAGGTCGTACGCCGACGTGACACGCCTTCTCAGACCACTCTGACGTTCTGCGCTTCGTCGCCCTTGCGGCCGGGGCCGACCTCGAACTCGACCTGCTGGCCGGCCTCGAGGGACCGGTAGCCGGAGCCCTCGATGTTGGAGTAGTGGACGAAGACGTCGTCTGCTCCGTCACGCGAGATGAAGCCGTAGCCCTTCTCCGCGTTGAAGAACTTGACCGTGCCGACTGCCATGGTGCTGCTGCCTATCTGTATTCCGTTCTGGGCAACCCGACCGCGTTCGCATCGAGCGACGACCGGGCACCACGAGGGTACGCCGTCGCGACCCGAAGCGCGCGTTTTGTAGGTTGAACCGCGAT
The DNA here is from genome assembly GCA_963778415.1 of uncultured Acidimicrobiales bacterium. GTDB lineage: Bacteria > Actinomycetota > Acidimicrobiia > Acidimicrobiales > VFJN01 > ZC4RG19. The sequence continues at coordinate 143,269 of CAVZUI010000010.1, forward strand.
GGCTCCCGAGATCGAGCGCGACACGGCCACCCTCGCCCGGGCGATCGCGGAGCTCGGAGAGAGCGAGCGGTCACGGGTGTTCGCCATGTCGTGGTGGAGCGACCGCGTCATGGACTGGGCGATGGCCCGGCCGGCGTTCAAGACCCAGCTGTTCCGGTTCGTCGACGTGTTCCCGGCGCTCGCACGGCGACGACGGACGTGGCCGCGGCACGTCGGCGAGTACTTCGACGGCGTCGAGGTCCCGCGGGCCCTCGACCTCGGCATCGGCGTGGCCGACCACGTGCCGTTCGGCGACCGCGTCGAGGCCCGCGTGGCCCGCCGGAACATCCTCCGCATGGCCCAGCAGTTCATCGTCGGCGCCACGCCCGACGAGGCCGTCGCCGGGCTGCACCGGCTGTGGCGCGAGGGGAGCGCCTACACCGTCGACCTCCTCGGCGAGAAGACGGTCGTCGAGGCCGAGGCCGACCGCTACGCCGCCCGCGTCGTCCGAGCTCGTCACGGCCCTCACCGCCGCCAGCGCCGGCTGGGCCCCCGACGACCACCTCGAGCGCGACGACCTCGGACCGCTCGCCCGGGTCAACGTCAGCGTCAAGCCGACGGCCCTCGCCACCCACTACGAGCCGCTCACCCGCGAGGTGGGTCTCGCCGGGGCGAAGGAGCGGCTCCGGCCGATCCTGCGGCTGGCCCGCGAGCGCGGCGCGCTCGTGCACGTCGACATGGAGCACGCCGACGCCAAGGACCTCACGCTCGCGCTCTTCCGCGAGCTGCTGTCCGAGGACGAGTTCGCCGACGTGCCGGCGGGCGTCGTCGTCCAGGCGTACCTGCGCGACAGCCGCGACGACCTCGCCGACCTGATCGCGTGGTCGGCGCGCCGGCCGACCCCGATCACCGTCCGCCTCGTCAAGGGCGCGTACTGGGACACCGAGACCGTGCACGCCCGGGCCGAGGGCTGGCCGGTGCCCGGTGTTCGAGGACAAGGCGGAGACCGACGCCAACTACGAGCGCTGCGTGCGCCTGCTGCACGACCACCACGGCGCGGTGCGGGCCGCGTTCGGCAGCCACAACCTGCGCTCCCTCGCCTACGCCATCACCTACGCCCGCGCACCGGGCATCCCCGACACCGGCTACGAGATCCAGATGCTGCACGGCATGGCCGAGCCGATGCACGCCGCCATGCGCCGCCTCGGCCTGCGGCTGCGGGTCTACGCGCCGGTCGGCGAGCTCGTGCCCGGGATGGCGTACCTGGTGCGGCGGCTGCTCGAGAACACGTCGAACGAGTCGTTCGTGCGCCACCGCTTCGCCGAGGGCGGGCGCTCGACGAGCTGCTGGCCGCCGCCCGACGTCGACGGGCTGCCGGCCGCCACGCCGCCCCGGACCGCGGCCCGCGACCGACCCGGCCGACCCCTCGCCCTACGACGCCCGAGCCGGTGTCCGAGTGGCGCCGGGGCTCGGCCCGCGGCCGCGATGACCGCGGCCGTGGCCGCCGTCGACGGCGAGCTGGGCGTCGCGGTCCCGGCCCTGATCGCGCGGCGAGCGGGTGACGACGCGCGGCGACGCATCGACTCCGTCGACCCCGGTCGGATCCCGCGCGTGGTCGTCGCCCGCGCCGCGGCGTGCGGCGTCGCCGAGGCCGACGCCGCGGTGGCCGCCGCGGTCGAGGCCGCCGAGGCGTGGGCGGCGCACGCCCGTCGCGCGAGCGCGCCGCGGTGCTGTTCCGGGCCGCCGACCTGGCTGCGCGCCCGCCGCGCACGCGCTCGCCGCGCTCGAGGTGCGTCGAGGCGGGCAAGCCGTGGGACCAGGCCGACGCCGACGTGTGCGAGGCGATCGACTTCTGCGAGTACTACGGCCGCGAGACGCTGCGCCTCGACGGGGCCGCGGCCGACCTCGTGCAGTCGCCGCCGGGCGAGGCGAACCGGCTGCAGCTACCAGGGCAAGGGCGTCGACGGCGGTCATCGCGCCGTGGAACTTCCCGCTCGCCATCCCGCACGGGCATGACCGTCGCCGCCCTCGTCGCCGGCAACCCGGTCGTGCTCAAGCCGGCCGAGCAGACCCCGGCGGTGGCGTCGCGCCTGGTCGAGGCGCTGGTCGAGGCCGGGGCGCCCGCCGGGCGTGATCCAGTTCCTCCCCGGGGTCGGCGAGGAGGTCGGCGCCCGCCTGGTCGAGCACCCCGACGTGGCGGTCGATCGCGTTCACCGGGATCGAAGCCGGTCGGGCCTCGCCATCAACCGCCAGGCGGCGGCAGCCGGCCGCGGGGCAGCGCCACGTGAAGCGGGTCATCGCCGAGATGGGCGGCAAGAACGCCGCTGATCGTCGACGCCGACGCCGACCCCGACCAGGCCGTGCCCGGCAGCGTCGTCTCGGCGTTCGGCTACGCCGGCCAGAAGTGCTCGGCCGCCAGCCGGCTCATCGTGGTCGGCGACGTCGTACGACGCAGGTCGTCGAGCGACTCGTCGCCGCCACGCGCGAGCTGGTGGTCGGGCCCGCCCGGCGGCCCGAGACGCAGGTCGGCCCGGTGATCGACGCCGACGCCCACAAGCGGATCCTCCGGCACGCTCGAGCGACGCGCCGCCGGCAGGGCCGGGTGCTGGTCCAGCACGCCGACGTGCCGCCGACGGCGGGTACTTCGTGCCGCCCACCGTGGTCGTCGTCGACGACCCGGACGCACCGCTCGCCCGCGACGAGCTCTTCGGCCCGGTGCTCGCGCGTGCTGCGCGCCGCGGACATCGACGAGGCCATCGCGCTCGCCAACGACACCGACTACGCGCTCACGGCCGGGGTGCTACTCGCCGCTCGCCGGCGACCATCGGCGCCGCCGCCCGCCGAGCTGCGGGCCGGCAACGTGTACGTCAACCGCCACGATCACCGGCGCGGTCGTCGGACGCCAGCCGTTCGGTGGCTACGGCCTGTCGGGCGTCGGGCTCGAAGGCCGGCGGCCCCGACTACCTGCTGCAGTTCGTCGACCCGCGGGTCGTCACCGAGAACACGGTGCGGCAGGGCTTCGCGCCCGACCTGTGAGGTGCGCGGCCACCACGACGAAACCGCGCGCGCGGCGCGATGAGTTCCGGGGTCCGTCACGGTCCTAGTGGCGAGTCGCCGCCGCAGGAGGTCGTGGGTTGCCCGAACCACCCGAGTCGCCCGTCCCCACGGGCGGCTCGCCCGCGCCCCCGTCACCCGGCACGTTGGTGGTCATCGTCGACGGGCGCCTCGACGCCGCACGGGTGTCGCGCCCTGGTCGGATGGGTACGGGGGTTGCTCGACGGCGGTGGTTCGACCCGGGTGGTGTGCGATGTCGCGCAGGTCACGCCCACCGACGTCGACGCGGTCGACGCCCTGGCGCGACTGGCGCTGGTGGCCCGCCGGCAGGGGGCTCGCCTGTGGGTGCGCGACCCGAGCCCCGAGCTGTGCGAGCTGTTCGACCTGGTGGGTCTCGCTCGGGTGCTGCCCGTGTGCCGATCGGGTGACCCCAGCGGGGAGGCCCCGGTCGCGGCCCCGCCATGAGCGGAACGCGGGCGGCCGGTGCGCTCAGCCGGCCTCGGCCTCGACGTCGCCGCTCTGGTCGGCGTCGGTCTGGTCGGCGTCGATCGCGAGCTCGACGAGGGGCAGGACGCGGTGGCGCAGCTGCTCTGTCAGCGCGATCTGGGTCGTCGTGCGGCTGATGCCCTGCACTTCGAGCACCCGTCCGATGACGTGCTGCAGGTGGTCGTTGGTGTGCGCGACGACCCGGCAGTTCAGGTCACCGGGCCCCGTCACCGAGTAGATCTCGAGCACCTCGGGGATCTCCCGCAGGTGCGAGCACGACGTCCTCGAGCCGGCCCTGGGCGATCTCGAGGCTGACGAAGGCCAGGACCTCGTAGCCCATGGCGCGCAGGTCGAGGTCGGGGTCGAAGCCGCAGATCACGCCCCGCTGTTGGAGCTTGTCGAGGCGGGCCTGTACCGTCCCCCTCGCGACGCCGAGCTGGCGGGCCAGCTCCATCACCCCCGCGCGTGGGGTGTCGCACATCGCCCTGATGAGCCGGGCGTCGAGCGCATCGATTCCGGTGGGCAACATGAGCAATGTGTCTAGCACATGCTCGTCGACACTGGCCAAACTGCTCAGTGTCTGACGTTTCTGTTGACGCTGATCGCGCCCGAGCCTTTGCTGGTGCTGTCATTTCGAGCACTCACCACGCGAGGGGAAGCATGGGCGACACCTTGACGACCGGCCAACAGCAGGGCGCATCGCGGGCCGCAGCCGCCGGCGCTCGGCGGGATCGACCACGTCGAATGGTGGGTCGGAAACGCCCGTGCCTTCAGCGGGTTCCTCGTGTCGGCGTTCGGGTTCGAGGTGGTCGCCTACGCCGGGCCCGAGACCGGTCGGCGCGACCGCGTGTCGCACGTCCTCCAGCAGGGCCGCATCCGCTTCATGGTCACCGGGGCGCTGACGCCCGACTCGCCCATCGCCGAGCACGTGCGGGCCCACGGCGACGGCGTGCGCGACGTCTGCTTCCTCGTCGACGACGCCGAGGCGGCCTACGCGGCCGCCCTCGACCGGGGCGCACTGCCCGAGCGGCCGCCGGCGGTCGACACCGACGAGCTCGGCGCCATCCACCACGCCGCCATCCGGACCTACGGCGAGACGGTGCACACGTTCCTCGACCGCAGCGGCTACGCGGGCGAGTTCGCCCCCGGGTTCGGGCCGCCGCAGCTGCCGGCCGCGGGCGGCCCCGAGGTCGGGCTCACCCGGTTCGATCACATCGTCGGCAACGTCGAGAAGGGCCACCTCGAGGAGTGGGTCGACTACTACCACGACGTGCTCGGGTTCGACCCCCTCGTGCACTTCGACGACGACCAGATCTCGACCGAGTACTCGGCGCTGATGTCGACGGTCGTGTGGAACCACGACAAGGTCGTCCTGCCCATCAACGAGCCGGCCGACGGGCGGCGCAAGAGCCAGATCGAGGAGTACCTCGACTACTACCGGGCGCCCGGCGTGCAGCACATGGCGCTGCACACGCCCGACATCGTCACCGCGGTGCGGGCCATGCGCGAGCGGGGCGTGCGGTTCCTCGCCGTGCCGCCCGAGTACTACGACGACGCCGCGCGAGCGCATGGCCGGCATCGACCTGCCGTGGGAGGCGCTGGCCGAGCTGGGCATCATGGTCGACCGCGACCAGGACGGGCACCTGCTCCAGATCTTCACCGAGACCCTGTGCGACCGGCCGACGGTCTTCTTCGAGATCATCCAGCGGGCGGGCGCCAAGGGCTTCGGCGCCGGCAACTTCAAGGCGCTGTTCGAGGCGATCGAGCGCGCGCAGGCCGCCCGCGGCAACCTCTGAGGCGCGACCTCTGCCGCGACCCCGGCGGGGTCAGCCCTGCTCGCCGATGTGCTGCACGACCACGACCGAGCCGTCGCCGAGCGCCAGCGTGTCGGGCGGCTCGGGCACCGGGAACGTGAAGCCGAGGCGCGAGGCCTGGACCGTTGCGCTCGCCACCATGGCCTCGAGGTGCTGCACCGCGGCCTCGTGGTCGAGCCCGTCGGTGGCCGCCTCGAGGCGGGCCCGCGCCTGCGCGACGAACGGCGCCAGCTCGGGGGTGAGGGGATCGGGGGTGGCGTCGGGCAGGGCGGTGTCTGGCAGGGAGGGACCTCCGTCATCGGCCATCCGGAACAGGTTATCGGCGCGCTGTGACACCGGCGCATCCCGGTGGCAGGACCCTGGGAGGCGTGTGGTAGCGTCGGCTCTCCACACCGGGCCGTTAGCTCAGTTGGCTAGAGCACCTGCATGACGCGCAGGGGGTCAGGGGTTCGAATCCCTTACGGCCCACCCCTCACCTGACCAGGGCACCTGCCCTGGTCGGTGTCGTTTTCGCCGCCTTCCGGCCGCCGGACGCCCCGGCGGGCCACCAACGGTTCGGCCACACGTTCGCCGGCGGCAACGAGCCGTTCGCGTCCGACCGTCAGACTCGTCACCGCCTGCCACGGGCTCGTGCCGCCGGCGGGCCCGAGGGTGCTCGACGACGGGGGTTCGCGATGCCGGGACGTAGCCAGATCACGCGGCGGCACGTTCTCGCCGGGGCGACGGCGTCGGGGGTCCTCGTCGCGTTCGGCGGCGAGAAGGCGCTGGCCCGCGGGCTCCCGGCCCTCCCCGGCTGCGGACGAACCCGTTCACGCTCGGGGTCGCGTCCGGCGACCCGCTGCCCGACGGCGTCGTGCTCTGGACCCGCCTGGCGCCCGAGCCGCTGACCGCAGACGGCGGACTGGGCGGCGTCGGCAACGTCGAGGTCGGGTGGGAGGTGGCCCGCGACGAGCGCATGCGCCGCGTGGTCCGGCGCGGCGCGCGGTCGCGCCGGCTGATCTGGCGCACTCGGTGCACGTCGACGTGCGCGGCCTCGAGCCCGGCCGCGAGTACTGGTACCGGTTCACCGCCGGCGACTGGGCCTCGCCGCCCGCCCGGACGCGCACCGCGCCCGCACCCGACGGGCGCCTCGACGGGATGACCTTCGCCTACGCCACGTGCCAGAAGTGGGAGGAGGGCTTCTACAACGCCTACGCCCACATGGCGGAGGAGGACCTCGACCTCGTCGTCTTCCTCGGCGACTACACGTACGAGTACGGCATCGACCCGGCGACCGGCGGCGTCCGCGGCGTCGAGCTGCCCCCTGAGTACGCCGACGAGACCGTCACGCTCGACCAGTTCCGGCTGCGCCACGCGCTCTACAAGACCGACGGCGACCTGCAGCGGACGCACGCCCGCTTCCCGTTCGTCGTGACGTGGGACGACCACGAGGTCGACAACGACTACACCGGCGACATCGCCGAGGACGGCACGCCGCCCGAGGTGTTCCGCCGCGGCGGATCGCCGGCTACCAGGCGTTCTACGAGCACCTGCCGCTGCGGGCACCGGCGCGGCCCGACCGGCGTGGGCAGTCACGGCTCTACCGGTCGATCCCGTGGGGCTCGCTGGCCGAGTTCGTCGTCGTCGACACGCGCCAGTACCGCAGCGATCATCCGATGGGCGACGGGGAGCATCCCTACGGGCCGGCGTCGTTCGACCCGTCCCAGACCGTGCTCGGCACCGAGCAGGAGCGCTGGGTCCGCGAGCGGTTCCGTCGCAGCCGGGCCCAGTGGAACGTGCTGGCCAACCAGGTGCTGTTCTCGGAGCTCGCCCACGAGGCCGGACCCAACCCCCGCTACTGGCAGGACGGCTGGGACGGCTACCCGGTCGCCCGCCGGCGGCTGATGGACGACATGCTCGCGGCCGGGTTGCGCAATCCGTTCGTGATCACCGGCGACTGGCACTCCACGTTCGTCAACGACGTCCACCTCGACTTCGTCGACCCGGCGTCGCCTGTCATCGCCACCGAGATCGTGGCCCCCGCCGTCACGTCCAACGGCGACGGCCCGGTGTACGGCCCGTACTACGGGCCGATGATCGAGTTCAACCCGCACATCCGGTTCTTCGAGGGCGACCGCAAGGGCTACGTCCGCTGCGCGGTCGGCCGGGACCGCCTGCAGGCCGACCTGCGCTACGTCGAGCGGGTGGGCGCGCCGGGCGCGCCGATCGAGACGTTCGCCAGCTTCGTCGTCGAGGACGGTCACCCGGGCGCGGTGCCCGCCTGACGCCCGGCTGAGCCCTCAGCTCCGCCCGGTCACCGGGCGCGCAGCCGGCCCTCGTGCAGCTGGAGCACCCGGTGCGCCCCGGCCAGGGCGACCGCGTCGTGGGTGGCCAGCACGCACGCGCTGCCGCCGGCGGCGAGGTCGGCCAACGTCGCCATCACCGACGCGGCCCACTCCCGGTTCTGGTGCATCGTGGGCTCGTCGGCGAGCAGCACCTGGGGCCGTACGACCGCCGCCCGGGCCAGAGCGGCGCGCTGCTGCTCCCCGAGCGACACCTCCCGCGGGTACCGGTCGCCGAGGTGCCCGACGCCCAGCCGCTCCATGACCTCGTGCGGGTCGGCCGCGCCGGCCACGTCCGCGAGCCGGAGCGGCAGGCCGACGTTCTCGGCCACGGTCAGCTCGTCCAGCATCCCGAGTGACTGGGGCAACACGGCCAGCTCGCTCCAGGAGAGCTGTGCGGGCGGCGTCGTGCCCCCGAGGACCGCGACCGTGCCGGCGTCAGGGGTCTCCCAGCCCGCGATGATCGACAACACCGTCGTCTTGCCCGATCCCGAGCGTCCGGCGAGGGCGACGATCTCGCCGGGGCGCACCGCCAGGTCCGCCCCGTCCAGCACCCGGCGCGCCCCGCCGGCGGCGGGGAAGGACTTCGCCAGCCCGGTGAGGGCGACCGCAGTGGCGGCGTCCGAGGCGACCCGGAGGGGGGCGTCGGCGGTCACGGTGTCGCCACCCGACCGTCGCGGAGCGTGAGCAGGTCGTCGGCGGCGTCGATCACGGCGGCGTCGTGCGACGCGACCAGCAGGGTGGCGCCGCGCTCGACGAGGCGGCGCATCGTCGCCACCAGATCGGCCCCGGCTCCGCCGTCGAGCTCGGCGGTGGGCTCGTCGGCGAGCAGCAGGCGTGGCGCCCCGATCGCCGCGGCCGCGAAGGCGACCCGCTGCTGCTCGCCGCCCGACAGCTCCGACGGGAAGCTGCGGGCCCGGTCCGCGAGGCCGACGGCCTCGAGCAGGGACGGCGCCTCGGCGGGGTCCGCACCCCGCAGCCGCGCCGCCAGCTCGACCTGCTCGACGCTGCGCAGGTAGGTCAGGAGGTTGTCGGCCGGGTCCTGCAGGACGATGCCCATGGCCCGCCGCCGGAGGCGCCGCCGGGCGCCCGGCCGGACCCGCGTGACGTCCGTGCCGTCGACCTCGACCTCGCCGCCGGCGACCCGCTGGAGGCCGGCGAACACCCGCAGCAGGGTCGACTTGCCCGAGCCCGACGGGCCGGCCACCACCGTGAGACGGCCACGCGCCACCGCGGCGTCGACCTCGTGGAGCGCGTGGACCACGCCGGCCGAGGCCGTGTAGTCCACGGTGATCCGGCGAGCGCGCGCCGCCCACTCGGCCGGCGGGGCCGCGAGGCCCGGGTCAGGTCCCGGCACGGAGCACCTCCAGCGGATCGTCCCGGTCGGTCCGTCGTTGGGCGAGCACAGCCGCCACAGCTGCCACGACCACGGCCACGACGCCGACGGCGGCGACGATGGCGACCGCCGGCCGGAAGAGGGGATCGGGGCGGAACCCCGGGACCGGGTCGAGGCGCTGGTAGGCGAGCGCGGCGCCGACGAGCGCCAGGCCGATCCCCAGCCAGCAGCCGACGACCACGCTGGCCACGAGCTCGACGACCAGCGCCCGGCGGTGCTGGCTCCGCGTGAGCCCCATGCGCCGGGCGAAGGCGTAGCCGAGCACGCGCCCGCGCCGCCGGGCGTCGAGGTGGACGGCCACGCCGCCGAGGACGAGGACGCCCGCGGCGAGGCCGAGCGACTGCATGAACCCGAACGTCCACGACACGGTCAGGAACGACACCTGGTCGACCACCGTGCCGAGGGTGAGCGGCTCGTAGAAGTCGGTCCCCGAGGCGTCGAGCGTGGCGAGGATCTCGTCGCGATCGCCCTCGACCCACATCTCGCCCACCCGGGTGGGCGGGTCGACGTCGACGAGGGCCGAGGTGGCGACGAACACGGTCGGCGACCCCCGCTTCATGCCCGGGAAGGCGTGCACCCCCGGTACCGGCGCGAGCATCAGGCGGGTGGTGCCCGTCGTCACGATGCCCGTCTCGAGCGCGGCGGGCGGGTCGGCGCCGATCGTGGGCCCGACGATCACCGCGGGCACCAGGCCCTCGCGCGGTGGCGCCGAGAGCCGGTCCAGGATGTCCTGCAGCGAGCTGTCGGCCATGGTGGCGTCCCAGAACGCGGCGTCGGCGAAGGTCGCCGGGTCGATGCCGTAGACGTCGACGTCCTCCCGCTCGCCGTCGTCGATCCACGCCTGGCGGTACGCGTCGAGCTCGGTCGCCCGGCCGACCAGGGCCTCGGGGACCTCCTCGTCGGTCGTCACCCGCACGGCCACGTCGCTGCCGATGAAGGTCTTGGACTTGGCCTCGAGCGTGGCGTCCATCGACCGGCGCAACGTGGCGGCGTAGCCGAGCACCCCCGCGGCCACCGCGGACGCGGCCACGAGTCCGACCACCGCGCCGCGATAGCGGGCCACCCGGCGAATGCCCAGGTAGAGCGGCGTCGGCCACTGCCGGCTGGCGGCCAGGACCGGCCGGAGGCACAGCATCAGCAGCCGCATGACCACGGCCACGGCCGCGGCCAGGAACAGCACCGGGAACAGCAGGCCGATCGGGTCGACCCGGCTGACCTCGGCGCCCTGGCTCGCCGGCGCCCCCCACCGGTCGAGCCGCAGGAACGACAGCAGCGCCACGAGCCCCAGCAGCAGCTCCCAGGGCACGGCCGCCACCCACCGCCGGCGCCGCCGCAACCCGTGCTGGGCCCGCACCCGCGCCGCGACCACCCCACCGATGACGGCCGCGGCGACCACGAGGGCGCCGGCGCCTGCCCACACAGCGTCGACGACGGCCGAGCGCTCGATCGTGGGCGACGGCCCCACCCAGGTGACGGCCGCGTGGCCGAGGGCGACGCCGGCGGCGGTGCCGACGACGAGCGGGAGGGCCAGCTCGAGCACCGCCTTGAGGCCGAGGCCGGCCGGCGACACGCCCCGCACCGTGAGCAGCGTGATCTCCCGACGCCTCCGGTCGAACCACAGCAACCCGGCCGCGGCCACCAGCGCGGCGCCCGCCAGCGCGGCGAAGGCGGCGATCGGCCAGACACCCGCGCCGACCGAGGTCTGGATGGCGCGCGTCCGGTCGACGACGAAGGGCAGGTGCGACCCGAACAGCACGGACACGAGCTCGGCGTCGTCGCGCGCCTCGACGCTGCCGTCGCCGGCCACCCTGCCGAAGGCCGTGGGGATCTGCGGCGGCCCGCCGGCACACCACGACAGCGCCTCGGCGTCGTCGGTCCCGCATGCGAGCGCGTCGATCAGCCGCTCCGCCCGGTCGACGGTGACCCCGGCGCGCAGCGGCGCGTCCCACGCCCCGGTGGGCTCGCGCACCCCCGAGTCGCGCATGAGCGTCGCGAAGGTGGCCGGGTCCGTGAGCACGACCGGCGGCGGTGGCTCGCGCTCGGGGCCTTCCAGCGCCAGGTCACCGGCATGGACGCACCAGAAGTCGTCGAAGGTCGTGCCGGCCATGTCCCGGTAGACACCGGCGACCGGCACCTCGACCCCGCCGATCGTCGCCCGTGCGCCGACCCCGCCGAGTCCGGTCATCGACGCGGCGCGGTCGCTCACCCACACACCCGGGCCAGGGGTCCCGTCCACGACCTCGACGTGGTCGAGGGCGCCGTCCCGCGAGGACGACCACCGGCTCGTCGATCCCGGTGGCTGGATCCCCGAGGGAGGTCTCGGCCCGCACCGATCGGACGGTGGGACCGAGGTCGGCACCGAGCGGGGCGAACGGATCGGGAGCCGGCGCGGCGACGTTCGCCGCGGTGGGCACGAACCCGTAGGTCGCCCCCGTGTCACGCGAGCACCGGTCGCCGGCCTGCACCGCCACGGCCTCGGTGCCGACCGACGACAGGAACACCGGGACGGCGGCCAGCGAGGCCGCCAGGAGCGCGCTCGCCCCGGCGACGCTCGCCAACACCCCCGGGCGCCGCACGGCCAGGAACGGTGCGCGCCGCCACGGCGCGAGCGTCACGGTGGAGATCGCCGTGCGGAGCCGTGCGCGCATCCGTGCACCGTAGGTCGCGGGCGCGGTCGAGCAAGGACGGAGAAGCGCTCCCGAGCAGCCGTCCGTACGGTGACCCACATGATCACGAACGTCTCACTCGCCACCGTCTGGGTGGCCGACCAGACTTCCGCCAAGGCCTTCTACATCGACAAGCTGGGCTTCCGCGAGCACACCGACGTCACCATGGACAACGGCTACCGCTGGTGCTCGGTCGTGCACCCCGACCACCCCGAGATGCAGGTCACGCTGGCCGTTCCCGGTCCTCCCCTCGACGACGAGTCGGCCGACATGATGCGCCGCATGATGGAGAAGGGCGCGCTGCACGGCGTCGGCCTGTCGACCGACGACTGCCGCAAGACCTACGAGGAGCTGTCGGCCAAGGGTGTCGAGTTCCTGCAGGAGCCGTCCGACCGGCCCTACGGGGTCGAGGCCGTGCTGCGCGACGACTCGGGGAACTGGCTCGTCCTCATGGAGGAGAAGCCGTTCACGGGAGGGGACTTCGGCCCGGGCGCCTGACCTCCTGGACGGGTGCCACACTGGCAGCGTGACGTCGTCCACGGTGCCCCACCTGCGCCGGGCGCGCGACCTCGCGGACCGGTGCTACGCCGACGACCTCGACCTCGACGTCCTGGCCGCCGAGGCGGCCATGTCGAAGTTCCACTTCGCGCTGGTCGTTCGTCAGCGCCTACGGCGAGACCCCGATGCGGTACCTGACCCGCCGGCGCATCGAGCGCGCTCAGGACCTGTTGCGCGTGGCCAACCTCACGGTCACCGAGGTGTGCATGATGGTCGGCTTCTCGAGCCTCGGGTCCTTCTCGTCGCGGTTCCGTGAGCTGGTCGGCGAGACCCCGACGCAGTACCGCGACCGGTGGGCGGCGACGGGTGGTCCCCGCATCCCGGGCTGCTTCCTGTTCATGCGCGGCGTCGACGTCCTGGGCGATGCGGCACAGACCGACGGCGTGGCCGCCACGCACAGCAACGGAAGGGCGCCGGGCCGATCCGGAACGTGAGTGTGCAGCCCGCCGAGCGCGGTAGCATCTCGCACAGCGCGCGGGCGTCGTCGATGTCTGGAGCAGCATCGGGCGACCGGCAACCGGTCCGTGGGGAGAGGCGACGAGGACATGCATCCGGACCTGCCGTACGAGCAGGCCTACTTCGACCGGGCGCTGGCGCTGCGCGATCGCCAGCAGGCCGATCTCGCCCGGGCGCCCAGCATGGCGGCCAGCCCGCGCGCCGCGGTCGAGCTGCGCAAGCGGGTGAGCCGGCTCGGGCTCGCCGATCCCGACGAGGCGATCGCCTTCGGTCGCATCGAGGCGCACGACGATCGCTGGTACATCGGCAAGGGCGCCATCTGGGACGACGACAACGACCTCGTGGTCGTCAACTGGCAGGCGCCCATCGCCGCGGCCTTCTACACGGCGACGCCCGAGAACCCCGAGGGCCTCGACGCTCGCCGCCTGTTCCGATGCTCGGGGAACCAGATCCGCGAGATCGAGGACCTGATGTTCCGCGAGGTCGCCGACGCCATCGTCGCCGGGCGCCCCGCCGGACCGGTGCTGTCGGACGCGCTGCTCGAGTCGCTCGGCGCGGCGCGGGCCGGCCAGCTCGGCGACATCGTGGCCACGATCCAGGCTGCCCAGTACGAGGTCATCAGCCGCCCGCTCGACCAGCTCCTCGTGGTCCAAGGGGGCCCCGGCACCGGGAAGACCGTCGTCGGCCTCCACCGCGTGTCGTGGCTGCTGTTCAACCGGCGCGACCGGCTCGACGCCCGTGACGTGCTCGTGGTCGGGCCCAACCCGGCGTTCGTCGGGTACATCTCGTCGGTGCTCCCCACGCTGGGGGAGGAGGCCGTCGTCCAGCTCCCGATGCAGTCGCTCGGCCCCCGCGTGCGCATCGGGCGCGTCGACCCGCCCGAGCTGCGCCGCCTCAAGGGCGACCGCCGCCTGCTCCGGTTGATCCTGCGCGGCCTGCGCAACCGGCAGCGGGTCGAGGCGGTGCCGGTGGAGCTGACCATCGACGGGCGGACGGTCGAGCTCGACGGCCGCCGCATCGCGACGCGGGCTCGCCAGCTCGCGGGGCGCCCCCACAACGAGGGCTACCGCATGCTGCGGGCGTTCCTGGTCGCCGAGGTGTCCGCCGCCCTGCCGCAGGGCCCGATGTCGGTCCCGCCCACGCTGAGCGGCGAGGCGGCCCGTGACATCGACAACTACCTCGACCGCGTGTGGCCGAGCCTCACCCCGCAGACGTTCCTCGTGGACCTTCTCTCCTCACGCCGCCAGCTGCTCGCCGCCGGGGCGGGCACGCTGTCCGAGACCGAGCTCGACATGCTGGCCCTGCCGACCGGCACCCAGGTCACGTCGTGGCAGTGGTCGGTCGACGACGTCCCGATCCTCGACGCCGCGGATGCGCTGCTGAACGGCGTGGCGGCCACCTACGAGCACATCGTCGTCGACGAGGCGCAGGACCTGTCGCCGCTCCAGCTCGAGTCCATCCGCCGCCGGTCGCGCGCCGGGTCGATGACGGTCCTCGGCGACCTCGCCCAGGGCACGTCGCCGTGGGCGCACAGCTCGTGGGATCCCATCGTGCAGGCGCTGCGCCACGAGCGGGTCACCACCGAGTCCGTCGAGCTCGAGTACGGCTACCGCCTGCCGGCCGAGGTCCACGAGGTGGCGATGCGCCTGCTGCCCGACGCGGCCCCCGGCATGAGCTGCCCGCAGGCGCTGCGCAGCTCGGGTCACGAGGTCGCGCTGGTGCCGGCCGCTCCCGACGAACGCGCCGCCGCGGTGGTCGACGCGGTCCGTGGCCTGGCGGCCGACGGCATCGTGGGGGTGATGACCGCTGCCTCCACGCGGGCCGATGTGGTCGCGGCCCTCGAGGCCGAGGGCGTCGCCTGGTCGTCCGAGCTGCGGCCGTCGGCCGCGCCGGTCGTCGTGCTCGGCCCCGACGAGGCCAAGGGGCTCGAGTTCGACTCGGTCGTGGTCGTCGAGCCCGCCGCGATCGTGGCCGAGACCGACCACGGCTCGCGCTCCCTGTTCGTCGCCCTGACGCGCTGCACCCACCGGCTGGCGCTGGTGCACGCACACCCCCTGCCGTCCGTTCTGGGCTTGGGGCCGGCCGACGACGAGCCCGTGGCCAGGGCCGAGGAGGAGGCATCCGTGCCCGATCCCGACAGCGAGGCACCCGACGACGCGGTCGTCGACAGGAGCGAGCCGTTCGACTGGTTCGACGGCGAGGTTCGAGGCGACGACACCGTGGCCATGCCCGTCCCGTTCCCCGACGACGACACGGTGGCCTCGGCCCCGTTCCCCGCCAGCGATGCCGATGTCGTCGATGCCACCGATGTCACCGACGCCCCGTCTCCGGCCATCGCCGATCGCGTGGTGGTGTCGACCCCCGCACCGCTCCCGGCCGCGGCCGCCGCCGAGGCCGAGGCCGCGGTGGCCGCACTCGACGACATCGATCACGACATCGCGCGGGCGGTGGCCGGCGCGGTCGTCGAGCGGTTGGCCCGTGCCGTCGACGCGTCGCTCCTCCCGCTCGTGGCCGAGGAGATCGCCCGTGCGCTCGCGGTCCGCATGGCGGCCACCGACCGGCGGGAACCGCGCCTGGCCAACGGCTCCGGGCCGGTGGCGACCGACGCCGAGACCACGGCCCCCTGACGTCCCGGTCGCACGTCCCGGTCCGGCGCGGGCACGGCCGGTAGCCTCGCGATCGTGCGCCTGTCCGACAGCCGGTCCGAGGCCCGCTTCCGTGCCGACCTCGGTGCGTGGCTCGACGAGAACCAACCGGCGGGCGAGCGGGCGTCCGACCCGCCGCGGTCGTCGGGCCACATCCCCGAGTGGGCGGCCGAATGGCAGCGGTCCCTGTTCGAGGCCGGTTGGCTGATGCCCCGCTGGCCGGCCGAGCTGGGCGGCCGCGAGGCCACGGCCATCGAGCAGATGATCTACCTCGAGGAGATGTCGCAGCGCCGCCTGCCGCGGTCGACGAACCCGCAGGGCCTCGACGTCTGTGCCGCGACCCTCATCGACCACGGAGCCGGAGCCCAGCGCGACGACTGGGTGCCCGCCACCCTCGAGGGCCAGATGACCTGGTGCATCGCCGTCGACGACGTCGACGCCGCCGACGCACCCGCCGACGCCGAGGCAACGCTCGGCGACGCCGGTGGGCGCGGCCCCACGATCGCCGAACGCGAGGGCGTCCTCACGCTGACCGGTGCGCTGCCGGCACCGCCCGGAGCGGCCGACGCCGACCGGTGCCTGTGCGGGGCGCGCGTGGCCGCGACCGGTGCGCGTCCCGACGGCGTGGCCGTCGTCGCGGTCGATCTGACGGCGGCCGGGATCGAGCGCCCCGAGCCCGTCGACGCTCCGGCGCGGACCGTCGAGCGCGGTGGCACCCTGACGTTCACCGACGTGGTCGTCACCGAGGACGACTTCCTCGGCGAACTGGACGAGGGCTGGCCGGTCCTGCAGTCCGTCCGGGCCCGGATGCGTTCGATGCGCTGGATCACGAGCCTGCTCGCCACACGTCGCGCCCTCGAGTCGCTCGCGGACGCCGGGCGCTCCCGCGGCCTCGCCGACGACGGCGTGTTCCGCGACACGCTGGCCGACCTCCACGTCGAAGCCGAGTCGGTCCGCGCCCTCGCCTACCGGGCGCTGGCCAAGCAGGGCTCCGACCGTCCGAACCCCGAGCTGGCGATGTTGCCGCTCGTCACCGCCGAGGTGGAGGAGCGGGTCTACCTCGCCGGGGTCGAGGCCCTGGGCGCCGACGGGCTCGACAAGGGCATCGACGGTCCCTCGGGCTGGCCCAGCGGCTCGTGGGCCGAGGAGTGGACCACGGCCATGGCCGACCGCACCGCGTCCCGGGGCCTGGGGGTCGAGCGCGACCGGGTCGCCGGGCGGGTCCTCGGCCTGCGCCTGCGCTGACGGGGCCCGGCGTACGACCTCGCCGGCCGTCAGCCGAGCAGTGCGCTGACGAGCTGGGAGCTGCGGGCGCGCCGGGCGCTGAGCAAGCGGTCGGCGACGATCCGGCGATGGTCGACGGCGCCGCCGAAGAGCAGGTCGTCGGCCTTGACCCGGCCGACCCACAATCGGACGTCGGGCTCGCTCGCCGGATCGTGGGCGTCGCGCAGCTCGAGGCTGTGCCGGGCGACGAGCCGCTGGCACCGACTGATGGCGGCCTTGGCCACGGATGCCGCCACGCCGGCGCGGTCGTCGCCCTCGGCCAGCGCGGCCACCGCCTG
This sequence comes from uncultured Acidimicrobiales bacterium, assembly GCA_963778415.1. Taxonomy (GTDB): domain Bacteria; phylum Actinomycetota; class Acidimicrobiia; order Acidimicrobiales; family VFJN01; genus ZC4RG19. Next base: position 160,206 of record CAVZUI010000010.1, read on the forward strand.
ATAGATCGCGGCGCGGGCCAGCTCGATGGCCACCAGCATGTCGGCCAGGGCGTGCTCGACGGCCTGCCCGGTGGCACCGCCCTCGATGGCGACGGCCAGCGAGGCGTCCAACAGGGCGGAGCAGGCCCCGAGGGCATCGAGGGCGAGGCCGACGGTGGCCTCGGCGAGCGCCCGGGTCAGGGCGCGCCCGGCGTCCTCGTCGGGTTCGCCGAGCATGCCGGGCGTCGGGCACCCACACCCCGTTGAGCTCGACGTTGGCCAGGGAGCGCGTGGCGTCGATGCTGTCGGTGCGCTTGAACGTGAGCTCGGCCGCCGGGACGACGAACAACCCGAGCGTGCCGGCGTCGCGGCGGGCGGCCACCACGACCTCGTCGACCGTCGGCGCGCCGAGGACGTGCTGCTTGTGGCCGCGGAGCAGCCAGCCGTCCCCGTCGCGCTCGGCCGTCGAGGTGACGGCCTCGGGCTCGAACCGGCCGCTCTCGTGCAGTGCGACCGTGCCGGTGACGTCGCCGGAGGCGACGCCGGCGAGGAAGCGGTGGGCCTGGGCGGTGGTGCCGGCCGCCCGGACGACCGGAACGAACTGCGTGGTGGTCGGCAGGAACGAGCCGGGGGCGGCCGCTCGGCCCAGCTCCTCGACGACGACGGCGAGCTCGGCGTAGCTGCGTCCGAGTCCACCCAGGTCGACGTCGATGGTGAGCGCGGGCCACCCGAGCCAGCCGATCTCGCTCTCGAGCTCGGCCGCGTCGCCGGTGCCGTCGGCGACCGCACGGACGAGCGAGGGCGGGCACTGGCGCGAGAGGGTCGGCGCGCGCGCTCTCGCGCAGCTCGAGCTGCTCGTCGTTGAACTCGATGAACATGCTGTGCCTTTCGCACAGGGCGTCCCAGCAGGAACGTCGGCGCCATCGGAGGGGTCTGGCACCCCGAACGATACGCCGTGGGCGCGCGCTGCGCCCGCATGCCGCCACGCCCCGCGCACATGGGGTCCCTGCCTGTGGCCCCCGCCGACCCGGTCGGTCCGCAATGTGATCCCCGTCACGTTTCTTGTTGACAGGTTTCCGACGCGCCCGTAAGTATTCAGTGCGGCCGACAGATTTCGAGGCACCTCGGTCCGGTGCTGGGGGGAGGGGTACCCATGTCGTTCGTGCCGACCGCGGCCGTCCGGGTGCGCGACGAGCTCGCGAACGTCGTGCGGCAACCGACTCCGCAGCGTGACGGGCAGGTGGCCGGCCTCTTCGCCCCGCGCCTCCGTCGGTGGACGCTGCTGTGGGTGTGCCTCAGCCTGCCGGTGATCACGGGCATCGCCGCGGTGGCGGCCACCACCCCCGACCGCTACGTGGTCGTGTTCGCGGTCCTGGCCAGCGGTGCGTACACGACCCCTGCCCTGCTGTTCACGTACCTGGCCGCCCGCCGGGCGCCGCGGCCCGACAACTGGTGCTGGTGGCTCTGGTTCGTGGCCGTCGTCCTGATGTACGCCATCGGGTGCGCCATGGTCTTCGGTGCGGCCACGGGGTATGCCGTCCCGTCGTGGGTGAGCGCCGCGGCCGTGACGACCACGGGCCTGCTCGTGATGGCGGTCGTCGTGTGGGCGGTCCGCACGCGGTCGGGGCGTCGGGCGGTCACCGTCGACCTGGTCGAGAGCGTCATGTCGGTCGTCATCGTGACCGCGGCGTCCGGCATCGTGTGGGGCGACGACGTGCGGGCCGCCGACGCCGACTGGTACGCGGTCCCCGCCGCCCTCGCCGCGGTGGCCATGGTGTTCGGCGTCTACTGGGCCGTCCTGCTGTTCGTGCGCCTGCGTGGCGACCGCGGCGCGCCGGGCAGCAGCGGGGCGATCGGACTCGTCGCCGTGCTCCTGGCCATCGTGGGCCTGGTGAACGCCGTGGCCCAGACGGCCCAGGGGATCACCGGGTTCGGGCTGCCCAGCGCCCCGTTGCTGGGCATCCACGCGCTCGTGCATGAGCCTGCTGATGCTGGTGCCCCTGTACGTGCCCGACACGATCGGCCCGGGCCTCGACCGCCTCCCACCCCAGGACCAGGTCCGCGGCGCGTGGTTGCCGGCCGTGCTTGTGATCGCCGGGCTGCCCAACATCCTGCTCGTGGCCGTCGCCGAGCGGGAGGAGCAGCCCGCCGCGCCCGTCTACGCGCTGGCCGCGGTGTCCACGGTGCTCGTGCTCGCCATGGTGCGCCAGCTCATCGCCGCACGGGAGACGCAGCGCCTCTACGCCGAGGTCGCCCGGGCCGCGGAGTCGCGACGCGAGCTGCTGGCCCAGCTCATGCAGCGCACCGACGAGGACCGCCACCGCGTGGCGGCGCAGCTGCACGAGCAGGCGGTGTCCGCCTACGCGTCCTTCGTGTCGTTCGTGCAGGCGCACGCGGGCGGCGCCGTGGGTGGGGGAGGGGTCGGCAGCGCGTCGGTGCAGGTGCGCGGCGACCTGCGCGACCAGGCCGAGTCGTTGCGCCAGCTCATGTTGGCGGTCCGTCCGCTCGAGGTCGACAGGCCACGATCGACGAGCCTCGCCACGCCGGTCCGCGCCTACGTCGACGGGCTGTACCGGGACCGGCCGCCGCCGGCCCTCCAGGTGACGGTCGCCGACGACGTGGTGCTGGACTGGACGACCGAGACGCTGGTCCTGCGGATCACGCAGGAGGCCGTGCGCAACGTGTGGCGCCACAGCCGGGCCGGCAGGATCGACGTCGAGGTGCGCGGCGACGGGCCCGCGGTCGAGGTGTGCGTCACCGACGACGGCGTGGGCTTCGCCCCCGAGGCCGTGCTGTTCGAGTCGGGCATCGCCGCCATGCGCGGGTTCGCCGCGCTCGGTCAGGGCTCGCTGCGCATCGAGAGCCGTCCGGGGGAGGGGACCCGGGTCGTGGCGCGGCTCGGCGACGTCCCGGTGCCTCCCGCCACCGCGGGAGTCGGCGCCGCGGGAGACGGGCCGTCACCACCGACACCCGCCGCCGGCCTGCGGGCCGCCGCCGGGCTGCGGCTGGTGCACTCGGTGGCGTCAGTCGGAGAAGCGTGACGTCGCGTACTCGCAGGTGACCCGCCAGGCCGTCTCGGCGTCGACCTGGCCGGTGATGCACAGCTCGACGTTGGCGAGGGCGAACCCGAGCATGCCCGAGCTCGCCGACACGAGGTCGTCGGCCGGCAGGCCCGACCCGGCCATCAGGGTGGCGAGCTCGGAGGCGATCTGGACCCGCGTGGCGATGGCGGACGCCTCGACGGCGTCGTCGTGGGTGACCCAGGGGTCTCTGAAGAGCAGGCGGTAGGCCGACGGGTTCTCGTCGAAGAACCCGAACAGGGCGGCCAGCAGGTGCTCCATGCGGGTGCGGGGGGAGAACGGCATCTTCGACGCCTGCCGCAACCGCTGCTGGAACTCGGCGAGCAGCCCCTGCATCACGCTGACGAACAGCTGCGGGCGCCCCTCGGGGAAGTAGTGGTACAGCAGCCCCTTGGAGACGCTGGCGGCGCTGGCGATCTCGGCCAGGCCCGATTCGGCGTAGCCGGTGGCCGCGAACACCTCACGCGCCGTGGCCACGATCTCGGCCCGGCGGGTCTCGGGGTTCTTGCGGACCCGCTTGGGCGCAGGCCGCTCGTTTCCCGTCGTCGACTGTGCTGGGGCTGCCGTCACGGGGTGAACCATATTCCTGCACGCGCCGTGTAACAACTTACCTGTTGGTAACCGGGGGATATACCGACGGGAAGGTCAATAAAATCGTTGACCCTGGGGTAGGTGGCCGACATACTTGGCCAGCGACCCCGACGGCAGCATCGTCGGTCGGTCGTCCTGACGGAAGTGCCCGAGCGCTGGCTCCTGTGGACCTCTCGGGCGCCTCCGTAAGAAGGGGAGGGGACCCGAAAGACATGAGACGATCCAGACTCGCCCGCGCCGTACCGGCGCTGCTCGTGGTGCTCGGCCTCGCCGCCGCCTCCGCGGGCTGCGCGACGCCGCCGGCCGACTTCTACACACCGGCCCCCGGCGTCGCCGGCACCCCCGGCACCGTCCTCAAGACGGCGAACACCAGCCTGTCGGGCACGAGCGACATCAAGGCGATCGCCATCCAGTACCGCTCGCGGTCGGCGACCAACCAGCCGATCGCGGTGACCGGGTCGGTGTACGTGCCCAACGCGGCGTGGACCGGCACGGGGCCCCGACCCATCGTCAGCGTCGCCCAGGGCACCCAGGGCCTGAGCGACAACTGCGCGCCGTCGAAGTCGCTCGTCAACGGGCTGAACTACGAGCTCGGGTACGTCCAGGCCCTGCTGGCCAGGGGATGGGCCGTCGCCGTCACCGACTACGAGGGGCTCGGCACCCCCGGCAAGCACACCTACATCGTGGCCGACGCCGAGGCGCACGCCCAGCTCGACATCGTGCGGGCCGCGACCAAGGTGAGCTCGCTCGGGCTCAGCCCGTCGGCGCCGGTCGGCCTCATCGGCTACTCGCAGGGCGGGCAGGCAGCTGCCCGCTCCGCCGAGATCGAGTCCACGTACGCTCCCGAGCTCAACGTCGCCGGCGTGGTCGCCGGTGGGGTGCCGTCCGATCCCGAGCAGCTGGCCACCACGCTCGACGGCGGGGCGTTCTTCGCCTTCCTCGCCTTCGCGGCCTACGGCCTGGACGCGGCCTATCCCGAGCTGAACCTCGAGAACTACCTGAACGCCGAGGGCCAGGCGCTGTTCACGGCGGCCGAGACCTACTGCGTCGCGGACGGCCTGGCCAACGGTGCGTTCAAGTCGATCGCCCAGCTGACGACCTCCAACCCGATCACCCGGCCCGAGTGGCAGGCCCGGCTCGACCAGAACCGCCTGGGGACGGTCGCGCCGCAGGTCCCGGTGTTCCAGTACCACTCGGTGATCGACGAGATCATCCCCTACGCCCAGGGCACGACCCTTCGGGACGCCTGGTGCGCCAAGGGAGCCGAGGTCCGGTGGATGGACCTGTTCCTCGGCGAGCACGCCCTGGGGATCTTCCAGGGGCAGACCGACACCATCAACTTCCTGAACGACCGGTTCACGGGGGTGCCGTTCCAGCCCACCTGCAACGCCTGACATGACCTCGTGAGGTCGGGGCGGGTGGCAGCGGCGCCACCCGCCTCCCTCACGTCCCAGGCCCCCTCGGCTGCCCGATCGCCACCTCCTTCGTCGGGGGAATCGGTGGGACCGCACCGCCCGGCGTCGGCGGTCGGGCAGCTAGGGGCCAGCTCTGCACCACGGCGACGAGGGGGTCGCCGCCACCTCGGACAGCCAGCCCGACCCATGAGGGGGAATCGTGACATCGGGTCCGCTCCACCCAGACCGTGAACTGATCATCGGGGTGACCCCGGGCGCCCGTCCCGACGGGCGCCTCGTCGTCGCGCTGTGCCGGGCGGGGGCGCTCGGCGTGCTCGACGCCGGCCGCGACCCGGTCCGTGCCCGCACCGAGATGGACCTCGTCGTGGCGCGCCACGACGGCCCGTTCGGCGTCCGGCTCGCAGCCGACTCCGGGATCGCACCAGGCGACCTCCCCGATGCCGTCGACACGGTCGTGGTCGCGGACGCCCGCCTCGTGGGCCCGCACCGGGCCGCCGGCCGTCGCGTGCTGGGCGAGGCCACCTCGCTGGTCGAGGCGCGGTCGGCGCTCGCCGCGGGCGCCGACGGGCTCGTGGCGAAGGGGGCCGAGGCGGGCGGGCGGGTCGGCGAGGAGACCGCCTTCGTGCTGCTGCAGCGGCTGGTCGGCGCCATCGACGCCCCGGTCTGGCTGCAGGGCGGCATCGGGCTCGCACACCGCGGCCGCCGCCGTCGCCGGCGGCGCCGCGGGCGTGGTCGCTCGACGCGCAGCTGGCGCTGGCCGCGAGACACCACCCTGCCGCGCGAGGTCCGCTCGGCCATCGGGGCCATGGACGGCAGCGAGACCGTCGTGGTCGGCGGCCACCGGGTCTACACCCGCCCCGACCTGTCCCTCGCCCGATGCCGGCACCACGCCCGACGAGGTCGCGGCCCGCCTCGGCGCCGACGACCTGCGCACACAGCTCCTCCCGGTCGGCCAGGACGGGGCGTTCGCCCGCCCGCTCGCCGACCGCTACAAGACCGCGGGCGGCATCGTCGGCGCCCTGCGGGCGTCGATCGCCGACCACCTCGCCGCGGCCCGCGAGCTGCGGCCGCTCGCCCCGGGAGCCGGCACCGCCGCCACCCGGGGCACGTTGCACCCGATCGCCCAGGGCCCGATGACCCGCGTCAGCGACCGCGGCGGCGTTCGCCGCCGCGGTCGCCGACGGCGGCGGCGCTGCCCTTCCTCGCGCTCGCGCTGATGCGCGGCGACGAGGTCCGCACCCTGCTCGCCGAGACCGCCGCCGCTGCTCGGCGACCGGCCGTGGGGCGTCGGCATCCTCGGCTTCGTCCCGCCCGGAGCTGCGCGAGGAGCAGCTCGCGGTCGTGCGCGAGGTGCGCCCGCCGGTCGCGCTGATCGCCGGCGGGCGCCCGTCGCAGGCGGCGCCGCTCGAGGCCGAGGGCATCACGACGTTCCTCCACGTCCCCTCGCCCGGCCTGCTCGACCGGTTCCTGGAAGGACGGCGCCCGGCGCTTCGTCTTCGAGGGCCGCGAGTGCGGCGGCCACGTCGGCCCGCGCTCGAGCTTCGCCCTGTGGGAGCGCGCAGATCGACCGGCTCCTCGCAGGCGAGCGACCTGACCGAGGTCGACGTGCTCTTCGCCGGCGGCATCCACGACGCCCGCTCCGCGGCGATGGTCGCGGCGATGGCCGCGCCGCTCGCCGCCCGGGGCGCCGCGATCGGCGTGCTCATGGGCACCGCCTACCTGTTCACCGAGGAGGCGGTCGCGCGGCGGCGCGATCAGCCCGGCCTTCCAGGACGCGGCCGTCGCGTGCGAGCGACACCGTGCTGCTCGAGACCTCGCCCGGCCACGCCACCCGCTGCGTCGACAGCGAGTACGTCGCGCGCCTTCGAGCGCCGCAAGGCCGGCTGGTGGCGGCGGGCGCCGACGCGCGAGGCCATGTGGGCCGAGCTCGAGGAGCTCAACCTCGGCCGGCTGCGCATCGCGCGCAAGGGGCTGCGCCGCGACGGCGACGGCTGGTGACCGGTCGACGACGACGCCCAGCGCCGCGAGGGCATGTTCATGATCGGCCAGGTCGCCGCGCTGCGCGACGACGCCCACCACCATCGCCGCGCTGCACCGGCGACGTCAGCGACGGCGCGACCGCGCTCCTCGACGGCCGCGGCCGTGCGCCGCGACCCGACCAGAGGCGACCACGTCGGCTCGATGGGCATCGCGATCGTCGGCATGGCCGCGCTCTTCCCGGGCGCCGCCGACGTCGACCAGTTCTGGGCCAACGTCGTCGGCGCGGTCGACGCGATCACCGAGGTGCCGGCCGAGCGGTGGAACGTCGACGCGCTACTACGACCCCGAGGCGGTCGGCGAAGGACGCCGGCGACAAGACCCCGTCGAAGTGGGGCGGGTTCCTGCCCGACGTCCCGTTCGACCCGCTGCGCCTACGGCATCCCGCCCCGCTCGCTCACGTCGATCGAGCCGTCCAGCTGCTCAGCCTCGAGGTGGCGGCCGCGCGCGCTGGCCGACGCCGGCTACGCCGACCGCGCCGTTCGACCGCGAGCGGACCTCGGTGGTCTTCGGCGCCGAGACCGGCACCGATCTCGCCCAGCGCCTACGGCTTCCGGGCCGCCCTGCCGCACTTCGTCGGCGACGTGCCCGCCGCGCTCGACGCGCCACCTGCCCGACGCTCACCGAGGACTCGTTCCCCGGCGTGCTCGCCAACGTCATCGCCGGGCGCATCGCCAACCGGCTCGACCTCGGCGGCGTCAACTACACCGTCGACGCCGCCTGCGGCGCCTCGCTCGCCGCGCGTCGACGCCGCCTGCAAGGAGCTGACGTCGCGGCACCAGCGACATGGTGCTGTGCGGCGGCGCCGACCTGCACAACGGCATCAACGACTACCTGCTGTTCGCCAGCGTCGCACGCGCTGTCGCCCACCGGGCGGTGCCGCACGTTCGACGCCGACGGCCGACGGCATCGCCCTCGGCGAGGGCGTCGGCTGCGTCGTGCTCAAGCGGCTCGCCGACGCCGAGCGCGACGGCGACCGCATCTACGCGGTGATCGACGGCGGTCGCCGGCGTCGAGCGACGGCGCGCAGCCTCGGCCTGACCGCGCCGCGCAAGGAGGGCCAGCGCCGCGCCCTCGAGCGGGCCTACGACCGGCCGGGCGTCTCGCCGTCCGACGGTCGGCCTGGTCGAGGCGCACGGCACCGGCACGGTCGTCGGCGACCGCACCGAGCTGGCCACGCTCACCGAGGTGTTCTCCGAGCGCGGCGCGGCGCCGGGCTCGACCACGCTCGGCTCGGTCAAGTCGCAGATCGGCCACACCAAGTGCGCCGCCGGCATCGCCGGGCTGATCAAGGCCGCCCACGCCCTGCACCACGGCGTGCTGCCGCCGACGCTCAACCTCGACGAGCCGAACGAGGCGTACGACCGCCAAGACCAGCCCGTTCGTGTTCGGCGACGCGGCCCGGCCCTGGGTCGGCGACGATCGGCGTCGCCGGCGGTCAGCGCCTTCGGCTTCGGCGGCACGAACTTCCACGCCGTGCTGTCGGCCTACGACGGCGGCGACGAGCCGGCCCACGGCCTCGACCAGTGGCCGGCCGAGCTGTTCCTCGTCCGCGGCGACGCGCCGGCCGACGCCGTCGCCGAGCTCGACCGCCTCGTCGGCCTGCTCGAGGCCAACGACGGCGCCGGCCGGCCGTGGCGGCTCCGCGACCTCGCGCGCACCGCAGCACGAGCGCCGGCGCGGGGCGTCGGTCCAGGTGGCGATCGTGGCCGACGACCTCGACGACCTGGCCGCCAAGGTGGCCCGCGCCCGGGCAGGCGAGACGGGCCGAGGTGTGTTCGTCGCCGGCGGCGACGGTCGGTCCGGAGGCGAGCCGGAGGGAGCGGCCCCACTGGTCGCCTTCCTGTACCCCGGCCAGGGCAGCCAGCGCCCGCACATGCTGGGCGACCTGTTCGTGGCCTTCCCGGCGCTGCGCCGGTGGCTCGCCCTCGGCGACGGCGAGCTGGTCGAGCGCATGTTCCCGCCCGCCGCCTTCGGCGAGGCGGCCGGTCAGTCCGCCGCCGCCCTCACCGACACCCGGGTGGCCCAGCCCGCGCTCGGGCTCGCCGGGCTGGCCATGACCGACCTGCTCGGCCGGTGCGGCGTGCGAGCCGGGCGCCGCCGGCGGGCACAGCTACGGCGAGCTTGCCGGCCCTGGTGGCCGCGGGCGCCCTCGACGCCGGCGACCTGCTGGCGCTCAGCCGGGCGCGGGGCGAGGCCATCCTCGACGCCTCGCCCGACGACGACCCCGGGGCGATGGCCGCGGTGCGCGGTCCGGTCGACGAGGTGCGGGGCGCGCTCGACGCCTGGCCCGACGTGATCGTCGCCAACGACAACGCGCCCGACCAGAGCGTCATCTCCGGCCCGACCGCGGCGGTGACGGAGGCCGCGGCGCGGCTCGCCGAGCTCGGCTACGGCACACGGCGGCTGCCCGTCGCCTGCGCCTTCCACACGCCCCGCCTGCAGGCGGCCGCCGACGCCCTCGCCGCCCACCTCGGCGACCTCGAGGTGGCCGTGCCCCGGTTCCCCGTGTGGTCGAACACCACCGCGGCCCCGTACGACGGGCGACGCGGGCGACGTGCGGGCGCGCCTCGCCGGGCAGGTCGCGGCGCCGGTGGCGTTCCGCCAGCAGGTCGAGGCGATGTACGCGGCGGGCGTCCGGGTGTTCGTCGAGTCGGGTCCCGGTCGGGTCCTCACGCAGCTCGTCGGGAAGATCCTCGGCGATCGGCCGCACACCGCGGTGGCGTGCGACGCGGCCGGCGACCACGGGATGCGCAGGTTCCTGCTGGCGCTCGCCGAGCTGGCCGCGGCCGGCGTCCCCGTCGACGGCTCGGCGCTCTACGACGGCCGCGACGCGCGGGCCGTCGACGCCGCCGCGGTGCCGGCCCGCGCGCCCTACCTGCTCAACGGCAGCCAGGTCCGCACCGCCGACGGCGAGCGGGTACCGGGATCGCTGCCTCCAGCGCACGAGTTCCTGCCGATCACGCTGGCGGCCGGGTCGGGGGCGGCCCCGGTGGCCGCCGGCGACCCGCAGGTGCTCGTGGCCGAGTACCTGCGCGGCATGCAGCAGATCGTGGCGGCCGAGCGCGACGTGGTGCTGGCCGCACTGGGGGCGCCGCCGTCGTCGTCGGCTCTCGTGGTGCAGGCACCGGTCATCGACGCCTCGTCGGCGCCGTTGTCGGCCATCGGGGCCGGCGGCCAGGCCAACGGTCACGGCACCGGCAACGGCCACAGCAACGGCCACGGCAGCGGCAACGGGTGGTCCGGGCACAGCGCCGGCGGCAACGGTGGCGGGACCGGCCGTGCGGGCCACGGCGTCGACGCCCCGGCACCCGACGCCGGGCCTCCCGCGATCACCCCCGAGGCGTTGCTCGACACCGTCGTGGCGATCGTGAGCGAGCGGACGGGCTATCCGGTGGAGATGCTGGATCCCGATCTCGATCTCGAGGCGGAGCTGAGCATCGATTCGATCAAGCGGATCGAGATCCTGGGTGAGCTGGCCGAGCGGGTGGGTCTGCCGGGGATGGACGAGTCGGGCGTCGACGAGAGCGTCATCGAGGAGCTGGCGCTGATCAAGACGCTGCGCGGCATCGTCGACTGGGTCGAGGAGCACCGCGACGACGAGGCGCTCGTCGCCGCGGCCACCGGCCCGCGTCCCGTGGCGGTGGCCGCTTCCCTCGCCGCCCCCGCGGCGTCTCCGGTCCTCACCTCCGAGGCGTTGCTCGACACGATCGTGGCGATCGTGAGCGAGCGGACGGGCTATCCGGTGGAGATGCTGGATCCCGATCTCGATCTCGAGGCGGAGCTGAGCATCGATTCGATCAAGCGGATCGAGATCCTGGGTGAGCTGGCCGAGCGGGTGGGTCTGCCGGGGATGGACGAGTCGGGGGTCGACGAGAGCGTCATCGAGGAGCTGGCGCTGATCAAGACGCTGCGCGGCATCGTCGACTGGGTCGACGACCACGAGGACCTCGCACCCGGCGCCGGCACGGCGGGGGATGGATCGGCTGGGGACATCGGGGCCGCCGACGGGCGCGTGGGGAGCGCGTGCCCGCGGCGGTCCCCACCGCGGCGGTGGCCGGGCCCGGGCGTGTGGGGGACACGCCCGGCCCGGCGCCGTCGCCGCTCGTCCGCTACGTGCCGACGCTGGTCGACCTGCCCGAGGTCGACCCGTCCGGCGACGTGGCGGGCGCGTCCGTGGTGGTGGTCGACGCCGGTTCGCCGGTGGGTGAACGCCTGCACGACCTCCTCGCGGAGGCCGGGGCGTCCCCGAAGCGCGTGGGCCCCGCCGAGGCCATTGGTGCCGTGGCGGCGGGGGTCGACACACTGGTCGACCTGACGGCTCTCGACGCCGGCGCCGGCGCGACCGGGGGCGGCACCGCGGCCGCGGACGTGACCGCCGCGGTCGTCACCCAGTTCGAGCGGTTGCGGGCCGCGGCCCAGGCGGGCGCCGCTCGGGTCGTGGTGGTGACCGGCCAGGGCGGCCACCTCGGCCACCGCGGCCGGGCGGGGCCGGACCTCGGCGCCACCACGATCGCCGCCGCTGTCCAGGGCGTCGTCCGGACGTTCGCCCGCGAGCTGGCGGTGGTCGAGTCGCGCCTCGTCGACGTCGACCCCGCCGCCCCGCCCGCGGTGGTCGCGGGCCACGTGCTGGCGGAGCTCAGGTCGCCGGGCGCCCCCACCGAGGTGGGGAGGGACGCGAGCGGGCGGCGGGCGCTGTCGACCGTCGCCCGTCCGCTCGACGCCGACGCCGGGATCGAGGCGGGGATCGGTGAGGACCGCGACCTCGGTCCCGGCTCGGTCGTCGTCGTCACGGGCGGCGCCCGCGGCCTCGGCGCCCGGCTCGCCGTGGAGATGGCCCGCACCACCGGGTGCGGCATCGAGCTCGTCGGGCGGTCGCCGTTGCCCGGCCCCGAGCCGGACGACCTGGCCGCGGCGGCCGACGAGGTGGCGGTGCGCCAGGCGATCATCCGCCGCGGCGAGCACAGCCGACCCGCCGAGATCGAGGCGGCCACCGCCCGGGCGCTGGCGGATCGCGAGATCCGGGCCACGCTCGCCGCGCTGGCCGAGCGCGCCGCCTTCGTGGGCTACCGCTCGCTCGACGTGCGCGACACGGCAGCGCTCGCCGCCGCGCTGGCGGAGGTCCGCCACCACCGGGGGCGCCTCGACGGGGTCGTGCACGCGGCGGGCATCCGCGAGGACAAGCTGATCCGCGACAAGACGCCCGAGTCGTTCGCCCGGGTGTTCGACACGAAGGTCGGCTCGGCCCGGGTCATCGTCGAGGCGGTCGGCGAGCACGGGTTCGCCCTGCTCTTCGCGAGCGTGTCGGGCTGGTTCGGCAACGCGGGCAGGTCGACTACGCCGCCGCCAACAGCGCGCTCGACGGGATCGCCCGCCAGGCCCGCGCCGCGGCCCCCGGCAGCCGGGTCGTGGCGGTCGACTGGGGGCCGTGGGCCGGCACCGGCATGGTCTCGCCCGAGCTGGCCCGCGAGTACGAGCGGCGCGGCATCGGCCTCATCGACCCCGACGAGGGGGTGGCCGCGGCCCTCGCCGAGCTGCGCGCCGGCGTTCCCGAGCCCCAGGTGGTCGCCATGTGCGCCGCGCCCGAGTCGCTCGGGGGCTGAGGTGGCGACCGAGCCGATCGCCGTCGTCGGGATGGCGGGGATCTTCCCCGGCGCCCCCGACCTCGCCACCTTCTGGGACAACCTGGTCGCCGGCGTCGACGCCGTCAGCGACGTGCCGCCCGACCGCGTCGACCCCGTGTTCTTCGAGCCGCGCCCGAACGGACCCGACCGCTTCTACTGCCGGCGGGGCGGGTTCATCGACTCGGCCGTGCCGTTCGACCCGTCCGACTTCGGCATCATGCCGGTGGCGGCCGCGGGCACCGAGCCCGACCAGCTCCTGGCCCTGGCCACCGCGGCGCGGGCCCTGGCCGACGCCGGCTACGTCGAGGGCGTGCCCGACCCCCGCCGGGTCGGCGTGGTGATCGGGCGGGGCGGCTACCTCACGCCGGCGACGGCGCGCCTCGAGCAGCGGGTCCGCACCGCCCACCAGCTCGTGGCGTGTGTGCGCGAGCTGGTGCCCGACCTGGGCGACGATCGGCTCGACGCCATCCGCGACCAGTTCCAGCAGGCGCTCGGCCCCTCGCACCCCGAGGCGTCGATCGGGCTGGTCCCGAACCTCGTGGCGTCGCTGGTCGCCAACCGGCTCGACCTCCAGGGCCCGGCGTACACCCTCGATGCCGCCTGCGCCTCGTCGCTCCTCGCCGTGGCGCAGGCGGTCACCGAGCTCGAGGCGGGCCGCTCGGACCTGATGCTGGCCGGCGGCGTCCACCACTGCCACGACGTGACGCTGTGGAGCGTGTTCTCACAGCTCAAGGCGCTCAGCCCCAGCGGCGTGATCCGGCCGTTCGACAAGGGCGCCGACGGCATCCTGATCGGGGAGGGGACCGGGATCGTGGTGCTCAAGCGGCTGGCCGACGCCCGCCGCGACGACGACCGCGTCTACGCCACGATCCGGGGGACCGGCGTGTCGAGCGACGGCCGGGCCGGCACGCTCATGAGCCCGGCCAGCAAGGGGCAGGTGCTGGCCATCGAGCGGGCCTGGCACGCCGCGGAGCTCGACCCGGCGAGCGTCGGGCTGATCGAGGCGCACGGCTCGGCGACCCGGGCCGGCGACAGCGTCGAGATCGCCACCCTCCGGCACGTCTTCGAGCACGACGACGGGGCCGAGCTCCCGCCCGTGGGGCTCGGTTCGGTGAAGTCCAACATCGGCCATGCCATGCCGGCCAGCGGCATCGCCGGGCTCATCAAGTCGGCCCTGGCCCTGCACCACCGGGTCGTCCCTCCGACGCTGCACTGCGACGAACCGCACCCCGACCTCGGTCCCAGCCGCTTCGAGGTGATCGGCGCGGCCCGCCGGTGGGGCGACGACGGCGCCCCGCGCCGGGTCGGGATCAACGCCTTCGGCTTCGGAGGCATCAACGCCCACGTGATCCTCGAGGGGGTGGCGAGCGGGCCGTCGGGGGCGCTTCCGTTCGCGGCCCGCGGCGACGACGCCGACGAGGACGCGGTCGACCACGACGACGCACCCGCCGTCCGCTGGGGCCGGCCCCGGCGGCGCCGACCCGCTCCGGGCGCGGCGGTCGAGGCGGACGACGCCACCCGGCTGTTCGTGGCCACCGGCACCGACCGGGCGGCGGTCGCCGCGCAGCTGGCCGACGACGGCGCGGTGCTCGCCGGCTCCGACCTGGAGGCGCTCCCCGCGCCCGGTGCCGTGCGGCTGGCCATCGCCGATCCCACGCCCAAGCGGATCGAGCTGGCCCGCAAGGTCGTCGACCGGGGCCAGGCGTGGCGGGGCCGCAACGACGTGTGGTTCGCCCCCGAGGGGTTGATCGCGGCGGGCGGGCGGGTGGCGTTCGCCTTCCCCGGGGTCGAGCCCACGTTCGAGGCCCGCGTCGACGACGTCGCCGCGCACTTCGGGGTCGGCGCCGAGCTGGTGCCCCGCTCCTCCGACCTCGAGCGGCAGGGCGCCAACATCATGTACGTCGGGCGGCTCCTCACCGAAGCCCTCGCGGCGCTGCACGTGCGCCCCGACGTCGTCGTCGGGCACAGCCTGGGCGAGTGGACCGCCATGCTCGTCGCCGAGGCCGTCACGCGCGAGGCGATCGACCGCTTCGTGCACGGCATCGCCGACGGCGACCTCGTGCTGCCCGACCTCGTCTTCCTGGCGCTCGGGTGCGGCGTCGACGTCGCCGAGGCCGCCATCGCCGGCCTGCCCGACATCGCCGTCTCGCACGACAACTGCCCGCACCAGGTCATCGTGTGCGGCTCCGAGGCGTCGGTCGCGGTCGCCCAGGAGCGCCTGAAGGCCCAGCGGGTGCTCGGGCAGGTGCTGCCGTTCCGCACCGGGTTCCACACGCCGATGTTCGCCGACTACCTCCAGCCGTTCGAGGACGCGCTCGGCACGCTCCCCCTGCACCCCGCCACGATCCCGATGTACTCGTCGGTGAGCGCGCAACGGTTCCCCGACGACGAGGAGGGGATGCGCGACCTCGGCCGTCGCCTCTACATCGAGCGCGTGCGCTTCCGCGAGCTCGTGGAGAACCTCTACGCCGACGGCGTGCGGGTGTTCGTCCAGCCGGGCGTCGGCAGCGTGGTCGGGTTCGTGGGCGACACCCTGCACGACCGCGAGCACCTGGCCGTGGCGGGCGCGGCGCCGAAGCGGTCGGGGATGGCGCAGCTCACCCGGGTGGCGGCGGCGCTCTTCGTCGAGGGCGCCGACGTGCCGCTGGCGGCGCTGGCGCCGGCCGCGCCCGACCCGCCCGGTGCGCAGCCCGGCGTGTCCGGCTCCGGCGCACCCACCGAAGCCGGCTCGCTCGTCCGGGCCCGCGGCGGAGCGCGCGCCCGTGCTGCGGTTCGACTCGTCGCTCGTGCGGGGCGGGCTCCAGCCGCTCGAACGGCCGGTCCCGCCCCCGGCGTCGCCGGCGGGCGACGTCGCCGACGACTCGGTCTCCGGCCCACTGGCCGACGAGTTCCGGGCGACGCTGGCGGCGGTCACCGAGGCCGGGCGCGAGGTGATGTCCGCGCTGGCCGCCGGGCCGGTGTCGGCGGTGCGACAGGCCCCCGCCCCGCTCGAGCCGTCCCGGGGGCCGGATGCCCACACCCGGCCGGCCCCGCCCGCGCCCGCGAGCACGGCCGCGACCACGTCCGCTCCCGCACGACACCACGAGCGGCGGCGCCTGTCGCTGGCCGAGGTGCCCGAGCTGATCGACCACGCCTTCTTCATCCAGCGCGCGGGCACGGGCACGGTCAACGACCGCTTCCCGGTCGTGCCCATGACGATGATGATCCAGATGTTCGTCGACACCGCGACGAGCCTCGGCGGGGGCCGGGTCGTCGTGGGGCTCCAGAACGTGCGGGCCCTGCGCTGGCTGGCGGTCGAGCCCCCGGTCGAGGTCGACATCACCGCGGTCTGGGAGGCGCCCGACCGCGTGAAGGTCGCGATCGAGGGCTACGCCCGGGCCACGGTCGTGCTGGCCGACGCCTATCCCGCGCCGCCGCCGCCCGACACCGCGCCGCTCACCGACGAGCGCCCGCCGCCGCACACGGCCCGCGAGCTCTACGAGCAGCGCTGGATGTTCCACGGCCCCGGCTACCAGGGCGTGACCGACATGCACGCCATGGGCGCCGACGGCCTGCGGGCGACGGTCACGTGCCGTCCGGCGCCCGGCGCGCTGCTCGACGCCGCCGGCCAGCTGCTCGGGTACTGGATCGAGGCCAACTCGACCGAGGACCGCATCGCCCTGCCGATGCGCATCGACCGCATCGACCTCCACGGACCGCACCCCGAACCCGGGGCCGAGCTGAGCTGCCTGGTGCGGTTCACCGAGGTCAACGAGACCGACGCCCGGGGCAACGTCGACCTGGTCCGCGACGGCGTGCTGTGGGCCCGCCTCACCCAGTTCATCGACCGCCGCTTCGAGAGCACGAACGCCGTGTTCGAGGTCATGACGTTCCCCGAGGAGAACCTGCTGGCCGAGCGGCGGGACGGGTACTGGGTGGTGCACGAGCCGTGGCGCTCGAGCGCCAGCCGCGACCTGGTGGCCCGCCGCTACCTCGGCGAGGACGAGCGCGACGAGTACTTCTCGCTCACGCCCAAGGCCCAGCGCGACTGGATCCTCGGCCGCATCGCGGTGAAGGACGCGGTGCGTGACCACCTGTGGCAGCAGGGGGCGGGCCCGATCTTCCCGCTCGAGGTCCGCGTGACCAACGACGAGGCGGGTCGCCCCGTCGTCACGCTGCCCGACGGAGGGTCGGTGACCGTGTCGCTGGCGCACCGCACCGGCGTGGCGGTGGCCGCCGTCGCCACCGACGGCGACGCCGGCATCGACGTCGAGGTCGTCGAGCCCCGCAGCGACACGTTCGCGGGCATGTTCCTGGCCGACGACGAGCGGGCGCTCGGCTTCGGGTTCAACCACGACGCCTGGGTGACGCGGGCGTGGACGGCCAAGGAGGCCGCGGCCAAGGCCGACGGCACCGGGCTGCAGGGCCGGCCCAAGGACTTCGTCGTCCGTCAGGTCGACGGCGACTGGACGCTGGTGAACGACCGCTGGGTCCACACGACACAGGAAGGTGATCTCATTGTCAGCACCGTCAGACAGCGCTACGAGCACCCCAGCGCACCGACCTCGACACCGCCGCGATCGTCGAGACCATCGCGCGGCTCGTCAACGAGGTCATCGGCGAGGACGTCGACTTCGACCTCGACATCGCGGCCGACAGCTCGTTCAGCGAGGACATCGAGCTCGAGAGCATCGAGTTCGTGGCGCTCGGCGAGCAGCTCCAGCTCACCTACGGCGAGAGGATCGACCTCGTCGGCTGGTTCGGCGAGCTCGACCTCGACGAGATCATCGACCTGACGGTCGGCGAGCTCGCCGACTTCATCGCCGTCTGCCTGGCCGACGACGGCTCGGGCTCGGCGCCGACCACGGCGGTCGACGGCGGTGCCTGAGGTCGAGGTCGGCGACCTCCGGGTCCACTACCAGCGCCTCGGGAACCCCGGCGGCGAGACGGTGGTGCTGCTGCACGGCATGCTCGTCGACAACCTGTCGAGCCTCTACCTCACGCTCGCCCCCGTGCTCGTGAAGGCCGGCATGGACGTCGTGCTGTACGACCAGCGCGGGCACGGCCGGACGCAGCGCCCCGCCGACGGCTACACGATCGACGGGGCCGTCGCCGACCTCGTCGGCCTGCTCGACACGCTCGGCATCGACGGGCCGGTCCACCTCCTCGGCAACAGCTACGGCGCGCTGATCGCCATCGAGACCGCGCTGGCCCACCCCGACCGGGTGGCGGGGCTGGTGCTCGTCGAGGCGCACTTCGCCGTCGAGGGCTGGGGCGACCACGTCGCGCACGACCTCGAGCTGGCCGGGTTCGGGCTCGGCGAGGACGACGTGCAGCAGTGGCTCGACGAGTTCGGCGGCCGCAAGCTCAACCGCCTGGCCCGGAAGGTCGAGGCCCTCATCTACGAGACCACGATCATCGAGGACCTCCGGGCCGCCCGGCCCCTGCCTCCCGACGCCCTGCGCGGCCTCGACCTGCCGGCGATGTCGATCTACGGCGAGCACTCCGACGCCATCGACCGGGCCCGTGACCTCGAGGCGCTGCTGCCGCGGCTCGAGCTGAACCTGTTCGTGGACTGCGCCCACTCGGTGCTGTTCGAGGCGACCCGCACGGTGCGCGAGGTGGTCGACGACTGGTTCGCCCGCCTGCGTGCCGGCGAGGGGATCGTGTCCCGGACCACGAAGGTGGCGGTGGGCGAGCAGGAGGGCGAGGGCGAGGAGCACCAGTCGCACGTCGACTTCTACAAGGCCGAGCTCGAGCGGCGCATGGGCTCCGCCGCCGCGGGCACCGCGCTGCGGATCGCCCCCAAGCTGCGCCCCGACGGCGAGCGGTGACGACGGACGTGGCTCGATTCCTGTTCGTGGTGCCCCCGCTCGCCGGGCACGTGAACCCCACCGTGTCGGTGGGACGCGAGCTGGTGGCCCGCGGGCACGCGGTGGCGTGGACCGGCCACCCCGAGGTGGTGCCCGACCTCATCGGGGCCGACGCCGGGTTCCTGCCGGTGGCCGACGCGGTGCCGGCCGAGGTGCTGCGGGCGGTCGTCGAACGCTCGGCGGGGCTCCGGGGGCCGGCGGCCCTGCGCTTCCTGTGGCGCGACGTCCTGATGCCGCTGGCCCACACCATGCTCCCGGGGACCCACGCCGCGGTCGAGGCGTTCCGCCCGGACGCCGTCGTCGTCGACCAGCAGGCGCTGGCCGGGGCCGCGGTCGCCGAACGCCGCGGGCTTCCCTGGGCCACGTCGGCCACGACCTCGGCCGAGCTCACCGACCCGCTGGCCACGATGGGCAAGGTCGGCGACTGGGTGCAGGACCAGATCCGTGGCTTCCTCGTCTCCGCCGGGCTCGCGCCCGACCACGCGGCCCACGTCGACCCGCGGTTCTCGCCGCACCTCCTGCTCGCCTTCTCGACCGCCGAGCTGGTGGGCGACATCGCGGTGCCCCCGCAGACCGCCTTCGTCGGGCCGTCGATCACCGCACGACCCGACGCCACCCCCTTCCCGTGGGAGTGGCTCGACGACGCGCGGCCTCTCGTCCTGGTGTCGCTCGGCACCCTCAACTGGCAGGACGGCGAGCGCTTCTTCGCCCGGGCGGTCGAGGCGCTCGCCGCGCTCGACGTGCAGGGCGTCGTGGTCGCCCCGCCCGACATGGTCGCGACCGTCCCGCCGAACGTCCTCGTGCGCCCCCGGGTGCCGCAGCTCGCACTGCTGGCCCGGACCGCGGCGGTCGTGACCCACGGCGGCCACAACACGGTGTGCGAGGCACTGGCCCACGGCCTGCCGCTGGTCGTCGCCCCGATCCGGGACGACCAGCCGATCATCGCCGCGCAGGTGGTGGCCGCCGGCGCCGGTGTCCGGGTGAAGTTCGGCCGGGTCCGCACCGACGGCCTGCGGGCCGCCCTCGACCTCGTGCTGACCGAGCCCGACCACCGCGCGCGCCGCAGCCCGGGTCCAGGCGTCGTTCGCCGCCGCCGGTGGCGCGGCGGCGGCCGCCGGCCACCTGGAGCAGCTCGTCGCCGAGGGGGCGGGGAGCACATCGTCACGCCCGCGGCGTCGCCGGCACCGCCGGCGCCACCGCTTCCGAGGAGGTCACGTGGACCTGATCACCGATGCGGGCGCCGAGGTGGCGGCCGCGGCCGTACGGCGGGCGGCCTCCGGGGCGCTCGGCCACGACGTCGAGCTCGCCGAGCCGCCACAGGCCCTCGCGGGCGCGTTCGGGCGCGGGGCCTACGCCTGCTCGCCTCGACGCCGCGATGCCGCCGCCGTGGGACGCGCCTGCGGTGGTGCGCGTCACCTCGTCGCGAGGCTGCGGCGCGAGAGGCGGCCTGGCACCGGTTCCTCGCCGGGCGCGGCTACGCCGTGCCGCCCGTGCTCGCGGTGGTCGACGCCGAGGCCCACGCCGACGCCGAGGGTTCGGCGGGGGAGGGCGCCGCCATCGTCCTGGCGCGGGGCCCCGAGCTGTCGCTGATGGAGAGCCTCGGGCAGAGCCCGATGGCCATCCCGCAGCTCCTGCGGTCGATGGCCGAGGCGCACGCCCGCCTGCACCAGGTCGCCGCCGAGGGCGCGCCGGCGTCACCGGCGGGCGCCGCCCCGCTGGCGGCGTTCGACGCCGCGCTCGAGGAGGCCGGCATCGCCGCCGCGTTCGCGGCCGAGCGCGCCTGGCTGGACGGGCACGCGCCGCCCAGCGGCCCCGCCACCGTGTGCCACGGTGACCTCCAGCCCGCGGCCATGCGCCTCGACGGCGACGACACCACGACCGCCGTGCTGGTGAACTGGTCGACGGCGCTGGTGGCCGACGCCGAGTACGACCTGGCGCTGACGCTGCTCATGTTCTGGTCGGCGCCGTACCTGGCCCAGGGCATGGGGCAGCGCAAGATGCTCAAGACCGTGCGCGACATGATCACCGACGGCTACCTCGCCGCCTACGAGGCGACCGAGGGCGTGAGCCCGCTCGACCAGGACCGCCTGCGCTACTGGGGCGCGTTCCACGCCCTGCGCTGGTCGGCGGCCCTGGCCGCGGCCGAGCGGGCGGGGGGTCCGGCCGACGCGTGGGATCCCGTCGGCCTCGTGCAGCATCCTGCGTCGTACCGCAAGGACCTCGCCCGCCGCTTCACCCGCCTCACCCGGAGCTGACGTCGTGGTGGGGCGTGTGTCCAGCTGGGCGCGGGTGACGGTCGGGCCCGCGGCCGCCGCCGCGGTCACCGGCTACGGGCTGGCGCTGCGCCGGCGCCTGGCCGCGGTGCCGGTGCTCGAGCCCACCGACGAGCCGGTCGCGGCCGAGCACCGCCTCGTCACCGCGGCCGGGGTCACCGTCGACGACGCCACGCGGCGGGCGGCCAGCCGGCACGCCCGGCGTCACGGCCTGGACGTGCTGGACCTCGTCCCGGCCGACCTCGCCGTCGAGCCGCTGCTGGCCTTCGCCTGGCGCGTGGTCCCCGGCTCGTTTCACGACGACCCGCTGGCCACGGGCTTCGCCGCCGATCACGCACTCCTCGTCACCGAGGACGTCCTCGCCCGGTCGGGCACGACGCGCACCGCCGGCCTCGGTGCCCACGAGATGCACCGGCTCTCGAAGGCCCTCAAGCGCTTCGCCCCGCGGGCGATGGCCCACGCGGTGGCGCCCGGGTTGCCCGCCCGGCGCCAGGACGACCCTGCCCAACGGCGGGTGTGGGTCGAGTCGGCCTACGCCATGGGCTCGCCGTTCATCCTGACCCTGCGGGCGGCGTCGGTCGCGGGGCTGGCCTGGCGCGCCGCGCGGGCGTCCGTGGGGGCTGGCAGGGGCGGCCGCCTTCTCGCTGCAACCGCTGATCGCCACGGTCGGCACGCCGTTCCGGCCCCGAGACCTGGCCACGCGCCTGCCCGTGCGGTTGGCGACCGCGGCGGTCGAGCGCGTGACCGGCCTGCGCCCGGCGCCCGGAACCGCGGACGGCTCCGAGACCGTCGCCCTGCGGCGCGCCCGGTACCACGAACGGTTGGCCGCCGGGATCGACGACCTGTTCGAGCCGCGCCTCGCGGCGTGCCCGGCCTGCGCGGGACGCGACCTGGTCGAGCGGGTGCGCACCGGCGACATGCTGCAGAACAAGCCGGGCCGGTTCACGCTCGACGAGTGCCGCCGCTGCGGCCACGTCTTCCAGAACCCGCGGCTGACCGTCGACGGTCTCGACTTCTACTACGGCGACTTCTACGACGGTGTCGGCGAGGAGGAGATGGAGCTGCTCGGCGCCACCGGCTCCGACCAGTACGCGGCGCGCGCCTCGTTCGTCGCCGGGCACGCCGAACCGCGGCGCTGGCTCGACGTCGGCGGCGGGCACGGGCACTTCAGCCTGGTGGCCCGCGGCGTCTGGCCCAAGGCCCGGTTCGACGTGGTCGACCTGGCGGAGAGCATCGAGCTCGCGGCCCGGCGGGGCTGGGTCGACCACGCCCACCGCGGGCTGTTCCCCGAGCTCGCGCCGCAGGTGGCGGCCGAATACGACGTCGTGAGCATGCACCACTACCTCGAGCACACGCGCGACCCCGGCGCGGAGCTGGATGCGGCCGCCGTCGCCCTCGAACCCGGTGGCCTGCTGTCGATCGAGATGCCCGATCCCGACTCGTCCCTGGCGCGGGCGATGGGCCGCTGGTGGGGCCCCTACCTCCAGCCCCAGCACCTCAACATGGTCACGATGCCGAACCTCGAGGACATGCTCGTCGAGCGGGGCTTCACGGTCATCGACCGCCACCGCCACGAGGCTCACCAGGCGTGCGACTTCGGCTTCGCCGCCTTCATGGTGGCCAACCGGCTCGGTCCGCCCGTCGACGTGCCGTGGCGACCCGCGCCGACGCGCTGGTCTCGGGCGCGCCGCAGCGTCGGCTTCAGCCTCGGCATGCCGGTCATCGGCCTCGGCCTGGTGCTCGACCACGTGATGGCGCCGTTCGTGCCGGTGCTGGGGGCCTCGAACGCCTACCGGGTGCTCGCTCGACGCGGCTGACCGGCGACGTGCCGGTGTCGGGGGCCGTCAGCCGGCGGTGACGGCCACCGGCAGGGCGAACCCCGAGGCGATGGTCCGGAACGCCTCGTCGATCAGCTCGGCCAGCGGATCGCGGCGCCCGCGCTCCTGCCACACCGACACCGCCGCCTTCAACGCACCGCTGGCGGCGGTCACGACGAGGGTGGGGTAGAGGTCGCTCTCGAGGTCGCGCCCCGTGCGGCGCGCGATCTCGACCGCGAGGCGGCGCTCGACCTCGGCGAACGCCGCGTTCCGGCGGGTGGCGAGCGAGGGGTGCTCCTGCATGAGCTGGTGCCGGGCCCACAGGTCGTCGGCCGTGAGCTCGAGCCGGGGGACCGTCGCCAGGCACATGCCCCGCAGCGCCTCGAGCGGGGTGGCGTCGTCGGGCTGGTCGACCAGGTCGCGAATCAGCTCGGACGCCTCGACGGGGGCGACGCCGACGATGGCGTCGTCCTTGGACGGGAAGTAGTTGAAGAACGTGCGGGGCGACACGCCCGCCGCCTCGGCGATCGCCTCGATCGTGACGCCGTCGGGGCCGAGCTGGCGGGCCAACCGCAGCGCAGCCGACGACAACGCCCGCCGGGTCTCTTCCTTCTTGCGTTCCCGCAGCCCCTCGGTCACGGCCACTAGTCCATCACGACTGCCCGGTGCCGCACACGATCGTCCGCGTCGGCGTCGTCTGCGACGCTGTCGTCGAGGTCGTCGAGGGGGGTGTCGTGCGGCGGGTCGAGCGGCGCCGCCGCGCCCGCGACGTCGGCGGTCACCGGACCGGCGGGCGCCGGATCGGCGTGACGCTCGACCGAGCCGCTCGTGCCGCGGAGGGGCATGTTCTTGAGCAGCCAGGTGAGCGCGAACCCGATGACGAGCAGGGGCACCGCGTACTGGAACACCATCGTGATCGACTCCGCGAAGGCGCCGGCCAGCTCGGTGCGCTGCGCGGCGGGGAGCTGCCCGATCGCCTCGGGCGTGAGACCCTCGGGAGCGCCGCCCGCCAGGATGTCGTTGAGGTGGCTGCTGAACAGGGCCCCGAACAGGGCGACGCCGACGGAGCCGCCGACGGCCCGGAAGAACGTGACGGTCGAGGTGGCGACGCCGAGGTCGGCGACCGGTGCCTCGTTCTGCACGGCGATGACGAGGATCTGCATGACCATGCCGATGCCCACGCCGAGCACGACCATGTAGGCACCCGACTCGAGGCGAGTCGATCCGGTGTCCAGCGTCGACAGCAGGTACATGCCGACGCTCATGACCGCCATGCCGATGATCGGGAAGTGCCGGTAGCGGCCGGTGCGGGAGATGATCTGCCCGGCGGAGATCGACGCGATGAGCATGCCGCCCATCAGCGGCACGAGCAGCAGGCCCGAGTTGCTGGCCGAGGCGCCGTTCGCCACCTGCAGGAAGGTGGGCAGGTAGGTGATGGCCCCGAACATCGCCATGCCGACGAGCAGGCTGACGGCCGCGGAGACCACGAAGGTGCGCATCCGGAACAGGCGCAGGGGGATCGCCGGTTCCGGTGCGCGGCGCTCGACGACGACGAACGCCGCCCCGAGCACGACTGTTGCGATGGCGAGCCCGACGATGATCGGCGAGCCCCACGCGTACTCGGTGCCGCCCCAGGTCGTGAACAGCACGAGGGAGACGATCGCCGCGCTCAGCAGCGGCGGTGCCGGCCCAGTCGATCCGCACGAACGGCCGGCGCACGGAGGCCGGCAGGACCACGCTCGTCACGAACAGGGCGAGGATGCCGAGCGGCACGTTGATGTAGAAGACCCAGCGCCACGACAGGTGGTCGGTGAAGAAGCCGCCGAGGAGCGGGCCGGCCACGCTGGCCGCCCCGAAGACCGCACCGAAGAAGCCCTGGTAGCGACCGCGCTCACGGGGGCTGACGACGTCGGCGATGATCGCCATCGCCAGGACGATGAGCCCACCGGCGCCGACGCCCTGGATGGCGCGGAACGCGATGAGCGTGCCCATCGACGTGGCCATGCCCGACAGCACGCTGCCGGCCAGGAAGATCACGATCGCCGCCTGGAAGAGGCGCTTGCGGCCGTAGAGGTCGCCGAGCTTGCCGAACAGGGGCGTCGCCACGGTCTCGGCCAGCAGGTAGGCGGTCACGACCCAGGAGATGTGGTTCAGGCCACCGAGGTCGCCGACGATCGTCGGCAGGGCGGTCGCCACGATGGTCTGATCGATGGCGGCGAGGAACAGGCCGAGCATCAGGCCGGAGAACACGACGAGCACCTGTCGGTGCGTCAGGGCTTGGGGCGGAGCGGAGGTCTCCACGGGCACACACCTTCCTCGGGGTTCCTGCCACCCTGACAGCGAATTGCATTACCTGCAACTTTGCGGTGTGTGAAATGTTTCTCACCGAAACCGGGAATTCAGGCGCCCGGGTCCTCGCCGATCTCGCGGAGGGCCGCGGCGAGGGCGGCGCGCACGCGGCGGGCCGTGTCGGGAGCGAGGTGGGCGGTCACGCCCGTGCCGTTGGCGCCCTCGTCCTCGAGCGTGACCTCGATCCGCAGGTCCGCACAGCCGTCGCAGTCGTCGACCGCGGCGACCGCCCAGGCCACGCGCGCCTTCTCCTCGTCGTCGTCGGGATGGTCGTCGAAGGCGAAGTCGATCGATTTCTTCACGCCGGAGAGTCAACCAGGCCCGGGTGGGGGAGCAGGACACGGAACGTCGAGCCCTCGCCCGGGGTCGACTCGACGGCCACGGTGCCGCCGTGGGCCTCGGCGATGGCGGCCACGATCGACAGGCCGAGCCCGGTGCCCCCGTGGGCGCGGCTGCGGGCCGCGTCGGTGCGGTAGAAGCGCTCGAAGACCCGGTCGGCCTGGTCGGGCGTCAGCCCCTGACCCTCGTCGGCCACCTCGACGGCGACGAAGGACTGCCCGTCGTCGGAGACCTCCTCCAGCCGCACCGCCACGGGCGATCCCGCCGGGGAGTAGGCCTGGGCGTTGTCGAGCAGGTTGGCGAGGACCTGGTGGAGCCGGGCGGCGTCGCCCTCGACCGTCATCGGCGTGGCGGGGGCCTCGAGGGTCACCCGGCGATCGGGGGCCGCGGCCCGCGGCCGCCTCGACGGCCTGGCGCGCCACCTCGGCCACGTCGACCGGCGCCTTCTCCATCGGCCGCTGCTGGTCGAGCCGGGCCAGGAGCAGCAGGTCGTCGACGAGCAGTCCCATGCGCTCGGCCTCGCCCTCGATCCGGATCAGGAGGTCGGAGACCGCCTCGGGATCGGTCACCGCACCCTGCCGGTGCAGCTCGGCGAAGCCCCGGATCGACGTGAGCGGCGTGCGCAGCTCGTGGCTGGCGTCGGCGATGAACCGCCGCATGCGCTGCTCGGAGCCGCGGGCCCGGGCCTCGGAGCGGGCCTGGGCCCGGAAGGCCCGTTCGACCTGCTCGAGCATGGCGTTGAGCGCCCGGCTCGAGCCGGCCCATCTCGGTGCCGGGGTGGTGGTCGGGCACGCGGCGGCCCAGGTCGCCGCGGCCGATGGCCGCCGCGGTCACCTCGATCTCGCCGAGCGGTCGCAGGGCCGTGCGCACCATCGACACGCCCACGAGGGCCAGGCCGGCGAGGACCGCCAGCCCGACGAGGACGTCGATCTGGATCAGGCGCGTCACGGTGGCGTCGACCTCGTCGAGGCTCGTGGCGATCACGACGGTGCCCGGATGCCGACCGAGCGCACCTGGTACGGCACGGCCAGCACGCGCCATCGCCCGTCGCCCGTCGGCCGCGTCGACGGTGAACGGCTCGTTGCCCCGCTCCTGGGACTGCCTCGTGCACGACAGGTCGGGGATGTCGGGCTGCGCGGCTGTCGAGCCGGGACGGCCAGCTCCGCCGCTCCGTCCCCGTCGACGACAGGAACGTGACGTCGAACTGGCTCGGCACGGATGGGTCGTCGGGCTGGGGGCCCGGCATCGCGTCGGGGCACCTGGGCGTTCAGCTGGCCTCGATCTGGTGGACGCCGTCGGCGAGCTGCTCGTCCACCCGGTCGACGAGGTAGTTGCGCAGCAGGCGCACGCCGAACGCTCCGGTGAGCGTCAGGCCCAGCGCGACCAGGCAGAGCATGGCCGAGATCAGACGGAGCCACAGCGGGGTGCGTCGCCAGGCTCGGACCACGCCCACGCGCCCGCCCTCAGCCGCGGTCACGGGGAGGCCGGAGCACGTAGCCGACGCCCCGCACCGTGTGGATGAGCGGGTCGCCGTCGTCGAGCTTGCGGCGCAGGTACGAGATGTACGACTCGACGATGTTGGCGTCGCCGTCGAAGTCGTAGCTCCACACGTGGTCGAGGATCTGCGACTTCGAGAGCACCCGCCCCGCGTTCACCATGAGGTAGCGGAGCAGGTTGAACTCGGTGGGCGACAGGGCCACCTCGTGCCCGGCGCGCCACACCTCGTGGCTCTCCTCGTCGAGCTCGAGGTCGGCCACGACGAGGCGGGGCGCGCGCTCGGACGTCTGCGTGCGGCGCAGGACGGCCCGGATGCGGGCGACGACCTCCTCGAGGCTGAACGGCTTGGTCACGTAGTCGTCGCCGCCGAGGGTGAGGCCCGTGACCTTGTCGTCGTTGCCGTCGCGTGCGGTCAGGAACAGGACGGGGAGGCGCTCGCGCCCGTCGCGCAGCCGGCGGAGCACGACGAAGCCGTCGACGTCGGGCAGCATCACGTCGAGGAGCACCAGGTCGGGGCGGTGACGCTCGGCGGCGCGCACCGCATCGGCGCCGTTCATCGCCGTCGCCACCTCGAAGCCGGCGAACCGCAGGCTGGTCGACAGCAGCTCGACGATGTTGGGCTCGTCGTCGACCACGAGCAGCCGCGCTTCGGGGTTGCGTCCGTTGGTCGGGGGGAGGAGGTCTGTCATGGTCTGTCCGGTCGCGACGGTACCGCCGAGAGGGCTTGTCACACGGACCAGGGTGGGGGCCGAACCTGAGAGCGGGCTGAACGTTGCCTGGGCGGTTGCTGGTCGTCGGACCGGGCGGAATCCCAGGTGGCGACGTCCAGGAAACTCACAGGTGGCATCCAGCGCATCCGCAGGGTCGAGCGCCATCGTCGTCGACATGAGCAACGAGACCACGCAGATCGTGCCTGGTCCTCCCGCAGCTGCGCCGGCCGTCGGAACGACCGCCCCCAGCCTCGGGGCGACCGGTGACCCCGACCCCGCGACGCCCGGGACCCCCGGACCTCCCCCGGCTCCGCCCGCCGGCGTCGGCACCGCCGCGCCCACCCCTCCGGTGGGTCCGCCTCCCGTTCCGCCGGCGCCGCCCGCACCTCCGGCCGCGCCCCACCTCTCCCCGCACGCCGGGGCGCCCACCCCTCCTGATGGGCCTCCGGCCGGCTCTCCGGTCCCGCCTCCTCCCCCTGGGCGGGGCCGGCGAGCCGTCGCGGTCCTCACGGCCGCCGGGCTCATGCTCGTGTCGGCCACGGGCGGCGCGCTGGTCGCGCTGGCGATCGACGACGACCCTGCGACACCTGCGGCCTCGAGCCTGTCGGCCACGGTCGCGGGCGACACCGACACCGCGTCCGAGCCGCTCTCGCAGGCGGCCGCCGCGGTGCTGCCGAGCGTGGTCTCGATCAGCTTCGAGTCGGACGCCGGCTCGGGCAGCGGCTCGGGCATCGTGATCAGCTCCGACGGCCAGATCCTCACCAACAACCACGTCGTGGCCCAGGCCGCCGACGGTGGCTCGCTGTCGGTCACCTTCTCCGACGGATCGACCGCCGACGCCGAGATCCTCGGGCGCGACCCGGCCACCGACCTGGCCGTGATCCAGGCGGACGGCGTGAGCGACCTCACGCCCGCTTCGCTCGGCAGCAGCGCCGACCTGCACGTCGGCGACACCGTCCTCGCCATCGGCAGCCCCCTCGGCCTCGACGGATCGGTGAGCGCGGGCATCGTCAGCGCCCTCAACCGCTCGATCACGCTGCAGGGCGAGTCGACGCCCGAGGAGCAGTCGCCCTTCGGCGGCGGGGCGCCCCAGGCCAACCCGTCCGACACCGCGGTGATCTCGGCCATCCAGACCGACGCCGCCATCAACCCCGGCAACTCGGGTGGCGCGCTCATCAACGCCGACGGCGAGGTGGTGGGGATCAACACGGCCATCGCCTCGCTGGCCCAGGGGACCACGTCCCAGGGCGGGAACATCGGCGTGGGCTTCGCCATCCCCATCGACACGGCCCGCGACATCGCCCAGCAGCTCATCGACGACGGCTCTGTCAGCCACGCCTACCTCGGCGTGAGCATCGCCGACGGCGAGGACGGCGACGGCGCCCTGGTCCAGGCCGTCGAGGAGGGCCAGCCGGCCGCCGACGCCGGGCTCCAGGAGGGCGACGTGATCACCCGGGTCGGCGACACCGACATCACCGATGCCGCCGGCCTGACCGCCGCAGTGCGCAGCCAGTCGCCCGGCGACACGGTCCAGGTCACCTTCACCCGGGGCGGCGACGAGCAGACCGTCGACGTGACGCTGGGCGAGCTCTCCCAGTAACCCGTCCGGGCTGCGGTTTCGTCCGTCAGGGCACACCGCCTCCCTCCAGCCCTGGCGAGCGACCGAGAGGGGCGTACCTCCGTGGTGCGCCCCTCTTGCGCGTCCCGGCTCGGCTCAGCCCGCGGTCAGGGCGGCGTCGACGGCGTCGGGGGCGAGCACGCTCTCGATGACCATGACCGCCGCCCCGACGACGCCCGCCTCGTCGTCGAGGCGGCTGGTGACGATGCGGAGGCGGCCGGTGGCCAGGGGGAGCGACCGCCGGTACACCACCTCTCGCACGCCGGCCAGCAGCGGCTCGTCCGCCCGGGCGAGATCGCCGCCGATGACGATCACGGCGGGGTTGAGCATGTTCACGCACGTCGCGAGCACGCCACCCACGGTGCGCCCGGCCTCGCGGATGAGCTGGGTGGCGACCGGATCACCGGCCCGGACGCGGTCGACCACGTCGAGGCTGGTGTGGGTGTCGAGCCCGGCCTCTCGCAGCCGGGCGGCCATGGCGCCGCCGCCGGCGAACGCCTCGAGGCAGCCCCGGTTGCCGCACCGGCACACGATGTCGTCGTGGTCGGGCACGTGGATGTGGCCGATGTCGCCCGCGGCGCCGTCGGCCCCGCGGTGCACGTGCCCGCCGGCCACGATTCCCGACCCGATGCCGGTGCCCATCTTCACGAACAGCAGGAAGGCCTCGTCGCGCCAGGTCGACCAGTGCTCGCCGACCGCCATGATGTTCACGTCGTTGTCCACCAGGGCGGGCACGCCGTAGCGGGCGGCGAGCCTCTCGCCGACGGGGTACCGGTCCCACCCCGGCATGATCGGCGGGTTGACCGGTCGGCCGGTGGCGAACTCGACCGGCCCAGGAAGGCCCACCCCCACGCCACGGACCGCGTCGGGTCCCCGGCCGATCTCGTCGAGAAGTGCGTCGAAGGCGGCCTCGAGCCAGGCGAGCACGACCTCGGGCCCCTCCGCGATGGCGATCTCGTGCCGGGTCTGCGCCAGCACCGCGCCGCCCAGGTCGGTCACGGCCACCCGCGAGTGGGTGGCGCCGAGATCGCCGCTGAGCACGACGCCGGCGCGGTGGTTGAAGGCGAGCATCGTGGCCGGCCGCCCGCCGGTCGACTGGCTGTCTCCCCGGGAGACCAGCAGGTCACGGGCGAGGAGGGCGTCGACGCGCTGGGCGACCGTCGAGCGGGCCAGGCCGGTCATGGCCGCCAGGTCGGCTCGGGTGGTGGCCTGGCCGCTGCGGACGAGCTGGAGGATGGCGCCCGCGCCTGCGCCGGTGGCCGGGGAGGGGCGCGGGGGAGCGGTGCTCACGGCGGGCAAGTGAACCAGCGCCCCTTCCGCCTGTCAAAGACCTGAAGTTCCGAAGGTTGCGATCGCATGACAGCGAACTTTTGATTGACAGTCGGCATAAGTCTGTGTCCAAGATCACAGCCGTGGGGGAGACGACGGGAACACTGCCCGACGGCAGGCATCAGCCCGACGAGGCCGAGCGCCCTCTGCGCGCCGCCATCGTGGGCACCGGATTCATCGGCGAGGTCCACGCCCGCGCCGTGCGCCGCGTCGGGGCCCGCCTGGTCGGCGTGGCCGCCTCGACCCCCGAGCGGGGCCGGGCCGCGGCCCGTCGCCTCGGCGCCGAGGACGCCTTCGACGAGGCCGAGGTCCTCGCCACGAGCCCCGACGTCGACGTCGTCCACGTCTGCACGCCCAACCACCTGCACGCCGACCTGGCGGCCATGGCCCTGGCGGCCGGCAAGCACGTGGTCTGCGAGAAGCCGCTCGCCGTCGACGGCGCCACCGCCCGTCGCCTCACGGCGGCGGCCGACGCCGCCGGGCGCGTGGCGACGGTGCCCTTCGTCTACCGCTTCTACCCGCTGGTGCGCGAAGCCCGCGCCCGTGTGGCCGCCGGGGCCATCGGGCCGGTGCGCCTGCTGCACGGCAACTACCTGCAGGACTGGCTCGCCACCGAGGACGACGACAACTGGCGGGTCGATGCCGACCTCGCCGGGGAGTCGCGTGCGTTCGCCGACATCGGGTCCCACTGGTGCGACCTCGTCGAGTTCGTGTGCGGCGACCGGCTCGCCGCCGTGTGCGCCGAAGCCGTGACCGCGGTCCCCGAGCGCGTGCACGCGGCCGGGACCGAGCCGCACGCGTTCGCGGCCCCTGTGACCGCCGGGGCCAGCCGCCGGACCGTCACCACCGAGGACATCACGGTGGTGCTGTTCCGGACGGTCGGAGGGGTCGCCGGTTCGGTCGTCATCAGCCAGGTCTCGCCCGGCCGCAAGAACCGCCTCCAGTTCGAGGTGGCGGGGTCTGAGGCCACGCTCTTCTTCGACCAGGAGCAACCCGAGTCCTTGTGGGTCGGCCGGCGCACCTCGTCAGAGATCATCGTGCGCGACGGCGCCCACCTCGCGCCGGCGGCGGCACCGTACGCGGTGCTGCCGCCAGGGCACCCCCAGGGCTACCAGGACTGCTTCGACGCCTTCGTCGGCGACACCTACCGCGCCATCCGTGCCGGCGGCGCGGGCGCGGTCGACGGCCTGCCCACCTTCGCCGACGGCGCCCGGGCAGCCGACATCACCGACGCCGTGATGCGGTCGGCCAAGGGCCGCACCTGGGAGGAGGTACCACAGCCATGAAGCTCGGGTTCATCACCGCCTGCCTGCCCGGCCGCACCCTGCCCCAACTGTGCGAGTGGGCCGCGGCCGAGGGCTACGAGGCGCTCGAGGTGGCCGCGTGGCCCGACCTCGGCGATCGACCGTTCACCGCCACCCACCTGGCGGTGGAGCGCTTCGGGCCCGCGGAGGCGGACGCGACCCGCGCCCTGTTCGCCAAGCACGGCCTCGAGCTGTCGTCGCTGGCGTTCTACGACAACAACCTGCACCCCGACCCGGCCGAGCGGCAGGCGATCCACGAGCACCTCGGCCGGTGCATCGAGGCGGCCGCGCTCGTCGGGTGCCCGACCGTCGGCACCTTCGTCGGGCGCCACCCGGGCCGGTCGGTGGCCGACAACCTGCGTGACGCCGAGGACGTCTTCCGGCCCTTCGTCGACCGGGCCGGCGAGCTGGGCGTGAAGCTCATCGTCGAGAACTGCGTCATGGAGGGCTGGCACCCCGACGGCTACCCGGGGAACCTCGCCTACTCGCCCGAGCTGTGGGAGTGGATGTTCGACCTCGGGCTGTACCTGAACTACGACCCGTCGCACCTGGTGTGGATGGGGATCGACCCGGTCGAGGCGCTGCGGCCCTACATCGACCGCATCCCGCACGCCCAGGCCAAGGACATCCAGGTCGACCCGGCCGCCCGGAACCGCTTCGGCTGGCCGGGCCGGGCGGTGACCCGTGAGGACCCGTGGGACGTGGGCTGGTGGCGCTACCGAGTCCCCGGCCTGGGCCAGGTCGACTGGGTCCGCGTGGTCGACGCCCTCTACGAGGGCGGCTTCGACGGGGTGCTGTCGGTCGAGCACGAGGATCCCGTGTGGGGCGGCACCGAGGACAAGGTCGAGATCGGCCTGCAGATCGCCCACCGGACGTTGCGACCGCTGCTGGTGGCGTGATGGCGGACGACGTCGCCGCACCGCGGCTCGAGATGCGTGGCATCGGCAAGTCGTTCCTCGGCACCGTCGTGCTCGAGGACGTCGACCTGACGTGCGCGGCCGGTGAGGTGCACGCGGTCGTCGGCGAGAACGGCGCCGGCAAGTCGACGCTCATGAAGGTCCTGGCGGGCGTGCACCCCCCCGACACCGGCGAGATCGTCATCGACGGCGAGCCCCGGACGTTCCACCACCCCGTGCAGGCCCAGGAGGCCGGGGTGGCGATCATCTACCAGGAGTTCAACCTCCTGCCCGAGCGCACCGTGGCCGAGAACGTGTGGGTGGGCCGCGAACCCGGGCGGTTCGGGCTCGTCGACCGCGGCCGCATGCTCGCCGACACCCAGCGCCTCCTCGACGAGCTGGGCGAGCGGTCGTTCGGGCCCCGCACCCTGGTCCGGACGCTGTCCGTCGCGCAGCAGCAGGTCGTCGAGGTGGTGAAGGCCCGCTCGCTCGATGCCCGCATCGTCGTGATGGACGAGCCGACCGCCGCCCTGGCCGGCGACGAGGTCGAGGCGCTGCTCGCCCTGGTGCGCCGGCTGCGGGAGCAGGGCATCGCCGTCATCTACATCTCGCACCGGCTGCGCGAGGTGTTCGCGGTGGCGGACCGCATCACGGTGCTCAAGGACGGCCGGCGCGTCGACACCGTCGCCGCAGCCGACACCAACCCGGGTCGCCTCGTCACGAGCATGGTCGGGCGCGACCTGGACGCGTACTTCCCCGACCGGGCCGTGCCCGAGGACATCGGGGAGGTGCGCCTGGCCGTGCGGGGCGGGGCCAACGCGCTGCTGGCCGGCATCGACCTCGAGGTCCGCGCCGGGGAGATCGTGGGCATCGGTGGCCTGCAGGGCGCGGGTCGCACCGAGCTGGTCCGGGCGCTGTTCGGCGCCGACCCGTTCTCCGAGGGGACCGTCGAGGTGGACGGGCGCCCCCGCCGTCTGCGGTCCCCCCGCGCCGGCATCGGCGCCGGCCTCGGCTTCCTGAGCGAGGACCGCAAGGCCGAGGGCCTCGTTCTGGGGCAGTCGGTGCGCGACAACGCGCTGCTCGCCCGCCGGTCGGGTGCCGCCCGCGGCCGTCGCCGCTCGGGGACCACCGACGTCGAGGCCCTGGCGACCGCCACCGAGCTGCGGGCGGCCAGCCTCGAGCAGGAGGTGCGGTTCCTGTCGGGCGGCAACCAGCAGAAGGTCGTGCTGGCCAAGTGGCTGGCGCTCGAGCCGGGCGTCCTGCTGTTCGACGAACCCACCCGGGGCATCGACGTGGGCGCGAAGGCCGCCATCCACGACCTCATGCGCGACCTGGCCCGTCAGGGCCGGGCGATCGTCATGATCTCGTCGGAGCTGCCCGAGCTGATCGGCCTCAGCGACCGGATCGTCGTGCTGCACGAGGGACGCATCGCCGGGGAGCTCGCCGTGGGCGCGACCGAGCAGCAGGTCATCGCCCTCGCCGCGGGGCACGACGCCGACGAGGCGGTGCCGGCGTGAGTGCACCGGGCGAGGTCCGCGAGCGCAACGCCGCCGTCGCCGCGACGGGGCCGGGTCCGCGAGGCGGTCGCCGGCACGCCGATCTGGGCCGCCCTCGGCGGCATCGTCGTCATCGGCTGGCTCGTGGTCACGGTCGACGGCGGGACGTTCTTCGCCAGCGGCAACCTCACCAACATCCTCCAGCGCAGCGTCGCCCTCGGCATCGTGTCCGTCGGCCAGACGGTGGCGATCCTGGCGGGCTCGCTCGACCTGTCGGTGTCGTACCTCATCAGCCTGGCGTCGCTGGTGGGCGCCGAGACGATGGACGGGCGCGAGTCGATGCTCGTCCCGGCGATCGCCCTCACGCTGGCCCTCGGCGCGGGCGTCGGCCTCGTGAACGGGCTCGTCATCACGAAGCTGCGCGTCAACGCCTTCATCGCCACCCTCGGCATGGCCCTGGTGCTGCGCGGCTACATCGAGAACAACTACGACCGGCCCACGGGTTCGGTGCCCGGGTCCTGGGAGTCGTTCGGCTACTCCCGCATCGGGCCGGTCCCGGTGTCGATCTTCCTGTTCGCCGGGGTCGCCCTCGTCGTCGGGCTGGCGCTGCGCCGCACCCGGTTCGGGTACCACGTGTACGCGGTGGGCGGCGACGAGCAGGTCTCGGTGCTGTCGGGCCTGCGCACCCACCGGGTGGTCATCGCCGCGCACGTGATCTGCTCGATGTGCGCCGCGCTCACCGGGCTGTTCCTCGCCAGCCGGCTGGGGTCGGGCACCCCCCGTGTCGGCACCGACGGTGGCTACGACCTCGAGTCGATCGCCGCCGTGGTGCTCGGCGGCACGGCCCTGGCCGGAGGGCGCGGCCGCGTCGCGGGCACGGTCGGCGCCGTGCTCGTGCTCGCCGTGCTCGACAACGTCTTCAACCAGCTCGAGCTCGACCCGTTCCTCAAGCAGGCGGTGCGCGGCGTGGTCATCATCGCCGCGGTGGCGGTGTACGCCCTGCGCCGCCGCGAGCGCCCGCAGGCGGCGACCGGGACGGCGGCCGGATGACCGACACGACCGTGAGCCCCTCGGGCCCCGTCGCCGACGATGTCGCCGCGGCCCCGCCCCGGCCCTCGGTCGCCGAGCGGCTGTGGCGGTCGGTCGCCCGCAGCGCCCCGATCTTCGGGGTGCTGGCGGTGCTCCTGGTCTGGATCGCCATCGAGAACCCGAACTTCACCGAGCCGGCCGGCTTCCTCGCCTTCCTCAAGCGGGCGGCCCCGCTGGCCGTCCTCGCCGCCGGGCAGTACTTCGTGATCGTGAGCGGCGAGTACGACCTGTCGGTCGGGTCGCTCGTCACCGTCACCGTGGTCGTCGCCGCCCAGGTCCTGGCCGACCACCCCGACAGCACCCTGGTGGTCATCCTCCTGGTCCTGGCGATCGGCGCCGCGGTCGGCGTGGCCAACGGGCTGATCACGACGCGCCTGCGCGTGCCGTCGTTCATCACCACGCTCGGGATGCTGCTCATCCTGGACGGCGCGGTCTTCTCGTGGACCGACGGCGCCCCGAAGGGCAGCCTGACCGAGGGGTTCCGCACGCTGGGGCGCGGCGGCATCGACGACGTTCCCGGGCTCGAGCAGCTGCCCTGGTCGGTGGTCGTGTTCCTGGCCGTCGGCGCGGGTGCCGTCCTGCTCATGCGAGCCAACCTGGGCAAGCAGTTCATGGCGGTCGGGGACAACGACCGCGCCGCGGATCTCTCGGGCGTGCCCGTCGCCCGGGTCCGCACCATCGCCTTCGTCCTGTCGGGCCTGCTGGCCGCCGTCGCCGGCATCCTGCTCGGCGGGTTCGCGGGCGTCTCCGCCCAGGTGGGCGACGGGCTCGAGTTCCAGGCCATCACCGCCGTCGTGCTCGGCGGGGTGGTCCTCGGCGGCGGCCGCGGCTCGGTCGTGGCCGCCATCGCCGGCGCGCTCACCCTCGAGGCGCTCTTCACGCTGCTCAACCTGCTCGGCGTGTCGGGCGCTCTCGAGGACACGGTCGAGGGCCTGATCATCATCGCCGCGGTCGCGTTCGCCGCGTTCCGCCTGCGGTCGGACAGATGACCGGCTCGACGACAGCAAGTGCCGACACGGCACATCGAACCCACACAGAGGGGGACATGACATGAGGAAGCGACGGTGGATCGCCGGGATCGCCGCGGCCGCGTTGCTGGCCGGGGCGTGCAGCGACGACTCGGACGACACGGAGGCGACGGACGACACCGTGAAGAGGAGGCCGCCGACATCGAGGGTGGCCTCGACTCCGAGTTCTTCTCCCAGGAGGAGATGGACGCCCAGCTCGCCATGCGCGACATGGAGGCCGAAGGCCCCGCCGACGCGCCGTGGGAGCAGGCCATCGAGCCCGAGTGGGTCGACACGGCCCAGTTCGCCCAGCCGGGCGGCGGGTGGAA
The DNA here is from genome assembly GCA_963778415.1 of uncultured Acidimicrobiales bacterium. GTDB lineage: Bacteria > Actinomycetota > Acidimicrobiia > Acidimicrobiales > VFJN01 > ZC4RG19. Next base: position 196,837 of record CAVZUI010000010.1, read on the forward strand.
GGTGTGCTTCTCGAACGCCGCCACAGACAACCCGTGGCGGCAGGTCGGCTGGACGACGATGCAGGCCGAGGTGGAGCTGCACCCCGAGATCGCCGAGTTCACGGCGCTCGACGCCGAGGCGTCGGACGACAAGCAGATCTCGGACATCGAGTCCCTGGCCGGTCAGGGCTGTGACGCGCTGATCGTGTCGCCCAACACGACCGCGACGCTGACGCCGGCCGTCGAGGAGGCGTGTGCCACCGGCATCCCGGTGATCGTGTTCGACCGCGGGGTCAACACCGACTGCCCGGTCACGTTCATCAAGCCGATCGGCGGGTACGCCTTCGGGGCCGACGCGGCCGAGTTCCTGGTCGACGAGGTCGAGGAGGGCGGGAAGGTGCTGGCCCTGCGCATCCTGCCGGGGGTCGACGTGCTCGAAACCCGCTTCGCCGGCGCGCAGCAGATCTTCGAGGACAACGGCATCGAGCTGGTCGGCGCCGAGTTCACCGAGGGCGACGCGGCCAACACCAAGTCGATCGTGTCGGACTACATCGCCCGGGAAGGTGAGCTGGACGGCATCTGGATGGACGCCGGGGCCACCGCGGTGGCAGCCATCGAGGCGTTCGAGGACGAGGGCCTCGACGTGCCGCCGATCACGGGCGAGGACCAGCAGGACTTCCTGCAGAAGTGGAGCGACGACGACCTGACCGCCGTCGCCCCGACCTACCCGACCTACCAGTGGCGCACCCCGGTCATCGCCGCGGTGCGGATCCTCAGCGGCGAGCAGGTGCCGGCGGAGTGGAACCTGCCGCAGCCGAAGATCACCGAGGACAACCTGGACGACTACCTGAACCCCGACATGGGCCCGCTCTTCTACGCCCTCTGCGGGTGCCAGGAGATGCCCGGGTTCCCGGAGAACTGGCAGTAGTCCACCCCGGTCTGCCGGGGGGTGGGGGTGTCCTGGCCCCCGCCCCCCGGCAACCCACCGTTCGATGACCGAACCGCCGCCCTTCGGGGCCAACACCTGGATCTGGGTCTCGCCGCTGACCGACGCCGACGTCGTCGTGCTCGCGCCTCGCATCGCCGCGTGGGGCTTCGACGTGATCGAGCTGCCGGTCGAGAACCCCGGCGACTGGGATCCCGACCGCACCGCCCGCCTGCTCGCCGACCTCGGCCTCGGCGCCACCGTGTGCGCGGTGATGCCGCCGGGCCGCGAGCTCGTGGCCGCCGCACCCGACGTGGTCGGCGCGACCCAGGACTACCTGCGCCGTTGCGTCGACGCCGCGGCCACCGTCGGCTCGTCCGTCGTGGCGGGGCCGATGTACGCCTCGGTCGGGCGGACCTGGCGGCCCGGGCCGGGGGAGCGGGACCGGCTGGTGGGCGAGCTCACAGCGGCCCTCGCGCCCGTGGCCGAGCACGCCGCCGCCTGTGGCGTGCGCCTCGGGATCGAGCCGCTGAACCGCTACGAGACGAGCGTGGTCAACACCGTCGCCCAGGGCCTCGAGATGGTCGCCGACCTGCCGGCCGAGGCCGTCGGCCTGGCCCTCGACGCCTACCACCTCAACATCGAGGAGCAGGACCCGCCCGCCGCGGTGCGCGCCGCCGGTGCGGCCGGACGGCTGGTGCACGTGCAGGTGTGCGCCAACGACCGGGGCGCCCCCGGCGCCGACCACATGGACTGGCCGGCGCTCCGGGACGCACTGGCTGCCGCCGGCTACGACGGCCCGCTGTGCATCGAGTCGTTCACGGCCGAGAACGCGTCGATCGCCACGGCCGCGTCGATCTGGCGCCCGCTGGCCCGCAGCCAGGACGCCATCGCCACGGACGGCCTGGCCTTCCTGCGCTCGCTCTGGACCTGAGTGGTTCAGCGGATAGGCACGTCATCTCGAGGAGCCGTCGCGTGTTGCCAGGAGGCCTCGCTGGTCAGCAGATGGTCACCCGCCAAATCGCGGACTCGTGGGCTGTGGCGAACGCCCTATCCGCTCGGCCTCTGAGCCGGCCGCGCCGTCCCCGGTCCCACCCCGTGCGTCGGGGGATGACCCCGATGGCTGCCGGCCACGCGGCCGGGATGGTGGTCGTGAGGCCCGGGCTGTCCGCCCGGGGCCGAGCCACCGACCCGGGAGGACCCCGTGCGCAGGACATCCGCAGTCCTCGCCGCCCTGACCCTCGCCCCGCTGCTGGCGGCGTGCGGCATGGTGGGCGACGTCGAGCTGGGCGGGGGAGGGGGCGGCGACCCCACGACGACGACGCATCCCCGTCCGACGACGTCGACCACCGAGGGCGACGGCCCCGGCCCGAGCGAGCCCGGCGAGCCGGGCGGCGAGTGCGAGGAGCCCCCGGTGTGGGCGTTCACGGTGACCACCGCCCAGGCCCCCGAGGACGAGCCCGGAGATCCGACCGAGCCGGGCGAGCCGGGTGACGGGTGCGAGCCCACGCCCGAGCCCGGGCCGACGCCCGAGCCCGAGCTCGGGACCGGCGACGTGCAGGTCACGCTGCGGTGGTCGTCGTCGGCCGACGTCGACCTCCACGTGTTCGAGCCCGACGGCACCGAGATCTGGTTCTCGGATCCCGGGCCGACGGCCACCGGCGGCCAGCTCGACGTCGATTCGAACGTCGGCTGCGAGCAGGAGGCTTCGGTCGAGAACGTCTTCTGGCCCGACGGCCAGATGCCGCTCGGGGGCTACCGGGTGGTCGTGACCGGCTACCAGGTCGACGGCTGCGGCAGCGGCGACTACATGCTGACGGCGAACGTGAAGGGCGAGGTGGTGCTCGACGAGGCCGGGACCGTCGGGCAGGACGAGAACGACGAGTTCGCCTTCGAGGCCCGGTGAGCGGACAGGCTCCCCGGGCGGGACGACTCCGCAGCGGAGTGCCCCGACCACGCAATACCGTGAGGCGATGATCACCTCGATCCACACCCTGATCTACTCCGACGATCCGGCGGCCACGCGCGCCTTCCTCCGTGACGTCATCGGCTGGCCCTTCGTCGAGGACACCGGGCCCGAGCCGGGCTGGCTGATCTTCAACACCGGGCCCAGCGAGCTGGGCGTCCACCCCACGCACGTCGTGTGGGAGGGCAAGGCGTACGACGAGCCGCGCCACCACCAGATCGCGCTCATGTGCGACGACATCGAGGCCACCCGCGCCGATCTCGAAGCGAAGGGGGCGACGTTCAGCGCGCCGGTGACCGACGAGGGCTACGGGCTGGTCACCATGGTCGAGGTCCCGGGCGCCGATCCGCTCCAGCTCTACCAGCCGAAGCACACGACCGCCTACCAGATCTGAGCCGGTTCCCGACTGCGAGGGCCCGTCGAGCGCGGTCCACACTTGCGGGCGTGGCTCCCGACGACACCTACACGCACGGTCATCACGACGCGGTGCTCCGGTCGCACGAGTGGCGCACGATCGAGAACTCCGCCGCGTACCTGCTGCCGCACCTGTCGCCCGGGCTCGACGTCCTCGACGTCGGATGCGGACCGGGCACGATCACGGCCGACCTCGCCCGGCGGGTGGCGCCGGGCCTGGTCGTGGGGGTCGACCGCAGCGACGAGGTGCTCGACGCGGCCCGCACGCGGGTGGGCGGCGCCGAGTCCCCGCGCTTCGAGGTGGGTGACGTGTACGCGCTCGACCACCCCGACGACAGCTTCGACGTGGTGCACGCCCACCAGGTCCTCCAGCACCTGTCCGACCCCGTCGCCGGCCTCCGGGAGATGCGCCGGGTGTGCAGGCCGGGCGGGGTCGTGGCCGCGCGCGACGCCGACTACGCCGCGTTCGCCTGGGCGCCGCTGGACGATCGCCTCGACCACTGGCTGGCCACGTACCGGGCGGTGGCCCGAGGCAACGGCGGCGAGCCGGACGCCGGGCGCCACCTGTTGGGGTGGGCGCACGCCGCCGGGTTCCGCGCCGTGGAGGCGGGTGCGTCCGTGTGGTGCTTCTCGACGCCCGAGGAGCGCGCGTGGTGGGGCGGGACGTGGGCCGAGCGCATGCGGGCCTCGTCGGTGGGCGAGCAGGCGGTCGACGGCGGTCACTGCTCCCGGGCGGACCTCGATGCGATGGCCGCCGCCTTCACGGACTGGGCGGCGCACCCCGACGCGTGGTTCGCCGTGCTGCACGGCGAGGTCCTGGCGCGCCCGGGCTGAGCACGCCGCGGGGCATCCCCCGGCCGCGCCTACGTCAGCGGCTCGGGGGCGGTGCTGAACGCGAGGCCCAGGTGGGAGGTGTCGTTGAAGCAGCGGATGATCCAGCGGTCGGGCGTGACCACGACGTGCGAGATCGAGCCGTTGTCGGCGCCGACGAAGGCGAAGCCGTTGGTCGAGCCGGCCGCCTCGGCCAGGATGCGGCCGATCACCCCACCGTGGACGACGATCACCACGCACTCGTCGGGGTGGGCGGCCGCGATGCGGTCGACGCCGGCCCGGACGCGGGCGCGGAACTCGCCGTCGGGCTCGGCCCCGGGGATCACGTCCCAGCGGCCTTCGGCCAGCGCCTCGGCGACGATGGGGTGGCCCTCGGCGAAGTTGCGGCGGAAGCTGCCCTCCCACTCGCCCAGGAACACCTCGCGCAGGTCGCGCTCGACCCGGGGCTCGAGGCCCAGCCGGGCCGCGAGCGGCGCCGCGGTCTGCGCGGTGCGCTGCAGGGTCGTGACGTAGATGGCGCTCACGTCCTCGTGCTCGAGCCGTTCGCCGACGCGGAGCGCCTGCTCGCGGCCGGCCGGTGACAGCTCGGGGTCGCCCTGGCCGTCCACCTGCGGGAACGGCTGGTCCTCCCGCTCGGGGGTGGACTCGCCGTGGCGCACGATCAGCAGCTCGCACGCACCGGCCGGGCGCCGGAACCGGTGCTGGCGGTACTCGCGGACCTCGGTCATCGGGCCACCGTACCCGTGCCCCGCGACGCCGCCGGGATCGCCCTCCGCGCCTGCCCGGTGCGACGCGACAGGTGACCGACGACCCATCCGGGTGCGGCGGAGGCACGGGTACGGTGGCCGCAGGCACGACTCCCCGGAGGTCCCCCGCCATGACGTCCGCTCCCGCCGTCGGCCCGATCAGCGCCGCTGTCGTCGACCGCCCCCCGTTCGGTCCCATGGAGCACCTGCCCCACGACCGGCTCGTCGCCGAGCAACGTGTGTCGGCCGAGAGCCCGCGCCGGGCCTACTCGTTGTCGGCCAAGGCGCTGTTCTCGATCATGGACGCGCTCTACGGCACGCCGCGCACGCTCGAGAAGTTCCGCGTGCTCGAGCTCGTGGCCCGCGTGCCCTACCAGGCGTGGGAGAACGTGGCCTACGTGGCGGTGACCCACACGGCCCGCGATCCGGGGTTCGCCCGCCGGGTGTTCAACCGGGTGCGCACCGCCCGGTGGGAGCAGGACAACGAGCAGTGGCACCTGCTGATCCTCGAGGAGCTCACCCGCGACGCCCCCCGCTCGGGCTTCCTGCGGTCGCGCGTCGTGCCGCAGGTCCTGGCGTTCGCCTACTACCAGCTGTCGTGGTTCATGTTCGTGATCCACCCCGCCTGGAGCTACCGCCTCAACGCGGACTTCGAGGACCACGCCGAGCACGAGTACGCCCACCTCGTCGACGAGCACCCCGAGTGGGAGGGCCTGGCGTACGAGGGCGAGTTCGCCGGTGACTTCGGCGAGCACGACAGCCTCGCCGACCTGTTCCGGCAGATCGGCTACGACGAGCGCCTGCACAAGCACGAGAGCGAGGTGCGCATGGGCGACCCGCGCTTCAGCTGAGCCCGGGTCGCCCACTCACACCGACGCGGTGGTCACGTGCGCCGGTAGCGGGCCACCGCCAGCGGGGCGAACACGGCGATCAGCCCGGCCGACCACAGCAGCGAGAGCACGACCCAGTGTCCGATCGAATGGTCGAGCCCGGCGAGCGCCGGGTCGCCGAGCGCCAGCGAGCGCACCGCGTTGATCATGCTCGTGAGCGGCTGGTGCTCGGCGAAGGGCTGGAGCCAACCGGGCATCGAGTCGACCGGGACGTAGGCGCTCGAGACGAAGGTCAGCGGGAAGACGAGCAGGGACATGCCCTGTGCCGCCTGGGCGTTGCCGGCGACGAGGCCGATGAACACGAACAGCCAGGTGAAGGCGAAGCCGTAGACCACGCACAGGCCGAACGCGGCCACTGCCTGGGCGACGCTGCCGTGGATGCGGAACCCGACGAGGAACCCGACGGCTGTCGTGATGACGAGGCCCCAGGTGAGCAGGGCGGTGTCGGCCAGCGACCGGCCGCCCAGCAGCGCCGGCCGCGACACGGGCAGCGACCGCAGGCGGTCGAAGAAGCCCTTCTCGACGTCCTCGGCCACGCCGGACGAGGCGCTGGCCCCGCGAACAACACGCTCGTGACCACGAATCCGGGGACCAGGAAGTCGACGTACGGCACCGGGCCCGAGTCGATGGCGCCGCCGAACACGTAGCGGAAGATGAGCAGGAACATGGCGCCCTGGATCGTGTTCACGACCAGGAGCTGCGGGGTGCGGGCGAACTGCCGCACGGTGCGCAGGGCGACCTGCCCGGCGGTGGTGAGCCGGCCGGCGGGGCGCGCGGCGGCGGCGACGTCCGCCAGGCGGCTCGGGCGGGCGCCCGGGACGGTGACGGTGGGGGTGAGTGTGGACATGGGTTGCGTCTCCGGATCGGGTCGAGGTTCAGGCCGCGTCGGCCGACGTGCGGTCGGGGTCGGGGTCGCCGCTGTCGATCGGCTGACCGGTGATCGTGAGGAAGACCTCGTCGAGGGTGGGGCGCCGGAGGCCGATGTCGTCGACCTCGGCGCCGGTCTCGTCGACGGCGCGGACCGCGGCCGAGATGGCGGCCCGGCCGCCCTCGACGGGCAGCGTGACGCGGCGGGCCGCCTCGTCGATGCGCGGCTCACCCTCGCCGAGCGGGGCCAGCGCCGCGGTCAGGGCGGGGAGGTCCTCGACCCGGCGGGCGTGGACCTCGACGACGTCGCTGCCGCCCAGCGCCTTCAGCTCGTCGGGCGTGCCGTCGGCGATGACCCGGCCGTGGTCGATGATCACGACCTTGTGGGCGAGCTGGTCGGCCTCCTCGCAGGTACTGGGTGGTGAGCAGCACGTCGGTGCCCTGGGCCACGAGGCCGCGGATCGCCTCCCACAGCTCGGCACGGCTGCGCGGGTCGAGGCCCGTGGTGGGCTCGTCGAGCAGCAGCAGGCGCGGCCGTCCGACGAGGCTGGCCCCGAGGTCGAGACGGCGCCGCATGCCGCCCGAGTAGGTGCGCACCAGGCGGTCGCCGGCGTCGGCCAGGCCGAGCTGGTCGAGCACCGCGGCGGCGTTGGCGGCCGCGGTGTGGCGGTCGTGGCCGAACAGCCGGGCGACCATGACGAGGTTCTCGCGTCCGGTCATCGCCTCCTCGACCGCGGCGTACTGGCCGGCGAGGCCGATGATGCGGCGCACCTGGCGGGGGTCGCGCAGCACGTCGACCCCGCCCACGTGCAGGGAGCCGCTGTCGGGTCGGAGCAGCGTGGCGACGGTGCTGACGAACGTGGTCTTGCCGGCGCCGTTGGGGCCGAGCACGGCCACGACCTGGCCGGGCTGGGCGGTGAGGTCGAGGCCGGCCAGCGCCTGTACCTCGCCGTAGCTCTTGGTGAGGCCCTGGGCCTCGATGATGGGGGTGGTCATCGTGTGTGGTGTGTCTCCGTCGTCGGTGGGAGGTGTCGAGGCGTCGTGGGACGCCGGGGCGGCGTCCTCGTACCAGCTGCGCCACATGTCGAGGCCCGAGATCGTCCCGGCGTCGATCCCGTCGGCGAGATCACGGGCGAACTCGAGCTCGCGCCGCATGAGGGCGACCTTGTAGTCGGCCTCGATGAAGAACAGGCGGGGCAGCCCTCGCTTCAGCGAACCGTCGGTGGCGGCCTCGATCTGGTCGATCTCGACCTCGAGCGCCGTGCACCTCTGCCGCAGGAGCGCGGGCACCTCGTCGGGCGGGAGGGCGTGGACGAAGGACAGGGCGGCTTCGAACCGGAGGTACTCCTTGACCGGCACCGACACCATCTCGGCCATCCACTCGCTGAGCTCGATCTCCCCGTCGTTCGTGATCTCGTAGACCGTGCGCTGGGGGCGCCGGCCCTCGCGGGTGGTCTCGCGCGCCGGATGAGCCGCGCTTCTCGAGACCCTCGACCACGCCGTACAGCGAGCCGTAGTTGAGCTTCACGCTCTCGTGCTTGGCCCGGGTGCGCATCGTCTGCGCCATCTCGTAGGGGTGCATCGGCTTCTCGAACAGGCACGTCAGCACCGCGAGGGCCAGCGGGTTGGATCGTGAGCGTGCGGGCATGCTCTGCACCATATATTCGGAACCGAGTATTTGGCAACGATTATCTCACCGTCGACTTGCAGTGCGCGGCATGCTGCGTGCATGAGCTCCGACCCGGTCCGCCGCACCGCCATGCTGTTCGACCTCGACGGCACGCTGATCGACAGCGTCTACCAGCACGTCCTGGCCTGGCGCGAGGTCCTCGAGGCCGAGGGGATCGACATCCCGGTGTGGAGCATCCACCGCAAGATCGGGATGAGCGGTGGGCTGTTCGCCCGCGCGCTGTTGCGCGAGACGAGCGCCGATCTCACCCCTGGAGTCGTCGAGCGCCTGCAGGCCGGGCACCGCGATGCCTTCGCCCGCTATGCGGCCGGGGTCCGTCCGCTGCCCGGCGCCGTCGCCTTGCTGCAGCACCTGACGGCCGTCGGCGCGCCCTGGGCCATCGCCACGAGCGGTCGGCGCGAGACGGCCGGCCCCACCCTGGCCGAGCTGCAGGTGCCCGACGACGTGCCGGTCATCACGCGGGACCTGGTCCAGCGGGCCAAGCCCGACCCCGACCTGTTCCTGGCGGCGGCCGCGGCCCTCGACCTGCCGATCGAGGACTGCATCGTCGTCGGCGACAGCGTGTGGGACCTGCTGGCGGCTCAACGGGCCCGTGCCCTCGGCATCGGACTGCTCAGCGGCGGCTACGGCAAGGAGGAGCTGGAGCGCGCCGGCGCGTTCCGGGTCTACGAGGATCCCGGCGACCTCATGCGCCACCTCGACGAGGTCGGCATCAGGGATTGACGCCCGCCTCGGCCCGGGCTCAGTCGGGGCACGGATGATGGCGACGTGGTCGACCACGGCCGCGGCCGCGGCGGGGTCGCCCGAGGTGGCGAAGGCGCCGCGGCCGCCGGCCGGGTGGCGGCTCCACCGGCGCCAGTAGCGCGTCGCCGGTGCCCGTCACCGTGGCGAACGGCACCGGTTCGGCCTCGGCGGTCGAGGGACGGTGGCCGGCGAACCACCAGCGGCCGTCCCGCCGCTCGATGCGCCAGGACAGCCCCAGGTCGTCGGCGCGGACGTCCGACGTGCGCGCCGTCGGGCGCGTCCACGTCCTCCAGTGCGAAGCGGGAGGCCCCGGGCCAGGACGTCGACCACGGCCGCCACCTCGTCGGGGTCGACGTGGGGACGACCGACCGCTTCGCGCAGGTGCTGCTCGTGGATCCAGTACTCGGTCGTGTCGCGGGCGTGGTCCATCCAGCCCGGCGCCGTCCTCGAGCCCGGCCCAGCTCACCGCGCCGGCGGGATCGTCGTCGCCGATGGCGTCGTCCCACATCGCCAGCACCTCGCCGCCGCCCGCGCCCAGCAGCGACACGAGCACCGCCGGGCTCAGCCGGCGGAACGCGACCACCCACTCCCCGTTGATGCGGTCGAGGTAGGCGGGCAGGTCCTCGCCGGGGCGCCACGGCGGCCCGGCGGCCCCGTCGTGGGTGCGGCTCAGACGGCCGAGGTCGTCACCGATGATGTGCGCGACCAGGTCCGCGACGTCCCATCCGGGGCACACCGTGGCGCGCCGCCAGTCGGCCTCGTCGAGGTCGGCCAGCAGGTCGTCGAGCCGGGCCCGCACGGTGCGCATCAACGGCCGGGCGTCGACGGGCACTCCGAGCTGTTCGACGTCGACGGTCACTCGGCCCACTCTGGCACCTGTCGCACGGCGCACCGTCGGGGTTCCCGTCACACCGTCGGACGGCGGCGAGGCCGGCGAGCCGGACGGCGCGACCGCCGCCGGCGACCCGGGGCGTCGGCCTCGCGGCGCGAGCGGTCGACGAGGCCGGCCACCAGCGCCCGGGTGGCGGGCTCGCGGAGCTGCTCGCCGGTGTCGACGAACGCCGCCGCCACGATGTCGCGGGCCGCCGCGTCGCTCATGAAGTCGTGACCCAGGGCGTCGATGACGTCGGGGCCCGGGCTGGATGACGACGGTCGGGATGCCGGCCGCGGCGAGGCGCTTGCGCTCGCCGTCGAGGCGGGCCCGGGCGTGGCGGCGCACCAGGGCGCGGACGCCGAGCCGGCCGAGGTCGCGGCCCGACATGGGTGACACCACGATGGCGAGGTCGAGGTCGGCGGCGCGACGGAGGACGTCGGCGTTGGTGGGGGAGCGGACGCCGCCGTCGACGTAGGTGTCGGCGCCGATCGGCACCGGCCGGAAGTACCCGGGGATGGCGCAGGACGCGGCGACGGCGGGCGCCAGCGGCGCGAGGACGTCGCGGCCCGAGCACGACGCGGCGCAGGTCGCGCCGGCGGACCGCGCAGATCCACGTCGGGTCGTCGGGCCAGCGAGACCCGAGGATCTCGTCGATGGCGCTGGCGTGCTCGACCAGGTCGAGCGTCCCGTCGGGGATGATGCTGGCGACCGCGGTCACGGGATCGACTCGCCACGGCCGACGCAACCAGGCGCCGACGAGCCCCGGGCCGGGCAGCCGTGGCGGGCGGCCGACGAGGGAGGCGAGGCGCACCGGCGGGAACTCGGGCCGGTCGCGCAGGGCGCGCACGATGCCGGGCGGGGTGGCCGCGGGGTCACCGCCGACGGCGATGGTCGACAGGTCGGACGCGGGGACGCCGCGTCGCAGCATCGCGGCCACGATCGAGCCCGCCGACGTGCCGACCACGACGTCGGCGGTCCGGGGGTCCCACCCGAGGTCGTGGTCGATCGCGGCCAGCGCGGCGGCGTGGTAGGCGAGGCCGGTGACCCCACCGGCCCCCAGCACGAGTCCGACACGCACCCCGCCATCCTGCCGGGCGGGTGCTTGAAGAACAAAGCGCGTTGGCGTGGCGCCGCCGCCGTCGGGCTCAGGGGTCGTAGGTGCGGAACTCGACGAGCAGGCCGTCGGGGTCGTGGACGTAGATCGACTCGGCCTCGCCGCGGGCCCCGAACCGGGGCCCCGAGTCGACCACCTCCAGGTCGGGGTCGGCGGCCAGTGCGTCGAGGCCGGCGCGGTCGACGACGAGGCAGATGTGGTCGAGGTGACCCCGCGCGGCCGGATCGCCGAGGCCGGGGATGAGGTCGATGATGGTGCCCTCGTCGACGCGCACCGAGGGGAACGGCGCCTCGCCGCGGCGCCACTCGTCGATCCGCACGCCCTCCAGGCCGGCGAACCGCGCGTACCAGGCGAGCGTGGCGTCGATGTCGCGCACGACGAGCACGAGGTGGTCGAGGGCGTGGGCGGTGGCCATGAGGTCATGATGCCGGGCCGGCGCCCGGGCGGCACGGTCTGCGTGGGTGTTGACCGCTACTGCCACATCGAACGAGCTATTGACCTCTCCGCCGGTATAGGGTGGGCCCGTGTCCGTCGTCGTCCGCGCACCGCGGGACCGGGTGCACCGGGGGCTGCGCCGCGTGCTCGAGAGCCGCGTCGTCGGCGCGCTCGCCAGCCCGCACGGCATCGACCACTACCTCGTCACCGCGGGGGCGGTCTGGGCGACCGCCTGCCCGCCGGCGAGGGTCGTCGCGGTCGCGCACGCCACGCCGGGCACCGTCACGCTGACCCTGCGCCCGGGCGCGGGCTGGGCGGGCCACGTGCCAGGGCAGCACGTGGCGCTGTCGGTGTCCCCGGACGGCGCCCGCCGCACGCGCTGCTTCTCGATCTCCTCGTCGCCGCACCGGGCCGAGGGGCTGATCGAGCTCACGATCAAGGCCAACGGCACGGGCGGGGTGTCCGACCACCTCGTGCGGCGGTCCCAGGTCGGCGACCTCGTGGGGCTCTCCGCGGCCGCGGGTGACTTCGTCCTGCCCGTCCCCCGCCCCGCACACGTCGTCCTGGTCAGCGCCGGCAGTGGCATCACGCCCGTGCTGTCGATGCTGCGGGCCCTCGCCGACGAGGAGGCCACCGCGGCGGTGTCGTTCCTCCACTACGCCCGCACGCCCGGCGACGTCATCGCCGCGGCCGACCTGGCCGCCATCGCCGACCGCCGACCCGACTGGCGCGTCGTGATCGCCCACACCGCCGGGGCGGTCACGGCAGCACGGCCGACGACGGGTCACGGTCACCGACGGGCCGCTTCCGCGCCGCCCACCTCGAGGCCCTGCTGCCGGGCGCCTGCCACGCGCCGGCGTGGGTGTGCGGGCCGGCCGGGCTGGCCGAGGCGGTCGAGGCCGCCTGGCGGGACGCGGGGTCGGCGGCACCGGTCCACGTCGAGCGCTACCAGCTCGGTCTCCACGGTCCGGCCGGCGAGACGGGGGCACGCGTCCGCTTCACGGCCAGCGGCGTCGAGGTACCCGACGACGGCCGCCCCCTGCTGGTGCAGGCCGAGGCCTGCGGGCTCACCCCCGCCTACGGCTGCCGGGCCGGGCAGTGCCACACCTGCGTCCGGCGCAAGCCCACCGGGGCGGTGCGCGACGTGCGCACGGGCGACCTGATCGACGAGCCCGACGTCCTCGTGCAGCTGTGCGTGTCCGTGCCCGACGGCAACGTCGAGATCGACCTCTAGCGGCACCGCGAGATCCAGCCACCAGACCTCCCGGGGGAGGGACGTCATGACCAGCACCGCCGACCGCATCGATGCCCCCGAGGCGCGACCGCCGAGCCGCGGGGCGCCGCACCTCGACGAGGCCGCGCTCGAGGCCCTCGCCGCCGACCTCGACGTGATCCGCCGCCGTGAGATGGCCGACCGGGGCGAGGCCGACGCCGCCTACATCCGGCGGGTGGCTGCCGTCGCCACCGCTCTGCAGGTCGGCGGCCGCGTCGCCATCGCCCTCGGCCGGCGCCGCCCGGTGTGGTGGGCGGGCGTGCTCGGCGTGGCGGCGGGGCGGGTGATCGAGGCCATGGAGATCGGCCACAACGTGCTGCACGGCCAGTACGACTGGATGCGGGACCCGCGCTTCGACTCGTCGACCTACGAGTGGAACATGACCGCCCCCGCCGACCAGTGGCGTCACGCGCACAACGTCGTGCACCACGTCAACGCCAACGTGGCCGGCGTCGACCGCGACCTGGGCTACGGCGTGGTGCGGATCACCGACGACCAGCCGTGGAAGCCGTCGCACCTCGGCAACCCGGCGGCCGCGCTGTTCCTCGCCCTGCTCTTCGACCAGGCCATCGGCTTCTACGACCTCGAGGCCGAGCGGCAGGCCCTCGGCCTGGTCGACCCCGACGAGGCTCGGGCCAAGTTCGAGGCCAGCCTGGCCAAGCTGAAGCGCCAGATGCTGCGTGACTTCGTGCTCGTGCCGCTGCTGGCCGGCAAGGCCGCGCCGCGGGCGCTCGCCGGCAGCGCGGCCGCCCAGGTGATCGGCAACGTGTGGGGCTTCGCCATCATCTTCTGCGGCCACTTCCCGTCCGACACGGTGATCTTCCAGCCCGACGACCTCGAGGACGAGACCCGCGGCCGCTGGTACGTGCGCCAGATGCGCGGGGCCGCCAACATCCGGGGCTCGTTCCCGTTCCACGTGCTGACCGGGAACCTGAGCCACCAGGTCGAGCACCACCTGTATCCCGACCTGCCGGCGCGCCGGTACCGCCACATCGCCCCCGAGGTCGCGGCGGTGTGCGCGCGGTACGGGCTGCCCTACAACTCGAAGCGGTTCAGCCGGCAGTTCGGCTCGGTGCTGTGGCGCATCGTGCGCATGTCGCTGCCCGACGCCGTGCGACCGTCGCGGCGCGGCGCGAGATCTTGACGCGTCCTTCAGCGCGCGAGGCCGGCGCGCGGCGGAGGAGCCGCCGTACCGTTCTCCCCGGCAATCCCCCTAGCCCGGGAGCGTGACCCGTGGCCACCACCACCGAACCGACTGGTCGGTCCGCGCCCGTGCCGCGCCCGATCCCGTCGGAGCCCGGCATCCCCCTGCCGCCGGACTCGATCTCCTACCGGCTCAAGCGCCGTGTCCTCGGCGCGCCCCTCCACAGCGAGGAGCTCGAGCACCAGCGCCTGGGCAAGCCCACCGCGCTGGCGGTGTTCGCCTCCGACAACCTGTCGTCGTCGGCGTACGCCACCGAGGAGATCCTGCACGTCCTGCTGCCGGTGGCGGGGCTGGTGGCGTTCTCGCTGGTGTTCCCGATCACCGTCGCCATGTGCGTGGTGCTCGGCTTCCTGATCCTGTCGTACCGCGAGACCATCAAGGAGTACCCGTCGGCCGGTGGGGCCTACCTGGTCACGAAGGACAACTTCGGATCGACCGTCGCCCAGGTCGCCGGGGCCTCGCTGCTGGTCGACTACATCCTCACGGTGGCCGTGTCGGCGTCGGCGGGCACCGCCGCGCTCACCTCGGCGTTCGACGTGTTCGAGCCGTACCGGGTGCCGATCGCCCTGTTCTTCATCTCGCTCATCGCCCTCGGCAACCTGCGGGGGGTCAAGGAGTCGGGGAAGATCTTCGCCGTCCCCACCTACTTCTTCATGGCCAACATGGGCATCCTGCTCGGCCTGGGCCTGGTCAAGTACCTGTCGGGCGACCTGCCCGAGTACACGGCCCGGGTCGAGGGGCAGATCCACTGGGGCGCCGCCACCGGGGTCGGGCTGCTGCTGGGGGTGCGGTTGTTCGACGTGCTGCACGCGTTCGCCTCGGGCGGCGCCGCCGTCACGGGCGTCGAGGCCATCTCGAACGGTGTTCCGGCGTTCAAGGAGCCGGCGTGGAAGCACGCCCGCCAGACGCTGGTGATCATGGGGACGGGGCTCGGCGTCATGTTCCTCGGCCTGTCGGCGCTGGCCGCGGCCATCAAGGTGTCGCCCTTCGAGAGCGGGTCGCCCACGGTGATCGCCCAGATCGGCGAGGCCGTGTACGGGCACGGGGCCGCAGGGGACCTGCTCTTCTACTCGTTGCAGGCCGGCACGATGCTGATCCTGATCATGGCGGCCAACACCGGCTTCGCCGACTTCCCCCGCCTGGCCAGCTTCCAGGCCGGCGACAGCTTCCTCCCGCGCCAGCTCACGAAGCGGGGGCACCGGCTCGTCTACTCGAACGGCGTCATCGCCCTGGCCGCCGCGGCCGGCTTCCTGGTGGTGGTGACCGGCGCCGAGGTCACCCGGCTGATCCCGCTCTACGCCATCGGCGTGTTCACCGGCTTCACCCTGTCGCAGTCGGGCATGACGAAGCACCACCTGCGCAAGCGCGAGCCGGGTTGGCGCAAGGGGGTGGTCATCAACGGGTTCGGCGCCCTGCTGTCGGCGATCGTCGCCATCATCATCGCCGTCACCAAGTTCGCGGACGGCGCCTGGGCGATCCTCATCGTCCTGCCGCTGCTGGTGGTGGTCTTCCTGCGGTTGAACCGCCAGTACGTCCGCGAGGCCGCGCACCTCGAGGTCGACGTGCCCGCGGCACTCACCGCCCCGATCCTGCACCGCCACGTCGTGCTGGTCTTCGTCGACCGGCTCGACCTCGCCTCCGCCCGGGCGATCCAGTACGCCCGCACGCTGACGCCCGACGAGCTGCGGGCCGTCCACTTCGTGATCGACGACGAGGCCGCCCAGCACCTGGCCGAGGAGTGGGGGCGCCTCGGCCTGCACCGGGTGTCGCTCGAGCTCGTCGAGTGCCCCGATCGGCGCCTGACCCGCACCGCGGTCGAGACGGTGGCCCGCGAGCTGAGCGACGGCCGGACCGAGGTCAGCGTGCTGCTGCCCGACCGCAAGTTCCGCGGGACTGTGGCACCGGCATCCTCCACGACCGCACGGCCGAGGAGATCCAGGAGCAGGTGTCGCGCCTGCCGCACGCCAACGTGACGTCGGTGCCGTTCCAGTTCGACACGATCGACGACGCCACGGTGCCGCTGTCGGCCATCGTGGGCGGGCCCGTCGGGCGCACGCACGCGCCCGGGCCTCGCGCTCGCCGGTGGCGGGGAGGCGATCTTCTCCGAGACCCCGGCCGACCGCACCGACGGCCACGCCGTCGTCGCCGGTCGACGGCTGCGAGGCGATCGCCAACGTCCGCTACCGCGACCGGGTCAGGGTCGCCGGCCGCGTCCGCTCGGTGCGGGTGGCGCCCATGAACGAGGCCCCGACGCTCGAGCTCGAGGTGGACGACGGCACCGCGGCCATCTCGGCCGTGTTCCTCGGGCGCCGGCAGCTGGCCGGGGTCGGCGTCGGGCTCGAAGCTGGTGCTGGACGGGCACGGTCGGCCTCCACCGCCAGCGGCTCGCCATGCTGAACCCGGTCTACGAGCTGCGCATCGCCCCGAACGGGCACACGTCGTAGGCGCTCGGCGGCGGGCCCTGGCCCGCCGTCAGCCGTCACCGCGGCTCCACGGTGAGCGACGGTCGGCCGGGTGCGGGCGACGGCGGTACGGTGCGGCCGCGTGTCCGCCTTCGACCCAGACGACCTGAACCGGGTGGTCGCCACGCTCGTGCGGCTGGCGGCGGTGGCCTGCTGCGTGCTGGCCGCCACCGGGCTGATCCTGATGGTCGCGTACGACCCCGACGGCCTCGGGTGGCTGTCGGCCCTGCACTCGCTGGCCTCGGCGTTGCTGCTCGGGTGTGCCGTCGGGCGCGGTCGCCTGCGCGGCCGCGGCGGCGCTGAAGCGATCGCGGACGTGGACCGGCTGGCCGCTGACCCTGGCCGGGCTGGGCGTGGCGGTCGTCGGCGTGGGCTCGGGGCAGCTCGTGCGCTGGACCGACGGTCAGCCCCGAGGATCTCGACGCCCGTGGGGTGTTCGGTCCTCTGGGGGGTGCGGTCGAGGCGATCGAGGTCGGAGGGGCCGAGGTGTCCCGCACCACGTTCGCGGCATGGGTCGTCGTCCACGTGGTGGTCGTGACCGCTCTCGCCCTACTCGTCGGCTGGTCGGTCCGGCGCCGCCGTCAGGAGTGGGCGGCGGGTGCCGCGGTCGGTGTGGAGGAGAGCTCCGAGGCTGCGGCCGGCGTGGAGGGGGCCCCGACAGCAGGGCCCGCGGCCGGCGCTGACCCGCCCGCGGACTCCGGCCGCGAGCCGCCCACCCCCTGAAGGTCGTCGCCGCCGCCGGGAACCGGGGCGCGGCGTCGCGCCGTCTCATCTCCCGACGACCCCACGACGGGGCCGATGCGAGGAGGGACGACATGCGACGGGTGACGGCAGTGGCGGCCGCGGTGGCGGTGCCGGCGGCGATGGTGCTCGGGGCGGCGGGGCCGGCCGGCGCGTGCGGCGGGCTCGTGGGCGAGAACGGCACGATCGAGCTGACCCGCACGACGACGCTCGCCGCCTACAGCGACGGCGTCGAGCGGTACGTGACCGCGTTCGAGTTCACCGGCGAGGGCCAGGAGGTCGGGTCGATCGTGCCGCTGCCCGACGTGCCCACCGAGGTCACCCGGGCCGGTGACTGGACCCTGCAGCGCCTGGCGCAGGAGGTGGCGCCGCCGGCGCCGTCGGGTCGGGACGCGGACCTGTCGGTCGCAGAGGACGCCGCGGGGGTCGACGTGATCCTCGAGACCGAGGTCGACGCGCTCGACATCACGGTCATCAGCGGTGGCGGCGACGCCGTGGGCCAGTGGGCGATCGACAACGGGTTCCTGCTGACCCCGGACGCCCCCGAGGTCCTCGACTACTACGCCGAACGCAGCCCGGTGTTCATGGCCGCCAAGTTCGACGCGTCGCGGGCCGCCGACCTGGGGCAGGGAGCGGGCGACAGCACGCCGATCATGGCCACGATCCCGACCGACGATCCCGTGGGTGCCGGTGCGCATCCTCAGCCTCGGCCTCGACGGGGGCCGTGCGGTCGAGGCCGACGTGTTCCTGCTCACCGACGAGCAGCCGTCGCTGATGGCCGGCGGGCACGGGCCTCACGCTCGCAGCGCAGCGAGCAGGCCGACGGCCTGCTGCTCGACGACCTGCGCTCGGACGTGAACATGGAGTGGGTGCCCGACCGCATGTGGCTCTCCTACATGACGCTCGAGGCGCCGGCGGACGAGCTGGACTACGACCTGGCCGTGGCGACCCGAGCCGGGCGTCACGCCGTCGCTCGTCGACGCCGGTGTGCCCGAAGCGGACGCGATCCCGGTGCTGCCGCCGGCGAAGGGGCTGCCGGCGTGGCCGTTCGTGGTGGCCGGGGTGGCCGCGGCCGGGGTGCTGGTCGTGGGCTGGTCCCGGCGGAACGTGGACGAGGGCGCTGCCTTCGGCGGGACGGGCCGCGGCCCGGCGGGTGGCGGCCCGCGGCCGACGTGACCGCGGTCGAGGACGCCCGCTCGGCGCCCCTGGCGGAGCCCGCCGGCGACCGCGACCGGGCGGCGCCCGCGCCGGCGGTTCCCGCGGCTGGCGGTGGCCTGTGGCGGCCTCGTCGTGGCCCTGGTGGTGGGGGCGGCCGGGCTCGCGGTCTCCCGGGTCGGCGGCGATCCCCCGCCGCCGGCGATGGGCCCCGGCGAGGTGACGGTCGAGGTCGACATCGAGCACAGCCTGTTCAGCGCCGACCGAGCTGCGGGTCGTCGAGGGCACGCGGGTCCGCTTCGTGGTGGTCAACGGCGACCCGATCGCCCACGAGCTGATCGTCGGCCCGCCCGACGTCCACGCCCGCCACGCGACGGGGACCGAGGCCGAGCACCCCTCGATCCCGGGCGAGGTGTCGGTCGGCGCGGACCTGACCGCCGTCACGACGTTCACGTTCGACGATCCGGGCACGTTCGAGTTCGCCTGCCACCTCCCCGGCCACTACGAGTACGGCATGCACGGCGAGGTCGAGGTCGTCCCGGCCTGACGGGTGCCGTGAGGGCGTCCCGGCGGGCCGCGGATGCCGGGCCTACGGTGAGCGGCGATGACCACCACCGAGGGGACGCCGACCGTGACGGGCGCGGGCGGGTGCTCTGGCGCCCGCCCGCCGACGTGGGCGAGCGCAGCCGCATCGGCCGCTACATGGCCTGGCTGGCGGCCGAGCGAGGGCGCTCGTTCGCCGGCTACGACGACCTGTGGGAGTGGTCGGTCACCGACCTCGACGGCTTCTGGCGGTCGATCTGGGACCACTTCTCGCTCGACTCGCGCACGCCGGTCACGATCGGCCCTCGTCCGACCCGGTCATGCCGGGCGCGCGCTGGTTCCCCGGCGCGGAGCTGAACTACGCGGCGCACGCCCTGCGGTCGGTGCCGCTCGGACCCGCTCTGGTCGGGCTGTCGCAGACCAGGGAGCGGGTCGAGCTCTCGATGGACGAGCTGCGCGACCAGGTGGCGCGGTGCCGGGCCGGGCTGGTCGGCGCTCGGGGTGCGCCGCGGCGACCGGGTGGCGGCCTACCTCCCGAACATCCCCGAGACGGTCGTCGCCTTCCTCGCCACCGCCAGCCTCGGGGCGATCTGGTCGTCGTGCGCGCCCGAGTTCGGCACGCGCAGCGTCGTCGACCGCTGGCGGCAGATCGAGCCGACGGTGCTGCTGGCGGTCGACGGCTACCGCTACGGCGCCAAGGCGATCGACCGGGCCGACGAGGTGGCCGCCATCCGCGCCGCACTGCCGTCGCTGCAGGCCACGGTGACGGTGCCGTACCTGGCGGAGGACGCCGAGGACGCCCGCCACGACGGATCGATGCTGTGGGACGACCTGCTGGGTCCAGCCGCGCCCGACCCGACGCGCCGGGCCGAGCCCGAGTTCGAGCCGGTGCCGTTCGACCACCCGCTTGTACGTCCTCTACTCGTCGGGGACGACCGGGCTGCCCAAGCCGATCGTGCACGGCCACGGCGGCATCCTCGTCGAGCACCACAAGGTGCTGGCCCTGCACAACGACCTCGGCCCCGGCGACCGCTTCTTCTGGTTCTCGACCACCGGCTGGATGATGTGGAACTACCTGGTGTCGGGCCTGCTGGTCGGGGCGACGCCCGTGCTGTTCGACGGCGATCCCGGCCACCCCGGGCTCGAGGCGCTGTGGCGCATGGCGGCCGACGAGGGCGTGACGTTCTTCGGCACGTCGGCGCCCGTTCCTCCTCGCCTGTCGCAAGGCGGGGCTGACGCCCGGCCGCGACGCCGACCTCTCCGCGCTGCGGGCCGTCGGATCGACCGGGGCGCCGCTGCCCGCCGAGGGGTTCGAGTGGGTCTACGACGCGGTGAAGAGCGACGTGCTGCTGTCGTCGATCAGCGGCGGATCCGACGTGTGCACGGCGTTCGTCGGTGGGTGCCCGCTCGTGCCGGTGCGGGCCGGCGAGATCTCGTGCCGGTACCTCGGCGCCCGCGTCGAGGCGTTCGACGAGGCGGGGCGGTCGCTGGTGGGGGAGCAGGGCGAGCTGGTCATCACCGCGCCGATGCCGTCGATGCCGGTCGGGTTCTGGGGCGACGACGACGGGACGCGGCTACCGGGCCGCCTACTTCGCCGACCACCCGGGCGTGTGGACCCACGGCGACTGGATCACCGTGTTCCCCGACGGGGCGAGCGTGATCACGGGCCGCTCCGACGCCACGCTCAACCGCGGCGGGGTCCGCATGGGCACGGCCGAGCTGTACGCCGTGGTCGAGGCACTGCCCGAGGTGGCCGACAGCCTGGTCGTCCACCTCGAGGACCCCGAGGGCGGCGCCGGGCGGCTGCTGCTGTTCGTCGCCCCGGCCGAGGGTGCCTCGCTCGACGACGCGCTGCGCGCCCGCATCGTGCGGGCGCTGCGCACCGACCTGTCGCCGCGGCACGTGCCCGACGAGATCCACGAGGTCCCGGGGGTGCCCCGCACGCTGTCGGGCAAGAAGCTGGAGGTGCCGGTCAAGCGCATCCTCACCGGCGCCGACCCCGACACCGCCGCCAGCCGCGGCAGCCTGGCCAACCCCGAGGTGCTCGAGGCGTACGTCGACCAGCCGGGGTGACGCGGGGTTGACCGATGCATACCGCGTATGCATACTGCGTATGTGTCAGTCCGCCTGGGGCTCCTCGCCCTCCTCGACGACGCCGACATGTACGGCTACCAGCTCAAGAGCGCGTTCGAGGCCCGCACCGGCGGCGTGTGGCCCCTCAACATCGGTCAGGTGTACACGACGCTCGGCCGGCTGGAGCGCGACGGCCTGGTGGCGTCGAGCGAACGGCCCGACGGCGGGTCGACCGACACCGAGGCGGGCCCCGACGAGCGCCAGCACCGGTACTCCATCACCGCCGACGGGCGGCGCGCCCTGGCCGACTGGTTCGCCGACACGCCCACCGACGTGCCGCTGCCCCGCGACGAGCTGATCGCCAAGGTCCTCCTCGCCGCCGCCGGCGGGACCGGGCGGGCGCTCGACGTGGTGACGGCGCAGCGCACGGCCCTGTTCGAGAGCCTGCAGAGCCGTCGGCGGCTCCTGCGGGCCGCCGTCGGGGCTGCTGCGGTGCACGACGATGACGAGGACCCCGACGACGCCCTCGCCCGCGCCCTCGTGCTCGACGCCCTGGTGGTGCGGGCCGAGGCCGAGCTCCGCTGGCTCGACCAGTGCGAGGCCCGCCTGCTCGCCCGCCGCAACGGCGGCACCCCGACCCGGAGGTCGACCTGATGCCCGTGCTGGAGCTCCGTGACGTCGTCAAGCGCTACGGAGACGGACCCACCGAGGTGGTGGCCCTCGACCATGTGTCGCTGGCCGTCGATGAGGGCGAGATGGTCGCGGTCATGGGCCCGAGCGGGTCCGGCAAGTCGACGGTCCTCCACCTCGCGGCGGGGCTGGAGCCCGTCACGGCCGGCCAGGTCTGCGTCGGTGGACGCGACCTGTCCGGCCTGTCCGCCGTCGAGCTCGCGGCGCTGCGCCGCCGCGAGCTCGGCGTGGTCTTCCAGCGCTACAACCTCGTGCCCACGCTGACCGCCGTCGAGAACGTCCTCCTGCCGCTCGAGTTCGACGGCCGACCCCGGCGGGCCGCACGGGCCCTGGCCGAGGCGGCGCTCGCCCGGGTCGGCCTGTCCCGGCCCTACGATCGCTTCCCCGACGACCTCTCGGGCGGCGAGCAGCAGCGTGTGGCGGTGGCCCGCGCCGTGGCCGGGGAGCGCCGGTTGATCCTCGCCGACGAGCCGACGGGTGCCCTCGACACCATCACGGGCGACCTCGTCGTCGAGCTGCTGGCCAGCCTGCGCGACGACGGGGTGGCCGTGGTCCTCGTGACCCACGAGCCGCGCTTCGCCTCGTGGGCCGACCGCGCCGTGTTCCTCCGCGACGGCGCCGTGGTCGACCGGACGGCCGCCGCTCCCCGCGCGGCCGTCGCGACCGCCGCGTCCACCGACCTCGACGTGGCCGGCGCGGGCGGCGGGCGGTGAGTGGCGGCCGAGCGCTGTCGCTCCGCCTGGCCGCCCGCGAGGTGCGGCGGCGTCCCGGACGGACGGCGTTGGTGGTGGGGGCCGTCGGCCTGCCGCTCGCCGGGCTGCTGACGGCGCTCGTCGTCCTGCGGACCGCGACCGAGACCCCGACGCAGGCGCAGGCCGCCGTGTACGGACAGGCCGATGCGGTCGCCGGCGTCGGCCTCGACTCCTACGACGTGTACTCGGCCACCGACGTCGACACCGTGCTCGACGTCGACGCGGCCCGCACGGCGCTCCAGAGCACCCTTCCCGACGGGGCGCGCGTCGTGCAGGTCGTCACGACCTCCGACGGTGCCGTGCGCGCCGACGGGCACCTCGACCTCGTCCCCGTCAGCGACGAGGACCTCGACGACCCGCTGCTGGCCGGCCGCTACGAGGTGCTGTCGGGCCGGGCCCCCGAAGGTCCCGGCGAGGCCGCGGTCCCCCCGGACATCGCCCGCCGCCTGGGCCTCGGCGTCGGCGACGACCTCGACCTGATCAGCCGCGGCACCGTGCGGATCACGGGTGTGGTCGCCGCCGCCGACCGGTCGGACGGGGGCCGCTCGCTGATCATGGGGGGCGAGCTCACGCCGAACCCCGTGCCGTCCGGCGACACAGAGGCCCGGGGAACGGTGCTGTGGTTCGTGGACCTGCCGCATGGTGTGGATCCTGCGACGCTGCCGGCCCCGCCGGTGGGCACGTGGTGGCCGCCGTTCGCCGCCACGCACCTGGCGAGCGATCTGCGCACGCAGGTGGTGGTGACCTACGCCATCGCCGGTGTCGTCCTCCTGGTGACCGGCATGATCGCCGTCGCCGCGTTCGCCGTCGGCGCTCGCCGCCAGCTCCGCTCGTTCGGCATCCTCGCGGCCGGGGGCGTGCCGCCGGCGGGCCTGCGCCGCATCGCGGTGCTCCAGGGGCTGGTCACCGGGGCCCTCGCCTCGATCGTGGGGGTGGCGCTCGCGCTCGTGGTCGCGGTCGCGGTCGTCGAGCCGCGTCTCGACGCCTGGGTCGACCGGGCG
The DNA here is from genome assembly GCA_963778415.1 of uncultured Acidimicrobiales bacterium. Taxonomy (GTDB): domain Bacteria; phylum Actinomycetota; class Acidimicrobiia; order Acidimicrobiales; family VFJN01; genus ZC4RG19. The sequence continues at coordinate 220,206 of CAVZUI010000010.1, forward strand.
GTCGGCCCGCTCGAGGTCGACCCCCGCGACGTGGTGGCGGTCGCCCTGCTCGGGATGGCGGTGGCCACGGTCGCGGCCTGGGTGCCGGCTCGCACCGTGGCGCGGGTGCCGGTGTCGGCCGCACTGGCCGGCCGGCGACCCCTCGGTCGGGTGGCGCGTGCGGTTCCCGTCACCGGCCTCGTGCTGGCGGCGCTCGGGATCGTGACCGTGGCGTTCTCCCGCATCGTGGGCACGCCGCTGACCCGGTGGGCCTCGGTGTCCGCTGTGGGCGGCACGGCCGCGGTGCTGCTGGGCGGGGCGCTGATGACGCCCTGGATCGTGGCCCTCCTCGAGCCGGCGGCGGGGCGCATGCGCGGTTCCTTGCGCCTGGCCGCCCGGGACCTGGCCCGCCACCGCGTGCGCACGAGCGCGGCGGCCGCCGCCATCCTGGCGCCCGCGGCCGTGTCGGTGTTCGCCCTGACCGTGGCGGCGGCGGAGGAGCACGAGCGGACGGCCTCGCTCCGGAGCGACCAGGTCGTGGTCTCCGAGGGCACCGGGCAGGGCGTCCTCCCGGTGGGTGACGAGGCGCGGGCAGACGTCCGTGCCGCGTTGCCCGGCGCGGTGGAGGCCGACGTGCGGGTGGTGGCGAGACCGAGCGCTGTGGGAGACCTCCCGATCGACGTCTGGTGGGGCGCCGGGGGGAGCGACGGGGAGCCCCGGTACTCCTCCCTGGCCGTCGCGACTCCCGAGCTCGTCCGAGCGCTCGGGGCCCCGGCGACCGCTGTCGACCTCGTGGCCGACGACGAGACGGTCGTCGCCATCACCCCGGTGGCCGACGACATCGAGGTCGTGGAGTACTCGACGACCGAAGCCTCGGTCTCGCCCGATCTCGTGACGTTCGAGGACGTCCGCGGCGTGCCCGCCGAGGCGGCGGCCGGGCTTCCGCGCCTGCTCGTGTCCGAGGGGTGGGCCCGCAGCCGGGGCCTCACCGTCGTCGACCACGGCGTGGTGTGGCGGTCGCCCCAGCCGCTCACCGACCGCCAGCGGTCCGAGCTCGCCCCCGAGCGGACGGCGGACGAGCGGGACGCGCTGGTCCGGCAGACGGTCCTGGGGGAGCCGGCGCCGCCGAGCCGACCGTGGGCCTGGTTCGAGCGCCCGACCGAGGAGAACAACCGCCCCGAGACCGTGGCGGCCTGCGCCACGCTGGGGTTCGCGCTGGCGGTCGTGGCCGTGACCATCGCCCTCACGCGAGCCGAGGCCCGAGACGACGTCGCCCTCCTCGTCGCCATCGGCGTGCCGCCCGCCACGCAGCGGGGCGTCGCCGGGTGGCAGGCGTTGCTCGTCCCCGCCATCGGAGTGGGGCTGGGCGCGCCGCTGGGCCTCGCCTGCGCCTGGTCCTCGCTCGGTGTCCGGGACTCGTGGGACGGATCGTCCCCGGTGGTCGTGGTGCCCTGGCTGGTCGTCGTGCTGCTCGTCGCCGTGCCGGTGCTCAGCGGGCTCGTCACCCGGGCGGTGGCGATGCTGGCGTGGCGCCGCCCGCGGTCCCGCCAGCCGCGGCTCGGCTGGGACTGAGCCGCGACGCGAGCCCCGGAGGATCACCGAACCCGGGACGGGAGCGGGGACCTCGCCCCGCCCCCGTCCGTGGTTCGTTCGGGTCAGCGGCGGGCCAGGTGGGCGGCCCGGGTGGCCACGGCGGTGTCGGGGTTGTCCGAGAACAGGCCGTCGATGCCGGCGGCCCACATGGCGGCGTACTCCGCCTCGACCTGGCCACGCTGGTTCGGGTCGGCCGAGGTGCGGAGGGCGGGCGGGACGAAGCTGTTCTCGTTGCGCATCGTGTAGATGTGCACGGTCAGGTCCTGCCGGTGCGCGTCGGCCACGAGGGCCGTGGGAGCGCCGAGCGTGCCGTCGGCGGCGACGGGGACGACCATGCCCTTGGTCGGACCGATGCCGTCGGCGTACGTCGCCACCTCGGCGAGCCCCGCGGGGGTGGCGAGGTCGGCGTACGTGCGGGTGTCGCCCGACACCGTGAAGTCGTAGGGCCGCCCCGAACCGCCGTAGAGCTGGACGAGGCGGACCCGCGTCATGTCGTCGAGATCACGCAGGTTGGCGGTCTCGAACGACTGCACGAACACCGCGTCGTTGGGCCGGTCGTAGCCGTTGGCGTGCAGGGTCTCCACGAGCGGCTCCTCGAGCGACAGCCCGATCGAGTCGAAGTAGGTCGGGTGCTTGGTCTCGGGGTAGATGCCCACCTCGTCCCCCCGGCGACGGCCGGCGTTGACCGAGGCCACCAGGTCGATGACCTCCTGCAGCGTGGGCACCTCGAACTGCCCGTCGAACGTGGCGTTGGCCGGCCGGGTCCCGGGGATCCGTTCGACGGCGCGGAGGGTCTTGAGCTCGGCCAGCGTGAAGTCCTCGGTGAACCAGCCGGTGAGCGGCACGCCGTCGATCGTCTTGGTGGTCCGCCGGTCGGCGAACTCGGGGTGGGCGGCGACGTCGGTGGTGCCGCCGATCTCGTTCTCGTGGCGGGCGACCAGGACCCCGTCGCTGGTGCTGACCAGGTCGGGCTCGACGAAGTCGGCGCCCTGGGCGATGGCGAGCTCGTAGGAGGCCAACGTGTGCTCGGGCCGGTAGCCGCTGGCGCCGCGATGGCCGATCACGACCGGCTCGTCGACGATCGGACGGTCGGGGCGACGGTCGGCGGTGGCCGGGGACGTCGTCGAGATGACGGTGGCGGTCGCGGCGACCGCCAGGCCGCCGAGGGCGAGGGACAGCTTTCGTCTGCGCATCCTCGCGTTGTAGCCACCGGGGTTGGCGGGCACGTGAACGGCTCCCGTCCGTGTGCTGGCGCCCGGCCGAACAGGGGTTGTGCCCCCGGCCCCGGGCGCGTGTGTGGCGCCCGACCGTCAGGCCTCGGTCAGCACCAGTGGCGCCGAGCGGACCCCGGCGATCACGAGCGACATCGAGCGCTCGACCTCGCCCGCGGGCTCGATCGTGGCGAAGCGGTCGGCGAGGGCGTCGAGCATGGCCCGCAGCTCGATGCGGGCGAGGGCCGCGCCCAGGCAGAAGTGGGGGCCCGAAGCCGAAGGCGACGTGGTGGTTGGGGTCGCGGGCGATGTCGAACGCGCCCGCGGTCGGGCCGAACTCGGCCTCGTCGCGGTTGGCGGCCAGGTAGTGCAGCACGACGGGCGTGTCGGGCGGCAGCGGTCACGTCGCCCACGGTGACCTCGCGGGTGGTCGTCCGCATGAAGTAGACGACCGGCGTCGTCCAGCGCAGCACCTCGTCGACCGCCGTCGCCGACGAGCGCCGGGCTCGGCCCGCAGCCGGGCCCACTGGTCGGGCCGCTCCGAGAACGCCACCAGGCCGCCGGACAGCGCGTTGCGGGTCGTCTCGTTGCCGGCGACGAGCAGCTGCACGAGGAACATCGCCAGCTCGGTGTCGTCGAGCGTGTCGCCGTCGACCTCGACGGTCGCCAGCAGCGAGATCACGTCGTCGTGCGGGTCGGCGCGGCGGGCGGCGGCCGTCGACAGCAGGTAGGTGACCATCTCGCCCATCAGCTCGGCGATGCGCTCCTCGGGCCAGTCGGTGGCGCCCGGGATGGCGGCCTCGGACCACTCGAAGAAGCGGGGCCAGTCGTCCTCGGGGATGCCGAGCAGGTCGCTGATGACCCGCAGGGGGAACGGCACGGCCAGCTCGCCGACCACGTCGACCGGCTCGCCGGCCGGCAGCGCCGGCCACCGCCCGCCGGGCCCGCTCGCTGATCACCTCGTCGAGCTTGCGCATCACCGACGGGGCGAACGCCGGCTGCACCAGCTTGCGGTAGCGGGTGTGGGCGGGCGGGTCGGTGTGCATCATCGTCGGCGGCGTGTCGTAGTCGGCGCCGATCTCCATGAGCAGGATGCCCTTGGCCGAGCAGTAGGTCGCCGGGTCACGCGAGGCGGCGACGACGTCGGCGTGGCGGGTGAAGACCCAGGCCCCCGTCTCGGCGTGGTGGGCCACCGGGGCCTCGGCTCGCAGGCGAGCCAGGTCGGGGAACGGGTCGCCGGCGAGGAAGCCCTCGTCGAGGACCCGGGCGACCAGGTCGTCCGGCGTCGAGGTCGTGACGTCGCTCGCCATTCCAGCCCCCTCGTTGACGATCGCTGACATAGTCCCTATAGATCGACACCTACCGAAGCGGTGGTGCTTGTAACAGGTGTCGATCTCTAGGGATCGTCACACCGCCTAGGTCTCAGGCCGTGACCCGTGGCACGATATCTGACGGAGTTTCAGGTTTCGGCCGCCCCGGCCCCGGGGTCGGGTCGTCGGTCCTCGTTGGGAGGGGTTTCATGGAGACCAAGGACACGCTCTACATCGGTGGCGAGTGGGTGGCACCGTCCACGTCGAACACGATCGAGGTGGTCAGCCCCGCCACCGAAGAGGTCATCGCCCGCGTGCCCGAGGCCGCCGAGGCCGACGTCGACAAGGCCGTCGAGGCCGCCAAGGCGGCGCTGGCCGGGCCCTACCCGCGGCTGTCGGCCGACGAGCGGGCCGACTACATCGTCAAGCTGTCGCAGGCCATCCAGGCCCGCTCGCGGCGAGCTGGCCGAGACCATCACGGCCGAGATGGGCTCGCCGTCGAGCTGGTCGCTCATGGGCCAGGTGTTCTCGGCGTCGATGGTGCTCGACGGCTGGGCCGACCTGGCCCGCACCTATCCCGTTCGAGGAGATCCGCCCCGGCGCCCTCGGCCCGGTCCTGGTCCGCAAGGAGCCGGTCGGCGTGGCCGCCGGCATCATCCCGTGGAACGTGCCGCTGTTCATCGTGGCCCTCAAGCTGGGCGCCGCCCTGGCCGCGGGGTCGCCGATGATCCTGAAGCCGTCGCCCGAGACGCCGCTCGACGGCTACATCCTCGGCGAGATCCTCGACGAGATCGAGCTGCCCAAGGGCATGGTGTCGATCCTGGCCGGCCGGCCGCGAGGTCGGCGAGTACATCGTGCGGCACCGCGGCGTCGACAAGGTCGGCGTTCACCGGCTCGACCGCGGCGGGCCGCAAGGTCGGCGCCATCTGCGGCGAGCTGCTCAAGCCGCTGCACGCTCGAGCTGGGCGGCAAGTCCGCCGCCATCGTGCTCGACGACGTCGACCTCGACGCCGCCATCCCGCTGCTCCTGCCCAACTCGTTCATGAACAACGGCCAGGCCTGCGTCGCCCAGACCCGCATCCTCGCCCCGCAGTCGCGCTACGACGAGGTCGTCGAGGCGCTGGCGGCGGCAGTCTCGTCCCAGACGGTCGGCGACCCGACCGACCCGTCGATCGCCATCGGCCCGCTGGTGGCCGAGCGCCAGCGCGAGCGGGTGCTCGGCTACATCGAGAAGGGCAAGGCCGAGGGCGCCAAGCTGACCGTGGGCGGCGGCCGCCCGGCCGGCCTCGACAAGGGCTGGTTCGTCGAGCCGACGATGTTCGTCGACGTCGACAACAAGATGACCATCGCCCAGGAGGAGATCTTCGGGCCGGTCGTCGTCGGTGCTGCCCTACGACGACCCCGCCCAGGCGGTCGCCATCGCCAACGACAGCGACTACGGCCTGTCGGGCTCGGTGTGGACCGCAGGACGTCGAGGCGGGCCTCGACGTCGCCCGCCAGGTGCGCACCGGCACCTACGGCATCAACCAGTTCGGCACGCTCGACATGCGGAACCCGTTCGGCGGCTACAAGGCGTCGGGCGTCGGGCGCGAGCTCGGGCCCGAGGGCCTGTCGGCCTACCTCGAGACCAAGTCGATCGTGCTGCCGGGCGACTACACGCCGCCGGCCTGACATCCCGACCGACCGACTGGCGTCTCTCCCGTGCGCTCCGGGCTGGTGAGAGACGCCAGTTCCGCGTCCGGGCGAGGGTCGGGTTTGACCCGCCGGCGGCCGGCGTCGAACCATGGCGCGGTGCGCCGTCCCGTCGCCGTCCTCCTCGCCGCCGTCGCGCTGGCCGCGCTCGTGCTGATGGCGAGCCCCGTGCACGCCGGGGCGGCACCGCGCCCCGTCACCCACGGTGCGGTCGTGGGGCAGGAGCCCGACGCCCCCGCCGACGACGGCACCGGCGGCAGCGCCGACGACGAGGTCGACGAGAACCCGCAGCCCGGGGCGCCCGACCAGGACATCATCCCCCGGCCGAACTCGGGCCACGAGCCCACCGAGGCGGGCGACCGGGGCGGGGCGCTGCAGATCCTCGTGTTCGTGGCGCTCGTCGCCGGGGTGGGGACGATCGCGTTCCTCGCCACCCGCGACGTGCGGCGCAGCCGGGCCCGCGCGGCCCGGCGCGGCGGCCGAGCCGGCCGAACCCGCCGAGCCCGCGCCGTAGGCCGCCGGCCCGGCGGCGTCAGCCGAGCGGGCCGTACTCCTCGCAGGCGTCGGGGGTCGCCGAACACGCCGGTCCGCAGCGCGTCACTTCGCTCGAACACCGTCGGCCTGCCGTCGCCGGACGTGCCGTAGGCCAGGAACCCCATGATCCCCTCGTCGAGGTCGCCGGCCGAGATCGCGAGGTCGCTGCCGGGGGTCACGTCTTCGACGTCGGGGAAGGTCGAGGCTCCCCAGAACCCGGTCATGCAGTCCGCCTGGAGGGTGGCATCGTCGTTGTCGCCCACCCCGAGCTGCGACTGCGCGGCCAGTCGCCCACAGCTGTCCGAGCTCGCTGGCCACCGCGAAGTCGCCGATGCTGTATAGGTCGCCGGCGAGCCCGTCGCCGTCGATGACCACGATGTTCTCGTCCTCGCAGTAGAGGGCGGCGTACTCGAGACCCGTGCCCGACAGCTCGTCGCCGCCGCAGGTCGACCTCGTCGGTGGTGGGGTCGACGACCACCAGATCCTCGACCGGCGTCCATGTCGCGCCGAGCTGATCCAGGTACCAGCCGTAGAACTCGTTCAGGTCCTGCTCGACCAGGGAGTACAGGCCGAGGCTGCCCTGGCCGTCCCAGTCGTCCTCGAGGGGCAGGTTCCCCTCGGTCTCGTAGTCCTGGTCGTCGGAACGGGATCTCGGCCGTGCGCCGGTCCACATCGGGGTCGGCGTACTCGGCGCACTTCTCCGCGCCGTTCTCGTAGCCGTCCTGGAAGGCGGCCACCCGGTCGAACCCGCTGCCGTGCGCCATGGGGTCGTTCGGATCGGTGCTCGGCAGGTCGCGGATCGAGATCATGCCGGCCACCGTCTTGTCGAGGTCGACGTCGCTCGGCTCGAACCCCTCGGCCTCGCCGTCGGCCACCCGTTGCGTCCACGCCCCGGCGAAGCAGTCGGCCTGCAGCTCGAGGTCGACCGTGCGGTCGGGGGTGCCGAAGCGGGCCTGGGCGGCGTGGCCGTACTCGTGGGCGATGACGATGGCGACCGTGAAGGCGCCGAAGTCCTCGTTGAGCTGGGGCATCAGCGTGCCCTCGTCCCAGGCGATGATGTCGTCGTCGGGGCAGTAGAAGGCGTTGTCGGCGATCTCCTCGTAGGCCAGCTCGAACGGGCCGCACGGGGGCATCTCGGTGCTCGGGCCCGTACGGGTAGAAGCCGGCGAGGTCCTGGAACTCGTCGCCGTAGACCTCGGGGTAGGTCTCGTGCCAGAAGTCGGTCACGTCGTCGACGGCCCGCTGGGCGACGGCCGCCGGGTCGTCGGACACCTGCGGGGCCGACGGGCCGTCGCCGCCGGTGACGCACGAGGTCGCCGGAGGCCTCCTGGGCGCACGCGACCGCCAGCATCGACACGAGGCCGAGCGCGATCAGGGACGTGGACGTGCGCTTCACCAGGGACTCCTCTTCTCAGCGTTCCGCCGCGTCGCACCGGGCAACGCAGGCGCCGACGGTAGCGCGCGGGTGCGACACGTCCGGCGCACGCCAGGGACGATACGGGGTGATCCCCCACGCCCCCGGACGGCCCGGCACGCGGGGCGGGGCGCGCCGTTACGCTCGGCCGGGTGGACGACGCCCCGGCACTGACGACCACGAGCGAGGTGCCGATCCCGCACGGCTACCCGGCCGAGTGGGATGCCGACGTCGTCCTGTCCGACGGGGGCACGGCCCGGGTCCGACCCATCCGGCCCGACGACGGCCCCCGCATCCGCGACTTCCACTCCCGGCAGTCGCCCGAGAGCATCTACTTCCGCTACTTCACCCCGCACCCCCACCTCAGCGACGACGAGGTCGGCCACCTGGTCACCGTCGACTACGTCGACCGCATGGCGTTCATCGCCCTGCGCGACGACGTGATGGTGGGGGTGGCCCGCTACGACCGCTGGCCGCTGCGGTCCGAGGCCGAGGTCGCCTTCTTCGTCGACGATGCGCACCGCGGGCGGGGCATCGCCACGGTGCTGCTCGAGTACCTGGCCGAGGCGGCCCGGCGGGCGGGCATCAGCGCCTTCACCGCCACCGTCCTGCCGACGAACAGCCGGATGGTGGCCGTGTTCCGGCGGGCGGGCTTCCAGGCCCGCAGCACGTTCGACGAGGGCGTCATCGAGGTCCACCTCGACCTGCAGCCCACCCCCGAGGCCGAGGCGGCCATCGAGGCCCGCGCGCAGCGGGCCGAGGCCGAGGCCGTGCGCCTGCTGCTGTCGCCGCGGTCGGTGGCGGTCGTCGGCGCCGGGCGCGAGCGCACGGGCGTCGGCCACGCCGTGCTCCGCAACCTGCTGGCCCACGACTTCAACGGCCCGGTGTACCCGGTCAACCCCAGCACCGACCACGTCGGCGGGGTGCGGGCCGCGGCGACGATCGGCGAGATCGACGGCCCGGTCGACCTGGCGGTGGTCGTCGTCCCGGCCGCCGAGGTCCCTGCGGTGATCGAGGACTGCGGAGCCAAGGGCGTCAAGGCGGTCATCGTCATCTCCGCCGGCTTCGCCGAGTCGGGGCCCGAGGGCGCGGCGCTGTCGGCCGCCGCGCTGCGGGCGGCGCGCCGGTTCGGCATCCGCCTGCTCGGTCCCAACTGCCTCGGCGTCATCAACACCGACCCCGAGGTCCGCCTGCACGCCACCTTCGCCACCCCCAACCCGCGGCGCGGGCCGGTGGCGCTGCTGTCCGAGTCGGGCACGATCGGCGGCGCGCTGCTCGACCGCATCGGCGAGGCCGGGCTGGGGGCGTCGTCGTTCGCCGCCATCGGCAACCGCGCCGACGTGTCCGCCAACGACCTGCTGCAGTACTGGGCCGACGACGACCGCACGGAGTTGGTGCTGCTCTACCTCGAGTCGTTCGGCAACGCCCGCAAGTTCAGCCGCATCGCCCGCGAGGTGTCGCGGACCAAGCCCATCGTCGCCGTCCAGAGCGGGGGCGCGGCGCGCGCCTACCCCAGCGACGGCGACCTCGGGCCGGACACGCTGCACGCCCTGTTCGACCAGACCGGGCTGATCCGGGTCGACACGCTGTCCCAGCAGCTCGACGTGGCCCGGGTGCTGGCCTGCCAGCCGCTGCCCGCCGGTCCCCGCGTCGCGCTCGTCGGCAACGGCGGCGGCTCGCTGGCCCTGGCCGCCGATGCCTGCGTCGACGCGGGGCTGACGCTGGCCGAGCTCGGCGAGGGGGTGCGAGAGGCGGTGGCCGACGCCGGCGGTGGGCGGGCGGCCCGTGTGCGGGCGAGCACGGTCGACCTGGGGTTCGAGGCGGTCGGTGACGACCTGTCGCGCACCCTGACCGCCCTGCTGGCCGACGACGGGGTCGACAGCGTGCTGGTGGTGTGCGCCCCCGCGCCGCGCCAGTCGACCGCCGAGCTGGTCGAGGCGATCGCCGCGGCCCGGGCCGCGTCCCCGGACAAGACGCTGGTGACGTGCGTGTTCGGACCCGGTCCCGTCACCATCCCCGTCCCCGGGGCCGCCGAGGTGCCGGTGTTCGCCTTCCCCGACGACGCCGCCTACGCGTTGGGCCGCGTCACCCGGTACGCCGCCTGGCGGGCCGCCCCCGAGGGAAAGCTGGTGGCGCCAGAGGGCACGGACGCGGTGGCGGCCCGCCGGGCCGTGGTCGACGCCCTGGCCGGGGACGAGCGAGACGGCGACGTGCCCCACGCCATGCCGACCGCGGAGGCGGCCGAGGTGCTGCGCGCCGGCGGTCTGCCGATGGTGACGTCCGTGGTGGCGGGCGACGCCGCGGCCGCGGCGCGCGCGGCCGCCGACGTGGGCTACCCGGTGGCGGTGAAGGCGGCGGCGCGCAGCCGCCTGGCCAAGACCGAGGCCGGCGGGCTGGCACTCGACGTCCACGACGAGTCCGAGCTGGGCGCCACGCTCGACCGCATCTCCGGCGCGCTCGGGGCCGCCGCCTGGCCCGTCGTGGTGCAGCCGATGGCGGCCCCCGGCGTCGACGTGGCGGTCGGGGTCACCCACAACCCCCTGGTCGGTCCCGTGCTGACGCTCGGCCCGGGCGGGGTGGCCACGGCGGTCGCCGCGGTCCAGGCGCACGTCCTGCCGCTCACCGACATCGACGCCCGCCGGTTCGTCGCCGCGTCACCGATGGCCGACCTGCTCGACCCGGCGGGCGTGGCCGCGCTCGAGGACCTGCTGCTGCGGGTCGGGGTGCTCGTCGACGAGGTCCCCGAGATCGTGGGGCTCGAGCTCAACCCGGTGCTGGTGTCGCCGGGCGGGGCCGCCATCGTGGACGCGACCGTCCGGGTGGCTCCCGTCGACCGCGACCCGCTCCCGCCGGTCCGCCGCCTCTGATCGTTCCGGCTGCGGCGCCGGGCCGCACGCTCAGGCCGGGCGGGGCTCGCGGGGGAGGCCGAGGGTGCGCTCGCCCAGGATGTTCCGCAGGATCTGCGTGGTGCCGCCCATGATCGTGTAGCCGGGGGCGTAGCAGATGTTGCGGCTCACCCGGTGGTCGAGCCCCGGCTCGTCGAGCATCGCCCGCGGGCCGAGCACCCGGCCGCAGAAGTTGGCGATGCGCTGCTCGAGCTCGGTGCAGAACGTCTTGGTGGCGGCCGAGAACCCCGGCCGACCCTGGCCGAGGGTCTCGCGCAGCACGAGCAGCCGGCCGATGCGGTAGCCGCTCTCGATGGCCGCGATCTCCTGGCGGACCAGGGGGTCGGATGTGTCGGCCAGCGGGCGGACGTCGTCGTAGAGCCGGCGGTTCGACACCAGGCGGTCGATGCCCCCGCGCTCGTGCTCCATCTGGCGCATGACCTGGCGGAACGAGCCGTTCAGCTCGCCCACCAGGTTGCCGGCCGGCACCCGGACGTCCTCGAAGAACACCTCGCAGAAGTGGCGGCTGCCGGTCATGTCGAGGATCGGCTTCACGCTGACTCCGGGTGACCGCATGTCGACCACGAACTCGGACAGGCCCTCGTGGGGCTTGGCGTCGGGGTCGGTGCGGGCGATGAGGTAGCACCAGTCGGCGTCGAACGCGCCCGACGTCCAGATCTTCTGCCCGTTGACCACCCACTCGTCGCCGTCGCGCTCGGCCCGCGTGCGGATGCCGGCGACGTTCGACCCGGCGTCGGGCTCGCTCATGCCGATGCACCACATCGACGTGCCCTCGATGATGCCGGGGAGCCACCGCGCCCGCTGCTCGTCGGTGCCGAACTGCAGGAGCGTCGGGCCCATCTGGCGGTCGGCGAACCAGGCGGCGGCGATGGGCGCGCCCACGCTGATGAGCGCCTCGAACACGACGAAGCGTTCGAGCACCGGCCGGCCGCCCCCGCCGTGCTCGACGGGCCAGGTCATCCCCAGCCAGCCCCGGGCGCCCAGCTCCTCGGCGAAGGCCCGGTCGTGGCCGGTGATCCACGTGTCCTCGGGGACCTCGGCCCGGTCGGCGGCCGCCAGCCCCACCTTCAGCGCCTCGTCGCGCAGGGCCAGCAGGTCGGGCGACAGGGCGTACTCCATGGCCGGCGACGGTAGCGAACGTGCGACGGAACCTGCGACAGGACCGCGGTCCGCAGCGACGCACGCGTCGCACGAACGGTCGCCGAAACCGGGCGGAAGGCCGTTGCACGGTGCGGATAGCGTCGTCCGGGCCATGCTGATCCGACTCCTCCGGCCCGACGACCACGGCGCGGTGGGCGAGCTGACCGTGGAGGCGTACACCACCGTCGAGCCCGCCACCGTCGAGACCGGGTACGACGACGAGCTGCGCGACGTCGCGGCCCGGTCGGAGGGCGTCGACATCCTGGTGGCGGTCGACGACGAACCGGACGACGGCCCCGAGGACGGCCCGGACGACGGCCCGGCCCCGGGGCACGGTCCCGACGCCCGGATCGTCGGGGCGGTGACCTACGTGCCCGGCCCCGAGTCGCCGGCCGCCGAGTTCACCGACGAGGACGCGGCGGGCATCCGCATGCTGGCCGTGGCCGTCGACGCCCAGGGACGGGGCGTCGGCGAGGCGCTCACGCTCGCCTGCGTCGACCGGGCGCGCGCGGCAGGGCGCGGCCAGGTGATCCTGCACTCGACCGACAACATGACCGCGGCCCACCGGCTGTACCTGCGGCTCGGGTTCGCGCGGGACACCGACCTCGACTGGGAGGGTGAGCCGGGTCTGTGGCTGCGGGGCTTCCGGTTCCGCTTCGACGGGGCGCCGCCGGCGACCGGCCGTGCGGCCTCGTCAGGCGACCGGCGTGCCCAGGCCGTCGAGCAGGGTGGCGCCGGGTAGGGACGCGACGAGCGCGCCCGGCACGAGCAGCTTCGAGCCGCGGATCCCGCTGCCGACGACCACGGCGTCCGCCGCGGCGACGGCTGCGTCGACCAGCAGCGGCCAGCCGGTCGGCAGGCCGATCGGTGTGATGCCCCCGTGCTCCATGCCGGTCTCCGCCACGGCCACGTCCATCGGCGCGAACGACGCCTTGCGAGCGCCGAGGGTGCGCCGGGCGAGCCCGTTCACGTCGGCCCGGGTGGTCGCCAGCACGACGCAGGTGGCGAGGATCGTCTCGCCCGACCTCTTGGCCGCCAGGACCACGCAGTTGGCCGAGTCGTCGAGGGAGCGGCCGTAGGCGGCGCAGAACGAGGCGGTGTCGGCCAGCTCGGGGTCGATCGCCGCCACGCGAGCCTCGGCGGCCGGCGGGCCGAGCGTGCGGAGGGCGGCGGCCACCGGCCCGCCGACGAGGTCGGGGCGGTCGAGGGCGGGAGCCCAGTCGAGCGTTCGGTGTGGTTGGTCGATGCCAGGATTCTGTCGCGGCGGCCGGCCCACGGTGTCGCCGCCCGGCCCACGGGTGTGGGCCGGGCCCGGCCACCCTCCGCCGGATCGGGTAGACACGGGCGTCGTGATCGACGAGCCGATGGTGCCGCTGCCGCCCAGCGGGCGGGTGTTCCGGGCCGGGCGACGGGTCCGGTTGGCCGACGCCGACCCGTCGGGTCGCCTGCGGCTCGACTCGTGCGCCCGCTACCTGCAGGACCTCGGCAACGACGACACCGCCGAGAGCGGCATCGACGACGAGAGGCTGACCTGGGTGGTGCGGCGGGCGGTGGTCGACGTGCACCGCCCGCCCCGCTGGCGGGAGTGGCTCGACCTGGCGACCTGGTGCGGGGGACTCGGCGGCCGTTGGGCCGAGCGCCGGGTGGCGATCACCGGCGAGCACGGCGGGCACATCGAGATGTCCACCCTGTGGGTGCAGATCGACACGGCGACGAGGGCACCCGCCCGCCTCGGCGAGGTGTTCGTCGAGGTGTACGGGGAGGCGGCACAGGGCCGCCGCATCTCGAGCCGTCTCTGGCTGGACGATCCGCCGGTCGGTGCGGCGGCCGACCCGTGGCCGCTGCGCGCCGTGGACTTCGACCTCATCGGGCACGTCAACAACGCCGCCTACTGGGCGGCGGTCGAGCAGCAGATCGAGCCCGGCACGGCCTTCGCCCACGCCCTGCTCGGCCGCCCCCACCGGGCGATCATGGAGTACGGACCCGGCATCGCCCAGAACGACGAGGTCGAGCTGCTGGTCGACGAGTCCGACCGCCACCTGGCGCTGTGGTTCACCGTCGACAGCGGGGTGCAGGCGTCGGCCCGGGTGATCCCCCTCGACGGGGTCGCTCCGACTCCGGGCTGACCGTTCAGGCCACCCGCGGCTCGCCGAGGTTCGGCGGCGGCCCGTAGGCCACCTTCGCCCCCGGCGGGACCTCGTCGATCGGCACGACCTCCTGCCCGAACGGCAGGAGGGCGAGCGGGATCAGCTTGAAGCAGGCGAGGCCCAGCGGGATGCCGATGATCGTGAGGCACAGCATGACGCCGGCGACCAGGTGGACGACGGCGAGCTCCCAGCCCACCAGCACGATCCACACCAGGTTGCCGAGGCAGCCGAGGACCGGGGAGGCGTCGGGGTTGGGCACCACGGTGCGGCCGAACGGCCACAGCGTGAAGCCGGCGAGCTTGAACGCCTGGATCCCGAACGGGATCGTGATGATGAGGATGCACATCACCACCCCGGCGATCACGTAGGCGATCGCCAGCCACAGGCCGGCGAGGACGAGCCACAGGATGTTGCCGATCGTGCGCATGCCAGACCTCCCGCCCTGGTTCGCCCGGCACGTTACGACGCCGTCAGCTGTCGTTCCTCACCCGGCCTGGGTGGTTCGAACCGGCCGCCCCAGAGCGTCAGCAGATAGGTCACGCCGTGACGGGTTGCCGCTCGCGTGCTGCCTGTCGGCCGGCTGTGGAGCAGGGGATCGGCCGCCAAATGCCCACGCGTGGGCTGTGGCGAACGCCCTATCCGCTCGGCCTCCTACTCGGCGACGAGGACGATCTTGCCCAGCTTCCCGCCGGCCGCGAACAGGTCGTAGGCGCGGGCCGGGTCGTCGAGCGGCACCGTGGCGGCGATCGGCACCGTGACCGCGCCGCGCGCCAGCAGGGGCAGGACGTGGCGCTCGACCCGCCGGGCGGCGGCCGCCTTGTCCTCGAGCGGACGGGGACGCAGCGTCGAGCCGTGGATGCGACCGCGGCTCGCCATCAGGGCCAGGAGGTTGACCTCGGCCCTGAACCCGGCGCCGACGCCGATGACGGCGATGCGGCCTCCGGTGGTGAGCGCCCGCAGGTTCTCGCCCATGTTGGGCGCACCGACCAGCTCGAGCACGACGTCGTAGGGGCCGTGGTCGACGAAGGCGTCGGGGGCGACCACCGTGGCACCGAGGGCGGCGACCCCGGCGCGGGATCCTTCGGAGCGGACGGTGGCGACGACGTCGCAGCCGGCCGCCACGGCCAGCTCGATCGCGGCCGTCCCCACGCCGCCGGCGGCGCCATGGACGCAGACCCGCTCGCCCATGCCGAGCTCGCACTGCGTGAACAGGGCGTCGTGGGCGGTCGTGTAGTTCTCGGGGAAGCCGCCCGCCTGGGCCCACCCGATGCCGTCGGGCACCGGCACGGCCACGATCTCGGGGACCACGGCCAGCTCGGCCTGCCCGGCACCGGTGACGACCGCCATCACCCGGTCGCCCGCGGTGAACCGCCGGCATCCCGGCCCGGTCGCCACCACCTCACCGGCCAGCTCGAGGCCGGGCAGGTCGGGCGGGGTCGTGCCCGGGGGCGGCGGGTACAGGCCCTCGGCCTGCATGAGGTCACCGCGGCACACGCCGGCCGCGCGCACCCGCACGAGGAGCTCGCCGGTGCCGGGCACGGGGTCGGGCTGCTCGCGCCAGGCGACGCGCCCGTCGACGATGGTGACGGCGTGCACTCGTGATCCGCCTCGGACTCGGTGCCGGCGGCGTCAGCCGCGCTGGCCGATCGGCAGGTAGTCGCGCTCGCCGGCACCCACGTAGAGCTGGCGGGGGCGGGCGATCTTCTGGTCCTGCTCGAGCAGCTCGACCCAGTGCGCCAGCCAGCCGGAGACCCGGGGGATGGCGAACAGCACGGTGAACATCTCGGTCGGGAAGCCCATGGCCTGGTAGATCAGGCCCGAGTAGAAGTCGACGTTCGGGTAGAGCCGGCGGGAGGTGAAGTACTCGTCGGAGAGGGCGACATCCTCGAGCTTGAGCGCGATGTCGAGCAGGGGGTTGCGCCCGGTGATGTCGAAGACCTCGTCGGCCGTCTGCTTGATGATCGTCGCCCGGGGGTCGTAGTTCTTGTAGACGCGGTGGCCGAAGCCCTGCAGCTTCACCTCGCCGGCCTTGACCCGCCTCACGTAGTCGTCGACCGCGTCGACCGAGCCGATCTCGCTCAGCATCTTGATGACGGCCTCGTTGGCCCCGCCGTGGCGGGGGCCGTACAGGGCGGCGCTGGAGGCGGCCACGCAGCTGTAGGGGTCGGCGTGGGCGGACGCCACGGTGCGCATGGCGGTGGTGCCGCAGTTCTGCTCGTGGTCGGCGTGCAGGATGAACAGCACGTCGAGCGCCTTGGCCAGCGCCGGGTTGGCGTCGTAGCGGGGCTCGGCCACCTTCCACAGCATCGACAGGAAGTTGGCGCTGAACCCGAGCGAGTTGTCGGGGTACACGAACGGCATGCCCACGCTGAAGCGGTGGCAGGCGGCGGCGAGCGTCGGCATCTTGGCGATGAGCCGGACGATCTGCTTGTAGCGGACCTCGGGGTCGCCGATGTCCTTGGCGTCGAGGTAGAAGGTCGACAGCGCGGCGACGGCCGAGACGAGCATGCCCATCGGGTGGGCGTCGTAGTGGAAGCCCTCGAGGAACCGCTTGCGCACGTTCTCGTGGATGAACGTGTGGTACGTGATGTCGCGTACCCACGGGTCGTACTGCTCCTCCGTGGGCAGCTCGCCGTGGATGAGGAGGTAGGCGACCTCGAGGTAGGTGGAGTGCTCGGCCAGCTGCTCGATCGGGTAGCCGCGGTAGCGCAGGATGCCGGCGTCGCCGTCGATCTCGGTGATGGCGCTCCTGGTGGCCGCCGTCGTCATGAACGCTTCGTCGTAGAACCAGATGTTCGGCAGCAGCTTCCGCCACTCGCCGGCGTCGACACCCCCTTCGGCGATCGGGATCTCGACCGCTTCACCGCTGCGGTTGTCGGTGATGGTGATGCTCTCGGGCACGGGGGCGGTGCTCCTTCTGCTGAGGCGAACATCCGTCAAGTTAGTGCCGCGCACGCCGGGGACCGACCTCGAGTGGCGGGTGCGAGCCTCACACGGCGAGCGCCGGATGGACCCCGGGCTGTTCGGTCGCGGCGACCAGGTCACGGATGACGTCACGCACGGCCCGCGCCGGCGCCGACAGCCGCCCGCGCCGTGGCACGGCCAGGCCCACCGAGCGGGGGGTCAGCCCGTCGACGGTGACCCGGCGGCACCCGGCCTCCATCCACGCCGGCGCGGCGGTGGCCGGCACCATGGCCGGCCCGAAGCCGTCGAAGGCCAGGGAGGTGAGCAGCCGGATGCCGTCGATCTCGGCCTGCACGTCGAGGGTGACGTCGATGGCGCGCACGGCGTCGTCGAGCTCGTCCCGGAAGGCGGTGCCCTGCGGCTCGAGCAGCAGGGGATGGTCGGCGAGCTGCTCGAGCGACACCGTGGCCTGGGCGGCCAGGGGGTGGTCGAGGGGGGCGAGGATGATGCGGTCCTCGTCGAACAGCGGTTCGGTGGCCAGCTCGCCTCCTCCGAGCGGGAGGTTGATCACCGCCAGGTCGAGGCTCTCCGCCACGAGCTGGGGCACGAGCGAGGTCGTGGTGGCGTCGACGACGACGACGTGGACCCGCGGGTGGCGCTCGGCGATGCCCTTGAGCAGGCGGGGCACCATCCAGCGCCCCACCGTGCCGATGCACCCGAGCCGGACGGATCCCGACACCTCGTGCAGCATCGACTCGACGTCGGCCCGCAGCGACTCGAGCTCGTGCTGGATGCGTCGGGCGCGGGAGACCACGACGTCGCCCTCGTCGGTCAGCGCGCCCGTCGAGCGGTCGACCAGCGTGGCCCCGAGCTCGGACTCGAGCCGGGCGACGTGGGTGGACACGTTCGACTGGACGGTGTGCAGGCGGCGGGCGGCGGCCGAGAACGACCCGGCCTCGGCGACGGCGGTCAGGGCGGTGAGCTGGCGCAGGTCCATCGCTTGCAATGATGGCACCTATCACAAACAACTGTTTGACGAATTGCTAGCGGACCGTCAAACTTGCCCTCAACAAGAGCGAGCGGCTCGAAGGATCCCCCCTCCCAAAGCCGCCTCGCCAAACAGTGTGCCGCAGCAGGATCCCCCTCCGACGCTGTGCAGCACCTGTAGGAGCCGACCGACCACCCGCGGTCGGCTCCTTTCATTTCCCGGGCTCGAAGGCGCCTTCGGCGCCCTCGCCCGGGACCTTCAACGCCTCGTCGGTGCGCGATGCAGGGCACGGTGGGGCGACGGGCGCGCGCGGCTGGCTGCCTTCGGGGTGCCTCGGTGCTCGTGCCGGTGTTCGTGGTTTTGCTCGTCCACTCGTGGGGCTCGACGGGTTACCGTTCCGGCGGTGACCGGCGCGGTGTTCTTCGATCTGGACCGGACGTTGCTGAGCGGGGCCAGCGGACCCGTGCTCAGCGCGGCGTTGCGCGACGCAGGGGTGATCGCCGAGCGGTCGATGCCCGGTGAGGGCTTCGTCTACCGGCTGTTCGACCTGGTGGGCGAGACGCGGCCGTCGATGATCCTGACGCGGCAGGCCTCCCGCTTCGCCAAGGGGTGGGACCGCGACCGGGTCCGGGCCGCGGGGGAGAAGGCGGCCGACGCGCTCGCCGCCGCGGTGCAGCCGTTCGCCCGGCCGCTCATCGACGATCACCGCGCCAACGGGCGCGCCCTCGTCCTCGCCACCACCACCCCCGACGACATGATCCGGCCGCTCGCCGACCGACTCGGGTTCGACGACGTGGTCGCCACCCGGTACGGCATCGATCACGAGGGACGCTACGACGGCACGATCGCCGGCGAGTTCGTGTGGGGGAAGGGCAAGCTCTCCGCGGTGCGCCGCTGGGCGGCCGACCACGAGGTGGCGTTCGAGGACAGCTGGGCCTACAGCGATTCGTACTACGACAACCCGCTGCTCCGGGCGGTCGGGCATCCGGTCGCCGTCAACCCCGATCCGCGGCTGCTGGCGCTCGCCACGGTGCGCCGCTGGCCCGTCCTGCACCTCGACGTGCCCGAGGGAGTGCCCAAGATCCCCATTCTGAACGTGGAGCCGCAGCGGCTGGTCCAGACCCTGGTGCGGCCCGAGCTGCTGCCCTGGGTGCGGTTCGACATCGACGGCCTCGAGCGCATCCCCGACTCCGGTCCGGCGATCGTCGTCGGGAACCACCGCAGCTACTTCGACGCCCTGGCCATCGGCGTGACCTTCGCCCGCTGCGGCCGGGCCGTGCGGTTCCTGGGCAAGCGTGAGGTCTTCGACGCCCCGGTGGTCGGCCAGGTGGCACGGGCGCTCGGCGGCATCCGCGTCGATCGCGCCACCGGGTCGGACGAGCCGCTGATGGCGGCCGCCGGCGCGCTGGCCAGCGGCGAGCTCGTGGTCATCCTGCCCCAGGGCACGATCCCCCGCGGGCGGGCGTTCTTCGAACCCGTGCTGACGGCGCGGTGGGGCGCGGCGCGCCTGGCCGAGTTGTCGCAGGTCCCCGTGATCCCCCTCGGGCTGTGGGGCACCGAGAAGGTGTGGCCGCGCTCCGAGCGCGCGCCCCGCCTGTTCAACGTGGTCCACCCGCCGACGGTCCGCATCCGCATCGGCGAGCCGGTCGACCTGGAGCGGCAATCACCCGCGGCGGACACCGAGCGGATGATGGCTGCGATCACCGAGCTCCTGCCGCCCGAGGCACGCCAGCCCCACGACCCGACCCCCGAGGAGCTGGCGCTCACCTTCCCCCCGGGGCACGACGGCCAGGACGCCGGCGAGCCCGCCCGCCGCCCGGGCGAGAACTGAGGCCGGGGCTGGTCGGGTCAGCCCAGGCGGTGGCGGACCCAGCGGCCCCGGCCGGTGACCTTGGCCTCCCGCATCGCCAGGTCGACCCGGGCCAGGGTGGCCTCGACCCCCTCGGACGGATCGAGCTCGGTGATGCCGATGCTGGCGTCGATCTGCACCTCGGTCGGCGCGTCGGGGTGGGGTCGTACCGGCTCGCGCACCGCCATCAGCAACCGCTTGGCCACCGACTCGACGTCGTCGGGGCCCGACAACCGCTCGCACAGCACCGCGAACTCGTCGCCGCCGATGCGAGCCACGAGATCGCCCGGCCGCAGCACGCCGACGAGCCGGTCGGCCACGACGGCCAGCACCCGGTCACCGACAGGGTGGCCCAGCGTCTCGTTGATCGGCTTGAAGTGATCGAGGTCGAGGAACAGCACGGCCGACTGGCCCTCGGCCGCCCCGGCCACCGTGGCGAGGCGCTCGAGGAAGGCGTGGCGGTTCGCCAGGCCGGTGAGCTGGTCGTGGCTGGCGGCGTACTGCAGGGTGCGGTGGCTGCGGTGCCACTGCAGCGTGAGCCGGAGGAGCTGGCCGACCCGGGCGATCGTGGTCCACGTGAAGCGTGTCGGCGCGCCGGGGCGCGTGCGCCACACGACGACGGCCGCGCTCGGGCCGGCGTCGCCGGGGGCGACGACCGGGTGGACCCAGCAGCCGTGGTACCCGTCGGCGCCCGCCAGCGCGGCCAGCGGGGTCGGTAGGCCGTCGAGGTCGTCGACCCACACGTCCTCGCCGGTGGCGAGCGCACGGCTCCACGGGCTCGGGCCCTCGGAGGCGAGCAGCGACGCCGGTAGGCCCGCCACGACGCGGAAGCCGTCTCCCGTCCAGCCCTCGCCGATCGCCACCTCGGAGCCGGGGGCCATGGCCTCGAGCGCCCCGACCAGGCGGTCGAGGATGTCGGCGAGCGACACGCCCTCGGCCATCGCCTCGATGGCCAGGTCGAGGGCCCGCTCGTAGCCGATGCGCCGGATCGTCACGACGTACCAGGGCAGGCCGCTGCGCCGCGTCGTCAACACCGACAGCTCGCAGGGGACGACGGTGCCGTCGGCGTGGAGCAGGTCCACGGGGAAGCCCACGCCGCCCCAGGGTGTGATCTCGAAGGCCTCGTCGATGACGGTGAACGCGTCGATGACCGCCGGTAGGGACTCGGGGGCGATGACCCTGTCGAAGCTCTCGCCGATCAGCTCGTCGGGCTGCCACCCGAAGAAGCGCTCGATCGACGCACTGACCCAGACGAGGGTGCCCGCGTTGTCGACCAGCGAGAGCGGGAAGATCGAGTGCTCGGCCATGGTGGTGAACGCCTCGAGCGTCGGCCCGACGGCCTGGATCAGCTCGATCCGGTTCCCGAACGGGTCGTCGGTGTGGACGCGGGCCACGCCCGGCAGCCCGTCGGCCGATCGCACGTCACCGCCGGCCGCCACGATGCGCTGGCACAGCACGTCGAGGTCGTCGACGATGATGGCGGGGTGCGCCTTGGTGGCGGGGTGGAAGTCGTCGTCGACGCCGAGGTGGAGCCGCACCGAGGGTCCCTCGAACCAGCACCCGCCCCGTACCGCCAGTGCGGGCGGCTTGGGGACGCGTTCCAGACCGAGGACGCCCACGTAGAAGCGTTCGGCGGCGCGCTCGGGCTCCTCGCCTCCGGGCATCGCCAACTGGACGTGGTCGAGGCCGAGGAGACGAGGGGGCGGCAGCCCGCCGGGCGGGGTCAGGTGTTGTGCTTGCCCCGGATGATGTTCAGGGCGCTGCCCGCCTTGAACCACTCGATCTGCTCGTCGTTCATCGTGTGTGTGGCCGTGAACTCGACGGTGGTGCCGTCGGGCTTGTGGATCGCGCACCGGACCGGCACGTCGGGCGTGAGGTCGGCGAGCCCGCCGACGCTGATGGTGTCGTCCTCGCCGATGGCGTCGTAGGTGGCGGGCTCGGCGAAGGTGAGGGCCAGCATGCCCTGCTTCTTGAGGTTGGTCTCGTGGATGCGGGCGAAGCTGCGGGCGAAGATCACCTTCCCGCCCCGGAACCGTGGCTCCATGGCCGCGTGCTCGCGCGAGCTGCCCTCGCCGTAGTTCTCGTCGCCGATGGCGCACCAGGCGACGCCCTCGGCGTGCAGGTGCCGGGCGATGTCGGGGTACGTGCGCGTCTCGCCGTCGAGGGGGTCCTTGCCGTGGCCGGCCTCGTACTCGCCGCTCTCGGGCCGGAAGGCGTTGATGGCGCCGAGGAACAGGTTGCCGGAGATGTTCTCGAGGTGGCCGCGGTACGTCAGCCACGGGCCGGCCGCCGAGATGTGGTCGGTCGTGCACTTCCCGGTCGCCTTCATGAGGACCGGCAGGCGTTCGTAGTCGTGCCCGTCCCACGCCGCGAACGGCTCGAGGAGCTGCAGGCGCTCGCTGTCGGGGGAGACCTCGACGGCGACGGCCGTGCCGTCGGCCGGCGGGGCCACGAAGCCCGACTCCCCGGGGTCGAAGCCCGCGCCCGGCAGCTGCTCGCCCAGGGGCGGGTCGAGCAGGACCTGCTCGCCGTCGGCCGACGTGAGCGTGTCGGCGCGGGGGTCGAAGTCGAGGGTGCCGGCCAGGGCCAGGGCGACCACCACGTCGGGGCTGGTCACGAACGACAGGGTGTTGGCACTGCCGTCGTTGCGCTTGGGGAAGTTGCGGTTGTAGCTGTTGACGATCGTGTTGGGCCGGCCGTTGGCCGCGGCGGGGCGGCTCCACTGGCCGATGCACGGGCCGCAGGCGTTGGCGAGCACGGTGCCGCCGATCGCCTCGAGGTCGGCCAGCAGGCCGTCGCGCTCGATGGTGGCCCGCACCTGCTCGGACCCGGGGGTGATGAGCAGCTCGGTCTTCGCCGTGATGCCGTGGCGGGCCGCGACGCGGGCGATGGAGGCGGCGCGGGTGATGTCCTCGTAGGACGAGTTCGTGCACGACCCGATGAGCGCCGACGAGATGTCGGTCGGCCAGCCCTCGGCCCGGGCGTGGTCGCCGACCTCGCTGACCTTGTGGGCGCGGTCGGGGGAGTGGGGCCCGTTGATCATGGGCTCGAGGGTCGACAGGTCGATCTCGACCACCCGGTCGAAGTACCGCCCGGGGTCGGCGGCGACCTCGGGGTCGGGCCGCAGGTCGGCCATCACCGCGGCGGCCGCGTCGGCCAGGGCCTCGCGTCCGGTCGCCTTCAGGTAGGCGAGGCCGCGCTCGTCGAAGCTGAACAGGGACGTGGTGGCGCCGATCTCGGCGCCCATGTTGCAGATCGTGGCCTTGCCCGTGGTCGACAGGGCGTCGGCCCCGGGGCCGAAGTACTCGACGATCGCCCCGGTGCCGCCCTTGACGGTGAGCAGCTCGGCGACGCGCAGGATCACGTCCTTCGGTGCCGTCCAGCCCGACAGCTCGCCCGTGAGGTGGACGCCGATGAGCTGGGGCCAGCGCACGTTGAACGGGAACCCGGTCATCACGTCGACGGCGTCGGCGCCGCCGACCCCGACGGCCACCATGCCGATGCCGCCGGCGTTGGGGGTGTGGCTGTCGGTGCCGATCATCATGCCGCCGGGGAAGGCGTAGTTCTCGAGCACGACCTGGTGGATGATGCCCGACCCCGGCTTCCAGAAGCCGATGCCGTAGCGGGCCGAGACCGTCCGCAGGAAGTCGTAGACCTCGCGGTTCACGTCGACGGCCAGGTTCAGGTCGATGTCGGCGCCCGCCTTGGCCTGGATGAGGTGGTCGCAGTGCACGGTCGAGGGCACCGCGGCCTCGGACAGGCCGGCCGTCATGAACTGGAGCAGCGCCATCTGCGCGGTGGCGTCCTGCATGGCGACCCGGTCGGGATCGAAGTCCGCGTAGCTGCGGCCCCGCTCGAGCTCTTGGCCGTGGGGATCGCGCAGGTGGTTGACGAGGACCTTCTCGGCCAGGGTGAGCGGGCGGCCGAGGCGCTCGCGCCCGAGGGCGACGCGTGCGGGCAGACGGGCGTAGACCTGGTCGACGAGCTCGATCGGCGTGGTGGCGGAGACGGCCATGTGCTGCGGATTCCCTTGCATCGACGGCGGAATGTAGACAAGTATATGACAAGTGCGCGAGGTCCGCTACCGAGCCATCGCCGACGAGCTGCGGCGCCGCGTCGAGAGCGGCGAGCTGGCCGCGGGCGCCCTCCTCCCCAGCGAGAGCGAGCTGTCGGGAGCTTACGACGTGAGCCGCGTGACGGTCCGCAAGGCCCTGGACATCCTGCGAGACGAGGGTCTGGTCGACTCCCGCCAGGGCTTCGGCTGGTTCGTCGCCACCGATCCGGTCCGCCAGTCCCTCGGGCGCCTGGGCACCATCGAGGCGCAGCTCGGCGAGCTCGGGGTGGGATCCGAGCGACGTGTCGTCGGCTTCCGGTTCACCGCCGCGCCGCCGCGGGTGCGCCAGGTCCTCGGGGTCGACACGGTGCTCGAGGTGCGCCGCGTGAACCACGCCGACGGGCAGCCGTTCGCCCGCGTCACCGTGTGGTGCCCCGAGGAGATGGGGGCCCGCCTGTCCCGCGCCGACGTCGAGGCCTCCCCGTTCTACGAGCTGGTCGACGTGCCCATCGGCGGCGCGGTGCAGACGATCGGCGCGGCCGCCGCGGGCCGGGAGGACGCCGAGCTGCTGGCCGTCCCGGTGGGGTCGCCCGTCCTGCGCTGCGAGCGCGTCACGCGTGGCGTCGACGGGCAGCCGCTGCTCGTGTCCGAGCACGTGTTCCCCGGGCACCGCACCGAGTTCGTCGTCGACCTGCCCCAGGTCGAGCCGTCGATCAGCCCCTCGGGCCTCCGCCTGGTGGAGTGACGGACGGCGGCGGGGGAGCGTCAGCCCGGCTGCATCTGGTCGGCCGTGGCGCCCGCGGTGCACGCGGGGTCGGACGCCGGACCGGTCGCCTCGCCACCGGTCTCCGCGTCGGCCAGCGCCACCGTGAAGCAGCGGGGCCCCGTGGGGGTGCCGTCGACGTTGGGCACGAGCGCCGAGGTGCCGATGGTGGCCGGGAGCGGTGACGGGGCGCGGACGCCGACAGGACGGTCACGACGTAGCTCGCCTCGTCGCGCCCGGACCAGGTGACCTGCACGCCTTCGGGCACCTCGTTGACCTGGACGTCGCTCGGGGTGGCCTCGCCCGAGGTCTCCTGCGGCCGCTCGGACGCCGGGGGACCGCTGTCGTCGCCGGCGAGGACGAGCCACGCCACCCCGAGGGCGAGGACCAGCACCACGCCGATCAGGATGATGACGGGGAGGGCCGGCGGTCCGGCGGACGCGGCCCGGGAGGCCGCTGTCGGTGCGGCACCGGCGACCGGCGCCACCTGCCTCGGACCCGGGCGGGGGGTGCGCGAGGCCGCCCCGGGCTCGTCGCCAGGGTCACCGGCGCGCGGCAACCGGGCCGGCGCCTCGGGCGCCGATCGGGCGGCCGGCGAGGTCCACGTGTGCGGCTCGCCCCGTCGTGGCAGGCGCGTGGGCGCCGGGCGGTCGTCGGTGTGGCCGCCGGCGCGGGCGGCAGGCGACGGCGCGGCGTCGGGCGGAGGTGACCCGGGTGGAAGGTACGGCGCAGGTCCCAACGGCCGGTCGAGCTGGCTGAGGTCGATCGGCGGCCGGGCCTGGGGCGGACCGAGGGGGTCGTGGTCGGGAGCCTGGCGGGCGTCGACGGCGGGGCCGGGTGGGCCGAGCGCGGGGGGCGTGCCGTCGCCCTCGCCGCCGACGACCTCGCCGAAGAGCGACCGGAGCTCGTCACCGGCGCCGGGCAGGCGGTACGCGGAGTCGGCCGGCGTCCCGCCCGAGGGCGCCGCACCGGACGGCGGGTCCCACGGCCCCGCGGGCGGGGCGGGGCGGCCGCCGTCGGGGATGCCGGGTGCTGCGGCTACTGGCGCCGTTGGTGGCTGTGCCCGGACTGGGCCAGTCGGCCCCGCTGTCGGGGGAACCGGGGCTGGGCCAGTCGGCCCCGCTGTCGGGGATGCCGTGCACTGCCCACGGCGCCGAGGGCGCGCCGTCGGCACTGGCGGCCCCGTTCGCCGGGGCGCCACCCGGGGCGTTCGGGAGGGGATCGGTGTACCAGGAGGGCAGCTCGTCGAGCTCGGGCGGTCGCTGGATCGCGTCGAACGCGGCGGCCGGCGCGGCGCCGTGGTCACCGTTGCCCGCCGAGAACCCGGGGAGGTCGCCGATGGATCCGCCGTCGCCGCCCTCGGCCCACGGTGCGCCCGGCGCGGCGTGCTGGCTCTCGGCCCCGGTCGGGGGCTCGATCTCGCCGTCGGTCACCGGCGGGGCCGCCCAGGCCGGGGCGTCGCCCGGCTGATCGGCAGGCCAGGTGGACGGCCACAGCGTGTCGGCGCCGTCGGTCGGCGCCTGGTCGGCGGGCCAGGTGGAGGGCCACAGCGGCTCGCCGTCGGCCGGGGCCTGCGTGTCACCCCAGGGGGCGGCAGGGCCGTCGTCGCCGGTCGGCGGCAGGCCCGACAGGGCGAAGGCGTCGTCGGGCCGGACCGGCTCTGGACCGGGGCTGAACGGGTAGGCGCTGGCGGGCGGGGCGTCGGGCCGGCCCTCGGCGAACGGGAAGATCGTGGGCGGGAGGGGGTCGGGCTCGGGGGCCACCGGGACGTCGGGCACGGCGGCGGGACCGGGCTCGGTGGCCGGCCAGGCCGGCTCCGCCGGTGGGGCGAGCAGCGGGGAAGCGACCGCCGGGGGCCGGGTCGACGTCTGGGCGGTCGGCGCCCCCGAGCCCCACCGGAGATGTCGTCGAGGTCGAGCACGACGGGCTCGGTGACGGCCAGGCCGTTGCGGCGCTGGACGTCCTGCAGCAGCCACGCCACCTCGATCGCCTGCTGCGGGCGCTTGCCGGGGCTGGCCGACAGCGGCCCGAGGAGCGCGTCCTCGAGGCCCACCGGCAGGTCGGGGCGCTCGATGCGGGGCACCGGCATCTGCAGGATGCGAAGGAGCAACGAGGCGTTGCTGTCGGTGATCTCGGCCGGCTTCTGCTGCGGGGCCCGGCCGGCGATCAGGGCGTAGACCGTGGTGGCGAGCGAGTAGACGTCGGTGGCGGGCGTGACGTCGGTGCGCTCGAGCACCTCGGGAGGGGCGTGGTAGCGCACGGGGTTGTTGAGGGCGCCCAGCCCGGGGAAGACGGCGAACGAGGCCAGCCCCGTCTCGACGAGCAGGGGCTCACCCTGGGCGCCGAACACGAGCCGGCCGGGCTGGAGGTCGCCGTGCACGATGCCGGCGCGGTGGGCGGTCTCGAGAGCGCCCGCCAGCAGCACGCCGACCTGCATGGCGCGGTCGACGTCGAGGGGCCCGTCCATGGTGAGCAGCGTGTCGACCGACTCGGCCGGCTGCGGATCGGTGACGATCCACGGGCGACCGTCGGCCGCATGGCCCCACTCGTGGATGGTGAGGACGCTGGGGTGGACCCCGAGGCGCTGCGCCGTGGCCGCGGCCGCGTCGAACCCGCCGCGGGTGCGGCCCTCGGACAGCGGCGGGAAGACCGTGACCGTCACCGGACGGCCCACACGATCGCTGTAGGAAGAGAAGAGGCTGCGTGCGACCCGCTCGCCGATGAGCGAGAGATCGCGGCATCCCGGTATGTGCGGTGCGCTCCCAGCCATGTCGACCCACGAATCTACTGCGTGATCGCAGGCCGTTTCTCACGACCCACGGAACGGGCGCCGGTTCAGACCGTGGCGACCCTGCCGGCCTGCCCTTCTTCGTACCGGCGGACCTGGTCTTTCGGCAGGACGTGCCACAGGTGGGTGGCCGCCTTGGCCCAGTGCTCGAGCAGCATCGCCGAACGCGGCGAACCCGTCAGCTCGGCGTGCCGCTCGACCAGCCAGCGCACCTCGTCGAGGCTGGCCATGTCGGGCCGCACGGCGTCCACGAGGTCGGGGTTGAGCCGGGAGATCAGCCGCTCGTGGTCGCGGTCGAACACGTACGCCTGCCCGCCGGTCATGCCGGCGCCGAGGTTCCACCCGACGGCGCCGAGCACGACGATCGTGCCGCCCGTCATGTACTCGCAGCAGTGGTCGCCGGTGGCCTCGACGACGGCCGTGGCGCCCGAGTTGCGCACGCCGAACCGCTCGCCGACGCCGCCGGCCACGTACAGCTCGCCGCCCGTCGCGCCGTACAGGCAGGTGTTCCCCGCCAGCACCGGCAGCTCGGAGGCGTCGTTCTCGGGCCGGCGGATCACCACCACGCCACCGCCCATGCCCTTGCCGACGTAGTCGTTGGCCTCGCCCGTGAGGTCGAGCTCGACCCCGTGGGCCAGGAAGGCGGCGAAGCTCTGCCCGGCCGTGCCCGTGAGGCGCACCCGCGCCGTGCCCCGCGGCGGCAGCTCGCCGTACTCGAGGGCGATGGCCCCCGACAGCGAGGCGCCGATGGCGCGGTCGGCGTTGTGGATCTCGTAGGCCAGGTCGACGTCGTCGCCGTCCCACACGGCCCGGAAGGCGTCGGCCAGCAGCTGGTCGCCGAGGTCGGCACGCGGGTCCTGCAGCTCGACCCGCTCGACGAACGCGCGCGCGGCCCCTCGGCCTGCGGCGGGGCGAGCAGCGGGGCGAGGTCCATGGCGTCGGCGCGTGGGTTGCCGGTGGCGCGCTGGCGCAGGAGGTCGACGCGGCCGACGGCCTCGTCGATCGAGCGCAGGCCCAGCTCGGCGAGGTAGGCGCGCACCTCCTCGGCGATGAACAGGAAGTACGACGCCACGCCCTCGGGCGTGCCGGTGAAGTTGGCCCGCAGGTGGGGCCGCTGGGTGGCGACGCCCGGCTTGCAGGTGTCGCGGTGGCAGGCCCGCAGCATGATGCAACCCTCGGCGATCATCGCCGCGGTGCCGAAGCTGAACTCGTCCGCGCCCAGCAGGGCGGCCACGATGACCTGGCGGCCGGTCAGGAAGCCACCGTCGACCCGGAGGCGGACCCGGCTGCGCAGCCCGTTGTCGACGAGCGCACGCTGGGCGTCGGCCAGGCCGAGCTCCCATGGCATGCCCGCGTGCTTGATCGACGACAGCGGGCTCGCCCCGGTGCCGCCGTTCTGGCCGCTGATGTGCACGACGTCGGCCAGGGCCTTGACGCACCCGGCCGCGATCGTGCCCACGCCGTCCTCGGCCACGAGCTTCACCGACACCTGGGCCGCGTTGACCTGCTTGAGGTCGTAGATGAGCTGGGCCAGATCCTCGATGGAGTAGATGTCGTGATGGGGCGGCGGCGAGATCAGGCCGACCCCGGGCTGGGTGTGGCGCAGGCGGGCGATCTCGGCCGACACCTTGTGGCCGGGGAGCTGGCCGCCCTCGCCGGGCTTGGAGCCCTGGGCCATCTTGATCTGCAGCTCGTCGGCGTGGGCCAGGTACTCGGGGGTGACGCCGAAGCGACCCGACGCGATCTGCTTGATCTTCGAGTTCTTGTCGTCGCGGCCCTGGCCCCGGGTGCGGTAGCGCGCCGGGTCCTCGCCGCCCTCGCCGCAGTTCGACAGGCCGCCGAGCAGGTTCATGGCCTGGGCCAGGGTCTCGTGGGCCTCCTTCGACAGGGCGCCGTGCGACATGGCCCCGGTCGAGAACCGTCGGGCGATGTCGGCCGCCGGCTCGACCTCGTCGATGGGCACGGGGTCGCCCCCCGGGGCCAGCTCGATCAGGTCGTGCAGCTCGATCAGCGGCCGGTCGTTGACCAGCTTGGCGAACGCGTCGTAGCGCTCGGAGGACTCGGACCGGATCGCCGACTGCAGCAGGTGGGCCACGAGCATGTCGCGGTCCTGCCCGTTGTCGGCGGCCTCCTGCACCAGGGTCAGGTCGTTGAGCGCCTGGGTGGTGTCCTTGTCCTTGCTGTGCGGCTCGCCGCCCTTGCGGACCCGGTAGAAGCCGGGCGACTCGAGGCTGACCGCCCCGCCGCCCCACGCGGCCTCGTGCCGGCCGAGGACGTCTTCGCCCAGCGCCTCCCACCCGATGCCGCCCACGACGTTCGGGGACCCGGTGAAGCACACGTCGACGACCTCGGGGGAGAGGCCGACCACCTCGAAGATCTGCGCGCCGCGGTAGGAGTCGACGGTGCAGATGCCCATCTTGGACAGGATCTTGAGCACGCCCGCCTCGACCGCGGCCTGGTACCGGCCCTGCGCCTCGGGGCTCGTGAGGTCGCCGTCGTCGGCGGTGTCGGCCTCGCCGGCGACGGTGGCCAGCGCGAGGGCGGGGCAGATGGCGTCGGCGCCGTAGCCCAGCAGCGTGGCGAACCCGTGCACGTCGAACACGTCGTCGGCCACGACGACGAGCGCGGTGCGCGACCGCAGCTTGCGCTCCGCCAGCGCCTGGTGCACTGCCCCGGTGGCGAGGAGCGACGGCACGGCCGCCCGCTCGGGACCCGCCGCGGATCCGTCCAGGACGAGGATGCCGGCGCCGCCGTCGACCGCGGCGGTGGCCTCGTCGACCAGGCGGCCGACCGCAGCTCGCAGCCCGGCCGGGCCGTCGGTGGCGGGGAACGTGGTGTCGAGCGGGATGACGGGCCACGGAGCCTTGTCGGTGAGCTCGAGGGCGTCGACACCCGACGGGTAGAGGAAGAACGAGTCGAGCGTCAGCAGCTCGGCGGCCTCGGCCGACTCGGTGAGCAGCGGCTGGCGCGGGCCGAGCACCGTGCGCAGGCTCATGACCAGCCGCTCGCGCAGGGGGTCGATGGGCGGGTTGGTGACCTGGGCGAAGCGCTGGCGCAGGTAGTGGCTGACCGGGCGGGCCCGGGGAGCGAGGTTCGGGAGCGGCGAGTCGTCGCCCATCGAGAACGTGGGCTCGTGGGCGTCGTTGGCCATCGGCTTGAGGACCATCGCCAGCTCTTCGCGGGTGAGGCCGTGCATGGCCTGGCGGGCCACGAGGTCGTCGGGCACCCGCAGGGCCGCCTCGCCCGCGCCCACCTTGTAGAAGCCGTCGGCGGCCCACTTCGCGTAGGGCGCGCCGGCCGCGATCCGCTGCTTGCAGGCGGTGTCGTCGAGGAAGCCCCGGGTGGGGTCGACGAAGAGCATCTGGCCGGGGCCGAGCCGTCCGCGCTGCACAGCGCCGTGGCCGCTGACGTCGATGGCGCCGACCTCGGAGCAGACCGCGACGAAGCCGTCCTCGCACAGCTGGTAGCGCAGGGGGCGCAGGCCGTTGCGGTCGAGCCGGGCACCGACGCCGATGCCGTCGGTGAACACGATGCCGGCGGGACCGTCCCACGGCTCCATCAGCGCCGAGTGGTAGCGGTAGAACCCGCGCACCTCGGGGTCGAGGTCGCGCACGTTCTCCCACGCCTCGGGCACCAGCATCGCCATCACGTGGCGGGGGTCGCGCCCGGCCCGCATCAGCAGCTCGGTGGTGGCGTCGAGCATCCCCGAGTCGGAGTCGTGCTCGTCGAGCACCGGGCGGAACAGCTCCTCGGGCCCGAGGCCGACAGCCTCGGTGCCGAGCTCGGCGCGGCCCCGCATGCGCCGCTCGTTGCCCCAGAGGGCGTTGATCTCGCCGTTGTGGCACAGCGTGCGGAACGGCTGGGCCCGCTCCCACGTCGACAGGGTGTTGGTGGAGAACCGCTGGTGGAACACCGCGAACGGCGCCGCGAACGCCTCGTCGTGCAGGTCGAGGTAGAAGTCGGCGAGCGCGTCGGCGGGAGACAGGCCCTTGTAGACCATGGTGCGGAACGAGCACGACGCCACGTAGGTGCCCTCGGCGGCCGCCTCGATGCGCCGGCGCAGGCGCAGCGCCCGCCGCTCGGCCTCGGCGTCCGCGGCCGCGACGTCGCCCGCCGAGAACACGGCGTGCACGATGCGCGGGGCGGTGGCGCGGGCGAGGTCGCCCAGGGCCGCGGGGTCGAGCGGGGGCTCGCGCCAGTCGACGAGCGAGACACCCTCGGCTGCGACCGCGGCCTCGACCGCGCGCTCGGGGGTCGTCGCCGCGCACGAACAGCACCGCCACCCCGGTCCCCTCGCCGAACAGGGCGGGCGGGATCGGTACGAGCAGGCCCGAGCCGTCGGCGGTGCGGGCATCGGCCGCCACCGCACCGCGGTGCTTGACGCACGCGAGGCCACGGAGGGCGGCGGCCACGATGGCGCGGGAGGGTCGGCCCTGGGCGTCGGCGACGAAGCCGATGCCGCAGGCGTCGAGCTCGCGGGTCGTGGGGGGGAGCACGGCGCATGCCTCCTACGAGATGACCAACCGGCGAGGCCGGCACGGGGGATCAGAGCACGTCACCGCAGTCGCGGTGACCGGCGTGCCTGACCCCAGGACGGGCACTGGAACGAGGGGGGTGGATCCGCGTCGTCACTGAGGCGAAGCGGGCGCCGTTGCCCGCCCCCCGAAGAGGGTCCCGACAGGCTAGCCGATGCTCCTCTGGAGCTACGACGTGGTAAATCGCGCTCTCGGCCCGGGTCGGGGCCGGCGCCGGACGCCCTTCAGCCGGGAGCCGTCACGCCGGTCGTCGGCGGGCCGATGTACACGGCTGCGGGCTGACCGGTGTCGTTGATCACCTGCACCACCGTGAGCAGGTCCTCGGGCAGGTCGTCGTTGAAGTACAGCTGGAACGGCGCCTTGTCGACCAGCGGCACGAGGTCGTCGAGCCCGGCAGCCCGCAGCCCCTCGGTGGCGGTGGTGCGGGCCTCGTCGTACTCGGCCAGCTGCTCGTCGGTGCGCGGGTCGACCCACGCCAGTCGCTCGAAGCCCGGCATCTCGTCCCACTCCTCGATGTCGGGGCCGAAGGAGATGTGGATCTCGCCCGTGGCGTCGTCGGGGTCGACGATGCGGTGCTCGAGCGTCCCGTCGACGTACTGCGGGGCCGCGCCGGCGTCGTAGCCGCGCCGCTCGAGCTCGTTGACGAGGCCGTAGCCGGTGGACCCCAGGTTGACGCCGTCGGTCCAGGTCACGAGGTAGCGCCCGTCGGGCCCTCCGCCAGGGGCTTCGCCGGCATCGATCGCCGCGGTCGTGACGTCGGTGAACTCGGACAGGATCGACGAGTAGACGGCCTGGGTGGGCTCGGCGTCGCGGGCGTCGAACGCGAACCAGGCCGTCCATCCGACGAGCACCGCCACCACGGCGGCCAACCCGAGGCGCGGCGCGACCGCGGGGACCCGGTCGCGAGACCCGAGCACGAGCACCACGGACCACGCCATGGCGACGGCCATCAGCATCGTGAGGCTCCACGCCCACAGGGTGAGGTAGAACCACACGAACCCGAGGATGCGGGTCGACGACACGAAGCCGAGGGCCAGCCCCACCGCGATCACGGCGTGGAGGCGCAGCAGCGTCGCACGGTGGGTGGCCGCCGCCGGCACGAGCCGCCACGTCGCTACCGCGGCCGCCGCCCAGGCCAGGACGAAGAGCACGGCCGGCACCATCGACCCGCTGATCGCCTGCTCCCCGGCGACGAAGCGCCACGGATCGAGGTGGACCGCGAACAGCTCGGCGCCGCGCCCGAAGCCGATCGGCTCGTCGACGGGGTCGAGGAAGTGGCCGACGACGATCGACATGTTCCCGGGGTCGCCGGTGGCCTGGTCGATGATCGGGGGCAGCCACAGCACGAGCCCGAGCAGGAGGGCGACTCCCGACCACCCGACCAGCCGCCGGAGCGCGGGGCGGTCGCCCCGCAGGCGCACGGCGCGCACCGCGAACGCGGCCAGGGCGACCGCGGCGAAGCCCCCGACCAGGACTCCGTAGGAGATGTGGGTCTGCAGGCAGAAGGACGCCGCGAACACGGCCACCGGCAGCATGGGCAGGTCGTCGCACACGACCGCCCACAGCGCGACCAGCGTCAGGGTCCACCACAGCACCGGCAGGTACGGGTTCCACGGCTCGGTCAGCACCGTCGTGCCGTAGACGTGGATCAGCACGGCGAGGGCGGCGGCGAAGCCGACGGCGAGCGCGGTCCCGCCCCGTCGCAGGGCGATCCACAGCGTCATCCCGATCGCCGAGACGTTCAGGACGACCACGCCGACCATGAGGCCCCACGCCGAGCTGCCGAGCACCCGGTAGGTCGGCGCCAGCAGCCAGAAGCTGAGGGGGCCGAGGTGGCTGCCCTGTTCGCCGTTCGACGACAGGCGGCCGACCAGGCCGACGAGCGGCGTGTGGCTGGTCCCGACGTCCCGGACCCGCATCTCGGTCATGGCCAGGTCGAGCAGCGGCGACCAGCGAGGGGTTCGCAGCGCCCCGAGCGCCACGAGCAGCGGCAGCGCCACGAAGGCGGTGAGCCCGAGCACGAGGAGCGCCCGCCGGCCGCGGCCCTGCGGCCCGTCGGCGGCCACCGGCGTCCGCTCGGCGGGGGCCGGCTCGACGTCGTCGGGGATGCTCGTGGTGCCGGTCACGTCGTCCAGCCTGGTCACGATCCCGGCTCCCACACCAACACGGACATCGGCTGCGGCATCCGGCCCATGGCGAACACCGGGAACCCGACGCTCTCGGGCAGGTCGGGCCGGGAGGCCAGGCTGATGACGTTCAGGTCCACGTCGGGGACCGCCTCCTCGAGGCCGGCGGCCACGAGCTCGTCGATGACGAACCTTCGCATGGCCGTGTACTCGGCCCGCTCGGTGGGGGTGCGGGGGTCGACGAAGGCGATCTCTCGGGCGCCCGGGTGGGCACGTGCCTGGTCGACGGCGCCGACCCCGAAGGCCACGTGGATCTCGGCATCGGCCTCGCTCTCGTCGACCACACGGTGGTCGCGGACGCTGAGGCGGTAGTCGCTCGACGCGCCCGCCTCGTAGCCGAGGCGCTCGAGCTCGACGATGAGCGAGAACCCCGGACCGCCGAGCGACACGGGATCGGACCACGACACGAGGTAGGTGCCGTCGGGGCCCCCGGGCACCGTGCCGTCCTCGATGGCGTCCACGGTGGGGCCGATGACCTCGGCGAAGGTGGCCGAATGGGCCTCCTGCTCGTGGAGCCCGGTCGACGAGGCGTCCCGCAGGACCGGGAGCAGCGGGACGGCGATCGCCACCACCAGGGCCGCGGTCGGGACCCACGAGAGGCGGTGCCAACGCTCGGCGTCGTCGCGCGCCGCCAGCGCGGCGCCGGCGACGCGGGCCGCGGTGGCCACCACGCCGACCACCGCGAGGGCGGCGGTGCCGTAGGCCCACAGGATCAGGTAGTCCCAGGGCATCCCCATGATGTTGGCCGCGTTCACGACGCCGAGTGCCAGCGCCACCCCGACCACGAGGTGGAGGGCGGTCAGGTCGCGCTCGCGGCGGCGCGCGGCCACGAACGCGGCGACGGCCCAGGCGACCAGCAGGCCCGCGCCGACCCAGGGCGACGCGGCACCGCCCGAGCCGAGCAGCTGGGTGATGTCCAGGCGGCGCATCAGCAGCCCCCAGCCCTCGCCGTAGCCGACGGCCGGATCGTGCTTGTGGATGATCCCGTCCCAGATGATCGAGAGGTTCCCGGGGTTGCCCCCGAGCTGCTGGATCACCACGGGGGCCCACAGGACGGCACCGAGCGCCGCGCTCGCGCCCGACCAGCGTCGCAGGCGTCGCCGCGCGTCGGCGTCGCCCGCGGCCCGGCGGTGCTGCCGGACCAGCGACACGACGACCACCAGGACGAGGCCGCCGACGAGGCCGACGTACGGGATGTGGGTCTGGGCGCACAGCGAGCCCGCGACGACGGCCACCGGCAGCAGAGGCAGGTCGCCACACAGCACGCCCCACGTGCACACCAGGAACAGCATCCAGAAGATCACCGGCATGAACGGGTTCCACGGGTACACGAGCAGCGTCGTGCCGTAGAGCTGGAGGAGGACGGCCAGGGCGGCCGCGACCAGCAGCACTCCCCGGAGGCCCCACCGCCGCCCGGTGGCCCACAGCGTGCCCGCGAGGGCCGCCACGTTCAGCAGGGCGCCGGACATCTGCAGCGCCCACGAGCTGCTGCCGAAGAGCCGGTAGGCGGGGGCGAGCAGGTAGAAGCCGAGCGGCCCGGGGTGGGCGCCCTGGGTGTTGTTGATGCCGTAGATGCGCCCGCCCAGCCCGATCGTCGGGGGGTGGGTCGAGAACACGTCGCGGACCCGCATCTCGATCTGGGCGAGGTCGACCTGCGGGTACCAGCGGGGCGACCGGACGGCCACGGCGGCGATCAGGATCGGGAGCGCCAGCGCCGCGCCGACCGCGAGCGTCACGACCCGGTCGCGCCGCGCCGCCGGGTCGGGTGCGGCGTCGGTGCCAGGCTCCGCGTCGGCGCCGTCAGCGGCGTCGGCGCCGTCGGCCGTGCCGAGGTCGTGAGGGGGATCGTCGGGATCGGCAGCGTCCGAGCCGGCCACGCCGTCGACCCCGTCGGGATCCTCCGGCGCGCCCGTGCCGCGGTCCCCCTCCCGGTCGCCCACCAGCGCCCCCTCTGCGCGGCGAGAGCGGGTCACGGCAGACGCTTCAACACCTTGAGCAGGCCGAGCGGGACGGGGGACTGGTGGTGGGAGCGGTTCTCCGGGTCGAGGGACCCGCGATGCTCGAGGAACCAGTCGTACGACTCGACGAGCGCGGACGCGTTCGAGTGCTGCGGCTCCCAGCCGAGCTCGGTGCGGGCCCGGGTGGTGTCGAACCAGAGCGATTCGGCGTAGAGCAGCCAGTGGTACGGGGCGAAGGGCGCCAGCCCCACCGTGGCGAGGGCCTGCATGCCGACACGGGCCGGTGCGGCGGGCAGCGACCTGACCCGCGAGCCGGTGCCGGCATGGTCGACGACGGCCTGCAGCGTCTCGCGCATCGTGCCGAAGTCGGTGGCGCCGATGTTGTAGGTGGTCGGCTTCTCGCGATCGGCGGCGCGCAGGACGGCGTCGGCCAGGTCGTTGGCGTGGACGAACTGGTAGCGGTTGTCGCCCGACCCCAGCACGTAGACGGGGGCGCCCTCGGCCACGAACTCGAACAGCACGGCGATGATGCCGAGGCGCCCGTGCCCGAGGATCGTGCGGGGCCGCACCACCGTGACGTCGAGGCCCGCGGCGGCGGCGTCGTGGCACAGGTGCTCGGCCTCGAGCTTGGCCCGGCCGTACGCCTCGAGCGGCCGGCCCGGGGTCTCCTCGGTGACCGGGTTCGACTCGGGGATGCCGAAGATGGCGCTCGACGACGTGTGCACGACCTTGGCCACGCCTCGATCGCGGGCCGCGAGCAGCACGTTGGCGGTGCCCGTCACGTTCACCGACCAGAACAGCTCGCGGTCCTTGGCCAGCGGGACCTGGGCGACGTTGTTGAGCACGACGTCGACCCCGTCGCAGGCCTCCTGGAGGGCGCCCAGGTCGCGCACGTCGCCGGCGACGAAGTCGACCCGGTCGTCGGTCGGCGGGTTCAGGTCGAACACGCGGACGCGATCGCCCCGGGCCAGGGCCATCTCGGCGAGGATCGAGCCGAAGTACCCGCTCCCCCCGGTGACGAGAACGGTGCGGGCCACTAGAGCTGCTCCCCGTGGTCGAGGCACCAGCGGATGCTGGCGCGCATGCCCTCTTCCAGCGCCACCGTGGGCCGGTAGCCCAGCTCGTCGCGCGCCCGCGAGATGTCGCAGGCGATGGTGTGGTTGAGCTCGCCGAGGACGTGCACCGCCTGCAGGTACCGTCCCCGGCCCTGCAGCACGATGTCGACCCGCTCGGCGAGCCGGGCCGCGGCCCGCGGGATCCGGATCGTGCCCGGCCCCGACGTGGGCAGGCCCTCGGCGTCGAGGGCCCGGCGCACCGTGGCCAGGATCTCGCGCAGCTCGTAGGGCTCGGCGTCTGCGATCCAGTAGGCGTTGCCCGGAGCCTTGTCGGCGACCTCGGCCCGCAGCAGGCCCTGGACGAGGTTGTCGGTGTACGCCATCGACCGCCGCTGGGTGCCGTCGCCCACCAGCGGGAAGCGGCCCCGGCGGATCGTGCGGAAGAACTGGCTCTGCCGGGCGGGCTGGTTCGGCCCGTAGAACCACGGCGCCCGGATCATGACCGTGGGCAGGTCGCCGCGGTCGTTGGCGCTCTGCACGATCTGCTCGGCCTCGTACTTCGACTGCCCGTAGCCGAGGTACGGGTCGTAGGGC
This sequence comes from uncultured Acidimicrobiales bacterium, assembly GCA_963778415.1. Taxonomy (GTDB): domain Bacteria; phylum Actinomycetota; class Acidimicrobiia; order Acidimicrobiales; family VFJN01; genus ZC4RG19. The sequence goes on from CAVZUI010000010.1 coordinate 257,806, forward strand.
GAGTCCTCGGTGAACACGTCGTCGGGGGTCGGGTTCACGCCGAACGGCGAGTTGGACGAGACGTGCACGAACCGGGCCGACCCGGACCGGCGGGCCCGGTCGACGACGTTCTGGGTGCCGCCGACGTTGACGTCGAAGAACTCGCGGGTCGACGACGTGGGGTGGATGACCGCGGCGGCGTGGAACACCGCCGCGCCCGGGCCCACGCCGTCGAAGAGGCGGTCCGCGGTGGCCGGGTCGCGGACGTCGCCGACCACGACCTCGACCGTGGGCGACAGCAGCGCCAGGGGCGCGGCGTGGTCGTCGACCGGGACCAGGCACCGCACGCGCTCACGGTGCCCGACGAGGGCACGGACCAGGTTCTGGCCGAGCCACCCCGAGGCGCCGGTGACGACGGCGGTCGCGGCCGGGTCGGACGCAGGGACGTCGGAGGGATCTGCAGTGGTCACGGGCACCTGTCGGATGTCGAGGAACGGCGGTGGCGGGCCGGGGCCGCCGGGCGGTGGGTGCCGGACGGGCGCCCGGTCACGTCCCGGCCAGGAACTGGTCGCAGTTGCGGGTGGCGATGGCCATGATGGCGGCCTGGGGGTTGACGCCAGGGGCGTCGGGGATGAGCGCCCCGTCGTTGACCCGCAGGTTCCGGTAGCCCCAGACCCGGCCGAAGCTGTCGGCCCCGGTGCGGCGGCGATCCTCGCCCATGCGCACCGTCGACGTGAGGTGCACGGTCATGAGGTTGGTGCGGGCCCGGGTCGTCTGGTCCCACCAGGCGCCCAGCTCGTCGACCCGGCGCACGACCGTGCCCCCCACCACCGACGGGTGCAGCTCGGTGGCCCCGGCCGCGAGCAGCATCTCGCCCAGGTGGACGAGGCCGCGGGCCAGGCGGCTGAGATCGGCCTCGGTGAGCGAGTAGGTGACGAGAGGCGACCGCAGGCCGGGGAGCGCCACGACCCGCCCGCTGCCCTCGCTGCGGATGGCGGCGTAGTAGGTCGACACGTTCTCCCACGCCGCCAGCGCCTCGTCGTAGGGCGCGCCCGTCTCGGCGAGCGCCATGGCGATGTGGCCCCGGCGGCTGGCCGACCCGCCGATGGCGACGAAGGGCGAGAACTCGGTGACCCGGTGCATCGGCACGTCGCCGTGGTCGAGCGGGTAGGGGAACCGGGCCGCGATCTTCACGGTCGGGTGCATCTTCAGGCCGTTGCCGACGTTGTGCCGGATGCCGCTGCGTTGCAGGAGCGCCGGGGTGTGCACGGCGCCGCCGCACACGAAGACGTGGTCGGCCTTCACGATCAGGTGCTCGACGCCGCCGTCCGGGTGGGTCCGTCGGCACTGGGCACCGACGACCGTGTTGCCCCGCCGGACCAGCTTCACGACCCGGGTGTCGGGGAGGATCTTCGCACCGTCCGCCACCGCCCGAGGCAGCAGGGTGCGCGACATCGTCTGCTTGGTGCCCCGGCCCTCGGCGTCGTAGCTGAACACGCGGGCGAACTCGACGTTGCGCCAGCCGAGCTTGGTGGCCCCCCGTTCGAGCACCGCCGACGACGTCGGGGGCGCCCCCGGGACGGTGGCCACGCTGAGCTGGCCCTCGACCCGCTGGGCGTAGCCGTCGAGGGCGGCAGGGGTGAACTCGTCGATGGCGTACGTGCGCCGCCACTCGTTCGCGAGGTACTCGGGCAGGCGGTGGTAGAGGCCGCTGTTGATCTCGGTGCTGCCGCCCACGCACCGGCCCTCGGCGTAGGCGACCGCCGGGTTGCCGAGTGCCGCGGCCAGCCCGTGGTGCCGGTACTTGGCGACCATCTCGTCGAGCGAGAACGGCTCGACGCTGTCGGCGTCGACCCAGGGGCCCTCCTCGACCACCGTGACCGTGCGCCCGGCGGCGGCGAGCGCGGCCGCCGTGACGGCGCCACCGGCGCCCGACCCGACGATGAGGATCTCGGTGGCCAGGGCCGCCATCAGGCCGCGGCCTCGGGGGCGAGCTCGTTCTCCGCGAACACGACCAGGGACTTCATCATCCGGACGTACTGGCGGAGGACACCGATGCGGCTCGCCTCCCAGCCGTCGAGCAGCCGGGTGAGGGCGTGCGGGTCGTCGGCCGGCAGGCGCCCCACGGCGCGCAGGCCCGACACGTACGTCCCGAGCAGGATCGATTCGCCCACCACGCCGGTGCGGAGGTGCTCGGGCATGTCGCGCAGCGAGCCGTCGACGAACGCCTCGACACCTGACCGGACCGCCGGATCGGGCGATCCGACGAGGGCCCCCACGACCTCGCGCTCGAACCAGAGCATGAGGGCGGAGCCTAGTGCCTCCCCGCGCGTGGGCCGTGGCCCAGGGCGGCCCCTGCGTCGGTCGCAGCCGCCTCGCGGGGCCCGGCGTCCCCGATCACGCTCCTGGCTCGCGAGACGTGTCACCCGGCCACAGCCGCCGGGCGGTCGCCCGCGTCACCCGGCCGCTCACCATCGCCCGCCAGGCGCCGCGGTAGCCGGGCAGCACCCCCGACACGACCAGCACGTGGCCGACGACCAGGGCGGTCAGCACGTAGGTGGCGCCACGGTGGATCCGCACCATCGTGGCGAAGGTGGGACCACCCGACAGGGTCGTCATGGCCACGCCCGTGACGATCAGGGTCCCGAGGGTGGCGACGAACGCCAGGTTGGCGATGCGCTGGCCGGGGTCGAAGTGGCCCCGGTGGGGCGCGAACCGCCCCGTCGCCGCGCCCCACGGCCAGCGCAGGAACCAGCGGCCGTCGCCCCGGTCGACGCGGGCCGTCTCCCGCGGCGAACGTCCACGCCGCCCGGACCCCGACCGTGAGGCCGGCGGCGGCGACACCGACGAGCACCCACCCGGCGTTGCGGTGGACCTCGGTGTCCGGCGTGCCGAAGAGGTCGGCGAGGGCGCTCGGCCGCCCCTCGTTCCCGGCCCGCAGCCACCACCCGGTCGCCAGCAGCACGCTGGTGACCAGGAAGGTGGCCGCGTGGAAGGCGCGGGTCGCCCCGTTGTTGCGGACGACGCGCCCGGGGTCGGGGGCCTCCGGGCGCTCAGTACCCGCCGGAGCCGCTGTCGGTCGCATCGGTGCCGCCCGAGCCCTCGCCGACGGTCACCGTGAGCTGGTCGCGGGCGTCGGTGAGGCTGTGGTCGGCGTTGGCGATCACGGCCTCGATCGTGTGCTCGCCCGGGTCGAGGCGGTCGACCGTGAACTCGGGCTCGTACACGATGTCGTACTCGCCCTCGGCGGTGTTGCCGTCGTAGTAGAGGTGGACGTGGTGGAGGCCCGTGTCGGGCTCACCGATGTCGACGCTCGTGTCGACGTCCACCTCGAACTCGGATCCCACCTCGGCGCCGTCGCCGGGCTCGACGATGTCGATCGTCATGTCGCCCCCGCCGCCGCGCCGCTCCCGTCGCCACTGCCGGCCGCGGTCGTGTCGTCGTCGTCGCCGCACCCGGCGGCGATCAGCACCGCGGCCGCGGCGACGGCCACGCCCGATCGCAGGATGCGCCACCGCCGGCGGGTCTGGCTGTCTGTTCTCGTCTCCATGCCCCTCCTACTGCGCGGTGCGGCCACGCGGATCTCGGCACCCGCGCGTTTGCGCCCGGCCGCCGCCGGGGGTGTGCTGGATCGGGTGGCGGGAGATCCGTTCGCCGCTTCCGCCGGTAGGGAGGACGTGTGGGACGTGTCCGACGAGGCCCTCTTCGCCGGCTACGCCTCGGGTGACCCCGAGGCGGCGGCCGCCTTCGTGCGGCGCGTCGAGCGCACGGTGTACGGGCTCGCCGTCGCGGTCGTCCACGACCCGGCCGAGGCCGAGGACGTGGCCCAGGAGGCCCTGGTGCGGGCGTGGCGCTTCGCGGCCAGCTTCGACCCCCGGCGCGGCTCGGTGACCGCCTGGCTGCTGGGCATCACCCGCAACGTCGCCCTCGACAGCGTGCGTGGGCGGGGCCGCCGGCCCGCGACGGTCGGCGACGTGCCGGCGACCTGGGTGGTGGACCTCACCGATCCGTCCGACGTGGCCGACCGACATGACGACGCGGCCCGGGTGATCGCGCTGATGCGCGACCTCCCGCCGGCGCAGAGGGACGCGCTCGTCTCGGTGACCCTGCGCGGGCTCAGCACGCGCGAGGTCAGCGAGCGGGACGCGATCCCGCACGGCACGGTCAAGACGCGGGTCCGGTTGGCCCTGCGGAAGCTGCGCGACGAGATGGGAGTGCACCGGTGAGCGAGCACCCGTCCTGCGACACGGTGCGCGAGGCGGCCCCCGACCTCGCCCTCGGGCTGCTCACCGGCGAGGAGCGGGCGGCGGCGCTGGCCCACCTCGAGCGGTGCGAGGGGTGCCGGGCCGAAGTGGCCTCGCTGGCCGTCACGGCCGACGAGGTCCTCCTGGCCGCACCCGAGGTCGAACCGCCGCCGGGGTTCAGCGGCAGGGTCCTCGACCGCCTGGCCGCCGAGCGGGCGGCCGGAGGCGGGCTCCCCGCCACCTCCGGCCCGCCGGCTCGGGCCGTCGGATCGCGCCGGGTCGGGTCGCGCCGGGTCGGGTCGCGCCCGGTCCGCCGCTGGCGGGTGGCGGCGGCGCTGGTGGCGGCAGCCGCCCTCGCCGTGGTCGGCCTCGTCGCGGTCGTGCGGTCCGGAACGCCCGAGGACGAGGTGGCGGTGGCCCAGATGCGCACCGGCACGGGTGCGGTGGTCGGCGACGCCACCGCGGTGGGAGCCGAGACCAGCGTGGTGACCCTCGACGTCCCCGCGTGGGAGTCGATGGTCGAGCACTGGGGTGAGGCGCCCGCCGGCAGCTACTGGCTCGTCGTCGAGCAGGAGGACGGCACCCGCACGATGCGCGCCCTCGCCGCCGACGTCGACGACTGGTCGATGCGGGTCGACGCCGCGGTCGACGAGATCGCCACCGTGTCGATGCTCGACAACGCGGGGCGGGTCTGGTGCACGGGCCGGTTCGACACGTAGCACGGTGCCCGCTCTGGCAGATGCGACACGTCGTCGACGGCCCGATGGCGGATCCGGCGCCCTAGAGGTCGGGCCAGCGGCGCCGCTTGCGGGTGCGCTTGCGGTCGGGATCGCCGAGGGCCCACGCCCGCCGCCACGCGGGCGCCTCCGGGCCCACCAGGGCCGGGCTCTCGCCGGCGTGCGCCCGACGTCGGGCCTGCCACCAGTCGGTGGTGGCCTCGTCCGCCAGGGCGGCGACGGCGCGCTCGAGCGCTGCCGCGAACCGTCGGCTGTCGTCGCCCTCGCCGGGGCGCAGGGGGGCACCGAACGTGACCCGCGTGCTGGCGGGGGACGGCAGCTTCCGGCCCTTCCGCAGGATGCGCCCGGTGCCCTCGATGTGGACCGGCACCACCGGGACCCCGCACCTGAGGGCGAGGTACGCGGCGCCGCCGCGGAACGGCTGGCCCCAACCGTCGGGGCTGCGGCCCCCCTCGGGGAAGATCAGCATCGACCAGCCGTCGTCGAGCAGGCCTGCGGCCTGGTCCGCCGACCGGCGCCCCACCTTGCTCCGCTCCATCGGCACCGCCCCGAGGGCGAGCGCCGACAGGGCGCTCGTGGCCGCGGTGCGGAAGAAGTAGTCGGCCGCGGCCACGACGAACAGCTCGTGCCGCCAGGGCTCGGGGATCGACGTGACGAGCAGCGGCGTGTCGAGGTGGCTGTGGTGGTTGGCGGCGAAGATCACCGGGCCGCCCTCGTCGGCCAGGGCGGTCAGGCGGTCGAGCCCGAACCGCTCGGGCCGGGCCAGGGCGGCGACCGCCGGGCGGGCGAGGCCCTCGACCAGGGCCACCCTCGCCACCCGGGCGGGGGTTCGGCGCGCCCAGTCGGTGTCGTAGTCGGGACCGGACCGGGGCTTGCCGGGGAGGACGTCGACGCCCTCGGGCACCGTCGGCGCCGAGAACGGGAACGGCAGCCGGGGGAGGCGCCGGGCGAGGGGACCGGGGACCCCGGCCATCAGACGGTCACGTCCGCCATGACGAGCGGCGGGTTGTGGAGGTGGGTGATCGACGCGTGGCGCCCGACGACGTCCTCGGCCATCTCCAGCGCGTCCTGCAGGGTCGACGCCACGCTGAACCCGAGGCGCCGCACCGACCGGGGCTCGCCGCCGACGATGATGACCTTGCCGGCGTGCGCCATGCCGTGGCATCCCCAGTACCACATGTAGAACGGGTGGACGCCGTGGTAGGCGTAGCTCGTCCGGTAGAGGTGGCGGTACCACTCGTCCTCGGCGAACTGCTTCTCGTAGCGGGCCTCGATCTCGACGGGGTCGGTCGTGTCGGCCAGCACCTGCTCGAAGAAGTCGATGTAGCTCGGGTGGTGGACCGGGTGGAACTCCCACGGGGTGGGGTGGCTCATGATGACCACGCCGCCCTCGCGCACCGGCGGCGCGCCCCGGTACATGTTGAAGAAGTACCCGAGCCCCAGGCACATCACGAGGATCGGGTTCATGACCGAGTTGACGTTGTACGGGCAGATGTAGGGCAGGCCCATCGTCAGGATGTCGGTCTGGCCCTCGACCGGCACGAGCTGCTGGCGGAAGACGTTCTCGGTCGTGACCTCGTGGACGGCCTCGATCTCGCCGGCCTGCACCGACGTGAGGCCGTACGGGGCCTGCCACGAGTGGAAGATCTTGCGCCGGGCCTTGAGCGGCAGCCGGTCGAGGCCGGCCTTCATGCCCACGAACGTGGCCCGGTCCCTGGCCGACCACTCCCACTCGCGCTTCTGCAGCACCGACATCGGCCCCGAGGCGCCGAACGTGTCGTTGTTGATGGTGGTCTCGATCTGGAACACCTTCACGCCGGCGTCGCGCAGCACCTTGCCCATGCGCCAGTTGCTGCTGTGCAGCTCGGAGCTGTGGCGGTCCATGAAGCTGCGGCTGTTCCGCATCGTCTGCACGTTGTGGTGGTGGCGCAGGCTGCGGTAGCTGGCGAGGCCGGTGGCCGTCGACTTGTGGCCGCCGTCCATCGACACGATGTTGATGTTGACGTAGACGAGCAGGTCGCTCTCGGCCGCCCGCTTGTTGATCTCGACCTCTTCCCCATGGGGCGTGGTGCCCAGGAAGGCGAGGTTGTCGGGATCCTCGGCATCGTGGTTGTAGAGCAGGCCGTGGGGGGCGAACGCGTCGTAGACCCGGTCGCCGACCGCGTGGCGAAGCTCGGCCTCGGTCATGCGGCGGTGCAGGGCGAGGGCCGCGATGAGGTGCACGTCGTCGACGCCGGCCTCGGCCGCCAGGTCGAGCACCGCCTCGATGATCCGCTGGCGCACGTCGGGCCGGCGCATGGGCGGCAGCGGCAGCGAGATGTCGTCGAAGGCGATGGTGAGCTTCATGCCCGGGCGGAGCAGGCTGCGCAGCGGCTGGCTGTCGCCGAGCGGATTGTCGAGGGCGTCGCGGATGGCGCCCTCGGGGTCGTCGAGCGCCTTCAGCGGCTCGCCCGGGTAGATGACCCGGGTGCGGCCGGCCGGCAGCTTCTCGAGCCGCAGGCTCTCGCCGTGGTGGAACAGGACCGGGGGCGTCGACCGGTCGACGTCGAGCACGAATCCGGGGCGGGGCATCAGGTGTTCTCCGTGGGAGCGCTGCGGTACGGGGCTCGCCAGTCGGGCGCAGGATCGCCGCCGTCGTCGAGCCAGAAGTCGGTGGTGCGGGCGATGCGGCCGTCCTCGACGTCCGCGAACGAGAGGCAGTGGAAGAGGTGGTCGTCCTGCGCGACGCGGACGCGGGCGACGACCCGGTCCCCGTCGGCGACCACCTCGTCGACGACGATCGTCCAGCCCTCGGGGTAGGCGCGGTTCATGGCGATGAAGGCGTCGGCCGAGCCGAACCGCTCGTGTGACGCCGGGTAATCGCAGGTGAAGCGGTCGGCCAGCGTGGCGCGAGCACCGTCCCAGTCGCGGGCTTCCATCCGCTCCCACAGCGCGCGCACGACATCGGCGGGCGCCGGTCCCGCGGTCATCGGGGCCTCCGGCCTTCGGCCCGCAGGTCGAAGGCGATCTTCACCGCGCCACGCGCGCCGGCGTGGGCCGCGTGGTCGATGGCGTCCTCGTAGCGGGACAGGGGGTAGGCGGCGGTCACGAGCCGGCCGAGGTCGAGCTCGGCGGCCAGCTCGACGGCGGTGGCGAAGTCGGCGCGCTCGTAGGCGTAGCAGCCTCGCAGGTTGGTCTCCCGGTGCCACAGGGCGGTGAGGTCGAGCGTCGTGCGGGCGGGCATGCCGACGACGTGGACGGTGCCGCCTGGCGCCACGACCTGCAGGGCCTGGGTCAGCGAGGCCTCGGTGCCGACGCAGTCGACGACGGCGGGGGTGCCGCCGGTGAGGTGGTCGCCGATCACGAGCGACCCGGTCGCCGACCGCACGGTGCGGGCCAGCTCGCCGGGGGCGCAGGTGGCGTCGGCGCCCAGCTCCTTGGCCCAGCGGCGCTGGTCGGGGTGCTTGGCCGTGGCCAGGATCTCGGTGGCGGGGGACAGGCGGCGCAGCGCTGCGATCGTGAGCAGACCGAGCGTGCCCGACCCGATCACGGCGACGCGGCCCGCGGCCACCTGCCGCGCCGCGTGGACCGCACAGGCCAACGGTTCGACGATGACGGCCTGCTCGTCGGGCAGCGCCTCGGGCACCTCGACGATCTGGCTGGGGTGCACGACCATCTCCTGCGACCAGCCGCCCCCCGTCGACTCGCAGAACCCGCACTGCAGGCCGGGCTCGAGGTGGCCGAAGGCGGTGCGTTCGCACAGGTTGATGTGCCCGGCCGCGCACTGGTCACACGGCGGGGTGACACCACGGGTGGCGCAGGTGAGCACCGGCACGATGACCGCCCGCCGGCCGTCCTCGAGGTCGCCGACGACCTCGTGGCCCGGGGTGAAGGGGAACGAGACGATGGGCTCGAAGTAGCGGGACGACTGGCCGTCGATGGTGGCCAGGTCGCTGCCGCAGATGCCGGACAGGCGGGGCCGGAAGCGCAGCCAGTCGGGCCCGGGCAGCTCGGGCGGGTCGATGTCGCGCAACGACAGCGGTCCGTAGCGGGCGCCGCGCCCGGGGCGCAGCGACCCGGCGACCATGGCGGCCGCGTAGCGGGCGGGCTTGCGCGAGAACACGAGCGCCTTCATCGCCGGCCTCCCGTCGCTGCGGGGCCGCAGAGACCCGAGGCAATGGGTTCCGTTGCGGGGAGGTTGAGGCAATAGGTCGCGTCTGTGGAACCGATTGCCTCGTCCTCGGGCGAACGGAACTGATTGCCTCGGCGAGTCGGGTTCGGGGGTCATCGCCGGCCTCCCGTCGCCGGGGCGGCGGGGCGGCGGGGAGACCCGAGGCGATGGGTTCCGTCGCGGGGAGGTTGAGGCGATAGGTCGCGTCTGTGGAACCGATTGCCTCGCCCTCGAGCGAACGGAACTCATTGCCTCGGCGAGCGAGGTGCCAGAACGTCATCGCCGGCCTCCCGTCGGCGTCGGGCGGCGTTCGGGGACGTTCCGGCCGTTGCCGTTCGACGACGTCCACATGTCGGACGTGAGGATGCGGGTGAGCAGCCCGTCGCCCCGCCCCTTCCACGCCGGGCCGATGGGCAGGGGCGGCTGGGGCGCGCCGTCCGCCTTGTCGAAGTGCTCGACCAGCCAGCCCCGCTTGCGGGCGAGGGCGGCCAGGCGGGTCTCGGGGTTGACGGCCACCGGGAACCCGACCGCCTCGAGCATCGGCAGGTCGGACGTCGAATCGGCGTAGGCCACGCCCTCGGCCAGGTCGAACCCGTTGGCCGCCGCGTACTCGGCCAGCACAGAGGCCCGCGCCTCGCCCGTCGGCGGGCACGTCGGTCAGCTCGCCCCGGTACGTCCCGTCGGGCCGCGTGTCGAGCCGGGCGCACACCACGTCGTCGAACAGCGGGCGCAGCGGTCCGATGGCGAAGTCGAGCGCCCCGGTGATGAGGACCGTGCGGTGGCCCAGCCGCCGGTGCTCGCGCACCCGGCGGATGCCGGCGGGGAACGACTTGGCCAGCAGCAGGTGGCTGAACATCTCGGTGGCGTCGGCGTCGAGCTGGTCGATCGGCGCCCGGTCGTAGCGCCGGTAGAAGTGGCGGAGGAAGTCGCTGCGGTCGCGCCGGTCGAGCGCCAGCAGCGACGGGGCCTCGGCCAGCGTCTTGGCGATGTAGCGGAGGCGGTCGTCCCGGGGCAGGCGTCGGGTGGCGAGCCACGAGTACGACGCCACGACGTTCGAGGCGATGAGGGTGTTCTCGAGGTCGAAGGCGGCGAAGTGCCGCTCGGGGGCGAGCACCTGGCGACGCAGGCGATCGGGGCGGTCCTCGACGGTGCGCCCGCCCGGCGTGGTGCGCACCCGGGCGTGGTGGATGACCGACGGCAGGTGCACGTCGTGCACGTAGGTGGGCCAGTCGATGACCCGGGGGTCGAAGCAGAACGCGTCGCGATCGGCCTCGTCGAGGCGCTCGTACCGGGCGAGCAGCCGGTCGACCCCGTAGATCGCCTCGCATTCGGCGTAGGCACCGTAGAGCTCGACGTACCCGAGGGCCCGTTCGGCCTCGTCGCGCTTCTCCTCGAGCTTGGCGGCCCAGGCGGCCTGCTTGCCCCGGAGCGGCAGCGACTGGAGCACCGCCTCGGCCCGGTCCATCGTCGACTTGGCCCGCTCGAGCTGGCGCTGGACGCGGCCCCGCCCGGGGAACGACCAGTCGGGCACGACGATCGGCTGGCCCTCGCTGTCGTAGAGGGGACGCTCGGTGAACCAGGTGCGCACCAGGTCGACGAGCTGGCGGTAGCGCAGCGGGTTGGCCGATCCCGACGCCACCTGGGTGATCTCGGGCTCGTCGGGGGGCCCGCCGGCCGCGGCGTCGATGACGGCGGCGACCACCATGTCGACGGGGATGACGTCGACGGTGCCCTCGGGGACGCCGGGGAACTCCTTCAGCAGGCCGCGGGCGTAGCTGATGATGATCGGCTCGGCCATGCGGAAGCCGCGGATCCAGCCCGGGCGGGGCTCGGCCCACGCCGACTCGATGATCGAGGGGCGCACGATCGACACGGGGATGTCGCCCCGCTGCTGGAGCAGGGCCCGCTCGCCGAACGCCTTGGTGTAGGCGTAGGCGTCGGGCCAGCCGAGCGAGGCGGCGCGGGCCCGCCCGGCCTCGACCATGCGGTCCTTGACCCAGGCCTGGCGACGCTGCTCGGTCTTGGCGGACAGGGCGGGGGTGCCGGCCGCGCCCAGCTCGCGGACCGCCTCGGCCCGGAACCGCGGTGAGCGCCTCGGGGGTGCGGCTCTGCGCCTCGGCGTCCTGCCGCGCCCGACGGGCGCCCTCGACCTCGGCCCGCCAGTCGACGTCGACGAAGAACGGGCTCTCGTGCACGGGCTCCTCGAGCGCCGCCCCGCGCCGGTTGCCGGCCACGTAGCAGGTGGACACCGACACGAGGTGGGGGGTGACGCCCAGGTCCTGCAGCGTGAGGACGATGCGGCTGGGCCCGAGCAGGTTGACCTCGACGGCGCTGTCGAGCGGCGAGTCGAAGGCCACGGTGGCGGCCGAGTGGACGACGATGTCGCACGAGGCGAGCACGGCCCGGTCGGCCTCGCCGAGGCCCAGGCCGTCGGTGCCGACGTCGCCTGCGATGACCTGCACCCGCCGGTCGACGGCGGCCTCGAACTCATCCTTGCCCAGCTCGGAGCGCAGGCGGTCGAAGGCGTCGTTGCGGAAGATCTCGCGCTTGGCCCGCTGCGCGACCGTCGACCGCTTGCCGGGACGGATGAGCAGGACCAGCTCGCAGCCCGGCACCGAGCGCATCAAGCGCTCGATGAGGGCGGTGCCCAGGAAGCCGGTCCCGCCGGTGATGGCGATGCGCTTGCCGTCGAGAGCCTCGGGGATCATCGGGTCTTGTCTACCATTTGGTAGATGGCGATCGCGAAGGACGGGCCCCCGACGGCAGCACCGGTGCGCCGGCGGCACCGCACGGCCGACCAGATCCTGATGGCCGCCATCGACGCCTTCGGCACCCGGGGCTACGGGGCGACGTCGCTCGACGACCTCGCCCGCGAGCTCGGCATCCGCAAGCAGACGATCCTGTACTGGTACCCGGCGAAGGACGCGCTGCTCGACGCGGCGGTCGACCGCACGGCGGCCGAGGTGTCCGTGCGCCTCGAGCGCGCCGTCGCCGACGCCGGCGAGGGCTTCGCCCGGGTCGAGGCGATCGTGCGGGCGATGTTCCGGCTCGCGGCCCGCCACCCGTCGATGCTCGGGTTCCTGCGCGAGGTCACCCGCCTCGGCCCGCCGGCGTCGACCCGGCTGCTCGGCTCGCTCACGCCCCTCGTGGACCGGGCGGCCGACCACCTGGCGGCGGAGATGGACGCCGGCCGCATCCGCCGCCACGACCCCCGCCTCATCCTGCTGGCGGCCTACTCGATGGTCACCGGCCTCGCCACCGAGGTGGAGGTGCTGCGCACGTTCGGCGAGGAACCGACGCTGGCCTCGCTGGTCCGCCGGCGGGACGAGCTGATCTCGCTGCTGCGCGACGCGCTCGTGCCCGAGCCGTTGCCGTTGCCGGGGCCGATGCCGGGGCCGCTCCGACCGGACCTCTAGACGACCACCAGGCGGACGCCGAGGCGTCTCGTGATGTTCTCGATCGAGGTGAAGCACGTGAGGCGGGCGCCGTTGATGGTCACCGACGACGACACCAGGCCCGCGGCCGCGGCGCGGTTGCCCGAGAACACGCGGTAGACCGGCGCCGCCGCTGTCGCCGGGGCCGCTCGGGTAGTTGATGCACGTGAAGTGGAAGGAACGGCCGGTCGCGTCGCAGCACAGCCACTGGTTGGCCCGCACGACCGCGCCGCAGTTCCGGTTGTCGCTCGTCATCGCCTTCGAAGCACAACGACAGGCCGTTGGCGAGCTGCGCGTTGGAGAACTGCCCGGCGACGCTCGGATGCGTCACGCTGTGGATCACGGGCCACGGCACCCAGGCCGCCCCCCGGTAGATCAGGCTGGCGTCGGCCGTCACCTGCCTCGAGGAGTAGTACCCGTTGTGGCGGATCGAGTCCGCACGGAGGCGGCCGATCCAGGTGGGACTGCCGATGGGCCCACAGTGCCCGGCCGTGCTGGCGAAGTAGCCGATGGCGCTGCTGCGGAAGAGGAACCCGCTGGTGCAGAGGTACCGGGTGCTGCCGACGGCGGTCGTGACCGCCAGCCCGGCCTCGTACGGCGGATACGTCCACCGGTCCCGGGTCGACGGCGCGACCTCGATGCGCGCGTTCGGCTCGATCGCGACCGCGGCGCCGACGTCGGCGGCGGGCATCCGGTCGCCCGGGGGTGCGGGCCGGGCGCCGGCCGCGCCGGTGCGGGCGGGAGCCCGCTGCACCGTGCGCCGCTCGACTCCTCGCCGGGCCGCGCCCTGGGCGGTGGCGGCGGTCGTCCGCGCATCGGCCGACTCGGTGCTCACGACCACCCGGTTGGTGGCCACGTCGACGTCGACCGTGAAGTCGGTGCCTCGGCCCTGCATCGACACGGCGATCTCCTCCTGGGCGGCGAGGAGGTCGTCGTAGCCGTGGCGGACGGACTCCGTGCGCACCGCCGGGTGGCCGCCGGTGAGCCGGGCGACGGTGGCGCGGTCGGCCCCGGTCGCGCCCACGACGGCGACGTGCATCACCTCTCGACCGGCCCGCGCGTCGATCCAGTAGCCCCCGTACCGGTCGCCGAGCGCGCTCTGCAACGCCGGGACGGCCGTCAGCAGGTCGATCTCGTCGGGGATCCCGGCGGGCAGGGCGGGCGCGACAGGCGCGGTGGGCGCGACAGGCGCGGCGCGCGCGGCTGACCGCTCGGCACGTACCGGCCCGGACGCCGCGTCTGCGGACGACGTCACGGTGGCGATCGGCGCAAGGGAGAGCATCGCGAGCGCGACGCCGACGGGGAGGGACAACCGGCGCATGGGGAGTGCTCCTCGGCTGTTGCGGGGCGGGGAGACCGCGCCCGTACCCTACCGAGGCTCGCTCACGTGGTGTGCGCATACCTCCACGCGCCGTGGCTGGAATGTGACGCTGGGCACCGCCGAAAGCCCGGACGGCGTCCGGCGGCTCAGCGCTTGGTCGAGAACCGCGAGCGCCGGTCGTGGCGCTCGATGGCGAGCCGCACGAGCTCGTCGATGAGGTCGGGGTAGGCCAGCCCCGACGCCTCCCACAGCCGCGGGTACATCGACACCGGCGTGAACCCGGGCATCGTGTTGACCTCGTTGAGGAGGAAGCCGCGGCCGCCCTCCTCGTAGAAGAAGTCGACGCGGGCGAGGCCGTCGCCACGCAGCGCCAGGAAGGCCCGCAGGGCCAGCTCGCGCACCTCCGCGGTCGCCTCCTCGTCGAGGGGGGCCGGGACCAGCAGCTCGCAGGTGCCGTCGACGTACTTGTCCTCGTAGTCGTAGAACTCGTGGCTCGACACGATCTCGCCGGGGACCGACGCCCGCGGCTCGCGGTTGCCGAGGACCGCCACCTCGATCTCGCGCCCGTCGACGCCCTGCTCGATCACGATCCACTCGTCGTAGTCGGCGGCCGTCGCCACGGCCTCGTCGAGCGCGGCGGCGTCGCCCACCTTGGTGACGCCCACCGACGAGCCGAGGTTGGCCGGCTTCACGAACACGGGGTAGCCGAGGCCGGCCGCCTCGACCGCGGCACGGGCGCCCGCGGCCTCGGTGTCGCGCAGGACGATGTAGGGCACCTGCGGCAGGCCGTGCGCCGCGAGCACCTCCTTCGCCTTGCCCTTGTCCATCGCCAGGGCCGACGCCAGGACCCCCGAGCCGACGTACGGCACGCCCGCCAGCTCGAGCATCCCCTGCACCGTGCCGTCCTCGCCGTGCGGGCCGTGGAGCAGGGGCAGCACGACGACGGGCAGCCCGTCGACGGCGGGTGTGACCGTGGTCAGCGGCTCGAGCGCGGCGCCGGTGGCCGCCAGGCGGTCGGGCAGGGCGTCGCGGCCCGCCGCCAGCGCAGCACGCGCCTCGTCGGCCCGGACCCAGTCGCCGTCGCGCGTGATGCCGACGGGCATCACCTCGTAGCGCGCGGGGTCGCTGGCCGCGAGCACGTGGGCGGCGCTGACGCACGAGACCTCGTGCTCGGCCGACTGCCCGCCGAACAGGACCACGAGCCGGACGCGATCGGAGCTGGCCATGGCGTGCGAGCGTACCGGGGCCGCGGGCGCCGGTCGTTCGAGGGCGCCCTGCGGCGCCGAGCGCCCCCCGGCGTGACGAGCGGGCGGTCGCCAGGTGCGATGATCGACCGTCGTGGACATGCGCACCAGCGAGGTCGCCGCCGCATCCGGCGGGCGCCTGGTCGGCCCTGACGTCACCGTCACGGGGGCGGCGATCGACTCGCGCCTCGTGCGGGGAGGCGAGCTGTTCGTCGCCGTGGTGGCCGACCGCGACGGGCACGACTTCGTGGGTGCGGCCCTCGAGGCCGGCGCGGCCGCGGTGCTGACCTCACGGCCGGTCGCGGCGGTGGTGGCGCCCGGGGCGCCGGGCGCGGCGATCGCGGCGGGTGGCACCGCCACCTCCGTCGAGGTGCCCGACACCGTCGCCGCACTCGCCGCCGTCGGCGCCCACGCCCGCGACCGCCTCGGACCCACCGTGGCGGGCCGGGTCGTGGGCGTCACCGGCTCCGTCGGCAAGACGAGCGTCAAGGACCTGCTCGCCGCGGCGTTGGCCGCCCGTTGGCGCACGGTCGCCAGCGCAGGGTCGTTCAACAACGAGCTGGGGGTGCCCCTCACGCTGCTCGGCGCCGACGAGGACACCGAGGCCGCGGTGATCGAGATGGGGGCGCGTGGTCCCGGCCACGTCGCCGCCCTGTGCGCCGTGGCGCGGCCGTCGGTCGGGGTCGTGACGCGGGTGGCCGCCGTGCACACCGAGACGTTCGGCTCGATCGAGGCGGTCGCCGAGGCCAAGGGCGAGCTCGTGGCCGCGCTGCCGGCCGACGGCGTGGCGGTCCTCAACGCGGCCGACCCCCGGGTGGCGGCGATGGCCGCCCGCACCGCGGCCGACGTGGTCACGTTCGGCGAGGGAGGCGCCGTGCGCGCCGAGGGCGTGCGCATCGACGCCGACCTCCGCCCCGCGTTCCGGCTCGCCACCCCGTGGGGCGGCGCCGACGTGCGCCTGGCGGCGCGGGGCCGACACATGATCGAGAACGCCCTCGCCGCGGCGTCGGCGGCCCTGGCGTGTGACGTGCCGCTCGACGACGTGGTGGCCGCGCTGGCCACGGGCACGGTGTCCCGCTGGCGGATGGAGCTGACGACCTCGGCCTCGGGCGCCCGCGTCCTCAACGACGCGTACAACGCCAACCCCACCTCGATGGCGGCCGCCCTGCGGGCGCTCGCCGCCCTCGACGCCCGCCGTCACCTGGCGGTGCTGGGCGTCATGGCCGAGCTGGGTCCGACCAGCGAGGCCGACCACCGGGCCGTCGGCGACCTGGCCCGCGACCTCGGCATCGAGGTCGTGGCCGTGGGGGCGCCCGCCTACGGCGGCCTGGTCGTTGCCGACGTGGCCACTGCGGTCGCGGCCCTCGGCCCGCTCGGGCCCGGGGATGCGGTGTTGCTCAAGGGCAGCCGGGTCGCCGGCCTCGAACGTGTCGCCGCCGCCCTCGCCTGAGTCGGCCAGCGCTCGCGGCCCGGGCGCCGGGGCTCAGGCGGCGTGGAGGTCGCAGTGCCCCCCGACGGCCGCGGCCTCGGGTTGCGGTCGCGACAGCCGGGCGTACGGCACCAGGGCCAGGGCGCAGACCGCGCCGACCAGCATGACCGCGGTCATCGACGTCGCCTCGATGATGGGGCCCGCCAGCAGGTTGCCGATCGGCACCGTGCCCCCGAAGCCCATGATCCACAGCGCGGTCACGCTGCCGCGCTCGTGGTCGTCGAGGTTCTGCTGGAGCACGGTCGACAGCGAGGTGATGAAGGCGAAGTAGGTGAGGCCGACGAGCAGCACGATCGGGTAGGCGAGGGCGGCCGTCCGCACGAGCGCGAAGGCCGTGAGCGCGACCGCGTAGGCGAGCAGCGACGCTTGCACGATCCGCTCCTTCGATCGCTGGCTGAACACCGTGCCGATCGACAGCGCGCCCACCACCGCGCCGACCCCGAAGCACGCGTACAGCGCGCCGTAGGCGGCGGAGCGCTCGTCGATGCCGAGGTTGCGCTCGGCCACGACGGGGAACTGCCCGACGAAGGTCAGGGCCACGAGCGAGAACGTCACGATCGTCACGAGGCACCGGCGGACGACGACGTCGC
This sequence comes from uncultured Acidimicrobiales bacterium, assembly GCA_963778415.1. GTDB lineage: Bacteria > Actinomycetota > Acidimicrobiia > Acidimicrobiales > VFJN01 > ZC4RG19. Next base: position 274,994 of record CAVZUI010000010.1, read on the forward strand.
GGCGGGCCACGTCGATCCCCGCGCCGAGGCGATGCCACCCGCGCTTCGCCGACGCGTACACGACGGGCGCGGGCAGGTGGACCGACAGCAGCGACGCCACGACGAACAGGTACGTGAGGCCGTTGAAGGCGAACACCGCGGACGCCCCGACCAACGAGTCCAGCAATGCGCCGATCACCGGGCCGATGACACGGGACCCGTTCATCTGCGCCGAGTGCAGGGCGATGGCCCCCGGCAGGTCGTCGTGGCCGACGAGCTGCGGCAGCATGGCCGAGTAGGCGGGGTTGAACAGGGCCTGCCCGACGCCGATGGCGAACACCACGACGACCAGGGCCACCTGGTTCGGGCGCTCGGGCGCGGCCACCGCGGCGAGCACGAACGACAGCACGAGCTGGCTCAGGGCGACGCTCACGAGCAGGCGCTTGCGGTCGACCGTGTCCGCCAGGGCGCCGCCGACGACCGAGAACAGCAGCAGCGGGCCGAGCTGGGCGAACAGGATCACCCCGACGAACGTCGGGGACTCGGTGAGGTCGTAGGCCAGTGCCCCGAGCACCACGTTCTGCATCCACGTCCCGATGTTGGACAGGAAGGCGCCGGCGAAGACCCGGCGGAACACCTTGTGGCGCAGCGCGGCGCGTGCCGAGCCCGGAGCGAACGCGCGGTCGCCGTCGACGAGCGCGTCCTCGATCTCCTCGGCCGGGCCGCTGTCGTCGGACGCGGGGTCGAGGAGGCGCGGGTCGGGATCGGAGAGGGGCGCGGCCGCAGGTGTGGCACGGCCGGGGGAGGGCTCGGCGCGCACGGCGCCGAGCATCCCATCAGGCGGGCCGCCACCTCCAACCCGACCCGCGGTCAAGGGCGCGTCGGGCCGCCTCGGGCGCGGGTCGCTCACCCGACGCCCGAGCGGACCCAGGCCTCGATCGCCGACGCCACGAGCTGCACCGCGATGGCGGCGACCAGCAGTCCCATCACCCGCGACAGCAGCTCGATGCCGTTGTCGCGCAGCAGGCGGCCGAGCAACGGGGCGAACCGCATCGACAGGTAGACGACGGCGAGCACGGCGGCCAGCGCCAGCAGCACCGACAGCGTGCCGCCGATCCCGTCGGCCTGGCGCGTGTAGAGCATCGTGGCCGCGATCGCTCCCGGGCCGGCCAGCAGGGGCGTGCCCAGCGGGACGAGGGCGATGTTCGACGACCCTTCGTCGGACGTCTCGCCCCCGCCGCCCGGCCGCAGCAGCTCGAGGGCGATCACGAGGAGCAGGAGGCCGCCCGCGACCTGCAGCGACTCGAGCGAGATGCCGAGCACGGCCAGCACCTGCTGACCGAACACCGCGAACGCGGCGATGACCGCCCCGGCCACCGCGCTCGCCAGCAGCGCCGAGCGGTGCTGCTGGCCGACGGTCTGGCCGCGGGTCAGTGAGAGGAAGATCGGCACGTTGCCGAGCGGGTCCATGATGACCAGCACGGTGACGAAGGCGGTGGCGAAGAGGGTGGCGTCGAGGTGGATCTCAGGCATGGCGCGTCGAAGCAGAGGGGACCAGCGAAGGGGGCACGACGCGGTGCGCACAGGGCGCGCCCGGTCCCGCCCACGCCGCTCAACACCAGCGCCCACCGGGGCATTCCCGCCGTCGTCACGGTCATCCGATCTGTACGGTGCGCCCCATGGACTTCCGGCGCACCACGGTCGCGGACCTCGCCCGCCAGGTCAGCGACCGGTCGCTCTCGGCCCGCGAGGCCACGACGGTCGCGCTCGACAACATCGAACGGCTCGACGGTGAGCTCGGGGCGTTCGTGGCCGTCGACGGCGAGGCGGCGCTGGCCGAGGCCCGCGCGGTCGACGAGCGCATCGCGTCGGGCGAGGACGTCGGCCCGCTCGCCGGGGTGCCCCTGGCGGTCAAGGACCTCGAGGACGCCGCGGGGTACGTGACCACGCGGGGCTCGGCCGCGTTCGCGGGCGGCGCACCCGCGGCCACGGACTCGCCGCTCGTCGAGCGCCTGCGAGCGGCAGGCTGCGTCGTCGTCGGCAAGACCAACACCCCCGAGCTCGGGTGGAAGCCCGACACGGTGAACCCGACGTTCGGAGCGACGCGCAACCCGTGGGCGCTCGATCGCTCGGCCGGAGGCTCGTCGGGCGGGTCGGCCGCCGCCGTGGCCGCCGGCCTCGTGCCCCTCGCCACGGGGTCGGACGGCGGCGGGTCGATCCGCATCCCGTGCTCGGCGACGGGTCTCACCGGGCTCAAGCCGTCCCTCGGGCGTGTGCCCAGCGGTGGAGCCTCGCCGCCCGACTGGCCCGGCCTGTCCACCCGTGGACCGATCGCCCGCGGCGCCCGAGATCTGGCGTTCGTGCTCGACGCCGTGGTCGGCCCCGAACCCACCGACCTCGTGTCGCTGCCGTTGCCCGAGGCGTCCTGGTCGCGCTCCCTCGTCGACCTCCACCCGCCCCGGCGGGTCGCCTGGTCTCCGACGCTCGGCTACGCCCGCACCGACGCCGACGTGCTGGCCGTGTGCGAGGCCGCGGTGGAGCGGCTCGAGGCGGCGGGGACCGAGGTCGTCGTCGTCGACGACGTGTTCGCCACCGACCCCGTCGACGAGTGGATCACGCTGGTCGGCGTCTACTGCCTCCGGGTGCTCGAGCCGTTCCGCGACGACCCCGCCGTGTGGGAGCGGGTCGACCCGCAACTGGCCGGACTGGTCGAGTACGCCGAGGTCGGGGTCACGGCCGCCCAGTTCGCCCGGGCCCTCGACGCGTGCCACCGCCTCAACGTGCGGCTCGTCGAGCTCTTCCACGGGGCGAGCCTGCTGCTCACGCCCACCGTGGCCGGTCAGCTCCCCCCGGTCGACGGCGAGGGCACGATCGACGGCGAGCCCGACGCCAACTGGGTGCGCTACACGTACCCGTTCAACATGACCCGGTCGCCCGCCGGCACCGTGTGCGCCGGCTTCACCGGCGACGGCATGCCGGTCGGCCTGCAGGTGATCGGCCCGCAGCACGCCGACGTGGCGGTGCTCCGGGGGGTCGCCCTGCTCGAGGATCTCCTGGCCCTCGATCCCGTCGCTCCGTTCGGAGCGACCTGAGGCACCTTGCTAAGCTTTCACCTCCCCGGGCGTATAGCTCAGTTGGCTAGAGCGCACGCTTCACACGCGTGAGGTCACAGGTTCGAGCCCTGTTACGCCCACCACGACACGACGAAGGGCCGCCCTCTCGGGCGGCCCTTTCGCATGTCCGGTCAGGCGTGCCGAGGCCGCCGCGTCAGAAGTAGCCCTGGTCGACGTACACGTCGGTGGAGGCCACGCCTTCGACCGGGTCGTACGAGGTCACCGTGCCGGCAGCCTGGCCGCCGGCAGGGACCAGGTCGACGAAGCCGTACGTCCCGCCGATGATGGCGCCCGCGCTGTCGCGGTAGATGGCGTAGGCGTAGGTCGTCTCGAGGTCGATCTCGTACGTCGAGGCGACCGTGAAGGTGGTCTCGGTGCTGTACTCGTCGGTCTGCGTCGACACCCCGGTGACCGTGAAGGTTCCCTCGGGCGCGGTGTCCTCGTAGCCCTCCTCGAACGAGAACTCGAGGCGCCCCACGCCGCCGGGCACGTCGTCGACGATGTCGTACCCGATGCCCAGCGACTCGCCGGCGTTGATGCGGCCGACGCTGTGCGAGTCGTTGGAGATCACCGTGTCGTTGGTGTCGTAGATGGCGACGTCGACGGTGAAGTTGACCCGGGCCTCGTCGGCCGTGTTCTCGATGATGAAGCCGTAGCCCGTGTTCGAGAACCCGCTGTCGGTGACCTCGAGCCCGTCGACCGCGGCGCTGCCGCTCGTGCTGCCGGAGCCGGGATCGGTGGTGGGGACCGTGGTGTCGCCACCCGGATCGACCTCGGTCGTGGGGGGCGGCTCGGTGGTGGGGGAGGTCGTGGGGTCGTCGTCATCGCCGCCGCTGAGCGCGATGACGAGGATCACGACGAGCGCCACGGCGACGGCACCGATGGCGATGTACAGCGGCGTCTTGTTCTGGCCGGACCCCGGCGCCTGCGGGCCGGACGGCGCACCGTACGGCCCCGGAGGGCCGGCCGGCGGGAACCCACCGCTCGGGCCGCCGGCGGGCGGGAAGCCGCCGCTGCCCGGGCCGGGGGGAAAGCCACCCGGAGGGGCCATGGGCGGGCCGGTGGGCGGCCCGGTCGGGGCGGCCATGCCACCCGAGGGCGCCCCCACCGTGGCGGGATCGCCGGGCATCTCAGGACGGGGCGGCGGATACCACTTGTCGTCGGACGCCTGCCACCAGTCGGGCCCCTGCGGGGTGTCACTCATCGCGTGTCGTTCCTCGTCACTAGCCGCCGATACGTCCCAGCTGCGGTCCGGCGAACGCACGTCCTGCCGACCGAGGGCCGCAACTCTAGGTGATGGGACGACGGCCACCCAGGCGCGGTGCGCGGGCGGCGGCGTGTGATCAGGCGATGGTCTTGGAGAGGCGATCCATGGCGTCGTCCTCGCTGATGTCGAGGGCGAACGCCAGCTCGGAGACGAGCACCTGGCGGGCCTTGACGAACATCGACTTCTCGCCCGCGGACAGGCCCTTGTCGTTGTCGCGCAGCGCCAGGTTCCGCACGACCTCGGCCACCTGGTAGACGTCGCCCGACTTGAGCTTCTCCTGGTGGTTCTTGAACCGCCGGGACCAGTTGGTGGGCTCGCGGACGTCCTTCTTGGCGAGGACCTCGAAGACGTCCTCGACGTCCTCGACGCTGATCGGGTAGCGCATCCCGATCTCCTCGGCCTTCTCGACGGGAACCTTCAGGACGAGATCGCCGTGGGTCATGCGCAGGACGAAGAACTCCTTGTCCTCGCCATCGGGTGGCATGGCCCTGGTCTCGGTGGCCTCGATGACGGCCGCCCCGTGGTGGGGGTAGACCACCCGATCCTTGACGCGAAACGACACGCGCTACTCCTCGAACGTCCCTAGGGGGTCCACACAGGATGCCACTTCGGAGCGTGCCTTCCACAGCCCGCACCCCTGGTGCCGTGTCACGGACACGGCACTAGTGTTCCTGCACAGTGGGTGCGAGAACCCTGGGCTGAACCTTCGGAGGTCGCCGTGATCGAGTGGTCGGACGAGCAGCAGATGGTGCGGGCCGCGGTGCGCGACTTCATCGAGAAGGAGGTCGTGCCGCACCATCGACGAGCTCGAGCACGGCGATCTGCCGCCCTACGACATCCTCCGGAAGCTCTTCCGCACCTTCGGCATGGACGCGATGGCCCGCGACCGGTTCGAGCGCCAGCTGGCCCGCGACAAGGCGGCCGCCGCCGGTGAGGTCGACGAGTCGACCTCCAGCGGTGAAGCCGCGCCGCGCGACCCGGTCGAGGCCGCCAACGCCACCGCGTTCCAGATGATCCCCATCATCGAGCTGTGCCGCTGGAGCCCCGGCATGGTCACCGCCATGGGCGTGTCGATGGGCCTGACCTCGGCCGCGATCCTGTCCAAGGGCACGATCGCCCAGAAGGAGCGGTGGGCGCTCGACCTGCTCACCCTGGACAAGATCGGCGCCTGGGCCATCACCGAGCCCGGCTCGGGCTCGGACGCGTTCGGGTCGATGAAGTCGACGGCCCGGCGAGACGGCGACGAGTACGTCCTCAACGGGTCGAAGACGTTCATCACCAACGGGCCCTACGCCGACACGATCGTCTTCATCTGCAAGCTCGACGAGGGCAACCCGCCGGCCGAGCGCAAGGTGCTCAGCTTCGTCCTCGACTCGGGCACGCCCGGCCTCGAGCAGTCCAAGCCCCTGCGCAAGATGGGGATGCACTCGCTCGCCCACCGGCGAGCTGTTCCTCACCGACGTGCGCGTCGGCCGCGACCGCCTGATCGGCGAGACCGAGGACGCCCGAGGGCGGCGGCCGCTACGGCGCCAAGGCCACGTTCCAGCAGGAGCGGTCGGGCGTGGCCGCCATGGCGCTCGGGATCATCGAGCAGTGCCTCGAGCTGTGCGTGGCCGTACGCCAAGGACCGCGTGCAGTTCGGCCAGCCGATCGGCGAGTTCCAGCTCATCCAGGACAAGCTCGCCCGGATGGAGGTGGCCCGCCTCAACGTCGAGAACCTCGTGTTCCGGGTCATCGAGATGTCGGCCGCCGGGCGGGGCTATGACCCTGGCCGAGGCGTCGGCGATGAAGCTGTACTCCGCCCGCGCCGCCACCGAGGTGGCGATGGAGGCCGTGCAGCTCTTCGGCGGCAACGGCTACATGAGCGAGTTCCAGGTCGAGCAGCTCGCCCGCGACGCCAAGGTCCTGCAGATCTACGCCGGCACCGACGAGATCCAGATCACCCACATCGCCAAGGACCTCCTCCGCTCGTAGAGCCCCGGCCCGGCCCGGCCGCGGTCGCCCGCCCGGAAGGCGAGGCAATGGGTTCCACCAACCCGAGGGCGAGGCAATGGGTTCCACATGCGGAACCCCTGCCTCATCCTCCCGAGGTCGGAACCTGGTGCCTCGGGTGGATGACGCCGATCGAGCGGACGGGGCTTCGTTGTCACAGGCGGTCGTCATGCTCTGTCGATGGAAACCAGAGCACTCGACGCACGGATCAACCTCATCGCCCGCCGCCAGGGCAGCGCCTTCACCTGGGCTCAGGCCCGCGAGTGCGGGTTCGGCAAGGCCACGATCGGCCGGCGGGTCGGCACCGGGGCGTGGATCCGCCCGTACCCCGGGGTGTACGTGCACGCCGGAGCACCCCCCACCCGTCAGCAAGCTCTTTGGGCTGCGGTGCTGGCCGCCGGGGGAGGTGCGCTCGTGTCCCACGAGTCCGGGGCGCTCGTCCACGGGACGCGCCGGCTGCCGCTCGAACCCGTGACGCTCACGGGGCCACACGGGGCGCACCACAAGCTGCCGGGTGTGGTCGTCCATCAGATCGACGACGTCGCGGCCGGGCATCGCACGACGGTCGACGGGTTGCCCGTCGTGACCGCGGCGCGATCGGTCGTCGAGCTCGGCTCGCGCCTGTCGCTCGACCGGCTGGGAGACGTGGCTGACGACCTGGTCCAGATCCGGGCGACGACCTGGGCCGCGATCGGTGCCGTGTTCCGGGACGTCGCTCGACCCGGCAAGCCGGGCATGCCGACGGTCGCGGCCCTGCTCGACGACCGTTGCGGCACGCGCGTGCCGGCTGCGTCGGCCCTCGAGCGGGCGTTGTTCAGCGCGCTGGCGGCCGCCGGGCTGCCCGCACCGGTGCGGCAGATGCCGTTGCCCGGCAGCGGGAGGGTTCGAGGTCTCGTCGACGCCGCCTACCCCGACGCTCGCATCCTCCTCGAGACCGACGGGCGGACGTACCACATGCGCCTGCAGGACATGCGACGGGATCGGGAGCGGGACGCACAGGCGATCGCGGCCGGGTGGGTCACGATGCGCTTCCTGCACGACCAGGTCGTCGGCGACCCCGAGGGCGTGTGCGCCGACATCGCGGCCGCACGGCGTGTTCGCCTGCCGCTGTTCGCAGCCGCGGCGTGAGGCGGAGGGTTCCGCCGGCCCGAGGATGAGGCGTGGGTTCCGCATGCGGAACCCATTGCCTCGACCTCGTGGCGGTGGAACCGATTGCCTCGGGTCGTCGGGGTGGTCGAGGGTCGCCGGCGGGCGGAACCGATTGCCTCGGGTCGTCGGGCGGCGCGGGGCCCGGGTCGGGGGCGCGGGCCAGGGGTCAGAGGCCCAGGGAGCGGCCGATGATCTCCTTCATGATCTCGGTCGTGCCGCCGTAGATGCGCGTGATGCGGGCGTCGGCGTAGGCGCGGGCGACGGGGTACTCGGTCATGTAGCCGTACCCGCCGTGCAGCTGCACGCAGGCGTCGACCACCCGGCCCTGCAGCTCGGTGCACCACCACTTGGCCATCGACGGCCTCCTCGGCCGTCAGCTCGCCGGCGTTCAGCGCCAGCGACGCACCGGTCGATGAAGCTCTGCCCGATCTCGATCTCGGTGGCGAGCTCGGCCAGGCGGAACCGGCTGTTCTGGAACGAGCCGATCGGCTGGCCGAAGGCCCGGCGCTCCTTGGCGTAGGCGAGCGTCTCGTCGAACACGACCCGCGCCGCGGCCACGCCCGTGGCGGCGATCGACAGGCGCTCCTGCGGAAGGTTGGTCACGAGGTAGCGGAAGCCCGCGCCCTCGTCGCCCAGGCGGTTGGCCACCGGGACCCGCACGTCGCTGAAGAACAGCTCGGCCGTGTCCTGCGCGTGCATCCCGATCTTGGCCAGGTTGCGACCCCGCTCGAACCCCTCCATGTCGCGCTCGACCACCACCAGCGACATGCCCCGGTGGCGCTCGGTCGGGTCGGTCTTGACCGCGGTGATGACCAGGTCGGCGTTGATGCCGTTGGTGATGAACGTCTTCGACCCGTTGACGACGTAGTCGTCCCCGTCGCGCCGGGCGGTGGTGGTCATCGAGGCGAGGTCGGACCCGATGCCCGGCTCGGTCATGGCGATGGCGGTGATCAGCTCGCCCGAGCAGATCCCGGGGAGCCACCGCTCCTTCTGCTCGTCGGTGCACAGCGAGAGGAAGTACGGCAGGCAGATGTCGTTGTGGAGGGTCCAGCCGAGCCCGGCGGCGTTGATCCCGCCGCGCTGCACCTCCTCGGCGATGACGAGGTTGTAGCGGAAGTCGTCGACCCCGCCGCCGCCGAACGCCTCGGGGGCGGCCATGCCGAGGAACCCGTGGGCGCCGGCCGCCGCGAACAGCGAGCGGTCGACGATCCCCGCCTCCTCCCACTGCTCGTTGTGGGGCGCCGCCTCGGTGGCGATGAACCGCCTGACGCTGTCTCGGAACAGCTCGTGGTCGTCGTCGAACAGGCTGCGGCGCATGGCCGACGACGGTATCCCGCCACCCGGGGAACGTCCGTGTTCGGAGTGCGGCGCCGACGCCCTGACCAGGCAGTAGGGTTGCCGACGTCGCTGACGGAAATTGTGGGGGCCTTCCGAATGAGCGAATCCACGGCGCGACCCGACACGACGCCTCCCCGCCCGGCGAGACGGGGCCCGGGCCGCCCTCGGGCACTGCCCCTCGAGGACCAGCGCCGGCAGGTCCTCGACGCGGCCCGCACGGTGTTCGCCCAGCACGGGTTCCACGGGGCGACGATCGAAGCCGTGGCCCGCCTGTCGGGCACCCCTCGTCCGACGGTGTACGAGCTGTTCGGCACGAAGGACGACCTGTTCGTCGTCGTGGTCGACGACGCGGCCGAGCGCGTCGTGACCCGCCTGTCCGCCAGCTTCGGTGAGTCCGAGGAGTTCTCGCTCGAGGCGTTCGTGCGCCACAACTTCGCCGCGGTGTTCGACCTGTTCGAGCGGGACCGCGATGCGGTGATGGTTCTGCTCAAGGCCGAGCAGGGCGTGATCGATCGGCCGACGTCCGCCCCGGCCGAGATGCGCACGCAGGTGCTGCAGGAGGTCACCGAGTTCACGCGCTCGCGCTGGGGCGTGCTGGGCCTCGACGTGGGCGCGTCCGCCGAGATCATGGCGCTGATCTTCTTCCGCATGGCCGAGGCGCTGGCGATCCGCCGCATCTCCGACCCGGGGTGGGACCGTGAGGCGTTCATCGACCTGCTCACCCAGTTCACGATGGGCGGGATCAACCACCTCTGGGAGCACGGCCAGGACGTCCTGATCGCCGCCGGGCAGCGCACCGACGTCACGGCCTCCGCCGACGCCGAGACCCTCGATCCCGCCGAGGCCGACGACGCGGGCCCCGCCGCCGAGGCCGACACCACCGAGGAGCCCGGCGGGTGACGCCCGGAGCCGCTCCCGATCGCGACCGCGACCGCGCCTCCCGCGACTCGGCCGCGCCGCCGCTGTGAGCGGCCCCGGGCCGGTGGCCGTGGTGGTCGGCGGCGGGGGGCCGCCAGCAGTCAATCGGGCCGACCTCGGCGACCTGGGCGCCGATCCGCTCGTCGTGGCGGCCGACGAAGGCCTGGTCCACGCGGCGACGCTCGGGCTCGAGGTCGGCGCGGTGGTCGGGGACATGGACTCGGTCGATCCCGGGGCCCTGGCCGAGGCCGAGGCCAGGGGCACGGTCGTCGACCGTCACCCCGTCGCCAAGGACGCGACCGATCTCGACCTCGCCATCGACCGGGTGATGGCCGCTCGTCCCGCACGTCTGGTGGTCGTCACGGGCACGGGCGACCGGCTCGATCACACGCTCGCGGTGGCGCTCTCGGTGTCGTCCCCGGGTCGTCCCGCGGTGCCGACCGAGGCATGGATCGGTCCCGCGCACCTCTGGGTGGTGCGGGACGGCACCGAGGTCGGCCTGGTGGGCCGGCCCGGCGACCTCGTCAGCCTGCTGGCGCTGTACGGCCCGGCGCGGGGCGTGACGACCACGGGACTGCTCTACCCCCTGACCGACGAGGACCTCGACGCCGGGTCGTCGCGCGGCGTCAGCAACCAGTGGGCCGAACCGCGGGCGACGGTACGCGTGCGGGCGGGGGTGCTCGTGGCGGTGGCACCCGGACGGCCCGGCCCCGCCACCTGACCCGTCCGAGCGCGAACGGCGGGGTTGGGCACCGCCGCCCGACGGATGTCACGATCCCCGGCGTGGACGTGACCACCGACCTCGAGGCGCCCTGTACCCCCGACGAGCTGTTCGCCTGGGTGGACGATCTCGGCCGGTACCCGGAGTGGCTCGACATCGTGCCCCGGGCGGTGCCGGTCGCCGGGCACGCCGACGATCCCGGCCCGGCATGGTCCGTCGACCTGCGGGGGCGGCTCGGGCCGCTGGCCCGTTCCAAGCGGCTCCGCATGGTCCGGACGGCCCTCGAGCCCGGTCGGGTCCGGTTCGAGCGCGTCGAGCACGACGGCCGGCGTCACTCGCCGTGGGTGCTCGAGGCCGCGGTCGACGAGGTGGAGGGCGGCAGCCGGTTGCGGGTCCACCTGCACTACGGCGGCTCGCTGGTCGGGCCGCTGATCGAGCGTCTGCTGGCGGACGAGATCACCCGGTCGCGCCCGCGGCTGCTGGCGCTCGTGGCGGGGGACTGACCCGCCCGACGGTGGCGTGCGCGGCGCGTGCGCCGCCGGCGGCGGCGCCTACCGCCTGGCAGGGGAGGCCGCCGCTCGCGCCGCGTAGCGCCCGTCCCGGCGGTCGAGGTCGAGGGCGAGGCCGAACACGTCGGACAGCGCCGGTGCGGTGAGCACGGCGTCGATCGGCCCGGCCGCCGCGACCCGCCCGGCCCGCAGGAGGAGCGCGTGCGTGAAGCCGCGCGGGATCTCCTCGACGTGGTGGGTGACGAGCACCGTGGGCGGCGTGGTCGGGTCGTCGGCGAGGTCGGTGAGGCGGGCCACGAGGTCCTCGCGGGCGCCGAGGTCGAGCCCGGCGGTCGGCTCGTCGAGCAGGACGAGCCCGGGGTCGCCCCACAGCGAGCGGGCGAGCAGCACCCGCTGGCGCTCGCCCGACGACAGGGTGCCGAACGTCCGGTCGGCGAGGGCCTCGGCGCCGGTGCGGGCGAGCAGGTCGAGGGCGTGGTCGCGGTCGTCGGCGCCGTAGGTGTGCCACCAGGTCTCGAGCGCGGCCTCGCGGGCGGACATGACGGCGTCGACGGCGGTCGACGTCCGGGCGCAGCAGGTCGGCGAAGGCCGGGCTGACGAGGCCGATGCGGGTCCGCAGACGGCGCACGTCGACCCGGCCCGAGGCGCTCGCCGAGCACCTCGACCTCACCGCGCGTCGGGTGGAGGTAGAGCGACGCGAGGCGCAGGAGCGTGGTCTTCCCCGATCCGTTCGGACCGAGCACGACCCACCGCTCGCCGGCCCGCACGGTCCAGTCGACGCCGGCGAGGATCGTGACCGGTGGGCGGCGGACATCGACGCTGGTCAGACGCAGTGCCGGCGGCGGTGGGGAGGCGCTCACGGCCGTGGACGGTAGGCCCTGGCGCCGGCGCCGTGTGCCTACCGGTCGGTAGCTTTACGACGTAGCGAGTTGCGTCATGGAATCGCAATCTTCGCAACGGTGTCGTTAAGGTTCCGGCCCCATGCGCAAGCCACTGCTGCTTCCGTCACTTCTGGCCGGCGGCCTCGTGGTCGTGTCGGCGACCGCTGGGCTCACCCACGGCGGCGAATCCGGTGCCGCCACCGCCGAGCCGGCGATGTCGCCGATCGCCTACCGGCGGGACCTCCGCCCGACCGAGTCGTCGACCACGACCACCACGGCCCCGCCCACCACGACGACGACGGCGCCCCCACCCCCGCCGCCGACCACCACGACCACGGCGCCGCCGCCGCCTCCGCCGCCCGAACCGGAGCCCGAGCCCGTGCCCGAGGTCGAGGTGAGCGCGGGAGGCGGGATCGTCTGCCCCGTGGCCGGACCGGTCTCGTTCGTCGACTCGTGGGGCGCCGCCCGCTCGGGCGGTCGTGGCCACACCGGGACCGACATGATGGCCGGCTACGGCACGCCCACCGTGGCGCCCGTGAGCGGCACCGTCGAGCACCGTGGCAGCGACCTGGGCGGGCTGTCCTGGTACCTCCACGGGGACGACGGCAACACGTACTTCGGCACCCACCTGTCCGGCTACGAGAACGAGGGTGTCGGCTGGGTCGCGGCCGGGACGGTCATCGGCTACGTCGGCGACTCCGGCAACGCCGCCGGGACGCCCCACCTCCACTTCGAGCTCCAGCCCGGCGGGGGGAGCCCGGTCAACGCGTATCCGCTCGTCGCCGCCGCCTGCTGATCAGGCCCGGCGGCGCTCGCTCCCTGGGGAACACTGCATGCCGGCCCCGACCCGGACACCGGGTCGTCCGAGTGCCGGGGGCCGCCTGCGGCGGTTGGACTGCCGCAGGCGGCCCCCCACTACGGTGTCGGCGTGCGCATCGGCATCCTCGGGGGAACAGGGCCTGCGGGCAAGGCACTCGCCGCCCGCCTGGCATCGGTCGGGTTCGACGTGGTCGTCGGGTCGCGGTCCAAGTACCGGGCCATGGAGGTCGTCGACACGCTCCTCGAGCAGTGGCCCGACCGTCGTCTCACGATCGGCGCCGGCGACAACGCGGCCGCGGCCGACACCGACGTGGTCGTCATCGCCACCCCGTGGGACGGCGCCACGCAGACCGCCGTGTCGGTCGAGGACAAGCTGCGGGGCAAGATCGTCATCTCGATGGCCAACGCGCTGACCAAGCTGGGCAAGGAGTTCCAGCCCCTCGTGCCGCCCCGGGGGTCGGTCGCGGCCAGCGTCCAGGCCGCGGTGCCGCAGTGCCTGGTCGCCGCCGCCCTCCACCACGTGCCGGCCAAGGAGCTCGGCGACCTGAGCGAGCCCATCGAGAGCGACGTGCTCATCTGCTCCGACCACGTGTCCGCGGTCGAGACGACCAGCGAGATCGTGGCCAAGATCCCGAACATGCGCCCGCTCAACGCCGGCGAGCTGGCGATGGCCACGCCCATCGAGTCGTTCACCGCCGTCCTGCTGCAGCTCAACATGCACTACAAGACGCGGGTCGCGGTGAAGCTCACCGGCATCCCCGACGCGCCGGCCGACACCACGGCGCCGGCGCCTCGGCAGGCCGGGGCCAAGGGGAACGGGAAGGCGACCGGTACCGCTGGCGGCGCGACCGCGGCAGAGCCGACAGCGTGACCGCCGACGACCGTCGAGCCGGTGAGCCGATGCGGCTCTTCGACACCGCGCGCGGCGAGGTCGTCCCGTTCACCCCCGGACCGATCGTCACCATGTACACGTGCGGCATCACGCCGTACGACTCCACGCACATCGGCCACGCCGCCGTCTACCTGGCCTACGACGTGCTGCAGCGCCGCCTGCGCGACCGCGGCCACGAGACCCGCTGCGTGCGCAACGTCACCGACGTCGACGACGACATCCTGCGCAAGGCCCGCGAGCTCGGGGTCCACTACCTCGACCTGGCCGCGGCCGAGACGGCCCGCTTCGACGACGACATGCGGGCGCTCGGCACCCTCCCGGCGTGGAGCGAGCCGCGGGCGACCTCGGCCATCGCCGACATCCGCGGGTTCATCGGCATGGTGCTCGACCGGGGCTACGCCTACCAGGCGGGCGGCGGGGTGTACTTCGACGTGTCGCGCTTCGATCGGTTCGGGCAGGTCAGCCACCTCGGTCGCGAGGAGATGCTGGCGCTCGCCGCCGAGCGGGGCGGCAACGTCGACGACCCGCACAAGCGTGACCCGCTGGACTTCGTGCTGTGGCAGCCGTCCGCAGACGACGAGCCGGCGTGGGAGTCGCTGTGGGGCCCGGGCCGGCCGGGCTGGCACATCGAGTGCTCGGCGCTCGCCATGCGCGAGCTGGGCACCACGATCGACCTCCACGGCGGCGGAGCCGACCTCATCTTCCCGCACCACGAGTGCGAGGCGGCCCAGTCCGAGGCCGCCACCGGCGAGCGCTTCGTCCGGCACTGGATGCACCAGGCGATGGTGCGGATGGACGGCGAGAAGATGTCGAAGTCGCTCGGCAACCTGGTCTTCGTGTCCGACCTGCGCAAGACGTGGGACACCCGGGCGATCCGGCTGGCCGTGCTGGCCCACCACTACCGCCACGGGTGGGACTGGACCGACGACGTGATGCCGCACGCCGCCGCCTGCCTGGCGCGCTGGGAGAAGGCGGCGGCCGCCGGTGCCGGGGGTGGCGAGCCCGCCCTGGCCGCGGTGCGGGCCGCGCTCGACGACGACCTCGACACCCCGGCGGCCGTGCGGGCCATCGACGAGGCCGCGGCGGCCGGGGACGACGTCACCGCGGCGGCCGCCCTGCTGGGCGTCGACCTCGCGCCGCCCGCGTAACCGGGATCGGGGGGCCGGTACGGTCCCGCGCCATGACCGCACCTCCCCGGAGCCTGGAGCAGCGCACGACCGACGCCCGCCATCGCCTCGGACTAGGTGGCTCGGGGGGTGAGGCGCGGGTTTACAGTCACCGGCATGGACGCCGCGGTCTCCGCCCTCGCCGACGAGCAGGCGGCGCTGAGCGCCCGCCTCGACGGGCTGGACGAGGCCGGCTGGTCGGCGCCCTCCCGCTGCCCGGGGTGGAGCGTGTCGGACGTCGTGCTGCACCTGGCGCAGACGAACGAGATGGCGCTGGCCAGCCTCGACGGCACGATGGACGAGTTCCTCGGCCGGCTGGCCGCCTCGGTGCCGCCGACCGCCGACGTCGACGCCGGGGCCGCGGCGATGGTCGAGGTCGAGCGCGGCGCCCCGCCGGCCGAGGTGCAGGCGCGCTGGGACGAGGGCGCCGCCGCGCTGCGGGCGCGGTTCGCGGCGGCCGACCTCGGCGCCCGGGTCACCTGGGTGGCCGGGCAGCTGTCCGCCCGCACGCTGGCGACCACGCGCCTGGCCGAGACGTGGATCCACGCCGGCGACGTCGCCGCCGCGTCGGGCCCGCTCCCGGACCCGACCGACCGGCTGTGGCACATCGCCCGGCTCGCGTGGCGCACGGTCCCGTACGCCTTCGCCCGGGCCGGGCGGCCCGCCCCCGGCCCCGTGGTGTTCGATCTCGTGGGCCCGTCCGCGGAGGCGTGGCGCTTCGCTCCCGGACGACGGCGACGCCGCGGCCGGGGCGGTGACGACGGTGACCGGCGATGCCCTCGACCTCTGCCTCGTGGCGGGCCAGCGGGCCGACGCCGCCGACACCGGTCTCGTCGCCGAGGGCCCGGACGCCCCCGACGTGCTGGCGCTGGTGCGCACGTTCGCCTGAGAGGCCGAGCAGATTGGGCGCTCGGCACAGCCCACGCGGGGATTTGGTGGTCGACCCCCAGCTCCACAGCCGGCCGACAGGCAGCACGCGAGCGGCAACCCGAGACGGCGTGACCTGTCCGCGTACGTTCTGAGGCGCCGCCGGCCGTCGACCCGAGCCGGCCGCCCCTCGAGCCGCCTCCGGCATCGACGGCCGCCGGAACGCGGGATGCCGACCGGCGCGCCGCAGACCGTGTCCGCCTCGCGCCCGCCGTCACGGCTGCGGCGAGGGGCGTAGCATCCGGCCATGCCCGTGGGGGACGCCGACGACCGGGAGTACGGCAAGCTCTATCCGGTCGCACGCGCCATCCTCTCCCCGCTGTTCCGCACCGGCTGGCGCACCTACCTCCGGGGGATCGACAACCTGCCCCAGGACGGCCCGGCGATCGTGTGCCCCAACCACACGTCCGTCATCGACTCGTTCCTCCTGCCGTCGGTGCTCCCGCGCCGCATCACGTTCGTCGGCAAGGCCGAGTACCTCGACGACTGGAAGACGAAGCACCTGTTCCCGGCGCTCGGCATGATCCCCATCGACCGGTCGGGCGGCGACGCCAGCACCCGGGCCCTCGACGCCGCGGCCGGCGTGCTCGAGCGCGGCGAGCTCTTCGGCATCTACCCCGAGGGCACCCGCAGCCGCGACGGCAAGCTGCGCAAGGGGCACACGGGCCCCGCCCGCCTGGCGCTGCGCACCGGCGCGCCGCTCGTCCCCGTGGGCATCATCGGCACCCGCGACATCCAGCCGCCGGGGGCCAGCGCACCGCGGCCGTTCCGGCCCTGCGAGATCCGCATCGGCCGTCCCATCGAGGTCGCGCACTACAGCGACCGCCCGGGCGACCGTCTGGTGCTCCGCCAGCTCACCGACGAGCTGATGTACGAGATCCGCGCCCTGTCGCGGCAGGAGTACGTGGACGAGTACGCCACCCGCAAGCACGACGCCATGCCCACCCAACCCACGGTCGTCGTCCTCGGGGCCGACGGGAACGGTGCGCGGGCGGCGGAGGGCCAGATGCCGCTCGCCGCGGCGCCCTGACGCCCGCCCGGGCGGGTCGCCGTCCCCCGGCAACCGGTGCGGGAGGGGTCCGCGCCGGTCGGTAACCTCGGCGTCCATGGCCGACATCGCGATCACCCTGCCCGACGGTTCCACCAGGTCGGTGGCGCCGGGCACCACCGCGCTCGGCCTCGCCGAGAGCATCGGGTCGCGGCTGGCCAAGGCGGCGGTCATCGCCGAGATCAACGGCACCGAGAGCGACCTCGGCACCGAGCTGGCCGACGGCGACCGCGTCGCCATCGTCACGGCCGACAGCGAGCGGGGGCTGTACACGATCCGCCACTCGACGGCCCACGTCCTGGCCCAGGCGGTGCTCGACCTGTTCCCCGAGGCGACCTTCGGCATCGGGCCGCCGGTCGAGGACGGCTTCTACTACGACTTCGCGCTGTCCGGCGGCGCCACCTTCTCCACCGACGACCTCGACCGCATCGACGCCCGCATGCGCGAGATCATCGACGAGCACCAGCCGTTCGTCCGCGACGAGATCCCGGCCGACGAGGCGCGCGTCATCTTCGACCGCCACCGCTTCAAGCTCGAGATCATCGACAACGCCTCGACCGACCCGATGTCGGGCACCGGCGAGCGGGGCGAGGTCCGCACCTACGAGAACCCGCCGGCCAAGCCCAAGGACCACCCGCCGTTCGAGGGCCGGCCGGGCTTCATCGACCTGTGCCGCGGCCCGCACGTCGAAGACACCAGCCGCCACCTCGGGCACTTCAAGCTGCTCCGCGTGGCCGGCGCCTACTGGCGCGGCGACGAGCACAACCCCCAGCTCCAGCGCATCTACGGCACCGCGTGGGACAGCCGCAAGGCCCTCGACCAGCACCTGCGCCAGCTCGAAGAGGCCGCCAAGCGCGACCACCGCAAGCTCGGGGCCGAGCTCGACCTGTTCCACTTCCCGCCCGAGGTGGGCAGCGGCCTGCCGCTCTACCACCCCAAGGGCGGGCTCGTCCGCAAGCTGATGGAGGACTACAGCCGCGCCGAGCACGAGCGGGCGGGCTACGAGTTCGTCTACACGCCGCACATCGCCAAGGGCGAGCTGTTCTCCATCAGCGGCCACCTCGAGTGGTACGCCGACGGCATGTACCCCCCGATGGAGCTCGACGAGGGGCACAAGTACTACCCCAAGCCGATGAACTGCCCCATGCACATGCTCATCTACGGGGCGCGCCAGCGCTCGTACCGTGAGCTGCCGCTGCGGCTGTTCGAGTTCGGCACGGTGTACCGCTACGAGAAGTCGGGCGTCGTCCACGGCCTGCTGCGGGCGCGCGGCTTCACCCAGGACGACTCGCACATCTTCTGCACGGCCGAGCAGCTCGGCGACGAGCTGACCAGCCTCCTGGCGTTCGTGCTGAAGCTGCTGCGCGACTACGGGTTCGACGAGTTCGAGGCCGAGCTGGCCACCCGGCCCGACAAGTTCGTGGGCGAGCCCGCCGACTGGGAGGAGGCCGAGGAGAAGCTGCGCCAGGCGGTCGAGGCCTCGGGCATCCCGTACGTGGTGGCCGAGGGCGAGGGCGCGTTCTACGCCCCCAAGATCGACGTGCACGTGCGCGACGCCATCGGCCGCCGCTGGCAGCTCTCGACCCTGCAGGTCGACTTCCAGTTCGCGGACCGGTTCGACCTCGAGTACGTCGGCGCCGACAACGAACGGCACCGTCCCCGCATCATCCACCGGGCGCTGTTCGGGTCGTTCGACCGGTTCTTCGGTGTGCTGCTCGAGCACACGGCCGGCGCGCTGCCCACCTGGCTGGCCCCGGTGCAGGTCGTCGTGCTGCCCGTGCGGTCCGACCACGAGGAGCATGCCGGCGGGCTGGGCGACCGCCTGCGGGCCGAGGGCCTGCGCGTCCGAGGTGGTCGAGGCCGACGAGCCCCTCGGGGCCCGCATCCGCAAGGCCAAGCTCGAGAAGGTCCCGCACGTGGTCGTCGTCGGCGACGACGACGTCGCCCACGACACGGTGGGCGAGAACCCGCGCGGCGGCGCGGTCGAGCGCGACCTGCCGGTGGCCGACTTCATCGAGCGGTTGCGCACCGAGATCGCCACCCACGCCTGATGGACGCGGCGAGACCCCCGGCCGGGGGCGAGGACGATGCGGTCGCGCGCCGCCACGCCATGGACCGCATGTGGGCCGGGTGGCGCTCGACGTACGCCGCCGCCGTCGGCAACGGGGCGTTGGCGGGGGAGGGGTCGATCTTCCGCGGGATCCTGGGTTCGGGGCTGCCCGACGACGAGACGCACATCGTGTGGCGGGGCGAGACGGTGTTCGCCATCCTCAACGCCTTCCCGTACACGAGCGGCCACCTGCTGCTCATGCCCTACCGCGAGGTGCCCGACCTCGAAGACCTGGACGACACGGAGAGCGCCGAGCTCTGGTCGGCCGTGCGGGCCGCGGTGGTGGCGATCAAGGCCGCCTACCGACCGCACGGGGTCAACGTGGGGTTGAACCTCGGCGAGGCGGCCGGCGCCGGCATCCCGACCCACCTGCACGTCCACGTCCTGCCCCGCTGGAACGCGGACTCGAACTTCATGACCTCGATCGCCGAGACGCGCGTGCTGCCCGAGCCCCTCGACGAGACCTGGGCCAAGCTGCGCGACGCGTGGCCGGCATGACGCGGCGCACGACCACGCCGGCGGTTTCCGCGGCCCAGCGCGGGGGTCGCTACCGTCGCAGGCGCCATGGCCGACGACGCGACCCCCGACGAGCCTCCGCCCGCGGGCGAGCACGTCACCGACGACGCGGGGCGTGCCGACGACGCCGCCGACGTCAGCGACGCCGACCACGTCGACGAGCTGCCCGAGGACCTCGACGCCGCCGGGTTCGTCGGCCCGTACCTGTTCCCGAACAACAACCGGCGCCGGATCCCGGGCTACCTGTACCTCGCCACCGCCGCCGCCTGCGTGGCGGTCTGGGCGCTGGTGGACGACTCGCCGTACGTCAACGGCGGGTACCTGCTGGCGGCGGCCCTGTTGGTGATCGTCGGCGCGTACTCGCTGGTGTCGGGGTGGAACCTCGACGTCGACGAGCAGGACGCCCTGGTGGCGGCCACCCGGGCGGTCGGGTTCCCGGTCGGTCACGCATCGGCGCAGATGGGGTGGCGGGGGCTGCTCAGCCGGCCCACGTGGCGCATCCTCCTGTACTCGGCCGACACCCCACCCGCGAAGCGCGGCCTCGTGCTGGTCGACGGCGTCGACGGCGAGATCGTCCAGCACTTCGTGGAGGACAACCCCGAGGACTGGTCCGAGCTGGACAAGGGCGAGCCCGGCGACACGGGCGCGTAGCGCCACCCACGACGCGCCACTAGGTTCCGACGCCGTGCCCCGACGTCCGCTCGCCGCGCTCGCGGTGGTCGCTGTCGCCACCACCGTGTGGGGCACAGCGGCGTGCGGCGGCGGTGACTCGGGCGACGACGCCGGCGGCGGCCCGCCGGCCTCGACCACCACGACGGCGGACGACCCCACGACCACGGCGGCGCCCACGACGACGACCACCGCGCCGTTCGATCCGGCGGCCCTGCGCCCGCCGGCGCCCGCCGGTGACCCGGCCGCCCTCGCCGCGCAGATCGCCGACGCCGAGGCCACGATCCGGCAGCCCGCGGTCGGGACCGCCGACCTGGCGGCCGCCGGGCTCGCCCAGCAGGTGGCCTACCGCCAGCTCGGCGACCATCCCGAGTGGGACGGGGCCGTGCTCGCCGCGCTGCCGGCCCACCTGCAGCCCGTGGCGACCGCGCACGCCGCCGCCCGCCGGGACCTGCGGGCGCTCACCGGCTCGCCGTCGACCGAGATGCCGGCCTGGCGGATCCAGGCACCCGCGGCGCCCGTCGACCTGGTCGCCTGGTACCACGAGGCCGAGGCCGCGTCGGGCGTGCCGTGGCAGTACCTGGCGGCGATCAACCTGGTGGAGACCGGCATCGGCCGCATCCACGGCCTGTCGACCGCGGGGGCCCAGGGGCCGATGCAGTTCCTGCCCTCGACGTGGGACGCCTACGGCGAGGGCGACATCGAGGACCCCCACGCCGCCATCCTCGCCGCCGGCCGGCTGCTGGCCGCCAACGGGGCGCCCGGCGACATGGACGCCGCTCTGTTCAGCTACAACCACGACAACCGCTACGTGCGGGCCGTGTCCCGCTACGCGGACCTCATCGCCGAGCACCCCGGGGCGTACCCCGGCTTCCACGCCTGGGGCATCTGGTATTGGACGACCGCCGGCGACATCTACCTGCCCATCGGCTGGGAGTCGGCCGCGCGGGTTCCGGTGGACCAGTACGTCGCCGCCCATCCGAACGGAACATGATCTAGGCATGACCTGGGGGGAGTGGATCGTCGGCTGGCTGGTGCTGGTCGTGCAGGTGGGGGCCGCCGCCGTGGCGGGGAACGGTCTGCGGCGCCGGCTGGCCCCGCAGACGAGCGGGACGCCGGCCGCCGCCGTCGCCACCGCGGTGTGCGCCGTGTCGCTGGTGGTCGTGACCTCGCTGGCCCTCGGGACGGTCGGCCTGTTCACCGCGTGGGCGGTCCCGCCGGTGCTGGTGGTGCTGGCGGTGGTGCTCGACCCCGACCGCGGGCCCTGGCGGATTCCGCGTCGCCCCGAGGTCGCAGGGGTCCACCGGGCCGACGGCGGTGACGGGGCCGAGGGTGCCGGGACCGACGGGGCCGGCGGCGGTCACGGCGGTCACGCCTGGGTCGAGCCGGACGGCGAGGGCGCCGGCGCCGACTCGGGGCCCCACCGCAACGAGGGGAGGTACACCCGCTGGGTCGCCTGGGCGGCCATGGGGCTGCTGGCCGCGGCGTGGATCGACCGGGTCGTCGCCGTGTACCGCCGCGGCCTCACCGACGGCGACAGCCTGATGTACCACCTGCCCTTCGCCGCCCGGTTCGTGCAGCGCGGGTGGACGACGGGCACGGCTCCCGTCGGTCCCGACGCCTGGGTCGCCTTCTACCCGGCCAACGTCGAGCTGGTGCAGGCCTGGACGATGCTGCCGTTCGGCCGAGACGTCGTCGTGCCCCTGACGAACCTCGCGTGGCTCGGTCTCGCGCTCCTCGCGGCGCGCGCCATCGGGGCCGTGACCGGGCGGGCGTCCGTCGCCACCGCGGTCGTCGGCGCGGCGCTGTGCCTCCCCATCCTCGTGGCGACACAGAGCGGCTCGGCGCGGGTCGACATCGCCACGATCGCTCTGCTGCTGTCGGCCGTGGCCCTGCTGCTGGGCTGCCCCCGGACCCGGGGATCGGTGGCGGTGGCGGGTCTGGCGCTCGGGCTCGCCATCGGCGCCAAGTTCGCGTTTCTCCCGCTCGCCGGGACGATGCTCGTGGCCGTCGCGGTCATGCTGTGGCGCCGCCACTCGTGGCGCATGGCGGCCGTGTGGGCGGGCGGGGCGACGCTGACGGCCGCCTACTGGTACGTGCGCAACTGGTGGGTGACGGGCAGCCCCGTTCCGGCCGTGGACCTGCGCGTCGGGCCCGTCGGCTTCGCCCCGCTCCCGCACGATCGCCTCGCCCTGCTCGACGACAGCTCGCTGGTCGCGCAGTCGGACAAGCCGGGGTTCTGGCGCTACCTCGTCCGGGGGCTCGCCGACCAGTTCACGGGCTCCGAGCTCATCGGCTACGGCATCCTGCTCCTGGGGCTCGCCGCGGTCGTGCTCGTGGCCCGCCAGCGGCCGTGGGGCGTCCGGCACGCGGTGCTGGCCGCAGGCCTCGTGGGCTGCGTGGCGTACCCGCTGGCCCCGTACAGCGCACCGATCGACGGTGCCGAGACCTCCAACCAGATCGCCTTGGTGATCGTGGTGCTCAACGTCCGCTACCTCCTGCCGTCCGTCATCGTGCTGCTCTGCCTGCTGCCCGTCGGCCTGGCGGGCCTGCACCGGCGCATCGGCGACGGGCTCGTGATCGTCGCGGCCGCGACGACCGTCCAGCTCTGGCAGCGCAGCCTGTGGTTCAACGCCGAGTGGCCGACGTCGACCGGTGACGCGCAGGTCGCCGTCCTCGTGGTCGTGGCGGTGGCCGCCGCGCTGGGCCTGTGGGCGGTCTCGCGCCGGTCCGCCCGGACGGGAGGGTGGGCGGTGGGCGCCGTCGCCTCGGTCGCGCTCGTCACGGGCGCGGCCATGTCGGCGCCCGTCGTCGGCGACGACGGGACCAGGCTCCGGTACGGCGACTTCCTGCCCGACCTCGTGACGCTGTGGCGGACCGCCGACGACCTCGACGCCGAGCGGCTGGCGCTGGTCGGGGGGTGGGTGCAGTACCCGTACACCGGCGCGACGCTCGGCACCGAGGTGGACTACGTCGGCGTGCCGCAGGGGAGAGGGCTGACCGCGCCGCCCGAGGACTGCGACGACCTGGCCGGGGTGCTCGCGGCCGAGGACTACGACGTGGTCGTGCTGCAGCAGCACCCCTACGGTGACGAAGGCGAGGTCAACGCCCTCGCCGAGTGCATGCGACAGCGGGAGCGGGCGGTCGTCGTGGCCGAGACCAGCGCCGGCTTCGTGGTGGTCCTCGACGGGGAGCAGAGCTGACCACCACGGCAGCCCAGAGGCGTGCCGGCGTTTGGGAGGCGCTCCGGCCGGCACGTACACGCCGGGGTACGGGCTGACCCGCGGTCACCCGAGGCGATCGGTTCCGTCGTCCGGAGGATGAGGCGGGGGTTCCGCATGTGGAACCCATTGCCTCGGCCTCCTGTCGGTGGAACCCATCGCCTCGGGGAGGACCGGGTCTGAGGCTGGCCCGACTGGACGACGGCCGGGCGGCTCACCCGACGTCGGCGGGTGCGTCCCGTCAGGTGCGATCGGGTGGCGGCGTGCGACGGACCGAGGCCAGCGCATCCTCGGCGGCGCGCAGGTGGGTGACTCCGGCCTCGACGGCGTGGCGGGCGAGGTCGAGCGCGGTCACCTGGCGGTCGGTGCCCTCCACCAGACCGGTGCGGGCCCAGTCGCGGGCGGGCGTGCCCTCGATGCGGTCGGCAGCCGCGTTGGCCTCGAGGCCGAGCTCGGACAGGCGTTCGTGGACCGTGCCCGTCACGCCTCCGGGCTTCGGGCGTGCCGCAGGGTCGACGTCGGCGGCGGGCAGCGTGGGCGTGTCGGCCGTGAGGACGCTGGCGAGGGCCCGGTCCGCAGCCGAGATGCCCCACGCCGCGGCCACGATGTGCTCGATCGGCGACCACCCTCCGACGACCCGGTGGGCGACGTCGTCGGGCGTCTCGTCCTCGCCGAGACCGGCGAACAGCCCGCGGTAGCGCCGCTCCAACCCGCGCAGCGCGACGACGATGTCGGACGGGGCGAGCGAGGAGAGGTCCATCCACGAGGTTCTAGCGGACCGGAACCGACTCGTCCGCGGCGCCGACGATCGGCCAACGTGGGGGCGTGACGACCACGACGGCCGAGGCCGCCGCCTCGACCGCCGGCCGGCTGACGCACCGGCGACGCGGACTGACCCAGGTCACCGCGGCCGCGGTGCTCTTCGGCGTGAACGCCAGCGTCTCGAAGGTCGTGCTCGAGGCCGGCGTGCCCCCGCGCCAGCTCGCCGCCCTGCGCTGCACGGGCGTGGCCGTCGGGCTGCTCGTCGTCCTGGGGCCGACGGCACGGGCGCGGCTGCGGGTGTCGTGGCGTGCGCTGCGCCAGCTCGCCGTCCTGGGCATCGTCGGCGCCGCCCTCATCCAGTGGCTCTACTTCATCGCCATCGACCGGCTGCCCGTGGGGGTGGCGTTGCTGCTCGAGTTCACGGCTCCGGTGCTGGTGGCGGTGTTCGCTCGGGTCGTGCTCCGCGAGGACGTCCGGCCCGTCGTGTGGGTCGCCCTCGGTCTGTCGCTGGCGGGCCTGGGGCTCGTCGCCCAGGTGTGGGAGGACACGCGCCTCGATGCGCTGGGCGTCGCCGCGGGGCTCGGCGGTGCGGCGTGCCTGGCGACGTTCCTCCTGCTCGGCCGGCACAGCGGCGGAACCCAGGACCCGGTGGCGGTGAACTTCTGGATGTTCGCCTGGGCGAGCGCCTTCTGGCTGGTGGTCGAGCCGATGTGGGGCATCGACTGGGCGCCCCTGGGCGAGTCCACCTCGCTGCTCGGTGCGCTCGCCGGCGTGGAGGTGCCCGTGTGGCTGGCGGTGGCCTGGGTCGTCGCGCTCGGCACGCTGGCGCCCTACGCGCTCGACCTCGCCGCGCTCCGCCACCTGTCGGCCACCACGGTGGGTGCGGTGGGCATGCTCGAGCCGGTCGTGGCCGCGGGGGTGGCGTGGCTGTGGCTCGAGCAGGCGCTGACCACGACCCAGGTGATCGGCGGGCTGGTCGTGCTGGCGGGCGTCGCGCTCGCCCAGTCGGCCCGACGAACCGACGACGTCGCCGCCGACCCCATTCCCGACCCGCCCTTGTAGCGTGCCCGGCATGTCCATCTACGACGTTGAGATCAACCGCCTCGACGGGACGCCCGCCGACCTCCACAGCTACGAGGACAAGGCGGTGCTCTTGGTGAACGTGGCCTCGCAGTGTGGCCTCACGCCGCAGTACACGGGCCTCGAGCAGCTCCAGGAGCAGTACGCGGACCGGGGGTTCTCGGTGCTCGGCGTGCCGTGCAACCAGTTCGGCGCCCAGGAGCCCGGTTCGGCCGAGGAGATCGCCACGTTCTGCTCGACCAGCTACGGCGTGACGTTCCCGCTGACCGAGAAGGTCGAGGTCAACGGCGACGGCCGCCACGCGCTGTACCAGCAGCTCGTCGACGTGGCCGACGGCGAGGGCCACACGGGCGACATCCGCTGGAACTTCGAGAAGTTCCTGGTCGCTCCCGGGGGCGAGGTCGTGGCCCGGTTCAACCCGATGACCGAGCCGACCGCCGACGAGGTCGTCGCCGCGGTCGAGAAGGCCCTGCCCGCGTAAGTCGCGGCTCCGCCGGCGTGACGCCGGCCGCGGGGTCAGCGGCCGCGGGCCGAGCGCAGGACCCGGCCCAGGTCGAGCAGGTGGTGGCTGCCCTCGTGCACGACGATCGTGCCGAGGTCGGCCACCGTGACCGGCCGGCCCCGCCCGGTCAGCCCGACGAGCTTCCACTCGTCGCCGTTCAGCTCGTCGAGCGTGGTGGCCAGCGTGTCGGCGGCGTCGGCGATCCGCTCGGCCACCTCGAGACGGTCCAGGTCGGGCGACGCCGCCGCGACGCGCCCCTCCCAGTCGACCTCGACCTCGTCGGGCTCGCGGCCGTCGAGCGCGCAGCGGACGCGGTCGTCGAACACCTCGAAGATGTCGACGACGTGCGACCCGTACTCGATCGCCGACCAGACGCCGGGCCCGGGGGAGCGGCGGACGACCTCGTCGAGGTCCTCGCTGGGAAGTCCCCGGGTGAGCGGGGTCTGGTAGCGACGGGCGAAGCTGCGCACCGCCGTCGGCATGTCGCGTGGCCGCACGTCGGCGGGATCGAAGCCGCATTCGGCGCACCGGTCCACGGCCGCCTCAGCCCTCGTCGGCCACCTCGCGCCGCACCGCGTCGACCAGGTGGGGCGGGAGGACGTCGTAGTGGTCGTGCTGGGCGTGGAACCGGCCGCGGCCGCCGGTGAGCGAGCGCAGCTCGATGGCGTAGCGCTGGATCTCTGACGTCGGCACGAGCGCGGTGACCACCTGGCGGCCGTCGGCGGTCGTGTCGGTGCCCTGGACCCGGCCACGCCGGGCGTTGAGGTCGCCCATCACGTCGCCCTGCGAGTCGAGAGGCACGACGACCACGACGCGGCTGATCGGTTCGAGGATGACCGGTCCGGCCTGGGCCATGGCGGCCCGGAACGCCAGGCGACCGGCCACCTTGAAGGCCATCTCGGAGCTGTCGACCGAATGCTCCTTGCCGTCGGTGACCGTCACGCCGACGTCGACGACGGGGTACCCGAAGACCCCGCCCTGGCCCATCGTCTCCTCGATGCCCTTCTGCACCGCACCGATGTAGCTGCGGCCGATGGCCCCGCCGACGACGGTGCTGGCGAACGAGAAGCCCTCGCCCCGGGCGCGCGGCTCGACGTCGATCACGCACACGCCGAACTGCCCGTGCCCGCCCGTCTGCTTCTTGTGGCGCCCCTCCACGCCCGTGACCGCCGTCGTGATCGTCTCGCGGTACGGGACCCGGATGGGCTCGGTGTCGACGTTGGCGCCGAACTTGCGCGTCAGCTTCTCGAGCGTGATCTGCAGGTGGGTCTCGCCGGTCCCCTGCAGCAGGGTCTGGTGGGTCTCGTCGTTGCGCTCGATGCGCAGGGCGGGGTCCTCGTCGGCGAGCCGGTGCAGGGCGGTGGCCAGCTTGTCCTCGTCGGCCTGGGTGTGGGGGATGACCGCCAGCGCCAACGTGGGCTCGGGCTGCTCGATCGGGTCGATGCGGACCGGCTTGCCCCGGGGGGCGAGGGTGTCGCCGGTCATCGTGCCGGCCAGCTTGGACACCGCCCCGATGTCGCCCGCCACGAGCTCGGACGTGGGCTGCTGCTCCTTGCCCCGCATCGTGAGCAGGCCGTGGAGCCGCTCGTCGCCCCCCGTGCGGCTGTTGACCAGGTGGTCGTCTGGCCGCACCGTGCCCGACACCACCCGGAACAGGCTGACCTGCCCGACGTAGGGATCGGCGATCGTCTTGAACACGAAGGCGAGCGGGTCGCCGGTGGCGTCCGCGGCGACGTCGGTGCGCACCGGCTCGTCGCCGTTGCCGGCCACGATGGGCACGGGGCGATCGAGCGGCGAGGGGCCGATCTCGACCAGCAGGTCCGCGAGGCGGTCGATGCCCACCTCGCGCGTGGCCGAGCCGATGATCACGGGAAACACGGTGGCGGCGGCGATGCCGTCGTGCAGGGTGCGCTCGAGCTCGTCGACGCCGGGCACGTCGCCGTCGAGGTAGCGCTCCAGCATGGCGTCGTCGGCCACGACGATGCCCTCCACCAGGTTGTCGTGCACCTGGTGCTCGAGCTCCTCCATGTCGTCGGGGATCTCCTCGGTGTGCGGGACCCCCTTCTCGTAGACGTGGGCGGTGTCGGTCAGCAGGTCGGCGATGCCGCGGAACCCGGCTCCCGCGCCGATCGGCAGCTCCAACGGGGCGATGCCCGACCCGAGCCGGTCGCGGAGCTGGGCGAGCGTCGTGTCGTAGGAGGCGCGGTCGTGGTCGAGCTTGTTCACGAACACCATGCGCGGCACCGCGAGCGCGCGGGCCATGTCCCACGCCTCCTCGGTCTGCACCTCGACACCGTCGAGCGCGCTGACGACGAACACGGCGAGGTCGGCGATGCGCAGCGCCGCCGCGACCTCGCCCATGAAGTCCGCGTAGCCGGGAGTGTCGATGAGGTTGATCTTGTGGTCGCGCCACTCGAGCGGGGCGACCGAGAGCGACAGCGAGATGCCGCGCTTGTGCTCCTCGGGGTCGAAGTCGCAGGCGGTCGTGCCGTCTTCCACCCGGCCCATGCGGGGGATCGCGCCGGCCCGGTGCAGCAGCGCCTCGGCAAGGCTCGTCTTGCCGGCGCCACTGTGCCCCACGAGGGCGACGTTGCGGATCTGACGCGTCGCATACCGCTTCACCAGGCTCCCCCTCGGAGTAGGTCGGCGATGTCGGTGAGGCTAGTGCTGTCGTCCCGGCCGTGCCGCGGCGTGCAGCCGGCACCGCACACGGTGCGGGGTGCTGGGGGAGGGGGCGCGCGCGTTGTTACGCTGAACGCGCCCACGGCGGCGCGTCGACGCAGGAAGGGGCCGGAAGAGCCGGTCACGGCGTCGCGAGCGACCCACGGAGACACGATGTTCGACGGACGGTGGCGCAGCACCTTCGAGAAGGGCCTGCGACCCATCGGTGCCCAGATCCGGCGCACCGGCATCACAGCCAACCAACTCACCACGACCGGCCTGGTCATGGGCGCGGCGGCCGCGGTCGCCATCGCCAACGGCTGGCTGCGCGCCGGCCTGCTGCTGCTGGTGCTCACCGCGGTGCCCGACGTGCTGGACGGCGCGGTGGCCAAGGCCTCCGGTACGGCGTCGCCCCGGGGTGCGTTCTTCGACTCGGTGATCGACCGGGTCAGCGACGCGCTGCTGCTCGGCGGCGTGGCCTGGTACCTCGCCTCGACGCAGCCCGGACGGGTGTCCGTGCTGCCGCTGGCGGTCCTCGGGGCCTCGATGCTGGTGTCGTACGAGCGAGCCAAGGCCGAGTCCCTGGGCTTCGACGCCCGCGGCGGTCTGATGGAGCGCGCCGAGCGCCTCGGGTTCCTGGCCCTCGGCCTGCTGTTCGAGTCGCTGCTCGTCCCCGTCCTGTGGGTGATGCTCGTGCTCACCGTCTTCACGGCCGGCCAGCGGTTCGTGAAGGTCTGGCGCCAGGCCTCGGCGCCCCAGGTCCAGCCGCTCGCCGATCGGTGGCGGTCCCGGCGGGTGGCCCGCTC
Source organism: uncultured Acidimicrobiales bacterium (assembly GCA_963778415.1). Classification (GTDB taxonomy): domain Bacteria; phylum Actinomycetota; class Acidimicrobiia; order Acidimicrobiales; family VFJN01; genus ZC4RG19. The sequence continues at coordinate 304,040 of CAVZUI010000010.1, forward strand.
GACGCAGCGCACCTGGCGCCGTCAGTCGATGGCGCACCGCCGCCGACGGTGAGCCGCGCGCCCCGGCGGTGACGCCGGCCCGAACGCGCCCCTTCCGATGGACCTGGTGACCCCCGCGTACCGCGCCGCCTCGCTGGTGGCCCAGACCCTGCCCGGCGGGATCATCGACGCGGCCGCCCCCCGCCTGGCCGAGCTGTTGGCGTCGGGCGCCGGCGACCGGCGCACGATGGTCGAGCGCCACCAGCGCCGCGTCGATCCGCAGCTCAGCGGCGCGGCCCTGCGCCGGCGGGTGCAGCAGGTGTACGCGTCCTACGGCCGCTACTACGGCGAGTCGTTCCGGCTGCCGGCCATCGGCCCCGACGAGCTCGACGCCCGCCTCACCTACGAGGGCTTCGAGCACGTCGACGAGACCCTGGAGAAGGGGCTCGGGCCGCTGATGTGCCTCCCGCACCTCGGGAGCTGGGAGTGGAGCGCCTACTGGCTGACCCGCGTCCGCGGGCTCCCCGTCACCGCGGTCGTCGAGCGCATCGAGCCTCCGGCCCTGTTCGACTGGTTCGTCGAGTTCCGTGAGCGCATCGGGCTGCACATCGTGCCCCTCGGCCCCGAGGCGGGCCGGGCGACCGTCACGGCCGTCAAGGCCGGGCACGTCGTCGCCCTGCTCTGCGACCGCGACATCCGCCGCGGCGGGGTCGAGGTGTCGTTCTTCGGCGAGCGCACCACCCTGCCGTCCGGACCGGCCGTCCTGGCGCTGCGCACCGGGGCGCCGCTGCTGCCGACCGCCACCTACGACGACGGGCGCAACCACCACGGGGTGATCCGGCCGCCGGTCCCGGCCGAACGGCGCGGCACGTTCCGGGAGGACGTCGCCCGCATCACCCAGGACCTCGCCCACGAGCTCGAGGGCCTGATCCGCCGGGCACCCGAGCAATGGCACCTGATGCAGCCGAACTGGCCGAGCGACCGCGCCGGCACGGGCCCGGTCCGGCTGTGAGCCGCGCCTCCGGGCCGGTGGGGCCCGACGAAGTACCCTGACGGCGTGCGCATCGGGCTCGTCTGCCCCTACAGCCTCACGGTCCCGGGTGGCGTCCAGGCGCAGGTGCTGGGCCTCGCCCGCACGCTGCGCGTCCTCGGCGTCGACGCCCGGGTGCTGGCTCCCTGCGACGGGCCGCCGCCCGACGCCTGCGTGACCCCGCTCGGCCAGAGCGTCCCCACCGCCTCGAACGGCTCGTTCGCCCCGCTGGCGCCCGATCCCGCGGCGCAGCTGCGCACCCTCCGCGCCCTGCGCGACGAGGCCTTCGACGTGCTCCACGTGCACGAGCCCCTGGCGCCGGGGCCGACGATGACGACCCTGCTGTTCCGCAACGCGCCGATGGTGGGCACCTTCCACCGGTCGGGCGACAGCGCGGCCTACGCCGTCGCCAGGCCCGGCGTCCGGTGGCTGGCCAAGCGGCTCGACATCCGCTGCGCCGTGTCGAAGGACGCCATCGCCACCGCCGAGAGGGCGCTGGGCGGTTCCTACGAGCTGCTGTTCAACGGCATCGAGATCGAGCGGTTCGCCAAGGCGACCCCGTTCCCGTCCACGGGTCCCACCATCCTGTTCGTGGGCCGCCACGAGGAGCGCAAGGGCCTCGCCGTGCTGCTCGACGCCTTGCGGCACCTGCCGCCCGACGTCGTGGTGTGGGTGGGCGGAACGGGCCCCCAGACCGAGGCGCTGCGGGCCCGTCACGGCGGCGACCCCCGCATCGAGTGGCTGGGCCGGCTGAGCGACGACGACGTCGCGGCCCGGATGCGGGGTGCCGACGTGTTCTGTGCGCCGTCGCTGCACGGGGAGTCCTTCGGCGTGGTCCTCCTCGAGGCCATGGCGGCCGGGGCGGTCGTGGTGGCCTCGGCCCTCGACGGCTACGCCAACGTCGCCACCGCCGACGTCGACGCCCTCATGCCACCCCCCGGCGACAGCGAGGCGCTGGCCGCGGCCCTGTCGGCCGCGCTCGGCCACGGTGACCTGCGCCGGCGACTGGTGGCGGCGGCCGAGCAGCGGGCCCACGAGTTCTCGATGGAGCGCCTCGCCGAGGCGTACATCGAGCGCTACGAGCGCCTCGCTCCGTCTGCCTGACGAGGGGACATCACCGGCACTGCGTAGGATGAGCGGCCGTGATCGTCGCCATCATCATCGTCGTCGTCCTGGTGCTCCTCGCGCTCTACGCGATCGTCAGCTACAACGGCCTCGTCTCGCTGCGGAACCGCATCGAGAACGCGTGGGCCCAGATCGACGTGCAGCTCAAGCGTCGCTACGACCTCATCCCCAACCTCGTCGAGACCGTGAAGGGCTACGCAGCCCACGAGCGCGAGACGCTCGACGCGGTCATCGCGGCGCGCAACGCCGGCATGAGCGCCGAGGGGCCGCACGACCAGGCCGCGGCCGAGAACCAGATCACGGGTGCGCTCAAGTCGCTGTTCGCCCTGTCCGAGGCGTATCCCGACCTCAAGGCCAACCAGAACTTCGCCCAGCTGCAAGAGGAGCTGACGGGCACCGAGGGCCGCATCGCCTACGCGCGGCAGTTCTACAACGACACCGTGTACCGCTACAACACCAAGGTGCAGAGCTTCCCGGCCAACGTCCTGGCCGGCATGTTCCGCTTCTCCGAGCGCGAGTACTTCCAGGCCGACGACGAGTCGCGCGGGCCGACGCAGGTGTCGTTCTGACCGTGGCATTGGCTGGGCTCACCTCCGCAGGGTCGATGTACGACCAGGTCACGGCCAACAAGCGCCGCAGCTGGCTGCTGATCGCCGGCTTCGTGGCGCTCGTGGCCCTGGTCGCGGCGGCGTTCGCCTACCTGGTGGGCGGCGGCCCGATCGGCATCGTGATCGCCCTGCTGGTGGCCGGCGGCACCGCGTTCGCGTCGTACTGGAAGTCCGACGCCGTCGCCCTGCGCATGAGCCGGGCCAAGCCCGCCTCGGTCGAGGAGTACGCCCGCTACCACAACATCGTCGAGGGGCTGTGCATCGCGTCGGGCCTCCCGAAGCCCCGGCTGTACGTGATCGACGACCCCGCCCCCAACGCGTTCGCCACCGGCCGCAACCCGCGCAACGCGGCCGTGGCCGTGACCACGGGCCTGCTCGACAAGATGAACCGCATCGAGCTCGAGGGCGTGCTCGCCCACGAGCTGTCGCACGTCAAGAACTACGACATCCTCGTGTCGACGCTGGCCGTCACGATGGTCGGGATCGTGGCCCTCCTCGCCGATCTGGGCATCCGGCTGCAGTGGTGGGGCATGGGCCGGTCGAGCCACCGCGACTTCGACGACGAGCACGGGGGCAACAGCGGCCCCCTGGCCCTCCTGTCGATCGTCGGCTTCGCCCTCCTCGTGCTGTCGCCGGTGATCGCCCAGGTGATGCAGCGGGCCGTGAGCCGGCGCCGCGAGACGCTCGCCGACATCTCGGGGGTCGAGATGACCCGGTATCCCCCGGGGTTGATCTCGGCGCTCGAGAAGCTGCGCGACGACTCGACGGTGGTCCACGCCACGAGCAGCGCCACCGCCCACCTGTGGATCGAGCAGCCCGCCGCCCAGACCGAGCCCGAGGGTCGGATGAGCCGCTTCAACCGCATGTTCGACACCCACCCGCCCATCGAGGAGCGCATCGCGCTGCTGCGCGAGCTGTAGCCGGGGCCGCCGCTCGCGGCGGCGGACCGGTCCAATGGCGTGGAAGTGGCTAGGGGTCGCGCGCGGCCGTCCCCGTAGAATGCGGGCATGACCGAGTCCCCCTCCGTCCCTGCTCACGACACCGGAACCCAGCTCGTCAAGCGCGGGCTCGCAGAGATGCTCGAGGGCGGGGTCATCATGGACGTGGTCGACGCCACCCAGGCCAAGATCGCCGAGGACGCCGGCGCGGTGGCCGTCATGGCGCTCGAGCGCGTGCCGTCCGACATCCGCCGCGACGGCGGCGTGGCCCGCATGAGCGACCCCGAGCTCGTCGAGGGCATCGTCGCCGCGGTGACCGATCCCGGTCATGGCCAAGGCGCGCATCGGCCACTTCGTCGAGGCGCAGATCCTCCAGGCGCTCGGCGTCGACTACGTCGACGAGTCCGAGGTGCTGACCCCGGCCGACGAGGCCCACCACATCGACAAGTGGGCCTTCACCGTGCCGTTCGTGTGCGGGGCCACCAACCTCGGCGAGGCGCTCCGTCGCATCAGCGAGGGCGCCGCCATGATCCGCTCGAAGGGCGAGGCGGGCACCGGCAACATCGTCGAGGCTGTGCGCCACCTGCGCTCGATCCTCGGTGACATCCGCAAGATCACCCAGGCCGACTCGGCCGAGATCTACGACTGGGCCAAGCAGCTGCGGGCCCCGGTCGGCCTCGTGCAGGAGATCGCCGAGACCGGCACGCTGCCGGTCCCGCTGTTCTGCGCGGGCGGCATCGCCACGCCCGCCGACGCCGCCCTGGTGATGCAGCTCGGCGCCCAGGCCACGTTCGTCGGCTCCGGGATCTTCAAGAGCGACGACCCCGCCAGCCGGGCGAAGGCGATCGTCGAGGCCACCGCCCACTACGACGACCCCGACCTCCTGGCCAAGGTCAGCCGTGGTCTGGGCGAGGCCATGCGCGGCGAGGAGATCGATCGCCTCGAGGTCAAGCTCGCCGAGCGGGGCTGGTAGCCGGCGGCCGCTGGTGTCGGCCGCCCGGATCGCCGGGCGGCCGAACGTCCTGGCAGGTGACCGTCAGCCGCGCCAGGAGCAGTCGACCGCCGTCGCCCGCGGTCAGCGGTCGATGGTGGACGACTCCCACAGGCCGACCCGGCCGTAGTCGTTGCCAGCCAGGGTGACGTGGCCGTCCTCGTCGATGTCGATCGAGGACACCGTCTGCTCGCCCGGGCCGCGCAGGGCGCGCTCGCCCCGATCGCGGCGGGTGACGTCGCCCGACGAGTCGATGCGCCACAGCGCGATGTCGCCGTCGCCCGTCGCCCGGTCGGTGCCGGCCACCAGCCAGCCACCGTCCGGCACCGGGGCGACCGCGTTGGCCCACTGGTCACCGGTCCCGCCGAGGATGCTCGACTCGACCTCGGTCCACTCGAGGCCGTCGGGGGACGTCCACACCTTGGCGTCTCGGTTGCCCGTGCGATCGTCGGACCCCACGATGATGAAGCCGTCCTCGCTCGCCGCGCAGGCGTAGGCCTGCTGGTCGCCCCGGCCGGTGAACGGGCCGCTGGCGGCCCTCCAGCCGTCGGCCGTGCGGACCGCGGCGTTCACGTCGTTGGCGCCGGTGCCGCCGCTCACCCCGACCGCGATGGCGTTGTCCTCGGGCCCCACGCACACGTCGTCGTAGCGCTGGATGCCCCTGCCGGCGTGGGGCGGGCTCTCGGAGATGACCCTGGACCCATCGGGCGAGACGAGGATGATGGGGTCGGCGTCGCCCCTGTCGTAGACCGAGCCGACGGCGATGAACCCGTCGCCGATGGGTGCCACCCCGGACAGCGACCGCGTGCCCGTGCCGCCCGCCGGCTCGACCGACAGGGGAGGCGCCTCGCGCTCGAGCTGGACGATCGCCGCGGACAGGCCCTCCTGCGACGGGTCGTCGAGGAAGGCCAGGTACTGGTCGTTGGTGCGGGCCTCGGCCACCCCGAAGCGGGCCCAGTCGGTGCCGTTGCGCGAGAGCCACATCAACCCGTCGGGCTCGCTGTCGGTCACGGCGTCGCGCTTGCTGGCCAGGCCGAAGTCCTCGAAGCCGACCGCCACGAACCCACCTTCGAACGCGGTGGCGTCCATCACGTGGCCCGCGGCCAGGTTGGCGCTGTCGATCTCGTCCCAGCCGTCGCCGGTGCGGCGCCAGAGCTGGCCGGCGTAGCTCTCGCGGGTCTCGCCCGACGCCGCGGTGAACAGCCCACCGGCCGCGATCGACTCGCCGTCGCCGTTCGTGGCGACCGAGGTGGCGAACGGTTGGGCGCCGCCCTTGGGGAAGGCGTCGCCGGCCACGTCCTCCCAGCGCGGTGTGGCGAGCCGCAGGACGCTGGGCTCGGAGCCGATGGCCACGGTGACCGCATCGAGCGACGCCGCGGCCCGCAGCGAGATCCCGTCGAGGAACAGGCCGCCGTGCACCGGGTCGGCCAGCTCGGACCAGGTGACGCCGCGGTCGGTCGACTGCCAGAGGCGGGGACGCCAGTCGTTGCCCCCGGAAGCGATCAGGCCGGCGCTCGGACCGAACGAGAGCGACTGCACCTCGATGTCGCTGGCGGCGTTGCGCCGGTCCGTCATCGGGAGTGCACCGCTGGGCGCGGACCACGAGCGGCCGTCGGCCGAGCGCCACACCACGGCGTCGCCCTGGCCGTTGCCGTCGGGGTCGGACATGCCGCCGGCCACGAGGCCGCCGTCGAAGGCGGTGACCGTGTTGAGCTCCTGGCGGCCCGGACCGCCCAGCGAGGGGGCGCTGAGCTGCTCCCACGACTCGCCGTCGGCCGAGTACCAGGCCATGCCGTCCTGCTCGTTGTCGACGAGGCGCGACCCGACGGCGACGAACCCGTCGCCGACGGGCGCCACGGCCCGCACGGTCTCTTCGCCCGTCCCGTCCAGCGGGCCACCGGGGCCGCCGTCGACGCTCGCCCACTCCTCGCCGTCCGCGCTGAACCACAGCCGGGGACGGATCTCGCCCCACACGTTCTCGCCCCCGGCGACCACGGTGCCGCCCGACCCGACGGCCACGTCGAAGGCCCACTGCTCGTGGTCGCCGCCCATCGTCGCCGGGCTCGACGCGGTCCACCCGTCTTCGGTCCGCGTCCACAGGGCGGCGTCCGCCTCGTCGCCGCCGCCGATCCGGCCGACGGCCACGATCCCGTCCTCGGTGCGGGTGGCGCCCGACATCACCTCGTCGGCGGAGCCCGCGGCTGTGTCGTCGCGCTCCCAGTCCGCGCCGTCCTCGGACGTCCACACGGTGGCGACCGACCGGCCCTTGTCGGGCTCGAACACCGACCCGACGATCGTCCACTCGGCGTCGTCGGCGGTGGGGGCGACCAGGTCGGTCACGTTGGCCACGGGCTCGGCGAAGGCGAGCGACGCGCCGGCGGCGCGGGAGAAGGTGGGGGCGCGGCTTCGCCGTCGCCCGGAGGTGCGGTACCGCAGGCGGCCAGGCCGGCGACGGTCAGGCCGACGGCGGCGGCGCCCACCCAGCGGCGGGAGCGCCGCCGGGACGAGCCGGCCACCGGGGTGGGGCGCCCGGCCCGGCCGGTGGTGCCGGCGCGCTGGCGCCGGCCGGTGGAGTTGGCGTGCACGGAGATCCTCCGGTCGGTGTACTGCCCCCTACCGTCCCAAGCGGTCGTCGATTCTCGCGGTTCGGAGGGTGACCCGTACAATCGTGGCGTCATGTCTGCAGGAACGAGGCCCCCAGGTGAAGGTCGGTGTACTCGCTCTGCAGGGCGCGTCCGCACGGCATGTGTCCATGCTGGCACGGCTCGACGCCCAGCCGGTGGCGGTCCGCTCGCCCGCTGATCTCGACGCGGTCGACGCCCTGGTGCTGCCGGGCGGCGAGTCCACGACGATGTCGATGCTGCTCGAGTCGTCGGGCCTGTTCCCGGCCGTGGCCGACCGCCTGGCCGGCGGCATGCCGGCGTTCGGCACCTGTGCGGGCATGATCCTCCTCGGCCGTGAGATCCTCGACGGGCGTGACGACCAGCGCTGCTTCGGTGCGATAGACATCGGCGTCCGGCGCAACGCCTTCGGCCGCCAGGTCGACTCGTTCGAGGCCGACCTCACGGTCGACGGGCTCGGTGACGACCCCCTCCACGCCGTGTTCATCCGGGCGCCGGTGGTCGAGTCGGTCGGCACCGACGTCGACGTCCTCGCGACGGTCGACGGGCGCCCGGTCCTGTGCCGACGCGGCCGCGTGCTGGCGGCTGCGTTCCATCCCGAGCTCGGGGCCGATCCCCGGCTCCACGAGCTGTTCCTCGACGAGGTGGCGTGAGCGATGAGTGGTCATTCCAAGTGGGCGACGATCAAGCACAAGAAGGCCGCCAACGACAAGGCGCGCGGCAAGTTGTTCGCCAAGGTGCTGCGCCAGGTCGAGGTGGCGGCGCGCGAGGGCGGGGGCGACCCCGACATGAACCCGACGCTGCGCACCATGTTCCAGAAGGCGCGCGACGCCTCGATCCCCATCGACACCATCGACCGGGCGGTCAAGCGCGGCACCGGTGAGCTCGACGGCGTCACCTACGAGCAGATCACCTACGAGGGCTACGCCCCGGGGGCCGTGGCCGTGATGGTCGAGGTGCTCACCGACAACCGCAACCGGACGGGCGCCGAGATCCGCAACATCTTCTCGAAGAACGGTGGCTCGACCTCCGAGCCGGGGGCCGTGGCGTGGCAGTTCGACCGGAAGGGCCAGGTCATCGTGCCCCGCTCGGTCGACGAGGAGGAGCTGATGCTGACCGCCCTCGACGCCGGCGCCGACGACATCGTCGACGACGGCGACTCGTGGCGGGTGACGCACCCCTCCCACCGAGCTGCACGCGGTCCGCACCGCGCTCGACGAGGCCGGCATCCCGGTCGACTCGAGCGACCTGACGATGGTGCCGCAGGCGACCATCGCCCTCGACACGGCCGAGAGCGCCAAGAAGGTGCTGCGGCTGATCGACGCGCTCGACGACCACGACGACGTGCAGGCGGTCCACGCCAACTTCGACATCCCCGACGCCATCCTCGAGACGGTGGAGTCGTGATCCGATGACCGTAAAGGTCGGGGACGTCGCCCCCGGTTTCACCCTGGCCGGTACCGACGGGACACCCGAGGGCCACCGCGACTACACCCTCGCCGAGTTCGTCGGGCAGCCGGTCGTGCTGGTCTTCTACCCGGGCGACAACACCCCCGTGTGCACCCGGCAGCTCAACAGCTACACGGCGGACATCGACGCCTTCCGCGAGGTCGACGCCACGGTGCTCGCCATCAGCCCGCAGTCGGTCGAGAGCCACGACAAGTTCAGCGCCGATCAGGGCGGCTTCGCCTTCCCGCTGCTGTCCGACGACGACAAGGCGGTGGGCAAGCTCTACGGCATCCTCGGGCCGGTCGGGTTCTACCGGCGGTCGATCTTCGTGATCGACGCGGGTGGTGCCGTCCGCCACGCCCATCGGGCGGTGGCGGGCCTCTGGTTCCGCCCCACCGACGAGCTGGTGGCGGCCGTCGCCGCGGCCCGCTGAGGGTCCCGCCGGCCATCCACCGGGGGGTCGGGCCCGCACGCTAGGGTCCGAACCCATGTTCGTGCTCGGCATCGACCCCGGGTTGTCGCGCTGCGGCTACGGCGTGGTCGAGCAGGCGGGTCGCCGGCCGCGGGCCGTGGCCGCCGGGGTGCTGCGCACCGAGCCCGACGACCCCGTGCCGATCCGCCTGGCGGCCCTGCGCGACGACCTGCGCCAGCTCATCGCCGAGCACCGCCCGGCTGTGGTGGCGGTCGAGCGCGTGCTGTTCCAGGTCAACGTCCGCACCGCCATCCCCGTCGCGCAGGCAGCGGGCATCGCCATGGTCGAGGGCGTGGCCGCCGGGGCCGAGGTGGCCGAGTACTCGCCCAACCAGGTCAAGCAGGCGATCGCCGGCGATGGCGCCGCCGACAAGCAGCAGATGGAGCGCATGGTGCAGACCCTCCTCGGCATCGCCCGACCCCTCCGGCCCGTCGACGCGGCCGACGCCGTCGCCCTGGCGCTGTGCCACCTGGCCCACGCCCCGTTGCGCCGGCGGGCGGCCATGGGGAGCCGGCGGTGATCGGGTCGCTGCGGGGCCGCCTGCTGCACCGCGGCGCCGGCGAGGTCGTGGTCGAGGTCGGCGGCCTCGGCTACGTCGTCGTCGTGTCGCCCACCACGGTGGTGGCGCTCGGCGAGGTGGGCGACGAGGCCTTCGTGTGGGTGCACCACCACGTCCGCGAGGACACGGAGACGCTCTACGGGTTCTCGACCCGCGACGAGAAGGTCACGTTCGAGGCCCTGCTCGGCGCCCACGGGGTGGGCCCGTCCATGGCGCTCGCCATCCTCTCGGTGCACACGCCCGCCGCGCTCGTGCGCATCCTGGCCGACGACGACGTCGCCGCGCTGTGCCTCGTGCCGGGCGTGGGGAAGAAGACCGCGGCGCGCCTGCTCGTCGAGCTGAAGTCCCGGCTCGACGTGCCCGACAGCGGGGTGGTGCCCACGGTCCCCGGGCCGGGGCTGACGGCCGTGGGGCCGGCCACCGCGGTCACCGACGTGCGCGAGGCCCTGGCGGGCCTCGGGTACTCGGCCGACGAGATCCGGGCCGTGACCACCGACCTGGCCGCCGACGGCGACGCCGCCGCCATGCTGCGCCACGCCCTGCGCCAGTTGGCGTCGCCACGATGACGGCGCCGCGGCCCGGTCACGAGAGCAGAGGAGACCGGCGTGCGTGAGGAGCTGCTCGACCCCGATCCCGGACCCGACGACGAGGTGACGGCCGAGGCCACCCTGCGCCCGCGCCGGCTGGCCGAGTTCGTCGGCCAGTCCGAGCTCAAGGCCCACCTCGAGATCGTGCTCGAGGCGGCCCGGCGGCGCGGCGAGGCGCCCGACCACCTGCTGTTCTCGGGCCCACCGGGACTGGGCAAGACCACGTTGGCCGGCATCATCGCCACCGAGCTGGGCGCCCACCTGCAGACCACCTCCGGCCCCGCCGTGGAACGGGCCGGCGACCTCGCGGCCATCCTCACCCAGCTCGAGGACGGCGACGTGCTGTTCGTCGACGAGATCCATCGCCTGCCCCGGGCCGTGGAAGAGGTCCTGTACCCGGCGATGGAGGACTTCCAGCTCGACATCGTGCTGGGCAAGGGGCCCGGCCGCGAGGTCCATCCGGCTCGATCTGCCCCGGTTCACCCTGGTGGGGGCCACGACCCGCACCGGGTCGATCACCGGGCCGCTGCGCGACCGCTTCGGCCTCACCGCCCGCCTCGACTACTACACGGCCACCGACCTCGAGGCGATCGTCGAGCGGGCGGCGGGCATCCTCGACGTGACCATCGACGGCGCCGGGTGCGCCGAGGTCGCCCGGCGGGCTCGGGGGACGCCCCGCATCGCCAACCGCCTGCTGCGGCGCGTGCGCGACTACGCCGAGGTGACGGGCGACGGGCGCATCGACGAGGCCATGGCCTCGCGGGGGCTGCGGGTGTTCGGCGTCGACGAGCGCGGGCTCGACAAGGTCGACCGCGCCATCCTGTCGGCCCTGTGCGAGACGTTCGGGGGCGGCCCGGTCGGTCTGTCCACGCTGGCCATCAGCGTCGGCGAGCAGACCGAGACCGTCGAGGACGTGTACGAGCCGTTCCTCATCCAGCAGGGCCTGCTCATGCGCACGCCCCGGGGCCGGGTGGCCCTGCCGGCCGCCTGGCACCACGTGGGCCTGGCCCCGCCGCCGACCGCCGGTCCCGACGGCTCGGCGCCGTCGCTCTTCGGCGGCGCCTGACAGCGATACCCGCTCCCCACACGCAACGCGGTCGACGTCGCCGGGCTCGACACGATGTCGACGGTCGTGGCCACCTGAGGAACGGACGGCCACCTGGCTCCCGGTAGGTTTGCTCGGCCCGATGGACCTCGCCGACTTCGACTACGACCTGCCCACCGACGCCGTCGCACAGCAGCCGGCGTCGCCGCGTGACGCGGCGCGGCTCCTCGTCGACGAGGGCGCCGGTCCCGTCGCTCACCGCACCGTGGCCGATGTGCCGTCCCTCGTGCGTCCCGGTGACGTCGTGGTCGTGAACACCACCCGGGTCCTGCCGGCCCGGCTGCGGCTGCGCAAGGAGACCGGGGGAGAGGTCGAGGTGCTGCTGCTGGAGCAGACCCCGACGGGCTCGTGGGAGGCCCTCGTCCGCCCCGGGCGCCGGGTCCGTCCGGGCACGGCCCTCGAGGCCGGTCCCGACCTGACGGTGGTGGTCGGGGGCAGCGGTCCGGGCGACGGCACCCGCCTGGTCGAGCTCGTCGTGGCCGGCGGTGGCGACGAGCTGGCCGCCCTCGGCCGCCACGGCGTCGTGCCGCTGCCGCCCTACATCACCGCGCCGCTCGCCGATCCCGAGCGCTACCAGACCGTGTTCGCCGACCGCCCCGGCTCGGTGGCCGCACCGACGGCCGGCCTGCACCTCACCCCGGAGGTGCTCGACGCCTGCCGGGCTGCGGGGGCGACGGTCGAGGAGGTGGAGCTGGTGGTGGGCATGGGCACGTTCCGCCCGATGACCGCCGAGAAGGTCGAGGACCACCACATGCACGCCGAGCGCTACCGCGTGCCCCGCGCCACGCTCGACGCCTGCCAGCAGGCCCGCGCCGCCGGCGGCCGCGTGGTGGCGGTCGGGACCACGTCGGTGCGGGCGCTCGAGTCGGCGGCCCTGTCGGGCGAGCTCGAGGGCCGCACCGAGCTGTTCATCCACCGACCGTGGGACTGGCGCCTCGTCGACGTGCTCATGACCAACTTCCACCTGCCGCGCTCGTCGCTGCTCGTGCTCGTCGACGCCTTCGTGGGGGAGCGCTGGCGCGCCCTGTACGCGGAGGCGCTGGGCGCCGGGTACCGCTTCCTGTCCTTCGGCGACGCCATGTGGCTGACCCGCCGTGCGACGGAGCCCCAGACGGCGGCGGACCGATGACGCTGTCCTTCGCCGTCGAGTCGAGGTGCGGGGACGCCCGCACGGGGCGGGTGACCACGGCCCGCGGAGCGTTCGCCACCCCCTGCTTCATGCCGGTGGGGACGCGGGGCGCGGTGCGCACGCTGGCCGCCGACGATCTCGAGGACCTGGGCGCCGAGATCGTCCTCGGCAACACGTATCACCTGATGCTGCGGCCGGGCGCGGACGTGGTGGCCCGCCTCGGCGGTCTCCACGGGTTCACCGACTGGCGGGGCAACGTGCTCACCGACTCGGGCGGCTACCAGGTCTTCTCCCTGAAGCCGAAGGTCGACGACGAGGGCGCCACGTTCACGTCCACCTACGACGGCAGCCGCCACCACCTCAGTCCCGAGGGTGCGGTCGACGTCCAGGTGGCGCTGGGCAGCGACATCCAGATGGTGCTCGACGTGTGCCCGCCGCTGCCGTCCCCCGACCCGGTGATCCGCGCCGCCGTCGACCGCACGGCGCTGTGGGCCGACCGTGCCCGCAAGGCGTTCCTGTCGCACGAGCGACCCGACCTGAACCAGTTCGGCATCGTGCAGGGCGGCACCGACCTCGTCCTGCGCGCCGAGAGCGCCGAGCGGACGGTCGCCATCGGGTTCGACGGGTACGCGGTCGGCGGGCTGTCGGTGGGCGAGGACCGCTCGGCGATGCTGCCCGCCCTCGAGACCGCGGTCGCGGGGCTCCCTGCCGATCGACCCCGGTACTTCATGGGGCTCGGCGATCCCGCCGGCATCGTCGAGGCCGTCGCCCGTGGGGTGGACATGTTCGACTGCGTGCTGCCGACCCGTCTGGGTCGGCACGGGACCCTGCTCACGTCCGAGGGCCGTCTCAACCTCCGCAACAGCCGCTTCGCCGACGACCCGTCGCCCATCGATCCCACCTGTGGGTGCGGGGTCTGCGCCCGGTGGTCGCGTGGCTACCTCCGCCACCTCCTCACCGTGTCCGAGCCGACGGCGCCCCGGCTGTTGACCCTGCACAACGTCGCCTGGACGTTCGCGTTCGTGGACCGCCTCCGCGCCGCGATCGTGGCCGGGACGCTCGACGCGCTGCGGGCCGAGGTGGCTGCCGTGTGGGGGACCGGGGGCCCCGGGCCCGATCGCGGTCCCGGTGCGGTCCTGCACTAGGTTCTACCGGCCGCCTATGGAGCCGCTGATCGTCCTCGCCGCCACCTTCGCCCTGCTCTGGGTGCTGTTCATCCGACCGCAGCAGCGCCGGGTCCGGGGCCATCAGCAGCTGATCGCGGCGCTCGAGCCCGGCGACCAGGTCGTGCTCACGGCGGGCATCTACGGACGCATCGTCGACCTGGGCCCCGAAGACATGACGGTCGAGGTCGCGCCCGGGATCGAGCTCCGGGTGGCCCGCCAGGCGGTGCTCCGTCGGGTCGAGGACGCGACCACGCTGCCCGCGGAGCCAACGGCCGCGGGGATCGACGTCGACGACCAGGCCGACCTCGCCGAGGCCGATCCGAGCGACCACGCCGAGCACGGCACGCTCGACCCCACCGACCAGTCCGAGCACGGCACGCTCGACCCCACCGACCAGTCCGACGACCACACCGACGCCGGCGGCGACGCCGCGGCGCCCCAACCCGACGACCGGGGCCCGGCGGCCCCCGGGTCGCCCGCGACGAGCTGATGCGACGCAAGATCTACCTGCCCCTCATCCTGATCCTGGTCGCGGCGTACGGCGGCCTGATCGCCACCCTGGTGTCGGGGAACAGCCCCGAGCTGGGCCTCGACCTGCAGGGCGGCGTGTCGGTCGTGCTCGCCCCCACGGGCGACGCGTCCGACGACCAGCTCGACCAGGCGCTCGCCATCATCCGCGACCGGGTCGACGCCCTCGGTGTGGCCGAGCCCGACATCACCCGCCAGGGCGACGCCATCGTCGTCCAGCTCCCCGGGGTGAAGAACCGCGACCGGGCCCTCGCGCTCGTCGGGCAGACCGCCGAGCTGCGGTTCCGGCCGGTGCTGCAGCAGGCCCAGTTCCCCGAGTCCGAGGTCGCGGATGCGCAGGCGGCGGCCGACGCCCAGGTGGGCTCGACGACGTCGACCACGGCCCCCGGCGCCACGACCCCGACCACCGCTCCCGGCGCGGCCAGCACGACGACGGCCCCCGGTGCGACGACGACCACGACTGCCCCCACCTCTGACGAGGGCGCATGGGGGGCCGAGCCCGGTGCCTCCGGCGTGGTCGAGGGCGAGAGCGCCGCGGGTCCGGCCCAGGAGCCGACGACCACCACCGCGCCCCCGGCGACCACCACCACGGCGCCCGGCACCGACCCCACGGCCACCACGGTCCCGGCGCAAGAGGCCCAGGTCCCGCCGCTCACACCCCGCGACCAGGACGTGGCCGAGCAACCCGTCCTGCTGGCCGGCGCCGACGGCACGACCATCTACCAGCTCGGCCCGTCGTTGGCGACGGGGCGCATCGTCAAGACCGCGTCGGCCGACATCCAGAACGGGCAGTGGCTCGTCCGGCTCGAGATGCGGGGCGGCGAGGACGGCATCGACACGTTCAACGAGATCGCGGCCACCTGCTACGCCCAGAACCCCGACCCGCAGGTCTGCCCGACCGGGCAGCTCGCCATCGTCCTCGACTCGGTGGTGCAGTCCGCCCCGACCATCAACCAGCCCAGCTACGGCGCCGAGGACATCCAGATCTCGGGCTCCTTCGACGAGTCCGAGGCCAAGGACCTCGCCCTGGTGCTGCGCTACGGCTCGCTGCCCGTCGAGCTCGAGCGGCAGAGCGTGCAGACGGTGTCGGCCTCGCTGGGCGACGACTCGCTGCGAGCGGGCATCATCGCCGGCATCGTCGGCCTGTCCCTCGTCGCGCTGTACATGTTGCTCTACTACCGGGCGCTCGGGCTCGTCGTGATCCTCGGGCTCACGGTGTGGGGGGCGCTGCTCTACACGATCATCAGCTTCCTGGGCGAGACCCAGGGCCTCGCGCTCACGTTGTCGGGCGTGACGGGCATCATCGTGTCGATCGGCGTGACCGTGGACAGCTACGTCGTCTACTTCGAGCGGCTCAAAGACGAGGTCAAGGCGGGCCGCACCCTGCGGACCTCCACCGACCGGGCGTTCAAGCGGGCGTTCCGCACGGTGCTCGCCGCCAACTTCACGGCCTTCCTCGGCGCCCTCATCCTGTGGTGGCTCACCGTGGGGTCGGTGCGGGGCTTCGCCTTCTTCCTCGGCCTGTCGACGCTGCTCGACGTGATCGTGGCCTGGGCGTTCACCCATCCGATCGTGGTGCTGCTGTCCCGCAACCGCCTCTTCACCGACATGCCGTTCTTCGGCGTGGCCCGGGGCCTGGCGCGGCCGCCGGCTCCCGCCCCCGTCGCCGAACCGTCCGTCGCCGTGTCTGGAGCAGGACGATGAGCAAGCGCAACGGCGACCCGCAGGATGCACCGATCGACGACGTCGAGGACATCGACGACGTCGACGAGGTCGACGACGTCGACGACATGCCCGACGACGGCGACACGCCCACCGACGCGGCGCCCGACGACGAGGGCGCCGCCGCGGCCACCACGCGGCGCGGACGGGCCCGCAAGCGGGCCGAGGCCGGTCGGCCCGCCCAGCTCCAGGCGGCCAAGCGGTCGATCTGGAGCCGGCTGTACCACGGCGAGACCAACATCGACTTCGTCGGTCGGCGCCGGCTGTGGTTCACGATCTCCCTGGTGGCGATGCTCATCAGCGTCGTGTCCTTCGCCACCCGCGGGCTCAACCTCGGCATCGACTTCGAGGGCGGCGTCGTGTGGGAGGTGCCGGCCGGCGAGACCTCGGTGGCCGATGCCCGCGACACGCTCGCCGGCGTCGGGCTGGCCGATGCCACGATCACCGAGCTCGAGAGCGACAACGGCCGCGAGCTGCGGGTCGAGGCCGAACCGCTGAGCGCGGACGAGTCCGACCAGGTGTCGGCGGCCCTCGCCGAGGTGACCGGATCGAGCGTCGACGACGTCGTCCTCAACGAGGTCGGCCCCACCTGGGGCGAGGAGATCAGCGAGAAGGCCATCCGCGCCCTGATCGTGTTCATGGTGCTCGTCACCGTGTACATCTCGTTCCGGTTCGAGCTGAAGATGGCGCTCGCCACGCTCGCGGCCCTGATCCACGACGTGATCATCACGGTCGGCGTGTACTCACTGACCCAGCTCGAGGTCACACCCGCCACGGTGATCGCGGTGCTCACGATCCTCGGCTACTCGATCTACGACGGCATCGTGGTGTTCGACAAGGTCGACGAGAACACCCGCCTCGTGTCGTCGACCGGCGGACTGTCCTACGGCGGCATGGTCAACGTGTCTCTCAACCAGGCGCTGATGCGCTCGTTGAACACGACCATCACCGCGTTGCTGCCGGTCGGGTCGCTCCTCGTCGTCGGCTCGTGGATCATGGGCGCCAACGTCCTCGAGGAGTTCGCGGTCGCCCTGCTCATCGGCCTGTTCTCGGGGGCGTACTCGTCGATCTTCATCGCCTCGCCCCTGCTGGCGGTGCTCAAGGAGCGCGAGCCGCGCTTCCGCGACATCAAGCGCCGCATCGACCAGCGCGGTGGTGATGCCGCCGTCGTGGCGGCCACCGTCGCCACGGGCCGGCCACCGTCGTCGCGGACGATCGCGGCGGGCGGGGCTGCGGCCGCCGGGGCGGGCGGCACGGGCCGTGCGGGCACCGGCACGAAGGCGCGCGACGACGAGGCGCCGCCGTCCGTCGCCGCGTCGGGCCGGGTCATCCCGCCGCGACCGCGCAAGAAGACCGCGGCAACCGGCGCTGACCGCGGTCGTGCCGGGCGCCACGTAGCCGGCCACTAACGTCCGGCCATGACGCGCGATTCAACGTGGCTGGCCGGACACCTGCGGGACGTGCCCGACTTCCCGAAGCCGGGCATCGTGTTCAAGGACCTGACGCCCCTCCTGGGCGACGTCGACGCGTTCCGCTACGCCGTCGACGCCATCGCCGACCACGCCGCGGGCCTGACGGTCGACAAGGTCGTCGGCATCGAGGCCCGCGGCTTCATCTTCGCCGCCGCGGTCGCGTACCGGCTGGGGGCCGGGTTCGTGCCGGTGCGCAAGCCCGGCAAGCTGCCCTGGAAGACCGTGACCGAGACCTACGACCTCGAGTACGGCTCCGACTCCCTCGACATCCACGAGGACGCCGTGGCCACGGGCGACACGGTCTACATCGTCGACGACGTCCTGGCCACGGGCGGCACCGCCGCGGCCACCGGCGCGCTCGTCGAGCGCGTCGGCGGGTCGATCGCCGGTCTCGCCTTCGTGGTCGAGTTGGGATTCCTCGACGGCAGGGCGAAACTGCCCGATCACGACATACTCAGCCTGATCACCGTGTAATCCGTGGCACATCGCCGCAGCACACGGGAACACGGCACCCCCGGGCGCCGTTCAGACTGTGTGAGCACAGCGCGCGAAAGGAGGTAGGCATGCCGACCGTCGACCGGGTCCTTCCGTGGCGTCGCAACGACCCGCCGCCGGCTGACGAGGTCGCGCCCCTTCTCTCCGCCTTCCGCAAGCGTCACCCCAAGGCGCCGACGGCCCTCATCACGCGGGCCTACCTGCAGTCCTCCGACTCGCACCGCGGCCAGTCGCGCAACTCGGGCGAGCCGTACGTCCAGCACCCCCTGGCCGTGGCCCGCATCGTCGCCGACCTCGGCCTCGACGACGTCACCGTCGCCGCCGCGCTGCTGCACGACACCGTCGAGGACACGGGCACGACGCTCGACGAGATCGAGCGCTCGTTCGGGGTCGACGTCGCCGCCATCGTCGACGGCGTCACCAAGCTCGAGCGGGTCCAGTTCGACTCCCGCGAGGCCCAGCAGGCCGCCACCATGCGCAAGATGCTGGTGGCCATGGCCCGCGACCTGCGGGTCCTGATCATCAAGCTCGCGGACCGCCTCCACAACATGCGCACCATCGCGGCGATGCCGGCGTGGAAGCAGGACCGCATCGCCCGCGAGACCCTCGACATCTACGCCCCGCTGGCCCACCGCCTCGGCATGCAGGACGTGAAGACCCAGCTCGAGGATCTGGCCTTCGCCGCCCTGCACCCCAAGCGGTACGCCGAGATCGACCACATGACGTCGGTCCGCACGCCCGAGCGCGACATCTACCTCACCCAGGTGCTCGAGGAGGTGCGCCAGCGCCTGGCCGAGCTGCGCATCACCGCCGAGGTCACCGGGCGGCCGAAGCACCTCTACTCGATCTACGAGAAGATGGTCGTGAAGGGCCGCGAGTTCGACGACATCTTCGACCTGGTGGGCATGCGGGTCGTCGTCGAGTCGGTGAAGGACTGCTACGCGGCGCTGGGGTCGATCCACGCCACGTGGAAGCCGGTCCAGGGCCGGTTCAAGGACTACATCGCCATGCCCAAGTTCAACCTCTACCAGTCGCTGCACACGACGGTGATCGGGCCGCAGGGCAAGGCGGTCGAGGTGCAGATCCGCACGTGGGAGATGCACGGCCGGGCCGAGCAGGGCGTCGCCGCCCACTGGGCCTACAAGGACCGCGACACGAACTCGGTCGACATGCCCTGGCTCAACCGCATCGTCGACTGGCAGTCCGAGACCAGCGACCCCGACGAGTTCATGCAGCGGCTGAAGATCGACCTCGAGCAGGACGAGGTCTTCGTCTTCACCCCGAAGGGCAAGGTCGTCACGCTGCCGGTCGACGCCACGCCGATCGACTTCGCCTACGCCATCCACACCGAGGTCGGCCACGCCTGCATCGGCGCCCGGGTCAACGGGCGCCTGGTCCCGCTCGACTCGCGCGCTGTCGTCGGGCGACACGGTCGAGATCTTCACGTCCAAGGTCGAGGGCGCGGGCCCGTCGCGCGACTGGCTGCAGATCGTGGCCACCCCCCGGGCGTCGTCCAAGATCCGCCAGTGGTTCTCGCGCGAGCGGCGCGAGGACGCCATCGAGGCGGGCCGCGACGACCTGGTCAAGGCGCTGCGCCGCGAGGGCCTGCCGGTCCAGAAGCTGCAGGCGGGCAACGTGCTGCCCGAGACCGCCAAGGCGATGAACTACGCCGACCTCGAGGCCCTGTACGCCGCCATCGGCGAGAGGCACGTGTCGGCGCAGGCGGCCGCGGCTCGCGTGGCGAAGACGCTGCGCGACGGTGGCCCCCAGCAGGAAGAGACCCTGCCCACGACGATCCGCGAGCCCCGGCGCTCGCGGCCCAACCGGGGCCCCGCCGGCGTCCACGTCGAGGGCCTCGACGACGTGTTCGTGCGCCTGTCGCGCTGCTGCACGCCGGTGCCGGGCGACGAGATCATCGGGTTCGTGACCCGCGGCCGTGGCGTGTCCGTGCACCGGGCCGACTGCGCCAACGCGGTGTCCCTGGTCGAGGGCCAGGCCGACCGCCTGATCGACGTCGAGTGGGACCTCGAGCCGGGCGGCGTGTTCATCGCCTCGATCGAGGTCAAGGCGCTCGACCGGGCCCGCCTGCTGCGCGACGTGACGGCGGCCTTCGCCGACCACCACGTGAACATCATGACGTGCAC
This sequence comes from uncultured Acidimicrobiales bacterium, assembly GCA_963778415.1. Taxonomy (GTDB): domain Bacteria; phylum Actinomycetota; class Acidimicrobiia; order Acidimicrobiales; family VFJN01; genus ZC4RG19. The sequence continues at coordinate 324,160 of CAVZUI010000010.1, forward strand.
GACCCAGACCGGCTCCGACCGGGTGTCGAAGATGCGCTTCGACATGGAGCTGGGCGATCCGTCGCACCTCGACTCGCTGCTGTCGACCATCCGCGGCATCGACTCGGTCTACGACGCCTACCGCATCGTCCCGGGCAAGGGCGGCTGAGCGGCAGGTCGGGGTCCGCCCCGGCTGAGGTGCGGAGCCCCCGCGGCTGCGCGGCGCGCCGATGCGTTCCACCCCCTCGAGCCACCGCGCATCATGATGCGCAGCTGCTGACATCACGATGTACGCTCGTCGCATGCGGACGACCATCACCCTGGCCGATGATGTCGACGCGGCCGTCGAAGAGGTCATGCGACGCGAGGGCATCGGGCGCAGCGAGGCCGTGAACTCGCTGGTGAGAGCAGGCCTGGCCCGGCAGGGCAGCCGTGCGACGTATCAGCCGCGCACCTTCCCGATGGGTGTGCGCATCGACGTCACCGACATCGGCGAGGTGCTCGACCTGCTCGACCAGTGGGACGCCGACGGGCGCGAGGCGAGCGGTGCTGGTTGACGCCAACCTGCTCATCTATGCCACCGACACCGACAGCCCGTTCCACGCTGACGCGGCGCGCTGGCTCGACGACGCGCTCACCGGCGACCGCCGGGTGGGTCTGCCGTGGCAGAGCCTGTGGGCCTTCACCCGCATCGCCACCCACCCGCGCGTGAGCGAACGGCCGCTGACGGCCGACCAGGCGTGGAGCGTGGTCGAGGGCTGGGTGGCGCTCGACACCACCTGGCACCCGCAGCCGGGCCCCGGCCACGCGCGCATCCTGGGTGACCTGCTGCGCTCGCGCCACGTGTCGGGCAACCTCGTGACCGATGCGCAGCTGGCCGCCGTCGCCCTCGAGCACGGCCTGACCGTGTACTCGGCCGACGCCGACTTCGCCCGGTTCCCCGAGGTCGACTGGGTGAACCCGCTCCTCCCGTCCTGACGGCGCCAGGCCGGCCAACCGGTTCGGCCCGTTCCCCGGGCGGCAGTAGCCTCGCTCCGGCATGTCCGAGACCTTTCGCGCCCCCATCGGTACCCAGGACGTGCTGCCGCCGCAGTCGGCGCGGTGGCAGGCGCTGATCGCCGCGTTCGCCGGCGTGGCCGAGCGGTTCGGGTACGGGCTGGTGCACGGCCCGCTGTTCGAGGACCTGGGGGTCTTCCAGCGGCTGGGCGCAGGCACCGACGTCGTGCGCAAGGAGATGTACGACTTCCGCGACAAGGGCGACCGGCACATGGCTCTGCGCCCCGAGGCGACGGCCTCGGTGGCGCGGGCGTTCGTGCAGCACCGGCCGCCGACGCCGTGGAAGGTGTGGTGCGTCACCCCGGCGTTCCGCTACGAGCGCCCGCAGGCCGGCCGCCTGCGCCAGCACCACCAGGTCGACGTCGAGGTGCTCGGCGCCGCCGACCCCGACGTGGACGTCGAGATCGTGTCGCTCGGCGCCACGCTACCTGGGCGCCCTCGGCCTGCGGCAGTGGCGGCTGGTCATCAACACCATGGGCACGCCCGAGGATCGGGCCCGCTACGCGACCACGCTCCAGGCGTGGCTGACGCGACCGCGTCGGCGAGCTGGCGAAGGACGACCAGGAGAAGGTCGACTCGCACCCGCTGCGGGTGCTCGACTCGAAGCGGCCCGAGACGCAGGCGGTGGTGGCCGAGGCACCCCGCATCGCCGACGTCCTCGACGAGGCGTCGACGGCCCACTTCGCCCGGGTCCAGGCGGGCCTGACCGCCCTCGGCATCCCGTTCACGGTCGACCCGGGCCTGGTCAGGGGCCTCGACTACTACACGCACACCCTGTTCGAGTTCCAGAGCGAGGCCCTCGAGACGGCGCAGTCCACGATCATCGGCGGCGGGCGCTACGACGGGCTCGTCGAGCAGCTCGGCGGTCCGCCGACCCCCGGCATCGGGTTCGGTTCCGGCATCGAGCGCATGCTGCTGGCCTGCGACGCCGAGGGCGTGTTCGAGGCGCCGGCCTCGATGCTGGACGTGTTCGTCGTCGACGCCACCGACGGCGCCACCGCTCGCGACCTCGCGCACGAGCTGCGCCTCGCCGGGCTCCGCACCGACCGGGCGTTCGACGGTCGGTCGATGAAGTCGCAGATGAAGGCCGCGGGGCGCTCGGGCGCCCGGGTCGCCGTGATCGTCGGCGAGCAGGAGGTGGCCGACGGTACGGCCACGGTGCGAGACCTGGCCGCCGGCGAGCAGGAAGTCGTGCCGCGCGACAAGGTCGTCGAGCACATCCGCCGAGTTCTGGAGGCACGTTGACCATCGAGTACCCCCCGGCCTTCGGCCTGCGCACCCACTGGTGCGGCGAGCTGCGGCCCGAGCACGTCGGGCAGACCGTGTCGGTCTGCGGGTGGGTGGCGCGCCGGCGCGAGCACGGCGAGCACCTGGCGTTCCTGGACCTGCGCGACCGCGAGGGCGTGGTCCAGTGCGTCATCGACGGCTCGGTCGACGTGCGCTCCGAGTGGGTCGTGCGGGTGACCGGCGTCGTGCGGGCCCGGCCCGAGGGCACGGTCAACCCCGACCTCGCCACCGGCGAGGTCGAGCTGGGCGACTGCGAGGTCGAGGTCCTCAACACGGCCGAGCCCCCGCCGTTCCCGGTGGCCGAGCGGGTCGACACCGACGAGACCGTCCGCCTGCGCCACCGCTACGTCGACCTGCGCCGCGACCGCATGCAGCGGAACCTGCGCGCCCGGGCCACGGCCAACAGCGCCATCCGCCGCTCGATGGAGGCGCAGGGGTTCGTGGAGATCGAGACGCCGATGCTCATCGCGTCGACGCCCGAGGGCGCCCGCGACTTCGTCGTGCCGTCGCGCCTGCACCCCGGCAGCTTCTACGCCCTGCCGCAGAGCCCGCAGCTGTTCAAGCAGCTCTGCATGGTCGGCGGGATCGACCGCTACTTCCAGATCGCCCGGTGCCTGCGCGACGAGGACCTGCGGGCCGACCGGCAGTTCGAGTTCATGCAGCTCGACGTCGAGGCCAGCTTCGTCGGCCAGGACGAGGTGCTGGCGTTCGTGTCCGACGCCATCCGCGCCTGCGTCGCCGACGTGGCGGGCGCCGAGGTCGCCGAGATCCCGCAGATGACCTGGCACGACGCCATGGAGCGGTTCGGATCCGACAAGCCCGACATCCGCTTCGGCATGGAGCTCGTCGAGCTGACCGACGTGTTCGCGGCGACCGAGTTCAAGGCGTTCATGGGTCAGACGGTGAAGGGCATCCGGGTCCCCGACGGCGCCGGCCTGTCGCGCAAGCGGCTCGACGACCTCACCGACAAGGCCAAGCGCTGGGGCGCCAAGGGCCTGGTGTGGATGCGCGTGCAGCCCGACGCGCTCGACAGCCCCGTGGCCAAGTTCCTGTCCGCGGACGAGCTCGCCGGCATCCGCTCGGGGCTCGCCGCCGAGGAGGGCGACCTGGTGCTGCTCGTGGCCGACGAGCGCACGGTCGTCCGCCACGTGCTCGGGCTGCTGCGCCTCGAGCTGGGCCGCCCGCCGGTGACCGAGGGCGGACTCCACTTCCTGTGGGTCGTCGACTTCCCGCTGTTCGAGGGTCTCGGCGAGGACGGCAGCCCGGTGCCGGCCCACCATCCGTTCACGATGCCGCACCCCGACGACGTCGACCTGCTGACGTCCGACGACCCGGCCGACCTGCTGAAGGTGCGGTCGCAGGCCTACGACCTGGTCCTCAACGGCTGGGAGCTGGGCTCGGGCTCGGTCCGGATCCATCGATCCGACGTGCAGTCCACCATCTTCGGGCTGCTCGGCATCGGCGAGGAGGAGGCGCAGGCCAAGTTCGGCTTCCTGCTCGACGCCTTCCGCTACGGCGCGCCGCCGCACGCCGGGTTCGCGTTCGGCATCGACCGGCTGGTGGCTCTCCTCGTGGGCGAGGAGAACATCCGCGAGGTGATCGCCTTCCCGAAGACCCAGTCGGGCGCCGATCCGCTCACGAACGCACCCACACCGATCGAGCCCCGCTACCTCGACGAGCTGGGCCTGCGGCTGCTGCCCCGCAAGGCCTGAGCCGATGCCGATCGGGGGTCGGTGAGATGGCCGCCCGTCGCCCACGTCGGGAGGCCGCTCGCCCGCGTGGGGTGTGCGACCCGCCGCGCCTGCCCGACAGGCTCGACACGGTCGATCTCGACGACGTGGACGACGACGAGGCCCTCGACGGCGTGCGCCTCGACGATGGCGACGCGGTCGGGCGGACGATCGACGGTCTCGTCGTGCGCGGCGCCACGTTGTCCGGGTGCCGGCTGACCGGCGCGCACCTGCCCGCTCTGGAGCTGCACGACGTGGTGGTGCGCGACTGCGACCTGTCGGGCGTCACCGTCACCGACGCCCGCTGGCGGCGCGTGACGTTCGAGCGGTGCCGCCTGTCGGGCATCGTCGCCAACGGCCTGTCCGCGACCGATGTGACGCTGCGCGACTGCCGCGCCGAGGAGGCGTGGCTGCGGGCCGGCCGCTTCGATCGCTGCGACATCGCCGACTGCGACCTCACGGGCAGCGACTGGTACGGCGCGCAGGTCCGCCGGTCCCGGATCCTGCGGTCCCGGCTCGACGGCAGCGAGCTGTCGACCGCGGTGTTCGACGACGTGGCGCTGCACGGCACCTCGCTGGCGGGCGTGCGCGGCGCCGCGCTGCGCGACGTGGTGATCGGCAGCGACCAGGTGATCGAGGTGGCCGTCGCCGTGTTCGGCACGTACGGCATCGTGATCGACGACGACGCCGACGGCGACCCGCCGACCTGACGTCGCGGACCGCCGTCAGAGGCGGTCGAGCAGGTGGCCGATGACCTCGGCCACGTCGTCGCGCCGTCCCTGCCAGCGCGCTCCCGCCCATCGCATGCTCCCGGCGCCCACCATGGCACCGGCCGGCAGGGCCGCGATGACCAGCCCGGCCTCGCCGGCGAGGGCGCCGGTCAGCCCGGTGAGGACGGTCACGGCGGTCCCGGCCGCGGCACCCCCCGCCACCGCGTTGGCGTGGCTGGTCGTGAGCTCGGCCTCGACCCGCACCAGCGTGCGCTCGTCGGCGGGCGTCACCACCACGTCGACCATCGTGAGGCCCTCGAGCTTGATGGCCCCGGCGAAGTCCAGGCGGCGGCGCAGGCCGGCGATCAGGTCCGCCCGGTGGCGGTACAGCGACCGGTCGCCGGACCGGCGGCGCAGCTCGAACATCTGCGTGCGCATGAACCGGTCGATGGTGGCGAGGGCGGCCGCAGGTGGCCGGTCGATCAGGCGCTGATCGGTGACCCGCCGGCCCGCGAGCGCCCGGCTGCGGCCCCGGGGGCGACGCCGTTCGCTGGTGGCGGGAGGCAGAACCCCGACGCGCAGCTCGGCGACGGCCTGGCGGACCGCGGCGGGGGAGAGGCCCACCTCTCGCGCGGCCTCCTCGACGGCGGCCGGGTCGTAGGCGACGCCAGGAGCGGTGTCGTCCTGGAGGGCCTCGAGCTCGGCCGCCCGCCGCAGGACCAGCGCGACCTCGTCGCTGGTGAGCCGCGGTTGGCGTCCGGTCTCGGTCACACCGCCATTGTCGCTCACCCACCGCGTTCCGCCACCCCATCGGGCGATTCGGATCTCCAGCGAGACGAGGGCGACCGCGAATCCGTCGGGAGAGCAGCTGGCTCGCGAGTCTGTAGCCTCGGCCGGGATGGCACGACGGTCGGTCAGCGGGGGCGACGACCTGTTCGCCGCGGCCGCCGAGGAGCAGCTCGCCCAACAGGCACCGCTGGCGGCCCGGCTGCGGCCGATGCGCCTCGACGACATCGTGGGCCAGGACGACCTGGTCGGTCCCGGACGGCCGCTGCGGGTGCTCGTCGAGTCCGACCGCCTGTCGTCCGCCATCTTCTGGGGGCCGCCCGGCACGGGGAAGACCACGCTCGCCCAGGTCATCGCCCGCCACACGGCCAAGGCCTACGAGCAGCTGTCCGCCGTGTCGGCCAGCGTGAAGGACGTCCGCGAGATCGTGGCCAAGGCCGAGCAGCGGCTGGGCGAGCGGGGACAGGGGACGATCCTCTTCCTCGACGAGGTGCACCGGTTCAACAAGTCCCAGCAGGACGCCCTGCTCCCGTCGGTCGAGACCGGCCTGCTCGTCCTCGTCGGGGCGACGACCGAGAACCCGTACTTCGAGGTCAACGCACCGCTGCTGTCCCGCTCGACCCTCTTCCGCCTCCAGCCCCTCGACGAGGTGGCCGTCGCCGCCCTGCTGCGGAAGGGGCTCGAGGCCGAGGGCGCCGACGCCGACCCCGAGGCCCTCGCCCACCTCGCCGAGCGGGCCGGCGGCGACGGGCGCCACGCGCTCACCAGCCTCGAGGTCGCGGTCGCGCTGGCCCGGGCGCGCCAGCCCGGCGTGGCCACCCCGACGGTGGGCACGGCCGATGCCGAGGCTGCGCTCGGCACCAAGTTGCATCGCTACGGGCGCGACGAGCACTACGACGTGATCTCGGCGTTCATCAAGAGCATCCGGGGGTCCGACCCGCAGGCCGCGCTGCACTACCTGGCCCGCATGCTCGAGGCGGGGGAGGACGCCCGGTTCGTGGCCCGCCGCCTCGTCATCCTGGCCAGCGAGGACGTGGGCGAGGCCGACCCGATGAGCCTGGTGGTGGCCACGGCGGCCGCCCACGCGGTCGAGTACGTGGGGCTGCCCGAGGCCCAGCTCAACCTGGCGCAGGCGGTGGTCCACCTGGCGACGGCGCCCAAGTCGAACCGGTCCGCCGCCGGGATCTGGCAGGCACGCGAGGACGTCGCCAAGGGCGTCGGGGGCGAGGTGCCGATGCACCTGCGCGACGCCCACTACCGGTCGGCCACGTCGCTCGGCCACGGCGTGGGCTACGACTATCCTCACGACGACCCGCGGGGTGGGTGCACCAGCAGTACCTTCCCGACGACGCGCGCGACGCCGTCTACTACCGGCCGTCGCGCCACGGCTACGAGCAGGAGATCGCCGACCGCATGCATCGATTGGCCGACGGCGCCGACGACGAGGGGGAGGACACGTGAGCGCCAGCGACCTGGCGGCGGTCATCGTGGCCGCGTGCAGCGTCGTGGCGGTGGTGCTGCTGGCCGTGGGCCTCGTCGCCCTCGTCCGCACGCTCCGCGCCCTGCGCCAGGTCACCGACCTGCTGCGCACCGAGACCGCCCCGGTGATCGACGACCTGCGCGACACCATCGAGGCGGCCAACTACGAGATCGTGCGACTCGACGGCCTGGTGTCCACCGCGGAGTCGGTCACGGGCACCGTCGACTCCGCCTCCCGCCTCGCCTACATCGCCATGGCGAACCCCGTCATCAAGGGCGTGGCCTTCGCCAGCGGCACGGCCAAGGCCGCGCCGCGCCGGCCTGCGGGGCCGCAAGGACGATCGGGCTGACGGGCGAGCGCGCGAGGGCACACGATGCTGAAGCGGACGTTCTGGTTCACGACCGGTGCCACGGCGGGGTTCGGCGGGGCGATGTGGGTCCGTCGCCAGGTCCTGCGGACGGTCCGGCGCTACACGCCCGAGCAGGTCCAGGCCGACGTCACCACGTCGGTCCGCCGGTTGGGCACCGACCTGCGCGAGGCCGTCACCACGGGCCGGGCGGCGATGGTCGACCGTGAGGCCGAGCTGCGGACCGAGCTGCGCCCCGGCGCGGGGCCCGCCCTCGTGCCGGTCGCCCGGGCCGGCGACGGTGCGCGCGTTCCGGACCCCGCCCCGCCCTCGCCGCGGGGGTCGCGCCGTGGCCGCAATCGGACCACAGGCGAACACACCCCTCACAGTTAGGCTGAACAGCAGCTATGGCACCGCGAACCGCCTCCGAGTTGCGTCGCGCCTGGACCGAGTTCTTCGCGGCCAGGCAGCACACGATCGTGCCGTCGGGCAGCCTCATCCCGACGCACCCGACGCGCGCCCATGTTCACCAACTCGGGGATGATGCCGTTCGTCCCCTACTTCCTCGGCGAGGAGGCGGTGCCGTACAACCCGCCGCCGGGCGACGTCGGTGCAGCGCTGCGTGCGGGCCGGTGGCAAGCACAACGACCTCGACGCCATCGGTCGGTCGCCGCGGCACCTCAGCTTCTTCGAGATGCTGGGCAACTTCAGCTTCGGCGACTACTTCAAGCCCGAGGCCATCGCCTGGGCCTGGGAGTTCGTCACCGAGGTGCTCGGGCTCGACGGCGACCGCCTCTGGGTCACCGTCCACGTGAGCGACGACGAGGCCGAGGAGATCTGGGCCGACGAGGTCGGCTTCCCCCGCGCGCGCATCCAGCGCCTCGACAAGGACAACTTCTGGGAGATGGGCGAGACCGGCCCGTGCGGCCCGTCCTCCGAGATCTTCTGGGACTACGGGCCCGACGTCGGGCCCGAGGGCGGCCCCGCCAACCCCGCGGCCGAGGACCGCTACGTCGAGATCTGGAACCTGGTGTTCCCCCAGTACCTCCGGGGGGCCGACGGTCAGCTCAGCGACCTGCCCAGCAAGAACATCGACACCGGCGCCGGGCTCGAGCGCATCCTCGCGGTGCTGGCGGGCAGCCCCACCCTCTACGCGGCCGACACCCTCGTCGGCGCTCGTCGACGAGGCGCAGTCGGTCACGGGCCACCGCCTCGGCGAGTCCGATCTCGGCGACATCGCCCTGCGGCTGATGGCCGACCACGCCCGCACCATGACGTTCCTCGTGACCGACGGGGTCATCCCCTCGAACGAGGACCGTGGCTACGTGCTGCGGCGCATCATCCGCCGCGCCATCCGCTTCGCCTACCTGCTCGGCGTCGAGCGGCCGGTGCTGCCGGCGATGGTCGAGCGCACGATCGACGTGATGGGCGACGCCTACCCCGAGGTGGTCGAGGGGCGCGAGCTCGTCCTGCCGCATCATCACCCGCGAGGAGGAGCCGTTCCGGCGCACCCTGGCGACCGGGTCGCAGATCCTCGACACCGAGCTCGACAAGCTCGAGCCCGGCGGCACGCTGCCCGGGGCGGTCGCGTTCCAGCTCCACGACACCTACGGGTTCCCGTTCGAGGTCACCCAGGAGATCGCCGACCTGCGGGGCTTCGAGGTCGACGTGGCCGGCTTCGACGTCGGCGATGGACGACCAGCGCCGCCGCGCCCGTGCCGCCAGCAAGGCGGGCGGCGTGGCCACCGGCGACGACGTCACCGAGCAGCAGCGCATCCTCGCCGAGCACGGGCCCACCGAGTTCACCGGGCGCGACGAGTACGAGAGCGAGGCCACGATCGTCGGCATCGTCGGCGACGGCCGTCGTACCTCGACCGCACGCCGTTCTACGCCGAGTCGGGCGGCCAGGTCGGCGACACCGGCCACATCGTGACGCCCACGGGCATCGTCGACGTCGTCGACACGACCTACGCGCTGCCGGGGCTGCACCGCCACACGTTCGTGGTGCGCGAGGGCACGATCGAGGTCGGCCAGACGGCCGACGCCCGCATCGACGGCGAGCGGCGCGACGCCATCCGCCGCAACCACACCGGCACCCACATCCTCCACTGGGCGCTGCGCGAGGTGCTCGGCGACCCACGTCAAGCAGCAGGGCTCGCTGGTGGCGCCCGACCGGCTGCGGTTCGACTTCAGCCACTTCGAGCCGGTCACCCCCGACCAGATCCGGGCCATCGAGGACCTGGCCAACCACGAGATCCTCGACAACGCCTCGGTGCGCCACTTCGAGACGACGATGAACGAGGCCCGCGACCTGGGCGCCATCGCCTTCTTCGGCGACAAGTACGGCGAGATCGTCCGGGTGCTCGAGGCCGGGCGCCACTCGATCGAGCTGTGCGGCGGCACCCACGTCCGCCGGCTCGGCGACATCGGACCGATGAAGATCGTGTCCGAGGGGTCGATCGGGTCGAACCTGCGGCGACTCGAGGCCGTGACCGGCCTCGGGCCGATCGACCGCCTCCGCCAGGAGGAGGAGCTGCTCGCCCGCGCCGCCGACGCTCTCGGCACGACCGGGACGAGCTGCTCGCTGGCGGCCGAGAAGCTGCGCAGCGAGCTGAAGGCGGCCCAGGGCGAGATCAAGGCGCTGCGCCGCCAGGCCGCGGGAACCGCGCCGCCGAGCTGGCGGCCGGCGCGGTCGACGGCATCGTCGTGGCCCGCATCGACGGCACCAGCCGCGACGAGGTGCGCGAGCTGGCCGTCGCGGTGCGCCAGCAGCCGGGCATCCGGGCCGTGGTGCATCGGAGGCGAGCCCGAGGGCGGCGGCGTGGCTCTCGTGGCGGCCGCCACGAAGGACAGCGGACTCGACGCCAAGGACCTGATCGCCGACGCGGCCCGCACGGTCGGTGGCGGCGGTGGCGGCAAGAACCCCGAGCTGGCGGTGGCCGGCGGGCGCGATCCGTCGCGCCTCGACGAGGCCCTCGACCAGGCGCGGGCGGCCGCCGTCCCGGCGTGACCGGCTCGGCCGCACGGGTGGCACGCCGTTCGCCCGCCGCGGGCGCGTGACGCGCACCGTCGCCCTCGACCTCGGGTCCCGCCGGATCGGGGTGGCCCTGTCCGACAGCGGTGGCACGGTGGCCACGCCGTACGAGACGGTCCACCGCTCGGGTGACCGCGAGCGCGAGCATCGTCGCATCGCACAGCTCGTGGACGAAGCCGGCGCCGAGGTGGTGGTCGTGGGCCTGCCGCTCTCGCTCGACGGCTCTCTGGGCCCGGCCGCACGGGCGATCCTCGACGAGGTCGACCAGATGCGGACGGCTCTCGACGTCGAGATCGTGACCTGGGACGAGCGCCTGTCGACCGTGCAGGCCGAGCGCAGCATGCGCGCGATGGGTGTCCGCAAGGGCGACAAGCGTCGGATCGTGGACCAACTCGCTGCTACGGTGATCCTCCAGTCGTGGCTCGATGCTGGAGAGCCGCGAGGATCCTCGTGATCAACGAACCCATGTCGACGTCGGTCATGCTGGGGAGCACGCTCCGTCACCGTCGTGGGCCGAGTTTCGTCTAGCCGCACACTGCAGGGACACCCGCACGCCGCATGCCGTCCTCCGACCAAGACGACCCCGGGCGCTCAGGGCGCCGACGCGGGCGCGGGCGGTCACGCCAGGACGCGGGCTTCGACGACTTCTGGGCCCGCGAGAGCATCGGTCCGACGGGGCGGTCACGCCGGCGCCGCGGGTCGGACGACTCCGCCGCTGCCGGCGACGTCAGCGACCTCACCGGAGACGGCCCTGTGCCGTCGGCCGAAGCGCCCCGCGTCGATCGGCCGGAACGGCCCGCGAGCCCTCCGAGCACACCACGCCACGAACCGCGGTCGCGGCGCGGTCGCGCACCCGACCCCGCGCCCGTGGCCCCGGCCGCGTTCCCGAGCCCGGGCCGCGGCGGCGACCGCATGGGGCCGCCGCCACGCGGCGTGTCCGACCGGCCCACCCCTGTCCCCGGCGGGGGCCGCCGGTCGGGGCCGCCGCCGCGCTATCCCGTGGGGGCGCAGGCGGCACTGGAACGACGGCGAGCGTTGGAGCAGGGAGCCACGACCGGTCCCGTGCCGCGCGTGAGCCAGCCGATGGCCCGCGAGCCCGATCCGGGCGGGTACCCGACACGTCGCGACACCGATCCGGGCGGGTACCCCGTACGACGCGACACCGATCCGAGCGGGTACCCCGTCACGACGCCAGCCCGATACCCACCGGCTACCCGGACTCGAGAACCCGATCCGGGCTACCCGGCGCCTCACGAGCCCGATCTGATGGGCCCGGGCGCCCGCGGCGGCGCCACCGCCCCGTCCCGGCGGCGCTGGCCGGGCGGCGACCGGTACCCCGACGACGCCTACGGTGACGACACGTACGGCGACGACGACTACGAGGACGACGACTACGACGACGCCGAGCTCGACGACCTGCCGAAGCGGCGGGGCTGCCGCCGGGCGGTGACCGTGCTGGCCGTCCTGGTGGTGCTGGCCATGGTGGCCGGCTGGTTCGGCTGGTCCTGGGTCCAGGGGAAGATCGACCCGTCGGGTCCGCCCGGCGACACGGTGCTGGTGGCGATCCCCGAGGGCACGAGCACCGCCGGGGTCGGCGACGTGCTGGCCGACGCGGGCGTGATCAGCGACGCCACCGTCTGGGACTGGTACACGAAGCTGCGCGACGTCGGCACGATCAAGGCCGGCAGCTACGAGATGCGGCTCGACTCGTCGTTCGACGAGGCCATCGACGACCTGAAGGCCGAGCCCCTGCCGCCCGAGGTGACGGCGTTCGTCACGGTGCCGCCGGGGCTGACCCAGGCCCAGATCGCGGCCCGCCTGGCCGACCCCGAGGAGGGGGCACCCGGGTTCACGGCCGAGGCCGTCGAGGCCGCGCTGGCCGACCCCGCCTCGCGCTCGGCGTTCCTGCCGGCCGACCAGCCGTCGCTCGAGGGCACGCTCTATCCCGAGACGTACGCGTTCGAGGAGGGCGACACCCCGGCGACCTTCGTCCAGCGGATGGTGCACGAGTTCGACGAGGTCGCCACCGAGCTCGACCTCAACGGCCGAGCCGCCGCCCTCGGCATCTCGCCCTACGAGGCGCTCACCGTGGCGTCGATGATCGAGCGCGAGGCGGGCACGGTCGCCGACGGTCCCCGCGTCGCCCGGGTCATCTACAACCGCATGGCCGCCGGGGAGCCGCTCGGCATCGACGCCACCAGCTGCTACGAGAAGGGCGAGATCCCCTGCGAGCTCACGACCGCCGAGCTCGAGGACAACTCGCCGTACGACACCCGGGCCCAGGAGGGCCTCCCGCCCACCCCGATCGCCTCCCCGGGGCGTGACAGCCTGTCGGCGGCGCTGAACCCGGCCGAGGGCGATTGGCGCTGGTACGTCCTCGACGTCGAGGCGGACGACGGCTCGAGCTTCTTCACCAACGACTACGCAGAGTTCCAGGCCGCCAAGGACAGGTGCGTCGAGGCTGGGCGGTGTGGCTGACCGGGCGCTCGCCCCCGGTCACCGGCACCACCCGGGTGGCCGGGGTCATCGGGTCGCCCGTCCGCCACTCGCTGTCGCCGACGCTGCTGAACGCCGCGTTCCGGGCGACGGGCCTCGACTGGGTCTACGTGGCGTTCGAGGTGCCCGAGGGCGCCGGCGCTGCGGCCGTGGCCGCCATGCGCACCCTGGGCCTCCGGGGGCTGTCGGTCACGATGCCGCACAAGGCGGCGGCCTGGGAGGCGGTCGACGAGCGGACCCCCACCGCCGAGGCGCTCGGGGCCGTGAACTGCGTGTTCGAGCGGGACGGACGCCTCGTGGGCGACAACACCGACGGCCCGGGCTTCGTCGACTCCCTGGTGCGGGACGAGGGCGTCGCCCTGGCGGGCCGGCGCTGCGTGCTGCTGGGGGCGGGCGGAGCCGGTCGGGCCGTCGCCCGGGCCCTGGGCGAGGCGGACGTGGCCGAGGTGGTGGTCGTCAACCGGTCGCCCGACCCGGCGCGCCGGGCGGCCGAGCTGGCCGGACGCGTCGGCCGCGTCGGCGAGGTCGGTGACGTGGCGGCTGCGGACGTCGTCGTGAACGCCACGTCGCTCGGCATGGCCGGCGGCGCAGGGGCCGGTGCGACCCCGGTGGACCCCGACCTCCTCCGGGCGGGCCAGGTCGTCGTCGACCTGGTGTACCACCCCGCGGAGACCCCGCTGCTCGCCGCGGCCCGAGCCCGGGGCGCGGTGGCGGTGAACGGCGTCGGCATGCTGGTCCACCAGGCGGCGCACGCCTTCGCCCGCTGGACGGGAGAGCCGCCTCCGCTCCGCGAGATGACCACCGCGATCCGGCACGAGCTCGCACGTCGCGCGCCGTCTGCCGGCAGTTCGTCACGCAGCTGAAATCGACGCAACGTGGAGTGCGACATCCGCCTCCGCGGGTGGTGGTCGGCCTGACGCTGGGCGCGCGGGTGGTCGGCGGCCTAGGCTGGCGGCAGCGCTGGGGAACTTGGCGGGACGATCCACTCCGGAGGTACAGCGTTGGCGTTGCAAGGGACTCTCGACACCTTCTCTCTCCCCGATGTCCTGCGCCTTCTGGCGACGACATCGAAGACCGGCCGGCTCCGGATCGAGGGTGACCGTGGACAGGGCAGCGTCTGGCTGTCCGACGGCGGCGTGGTCGACGCCGACGCCGACCGCACGCTCGACGGCACTCCCGTCGACGAGGTCGTGTTCGAGCTGCTGCGTTTCGGGTCGGGCAACTTCGCCTTCGACGGCGACGACACCGCGGCCGACGCAGGGAAGCCCGAGGACGTCGAGGCGCTGCTCCGTCGCGCCAACGACCTGCTCGGCGAGTGGGCCGAGCTCGAGGCCGTCGTGCCCTCGCTCGAGCACGAGGTGACGCTCGCCGGAGACCTGTCTGTCGACGAGGTCACGATCAGCGCCGACAACTGGCAGTCGCTGGTGGCCGTGGCCTCCGGGCGCACGGTCGGCGAGCTCGCCACCTCCCTCAGGCTGACCGAGCTGGGCGTGTCCCGCGCCGTGCGCGACCTCGTCGAGCTGGGCGTCGTCGACGTCGCCCTGTCCGACCACTCGGCGCCCGGCTGCGGTCGTGCCCCCGGCTCCCGCGGCGCCGAGCGCCGAGCGCCCGCGCCGGTCGGCCGTCCGGCCCGACGCCGACACGTCTCCCGTGCCCGCCGTGCCCGGCGCCCCTCCGGGCCAGAACCAGCGCGCCGGTTGGTTGTCGGGCGACCGCACGGGCGAGATGCCCACGCCCGTGACCGAGCACGGTCCGCTGCCGACCCGCAACGGCGACACCCACGTCGTCGACGAGCCGGCCACGACTCCGGCGCCGCCACCGGCTCCAGAGCCTGCGCCGCCGAAGGGTGGCCTCGCCTCGCGCCTCGGCCGCAATCGGAACGGTCGCGGCGCCGATGCCACACCACCCGAGGGCTCGGCCCCGGTGACCAACGGCAGCCGCGTCTCCGGGCGTCCCCCGGTGGCGCCGACCGCCCGCACCAACGACGGCGGGCCGGCGACCGAGCGCCCGGGCGAGCCCGAGCGTCCCACCCGGCCCGACCTCCCCGCCGTTCGGCGCCGCGACACGGCCCGTCCGTCGTCGCCGGCGGCCCCGTCCCGCCCCGGCTCGCAGGGCGTGCCACCGGCCCCGTCCCGCCCCGGCTCGCAGGGCGTGCCGCCGGCCCCGTCCCGCCCCGGCTCGCAGGGCGTGCCGCCGGCCCCGGCCGCGCCCGGCTCGCCGTTCGACAACGGCCGCCTCGGCCCGTCCCCGGTCGGGCGCGACACCGGCCAGATCCGCCCCGTCTCGCCGTCGGCCCTCCCTCCCGACCTGCACTGGGCAGCCGACGACACGGGCAGCGGTCCGATCAACGGGGGGCCGACCTCGCCCTTCAGCGGCCTCAGCAGCCTGGGGCCGAGCCGACCCGGTCCCGCCGACAACGAGGTGGCCCCGCACGTGATGGCGATGAGCCCCGAGGCCCGTTCCGCGGTCCAGGCGACCGTCGGCAACGCCGGCGGATCGGCGGGGGCGCGCGGCGCCAGCCAGGGTGAGGACATCGCCCAGCGCGGTCGCCTCATCAGCTTCCTCTCCACCGTCCGCTGACCCCGACCGCCGGCTCGACGAATCGGCCGCGCCGCGCAGCCCGGGCGGAGCCGGTGGTCCCATGAACACCCTTCCGCTGGCCGCGCTCGCGGCCGCGGTGGGCGTGCTGGTCGTCGGGCCGTTCGTGACCTACGCGGTCGTGCGCTGGACCGGATGGCGGGTGGCGCTGCCGCTGCTGCTGGGGCGCGTCCCCACCTCGGTCGAGGTGGGCCGCCCGGCGGCGCGCTGCCGCCGGTGCGGGGCGACGCTGGCGCCCGGTGCGCTGCCGGCCATCGTCGGGGTGGCGGCGGGTGCCCGATGTCGCCGCTGCCGCGAGCCGGTGGCGGGCCCGGCGGTCGCCATCGAGGTGGCGTGCGGTCTCGGCTGGGGCGTCGCCGCGCTGGTCGTCGGGTGGTCGGTCGTGCTGGTGCCCGTGTTGGCCCTGGTCACGGGGCTGGTCGCCATGTCTGCGGTCGACCTCGTCGTCATGCGGATCCCCACCCGCTTCGTCTACGTCACCGCGGTCGCGGTCCTGGCCGGGGCGGCGTTGGTGGCGGTGCTCGAGGGGCCCGCACGGCGGCTGGCGGGCGCAGGTGTCGGGGCCCTGGCCCTGGGCGGCTTCCTGCTCGTCCTGCACCTCGTCTCGCCGCGGGCGCTCGGGTTCGGCGACGTGCGCCTCGGGGTGCTCGTCGGGGCGGCGGCCGGGTGGAGTGCGTGGCGGCCCGACCATCCCGTGCTCATGCCGGTCCAGGGGGTGCTCAACGCCGGGCTCGTCGCCGGGCTGGTCGGGTCGATCGTCGGCCTCGCGCTGCTCGTGGTGCGGCGCCGCGACCGCCCGTTCCCCTTCGGGCCCGCCCTCGCCTTCGGCGGGCTGGTGGTCACGCTCGCCACCGCGGCCGGGCCGGTGTGACGGCGCGTCCCGTTCCAGCCGCCGGGGTCGGCACCGGTATCGTCGTGGCGTGACCAGGAAGCTCGCGCCGGCAGGCGACGACCGGCGCGCCGCGGGCCCCGCCGTGCATCCCCAGGGCCGCGCCGATGGGTGACCCGGGCAGCCACGTGGTCCTCGTCGGCCTCATGGGCGTCGGCAAGAGCACGGTCGGGCGCCGCCTCGCCAAGGAGCTGCAGCGCCCGTTCGCCGACGTCGACGAACAGGTCGAGCTGCGGGCGGGGCGCACGATCCCGGGCATCTTCTCCGACGAGGGCGAGCCGGTGTTCCGAGCGATCGAGGCCGAGGTCCTGGCCGACCTGCTCGGCCGTCCGACGCCACTCGTCCTCGCCGCCGGTGGCGGCGTGGTCACGACGCCCGAGAACCGGGCCGCCCTGACGGACTCGGGCGCCTTCGTGGTGTGGCTGCGGGCCTCCACCGAGTTCCTGGCCGCACGCACCGACCCGACGCACCGTCCGCTCCTGGCGGGCGACGCGGCCGGCACCCTCACCCGCCTGCTGGCCGAGCGGTCGCCGCTCTACGAGCTGGTGGCCGACGCGGTCGTGGACGTCGAGCCGTTCCACGACGGCGACGACAAGCCGAAGCGTGCCCTGGCGCGGCACATCGCCGCCGTCGTGGCCGGCGCCCCCCACAGCGAGCGCCCCTCGACGACCGCGGTGAGCGAACCGTGAACGCGGCTCCGTCGCCGTCCGCTGGTGGGCGTGCCCTCGTCGTCGAGGTGCGGGCCGGTGGCGCCACCTACCCCGTCGTCGTCGGGACGGGGGTGCGCGCCCTGCTCCCCGAGCACGTGGGCGCGACGGCGCGGCGCGTCGCCGTCGTCACGCAACCCGGCATCGGCCTCTCGGTCGACCCGGGTTGCGAGCACGAGGTGTTCACCGTGGGCGACGGCGAGGCGGCCAAGTCGCTGGCCACGGTCGAGGACCTGTGCCGGGCGTGGTCGCGATGGGGGCTCACCCGGGCCGACCACGTGGTCGCGGTCGGCGGCGGGCTCGTCACCGACGTCGCGGGGTTCGCGGCCGCCGTCTACCACCGCGGGATCGCGGTCACGCACGTGCCGACCACCCTGCTCGGCATGGTCGACGCCGCCATCGGAGGGAAGACGGGGGTCAACCTGCCCGAGGGGAAGAACCTCGTCGGGGCGTTCTGGCAACCGGACGCGGTGCTGTGCGACACCGACGCGCTGGCCACGCTGCCCGAGCGGGAGCGGCTGAGCGGGCTGGGCGAGATGGCCAAGTACCACTTCCTGACCGGCGACGACCTGCTGGCGATGCCGCTCGACGAGCGCATCGCCGCCTGCGTCCGCATCAAGGCCGACGTGGTGGCCGCCGACGAGCGAGAGGACCTCGCCAACACGCGGGGTCGGGCCACCCTCAACTACGGCCACACCCTGGCCCACGCTCTGGAGACCGGGGGGCGGTACGACCTGCGCCACGGCGAGGCGGTCGCCGTCGGCCTCGTCTACGCGGCCGCGCTGGCCCACCGCCTCGGGCGCATCGACCGCCGGCGGGTCGACGAGCACCGGCGGGTGGTGGCCGAGTACGGGCTGGAGGCGACGCTGCCCGACGCCGTGGACCCGACCGAGCTGCTCGTGCTCATGGCGCGGGACAAGAAGGCGGTCGACGGCCTGACCTTCGTGCTCGACGGCCCCGACGGCGTCGAGGTCGTGACCGGGGTCGACCCCACCGCCGCGGCCGCGGCGCTCGACGACATGGCGGACCGGTCGTGAGCGAGCGCTCGTCCGGACGGGGCACCGTGCTCCTGATCAACGGCCCGAACCTGAACCTGCTGGGCGAGCGCGAGCCCGACGTGTACGGCACGGACACGCTCGAGGAGCACGTCGAGATGGTTCGCCACGCCGCCGGTGAGCTGGGCCTCGAGGTCGAGCACGTCCAGTCGAACCACGAGGGCGACATCGTCGACGCCATCCACGCGGCCCGCGGTCAGGCGGCGGCCATCGTCATCAACCCGGGGGCGTTCACGCACTACGCCTGGGCGATCCACGATGCCCTCGCCGCCTTCTCCGGACCGATCGTCGAGGTCCACCTGTCGAACCCGCAGGCCCGCGAGGCCTGGCGTCACGTCTCGGTCGTGTCGCCCGTCGCCACCGGCACGATCGCCGGCCTCGGCGGGCTCGGGTACGTGCTCGCCGTCAAGGCCGTGGCCCGGCTGCTCGACGCCTGACCGACCGGCGGGTCGGCCAGGGCCGGGGTCGCGGCGGTCGGTCGGTCCGGTCGGTCCGGTCGGTCCGTGACCTGGTCTGGCGCCTGGGCACGGGCTCTATCCTGCGCGCCGTGACCTTCGACCGCGCCTCCCTGCCCGCGATGGACGTCGCCGACCGCGCGACCCGACTGCGGGAGGGCCTCGACGCCGCCGGGTGCGACGCCCTGCTCGTCACCAGCCTGACCAACGTGCGCTACCTCACGGGGTTCACGGGGTCGGCCGCGCTCCTCCTCGTCCGGCCCGAGGGGCTGGTCTTCGTGACCGACGGGCGCTACCGCGACCAGGCCGCGACGGAGGTGGCGGCATCCGGTGTCGAGGCCGACGTGCTCGTCGGGAGGACCGCCGACGAGCAGCGCCAGCACCTCGTCCCCCAGGTCCCGGCGGGGGCCCGACTCGGCCTCGAAGCCGAGGCCGTCACGTGGGCTCAGCAGCGCCGGTACGGGTCCGACTGGTTCCCCGAAGCCGATCTGGTGCCCACGGAAGGCCTGGTCGAGGATCTGCGGCGGGTGAAGGACGCGGGCGAGGTGGCCCGCATCGAGGCCGCGTGCGCGATGGCCGACGCCGCCCTGGCCTCGGTCCGCCACCGGCTGGGCGAGGGGGCGACCGAGGCCGAGGTCGCCCTCGAGCTCGAGTGGCAGATGCGGCGCCTCGGCGCCGACGGCCCGTCGTTCGACACGATCGTGGCGGCGGGGCCGAACGGCGCCATGCCGCACCACCGGGCCGGGGAGCGCCGGATCCGCGAGGGCGACCTGGTGGTCCTCGACTTCGGGGCCCTCGTCGACGGCTACCACTCGGACATGACCCGCACCGTGATGGTGGGGGAGCCCACCGCCACGCAGCGCCGGATGCTCGACGCGGTCCACGCCTCCCAGGCCGCCGGCGTCGCCGCGGTGCGGGCCGGTGTCGACGTGAGCGAGGTCGACGAGGCGTGCCGATCGGTGCTGCGCCAGGTCGGGTGGGCGGACGCCTTCCTGCACGGGACCGGCCACGGCGTCGGCCTCGACATCCACGAGTCGCCTCGGGTGTCCGCCAACGCGACTGGTAGCCTGGCCGACGGCCACGTCGTCACCGTCGAGCCCGGCGTCTACCTCGCCGAGCACGGCGGTGTCCGCATCGAGGACACCGTCGTGGTCACCTCCGAGGGCTGCCGCACCCTGACGCTGGCGCCCAAGGAGCCCTCCCTCTAGACCAACGCGCCAGGAGCACAGATGGCCGCCACCACCACCAACGACCTCAAGCGGGGCATGACCCTCGATCTGCCCGAGGGGCTCTTCCAGGTCGTCGACTTCCAGCACGTCAAGCCGGGCAAGGGTCCGGCCTTCGTGCGCACGACGCTGCGCAACGTGCGGTCGGGTGGGGTGCTCGACAAGACCTTCCGGGCCGACGAGCGGGTCCAGCAGGCCGTGGTCGACAAGAAGGACATGCAGTTCCTGTACCGCGACGCCGGCGACTACGTGTTCATGGACAACTCGAGCTACGAGCAGATCCACGTCGGTCCCGCCGCCCTCGGGGACGCCACCAACTACATCGTGGACGGCTCGACGATGGTGCTGCAGTTCTACAAGGACGAGATCATCGGCACCGACCTGCCTGCGGCCGTCGAGCTCACCGTCGCCGCCACCGAGCCGGGGATCCAGGGCGACCGCGTGTCGGGCGCCCGCAAGCCCGCCACCCTCGAGACCGGCCTCGTCGTCCAGGTGCCGCTGTTCGTCAACGAGGGCGAGCGCATCAAGGTCGACACCCGCAGCGCCGAATACCTGACCCGCGCATGAGCCCACGGGCGCAGGACGATCGCGACTTCGGCGATCCGGGCGACCTCGAGCCCAGCGAGGCCGAGAGCCGGCGGTCGGCCCGCGAGCGGGCTCTCGAGCTGCTGTACGAGGCCGAGTCGAAGGGCGTGCCGGTGTCCGAGGTCCTCGCGGGGCTGCCGGTGGCCCCCGACGCGCTGGCGGTCGAGCTGGTGACCGGGGTCGACGCCCACGCCGAGCGCATCGATCCCGTCCTCGCCCGGCTCGTCGCGCCGCGCTGGTCGTTGACCCGGCTCGCCGCGGTGGACCGCGCTTTGCTGCGCATCGGCGCCTACGAGCTCTACGAGGTGCCCGATCGGAGCCAGGCCCTGGTCATCAACGAGGCCGTGGTGCTGGCGCGGCGGTTCGGCACCGACGACTCGCCCCGCTTCGTCAACGGCGTGCTGTCGGCGGTCGCCGGCGAGGCCCGCCCGCCCGGGGGCGAGGTCCCGGACCCGTCGTGAACCCGTCGACCCGTGGTCGGGGGACCCCGGCGTGCCGCCGTCCGCTGGCGCTGCCCGCCCCGCCCCTCGTCGACCGGGTGGCCGGCATCGCCTTGCGTCCCTGGTCCGACACGTCGACCGACGCGGCGGCGCTGGCGGCGGCGTGGGCCGATCCTGCACAGCAAACGGGCGGGGGGATGCCCGACGACCTGTCGCCCGCCGGCGCCGCCCGCTGGATCCGCGGCGAGCCGGCGCGCCGGTCCGCGGGGCTGTGCCTCGACCTGGTGGTGGTGCCGGTCGACGATCCGGCGACCGTGCTCGGCGAGGTCGGCGCGCGGAACGTCGACCGGGTGCGCCGGCGGGCCGAGCTGAGCTGGTGGATCGTGACGCAGCACCGCGGCAGGGGCGTGGCCACCGCGGCGGCCCGCCTGCTCGCGGCCTGGAGCCTCGCGCCCGACGGCGGGCTCGACCAGGTGTGGGCGCGCGTCCCGCCGATCAACGTCGCGTCGGCCCGGGTCGCCGCAGCCGCCGGGTTCACCGCCCTCGGCGAGGCGGACGGCACGGTGGTGTGGGCCCGGAGCTCGGGTGACCACGGATGCCCAGGACGTCGCCGCACCGCTGCTACGCTGCCGTCCTGACCGTGAAGCGGGTCCTGCGAGGCCCGCACGGCCAGATCGATGACGAATCGATGGGGAGGTCCCCGATTGGCAGAGCGCGAACGCAAGTCGACGCCCCCGTTCGGGGGCGTTTTCGTTGCCCGGACCCAGGTGCTCGACGCCGATGACGTCCGCCGGGCCGTGTGGCGCATGGCCCACGAGGTCATCGAGCTCAACCACGGGCTCGACGAGGTGGTGGTCGTCGGCCTCCAGACGGGCGGCGTGGCCTTCGCCGAGGCCCTGGCCAAGGCGCTGGGCAAGATCGACGGCGAGGCGCCCCCGCACGGCACGCTCGACGTCGCCTTCCACCGCGACGACATCGGTCTTCGGCCGGTGCTGCCCTCGGCGGTGACCGACATCCCGGTCGACCTCACCGGCCGGGTGGTCGTGCTGGTCGACGACGTCCTGTTCACAGGGCGCACCATCCGCGCCGCCCTGGACGCCGTGCACACCTACGGCAGGCCCCGGGCCGTGCAGCTGGCGGTGATGGTGGATCGGGGCCATCGCGAGCTGCCGATCCGGCCCGACTTCGTGGGCAAGAACCTGCCGACCCGCCGCGACGAGGTGGTGAACGCCACCGTCGACGGGGTCGAGCTGGGCGAGGTGCTGAAGGACGGGTACCGGTGAGCGCGGCGCACCCCGGGCACGGGGCGCCGGCACCTGCTCGGCGTCGCCGACCTGTCCGCCGACGAGATCGAGCACCTGCTCACCCTGACCGACAGCTTCGTCGAGGTCAGCCGTCGGAGGATGCCCAAGGTGCCGGCCCTGCAGGGGCGCACGGTGAGCTGGCTCTTCTACGAGGACTCCACGCGCACCCGCCTGAGCTTCGAGCAGGCGGCCAAGCGCCTGTCGGCCGACACGCTGAGCTTCTCGGTGTCCACGTCGTCGGTGAACAAGGGCGAGTCGCTGCGCGACACCGTCGAGACCATCGAGGCCATGGGCGTCGACTGCATCGTCGTGCGCCACCGGTCGTCGGGGGTGCCCCACCAGATCGCCCAGTGGGTGTCGGGCAGCGTGGTCAACGCCGGCGACGGGTGGCACGAGCACCCCACCCAGGCGCTGCTCGACTGCTACACGATCCGCGAGCACCTGGGCGGGCTCGACGGGCGCCGCATCGCCATCGTCGGCGACATCACCCACAGCCGGGTGGCGCGCAGCGACGTGTGGGCCTTCACCAAGCTCGGCGCCGAGGTCACGCTGGTGGCGCCGCCGACGCTGCTGCCGCCGAGCACCGAGGGGTGGCCGGTGCGGGTCAGCCACGACATCGACGCCGTGCTGCCCGAGGTCGACGCCGTGTACCTGCTGCGGATGCAGCGCGAGCGCATGACCGAGGCCCTCCTG
Organism: uncultured Acidimicrobiales bacterium; assembly: GCA_963778415.1. Lineage (GTDB taxonomy): Bacteria > Actinomycetota > Acidimicrobiia > Acidimicrobiales > VFJN01 > ZC4RG19. The sequence goes on from CAVZUI010000010.1 coordinate 347,016, forward strand.
CCCTCGCTGCGCGAGTACACGGCCTGCTTCGGCCTGACCCGCCGCCGCGTCGACCTGCTCGGCGACAAGGCCATCGTCATGCACCCCGGGCCGATGAACCGGGGGGTCGAGATCGCCGCCGACGTGGCCGACCTGCCGCGGTCGGTCGTGATCGACCAGGTGCGCAACGGCGTGGCCGTCCGCATGGCGGTCCTGTTCGACCTGCTGGGATCCGGCCGCGACCTCGGCCGCCACGTACCCGACGGAAGGGGAGAGATGAAGTCGATCGTCATCCGCGGGGGCGAGGTCGTCGACGCCACCGGCACCCGGCGCGCCGACGTCGTGGTCGAGGACGGCGTGATCCGGGCGGTGTCGGCCGACGCCGACCTGCGTGCCGACGTCACCCTGGACGCGGGCGGCTGCGTGGTCGCCCCCGGGCTCGTCGACCTCCACACGCACCTCCGCCAGCCCGGCAAGGAGGAGGCCGAGACCATCGAGACGGGCGCCCGGGCCGCGGCGCTGGGCGGCTACACGTGCGTGCTGGCCATGCCCAACACCACCCCGGCCATCGACTCGGCGGGGGTCGCCCGCGAGGTCCTCGACCTGGGCCGGGGTGCGACGTGCGAGGTGCGCACCTCGGCGGCGATCACGATCGACCGGGCCGGCACGCAGCTCGACCCCCATGGCCGAGCTGGCCGAGCTCGGCGTGCGGTTCTTCACCGACGACGGCAGCGGGGTGCAGGACGCGCCGGCTGATGCGGCGGGCGCTCGAGTACGCCCGGGGCCTCGGGCTCACGCTCGCACAGCACTGCGAGGACGACGTGCTGGCCGCGGGCGGGTCGATGCACGAGGGTGCGTGGTCGTCGCGCCTCGGCATCCCGGGCCAGCCGCCCGAGGCGGAAGAGGTGATGGTGATGCGCGACATCGCCCTCGCCCGCATGACCGCCGGCCGGGTCCACTTCCAGCACCTGTCGACACGACGGTCGGTCGAGCTGGTGGCGGCGGCCAAGGCCGAGGGGTTGGCGGTCACGTGCGAGGCGACCACCCACCACTTCACCCTCACCGACGCCGCGTGCGCGGGCTTCGACCCCGTGTTCAAGGTCAACCCGCCGCTGCGCACCGACGACGACGTCGCCGCCGTCCGGGCGGGGCTGGCGGCGGGCACGATCGACTGCATCGCCACCGACCACGCCCCCCACGCGCCCGAGACGAAGGAGCAGCCGTTCGACCAGGCGCCTCCCGGGATGCTGGGCCTCGAGACGGCGCTGGCCCTGGCGCTCACGCACCTCGACCTGTCGGTCGCCGAGGTCCTGGCGCTGATGTCGTGGGGCCCGGCCGCGGTGATCGGCGCCGACGACACCCACGGCGGCCCCATCGCCGAGGGGCGCCCGGCCAACCTGTGCGTCGTCGATCCGCAGGCGACGTGGACGGTCGATCCGGGCGCCCTGGCCAGCCGCAGCCGCAACACCCCGTACGCGGGCATGGAGCTCACGGGGCGCGTCCGGCACACGGTGCTCGCCGGCGAGCCGGTGGTCATCGACGGCGAGGCCCAACGATGAGAACCGGCGCCTGGTATTCACTACACTGCATCCTTATGCGACTCCCCGGCGACGCCCCCTCCGTTCCTGCGACAGGTGTGCACGCCCGAGCGACCGACACGTCGCACGTTCCGTCGCACGAACGGGCAGCGCGGCCTCGACGGAGACGGCGGTGACCGTGCGCGAGGGCGTGCTCGTCCTGGCCGACGGCACCACGTTCGAGGGCGAGCTCATCGGCGCCGAGCCGACCGCCGGCATCGCCAGCGGCGAGGTCGTGTTCAACACGGTGCTGTCGGGCTACCAGGAGGTGCTGTCCGACCCCAGCTACGCGGGCCAGATCATCACCTTCACCTACCCCCACATCGGCAACTACGGGGTCAACGCCGACGACGACGAGAGCCGGCGGCCGTTCGCCCGCGGGCGTCGTCATCCGCGACCTGGCGCGGCGCCGGTCGAACTGGCGCTCGACCGACGACCTCGAGGCCTACCTGCGCCGGCACGGCGTCCCCGGCATCGCGGGCGTCGACACCCGCCGCCTCACCCGGCACATCCGCGACGCCGGGGCCATGCCCGGTGCGTTCGGCGCCGGCGACGAGGTGGCACTGAAGGCGGCCGCGGTGGCCGAGCCCGGCACCGACGGGATCGACCTGGTCGCCACCGTCACCTGCGCCGAGCCGTACGTCGTCGCGGCGCGGCCCGGCGGGGAGCGCGGCGCATCGTCGCCTACGACTTCGGGATCAAGCGCACGATCCTGCGCCACCTCTCCGGCCTCGGGGAGGTCACCGTCGTGCCCGCGGCCACGCCCGCCGACGCGGTGCTGGCCCGCGAGCCCGACGGCGTGTTCCTGTCCAACGGGCCGGGCGACCCGGCTGCGGTGGCCGGCGCCACCGAGGCCATCACGGGGCTGGTCGACCGCGTGCCGGTGTTCGGCATCTGCCTCGGCCACCAGCTGCTGGCGACCGCGCTCGGCGCCACGACGCACAAGCTGCCGTTCGGCCACCACGGCGGCAACCACCCCGTGCGCCGCCTGGCGACGGGCCGGGTCGAGATCACCAGCCAGAACCACAACTACGCGGTCGCCGAGGGGTCGCTCGGGCCCGACGTGGCCGTCACCCACGTGAACCTCAACGACGGCGTGATCGAGGGCATCCGGGCCGACGCGCTGCGGGCCTTCAGCGTGCAGTACCACCCCGAGGCCGGTCCCGGCCCCCACGACGCCGCCTACCTGTTCGACGAGTTCGCGTCCCTGATCGACGCGTCGAGGGGGACCTGAGTGCCGCGCCGCGACGGACATCGAGTCGATCCTGCTGATCGGCGCGGGCCCCATCGTCATCGGTCAGGCCTGCGAGTTCGACTACTCGGGCACGCAGGCGTGCAAGGTCCTGCGCGCCGAGGGCTACCGCGTGATCCTCGCCAACTCGAACCCGGCGACGATCATGACCGACCCCGACTTCGCCGACGCCACCTACGTCGAGCCGCTCGACGCCGACCACCTGGCGAAGATCATCGAGCGCGAGCGTCCCGATGCCGTCCTCCCGACGCTCGGAGGCCAGACGGCCCTGAACCTCGCCATGGAGCTGGTCGACCGCAAGGCCGTCGGGGTGCCCGGCACGCCCGAGCTGATCGGCGCCAACGCCGAGGCCATCGCCACCGCCGAGGACCGCGAGCGGTTCAAGGTGGCGATGCAGGGCATCGGCCTGAACGTCCCGCCGTCCGCCACCGCGCACACGCTGGACGAGGCGATGGCGGCCGTCGACCGCATCGGCCTTCCCGTGGTGATCCGCCCCGCCTACATCCTCGGCGGCCGGGGCACCGGCATCGCGGCCACGTCCGCCGAGTTCGAGCGGGTGGCGGCCAACGGACTGGCGGCCAGCCCCATCTCCGAGATCCTGATCGAGCGGTCGATCGCGGGCTGGAAGGAGTACGAGCTCGAGGTCATGCGCGACCGCGCCGACAACTGCGTGGTCATCTGCTCGATCGAGAACCTCGACCCGATGGGCGTCCACACCGGCGACTCGATCACCGTGGCCCCGGCCCAGACCCTGACCGACGTCGAGTACCAGGCCATGCGCGACGCGGCCTTCGCCTGCATCCGCCGGGTCGGCGTCGAGACCGGCGGGTCGAACGTCCAGTTCGCCCTCGACCCGACCAACGGCGACATGGTCATCATCGAGATGAACCCCCGGGTGAGCCGGTCGTCGGCGCTGGCGTCCAAGGCCACCGGGTTCCCCATCGCCAAGATCGCGGCCAAGCTCGCCGTCGGCTACACGCTCGACGAGATCCCGAACGACATCACCCGCAAGACGCCCGCCAGCTTCGAGCCGACGATCGACTACGTCGTCACCAAGGTGCCCCGGTGGGCGTTCGAGAAGTTCCCCGGCAGCGCGGGCGTGCTCGGCACGTCGATGCAGTCGGTGGGCGAGGCGATGGCCATCGGGCGGACGTTCCCCGAGTCGCTGCAGAAGGCGTTGCGCAGCCTCGAGCACGGCCGCGCCGGCCTGAACTGCGACCCGGCCGAGGGGCAGCTCGACGTCCTCGACGACGAGGAGCTGATCGCAAGGGCGGCCATCGGCACCCCCGATCGGCCGTTCCAGCTCGAGGCCGCGCTCCGGCGGGGCATCACGGTCGACGCCCTCGCCGAGCGGACCCGGGTCGACCCGTGGTTCCTCGACCAGATCCTGCGCATCGTCGAGGAGCGCGAGCACCTCGCGGCCACGGGCATGGCGGGCATGACCCGCCGGGGGTGGAAGCGGGCCAAGCAGCTCGGGTTCAGCGACGCCCAGCTCGCCTGGCTGTGGGGCACCGACCACGACCAGGTGCGGGCCGGCCGGGTGGCGGCCGGCGTCACGCCCACGTACAAGACCGTCGACACCTGTGGAGCCGAGTTCGAGGCCGCCACGCCGTACCACTACTCGACCTACGAGGACGAGGACGAGGTGACGCCCAGCGGCCGCCGCAAGGTCCTGATCCTCGGCTCGGGCCCCAACCGCATCGGGCAGGGCATCGAGTTCGACTACTGCTGCGTCCACGCCAGCTTCGCCCTCGGCGACGCCGGCTTCGAGACCGTCATGCTCAACTGCAACCCCGAGACGGTGTCGACCGACTACGACACCTCCGACCGCCTGTACTTCGAGCCACTGACGCTCGAGGACGCCCTCAACGTCATCGAGGCCGAGCAGGCGGCCGGCGAGCTCGTGGGCGTGGTGGTGGCGCTCGGCGGGCAGACGCCGCTGAAGCTGGCGGCGTCGCTGCCCGAGGGCCTGGTGCTCGGCACCTCGCCCGCCTCGATCGACGCCGCCGAGGACCGCGAGCTGTGGAACGCCCTGTGCGCCCGCCTGGAGATCCCCCAGCCGGCGGGCGGGACGGCCACCACCGTGGACGACGCCCTCGCCATCGTCGACCGCATCGGCTATCCGGCGCTGCTGCGCCCCAGCTACGTGCTCGGCGGCCGGGCCATGGAGATCGTCTACGACGAGGACGGGCTGCGTCGCGCCATGGCCGAGCTGGCCGGCTTCGGCAGCCTCGGCATCGAGGGCGGCCTGTCGGCGTCGCGCCCCGTCCTGGTCGACCGGTTCCTCGAGGACGCCACCGAGGTCGACGTCGACGCCATCCGCGACCACACCGGCGAGGTGGTCATCGGCGGCGTGATGGAGCACGTCGAGGAGGCCGGGGTCCACTCGGGCGACTCGGCCTGCTCGATCCCGCCGCACTCGCTCGGCGCCGACACCGTGGCCGTGATCGAGGACTACACGCGGCGCCTGGCCGACGCCCTCGACGTCCGCGGCCTGATCAACGTGCAGTACGCGGTCAAGCAGGGCCAGGTCTTCGTCATCGAGGCCAACCCGCGGGCCAGCCGCACGGTCCCGTTCGTGGCCAAGGCGACCGGTGTCCCGCTGGTGAAGGTGGCCGCCCGGGTGATGGTCGGGTCGACGCTGGCCGAGCTGCGGTCCGAGGGCCTGTTGTGCCCCCCGGTCGACGGCGGCCACATCGCGGTGAAGGAGGCGGTGCTCCCGTTCAACCGCTTCCCCGACGCGGACACGGTCCTCGGCCCCGAGATGCGCTCGACGGGCGAGGTGATGGGGATCGACCGCACGTTCGGCCTGGCGTTCGGCAAGGCGCAGATCTCGGCGGGGGACCGGCTGCCCGACGGCGGCCTCGTGTTCCTGTCGCTGGCGGACCGCGACAAGGAGGCCGGCCTGCGGGCCGCCGCCCAGTTCGTCGACCTCGGCTTCGCCATCGCCGCCACGCACGGCACCGCCGACCACCTCGAGCGCCACGGGGTGCCCGTCGCCCAGCGGGTGGCCAAGGTGACCGCGGACGGCGAGGTGCCCGAGCCCGCCGAGCGAACGGCCGACGAGCCCGACGACGCGGCCTCGGCCGGGCTGCCGACCGCGCTCGACCTGATCAGCGCCGGCAAGGTCGCCCTCGTGGTCAACAGCCCCCGCGGTCGCGGGGCACGGGCCGACGGCGCCTACATCCGGCGGGCCGCCAACGTCCACCGCATCCCGTGCCTCACCACGGCGGCGGCGGCCACGGCGGCCGCCGAGAGCACCGTCGACCGCTCGCAGCACCACCTGCGGGTGCGCACGCTGCAGGAGTACCACCGGAGGCGGGACACGACCGTCGACGACAACAGGGGCGACGACAGGGCGGCGGCAGGTGACGCGCCTGTGAGGCTCCTCCCGGGCCGCCGTCCCACGCCCGGCGCGGCCGGTGCCGTCGACATGGCGGTGACGATCGGCTCGGTCACCCTGCCCAACCCGGTGATGACGGCGTCCGGCACCGCGGGCCACGGCGCCGAGCTGGCGCCGTACCTCGACCTGGCGGCCCTCGGGGCTGTGGTGGTGAAGTCGCTGCACGCCGACCCGGTGGTGGGCAACCCGCCGTTGCGGGTGCACGAGACGACCGCAGGGATGATCAACTCGGTCGGGCTGCAGGGCCCCGGTGTCGCCGCCTGGCTGGCCGAGGACCTGCCGGCGCTGCTGGCCACGGGCGCCCGCGTGGTCGCCTCGATCTGGGGGCGCACGGTCGACGACTACCGCCGCGCCGCCGACGTGCTGGCCGGCGCGCCCGACGGGGTGGTCGCCGTCGAGGTGAACCTGTCGTGCCCCAACACCGAGGCCGGGCGCGACCTGTTCGCCCACTCGGCCGAGGCGACCGCCGAGGTGGTGCGGGCAACTGCCGGGTGCGGGCGCCCCCGATGGGCCAAGCTCAGCCCCAACGTGTCGCACCTCCCCGAGATCGCCGTCGCCGCCCACGAGGCGGGGGCAGAGGCGGTCACCCTCGTGAACACGGTGATGGGCATGGCCATCGATCCCGAGGCCCGCACCTTCCGGCTGGGCTCGGGAGCGCGGGGCGGCGGGCTGTCGGGCCCCGCCATCCACCCGGTCGCCGTGCGGGCGGTGTTCGACGTGCACGCGGCGGCGCCCGCCGTGCCGATCGTGGGCGTGGGGGGCGTGGCGAGCGGCGCGGATGCGGCCGAGATGCTGCTCGCCGGGGCGACCGGGGTGCAGGTGGGGACGGCCACCTTCGCGGACCCGCGGGCGCCCGGGCAGGTCAGGGACGAGTTGGAGAGGTGGGCGGCCCGCCAGGGCGTGCCGCACATCCGGGACGTGATCGGAGAGGTCCATGGCTGACGAGGCGACCGCGAGCGGGGCCCAGGGGACGACGACGGGCGAGGCCCGCGCCGACGAGGCGCCCGAGGAGGTGCGGGCGCACCTGGCGCTGGCGCTCGACGTCGACGACCTCATCCCGGCACTGCGGCTGGCTCGCGAGCTGCGGCCGTGGTTCGGCACCATGAAGGTGGGCCTCGAGCTGTACAGCGCGGCGGGGCCCGAGGCGATCACCACGCTGGTCGACCTGGGGGTCGACGTGTTCTGCGATCTCAAGCTGCACGACATCCCCAACACCGTCCACCGGGCCGCCCGGGTGATCGGGGCGCTCGGCGCCCGCTACCTCACGGTGCACACCGCGGGCGGGGTCCCGATGGTGCGGGCCGGGGTCGAGGGGCTCCGCGAGGGCGCGGCGGGCGTCGAGGGCGCCGAGCCGACGGCGCTGGGCGTGACCGTGCTGACGAGCGAGCCCGAGGCGTCCGCGCACCTGTTGCACCAGCGGGTCGGCGTCGGGCTCGACGGCGGGTGCCAAGGCTTCGTCTGCTCCGCCCTCGACATCGCGGCGGTGCACCAGCTGGCGCCCAGCGCTCTTGTCGTGACGCCCGGGATCCGGCCCGAGGGGGCACCCGCGGAGGACCAGGCGCGGGTCGCCACGCCCCGCCAGGCGCTCGACGCGGGGGCCGGGCTGCTGGTCGTGGGGCGGCCCATCACCCGGGCGGAGGACCCCGTGGCGGCCGCCCGTGCGCTGGTGGCGTCGATCACCTAGCAGACCCCTGACCGGGGTTGTTACGGCCAGGTGTCACGAGTCGGGTGTGCGGTCGCGCTAGGTTGGCCTCCATGCCGCAGCCACCGCAATTGACTCCTGAGCAGCGTGAAGCCGCACTGGCCAAGGCCGCCGAAGCCCGCCGGGCTCGGGCCGAGCTCAAGGAGAAGCTGAAGATGGGGTCGCTGACCCTCGGCGATCTCCTTGACCAGTCCGACGGCAACGACACGGTCGGCAAGATGAAGGTGCTCGCCGTCCTCGAGTCGCTCCCGGGCGTGGGCAAGGTCCGCGCCCGCCGGGCGATGGAGGAGATCGGCATCGCCGACACCCGTCGTGTCAAGGGGTTGGGCGATCAGCAGCGCAAGTCGCTGCTGGAAGCCTTCTCCGGCTGAGCCAGCCTCTCGCTTCCTTTGCTCATCACGGTCTCCGGCCCTCCCGGGTCGGGCACCACGACCACGTCCGAACATGTCGCCGCCCGGCTCGAGGTCACCCTCGTCCCGGGCGGCGCCGTGTTCCGGGCGATGGCCCGCGAGCGCGGCATGAGCCTCGCGGAGTTCGGGCTCTACGCCACGGACCATCCCGACGTCGACGTCGAGCTCGACACCCGCCTCGCCGAGCGGGCCCGCGCCGGCGGCGTCCTCATCGAGTCGCGCCTCGCCGGGTGGATCGCCCGCAACGAGGGCGTGCCCGCGGTCACGGTGCTACCTCGAGTGCGCCGCCGAGGTCCGGGCGGCGCGGGTGGCCGGACGCGAGGGCCTCTCGGTGGCGCGGGCGCTCGCCGACAACGCCGAGCGCGAGCGGGTGGAGCGGGCGCGCTACCTGGCGCTCTACGGCATCGATCTCGAGGACCTGTCGGTCTACGACCTCGTGCTCGACTCGCACGAGCTGAAGCCCGACGAGCTCGCCGATCGCATCACCGCGGCCGCCGCCGACCGGTTCACCGGTCGCGCTCTCTGAGCTGACCGCCCCCGAGGCGGGCTCTCACCCGCCCGCGACGCACGACGTGGGGAGGAATGCGCGACGCGGTGAGATCCGAACGGCGCCGCTCCTCGTAGTAGTGGGTGCCCGTGGTCCTCGGCAGCGGCGGGCGCGCGAGCCACCAGCAGGAGGGGAACCGTGAACGCCGTCACCGAGCAGACCAACGTCGGCATCCCCTGCGGCGCCTGATCGGCGGGAAGCGGGTGGGTCGTCGTCGGGGTCGGCGGCGTGAGCGCGTCGCCGACCCAGGCGGCCGCCCGGGCCGGGCGGCGAGAGATGGGTTTCACCGTCCGCCGCGCGCGCACGGTAGTCTTGTCGGTCGATTCCCGTCCGGCTGCGAGAGGGTCCGCCGCCCACCATGGCTTCACGCCAAGACACGATGATGAACCCGTCGATCGAAGAGCTGTTCGACACGCGCCGGCTCGAAGTTCTCGCTGGTCACGCTCAGCGCGATGCGGGCCCGCCAGATCAACGCCTACTTCAACCAGCTCGGCGAGGGCCTCGGTGCCATCGTGCCCCCGCAGGTCACCTCCGTGGCCCGCAAGCCGCTGTCGATCGCCTTCGAGGAGATCGCCAGCGACAAGATCGTGATGGTCGATCCCAGCGAGGCCGCCGACGCGGCCGGGAGCGCCGCCCCCGAGGCGCCCGCCGCCGAGTAAGTCGGCGACGTCGATGCTCGAGGGGCGCCGCATCGTCCTGGGGGTCTCGGGCGGGATCGCCGCCTACAAGGCGATCGAGGTGTGCCGGCGCCTCGTCGACGCCGGCGCGCACGTCGTGCCGATCATGACCCGGGGCGCCACCCGCTTCGTGGGCGAGACCACGTTCTCGGCGCTGGCCTCCGAGCCGGTCCACACCTCGCTGTTCGACGACGCCGATCCCATCCCGCACACGCGGCTCGGCCAGTCGGCCGACGTGGTGGTCGTCGCACCGGCGACCGCCCGGGTGATCGGGTCCTACGCGGCCGGCATCTCCAACGACCTGCTCACGGCGACCCTGCTGGCCACCGAGGCGCCGGTCGTGGTGGCCCCGGCCATGCACACCGAGATGTGGGACCACCCCGCCGTGCAGGAGAACGTGGCCACGCTCGTCCGCCGGGGCGTGCACGTCGTGGCGCCCGAAGAGGGCCGCCTCGCCGGTGGTGACGTCGGCCGGGGCCGCCTCGCCGCCCCCGAGGCGATCGTCGCCGGCGTCGAGGCCGCGCTCGGGGCCACCCGCGACCTCGAGGGCCTGCACGTCGTGATCACCGCGGGCGGGACGCGCGAGCCGCATCGACCCGGTGCGGTTCATCGGCAACCGCTCGTCGGGCAAGCAGGGCCACGCGCTCGCCGCCGAGGCCGCCGCCCGCGGCGCGAAGGTCACGCTGGTCACCACCGTGGGGCTGCCCGACGCCCCCCGACCGCCGACGTCGTGCGCGTCGACACCGCCGCGGAGATGGACGAGGCCGTCCGGGCCGTCGCGTCCGCGGCCGACGTGATCGTCATGGCCGCGGCCGTGGCCGACTTCCGGCCGGCGCAGGTCGCGGCGCACAAGATCAAGAAGCACGACGGTGTGCCCGACATCGCTCTCGAGCCCACCGTCGACATCCTCGCTGGCCTGGGAGAACGCAAGCGCCCCGGTCAGACCGTGGTCGGATTTGCAGCAGAGACCGACCGCGTGAGGCAGAATGCAACGTCCAAGCTCGTGGCCAAAGGTGCCGACGTCATCGTCGCCAACGACGTCACGGCTGCGGGCGCTGGGTTCGAGCACGACACCAACAGTGTCGTGATCATGCATGCCGACGGCACTGAGCGCGAGGTGCCATTGGCGGACAAGCGGGTGATCGCCCGTTCCGTGTTCGATGCCGTCATAAACAGGAGACAGCAACCGTGAGCCGTTGGACCTTCACGTCCGAGTCCGTGACCGAGGGCCATCCCGACAAGATGGCCGACCAGATCAGCGACTCGATCCTCGATGCCATCCTGGCCCAGGACCCGGCCGCGCGCGTGGCGTGCGAGACCATGGTGACCACCGGCCTGGCCATCGTCGCCGGCGAGATCACCACCACCGCCTACGTCGAGATCCCGTCGATCGTCCGCGAGACGATCAAGGGCATCGGCTACGACCGCGAGTCGGTCGGGTTCGACGGCAACACCTGCGGCGTCATGACCTCGATCGACCCGCAGTCGCCCGACATCGCCCAGGGCGTCGACACCGCGTTCGAGAAGCGCACCTCGGGCGCCGAGGAAGACCTCGACAGCCAGGGCGCCGGCGACCAGGGCATGATGTTCGGCTACGCGGTCGACGAGACCGAAGACCTCATGCCCATGCCGATCTGGCTGGCGCACCGACTGGCCCACCGGCTGGCCGAGGTCCGCAAGGCCGGCATCCTGCCGTACCTCCGCCCCGACGGGAAGACGCAGGTCACGTTCGACTACGAGGACGGTGTCCCGGTCGAGCTGAAGACCGTGCTCATCTCGACGCAGCACCAGCCCGGCCTCGACGCCGAGACGCTGATCAAGCCCGACCTGGTCGAGCACGTGATCCGGCCGCTCATCCCGCCGGCGTTCCAGGACGACGACTTCCGCGTCCTGGTCAACCCGACGGGCAGCTTCGAGCTCGGCGGCCCGCACGCCGACTGCGGCCTGACCGGCCGCAAGATCATCGTCGACACCTACGGCGGCGCCGCCCGCCACGGTGGCGGCGCGTTCTCGGGCAAGGACCCGTCCAAGGTCGACCGCTCGGCCGCCTACGCCGCCCGCTGGGTGGCCAAGAACCTGGTCGCCGCCGGCGCCGCCCACCGGGCCGAGGTCCAGGTGGCGTACGCCATCGGCGTCGCCCGCCCCGTGTCGACGCTGGTCGAGACGTTCGGCACCGAGAACGTCGACCCCGCGAAGATCGCCGGCGTCGTCAACGAGGTGTTCGACCTCCGCCCGGCCGCCATCCTGCGCGACCTCGACCTGCGCCGCCCGATCTACAAGAAGACGGCCGCCTACGGCCACTTCGGGCGCAACGACAAGGAGCTGACCTGGGAGCAGACCACCCGGGTCGACGACATCAAGTCGGCATTGGGTCTGTGAGCCGGTCGGGAGGGGAGGCCCAGCTTCCCCTCCCAGATCCCCTCCCCGGAGGGCAGGTCGTCCGCGTGCTCGTCGACGAGCCCGCCATCGACAAGACGTTCGACTACCTGGTCCCCGACACGTTCGGGGACCAGGTGCGCGTCGGGGACCGTGTCCGGGTCGCCCTCGGCCCGCGGCGGGTCGGCGGGTGGGTGGTCGAGGTCGACGTCGAGCCGCCCGCCGGGGTCGACCTCCGGCCGCTGGCGAAGTGGTCCGGGCGCGGCCCCGGGTCCGATCTCATCGACCTCGCCCGGTGGGCCGCCTGGCGCTGGGCCGGTCGTCCGGCGTCGTTCCTGCGCACGGCGTCGCCCGAGCGCAACGTCGCCGGCCTGCCCCGGGCCGCGCCCGTCGTGCCCGTGACCTCCGTGCACGGCCGCGACCCGGTCCACCGGCTGGTCGACGACGCCCTCGGGCGGGAGCGAGCCGTGCTGCGGCTGCCGCCCGCGGCCGATCCCGGCGTGGTGGCCGTGGCGGCGGCCGCGACGCGGCCACGCGCTCGTCCTGTGCCCGACCGCCCCGGTCGCCGCCCAGGTGGCGCGGGCGTTGCGACGCGCCGGGGTCGCGCGTCGCCGCCCATCCCCGTGACTGGGCCCAGGGCGCGGCGGGTGCCACGGTGGTCGGCACCCGCGCCGCGGCCTGGACGCCGGTCGGGGGCTTGGCCGCGGTCGTGGTCGTCGACGAGCACGACGAAGCCCACCAGCAGGAGCAGGCCCCGACGTGGCACGCCCGTGACGTGGGGCTCGAGCGGGCCGAGCGGGCGGGCGTGCCCTGCGTCCTGACCTCGCCGTGCCCGTCGCTCGAGGCGCTCGCCGCCGCGCCGCTCCTCGCACCTCGCGCGGGGACGAGCGGGCCGGGTGGCCCGTCGTCGACGTCGTCGACATGCGGCGCGAGGACCCCCACACCGGGCTCCTGCCACCGGCGCTCGTCCGGGCCCTGCGGAGCGACCGGAGGGTGCTGTGCGTGCTCAACCGCACCGGTCGGGCGCGGCTGCTCGCCTGCCGGGCGTGCGGTGAGCTCGCCCGCTGCGAGCGGTGCGACGCCGCCGTGACCCAGCCCGACGACGAGCAGCTGCGCTGCGCCCGCTGCGACGCGACCCGCCCCGTCGTCTGCGTCGCCTGCGGCGCCACCCGCATGAAGGCGCTGCGCCAGGGCGTCGACCCGGGTGCGCGACGAGATCGAGGCGCTCGTCGGTGAGCCGGTGGCCGAGGTCACCGGCGCCCGGCCGGCCGGGGGCGAGGCGGCGCGGACCCGGGTCGTGGTCGGCACCGAGGCCACGCTCCACCAGATCGACGCGGCCGACGTCGTCGCCTTCCTCGACTTCGACCAGGAGCTGCTGGCCCCGCGGTACCGGGCCGCCGAGCAGGCCCTCGGGTTGGTGGCCAGGGCGGCCCGGCTGGTGGGCGGCAAGGAGGGCGGGGGTCGGTTGGTGCTCCAGACGTTCGTCCCCCGCCACGAGGTCGTCCAGGCCGCGCTGCACGCGGACCCGGCGCGGGTGGCCGCCGCCGAGCGCGACCGGCGCGAGCTGTTGCGGTTCCCGCCGGTGACGGCGCTGGCCGAGGTGTCGGGGCCGGCGGCGCCGGCCTTCGTCGACGCCCTCGGCGCGCCGCTCGGCGTCGAGGTGATCGGGCCGTCCGACGGCCGGTGGCTGGTGCGGGCGGCCGACCACGCCGCCCTCTGCGATGCGCTGGCGGCGACGGCGCGTCCGCCGGGGCGCCTGCGCGTGGCCGTCGATCCCCCCAGGGTCTGAGCCATGCGGGCGGGGAGGTGAGCCACGGGCGGACCCGTGGCGCCGTCGCTCCTAGAGTGTGCCGGTGCAGACGATCGACTGGGTGCCGGGCCCCGACGGCGGGGCCGTGGTCATCATCGACCAGACGGCGTTGCCCCACGAGGTCCGCCACCTCACCATCACCGACGTCGACGACCTGATCGACGCCATCCGGCGCCTGGCCGTGCGGGGCGCGCCCGCCCTCGGTGCGGCCGGGGCGCTCGGGGTGGTGATCGCCCTCCAGCAGGGCCGCGCCAAGGGCTGGGACGACGACCAGGTCGCCGACGCCATCGACCGCGTGCGGTCGGCGCGCCCGACGGCGGTGAACCTGGCGTGGGGCGTCGACCGGGTCGCCGCCGTGGCGTCGTCGTCCGCCGACCTGGCCGTGGTCGAGGCTGCGGCGCGGGCCGTGCTCGACGAGGACGTGGCGGCCAACACGGCGATCGGCGAGCGCGGCGCCGACCTGCTCGCCGAGATCTGCGCCCCCTCGGCCGAGCGCGGCGAGCCCGGTCTCCGCCTCCACACGCACTGCAACGCCGGCGCGCTGGCCTGCGTCGACGTCGGCACGGCGCTGGGCGTGGTCCGGGCGGTGCAGGCTCGCGGCTCCCTCGCCCGCGTCTACGCCGACGAGACGCGCCCGCTCCTCCAGGGGGCGCGGCTGACCGCGTGGGAGCTCGACCGCATGGGCGTCGACTACCGGGTGGTCGTCGACGGCGCCGGGCCGTCGCTCATCGCACGCGGGCTGGTCGACGCGGTCGTCGTCGGCGCCGACCGCGTGGCGGCGAACGGCGACGTCGCCAACAAGATCGGCACCTACCCGCTGGCGCTCGCCGCGGCGCGAGCGGGCATCCCGTTCGTGGTGGCCGCGCCCGAGTCGACGGTCGACCCGGCGACCCCGAGCGGCGACGCCATCACGATCGAGGACCGCGGCGACGACGAGGTGCTGGTCTGGGGCGGTGTCTCGGTGGCGCCCCACGGGGCGCGGGCGGTCAATCCGGCCTTCGACGTGACCCCGGCCGACCTCGTGACCGCGGTGGTCACCGAACGTCGGGTGGTCCGCCCCGACGCCTGCGAGCGCGGATAGGCACGCCGTCCGGTCTCGGCCCCTGAGGCGGGCGCGGGCGTCGACCGGTTCCTGGAACGATCGATGGACACGGCCGGCCCCGGCACGCCGGCCCGGAAGGAGTGCGAGTGACGAGTCGCTGGGTCGACGACGAGGCGGAGGCGATCGCCGACGACGTGGGGCTGTGCGCGTACGCCTCCCGCCTGCTCGGCGCCGATCCGACGCTGGTGCTGGCGGGGGGCGGAACAGCTCGGTCAAGACCACCGAGGCCGACGTGTTCGGCGACCCGGTCGAGGTCCTCCACGTCAAGGGCAGCGGTTGGGACATGGCCGGCCTCCAGCCGGGCGGGCTGGCCCCGCTGCGGCTCGCCACGGTGGCGCGCCTCGCCGACCTGCCCGAGCTGACGGACTCGCGCATGGCCGCCGAGCTGAAGGCCGCGTCGCTCGACCCCGGTGCCCCGGCGCCGTCGGTCGAGTCGATCCTGCACGCCATCCTCCCGTTCCGCTTCGTGCTGCACACGCACGCCGATGCGGTGCTGGCGCTCACGAACACGCCCGACGGCGAGGCGCGGGTCAAGGAGGCCTACGGCGAGGACGTCGTGGTGGTGCCGTACGTCATGCCCGGGTTCGTGCTGGCGCGGGCCTGCGCCGAGGCCTTCCCGGCGCAGCGGCACGAGGGCACGGTCGGCATGGTCCTGCTCAACCACGGCCTGTTCACGTTCGCCGACGACGCCCGCACGGCGTACGAGAACCACGTGGCCCTCGTCGACCGGGCCCGGGCCCGGCTCGAGGCGGCCGAGCGCGGCGATCCGGTCGCGGGCCTCGACGGGAACGAGGCGCCCGACGACGACGACCCGCTCGACGTCGGCGCCTTCGGTGCCGGCGACGCCAGCGCGTTCGGCTCGGGCTCGGGCGCGGCGGTGGTCGGCGCCGAGGAACCGACGGGCGGCGACGTGGAAGACCCCGGGACCCTCGGCGCGATCGCCGCCCTGCGCCGCGACATCTCACGCGTGGCGGGGGCGCCGATGGTGCTCCGGACCGCGGCGGGCGCGGACGCGGCCCGGCTCGTGCGGCGTCCCGACCTGGGCACCGTGTCCCAGGTCGGGCCGGCCACGCCCGACCACGTGCTGCGCACCAAGCGGGTGCCGCTCGTGGGACGAGACGTCGCCGGGTACGCCCGGGACTACCAGGCCTACGTGGCGCGCCACCGCGGCCGGCTCGGCGATCGTGCCGTGGTCCCCGTCGACGCCGCGCCCCGGGTGGTGCTCGACCCCGATCTCGGCCCGCTCGTCGCCGGTCGCCGCGTGTCCGACGCCGCGGCCGCAGCCGAGATCCTCGACCACACGGCCTGGGTCATCGAGCGCGCCCAGGCGCTCGGCGGCTACGTCACGCCGTCCGAGGCCGACATCTTCGACGTCGAGTACTGGGAGCTCGAGCAGGCCAAGCTGGCCCGCCAGCCCGCACCCGCCGCCCTCTCGGGCCGCGTGGCGCTGGTCACGGGTGCCGCCTCTGGCATCGGTCGGGCCACGGCCCTGGCGCTGATGACGGCGGGGGCGGCGGTCGTGGGCATCGACCTCGACGACCCCGACCCGGTGGCCGCCGGCCCCGAGTTCCTGGGCGTCCAGGGCGATGCGACCGACCCCGAGACGATCGACCGGGCGCTCACCCGCGCCGTCCGGGCCTACGGCGGCCTCGACGTCCTCGTGGTCAACGCGGGGGTGTTCCCCCCGCCGCAACCCCTCGCGGAGCTGGCCGACGACGCGTGGGCGCGAACCCTGGGCATCAACGCGGGCGGGGCCCTCGCGGTGCTGCGCGCCGCGCACCCGTTCCTCCGCGTGTCGCCGGTGGGCGGCAGCGTGGTGGTCGTGGCGTCGAAGAACGTGCCGGCCCCGGGCACCGGGGCGGGGGCCTATTCGGCGTCGAAGGCCGCGCTCACGCAGCTGGCGCGCATCGCGGCCCTCGAGTGGGGGCGCGACGGCATCCGCGTCAACGTGCTGCACCCCGACGCGGTGTTCGACACCGCGCTGTGGACCGACGACCTGATCGCCGAGCGGGCGGCCGGCTACGGCCTGACACCCGAGCAGTACCGCCGGCGCAACGTGCTGGGCGCCGAGGTGACCTCGGCCCACGTGGCCGCGGCCGCGGTGGCGCTCTGCGGGCCGACCTTCTCCCGCACGACCGGAGCGCAGATCGCCGTCGACGGGGGCAACGACCGCGTGATCTGACGCGGGCCCACGCTCAGAACGTGAAGGCGCACCAGGGAGCCCGGGGCGCGGTGAACAGCGCGGCGGCGCGGTCGACCGCCCCGGCCCGGTGCTCGTCGACCCAGCCCGCGGCCGCCAGCCGAGCCCACCCGATGCCGCCCACGTAGGCGGCACCGAGCGCGCCGACGGGCACGGTCAGGTCGGCGTCGTCGGTCGTCGGCGTGCAGGTGGCCCCGTCGGCGCCGGCGTCGAGCCGGTACCGGCCCGTGCCGTAGCCCAGCGGGTCGGCGACCTCCAGCACCAGCGAGCCCTCGGTGGCGTAGGTCCGTGCCGTCAGGGCGGCGGGCACGTCGAGCACCCGGATCCAGACGTGGTCGGAGCGGTCGGCCAGCTGGGCGGCCCGACCGTCGACGAGGGCCAGCGGGGCGATCTCGTCCACCGGCCGCAGCCACACCTCCACGCGGGCCGCCCAGTCGATCGAGGTCAGGTAGCGCAGCATCTCCAGCTCGGCGCGGCCGTCGGCGGCGACGAGCATCTCGACCGTCAGCTTGCCCGCCGGTCGGTTCCGCTCCCAGTTGCCGTCGACCTGGTACGCCGTGGCGGCCCGCGCCTCGCCGGTGGCGTCGCGCCACACGACCCGGGTCGCCTTCTTCGCCTTGTCCCCGTCGCCCCACGGCGAGGGGTCGAGGCCGGCCGAGATCCGCCAGTAGGCGGACTCGCGCTGGAGGTGCCCGGGCACCGTCAACCGCACCCGGTCGTAGAGCTCCTCGACGATCTTGGCCCACGTCTCGGCGTCGACGATCTCGACCGCCCCCACGGCGTCGTCGCGCCAGGAGGCCGATGCCGTGTCGATGCGCAGCGTGACGGCCTCGGTGGCGGGGCCGTAGCCGTAGCGGCCGTAGATCGGGTACTCGGCAGCGATCAGCGCCGCCACGGGCTCGCCCCGCTCGGCGACGTCGTCGAGCTGCGTGCGCATGAGCCGGCTGAGGTGGCCGCGGCGGATGTGGGTGGGCAGCACGCCGACGCTGGTGACCGCAGCGCACGGGACGGTGGCACCGCCCGGCACGGTGAGCGCGCTCCCGAAGGCCCGGGCCGCGCCGCACATGCGGCCGTCCTCGTCGTAGGCGCCCAGGGCCCGGGCGAGGTCGGTGAGCGGGCGGCGGGTCTCGATCTCCTCGTCGGAGGCGGGACCCTCGACGAACGCGGTGCGGACGACGTTGATGGAGGTCGCCAGCTCGTCGTCGGTGATCGTGCGGACGCTCGGCTCGGCCATGCGACGCAGGGTAGGCACCGAGCCGCCACGGGCGACCGCCGTTTTCGGCCGGGCTCGCCTGGGTGGGTCCGCCCGGTCGGTCAGGTCTCGGTGCGGTCGGCGGCCACCCACGCCCGGCGGCGCGCCTCGTACACGGCGATGGCCGCCGCGGTCGCCACGTTCAGCGACCCGATGCGACCGAGCTGCGGGATGTGCGCCACCTCGTCACAGGCGGCCAGGGTGGCGGCCGGGATGCCGCGGTCCTCGTGGCCGACGACCAGGCAGACATCGCCGTCGAGACCCGCCTCGGGGAGGGGCGTGGCGTCGTCGGTCAGCTCGATGGCCACGAGCCGGTACCCGTCGGCGCGGGCGGCGACGACCGCCTCGGCCCCCGTCTCGAACCAGGACCAGTCGAGGAAGCGCTGGGACCCGAGCGCGGTCTTGCCGGTCTTCACGTCCGTCGGCGAGGCGGTGGCACCGGCGAGCCAGAGGTGGTCCACCGTGAAGGCGGCCGCGGTGCGCAGGATCGCCCCGACGTTGAACGGCGACTGCACGTTGTCGAGGAGCAGCGCCACACGCCCGTCGGTGCGCCGGCGCCACGAACGGTGGAGGCGCTTCAGCCCTGTCGAGTCGAGCTGACGGCTCATCCCTCGGCTCCCGGGTCGCCGGCGGGGGTGATGTCGAGCACCCGGTAGGCCATGCGGCTGGTCCGGCGGGTCACGTGCCAGCCCTGCTGCTCGAGCCAACGGTGCAGCGAGTCGGAGCCCAGGTGCTTCTGGACGACGAGGAGGGCCCGGCCGTCGTCGGTGAGCCGGCCCAGCCACTGTGTCAGCAGGTCGTGCAGCGCCGGTTTGCCGATGCGAACCGGCGGGTTCGACCAGATGGCGCGGAAGCGGGTGTCGGGCGGCACCGCGTCGGGGGCGGCCACGCGCACGTTGGAGAGGCCGGCCGCCCGGGCGTTCGCCTCGGTCAGGGCGAGGGCCCGCTCGTTGACGTCGACCGCCCACACGGTGGCGCCGGGGGCTCGGGACGCCAGCGTCAGGGCGACAGGCCCGTACCCGCAGCCGAGGTCGAGCAGGTCGCCGGCGGATGGGGGAGGAGGCGCCTCGAGCAACAGCACCTTCGTGCCCGGGTCGACGCGCTCGGCCGAGAACACGCCCCGGTCGGCCACCAGGTCGAACGACACGTCGGGCAGGTCCAGGCGCAGGGAGGCTGGCTGCGACGCCACGTCGGGAGACCCGGAGAAGTAGTGCTGAGGGGGACGCGCGCTCGTGTTGTCCGCGCTTGCTGCTGGCGCAGCGGGGCCGCTCGGGCCACGCTCGCTCTTCCGCCCTTCGGGACGCTCGCTCGTGTTGTCCGCTCTTGCTGCTGGCGCAGCGGGGCCGCTCGGGCCACGCTCGCTCTTCCGCCCTTCGGGACGCTCGCTCATTGGCACGGACGGTAGCCTTGGGCGTCATGGCTCCCTACAGCATCCGTGTGGTCGGCGACCCGGTGCTCCGCCAGCGCGCCGCCGAGGTCACCACCATCGACGGGCGCCTGGCCAAGCTGGCCGACGACATGATCGTCACGATGTACGAGGCCCCTGGCCTGGGGCTCGCCGCCCCGCAGGTCGGCGTCGAGAAGCGCTTGTTCGTCTACGACGTCGGCGACGGCCCGAAGACGCTGATCAACCCCGAGATCGTCGAGACCGACGGCGAGTGGTCCTACGAGGAGGGGTGCCTGTCGGTCCCCGGCCTCTCCTGGGAGATCGTGCGGCCGGCGCAGGTGCACCTGCGCGGGGTCGACCTCGACGGCAACGACGTGTCGATCGAGGCCGACGAGATCCTCGCCCGCTGCTTCCAGCACGAGCTCGACCACCTCGACGGTGTCCTGCTGCTCGAGCGGCTCGACGCCGAGACCCGCAAGGCGGCGCTCAAGACCATCCGCGAGCTGGGCATCGGCCCGTCGGTGCTGGCCGACGCCGAGCCCAAGGGCACCGGGCTGTCGTTCCGCTGACGGCATCCGCCACCTCGCAGGTGAGCCTGCCGCCCGCGCCCCGCCATCCTGGGCGCCTCGTCTACCTGGGAACCCCCGACATGTCGGTCGGGCCCCTGCGCGCGCTGGTCGACGCCGGCAACGAGATCGCGCTGGTCGTGTCCCAACCCGATCGGCGGCGCGGGCGCGGCGGTCGCACCTCCCCGTCGCCGGTCAAGCAGGCCGCGCTCGACCTCGGGCTCGACGTCACCGACACCGTCGACGACGTGCTGGGCGCGGGCGCCGACCTCGGCGTCGTCGTGGCCTTCGGCCGCCTGATCCGCCCGCACGTCCTCGCCGCGCCTCCCGATGGTCAACCTGCACTTCTCGCTGCTGCCCCGCTGGCGGGGGGCGGCGCCGGTCGAGCGGGCGATCCTGGCCGGAGACGAGCGCACCGGCGTCGACCTCATGGTGGTCGAGGAGGGCCTCGACACCGGGGGCGTCTACGACCGCGCCGAGGTCGTGATCGGGCCCGACGAGACGGCCGACGAGCTCCGCGGCCGCCTGTCGGCCCTCGGCGCCGAGATGCTGGTGAGGAACCTCCGCGAGGGCCTGGCCGACCCGGTGCCGCAGGCGGGCGAGCCGACCTATGCGCACAAGCTCGGCGTCGACGACCTCCTGCTCGACTGGGCCGGCCCGGCCGTGGACGTCCACCGCCGGGTGCGCGTCGGCGGGGCCTGGACCACGTGGAACGGCGCTCGCCTGAAGGTCTGGCGCACGGTGCTGGTGCCGGGGAGCGATGACTCGACCGGACCCGAGACCGCGGCCGACGGGCCGGTGCCCACGGGTGTCGACGTCCTCACCGGCGACGGCGTCGTCCGACTCGTCGAGGTGCAGCCCGAGGGCAAGCGCCGCATGGCCGCCGCGGACTGGGCCCGCGGGCTGCCCGGCGAGCCGGCCGCCGGGCTGGGCAGGTGACCGACCGCCGACCGGCGCAGGGGCAGAAGGGCCGCCGCACGGGGCGCGGGGCTCGCGCCGGCGCCGCGGCTCCGCCTTCGGCGCGGCGGGTGGCGCTCCAGGTGCTCGACCGCATCGACGGCGAGGGCGCCTACGCCAACCTCGTGCTGTCCGGGGCGCTCGACCGGTCGCGGCTGAGCGACGCCGACCGCCGGTTCGTCACCGACCTCGTCTACGGCACGACCCGGCGACGCCGGGCCTGCGACTACCTCGTGGACCGCTTCCTCGCCCGCCCGGTGGACGGCACGGTCCGCAACGCCCTGCGCCTCGGCGCCTACCAGCTCGCCTTCGCCGGTGTGGCCCCGCACGCGGCGGTGGGCGAGACGGTCGGCGTGGCGCCCCGCCCCGCCCGGGGACTGGTCAACGCGGTGTTGCGCCGCGTCGCCGACGCCCCGGTGTCGTGGCCCGACGACGCCACCGCGCCTCAGCGTGCCCGACTGGGTCCTCGCCGAGCTGACCGCGTCGCTCGGCGAGGCGCGGGCGGTGGCGGCCGTCGAGGCGATGAACGAGCCGGCGACGGTGAGCGAACGGCCCGACGGGTACGTGCAGGATCCCGCGTCCCAGCAGGTGGCCGGCGCGGTGGGTGCGGCCGCCGGTGAGCGAATCCTGGACATGTGCGCGGCGCCCGGCGGGAAGGCGACCGCGCTGGCCGCCTCCGGCGCCCGGATCGTGGCGGCCGACGTCCGGCCGGGTCGCGCCGCGCTGGTCGCGGCCAACGCCGCCCGCACCGGGGCCGAGGGCGTGGCGGTCGTGGTCGCCGACGGCACCCGGCCCCCGTGGCGTGCGGGGTCGTTCGACCGCGTGCTCGTCGACGCGCCGTGCTCGGGGCTGGGCACGCTGCGGCGGCGCGCCGACCTGCGGTGGCGGATCGATCCGTCCGCGGTCGAGCGGCTCGCCGCGCTGCAGAGGCAGCTGCTGGGTGCGGCCGCAGAGCTGGTGCGGCCGGGAGGACTGGTCGTGTACTCGGTGTGCACGCTCACCGCCGCCGAGTCGACCGAGGTGGACGGCTGGCTGGCCGCAGAGCGGCCCGACCTCGTGCCCGTCGAGCCTCCGGACGCGCCCTGGGAGCCGTGGGGGCGAGGCGCCGTCCTGCTGCCGCAGGCGGCGGGCACCGACGGCATGTGCCTCTACCGCTACCGCCGAGACGCCTGACGGGTCGCTGGTCGGTGGCGAGCGGCCGCGGCCCTGGGCCTCGAGGCGAGGCAATGGGTTCCGCCCGGACGAGCTTGAGGCGAGGGTTCCGGATGTGGAACCCATGTCCTCGTCCTCCCGATGGCGGAACCGATTGCCTCGGGTCCGCACGACCATCGGGCGCCAACACGGCGATGCGGCACGGGGGCCGGCGGCTCGGGGCCCCGGGCGAGGCGAGGCAATGGGTTCCGCCCGGACGAGCTTGAGGCGAGGGTTCCGGATGTGGAACCCATGTCCTCGTCCTCCCGGTGGCGGAACCGATTGCCTCGGGTCCGCACGACCGCTCGGGCGGCCGCCACGGCGTGCGGCCAGCCGGGCGGCCGGGACCCCGGGGCGAGGCAATGGGTTCCGCCCGGACGAGCTTGAGGCGAGGGTTCCGGATGTGGAACCCATGTCCTCGTCCTCCTGATGGCGGAACCCATTGCCTCGGGCCACCCGATCGCGAGGGGGCCAGGCGGGCGGCCGGGGCCTGGGGGCGAGGCAATGGGTTCCGCCGGACGAGGTTGAGGCGAGGGTTCCGGATGTGGAACCCATGACCTCGTCCTCCCGACGGCGGAACCCATTGCCTCGGGCCACACAATCGCGACGGGGCCAGCCGGGCGGCCCAGAGGGTCGGATCGACGGCCGTAGAGTGCTGCGATGAGTGACGACAGCCCGACGTTCGCCGCGAAGGTGCTGACGGTGTCGGACGGGGTGGTCGCGGGCACCCGCGACGACCGGTCGGGCGCCGCGCTGGCCGAACGGCTGACGGCGGCGGGGTTCGACGTGGTGGAGCGGCGGGTGACCGCCGACGGGGTCGATGCGGTCGCGGCGGCGCTGCGTGAGCTGTCGGCGGGGTTCGCCGGGCTGGTGGTGACGACGGGCGGGACCGGGTTCGGTCCCCGCGACCTGACGCCCGAGGGCACGCGCGCGGTGCTCGACCGCGAGGCGCCGGGCCTGGCCGAGGCGATGCGCCTCGTGAGCCCGCTGGGGCGCCTGTCGCGCGCGGTCGCGGGGACGGTCGGGCAGGCGCTGGTCCTGAACACACCCGGGTCGTCGAAGGGGGCGGTCGAGACCCTGGAGGCCGTGATCGACGTCGTTCCCCACGCGTTGGACCTGCTGTCCGGGGGTCGCCCTCACTGAGGGACAGCCACGACCGGCGTTCGACGTGGGCGTCCTTGACCAAAATTAGAACGTGTTCTAATTTTGAGACGTGCCCGGCACTCGTACGCTGCTCGCGATGAGCGCCCATCCGACGGCCGAGCCCGACCACCCGCACATGCTGCGGGCAGTCGAGCTCGCGGCGGGCGTGCGCACCACGACGTCGCCCAACCCGTGGGTCGGGTGCGTGCTCGTGACCGCGGACGGGCGAGGTCGCCGAGGGCGCGACGCAGCCGCCCGGCGGGCCGCACGCCGAGGCGGCGGCCCTGGCTGCCGCCCGCGACGCCGGTCTGGACGTCCGCGGGGCCACGGCCTACGTCACGCTCGAGCCGTGCAGCCACCACGGCCGCACACCGCCGTGCGCCGACGCCCTGGTCGCCGCCGGGGTGCGCCGGGTGGTGGTGGCGATCCTCGACCCCGACCCACGCGTGCAGGGGCGCGGCATCGAGCGGCTGCGGGCCGCCGGCATCGAGGTCACGACGGGCGTCGCCGCCGAGGTGGTCCGCGACCAGCTCGCCCCGTACCTCACGCACCGCACCACGGGCCGCCCTCACGTGGTGCTCAAGCTGGCCGCCACCCTCGACGGGCGGACCGCCGCCCCCGACCGCAGCAGCCGGTGGATCACCGGCGACGCGGCCCGGGCCGACGCCCACCGCCTGCGGGCCGAGAGCGACGCCGTCCTGGTCGGCGCGGGCACGGTCCGGACCGACGACCCGGCGCTCACCGTCCGCCATGTCGCCGGGCGCGATCCGCTCCGAGTCGTGCTCGGCGAGGCGCCGCCCGGGGCGCGGGTCCACCCGTGCGTCGAGCTGGACGGCGACCTCGGTGACGTCCTCGACGACCTCGGCGCCCGCGACGTGCTGCAGGTGCTGGTCGAGGGCGGGGCCACGGTGGCCGGCGCCTTCCACCGGGCCGGGCTCGTCGACCGCTACGTGATCTACCTGGCTCCCGCGCTCTTCGGCGGTGACGACGCTCCCGGGTTGTTCTCCGGTGCCGGAGCCGCCACCATGAGCGACGTCTGGCGCGGGCGGATCACCCGCGTGACACCCCTGGGCGACGACATCCGCGTCGACCTGCAGCCTGCGGAGGCGAAGTAGTCATGTTCACCGGCATCGTCGAGGAGCTGGGCGCGGTCGACGCCGATCGACGGCGGCCGTGTCCGCGTCGCGGCCACGACCGTGCTCGAGGACGCCCGAACGGGCGACTCGATCGCGGTCAACGGCTGCTGCCTCACCGTCGTCGCGCAGGGCCCCGGCTGGTGGGAGGCCGACGTCTCCGACGAGACGCTGACGCGCACGACGCTCGGCGACCGCCAACCCGGCGACCCGGTCAACCTCGAGCGGCCGGTCCGGCGCAGGACCGCCTCGGCGGCCACATCGTGCAGGGCCACGTCGACGGCGTGGGCGAGATCGTCGGGCCCGCGCCCGACCTGCGGGTGCGCATGCCCCGCGAGCTGCTGCGCTACGTGGTCGAGAAGGGCTCGATCACCGTCGACGGCGTCAGCCTCACCGTCGTCGACGTCCTCGACGACGGGTTCACCGTCGCCGTGATCCCGCACACCGCCGCCGTCACGACGCTCGGGCACAAGGGGCCCGGCGACCGGGTCAACCTCGAGGTCGACGTGACGGCCAAGTACGTCGAGCGCCTGCTCACCTGGAACACCGGCACGGCCTTGGCCGAGCCCCGAGAGGACTCCTGATGCCGTTCGCCAAGATCGAGGACGCCGTCGCCGCCATCGGCCGCGGCGAGATCGTCGTCGTCGTCGACGACGAGGACCGCGAGAACGAGGGCGACCTCATCATGGCGGCCGAGTTCGCCACGCCCGAGAAGATCGCCTTCTTCCTGCACCACACCTCGGGCGTGATCTGCGCACCGGTCACGCGCGAGCGGGCCCGCGAGCTCGACCTGCCGCTGATGGTGACCGACAACACCGAGAGCATGCGCACGGCGTTCACGGTCAGCGTCGACTACCGCCACGGCACCACCACCGGCATCTCGGCCTACGACCGCGCCGCGACGATCCAGGCGCTCGTCGACCCGTCGACCCGGCCCGCCGACCTCCTGCGGCCCGGCCACATCTTCCCGCTCGAGGCCCGCGAGGGCGGCGTGCTCAAGCGGGCCGGCCACACCGAGGCGGCGGTCGACCTCGCCCGCATGGCCGGCCTGTACCCGGCGGGCGTGCTGTGCGAGATCGTCAACGACAAGAAGGACGACATGGCTCGGGTGCCCGAGCTCGAGCGGTTCGCCGAGGAGCACGACCTGCTGCTCATCTCGATCGCCGACCTCATCCGCTACCGGCGCCAGACCGAGAAGCTCGTCCGGCGGATCGGCGAGGCCCGCATCCCCACGCAGTGGGGCGACTTCACCTGCTACGCCTACGAGTCGGTGCTCGACGGCGAGCAGCACCTCGCCTTCGTCCGCGGCGCGGTGCAGGGGCGGGACGACGTGCTGGTGCGCGTGCACAGCGAGTGCCTCACCGGCGACGTGTTCGGCTCGCTGCGCTGCGACTGCGGCCCGCAGCTCCACGCGGCGATGCGGCGCATCGCCGAGGAGGACCTCGGCGTCGTCGTGTACCTGCGGGGCCACGAGGGCCGCGGCATCGGCATCGGCCACAAGCTGCAGGCCTACGCGCTGCAGGAGCAGGGGCACGACACCGTCGACGCCAACCTCGCGCTCGGCCTGCCGGTCGACAGCCGCGAGTACGGCATCGGCGCCCAGATCCTGGTCGACCTCGGCATCACCACGATGCGGACCCTCACCAACAACCCGGCCAAGCACGGCGGGCTCGAGGGCTTCGGGCTCGAAGATCATCGAGCGGGTGCCGCTGATGACGCAGCCGAACCCCGAGAACATCGCCTACCTGCGCACCAAGCGCGAGCGCATGGGCCACCTCCTCGAGGGCCTGGACGATGTCCTCTGACCCTCGCCAGGGCGCGAGACTCGGACCCGGTCGCACGCGAGGGGACGAGTAGTGGCTGAGGGATCGGAGCGGGCCGGGGCGCCTGCGGGGTTGGACGGGGCCGGGCTGCGCGTCGGCGTCGTCCGGGCCCGGTGCAACGCCGGCATCGTCGAACGGCTGGCCGACGGCGTGGCCCGCGGGCTCAAGGTGCTCGGGGTCGTGGCCGACGACGTGGTCGAGGTGTCGGTGCCCGGGTCGTTCGAGATCCCGTTCGGGGCCCGGGCGCTGGCCGCGTCGGGCCGGGTCGACGCCGTGATCTGCATCGGCGCCGTGATCCGCGGCGAGACCACCCACTACGACATCGTCGCCGGCGAGTGCGCCAGCGGGGTGCAGCAGGTGCAGCTCACCACCGGTGTCCCGGTCGTCTTCGGGGTGCTCACCATCGAGGACGAGGACCAGGCGCTGGCCCGGTCCGAGGGCCCCGGCGGCCACAACGTGGGCGAGGAGGCCGCCGTCGTGGCGGTCGAGATGGCCCGCATCGCCCAGCGCTTCGCGACCGGCTGACCCCGCGGGGTCGTTTGCCGCACCCCGGCGCCGGCCGCCTACCCTCGTCCGACGTGCTGAAGCTCGTCCTCCCCAAGGGCTCGCTCGAGCAGGCCACCCTCGAGCTGTTCGAGGCTGCCGACCTCACGGTGCGGCGATCGTCCAGCGTCGACTACAAGGCGACCATCGACGACCCCCGCATCGACGAGGTGCGCATCCTGCGCCCGCAGGAGATCCCGCAGTACGTCGCCGAGGGGCTGTTCGACCTCGGCATCACCGGCCGCGACTGGGTCGAGGAGACCGAGAGCCGACGTCGTGTCGCTCGGCGAGCTCGAGTACTCGAAGGCGACGAGCAACCCGTTCCGCATCGTCGTGGCCGTGCCCGAGGACTCGCCGTGGGACAAGGCCGAGGACCTGCCCGACGGCGTCCGGGTGTCGACCGAGTACCCGGGGCTCACCCGGCGCTTCTTCGCCGAGCGCGGGATCGAGGCCGACGTCCGCCTGTCCTACGGCGCCACCGAGGCCAAGGTGCCCGACATCGTCGACTGCGTCGTCGACGTCACCGAGACGGGCCGGGCGCTGCGGGCGGCCGAGCTCAAGGTCATCGACGAGATCCTGCCGAGCTACACGGAGCTCATCGCCAACCCCGAGGCCTACGCCGATCCGGCCAAGCGGCACGCCATGGAGCAGCTCAAGACGCTGCTCGACGGCGTGCTCGAGGCCCGGGGCAAGGTGCTCGTGAAGCTCAACGTGGGCCAGGACGACCTCGACCGGGTGATCGCCCTGGTCCCGTCGATGAAGGCGCCCACCGTGTCCGAGCTGTTCGGCGAGGGCGGGTTCGCCGTCGAGACCGTCGTCGCCAAGTCGGTGATCAACACGCTCATCCCCGCCCTGACGGACGCCGGCGCCACCGACATCATCGAGCTCCCGCTCTCGAAGATCGTGCACTGAGGCCCACGATGCAGGCCGATCCGTTCACCGACGCCACCGGGATGGTCGACACGTTCGACGAGGCCCGCGGGCTCGGGACCGTGCGGGCGGACGGCGGCGAGGTGCTGGCGTTCCACTGCACGGCGATCGCCGACGGCACGCGCACGATCGCGGTGGGGCGACCGGTGCGCTTCCGGATCGTGGCCGGGCGCCTCGGCCGGTGGGAAGCGACGGGGATCGTCGCCCTCTGAGGCGGCTGGGCCGTTCAGCCCTCTGGCGTCGGCTCGCCGGCTCCGCCGGAGCCTGCGGCCCCTGCCACCTCCACGAACGCCATCTGCAGCTGGTTCAGTGCCTGGCGCAGCGCGGGTTCGGCCTCGCCGAGGCGCGACCCGACGTGCTCGACCACGCCGGTGAGGGCGTCGATGGCGACGCGGGCGTCGTCGAGCCTGCGGCTCGGGTTGGGACAGGTGGAGCGCGGCCAGCTCGTAGAACTGCAACGCCTGCTGGCCGACGACGAGGCCCGCCGGGGCGGCGAGGAGCTGCTCACGGGCCGCCTCGATCTGCTGGGCGTACTCCTCGGCCGCGGCGCGCTCCTCGGGCGTCAGCTCGCGGTCGAGGTCCGGGCCGCCCGGCTCACCGGCGTCGGGCCCGGGGGCGGAGGGTGGCGGGCTCGAGGGTGCGGGCCCGGAGGCCGAGCTGCCGCCCGGCCGGTCGACGGGATGCTCGCCCGCGGGTGTCCAGAGGGTGCTCATGCCCGCGCGACGCTACCGTCCGGCGTGGCCGTCGGCGACGAACGTGCGACCGACGTTCCCCGCGCGGTTGTGGACACGCTCCGCGCCGCTGGTACCCTACGTCGGACAACTTCAGGGAAGCGGGGTCGCCCGGGCCGTTGGTCCGGGGTCTGCGCCCCCACCCGGCCACGGTTCGTGCGTCCGGGTTCGATCGGTCGCTCGGGCTCCGCCCGTCGCGGACGTCGGCTTCCCCGGCGTCCGTTCGTCTTTTTCGGACCGATGCCGGGTTGGCGAGTGCGAAATGGAAGCCATGCGTACGGAGGTGTCTGCGCATTGATGAGGAGTGAGCCGCGATAGCTACGCCGGCGAACAACGAGCCCCGGATCAACGACCGCATCCGCGCCCGTGAGGTGCGCCTCGTCGGTCCGGACGGTCAGCAGATCGGCATCAAGCCGCTGCCCGAGGCCCTCTCGATCGCCCGTGCCGCAGATCTCGACCTGGTCGAGGTCGCGGCGCAGGCCAACCCGCCCGTCTGCCGGATCATGGATTACGGCAAGTACAAGTACGAGGCGGCGCAGAAGGCGAAGGAGTCGCGGCGGAAGGCGAGCAACGTCTCCATCAAGGAGATGAAGTACCGCCCGAAGATCTCGAAGGGCGACTTCGACACGAAGACCCGCAAGGTCGAGCGATTCCTCGACGAGGGTCACAAGGTCAAGGTCACGATCATGTTCCGAGGACGTGAGATGCACCACCCCGAGCTGGGGCGGCGCATCCTCGACCAGGTCGTGACGGCCGTCGAACACCTGGGGAAGGTCGAGGTCTTCCCCAAGCAGGACGGCCGCAACATGACCATGGTCCTCGGTCCCGACCGCAAGGCCCAGGCTGCGGCCGAGCGAGCGAAGCGCCAGGCCCAGGCCGACGCGCCCCGCAGCTCGGCGCCCGGCGCTCCGGCCGAGGCCGGCGAGGCCCCGGCCCCCGAGTCCGGGGCCACCGCCGAGCCCGCGACCGAGCCGACCGCTGCCGAGCCCACGCCCGAGCCCACGCCCGAGGCAAACGACGAACCGACGCCCGTCACCGCCGCCCATGCGGCCGAGGCGGGCCAGCCGGCCCCGCAGGAAACGCCGAGCGACGGGTAGCCGGCGGGGGACTCCCCCCACCGGCCCGTCGCCCGACCAGACAGGAAACGCCATGCCCAAGATGAAGACCCACCGCGGCGCCGCCAAGCGGTTCAAGATCACCGGCACCGGCAAGCTGCGCCGCCGCCAGATCAACCTCAACCACATCCTCGAGAAGAAGGCCCCGGCTCGGAAGCGCCGCCTGCGCAAGGAGACCGACATGGCCCCCGGCGACGAGGCTCGCATCACCCGCATGCTCGGTCGGCGCTGACGCCCGACCTCTTCCTCCCCCGATCGACGAAAGGAGCGCCCCATGGCTCGGGTGAAGCGATCCGTCCACGCCAAGAAGAAGCGCCGTGTCACTCTCGAGCGCGCCAAGGGCTACTACGGCAACAAGAGCCGGTCCCGTCGCGCCGCCAACGAGCAGGTGATGCACAGCCTGCAGTACGCCTACCGCGACCGCCGGGCCCGCAAGGGCGACTTCCGCCGGCTGTGGATCCAGCGCATCAACGCCGCCTGCCGCCAGAACGGCATCAGCTACAGCCGGTTCATCGCGGGTCTCCGCCTCGCCGGCGTCGAGGTCGACCGCAAGGTCCTCGCCGACCTGGCGGTGACCGACGAGGCGGCGTTCCGTGCGCTCGCCGAGACGGCCACCAAGGCCCTCGAGGACGCCACGCCGGCCTCCGCCTCGGCCTGATCGGTCGTCGATGGCCGACCTGATCGGCGCCCGACACCAGAGCTTGCAGCGACTGCGGCGCCTCTCGAGGCGCCGCAGTGCGCGTACCGACGAGGGTGCGTTCGTGCTCGACGGGCCCACCCTGCTCGCCGAGGCGCTCGCGGCAGGGGTCGAGGTCGACGAGGTGGTCGCCGAGCCCGCGTGTCCCGAGGCGCTCCTCGTCGAGGCGGCCGCGGCCGGGGCCACGGTGCACCGGGCCGCCGAGGGCGCGCTCGCCCGCGCCGTCGACACCGTCACGCCGCACGGGGTGGCTGCGGTGGCGCGGCTGCGCGAGACCCCGGCCCCCGACGCCCTCGCGGCCGCCGGTCCGCTGGCGCTCGTGCTGGTCGGGGTGTCCGACCCCGGCAACGCCGGCACGCTCCTGCGCTCGGCCGAGGCCTCGGGCGCCGGCGGGGTCGTGTTCTGCGACAGCTCGGTCGATCCGTTCGGCCCCAAGTGCGTGCGGTCCTCGGCGGGCTCGGTCCTGCGACTGGCCGTGACGCGCGACGCCGCGAGCGCCGACGCCCTGGCGGCCTGTGCGGCGCAGCACCGGCGCACCGTGGCGACGGTGGTGCGCGAGGGCCGGAGCCTACGACACGGTCGACCTGGCCGGCCCCGTCGCCCTCGTGCTCGGCAACGAGGCCCACGGCCTTCCGCCCCAGGCGGCCGCGGCGGTCGACGAGGCGGTCACCATCCCCATGGCCGGGCGCGCCGAGTCGCTCAACGTGGCCATGGCGGGCACGATCCTGTGCTTCGAGGCGCTGCGCCAGCGACGGGCGGGCGTCGACGACTCTCGATCGGGCGATCGAGAGCCAGGAGATCGACACGTCCCGAACCGGGACGCGCCGGCAACGGGTGTCGATCGATAGGGACTGGACGAGACGCCGCCGCGGGCGGCAGGGTGCACCACGACATGAACGACCCCACATCTCCCTCCGGCGACGACCTCGTCGCCGAGATCGGCCGACTCGAGGACGAGGCGCGAGCCCGCGTCGCCGCCGCGGGCGGACTCGACGAGCTCCGGGCCACCGAGACCGAGGTGGCCGGCAAGCGGTCGCCGTTGACGTCGATCCGCAGGCGGCTCGGTGGCCTCGACGACGAGGGCCGGCGCACCGTCGGCAAGGTGCTCAACGCGGCGGGCGACGCCGTGCGCGCCGCCGTCACCGAGCGGCGGGCCGTGCTCGAGGCCGCGGCGCGGACCGAGCAGCTGCTCGCCGAGCGCCTCGACCTCACCGAGGTCCCGCCCGGCGAGCGCGTCGGGCACCTCCACCTCGTGACCCAGGCGATCCAGGAGCTCGAGGACGTGTTCGTCGGCATGGGCTTCACGGTGGCCGAGGGACCCGAGGTCGAGACCGACTGGCACAACTTCGGCGCGCTCAACTTCCCGCCGGGCCATCCGGCCCGTGACATGTACGACACGCTGTACGTGACCTACGGCGAGCCCGGCACGACGCTGCTGCGCACGCACACGTCGCCCGTGCAGGTGCGGGTGATGACGGATACGCCGCCGCCGTACTACGCGGTGATGCCGGGTCGGGTGTTCCGGTCCGACACGGCCGACGCCACCCACATGCCGGTGTTCCACCAGATCGAGGGCCTCGTGGTCGACCGCGACATCACGTTCGCCGACCTGGCGGGCACGATCGACGCCTTCACCAAGGCCTACTTCGGCGGGGACTTCACGTCGCGGCTGCGGCCGTCGTACTTCCCGTTCACCGAGCCGTCGGCCGAGTTCGACATCCAGCGCCCCGACGGCACGTGGCTCGAGCTGGGCGGGTGCGGCATGGTCCACCCGAACGTGCTGGCCAACTGCGGCCTCGATCCCGAGGAGTGGCAGGGCTTCGCCTTCGGGTTCGGCATCGACCGCCTGGCCGCCGCCCGCCACGGGGTCGACGACCTGCGCGACCTCTTCACCAACGACATCCGCTTCCTCCGCCAGTTCTGATGTCGGCTTCGCGGCCGGAGGTCGCTCACCCCCGCCGTCGAGCCCGGCCGGCCCGACGTGCATCCGATGAAGGTGTCCGATGAAGGTTCTTCTGTCCTGGCTCCGTGACTTCGCCCCGATCGAGGGCGACCCGGTCGCGCTCGGCGAGCACATGAGCGACCTCGGCATGGCCGTCGAGCAGCTCGACGTGCTGGGCGAGGGCCTCGACGGGATCGTCGTGGCGAGGGTCCTCGCCACGCGTCCCCACCCCAACGCCGACAAGATCCAGCTCGTCGACGTCGACACCGGCGACGGCGAGGCGCTCCAGATCGCGTGCGGCGCGTTCAACATGGCCGCCGGCGACCTCGTGCCGCTGGCCACCCTCGGCACGACCATGCCCAACGGCATGGAGATCGGCCGGCGCAAGATGCGGGGCGAGTGGTCGAACGGGATGCTCTGCTCGCCGCGCGAGCTCGGGCTGGGCGGCGACCACGCCGGCATCCACATCCTGCCGCCCGACCTCACGGTGGGGGCACCGTTCGCCGAGGCGATGGGCATCGAGCGCGACGTCCTCTACGACCTCGAGATCAACCCGAACCGGCCCGACGCCATGTCGGTGGCCGGGGTGGCGCGCGACCTCGCGGCCCGGTTGGGCGTGCCGTTCGCCCTGCCCGACCCCGTCGTCGCCGAGGTGACGACCGGCGCGGGCCTGAGCGACGTGCGCATCGAGGTCGACGACCCCGACCTGTGCGGCCGGTTCACCGCCCGCGTCCTGCGCGACGTGACCGTCGGCGACTCCGACCCGTTGATCGCCCGGCGGCTCACGCTGCTCGGCATGCGGCCCATCAACTCGCTCGTCGACGTGTCCAACTACGTGATGCTCGAGCTCGGCCAGCCCAACCACCCCTACGACCTGGCCAAGGTGCAGGGCGGCGGCCTGCGGGTGCGGCGAGCCCGCCCCGGCGAGACCCTCGTGACGCTCGACGGCATCGAGCGTCGCCTCACCGGCGACGACCTGCTGATCTGCGACGGCGACGACCGTCCGGTCGGGGTCGCGGGGGTGATGGGCGGCGCCGACACCGAGATCGACGGGTCGACCACCGACGTGTTGGTCGAGATGGCCTGGTTCCTGCCGATCTCCGTCGCGAAGACGTCGCGCCGGCTGCGGCTGCGGTCCGAGGCGTCGGCCCGCTTCGAGAAGGGCACCGATCCCGAGGTCATCGACCTGGCGCACCGCCGCTTCGCCGAGCTCCTGGCCGGCGGCGGCGCACGCCTCGAGGCGGGCACGGTCGACGTGCGGGGCGAGCTGCCCGACCGCCGCCCGGTCCACGTGCGGACCGGGCGGGTCAACCGGCTGCTCGGCACCGACCTCGACGCACCGCGGATCGCGGGTCTGCTGGCGCCGATCGGGTTCGAGGCGACCGTGGTCGGCGACGACACCGAGGTGACGATCCCGACGTGGCGCTACGACTCGTCGAGCGAGATCGACGTCGTCGAGGAGGTGGCGCGGCTGTACGGCTACTCGGCGATCGGCACGAGCGTGCCGTCGTCGCCCCACGCCGGCCGGTTGACGCCGCACCAGCACGAGCGGCGGCGCCTGCAGGCGCTGCTGACCGGTCGCGGCCTGTCCGAGGCGATGCCCCTGTCGTTCCTCGCTCCGGGCGACCTCGAGCGCAGCGGGCTGCCCGGCGACGGCATCGAGATCACGAACCCGCTCGTGGCCGAGGAGTCGATCCTGCGGACGTCCCTCCTCCCGGGCCTGGTCAAGGCGCTGGCCACGAACGCCGCCCGCCGCAACACCGGCGTCGGCCTGTGGGAGATCGGCCACGTGTTCCGCCGGCCCGCACCCGGCGCCGAGGCCGGGCCGCTGCCCGACGAGCGCGAGATGCTCGGCGTCGCCCTGGGCGGGCACGACGCCACGGCCGCGGTCCGGACCTGGTGGGCGGTGGCCGAGCTGCTCGGCGTCCGCACGGTCACGATCGCCAACGGCCCGGTGCCCGGGCTGCACCCGACCCGCTCCGCCGAGCTGGTCACCGGCGAGGGCACCGCCGTCGGCGCGGTCGGCGAGCTGGATCCCGGCGTGCTCGACGCGCACGGGATCGGCGAGCGTGTGGGCTGGCTCGAGGTCGACCTGGGTGCGGTGGCCGAGCTGCCCCGCGACCCCCACGTCTACCGGCCGGTCAGCATCTACCCGTCGAGCGACGTCGACCTCGCCTTCGAGGTGGACGACGCCGTCCCGGCCACCGCCGTCGAGGCCGCCATCACGCGGGCGGCGGGGGAGCGGTTGGCGGCACTGCGCCTGTTCGACGTCTACCGGGGCACGGGCATCGCCCCGGGCCGGCGCAGCCTGGCGTACTCCCTGCGGCTCGACGCACCCGACCACACCCTGACGGACGACGAGGTGGCCGAGGTGCGGCGGCGCTGCATCGAGGCGGTCGAGGGCGCGCTCCCCGCCACGCTCCGCGGCTGAGCCCGCGGCCCGAGCCCACGCCTCGCGGCGGAGGGCCGCGGGCGGACCTGTGCAAGACTCTGAGCGTGGCCACGCTGCTGGGGCGGCTCCCACGGCGTCCGCCGAGCGGCGGTGACGGTGGGGCCGAGCACTCGAGGGGGAACGAGCCCGCGGGCGACGATGTCCCCGCGCCCGAGGGCGGGTCGGCCGCCCCGCCCCGCCTGGTCCACGAGCCGGCGCTCGACGGCCTGCGCGGCCTCGCGGTGCTCGCGGTCGTGGTGTTCCACCTCGACCGCCTGCGCGGCGGGTTCCTGGGCGTCGACCTGTTCTTCGCGCTGTCCGGCTTCCTGATCACGTCGCTCCTCGTGGTCGAGCGGCGGAACCGGGGTGCCGTCGACCTCGGCGCGTTCTGGATCCGGCGGGCGCGGCGGCTCCTCCCGGCGCTCCTCGTCCTGCTCGCCGGCGTCGCGGTGATGCTCACCACGCTGACGGCCGCCACCGACCGTCCGCGGTACCGGGGCGACGCCCTCGCCACCCTCGGGTACGCGGCCAACTGGCACCGCATGGTGGCCCCGGTGAGCTACTGGGACATCTTCAGCCAGCCGTCGCCGCTCGACCACACGTGGAGCCTGGCGATCGAGGAGCAGTTCTACCTCGTGTGGCCCCTGGTGGCGCTGGTCGTCCTCGGGGGCTGGCGACTCCGGCGGCGCGGCGCGGCCACTGTCGGGAACGGCGAGGCGCCGCTCGCCGACGCCGCGCCCGACCCGGGCGATCGCGGGGTCCGCCGGCTCGGCCTGCTGGCGCTGGTCGGCGGCGTCGCCTCGCTGGTCGCGCTGGCGGTGCTGTGGTCGCCGGTCGACACCAACCGCGCCTACTTCGGCACCGATTCCCGCCTGGGCCCGACGCTGCTCGGTGCGGCGCTGGCGACCGTGATGGCCCGGCGTGCCCGGCGCACCGGCCCGCCGTCGGTGGCGCTCGACGTCGCCGCCGTCGTGGCCCTCGGAGGCATGGCGGTGGCCTTCCTGGTGATCGACGGCCAGGGTGCCGCGTACTACCGGGGCGGGCTCGTGGCGTTCACGGTGGCGGCGCTCGTCGTGGTCGTGGCGGTGACCGGTGGGCCGCCGGGCCACACCGCCCGGGCCCTGTCGTGGCGCCCCCTCGTCGCGCTCGGCGCCATCAGCTACGGCGTCTACCTGTGGCACTGGCCGGTGATCGTGTACCTCACGCCCGAGCGGCTCGGGGTGCGCCGCGTCGTGGCGCAGGCCCTGTGCCTGGTCGTGACCCTCGTCCTGGCCGTGATCTCCTACCGCCTGGTCGAGATGCCCGTGCGGCGGGGTGCCCTTCGGGGCCGCGTGGCCGTGCTCGCCACCGTCGCCTCGGCGGCGGTCGTCCTGGGTGCGGTGGTCGTGACCACGCGGGGGCCGTCGGTGGAGGGCGACGGCGTGGCCGCGGCCGACGCCGCCGTGGCCAGCCAGGCCGGCAACCGGCGCTACAACTTCCTGCCCGACGACGCCGCCGAAGGGTCGACCGGCCTGTTCCTGGTCGGCGACAGCGGCCCCGTGTTCCTCGGCGTCGAGCTGGCCGAGGAGGCGGCCCGGACGGGTGACGGGTTCGCGATCGGGATGTCGTCGATGCTCGACTGCGCGCCGGCGCTGCTCAGCACCCAGGTCCGGTACCAGGGGGGTCAGGTGGTCGAGCGACGGCCGTGCCCCGAGCGGCGCCGCGAGCAGTGGACCGAGCAGGCCGAGGAGATGGACGCCGACGTCGTCGTCTACTACATCGCCAACGCGGGCGGCCTCGGCGAGCAGTGGATCGGCGACGAGTGGGTCACCGACTGCGACGACGTGTTCGACACCGAGCTGGAGGAGCAACTGGGGGCCGACGTGGCCGCGCTGGCGGCCACCGGCGCCACGGTCATCCTGACCACCAGTCCCGACGTGGCCATCTTCACGGGCGACTCCCAGCAGCAGACCGCGTGCCGCAACGAGACGTACCAGCGGGTGGCCGCTGCGCACCCCGGCACGCTGATGCTCGACCTGCACGGCTTCTTCGCCCAGCTCGACGCTCCGCCCGGCGAGTCCCTGCTGCGGGACTTCGTCCACTTCAGCGAGCCCGGCGCCCGGCTGGT
The DNA here is from genome assembly GCA_963778415.1 of uncultured Acidimicrobiales bacterium. GTDB lineage: Bacteria > Actinomycetota > Acidimicrobiia > Acidimicrobiales > VFJN01 > ZC4RG19. The sequence goes on from CAVZUI010000010.1 coordinate 383,999, forward strand.
CGCGGAATGGATGCTGCCGGCCGTCGACCAGGCCCTGGTCGAGGCCGGCGCCGCGCCCGCACCGGCCGGCTGAGCGATTGCATGACTATGCACGCGTGCGTATGCTGGCTCGGTGACATCGGTCGGCATCATCGGCGCCTCGGGGTTCACCGGGGCTGAGCTGCTCCGCCTCTGCGCCCAGCACCCTCAGCTCGACGTGCGCCTGGCCACGGGCGACACCCAGGCCGGCAGCCGCGTCGCCGACCTCTACCCGAACCTCGCCGGCGGCTACCCCGACCTGGCCTTCGAGAAGTACGACGCCGACGCCTGCGACGGTCTCGACCTGGTGTTCCTCGGCCTGCCCCACGGCGCCTCCCAGGACGTGGTGCCCGAGCTCGCCGGCCGCGTGGGCCGCGTCGTCGACCTGGCCGCCGACTTCCGGCTGCGGGACCCGGCCCTGTACCCCCGGTGGTACGGCGACGAACACGCCCATCCCGAGCTGCTCGACGACTTCGTCTACGGCCTGCCCGAGCTCTTCCGCGACCGGATCGCCGGTGCGACGCACGTCGCCGCCCCCGGGTGCTACGTCACGACCGCCGTCCTGGCGCTCGCCCCGCTCCTCCGGGCCGGCCTGGTGGCGCCGACCGGCATCGTCGTGGACGCGGCCAGCGGCGTGTCGGGCGCCGGCCGTCCACCCAAGCCCACCACCACCTTCTGCACGGTCGACGAGAACTTCACGGCCTACGGCCTGCTCGACCACCGGCACACGCCCGAGATCGAGCAAGGGCTCACCGACGTCGCCGGCACCGGCGTCCAGGTGCTCTTCACCCCCCACCTCGCCCCGATGAACCGGGGGATCCTCGCCACCTGCTACGCCCGGCCGGCCGGCGCGGCGGCCCCCACCACCGCCGAGCTGCTCGACCTCCTGCGCGACGTGTGGGCGGGTGAGCCGTTCGTCGTCGTGACCGAGGGATCGCCGTCGACCAAGGCGACCGCCGGGTCGAACTCGGTGCACCTCACGGCCATGGCCGACGAGCGCACCGGCTGGATCGTGGCGCTCGCCGCCCTCGACAACCTGGTCAAGGGCGCCTCGGGGCAGGCGATCCAGTGCGCCAACCTCATGCTCGGCCTGCCCGAGGCCGCCGGCCTCCCGGTCGTCGGCACCTGGCCGTGAGCGAGCGGAGCGAGCGAACCATGAGCACAGTGCGTTACCCGGCCCGAAGGGGGCGCCCGTGAGCGTCGTCGCTCCCGCGGGGTTCGTCGCCGGTGGTGCGGCGTGCGGCATCAAGGCATCCGGCGACGCCGATCTGGCCCTCGTCGCCACCGCCGACGGCGCGCCCGTCGCGGCCGCCGGCGTGTTCACCCAGAACCTCGTCGTGGCCGCACCGGTCACGGTCAGCCGGCGCCACCTGGCGGCCACGGGCGGGCGGGCGGCGGCGGTCGTGTTGAGCAGCGGCAACGCCAACGCCGCCACGGGCGTCAAGGGCGAGGCCGACGCCGAGCGGATGTGCGCCCTCGCGGCCGAGGGGATCGGGGCCGCAGCCGAGGACGTGCTCGTCTGCTCGACCGGCCTGATCGGCTACGAGCTGCCGATGGACGCGCTGGCGGGCGGGATCCCGGCTGTCGCCGCGTCCCTCGGACCCGATCCCGCGCACGGCACCGCCGCGGCCGAGGCGATCATGACGACGGACACCCGGCGCAAGGAGACCGTGGTCCGGGGCGACGGGTTCGTCGTCGGCGGCATGGCCAAGGGCGCCGCGATGCTGGCCCCGAACATGGCGACGATGCTGGCCGTGCTCACCACCGATGCCGCGGTCGAGCCCGACGCCCTGCACATCGCCCTCCGGGCCGCGGTCGCCGACAGCTTCAACGCCACGACCGTCGACGGCTGCACCTCGACCAACGACACGGTGCTGATCCTCGCCAGCGGGCGTGCCGGCGCCCCCGATCCCGACGCGTTCGCGGCGGCGGTGGCCGAGGCGTGCCTCGACCTGGCCACGCAGATGGTGGGCGACGCCGAGGGCCACACCAAGGTGGCCAAGGTGCAGGTCACGGGGGCTGCGACCGACGACGACGCCCGCACGGCTGCCCGCAAGGTGGCAGAGAGCCAGCTGGTCAAGTGCTCGCTGTTCGGCGAGGACCCCTACTGGGGCCGGGTGGCGAGCGACCTCGGCACGGCCGGCGTGCCCCTCGACCCCGGGGCCCTGACCATCGCCTACGGCGGAACGGTGGTCAGCCGGGGGTGCGTGGGCGTCGACCACGACGCGGCCGCGGTGGCCGCCCACATGGCGGGGGAGCGCATCGAGCTGACGTGCGACCTCGGGGTCGGGACGGGCGCAGCCCGGGTCCTGACCAACGACCTGACCTACGCCTACATCGACGAGAACAAGGGGACGTCGTGACCGTGTCCGGGACGCAGGTCACGAACCCGGCGACCGCCGACGGGGCCGAGCGGGTCGGTGTCCTCCTCGAGGCGCTGCCGTACATCCAGCGGTTCCGCGGGGCCGTCGTCGTCGTGAAGTACGGCGGCAACGCCATGATCGACCCCGACCTCGGCCGGGCGGTGGCCGACGACGTCGTGCTGCTGCGGGCCGTCGGCCTCAAGCCCGTCGTGGTCCACGGCGGGGGCCCGCAGATCAGCGAACTGATGGCCCGCCTGGGCAAGGAGCCGGAGTTCCGTGACGGGCTGCGGGTCACCGACGCCGAGACCGTCGACATCGCTCGCATGGTCCTCGTCGGCAAGGTGAACCGCGACATCGTGTCGGCGATCAACGTCCACGGCCCGTTGGCCGTCGGCCTGTCGGGCGAGGACGCCGGGCTGATCCTCGCCGGCGCCCGCAACCCCGACCTCGGCTACGTGGGTGACGTCCGCTCCGTCAACCCCACGATCCTCGAGCGGCTGCTGGCCGAGGACCTGATCCCCGTCGTGTCCACGATCGGCTCCGACCCCAGCGGGCAGGCCTACAACATCAACGCCGACACGGTCGCGGGGGCGCTGGCCGAGGCGGTCGGCGCGGAGAAGGCCGTGTTCCTCACCGACGTGGCCGGCCTCCTGGCCGACGTCGACGACCCCACCTCCCTGATCAGCCACGTCACCGCCGGTGAGCTGCAGGCGATGATCGACGACGGCCGGCTCACCGGCGGCATGATCCCCAAGATCGCCGCCGCCCTGCACTCGGTCCGCAACGGCGTGGCCTCCGCCCACCTGCTCGACGGGCGCGTTCCGCACGTGCTCCTGCTCGAGCTGTTCAGCGACGCCGGTGTCGGCACGATGGTCACCGCCGCCGCGACCCCCACCCCCGAGGAGACCGGCGCATGACCTCGACAACCCAGGCGGCCAGCCCGCTGATGCCCACCTACCCGCCCGCGCCGGTCACCTTCGTGCGCGGCGAGGGCTCGTACCTCTGGGACGACCAGGGCCGCCGCTACCTCGACCTGCTGTCGGGGCTGGCCGTGACGTCGCTCGGGCACGCCCATCCCGCGGTCGCCGAGGCGCTGGCCACCCAAGCTCGGACGCTGCTGCACGTGTCCAACCTCTTCGGCACCACGATCGGGCCCGAGGTGGCCACGACGCTCGACCGGCTGATCGGCGACGGGGTCCCGCTCGGCGGCCAGGTGTTCTTCTGCAACTCGGGGGCAGAGGCCAACGAGTGCGCCATCAAGCTCGCCCGCCGCTTCGGCGGGCGCGGGCGGCACGTGGTCGTGTCGGCCTACGGCAGCTTCCACGGGCGCACGCTCGCCACCCTCCACGCCACCGGTCAGCCCGCCAAGCACGAGGTGTTCCAGCCGTTGCCCGAGGGCTTCCGGCACGTGACCTGGCAGGACCTGGACGACCTCGAGCGGGCCCTCGACCCGTCCGTCGCCGCCGTGCTGCTCGAGCCCGTGCAGGGCGAGGGCGGGGTCAACCCGGCGGATGCGGCCTACTTCCAGGGCGTGCGGCGCCTGTGCGACGAGCGGGGCCTGCTGTTCATGGTCGACGAGGTGCAGACCGGGCTCGGGCGCACGGGCCGCTGGTTCGGGTTCCAGCACCTCGGCGTGGTGCCCGACGTGGTGACGATGGCCAAGGCGTTGGGCAACGGCGTCCCGATCGGGGCGTGCTGGGCGCGGTCCGAGGTCGCGGGGGTGTTCGAGCCGGGCGACCACGCCACGACGTACGGCGGTCAGCCGCTGGCCACGGCCGCGGCCCGGGCCGTCCTGGCCACGATGGAGTCCGAGGATGCGCCGGCCCGGGCCGCGGCGGCGGGCGCCCGGCTGACCCAGAGCCTCTCCGCCCTGCCGGAGGTGGTGTCCGTGCGGGGCCAGGGCCTCCTGCTCGGGGTCGAGCTCGCCGGCCTCGACGCCCGCGCCGTCAGCGCCGCGCTGCTGGCGGCCGGCGTCGTCGCCAACGCGGTGACGCCCACGGCGCTGCGGCTGGCACCGTCGCTGCTCATCACCGACGCGCAGATCGACGAGGCCGTGGCGGCCATCGGGGACGTCCTCGCCGCCGGCGTCAGCGCAGGTCCGTCGTGACGCTCCACCACTTCCTCGAGATCGACGACCTCACCCCGGCCCAGCTGGACGAGGTGCTGCGCCGGGCCGACGCGCCGGTCGCCGAGCGCCCGCTGGTCGGCCGCACGGTGGGCCTCTACTTCGAGAAGCCGTCCCTGCGCACCCGCCACTCGTGCGAGGTGGCGGTCGTCCAGCTGGGCGGCCACCCGGTGACGTTCCGGCGCGACGAGGTGGGAAGCGGCGAGCGCGAGCCGGTCGCCGACATCGCCCGGGTCCTGTCGGGATACCACGCCGCCCTCGGCGGGCGCGTGTTCGACCATGCGCTGCTCGAGGCGCTGGCCGCCGCGGCCACGATCCCCGTGGTCAACCTGCTGTCCGACCGCGGACACCCCTGCCAGGCGCTGGCCGACCTGCTCACCATGCGGCAGCGGCTCGGTGACCTGTCGGGCGCCACCGTCGCCTGGGTGGGCGACTTCAACAACGTCGCCCGGTCGCTCGCCCTCGGGGCGACGATGTGCGGGATGAAGGTCCACCTGGCGTGCCCGCCGGGCTTCGGACCGACCGACACCGACCTCGACCGGCTGCGGTCGCACGGGGGTGAGCCGCTCGTGTCCGGCCGGCCCCACGAGGCGGTCGCCGGGGCGGCGGCGGTGCACACCGACGTCTGGGCGTCGATGGGCCAGGAGGCCGAGGCCGAGGCGCGGGCTCGGGCCTTCGAGGGGTTCCAGGTCGACGACCGGGTGATGGCCGCCGCCGCGCCCGACGCCCTGTTCATGCACTGCCTGCCCGCCCATCGGGGCGAGGAGGTGGCGGCGAGCGTGGTCGACGGCGAGCAGAGCGTCGTCATCGCCCAGGCTCACAACCGGCTGCACAGCGTGCGCGGCCTGCTGTCGTGGCTGATCGAGGAGGCTGACGCATGACCGAGCGGAGCGAGGTCCGGCAGCACAGTCGGCCCTGCGCCACGAAGTGGCGATTCCGTCAGCGGTGCGCCCGAAGGGTGTACCGATGACCGAGCCGGTGACCAGCGAGGCTCCATCCACCGAGGGCGACGGAGCCCGTGTCCGCACCCTCGGCAAGACCCAGCGGCAGCACCGCATCGCCGGGCTGCTCGCCGACCACGCCGTCAGCAGCCAGGGTCAGCTCGTCGACCTGCTGACAGCCGACGGCGTGTCCGCCACGCAGGCCACGGTGTCGCGCGACCTCGAGGACCTCGGCGCCATCAAGGTCCGGGTCGGCGGGGGCGAGACCGTGTACGCCATCCCCGAGCTGCCGAGCGAGCAGCGCGTCCCGGTCGACCACCTGCACCGGGTGGTCGGTGACTGGGTGGTCGAGGTGGCCCGCGCGGCCAACCTGATCGTGCTGCGCACCCCGCCCGGGACCGCCCACGTCGTGGCCTCGGCGCTCGACCGGTCGGGGCTCCCGGGCGTCGTCGGGACGGTGGCCGGTGACGACACCATCCTCGTCGTCGTGGCCGACGGCACCGACTCGGCCGACGTGGCGGCCCAGCTCTCCGAGATGGCCGGCCTCTGACCGGCCGGCCCGCACCCGCAACCTCCGCAACACCACCCCCGGCCCACCCCCGGGCCTCCGAGCAACGAAGAAGGAAGCAGCCATGCCGAAGAGAGCCGTGCTCGCGTACAGCGGTGGCCTCGACACCTCGGTGGCCGTCCGCTGGATGATCGACAACATGGGCGTCGAGGTGATCGCCCTCGCCGTCGACGTCGGGCAGTCGAGCGACGACTGGAACCTGGTGCGCGAGCGCGCCCTCGCGGCCGGCGCGGTCGAGGCCGAGGTGGTCGACGCCCGCGACGAGTTCGCCCGCGACTACTGCGTGCCCGTCCTCAAGGCCAACGCGCTGTACGAGGGTCGCTACCCGCTCGTCTCCGCGCTGTCCCGCCCGGTGATCGTGAAGCACCTCGTGGCCGCCGCCGCGCGCCCACGGGGCCGACGCGGTCGCCCACGGCTGCACCGGCAAGGGCAACGACCAGGTCCGCTTCGAGGTCTCGACCCGGGCGCTCGCCCCCGACCTCGAGGTGCTGGCGCCGGTGCGGTCGTGGGGGATGACCCGCGAGCAGTCGATCCTGTACGCCTACGACCACGACATCCCGATCCAGGCGACGAAGGAGAAGGTGTACTCCATCGACGACAACCTCTGGGGCCGGGCCATCGAGTGCGGCGAGATGGAGGACCCGTGGGCGGTGCCTCCGCCGGGCGTGTGGCTGCTGACCAAGCCCACCGAGACCGAGCCCACCGACGTCGTGGTCGGCTTCGAGAAGGGCGTGCCGGTCACGGTCGACGGCGTGCAGCTCGGCCCGACCGAGGTCATCGCCACGCTCAACGAGCGGGTGGGCGCCTACGGCTGGGGGCGCATCGACATGGTCGAGAACCGCCGGGTCGGCATCAAGAGCCGCGAGACCTACGAGTGCCCCGCCAGCCTGGCGCTGATGATGGCCCACGCGGACCTCGAGTCGATCTGCCTCGAGCGCGACCTCCAGCGGGAGAAGAGCCGCCTCGAGCCCCGGTACGCCGAGCTGATCTACGACGGGTTGTGGTTCAGCCCGCTCAAGCAGGCCCTCGACGCCTTCGTCGACCAGAGCCAGAGCCACGTGACGGGCGAGGTGCGCCTGCGCCTGTCGCCGGGCTCGTGCCAGGTGACCGGCCGGCGCAGCCCCGACAGCCTCTACGACTACGGCCTGGCGACCTACGACGCCGACGACAGCTTCCGCCACCAGGACAGCGAGGGCTTCGTCCGGCTCTGGGGGCTCGGCATCCAGACGTGGGCCTCGATCCAGGGCACCACGCCGTCGTGAGGTCGGGCGCATGAACGAGCGCAGCGAGCGGACCACCGGCGCGAGCACCCTCTGGCACGGGCGGTTCGAGGGCGGACCGGCCGAGGAGCTGCTCGCCTTCACGGTCAGCCTCGGCTACGACCGCCGGCTGGCGGCGGACGACCTGACGGGCAGCCGGGCGCACGTGCGCGGGTTGACGCGGGCGGGCATCCTCACCGACGACGAGGCGGAGGTGGTCCTGGCCGCCCTCGACCGGGTCGAGGACGAGCTGCGGTCGGGGGCGTTCGCGTTCGCGCCGACCGACGAGGACATCCACACCGCCATCGAGCGGCGGGTGACCGACCTCGCCGGCCCGGCGGGCGCCAAGCTGCACACCGGTCGCAGTCGGAACGACCAGGTGGCCACGCGATCTGCGGCTGTGGACCAAGCGCGAGCTCGGCGAGGTGGCGCGGCGCATCGTGGCGCTGCAGCGCACGCTGCTCGAGCGGGCCGCCGACGCCGGCGGGGCCTACCTTCCGGGCTACACGCACCTGCAGCGCGCCCAGCCCGTGCTGCTCGCTCACCACCTGCTGGCCCACGGGTGGGCGCTCGCCCGAGACGTCGACCGCCTGCTCGACTGCCGGCGGCGCCTCGACGTGTCGCCGCTCGGCGCGGGCGCGCTGGCGGGGTCGTCGTTGCCGCTCGATCCCGACGGGACGGCCGACGATCTCGGCTTCGCAGCCCGGTTCGAGAACAGCCTCGACGCCGTCAGCGACCGCGACTTCGTCGCCGAGGCGCTGTTCGCCCTCACGATGCTGGCCATCCACCTCTCCCGCATGGGCGAGGAGGTGGTGCTGTGGTCGACCGACGAGTTCGGCTTCGCCCGGCTCGACGACGCCTACGCGACCGGCTCGTCGATGCTCCCGCAGAAGAAGAACCCCGACATCGCCGAGCTGGCGCGGGGGAAGGCGGGGCGGGTGCTCGGCGACCTGACCGGCCTGCTGGCCACGCTGAAGGGCCTGCCGCTCAGCTACAACCGCGACCTGCAGGAGGACAAGGAGCCGCTGTTCGACGCCGTCGACCAGATGGCCCTCGCCCTCACGGCGATGACCGGGCTGTACGGGACGCTCATGTTCCAGACCGAGCGGATGCAGCAGGCCGCCGACTCGCCGTTCGCGGCCGCCACCGACCTGGCCGAGCTCCTCGTCGAGCGGGGCACGCCGTTCCGCGAGGCCCACGCGCTGGTGGGCGCCCTCGTGCGCGACAGCCTCGAACGCCACGTCCCGCTGGCCGAGCTGGTCGAGGCGCACCCGGCCCTCGGAGCCGAGGGCGCCGCGCTGCTCGAGCCGGGCGTGCCGGTGGCCCGGCGGCGCACGGCGGGTGGGGCCGGCCCCGATCCGGTCGCCGAGCAGCTCGAGCGGCTCGGCCGGCGCCTGGAGGCCGACGCGCAGCGCATCGGATAGCCCGCCGGGGCGGGGTCGGCCCCGGCCATCGGGTAGACACGACGGCATGGCCGCGCCGTTCCGCCACACCCTGCGGGTCCGCTACGCCGAGGTCGACATGCAGGGCCACGTCTTCAACGCGCACTACCTGACCTACGTCGACGACGCCACGGGCGCCTGGATGCGCGAGCGGCTCGGCGACTACCAGGCGGCCGGATTCGACATCGTGCTGAAGACGGCGACCCTGACCTGGCACCGCGGTGCCGCGTACGACGACCTGCTGGCGATCGACATGACCGTGAGCCGGTGGGGCGCCACCAGCTTCGACGTCACCTTCGAGGGCTCGGTCGACGAGCAGCCGGTCTTCACCGCCACCGTCACGTACGTGTCGGTCACGCCGGGCACGGTCGCCCCCGTGCCGCCGCCCGACGTCGTGCGGGCGGCGCTCGGGTGACCTCGGTGTCCGGCCCCGCCGAGGTCGGCTCGGAGCTGCCGGAGCCGCTCGACCGGGCGGCCTACCGCCGCGACCCCCGCGAGGTGGCCCCTGACCTTCTGGGCAAGGTCCTCGTCCACGACGACCCGGCGGTGGGGGTCCGCACGGGGCGCATCGTCGAGGTCGAGGCCTATTGCGGCGCGGCCGACCCCGGCAGCCACGCCTTCCGGGGCATGACGCCGCGCAACCGCACCATGTTCGGCCCGCCCGGCGGCCTGTACGTGTACTTCACCTACGGCATGCACTGGTGCGCCAACGTCGTGTGCGGCGACGAGGGCGAGGGGGTCGCGGTCCTGCTGCGGGCGCTGTCGCCGCTGTCGGGGCTCGGGCTGATGCGGGCCGCCCGGCCCCGTGCCCGCCGCGACCGCGACCTGTGCAGCGGGCCCGCCAAGCTGTGCCAGGCGTTCGGTCTCGACGGCTCGTTCGACGGCGCCGACCTGGTCACGGCCGACCGGGGTGTGTGGGTCGGCGACGACGGCACTCCGCCGCCGGTCCACCCCTTCCAGACCACCCGCATCGGCCTCTCCGCGGGCGCCGAGCACCCGTGGCGCTGGTGCGTGCCAGGAGACCCCCACGTGTCGGGCACGGTGGCGATGCGAGGGTCCCTGTAGCTTCGGCGCGGTGGAACCCGTTCTCGTCGACCACCCCGAGCCCCACGTCGCCGTCGTCACGCTCAACCGGCCCGATCGGCTGAACGCCCTGTCCATCGACCTGGCGATCGCTCTCGACGAGGCGCTGTCGGCCGTGGGCGACGAGAACGACACGTGGGTCGTCGTGCTCACGGGCGCGGGCCGGGGCTTCTGCTCGGGCCTCGACCTCAAGGACTACGGCGTCCTCCCGGGCATCGACGGCCTCACGGTCGGCCGCATCGCCCAGAGGTCGATGCGGGCCTACAGCCGCCTCGTGCTCACGCTGCGGCGCATCCCCCAGCCGGTGATCGCCGCGGTGAACGGGCCGGCGTACGGCGGGGGGATGTGCCTGACCCTGGCGGCCGACCTGCGGATCGCCGGCCCGGTCGGCGGTGTTCAACGCCACCGGCATCGTCAACGGCCTCACGAGCACCGAGATGGCGGCGGGCTGGCTGCTGCCCCGGCTCATCGGGGCGTCGCGGTCGAACGACCTGCTCCTCACGGGCCGCGAGGTCGATGCCGAGGAGGCGGTCGGGATGGGGTTGGTGTCGCGCGTCGTGGACGACGGCGCCGCCCTCGACGAGGCCCTGGCCGCGGCCCGTGGCATGTGCCGGTTCAGCCCCTACGGCCTGTCCATGACCAAGAACGCGCTGTGGGCCAGCCTCGAGATCGGCAGCCTCGAGACCGCCATCGAGCTGGAGGACCGCAACCAGCTCATGCTCGGGTTCACCGAGAACCTGCAGGAGGCGATCCGGGCCTTCGACGTGGGCCGCCAGCCCGTGTACACCGACGAGCCCCGGCGCGACCTGTTCGACCGGCCGTGAGGCCGGACGTGCGCCTGGTGTCGCCGGGCGACCCGTCCCTCGCGCCGTCCGGCGGGCTGGGGACGGCGCGCGCCCACGTGCTCGCCGCCCTGCCGGGTGACCCGACCCACGAGGCGCACCGGGCGCGGATGCTCGCCTTCCTCGACGACCACCCCGACGCCCTCGAGCGGACGTGCGCCGACGGCCACCTCACCGGCTCGGCGATGGTGGTCGACCCGGCGTCCGGGCGCTTCCTGCTGATGCTGCACGCCAAGCTGGGCCGCTGGTTCCAGCCCGGCGGGCACGCCGACGGTGATGCCTGCCTTCCGGGCGTCGCCTGGCGCGAGGCCACCGAGGAGACCGGGCTGGCCGCGCTGCGGGTGGCCGTGCCTGCGGTCGACCTCGACATCCACGAGGTCGGGCCACCACACGGCCCCCACCTGCACCTCGACGTCCGCTACCTGGTGGTGGCGCCGTCAGGTGCGGTGCCGGTCGGCAACCACGAGTCGCTCGACCTGCGCTGGGCGTCGTACGACGAGTTGCCCTCGTACGGGGTCGACGACGGCCTGCTGCGCCTGGCGCGCGCCGCGACGACGGCGCTGGGCTCGGTGCACGCCTGAGCGCTCGTCGCCCTCAGGCGTCGGTGGGGGTCACGCAGGAGGGCATGCGGTTGGCGTTGGCGAACTCGTCGATCCAGCCCGTGATCTGCCGGCCCTCGCCGGCCTTCTCGGACACGAGCAGGCGGGCGTCGGGGTCGGCCCGCAGCGCGTCGGCGTACGCCTCGCGGTCGGCCAGGTAGGTGCGCCAGTCGGCGAGCCACTCGGTGGCCCGGCGCCGCTGGTCGCCGGCTGGCGCCAGGTCGACCATGCCGTCGAGGTCGTCGAGCATGACGGCGAAGGTGGCGTCGGCCTGGGTCAGCACCGCGGCCCGCTCGGCGGCGGTGGTGGACTCGCTGGCGACGGGGAGCTCCTCGACCTCGTCGAGCGCCTCGGCGCACCGGTCCTCGGCGGCCACCGCGAACGCGGGGTCGTCGAGGCGGTCGATCGGGGGCTGCCGTCCGGGCCCGAACGCCAGGTACAGCACGTAGCCCCACATCGACACGAGCGCGACCACGACGACCAGCAGGAAGAGGCGGGTGGGCCCCCAACGCCGCTCGGGTGGGCCGTCGTCGGAACTCCCGGACGGGGGCGGTCCGCCGTTGGCTGTGGGCCCGACCGGGGGGCGCGGGGCGTCGGTCATCACGGCACCAGCGTCCCCGCCCGGCGGCGCCGGCGTCCAGTCGGCGCCCGACGCGACCCCAACCCGGTTGGACCGCAGGGGACGGGGCAGGGACGATGTCCCCGTGACGACCGCAGATGGCCTGCTCGACGACCTCGAGGCACGCGGCCTCGTGCACGACACGACCGACCGCGAGGCCCTGGCCGACCGGCTGTCCACGGGGCCGCTCACGCTCTACTACGGGTGTGACCCGACGGCCGACAGCCTGCACGTCGGCAACCTCATCGGGCTGCTGGTCCTGCGCCGCTTCCAGGACGCCGGGCACCGCCCCGTGGCCCTCGCGGGCGGCGCCACGGGGATGGTCGGCGACCCCAGCGGGCGGTCCGACGAGCGCAACCTGCTCGACGAGGCCACCCTCAGCGCCAACGTCGCCGCCATCAAGGCCCAGATGGCGCGGATCGTCGACTTCGACGACGGGCGTGCGGCCCTGGTCGACAACCGTGAGTGGACCGCGGGTGTCGGCCTGCTCGACTTCCTGCGGGACGTGGGCAAGCACGTGACGGTGAACCAGATGCTGGCGCGCGAGTCGGTGAAGGCGCGCCTCGCCAGCGAGAACGGCATCAGCTACACCGAGTTCAGCTACATGCTGCTGCAGGCGAACGACTACCTGCACCTGCACCGCGACCTGGCCGTCGAGCTGCAGATCGGCGGCTCCGACCAGTGGGGCAACATCCTGTCGGGCATCGACCTGATCCGCCGGGTCGACGGGGCGACGGTCCACGGCCTCGCGTGGCCGCTGCTGACCGCGGCCGACGGCACGAAGCTCGGCAAGACCACGGGCGCCCGCATCTGGCTCGACCCGGCGCGCACGAGCCCGTACCAGTTCTTCCAGCACTGGATGCAGACCGACGACCGGCAGGTGGGCGAGTTCCTGGCCAAGTTCACCCTCCTGCCGCTGGCCGAGGTGGACGACATCACCGCAGCCCACCTCGAGCACCCCGAGCGCCGCCGGGGCCAGCGCCGCCTGGCGGACGAGGTCACCCGCCTCGTCCACGGCGACGCGGCCGCGACGGCGGCGGCGCACGCCACCGCGGTGCTGTTCGGAGGCGACCCGCTCGAGGCGCCGGCCGAGGCGCTGGAGGTCGTGGCGACCGAGGTGCCGACCGCCGCGCTCCCGCCGGACGGCGAGCTCGACGCGGGTGCGGACCTCGTGGACCTGTTGGTGGCCTCGGGGCTGGCGTCGTCCAAGGGCGACGCCCGGCGATCGATCGCCCAGGGTGCGGTGAGCGTCAACGGGCGGAAGGCCGTGGCCGACGAGGTCGTGTCCGCCGGCGAGGTGCTCCACGAGCGCTACGTGCTGTTGCGGAAGGGCAAGCGCCACTACGCGCTGCTGGTCCGCGACGGGCAGTGACGGGCCGCCGGAAACCCGACGGTGACATCCGCCACGTGGTGGCATCGCGGCGCAGCGGGCGCTAGACTGGCGCTGCCGCTCGACCGTCGGGTGAAAGCCCAGGTCAGCAGCCGTCTCCAAGAAATCTCCCGGAAACACGGGTCTCAGGTTGACGGCCACAGGGGCAGCCGTTAGGTTGTCTCTCCGCCCCACACGGCCAATTCGAGCCGGGAACGGGGCCCGGAATCGGCACCAACGCTCCGTCGAGAGCACGTGCCGCAGGCGCAAGCCGCTCCTTGAAAACAGAAGACAGGACGAGAGAGCGAGTGCGGGCGACCGCATCGGAGCTTCGGCTTCGACGTGGTCGTTGCAATGACGAAACGCACCGTCAATATCCGGATGGTGTTCGCACCATCCGATGGTGCCAGTGCCTCGCAGTCGAGAGATTCCGCTCGACGTGAGGCATCTCTATCGAAGGGTTCCACCGCTTGCGGTGGGGCTTAGGTTTCGACGGAGAGTTTGATCCTGGCTCAGGACGAACGCTGGCGGCGTGCTTAACACATGCAAGTCGAACGAGGTCCACCCAGTGGCAACACTGGTGAAGACCTAGTGGCGAACGGGTGAGTAACACGTGAGGAACCTGCCCCGAAGACCGGGATAAGCCCCCGAAAGGGGGTCTAATACCGGATGCCCTCTACTGATCGCATGGTCGGTTGAGGAAAGGATTCTGCTTCGGGAGGGCCTCGCGGCCTATCAGCTTGTTGGTGAGGTAACGGCTCACCAAGGCGACGACGGGTAGCTGGTCTGAGAGGACGATCAGCCACACTGGGACTGAGACACGGCCCAGACTCCTACGGGAGGCAGCAGTGGGGAATCTTGCGCAATGGGCGAAAGCCTGACGCAGCAACGCCGCGTGCGGGATGAAGGCCTTCGGGTTGTAAACCGCTTTCAGTGGGGACGAAAACAGACGGTACCCACAGAAGAAGCCCCGGCCAACTACGTGCCAGCAGCCGCGGTAACACGTAGGGGGCGAGCGTTGTCCGGAATCATTGGGCGTAAAGAGCTCGTAGGCGGCTCAGTAAGTCGGGTGTGAAACCCCCAGGCTCAACCTGGGGACGCCACCCGATACTGCTGTGGCTAGAGTCCAGTAGGGGAGTGTGGAATTCCCGGTGTAGCGGTGAAATGCGCAGATATCGGGAGGAACACCAGCGGCGAAGGCGGCACTCTGGGCTGGAACTGACGCTGAGGAGCGAAAGCGTGGGTAGCAAACAGGATTAGATACCCTGGTAGTCCACGCCGTAAACGTTGGGCACTAGGTGTGGGGACCCTCCAACGGTTTCCGTGCCGTAGCTAACGCATTAAGTGCCCCGCCTGGGGAGTACGGCCGCAAGGCTAAAACTCAAAGGAATTGACGGGGGCCCGCACAAGCGGCGGAGCATGTTGCTTAATTCGAGGCAACGCGAAGAACCTTACCTGGGTTTGACATGTAGGGAAAAGCCGTAGAGATACGGTGTCCTTCGGGGCCCTACACAGGTGGTGCATGGCTGTCGTCAGCTCGTGTCGTGAGATGTTGGGTTAAGTCCCGCAACGAGCGCAACCCCTGTCCCATGTTGCCAGCGGGTAATGCCGGGGACTCTTGGGAGACTGCCGGGGTCAACTCGGAGGAAGGTGGGGACGACGTCAAGTCATCATGCCCCTTATGTCCAGGGCTGCAAACATGCTACAATGGCCAGTACAGAGGGCTGCGAGACCGCGAGGTTGAGCGAATCCCGTAAAGCTGGTCTCAGTTCGGATCGGAGTCTGCAACTCGACTCCGTGAAGCCGGAGTCGCTAGTAATCCCGGATCAGCAACGCCGGGGTGAATACGTTCCCGGGCCTTGTACACACCGCCCGTCACACCACGAAAGTCGGTAACACCCGAAGCCGGTGGCCCAACCCTTGTGGAGGGAGCCGTCGAAGGTGGGATCGGCGATTGGGGTGAAGTCGTAACAAGGTAGCCGTACCGGAAGGTGCGGCTGGATCACCTCCTTTCTAAGGAGTCAGTGCTCTTGCACAACGCAGGAGCGACTCCCAGTTGGAGCCTCGCTCGATCGAGTCCAGGCGACATCGTCGGTAGTTAGGGTTCGTCCCTCCTGACGGTCGAGCTCGGGCTCGACGCACTGTCCTGTCTTCTGTTTTGAAGGAGTGGCACCTGCCAACTCCTCGAGGCGCCGCCGGCACGGTCACCTAGTGACTGCGCCGGCGTCCTCATGTCCGGGGTGCTGGGCAATCGGCCCCACTCCGACGCTCCTTGAGAACTGCATAGCGAGCACGAGCATCTTTGTTCTTCCAAGCTACAAAGAGCCAACGGTGGATGCCTTGGCGTCTGACACCGATGAAGGACGTGGGTGGCTGCGAAAAGCCACGGGGAGCTGCCGACCAAGCTTTGATCCGTGGATATCCGAATGGGGAAACCCGGCACCCGTCATGGGGTGTCACTCCGGCCTGAACACATAGGGCCGGGAGAGGGAACCAGGGGAATTGAAACATCTCAGTACCCTGAGGAACAGAAAGCAATTGCGACTCCCTGAGTAGCGGCGAGCGAAAAGGGATCAGCCTAAACCGGACTGGTGGAATAGCCCAGTGGCGTTGCCAGTCCGGGGTTGTGGGACCGACACCTGCTGCACTGGATGCAGGATCGAGTTACAAAGTTGCCGTCTAGCGGAAGCGGTCAGGAAAGCCGCGCCACAGTGGGTAACAGCCCCGTACGCGAAAGACGAGCAGCCTCGAGTCGTCATCCCAAGTAACGCCGGGACCGTGAAAACCGGCGTGAATCTGCGAGGACCACCTCGTAAGGCTAAGTATGTGCAGACGACCGATAGTGCACGAGTACCGTGAGGGAAGGGTGAAAAGTACCCCGTGAGGGGAGTGAAATAGTACCTGAAACCGTTGGTTTACAATCAGTCAGAGTGTCGCCACAGGTTCGCCTGTGGTCACGATGGCGTGCCTTTTGAAGAATGAGCCTGCGAGTTACGGTGTGTGGCGAGGTTAACCAGTGATGGGGAGCCGGAGCGAAAGCGAGTCTGAACAGGGCGTTCAGTCGCATGCTGTAGACCCGAAGCCGAGTGATCTACCCATGGGCAGGTTGAAGCGGGGGTAAGACCCCGTGGAGGACCGAACCCACCTAGGTTGAAAACTGGGGGGATGACCTGTGGGTAGGGGTGAAAGGCCAATCAAACTCGGTGATAGCTGGTTCTCCCCGAAATGCATTTAGGTGCAGCGTCGGGTGTTCAGTCATGGAGGTAGAGCACTGGATGGGTTAGGGGGCCTACAAGCTTACCGACCCCAACCAAACTCCGAATGCCATGACTCCAGAGCCCGGCAGTGAGTCTACGGGGGATGAGCTTCGTGGACGAAAGGGAAACAGCCCAGACCGCCGGCTAAGGCCCCTAATTCCGAACTAAGTGGTAAACGATGTGAGATTGCCCAGACAGCCAGGAGGTTGGCTTAGAAGCAGCCACCCTTGAAAGAGTGCGTAACAGCTCACTGGTCGAGTGATCTTGCGCGGACAATGTAACGGGGCTCAAGTTCGGAGCCGAAGCCGCGGATTTCAGCGCTTGCGCTGGAGTGGTAGGGGAGCGTCGATCTCGGAGTGAAGCGACGGTGTGAACCGGCGTGGACCGTGGTCGAGTGAGAATGCAGGCATGAGTAGCGAAAGAGGGGTGGGAAACCCCTCCGCCGAATGTCCAAGGGTTCCTGGGGAAGGCTAATCCTCCCAGGGTGAGTCGGGAGCTAAGGCGAGGCCGAGAGGCGTAGCCGATGCACAACCGGTTGATATTCCGGTACCGCTGTGCCCGCGCCCATGCCGACTCGAGGTTGCTAAGGGGATGTCTTCGGACGAACCGACCCACCTTGACGAGGCAAGCGATGCGGGGACGCAGAAGGGTAAGTGAGCCCAGGCGATGGTTGTCCTGGGGTAAGCGTGTAGGTCGGGGACCAGGTAAATCCGGGCCCCATCAAGACTGAGACGTGATACCGAGCCGCTTCAGGCGAAGTCACCGATCCCATACTGCCGAGAAAAGCCGCTAGTGAGCTGGCACGGCGCCCGTACCCCAAACCAACACAGGTGGACAGGTAGAGAATACCAAGGCGATCGGGAGAACGGTGGTTAAGGAACTCGGCAAAATGCCTCCGTAACTTCGGGAGAAGGAGGGCCCCATCAGGGTGACGGACCTTGCGTCCTGAGCTCGAAGGGGCCGCAGAGACCAGGGGAAAGCGACTGTTTACTAAAAACACAGCAGCGTGCTAAGTCGTAAGACGACGTATACGCTGTGACGCCTGCCCGGTGCCGGAAGGTTACGGGGAAGGGTTAGCCGCAAGGCGAAGCTCTGAACCTAAGCCCCGGTAAACGGCGGCCGTAACTATAACGGTCCTAAGGTAGCGAAATTCCTTGTCGGGTAAGTTCCGACCTGCACGAATGGCGTAACGACTTTCCTACTGTCTCAACCACCGACCCGGCGAAATTGAAGTACGAGTAAAGATGCTCGTTAGCTGCAGCAGGACGGAAAGACCCCGTGGACCTTCACTACAGCTTGATATTGGGTTTTGGTATGCGTTGTGTAGGATAGGTGGGAGACTAGGAAGCATTGGCGCTAGCCAGTGTGGAGTCGCCGTTGAAATACCACCCTGCGTATGCCGGGACTCTAACCTTGGTCCGTGATCCGGATCGGGGACAGTGTCAGGTGGGTAGTTTGACTGGGGCGGTCGCCTCCTAAAGAGTAACGGAGGCGCTCAAAGGTTCCCTCAGCCTGGTTGGCAATCAGGCGTCGAGTGCAATGGCACAAGGGAGCTTGACTGCGAGACCTACAAGTCAAGCAGGTGCGAAAGCAGGACATAGTGATCCGGCGGTTGCGTGTGGAAGCGCCGTCGCTCAACGGATAAAAGGTACCCCGGGGATAACAGGCTCATCTTCCCCAAGAGTCCATATCGACGGGAAGGTTTGGCACCTCGATGTCGGCTCATCGCATCCTGGGGCGGTAGCACGTCCCAAGGGTTGGGCTGTTCGCCCATTAAAGCGGTACGCGAGCTGGGTTTAGAACGTCGCGAGACAGTTCGGTCCCTATCCGCTGCAGCCGTAAGGAACTTGAGGAAGGCTGTCCCTAGTACGAGAGGACCGGGACGGACGCAGCTCTTGTGTGCCAGTTGTCTTGCCAAAGGCACTGCTGGTTAGCGACCTGCGGAAGGGATAAGCGCTGAAAGCATCTAAGTGCGAAGCCCGTTCCAAGATGAGGTTCCTCACAGGATCAACCTGGTAAGGCCCGTGGTAGACCACCACGTTGATAGGCCGGAGGTGGAAGCACGGCAACGTGTGCAGCCGACCGGTACTAATCGGCCGAGGGCTTGGATTTACAATGATGTTTGTGCTCGCTATGGAGTCCTCAGGGAGCGGGCGCCGATGACGGCGCCCCCCGAGTGACAACAGATTTCGGTGGCTATGGCGGAGGGGTCACACCCGTACCCATTCCGAACACGGAAGTTAAGCCCTCCTGCGCCGATGGTACTTGGCGGGAGACTGCCTGGGAGAGTAGGTCGCCGCCGGATTTCGCTCGAGAAGAGGGCCGCCATATGGCGGCCCTCTTCGCGTTTTCGCCGGTACGTGCGCGATGTGCGCTCGTGCGGGCCTTCCGCTTCTCGTCAGTAGGATCCTCCGCCATGGCGCCTCCCCGTTCTCCCGGCGGCAACCGCCGCGGTGACTCCCGTCCCGACCGTGGGCGCCGTTCCGGCGCGCCCCCGTCCGGTAGCGCCGGTGGGCGGTCCGGAGGCCGCAGCCAGGGCTCGGGCGGCGGGAAGCCGGCGCGCCCTGGCGGCTCCCCGAGGCGCGGCGACACGGGTGCGTCAGGTCGCGGCGGCCGGTCCGACGGCCGGCCCGGTGGCCGCGAGTCGACCGGTGGCCGGTCCGGCGGTGGCTCGTCGAGCAGGGGCCGCACAGGGGAGAGGGATGCGGGTCGCAGCCGCTCCGGTGGAAGCTCGTCGGTCGGGGGAAGGCCTGGCGGAACCTCGTCGGCCAGGGGAAAGCCCGGAGACAGCTCGTCTGCCAGGGGAAAGCCCGGAGACAGCTCGTCGTGCCAGGGGAAAGCCGGGCGACGCCCGGCGGCGCAGCGACGACACGCGGCGGGCGCAGCCCGAGTACGGCGCAGGCGCCCGTGGGGCCCGTGGCTCACGGGGCGGAGCGCGGGGTAGCGCCGGCGGGCGGCGGGCGTGAGCGCGCCGAGGGCGCGGGTCGGGCGCGGCGGCCGGGTCCCCGGGCCGCCGGTGGCGACGAATCGGCGCGGCGCAGGCCCCGACAAGCTCCCGGGTCCCCGTCGTTGGGGTGGGCTGGCGCGGCGTGGTGCCGGCCGGGCGCTCGAGGGTGGTGCGTCCGACGCGTGGCGGGCCGCAGACCGTGACGGCGCGGGGCGAAGGACCCGCCGCCGGTCCCCCGTGGGAGCCCGAGGAATGGATCGACGAGGGTGAGCTGCGCGACGAGGCCGCAGGAGCCGTCGGGCGCAGCAGGTCGCCTGGGCGCTCGCGCCGACCGCGTGACACCCGCTCCGGTGGGTCGAACGCCGAGGAGGGCCGCGCCGCTTCGGGCCCCGAGGATGGCGGCGGCCGCACTCGCGCCGGCGCCGGGTCGCCCGAGCGCGAGGACGAGCTGCGCAATGCCGTCGGCGCCAACCGGGTGGCCCGCTTCGAGTCGCGCCTCAAGGACGCCTCCGATGCCTTCCGCCGCGAACGGTACGAGGAGGCCCGCCGCCTGCTGCGGCCCCTCGCCGAGCAGGCGCCGGGGGCCTCGTCGGTCCGCGAGCTGTACGGCCTGACGCTCTACCGACTCGGCCGCTGGGCACAGGCGAAGCGCGAGCTCGAGGCGTTCCGCATCCAGACCGGCAGCACCGAGCAGCATCCCGTCCTCGCCGACAGCGCCCGCGCGCTCGGGCAGTACGCCGAGGTCGAGGAGCTGTGGGAGGAGCTGCGGGCTGCGAGCCCCAGCGGCGCCCTCGTGGCCGAGGGGCGCATCGTCGCCGCTGGCGCCCTGGCCGACCAGGGCCGCCTCGACGAGGCGATCGCTCTCCTCGAGGGCGGGAGCCGTCCGACGAAGAAGCTGATGCTCCACCACCTCCGCATGAGCTACGCGCTCGCCGATCTGTACGAGCGGGCGGGCGACCTCCCCAAGGCTCGCGACATGTTCGGCCGGGTGGCGGCCACCGATCCCGACTTCGTGGACATCCAGGCCCGGCTGCGGGCCCTGCGGTAGACCACCGCGTCGGCGCGCCCCCGAACGGGTGGCCAAAGGCCGGCCGCCTGCGCTTGACAGATTGACATCGGATGTAAGTCTGTCGTCATGGACTCGAACGAAGATCGGATCCTCGCGGCGACGATCGAGGCGGCGACGGTGCACGGGATCGGCCGCATGTCGGTGGCCGACGTCGCCACGCGGGCGGGGCTGTCGAGGCAGACCGTCTACAAGTACTTCCCCTCGAAGGACGCACTGGTCGCCGCCGCCGTGCGGCGGGAGGCCGGCACCTTCGTCGAGGCCGTGACCGGGGCGATCGCCGGCATCGAGGACGCCCGCGAGGCCGTCGCCGCCGCCGTCCTGCTGACGCTCGAGATGGCCCGACAGCACCCGCTGCTCGACCGAGTGGTGCGTACCGAGCCCGAGCTGCTCGTGCCCCTGCTCGCCACCGACGAGGGCCTGGTGCTGCCGGTGGTGCGGGTTCCGGTGGAGGCCGTCATGGCCGCGCGCTTCCCCGGGCTCGGAGACGTGGGTCGGCGCCGGACGGCAGACGTCCTCGTCCGGCTGCTCATCAGCTTCGCCCTGAACCCGCCCGACGATCCGCCCGAGGTCGTGGCGTCGGTCGTGGCCGGGCTGCTGGTCGACGGCGTGCGAGCGGCGGAGGGGGCAGCGTGAGCGCGACGACCGGGACGGCCGGCGGCGACAGCTCCTCGATCCCCGCGCCGCCCTGGCGCGACCGCAAGCGGTACCTGTGGCCGGCGGGGCTGCTCGTTCCTCTCCTGCCGCTGCTGGCGGCGTGGTTGGGAGGCGGCGACGGCTGGGTGGGCTGGTGGTTCGCGGGTCCGATCGTCGTCTTCGGCGTCATCCCGCTGCTCGACACCGCCTTCGGGCGCGACGCGTCGAACCCGCCCGAGGCGGCCGTCCCCTCGCTCGAGGCCGACCGGTACTACCGGTGGTGCACCTGGCTGTACCTGCCGCTGCAATACGCCGGGTTCCTGTGGGCGGCCCGGCTCGCGACCCGCGGCGACCTGTCGCCGGTCGCCTACGTCGGGCTGGCGCTGACGGTCGGGACGGTCGCCGGCATCGGCATCAACACGGCCCACGAGCTCGGGCACAAGCGGGACCGGCTCGAGCGCCGGCTGTCGAAGGTGGCGCTGGCGCAGAGCGCGTACGGGCACTTCTACGTGGAGCACAACCGGGGCCATCACGCCAACGTGTCGACGCCCGAGGATCCGGCGAGCGCCCGCCTCGGCGAGTCGTTCTGGCGGTTCCTGCCGCGCACCGTCGGCGGCAGCCTCCGCTCGGGCTGGGCCCTCGCCGCGGCGGCCCAGGTCCGGAAGGACCAGCGGGTGTGGTCGTGGCGCAACGACGTGCTCAACGCCTGGGCCCTGACCGTCGTCCTGTTCGCCGGCACGGTCGCGTGGCTCGGCCTCCGGGTGGTGCCGTTCGTCGTGATCCAGGCGGTGATGGGGTTCCTGCTGCTCGAGGTCGTGAACTACATCGAGCACTACGGGCTGCTGCGCCAGCGGGTGGCCAACGGGCGCTACGAGCGCTGCCGGCCGCCGCACAGCTGGAACAGCAACAACCTGGCGTCGAACCTCTTCCTCTACCACCTCGAGCGCCATTCCGATCACCACGCCAACCCGACGCGCCGCTACCAGGCGCTGCGGCACGTCGACGAGGCCCCCCAGCTGCCCTCGGGCTACGCGCTCATGATCTGCGTCGCGGCGGTGCCGCCCCTGTGGCGGCGGGTGATGGACCACCGGGTGCTGGCGCACTACGGCGGAGACGTCACGCTCGCCAACGTCCACCCGCCGAGACGGGCGGCGGTGCTGGCTCGCTACGGCGCCGCCTGACCCCCCGGCATGGTCGGGGAGTCCCGTGCCTCAACTACCCTGGACCGCAGCCGTACCACAGGGTCGCGCCCCGGCCAGGGCCGGAGCGACGGCACCGACGACGACGAGGGAGCCAAGCACGTGGTGGACATCCAGAGCCTTCTCGGGGACGAGGCCGAGAGCCTGCTCACCCACGAGTCGAAGGGGATCCCCCGCGACGACCTGAACCTGCCGGGGGCCGACTACATCGACCGGGTCTTCTCCCTGACCGAGCGCTCGCCGCAGGTGGCGCGCAACCTGCAGTCGCTCTTCGACCACGGGCGCCTGGGCGGCACGGGCTACGTGTCGATCCTGCCGGTCGACCAGGGCATCGAGCACTCGGCCGCAGCCAGCTTCGCGCCGAACCCCCAGTACTTCGACCCGGCCAACATCGTCGAGCTCGCGCTCGAGGGCGGGTGCAACGCGGTCGCCTCGACCTTCGGCGTCCTGGCGGCCGTGTCGCGCCGGTACGCCCACAAGATCCCCTTCATCGTGAAGGTCAACCACAACGAGCTGCTCACCTACCCGAACAAGTTCGACCAGGTGATGTTCGGCTCCGTCGACCAGGCGTTCGACATCGGAGCCGCCGGCGTCGGGGCCACGATCTACTTCGGGTCCGACGAGGCGACGCGCCAGATCCAAGAGGTGAGCGAGGCGTTCGCCCGGGCCCACGAGCTCGGCATGTTCACCGTGCTGTGGTGCTACCTGCGCAACCCGGCGTTCAAGCAGGGCGGCGTCGACTACCACACCGCGGCCGACCTGACCGGGCAGGCCAACCACATCGGCGTGACCATCGAGGCCGACATCATCAAGCAGAAGCTGCCCACCGTGAACGGCGGCTACAACGTGCTCGACAACTACGGCAAGACCAGCAAGCTCGTCTACGAGACGCTGACGACCGACCACCCGATCGACCTCTGCCGCTGGCAGGTGGTGAACAACTACATGGGCCGGATCGGCCTGATCAACAGCGGCGGCGAGTCGAAGGGTGCGTCCGACCTGGCCGATGCGGTGCGCACCGCGGTCATCAACAAGCGGGCGGCCGGCATCGGCCTGATCTCGGGCCGCAAGGCCTTCCAGCGCCCGATGGCCGAGGGCGTCGAGCTGCTCAACGCCATCCAGGACGTCTACCTCGACGAGTCGATCACCATCGCCTGATCTGTAGAGGCCGAGCGAACGGAGCGCTCGCCACAGCCCACGCGTGGGAATCTGGCGGTCGAGCAGCAGCCCCGTGGCCGACCGACAACAGTTCGACAGCGCGATCACACCAGTGGGCCGGCCTGTGAGGGCCGGCCCATTGACCTTTTCGGACAGCGCACGCACCGTGTTCGCGCCATCTCGATCAGCGATGGTTCCTCCCGCCGCGACAGACAGGCGATAGGGTCGAACCGAATAAAGGGACACGTCAAGGGGGACGCGGTTGTCCGATACCACGCACAGGCCCCGAGCACCCGAAGTCGTCGACCGGGTGATCATCCGCTTCGCCGGCGACTCGGGCGACGGGATGCAGCTCACCGGGGACCGCTTCACGACGAGCAGCGCGCTCTACGGCAACGACCTGGCCACGCTGCCCGACTTCCCGGCGGAGATCCGGGCGCCCGCCGGCACGATGGCCGGTGTCTCGGCGTTCCAGGTCCACATCTCCGACCACGAGATCACGACGCCGGGCGACGCCCCCAACGTCCTGGTCGCCATGAACCCCGCCGCGCTGCGCAGCCAGATCGGTCGCGTGGCCCCGGGGGCGACCCTCATCCTCAACGACGACGCCTTCGACGAGCGCAGCCTGACCAAGGCCGGCTACGCCGACGACCCGCGCGCCGACGGCAGCCTCGACGGCTACACGGTCTACGAGGTCCCGATGACCTCGCTGACCCGGGGCGCGGTCGAGCCGCTGGGGGTCAAGACGCGCGACGCCGAGCGGTCCAAGAACTTCTTCGCGCTCGGCCTGATCTCGTGGATGTACACGCGGCCGGTCGACCCGACGCTCGAGTGGATCCAGCGCCGCTTCGTGGCCCGCCCGCAGGTGGCCGACGCCAACACGGTCGCCTTCAAGGCCGGCCACGCCTTCGGCGAGACGGCCGAGCTCTTCGACCACCCCTACGAGGTGAAGCCGGCGACGCTGCCGCCCGGCACCTACACCAACATCAACGGCAACACCGCCCTGGCCTGGGGGCTCGTCGCCGCCAGCCAGCTGTCGGGCCTGCCGCTGTTCCTCGGGTCGTACCCGATCACGCCGGCGTCCGACATCCTGCACGAGCTGTCGAAGCACAAGAACTTCGGCGTGCGCACGCTGCAGGCCGAGGACGAGATCGCCGGCATCGGTGCTGCGCTCGGCGCCGCCTACGCCGGGCACCTCGGCGTGACGACGACCAGCGGCCCCGGCATGGCGCTCAAGGCCGAGACCATGGGCCTGGCGGTCAACCTCGAGCTGCCGCTGCTGATCATCGACATCCAGCGGGGCGGTCCGTCGACCGGCCTGCCCACCAAGACCGAGCAGGCCGACCTGCTCATGGCGTTCTACGGCCGGCACGGCGAGGCGCCGCTGCCGATCCTCGCGGCCCGCAGCCCGAGCCACTGCTTCGAGGTGGCGATCGAGGCGGCCCGCATCGCCCTCACCTGGCGCACGCCGGTGATCCTGCTGTCCGACGGGTACCTGGCGAACGGCACCGAGCCGTGGCGGCTGCCCGACGTCGACACGCTGCCCGACCTGTCGGTCACCTTCGCCACCGAGCCCAACCACACCGACGGCGCCGGCGAGCCGGTGTTCTGGCCCTACAAGCGCGACCCCGAGACCCTCGCCCGCGCCTGGGCGTTGCCCGGCACGCCCGGGTTGATGCACCGCATCGGCGGGCTCGAGAAGGAGGACGGGTCGGGGAACATCAGCTACGACCCCGCCAACCACGAGCACATGGTGCGACTGCGGGCCGAGAAGGTGGCCCGCGTGGCGGCGTCGATCCCGCCGGTCGAGGTGCACGGCGACGTCGACGACGCCGACCTGCTCGTCGTCGGGTGGGGGTCGACCTGGGGCGCCATCGACGGCGCGGTGGCCCGCGCCCGCAACGCCGGGCACCGGGTCGCCCACCTGCACCTGATGCACCTGAACCCGTTCCCGCCCAACCTCGGCGAGGTGCTGCGGCGCTACCCGCGCCTGATGGTGCCCGAGATGAACCTGGGGCAGCTGTCCCACCAGCTCCGCGCCGAGTTCCTCGTCGACGCCCGGGCGGTCACCCGGGTGCGGGGCCTGCCGTTCACCGCCGCCGAGCTCGAGCAGGCGATCATCGATCAGCTGAAGGACGCCTGAGCCATGACAGACACCCTCATCCCGGTCACCAGCCGCAAGGACTGGTCGAGCGACCAGGAGGTGCGCTGGTGCCCCGGCTGCGGCGACTACTCCATCCTCGCCGCCGTCCAGCTGCTGATGCCCGACCTCGGCATCCGCCGCGAGGACACCGTGTTCGTCTCGGGCATCGGTTGCGCGGCCCGGCTGCCGTACTACATGAACACCTACGGCATGCACACGATCCACGGACGGGCGCCCGCCATCGCCACGGGTCTGGCGCTGGCCCGCCCCGACCTGCACGTGTTCGTGGTCTCGGGCGACGGCGACGCGCTGTCGATCGGCGGCAACCACCTCATCCACGCGCTGCGGCGCAACGTGAACATCACGATCCTGCTGTTCAACAACCAGATCTACGGGCTCACCAAGGGCCAGTACTCGCCGACGAGCGAGGTCGGCAAGGTCACGAAGTCGACGCCGTTCGGCAGCCTCGACACGCCCTTCAACCCGGTGAGCGTGGCCATCGGGGCCGAGGCCACGTTCGTGGCCCGGACCCACGACATGGACCGCCGCCACATGATGGAGACGATCCGCCGGGCGTTCGAGCACCGGGGGGCGTCGCTGGTCGAGATCTACCAGAACTGCAACGTCTTCAACGACGGCGCCTTCGAGACGATCACCGGCAAGCAGGTCCGCGACGACATGCTGATCCCGTTGCGGCACGGCGAGCCGATCCGCTTCGGCGCCGAGTCCCAGCGGGGCGTGGTCATCGACTCGCAGCGCGGCGCCCACCTGGTCGACGTCGCCGACGTCGGTGACGACGCCCTGCTCGTGCACGACGAGACGCGCGACGACCCCAGCGTGGCGTTCATGCTGTCCCGCCTGGCCCGCGGGCCCTACGAGCCGACGCCCATCGGGGTGTTCCGCGACGTGGTGCGGCCCGACTACGGCGAGGGCGTGGAGCAGCAGATCGCCTCCGCGCGCGATGAGCGCGGCCCCGGCGACCTGTCGGCACTGCTGCGCTCGGGAGCCACCTGGGAGGTCGGCTAGGCAGACCGGCGTCGGCGGCTCGGCGGTAGGTTCGCACGATGCCCGTCGCGCTGCGCATCTTCACCGAGCCCCAACAGGGCGCGTCGTACGACGACCTGCTGGGGGTGGCGCGCGAGGCCGAGGCCCTCGGCTTCGACGCGTTCTTCCGCTCCGACCACTACCTCACGTTCGGCGACGGCCCAGGCGATCCCGGACCCACCGACGCCTGGGCCACGCTGGCGGGCCTGGCCCGCGACACCGAGCGCATCCGGCTCGGCACGCTCGTCACCCCGGTGACGTTCCGGCTGCCGGGTCCGCTCGCCATCGCCGTCGCCCAGGTCGACGCCATGTCGGGCGGACGGGTCGAGCTCGGGATGGGGACCGGCTGGTTCGACCAGGAGCACACGGCCTACGGCATCCCCTTCCCACCACTGCGCGAACGGTTCGAACGGCTCGAGGAGCAGCTCGCCATCGTGACCGGGCTGTGGGAGACGCCGACGGGTGGGGCCTTCTCGTTCGACGGTGCCCACTACCAGGTCGTCGACTCGCCGGCGCTGCCGAAGCCCGTCCAGTCGCCGCGCCCGCCCGTGATCGTCGGCGGGTACGGCAAGGCGCGCACGCCCCGGCTGGCCGCCCGCTTCGCCGACGAGTTCAACCTGCCCTTCCCGCAGCTCGACGCCGTGGGTCCCCAGGTCGAGGCCGTCCGGTCCGCGTGTGATGCGGTCGGCCGCGACCCGGACACGCTGACCTGGTCGGCGGCGTTGACGGTGTGCTGCGGCGAGGACGAGGACGCCTTCCGCCGCCGTGCGGCCGCCATCGACCAGTCGCCCGACCACCTGCGCAGGAGCGGCGCGGCCGGCACGGTGGGCGAGGTGGTGGACACGATCGGCCGGTACGCGTCAGCCGGCATGGAGCGCATCTACCTGCAGGTCCTGGACCTGCACGACCTCGACCACCTGCGGCTGATCGCGGCCGAGGTCATGCCAGCTGTGAGCTGACGGGCGGCGCGTGTTGCCCCTGGCGTCGCGCCGGGTACGACCGATGCATGGAATCCCGCATCCCCCAGGCACGTCGCGCCGTCGTCATCGACCGCTTCGGTGGAACCGAGGAGCTCACCGTGCGCTCGCTCCAGGTCCCGTCCGTCGATGCCGGCGAGGTCCTCATCGCGCTCGAGGCGGCGGGTGTGGGTTCGTGGGATCCCTTCGAGCGCGAGGGCGGCTACGCCGACGTCACGGGCCTCGACCCCGAGTTCCCGTACGTGCTCGGTTCCGAGGGCACCGGCGTCGTCGCGGCCGTCGGACAGGGCGTTTCGGGCCTCACGATGGGCGACCGCGTGTGCGCCACCAGCTTCCTGAACCCCAAGGGCGGTTTCTACGCCGACCACGCGGTCGTGGCTGCCGACCTCGTCCGTCCCGCCCCCGCGGGGATGACGGTCGAGCAGTCCGCTGCGTTCTCGGGGGTGGCCGCCACCGCGCTGCGCGGGCTCGACGACGTCCTCGGGGTGCGCGGCGGGGAGGACGTTGCGATCGTCGGGGCCGGTGGTGGGATCGGGCACACCGCCGTGCAGCTCGCTCGTCTGCTGGGCGCGCGTGTGCTGGCCGTCGCATCCGGTGAGGACGGCGCAGCGCTGGCGGCCGACCTGGGTGCCGACGCCGTGGTCGACGGCCGCTCCGGGGCCGAGGCCGTCCGCTCGGCCAGCACCGCGTTCGCTCCGGCCGGGCTGGACGCCACGCTCATCACGGCCGGCGGCGAGGCCGCCGAGACCGTCGTCGCCACCCTGCGGGACGGCGGGCGGGCCGCGCATCCGACCGGGGTCGAGCCCACACCACCGGGACGTCCGGGCGTCGACGTGCACGCGTTCAACGGCGAGCCCGACGCCGATCTGCTCGACCGCCTGCAGAAGCTCATGGCGTCGGGACCGTTCACCGTGCACGTCGCCCGAGCGTTCCCCTCGCCGCGGCGGCCGAGGCCCACCGCGCCCTCGACGAGCACATCCTCGGCAAGTTGGTCCTGAGGACCGATGCCTGACGTCGCGGCCGCTCAGCCGTGGCTCGACGGACCGGCGCGCTCGACGGTCATGCGCAGGATCACACGCCGGTCGCGCTCCATGGCCGCCCGGTAGTCGTCCCAGTCGGGGTGCTCGCCGCTGATGGACCGGTAGTAGTCGACCAGCGGCTCCATGGCGTCGGGCAACGACACGACGTCGACCGGGCCTTCGACCTGCACCCAGTCGCCGAAGAACCCGTCGGTGAACCCGCAGACGGCGGCGTAGGGCAGGGCGCGCAGGTGGGCGACCTTGTACGCCGTCTCCCTGGTCGACACGACGACGCGGTCGGCGCCGTCGACGCCCACCGTGATGGGCGACATCTGGGTGGTCCCGTCGGCCCGGGTGGTGGCCATGACCGCCCGGTGGTTGGTGCGGAGGAAGGCGAGGGCCGAGGCGACGTCCATGGGCGGGAAGCTACCCCGGTGCGGCGACGGTCAGCCGAGGGCGCGGAAGACGAGACCCGTCGGCGGCTTGGGGTGGAAGAACGTGGTCTTGGGCGGCATGCGCTCGCCGCCGTGCGCCGTGTCCTCGATCTGGGCCACGGTGGCCGGGCGGAGGAGCACGCCGAACTGGGCGTCGCCGTCCGCCACGGCGGCTCGCACGTTGTCGACGCCGTGCTGGAAGCGGAGGCCGTGGCCGGGGAGGCTGGCGAGGGCGACGTCGAGGCGGGCCGAGTCGAGGTCGCGCGTGTCGGCCAGGGCGTCGGGCCGGGGTCGCAGCAGTCACCTCTCCGGTCGGGCGTGACGGCGCACAGGGCGCCGGCGTCCTGCATCGCCCGGGTGACGGGCACGTCCGTGGGCGGGGGCCCGATCGGTTCGAACCAGGGCGCGAGCGCCGCCACGATGTCGGTGCCGTCGGGAAGGCCGTCGACGAGCCGGTGGATGGCCCGCACGGTGAGCTCGTCCTCGACCAGCTCGACGACGTAGGCCAGCGTGGCGGCGGCCGCGCCGGCGTCGCCGTCGGCCTGCTCGCGCTCGGCCCGGTAGGCGAGCGAGGTCTCGTAGCGGTGGTGGCCGTCGGCGATCACCACCGGCTGGGCGGCGACCGCCTCGGCGATGGCGGCGCAACGGTCGGGATCGTCGACGACCCAGAGCGTGTGGACCACCCCGTCGCCCGCGTCGACGACCGCGGTCGGGTCGGCGTCGACGGGCAGCAGGTCGGTGCAGCCCCTTGGCCAGCGACAGGCCCCAGATGGCCGACGTGTTGGCCCGGCAGTGGCGCAGCATGTCGAGCCGGTCGCTCTTGGCCTTGGGGGTCGTGTGCTCGTGGGGGAGGATGTCGGTGCCCGGCGGGCTGAGCTCGAGGGCGCCGATGACACCGGTCGTGTGCCGGGGCGTGCCGGCGTCGTCGACGTAGGACATGCGGTGGACGGTGAACGTCGGGGCCGGCGTCGGTGACCAGCACGCCCTCGGACCGCCAGCTGGTCGAGCAGGTCGCGGGCGACGTCGTAGCGCGAGCGGTCGCCGTCGTCGGCCGGCAGGTCGATCAGCACCGCGTTGTGCGGGTCGCGGGCCGCCAGCTCGGCGCGCTGGGTCGGGTCGATGACGTCGTAGGGCGGGCCGATGACGCGGGCGAGGTCGACCGCGTCGAGGGCGTACCGGATGCCGGGGAAGGGCTGGAAGCGGGCCACGGGTCCATCCTCGCAGACGACCCCCGCCGCACCGAACCGTTCGCCGGCCGTTCCGCGACCGTTCGCGGGCCGCACGCGGCAGTTGGCTGCGGCGGGGTCGAGGGTGTCACCATCCCCGCCCGTGACCTGGGTCCTCGACCTCGACGGCGTGGTGTGGCTGGGCGACGAGCCGATCCCCGGTGCGGCCGACGGCGTGGCCCGGCTGCGGGCCCGCGGCGAGCGTGTGCTGTTCGCCACCAACAACTCCGTCCGCCCGGCTGGCCGACCAGGAGGCGAAGCTCGAGCGCCTCGGCATCCCCGCCGCACGGCGACGTGCTGACCTCGGCCGTCGCCGCCGCCCGCCTCGTGGAGCCGGGGGAGCGTGCCCTGGTCGCCGGCGGACCTGGCATCGTCGAGGCCCTCGAGGCCGGAGGGGCCACGCCGGTGCGCGACGGCGACGCCGACGCGGTCGTCGTCGGCTTCCACCGCGAGTTCGACTACGAGCGGATGCGCGTGGCGGTGCGGGCCATCCAGCGGGGCGCCCGCCTGATCGCCACCAACGACGACGCCACCTATCCGACCCCCGACGGCCCGATCCCCGGCGGTGGGGCCATCGTCGCCGCCATCGCCTACGCCGGCGGGGTGCGCCCCGTCGTCGCCGGCAAGCCCCACGCGCCGATGGCCGACCTCGTGCGCGGCCGTCGGCGGCGATGCCGGCACGGTCGTCGGTGACCGGCCCGAGACCGACGGCGCCTTCGCCCGAACGCTCGGGTACGCCTTCGCACTCGTCCTCACCGGCGTCACCCACGAGGACGACCTGCCGGTCACGCCGGCCCCCGACGTGGTGGCGCCGAGCCTGGCCGCGCTCGTCGGGTGAGGTGTCGCCCCGGGCGGCGCCGTTGCCAGCGGCCACCACCGGCCGTAACCTCCGCCGACATGGCCGAGAACGATCTGCTCACGCGCCTTCTCGACGCCGGCATGACCTTCACCGCGCTCACCCAGGCCCGGGCCGAGGAGCTGGTCCACGACCTCGTACGGGCTGGGGCGGTGCAGGCCGAGCAGGCCCAGGAGGGGGTCGACGAGCTGCTGGCCCGCAGCCGACGGAACAGCGAGCGGCTGCTCGACGCCGTCCGCAGCGAGATCGACGAGCAGCTCGGCAAGCTCGATCTGGCCACGCGGGCCGACCTCGAGCGGCTCGCGCACCGCTTCACCGACCTCGCCGCAACGATCGTGGCGCAGGTGGCTCCCGACCGGGCTCGGACGTCCTCGACCTCGTCGTCGGCCAGCGATGCTCCGGCCCCTGCGGCCGTGACGTCCTCGTCGTCGACGTCCGCGACCAAGAAGGCCCCGGCCAAGAAGTCGGCCGCCAAGAAGGCCCCGGCCAAGACGTCGGCCGCCAAGAAGACCGCGGCCAAGAAGACGACGAAGAAGGCGCCGGCCAAGAAGGCCCCGGCCTCCAAGGCGACCTCGACGTCGGCGAAGAAGACCACGGCCAAGAAGGCCACGAAGAAGTCGCCGGCCAAGAAGTCGGCGGCGAAGAAGGCGCCGGGCGCCTCCAAGTCGTCCGGCTGACCCGCGGGGCTCGCGACGCCACCCGTCCGCCGGCGCCTCGACGCCGAGCTGGTGCGCCGGGGGTTGGTCACCCAGCCGCCAGGCCGCGCGCGAGGCCATCGACGCGGGCCGGGTCACCGTGTCGGGCGCAGCCGCGGCCAAGCCGGCGCGGCTGGTCGCGCCCGACGAGCCCGTGGTGGTCACGGGAGATCCGCCCCGGTACGTCGTCACGCGGCGGCGAGAAGCTGGCCGGGGCCCTGGCCCGGTTCGCCGTCGACCCCGACGGGGCGGCGCGCCCTCGACGCCGGAGCCTCCACCGGAGGGTTCACCGACTGCCTCCTCCAACACGGCGCCGCCCGGGTCGTCGCCGTCGACGTGGGCTACGGCCAGCTCCACGAGCGGCTGCGGGCCGACGACCGCGTCGAGGTGCACGAGCGGACCAACGTCCGCGACCTGGCGCCCGGCGACCTCGGCGCGCCGTTCGCTCTGGTCGTCGCCGACCTGTCGTTCATCTCGTTGCGGACGGTGCTCGACGCCTCGCTCGGCCTCGCCGCACCGGGCGCGGACCTGGTGCTGCTGGTCAAGCCCCAGTTCGAGGCCGGACGGGCCGAGGCCTCCCGCGGTCGGGGCGTGATCCGCGATCCCGACGTGTGGCGCCGGGTGCTCGAGGACGTGGTCGACGCGCTGCGAGGCCGCGGAGCCGCCATCATGGGGGCGATGGTGTCACCGATCACGGGCGCCGACGGCAACGTCGAGTTCCTGCTGCACGCCCGCACCGCACCTCCCGATCGCCACCCCCGCCCGACCGCCCGCCCCCGACCTCGCCGCCGTGGTGGCCGAGGCCGGCGGCCGGTCGCGACTGAGGCGCGCCGTGGCCGTCGTCGGGATCCTCCTGCACCACGAGCGCGACCAAGCGGCCGAGCTGGCCGCGCGACGCCGCGTCCTGGCTGGCCGAGCGGGGTCACGAGGTGCGGATGCCGCTGCGCGACGCCGGCGTCGCGAGCGTGCCCGACCTGGGGGTGGCCGAGGACTCGTTCGCCCGCGGCCTCGACCTCGCGCTCAGCCTCGGCGGCGACGGCACGATGCTGCGCACCGTCGACCTGGTGGCGGCCGACGACGTGCCGGTGCTCGGCGTGAACGTCGGCCAGCTCGGCTACCTCACCGAGGTCGAGCCCCCGGGGCTGCGCATGGCGCTCAAGCGCTTCCTGGCCGGCGATCGTACGAGGTCGAGGAGCGCATGCTGCTCGCGTGGCCGTCGAGACCGGCCGGCCGCTCGACGACGGTGTCCTCCCCGACGGCACCGTCACCCGGCGCCGCCGTGGCGACCCGTACACCTACCTCGCGCTGAACGAGGCGGTGCTCGAGAAGACGCCGATGGGCCACACGGTGCGGCTGGGTGTCAGCATCGACGGCGAGGTCGTTCACCACCTACGCGGCCGACGGGCTGATCGTCGCCACGCCGACCGGGTCGACGGCCTACGCCTTCTCGGCCCGGGGCCCGATCGTCGAGCCAACCCACCGCGGCCTTGCTGCTGACGCCGGTCTCGCCGCACATGCTCTTCGACCGATCGCTGGTCCTGGCGCCCGACGCCCGGTTGCGCATCGAGGTCGTCGGCGACCGGCCGGCCACCCTCTCGGTCGACGGGCGCAACCTCGGCACCCTGCACCAGGGCGACGCGGTCACGACGACGGCGGCCGCGCCCGTCGGCCCGCTTCGTGACGTTCGGGCCCCGCAACTTCCTGCGCATCCTCAAGACCAAGTTCGGCCTCACCGACCGATGAGGAACGCGCGACCGAACGGCTCCGTCCGGTGCAGGGGCACGCACGTGCTGGTCGAGCTGGCGGTCCGCGACCTCGGCGTCATCGCCGAGCTGCGCCTCGTGCTCGGGCCGGGCATGACCGCGCTCACCGGCGAGACCGGCGCGGGCAAGACGATGGTCGTCGAGGCCATCGAGCTGCTCGTGGGCGGTCGGGCCGACGCCGCCCTCGTGCGGACCGGGGCCGAGCGAGGCCAGGGTCGAGGGCCGCTTCGTCGCGGCGGCGACGACGCACGACGCTGTCGACGCCCCGACGAGGTGGTGATCGCCCGGGTCATCCCGCGCGCCGGCCGCAGCCGCGCCTACCTCGACGGCCGCCTGGCGACCGTCGCCGAGCTGGCCGAGCTCGGGCCGTCGCTGGTCGACCTCCACGGCCAGCACGCCCATCAGTCGCTGCTGCGCCGGCCGCCGCAGCGCGCCGCGCTCGACCGGCTTCGCCGGCGTCGACCTGGCGCCGCTGCGCGTCGGCCACGGGTCGCGGTCGCCGACATCGATCGACGAGCTGGCCGCCTCGGCGGCGACGAGCGGGCCCGGGCCCGCGAGATCGACCTCGCTCCGCTACCAGGTCGACGAGCTCGACGCGGCCGGCCATCGTCGAGCCCGACGAGGACGCGCCCTCGAGGCCGAGGAGGACGCGCTCGCCGACGCCACGGCCCACCGCGAGGCCGCAGCGCTCGCCGTCGCCGCGCTCAGCGGCGACGGCGACGCGTCGCGTCGACGGCCGCTCGGCCGCCGACGCCGTGGCCGGCGGTGGCGGCGCTCGCCGGGCGGGCACCGTTCGCCGCGGCCGAGGCGCGCCTGCGCGCCGTCGCGGCCGAGCTGACCGACGTCGCCGCCGAGCTGCGGGCCGCCGGCGAGACGATCGACGAGGACCCCGAGCGGCTCGACGCGGTGCGCGCAGCGGCGGCAGCTGCTCCGCGAGCTGCGGCGCAAGTACGGCGAGACGCTGGCCGACGTGATCGCCGTACGCGGCGAGGCTCGCAGTCGCGGCTCGCCGAGCTCGAGGGCCACGACGAGCGCGCCGCCGCAGCTCGACGGCGAGCTGGAGTCGCGCCCGAGCGCCGAGCGGCCGCGGCGGCCGCCGAGGTGGCGGCCGCCCGGCGGGCGGCGCGCCCCCGACCTGGCCGGGTCGCGTCCAGGCGCACCTCGGTCGAGCTGGCCATGCCGAAGGCCGAGCTGTCGAGGTCGCGCGTCGAGGGTCGCCGACCCCGGCGACGACGGTCGAGTTCCTGCTCGCCGCCAACCCCGGGAGCCCGCCGCTGCCGCTGGCCAAGGTGGCGTCGGGTGGCGAGCTGGCCCGGACCATGCTCGCGCTGCGCCTCGTGCTCACCGACGCGCCCGCCCACGCTCGTGTTCGACGAGGTCGACGCCGGCATCGGCGGCGAGGCGGCCGTCGCCGTCGGCCGGGCGCTGGCCGCGCCTCGGCGCGCGAGCACCAGGTGCTCGTCGTCACCCACCTGCCGCAGGTGGCCGCCTTCGCCGACGCGCAGGTGGCGGTGACCAAGGACGAGCGACGACGAGCGCGACCGTGTCGCGGGTCGAGCGTGCTCGACGCCCGACGAGCGGGTCGTCGAGCTGTCGCGCATGCTCTCCGGCCAGCCCGACAGCGACACCGCCCGCGACGCACGCCGCCGAGCTGCTGGCCACCGCGGCCGGCGACCGGGGGCGCTGAATGGGTGCACCGGCCGGAGACTTCGCCTCGCCCGACGACACCGCCGACGACGGCACGACCGAGGCCGCCGACGAGATCGCCGCGACGGCCGACGAGGCCCCGCGGCCGCGACGACGGCCACGATCTCGACGGCCCGACCGACCGCTGTCGGCGGCCGGCCTCCCGTCGTCCGGGGGCCGGCCGGGCGACCGCCGCAACGGCCGCCGCACGGGGCGTCCCCGGCGCCGCAACCTCGCCGACGGGCCGGTGACCGGCGTCGCCCGCGTCGACCGGCGGACGAAGCACCTGGTCAAGCGCCTGCAGCCCGGCGACATCGCGGTGATCGACCACGAGGACCTCGACCGGGTGGCCGCCGAGAGCGCTCGTCGACGCGGCTCCGGCGGCGGTGGTCAACGCCGCGGCCGTCGATCAGCGGCCGCTACCCGAACCTCGGTCCGCTGCTGCTGCGCCAGGCCGGCATCCCGCTCGTCGACGACGTCGGCGTCCGAGGTCATGGAGTCGATCCACGAGGGTGCGCCGATCACGAGTCGACGGCGACCGGGTCCTGGTCGGCGGCGAGGTCGTGGCCACCGGCATCCGCCAGACCATCGCCGACCGTCGACGCCGCGATCGAGGTCGCCCGGCGTCAACATCGGCGCCGAGCTCGAGCGCTTCGCCGAGAACACGCTCGAGTACCTCCGCGCAGAGAGCGCACCTCCTCGTCGACGCACGCTCGACATGCCCGACGTGCGCGTCGACATCGAGGGCCGCCACGTGCTCATCGTCGTGCGGGGCATCGACTACAAGGACGACCTCGTCGCTCCTGCCAGCAGCGGGCTACCTGCAGGACGAGCGGCCCGTGCTCATCGGCGTCGACGGCGGCGCCGACGCGCTGCTCGAGATCGGCCGCAAGCCCGACATCATCATCGGCGACTTCGACTCGGTGTCCGAGCGGCGCGCTGCGCTGCGGCGCCGAGCTGTCGTGCACGGCTACCCCGACGGCCGCGCGCCCGGGCGCGAGCGCCTCGACGAGCTGGGCCTGCCGTACACGGTGTTCGCGGCGCCGGGCACCAGCGAGGACATCGCCATGCTGCTCGCCTACGAGAAGGGCGCCGAGCTGATCGTGGCGGTCGGCACCCACAGCCTCGATGGTCGAGTTCCTCGACAAGGGACGCGCCGGCATGGCGTCCACGTTCCTCGTGCGCATGAAGGTGGGCGCCGATCCTCGTCGACGCCAAGGGCGTGAGCCGGCTCTACCGCAGCTCGGTTCGCACGAGTGCGACCTCGTGTGGATGATCCTGGCCGCCGTCTTCACGCTCGTCGTGGCGCTGATGCTCTCCGAGCCCGTTCGGCTCGTCCTCCGCGCCTTCTGGCGCTCGACTCTTCTCGGGTTGATGATCAACTTCCGCTACCACATCGTCTCGCTCATCGCGGTCTTCCTCGCCCTCGGCATCGGCCTCGTGCTCGGCACCACGTTCCTCGACGACGCCACGATCGACGGGCTGGAGCGGCAGCTCGACGGCCTCGAGAACGACCTCGACCGAGGCCCAGGCGCCGCAACGACGAGCAGCAGAGCCAGCTCGAGGCCTACCGCGAGGAGGCCGATCAGCTCGGCGAGCAGGCCGGCGAGCGCCTCTACGCCGGCCAGCTCGGTGGCGTCCCCGTGCTGGTCGTGTCGACCCGTGGCGATCGACGGCGAGTGGGTCGACGGCGTGATGTCGTCGCTCGTGCAGGCCGACGCCGACGTCGCTCGGCATCGTGGTGGCTGACCGACCGCATGCTGCTCGACGACGAGTCCGACGTGGCCGACCTGTCGGACGTGCTCGAGCTCAGCACCGACGACACCGACCGGCTGCGCCGCAACCTGGCCGCTGCAGCTGGCCGACGTGCTGTACGGCGCGGCCGACGCCCCGACCGCCGATCCGGCGACGCGCCGCACGAGCCCGCGCTGCTGGCCCGCCTGCGCGAGGCCGGGTTCATCGAGTACCGACTGCCCGACGGCGTCGACGGCGACGTCGGTCCGCCTGCCGGCGTCGGGACCCGGATCGTCTTCGTCGATCGGCCCTGATGCGTCCGTGCCGGCCACCGAGGTGATCGTGCCCGTCCTCGCCGAGATGACCGCCGACGGGCCGATCCCCGCGGTCGCCACCCAGCCGACGGTCGACACCGGCGACGACGTGGACCCGGCGACCCGACCCACGCTCGTGCCGGCGGTCCGCGGCGACGACGACGCTGGT
Organism: uncultured Acidimicrobiales bacterium; assembly: GCA_963778415.1. Lineage (GTDB taxonomy): Bacteria > Actinomycetota > Acidimicrobiia > Acidimicrobiales > VFJN01 > ZC4RG19. Next base: position 421,550 of record CAVZUI010000010.1, read on the forward strand.
CCAGCGCGTGTCGGGCGTCGACGACCTCGATCGGGTGTCCGGCCGGATCGCCACGATCCTGGCCGCGGTGGACGCCTCGCCGCGGTGAGGCCGACGATCGGTCAGCTACGGCAGCGGCGACGACGCCGACCGGCTGCTCCCGCCGGCCGCAGGGGCCGGGTGAGTCGCCGTCATGGATGAGGCCACGGCCGCCGGAGGCCGGGGCTCGACCTCCACCACGCGGCCGCGGCCGGCATGGGCGCCGTCACCGCGGTGTCCGCGGCGCTCGGCCTCGTGCGCGTGCTGGTCGTCGCCGCGGTGCTGGGGATCAGCTTCCTCGGCAACGCCTTCCAGCCGGCCAACTCGGTGTCGAACGTCCTGTTCGAGCTGCTCGCCGCCGGAGCGCTGTCGGCGGTGCTCGTGCCGACCTTCGTCGACCTGCTCGATCGCGAGGACCAGCGAACGAGGCCGAGCAGGTCGCCGGCGGGGTCCTGCTGGGTCGGCGCTGGTCGGGCCTCGGCGCCGTGACGGTCGTCGGCGTCCTCGCAGCGCCGTGGCTCGCCGAGCTGCTGACCTCCGGCGCCCCGCCGACGTCGCAGGCAGATCAGGCGGAGCTGGTCACCTACCTGCTGCGGTTCTTCATCCCGCAGATCCTGCTGTACGCGGCGGGCACGATCGCCACCGCGGTGCTCTACGCGCTGCGCCGCTTCGCGGTGACCGCGGCCGCGCCGATCGGCAACACGATCGTGATGGTGGCCTGCCTGGCGGTCTTCCGTGTGGTCGCCGGGCCCGACCCCGGCCTCGATGCTGACGACCGGGGAGAAGCTGCTGCTCGTGGCCGCGGGCACGGGTGGGGTGGTCGCCTTCGTCGGCATCCTCGTCGGCGCGGCGCCGGCTCGCGGGGTTCCGCCTCCGCCCCCGCCGCCCCCGCCAGGATGCCGCAGGTGGCCGAGGTGCTGCGCCACTCGGGCTGGGGCGTGGTGCTCCACACCGGTGCTGGGCTGCTGCTCGGCACGGCCATCGTCGCCGGTGGCGGCGTCGAGGGCGGCGTCGTCGCCTACCAGGTCGGCTGGGTGATCTTCCTGGCTCCGTACGCGGTGCTGGCCCAGCCGATCCACACGGCGATCCTCCCCGAGCTCGTGGTCGAGGCCGCGAGCACGGCCTGGCGCGGTTCGCGGCGTCGTTGCGGTGGGCGCTCGAGCGCATGGCCGTCCTCGTCGTGCCGGCCACGGCCGGGATGGTGGCGCTGGCCGAGCCGGCCATGCGGCTCGTCTCGTTCGGCGAGGCGGGCGGCGAGGGCAGCGTCGTGTTGGCCGCCGCCGTCGCCGGCCTGGCGCTCGGGCCTCCTGCCGTACAGCGCCTTCCTGCTCCTGGCGCGGGGGAGCTACGCGCTCGGCGACAGCCGCACGCCCGGGGTCGTCTCCGTGGCGTCCACGCTCGTGGGGGTGGCGGTCATGGTCGTCGGTTCGGTGACCGTCGACGGCGCGGCCCGCATCTTCGTGCTCGGCCTCGGCCACACGGTGGCGTACGGCGTGGGCGTCGTCGTGCTCGGTGTCATCCTCACCCGCCGGACCGGAGGGTCCTTGTGGCCGGCCGCGCTCGGGCGCATCGTGGCGGTGGCGGCCGTCGTCGGCGCGGGCGCCTGGTGGGTGGCCGACCAGCTCGTCGACGCCGGGTCGGGCCGGCTGGCCGACCTGGCGGTGGTCGCCGGCATCGGACTCGTCGGGACCGGACTGATCCTCGTGGCCGACCAGCTGCTCGGCGTGCGACGCGCCCTGAGCCGCCGCGACCCGACCGCGACCCTCGAGCCGGGCCCGACCACCACGGCCGAGCCGACCTCCGAGGTGGGCGCGTGAGCCGGCCCCACGATCGCGCCCCGCGCTCCGCGTGGGCGCGACGCGTCCGGGCCGCGGCCGGGGCCGGCCTGGCCGCGCTCGTCGCGCTGGCGTCGGGGTGCGGTTCGCCGGCCGACGACGTGGGTGCCACCCCCGTGGATCGCGTGCTGGTCGTGTCGCTGCCGGGGCTGGACTGGGACCGCGTGCGGGCGGCGGACCTGCCCAACCTCGACCGGTTCGTCGACCACGCCGCGGTGGCCGACCTGGCCACCAGGATCGGCCGCCGCGGGGCCGGGCCGACCGACGCCTACCTGACCATGGGGGCCGGCACCCGCGCCCTCGCTCCGGTCATCGACACCGCCGTGGCCGTCGAGCCCGACGAGTCCTACGGCGGCGTCCCCGGCCGCAGAGCTGCTCGAGCGGCGCCTCGGCGAGGTGCCCGACGGGATCGCGTACCTCGGTGTGGGCGGCGCCATCGACATCAACGACGGCTCGGCCTACGGGGCCGAGGTCGGGTTGCTCGGCGACGAGCTCGCCGACGCCGGGGTGCGCCGCGCGGTCGTCGCCAACGCGGACGCCGTCGAGGGCTTCGTCAGCGAGGACCCCCCACCCGAGGGCGCCTACGCCCGCGGCGCCGCCACCGCGCTGATGGGATCCGACGGCATCGTCCCCGAAGGGGCGGTCAGCCGGGCGCTGCTGCAGGACGACCCCGACGCGCCCTTCGGCTGGAGGCTCGACCGCGACAAGGTGCTCACCGCCGTCGACGCCACCTGGGACGACGCCGATCGAGCCGTCGTGCTGGTCGAGGCGTCCGACCTCAGCCGCGTGGCCGCATACGGCTCGCGGGCCAACGCCACGCAGCGGCGAGCCCTCAGCGACCAGGCGCTGGAAGACGCCGACGCCCTGCTCGGCGCCCTGCTCGAACGGACCGACCCCGACCGCGACGCCATCGTCGTCCTGTCCCCGGTGTCGCCCACGGCATCGCCGACGCTGGGCATGGTGGCCGTGCAGGCCCCCGGGGTGGACGGCGGCCTCCTCGAGTCGGCGACCACCCGGCGCGGCGGGTACGTGCAGCTCGCCGACGTGGCGCCCACCGTGCTGAGCCTGCTCGGCGAGGACCCGCCGAGCGAGATGGAAGGCCGGACGTTCCAGGTCACCGAGTCGTCGGGCGACCGCACCGCGGCCCTCGCGGACGCGGCAGAGGCCGCGGAGTTCCGCGACGCCACGATGGTCCTGGCCGTGACCGGCATCGTGGCCGGCCTGGCGCTGCTGACCGCGGCGACGCTCCTCCGCGACCGCCTGGGCCCGCGCCTGCGGGGTCTCCTCGCGCCCGGGGCCTACGCGGCGCTGGGCCTGGTGCCGGGAACCTTCGTCGTCGGCCGGATCGGCGCCGCCCGCGCCAACCTCCCGGCCCAGGTGGTGATCGTGATGGCCGTGGCGGCGGTGGTGGCCCTCGCCTGCGTGCAGGTCGATCGGCGGCGGCCCGGATGGGGCGCTCCCATCGCGGCGGCGAGCATCGTGGCGCTGATCGCGTTCGATCTCCTGATCGGTGCGCCGCTCCAGCTCAACACCACGTTCGGGTACTCGGTGGCCGTCGCCGGGCGGTTCACCGGGCTGGGCAACCTGGCGTTCGCCCTCTTCGGCTCGGCGACCATCGTGCTGGCGGCCCTGATCGTCGACCGCACCGGGCCCCGGGGCACGCGGGTGGCGCTCGGCCTCATGGCGGCGGTGGTCGTCGTCGAGGGACTGCCCATGCTCGGGGCCGACGTGGGTGGGGTGCTGTCCATGGTCCCCGCCTTCGGGGTGACCGCGCTCGTGCTTCTCGGGCGGCGGATCCGTGCCCGCGAGGTCGTCGGGCTGGTGGTCGCCACCGGGGTGGTCCTGTTCGTGTTCGCGCTGGTCGACGCGGCGCGGCCCGACGAGGTGCAGACGCACCTGGCGCGCTTCGCCGAGCAGGTGTTCGACGGGCGGTGGGAGATCTTCTCGAAGAACCTCGGGCGGCGTTGGCAGGCCAGCCTCGGCGGGGCCGAGCTGGCCGGGTGGATCACGGTCGCGACCGTGATGGCCCTCGCCGGCCTGTACGCGGTGCTCGTCGCCGTGGGCCGCATGGGGCCCCGGGCCACTCGACCGCTGCGCGACCGCCCGACGCGCGCCGCGGTGCTGGGCCTCGCCGTCCTCGGCACGGTGGGCCTGGTCGCCAACGACTCGTCGGTGGCCGTCCCGCTGACGATGCTCATCGTGGTCGCACCGGCCGCCATCCTCCAGGTGGTCGCACCCGCAGCCCGCGACCGCGGGGCGACCACGGCCTCGCCGCCGACGAGTCGGGACGACACGACCGACGGGGCCGGCGTGACCGCCGACGACCTCTCTCCGGTGGGGCAGAGCTCGTGACCCCCTGTCGTCCACCCCGTCTGCCCGGCCTCTTACACTCGCCGGATGCCCTGCCTGTCGAGCCCGTGGTGACCCGCCTGGCCCGACGGACGCACGCCGTGCTCGCCGTGGCCCTGGCGCTCGCGGTCGTGCTCGGCGTCGCCGCGCCGGCCGGCGCGGCGGGCGCGCAGGACGCCGACGATCCCGGCCGACCGCGACACGGGCATCGACCGCGTTCTCGTCATCTCCGTCCCGGGCCTCACGTGGGCCGAGGTGCGCGACCACGACCTGCCGGCGATCGAGGGCCTGCTCGAGGAGTCGGCGCTGGCCGACATGGCGCCCCGTGGGGTGAGCGCCCGGTCGACCCCGGCGCGGCCTACCTCACGATCTCCGCCGGCACCCGCGCCACGTCCGACCCGCTGGTCGACGGCCAGCAGCTCGCCCTCGGCGAGCAGGCCGGCGGGTCGTCGGCGGGCGACATCTTCGAGCGTCGCACGGGGGTGCGCCCCGACGGCCGCTACGTCGCGCTCTCGTGGCCCACGCTGCAGCGGGTCAACGCCCGCGAGCCCTACGACGCCGAGCTGGGCCTGCTCACCGACACGCTGGCCGACGCCGACCTCGGCGTCGAGGCCATCGGCAACGCCGACGGGACCGACTCGGTCGGCACGTCGTACGAGCGTCAGGTCGGCCTCGCCGCGGCGACGGGTGACGGCGTCATCCCGGCGGGCGAGCTCGACACCGACCTGCTCGTCCGCGACCCCAGCCGAGCCTTCGGCCAGCGCCTCGACATCGAGCAGGTCGACCAGCGGTTCCGCACCGCGTGGGAGACCCCGGCCGACCACGCCGGCGGCCTCGTCATCGTCGAGGCGTCCGACCTGGCCCGGTCGATGCGCTATCGCGACCGGGTCGACGTCGAGCGCTACCAGGAGCTGCGATCACAGGCCCTCGCCGACACCGACGACCTGGTCGCCCGCCTGCTCGAGCAGGTCGACCCCGAGCGCGACGCGGTCATGCTGCTGGCGCCGTACAACCTGCCGGGCGACCGCGACCTGACCGTGTCGGCGGTGCGGGCGCCGGGCGAAGACCCCGGGTACATGCGCTCGGCCTCGACGCAGCGGTCGGGCTTCCTGACCCTCGTCGACGTGGCCCCGACCCTCCTCGACCTGCTCGGCGTCGACCGCCCGGTCGAGATGGAGGGCCGCCCCGCCGAGATGCTGGCGTCGGGCGACACCCTCGACGAGCGGGTCGACCGCCTGGTCGCGCTCAACGAGGCGTCCCGCTTCCGCGAGCAGCTCCTGTTCCCGACGACGCTGGCGGTCGTGGTCGTGCTGGGGCTGATCTGCGCGGCGGCGATCGTCGTGCTGGCCCGGGGCGACGCCCCGCACGCGACGGGTCGTGGCCTTCGCCGCGGTGGCCGACCTCGCGGTGCTGCCGATGTCGTTCCTGGCCCGCGGCTTCCCGCTCGAGGACCTGGGCGCGGGGTTCTACTGGGCCTTCATCGTGCTCGGTGCGGTCGTGGTCGCCTCGGTGCTGAGCCTGCTGGCCGCGCGGGTGGGCCGCCCGCGACTGGCGCTCACCGGCGCGTTGGTCCTCGTGCTGATGGTGCCCGTCCTCGACGTGATGACCGGGTCACGCCTCAGCCTCAGCGCCGCCTTCGGGTACTCGCCGACCGGCAACTCGCGCCTCTACGGCATCAGCAACTACTCGTTCGGCATGGTGGCCACGGCCGCCTGCCTGCTGGCGTCGTTCCTGGCGGCCCGGTGGGCGGGGCGCCGGGGACAGGTGGCGGCCGTCGGACTGCTGCTCGCCGTCCTCGTGGTGATCGGGACCCCGGTCTTCGGCTCGGACGTGGGCGGCATCATCGCCTTCACGCCCACGCTCCTCGTGTTCGCGGCGATGGTCACCGGCTACCGGGTGCGGGTGCGCACCGTGGTGCTCGGCGTGCTCGCCACCGTCGCGGCCGTCACGGCGTTCGGCCTGCTCGACCTCGCCCGGCCCGAGGGCCAGCGTGCGCACCTCGGGCGGCTGTTCGAGCGGGTGGGCAACGAGGGCCTCGAGCCGCTCGTGTCCATCATCGAACGCAAGGCCCTCGCCAACCTCGGCGTGACCACGAGCTCGTTCTGGGTGGCCGTCATCCCGGTGGCGGTGGCGTTCATGGTGTTCCTGGTCAAGTACCGCGGCCGGCCGATGGCCCGCCTGTACGAGCGCATCCCCACGCTGAAGGCCGGCGTCTGGGCCTCGGTGGTGGCCGCGATCCTCGGCAGCGCCGTCAACGACTCGGGCGCCATCGTGGGCGGGGTGGCCCTGTACGTCCTCGTCCTCGCGCTGGTCTGGCTGTCCCTCGACGCCCTGCCCGGCGGGGTCGACGTCGACGAGGCCGTCGTGGAGGCGAGCGCGCGCCCGCGCGCCGAGCAGGCCGAGGCGGCCGCGAACGGAACGACCGGCGAGGAGGCACCCGAGCCGTCGCCCGCCGGCGCGGGGGCGGAGACGTCGTGAGCGAGCCCACCCGCGCCGACGGCCGGCCCGTCGCCGAGGACCCGCCGGCCCCCGACCCCGAGGATCGGGCGCCGCGCTCGGCGCGGATCTTCGTCGCGGTGCTGTTCGTGCTCCTGCTGGTGCCCGGCGTCGTCGGGTTCGACGCGTGGCCGCTGACCGGGTGGCGCCTGTTCAGCGTCAACCGCGACGCCGACCAGACCCGGTGGGTGATACGGGCGACGGGCGAGGACGGCGAGACGCGCACGGTCAGCCTCGAGGAGCTGCCGTTGCGGTACCGGCATGCCGAGTGGCCGATGTCGCAGCTCCCCGGAGCGTCCGACGAGCGTCGCCGGCAGGTGTGCGTCGCCCTGCTGTCCGCCGTGCGCGCCGTCGACCCCGACACCGCCGAGCTCACGGTCGCACACGATCGCGCCCGGCTGGTCGAGCAGGACGGCGAGTGGGAGACCGAGCACGACTACGAGGCGGTCGAGACGTGCGCCCCCGGCGGGCCCACGAGCGAGGCCGGCGGATGACCGCGGCCACGTCGCGGCTCCGCGCCGCGCTGGACGACGCTCTCTGGGGCCCCGAGACCGCGCTCCGGTTGGTGGTCGTGTACGTGGGGTTGACCGCGCTGATCGGCGTGCGCATCGCGGCCGGCTCGTACCGGCAGTTGGCCGACACGCCCGCCGCTCTGGTCGAGCCCGTGCCGTTCCTCGGGTTCCTCGACACGATGCCGTCCGCGGGGGTGTTCGTCGCCGTCCAGGTCGTCGGCACGCTGGCCGCGGTGACGGCGGTGGCGGCCGCCCTCAGCCGGCGGCGGCCGCAGGTCGCCTTCGCCGTCGCCTGGCTCTGCTACCTGGTGCTCGCCGGCCTGCGGGGCAGTCGCGGCAAGGTCCTGCACAACGACCTGCTGCTGCTGTGGGTCTCGGCGCCGTTCCTGTTCGCCCCGGCGGTGCAGACCGTCCGCGACCTGCGCGATCGCGTCCCCCGACGGCGCTGGGGGTGGCCGATCCGGGTGGCGATCGTCATCGCGGCCCTCGTCTACTTCTTCGCCGGCTACCACAAGCTGCGCCGGTCGGGTCTCGAGTGGGCCTACGGCGACAACATGCGCTACGTGGCGCTGTGGGGGCCGAGCATCGGGGCCCCGGGCTGGCCGGACCTCGCCCGCTGGGTCGGCGAGAACGTGTGGGTGGCGCGGGCGTCGGGCGTGTTCATCCTCGGCGTCGAGCTGACGTTTCCCGTGGTGATCTTCGTCCGGTGGACGCGGGTGCTGTATGCGGCCGCCGCGCTGTTCCTCCACATCACGACATGGCTGCTGCTCGGCCTCGACTACTGGGCGTGGGCGATCGCCGTGCCGCTGGTGCTGGTCGACTGGCCCGCGGTGGTGGCGTGGGCGCGGGGACGGTGGGGACAGGGCGCGGCAACCGGCTCGTCGCCCGCAACGGCGTCGGTGTCGGGTGCGGCCGACGGGGCCGTGACGACCACGGCCGGTTGAGGGGGAGGTCGGGGTCATGATCGTCGTCGCCGCGTTCGCGGCCGGGGTGCTGGCGGCGCTGGCGCTGTGGCGCCTGACCGCCGGCGCCTTCGCCGTGCCGGTGTTCGAGCGTTCGAACTACCGCGAGCGCCTCCTGCCGACCGCCGTGGGCGTCCTCGTCGCCCTGGTCGTCCTCGTGGTCGATGCGGTCGTCGCCGTGGCGGTGGCGGCGGGCGCCGAGCCCGATGCCGATGCGGTCGTGGGGCTCCGGCTGGTCACCGTCGCCGCGGTGGGCTTCGCCCTGCTCGGCCTGCTCGACGACCTCGGCGGGGCGGGGGAGAGCGGCGGGTTCCGCGGCCACCTCCGTTCGTTGGCCACCGGCCGGCTGACCACCGGCGCCGTGAAGCTGTTCGGGGGTGCGGCCGTCGCCGTGGTGGTGGTGGCGGTGGTCGAGCCCGACAGCCTCGGCCGCCTGCTGGCCGACGGGGCGCTCGTCGCCCTCGCCGCCAACCTGGGGAACCTCTTCGACCGGGCTCCGGGCCGCACGACGAAGATCGCGCTGGTGGGCCTGGTGGTCCTCGTCGTCGGGGCCGGCGCCCAGCCCGAGCTCGCCGGCGTGGCGCTGGCCGTCGGGGCGGGTGCGGGGCTGCTGCCCGCCGACCTGGGTGAGCGCCTGATGCTGGGCGACGCCGGTGCCAACGTGCTCGGTGCCGCCCTGGGCCTGGGGGTGGTCCTCACCTGTTCGCCGACCACCCGGACGGTGGTCCTCGTGGTCGTGGCGCTGCTCAACCTGGCGAGCGAGCGGATCTCGTTCAGCCGGGTCATCGCCGCCGCCGGGCCGCTGCGGGCCGCCGACCGCTGGGGCCGCCTCCCCTGACCACCGCCGGCGGGTCGCCGTCGCCGCCGTGCTGTCGCCGCCCCGCCGTCCGCACGCGACCCTAGGTCGGAGGGGGACCGCCCATCGCCTGGCGAACGACGGCCTCGACCGCGGTGCGCACGCCGTCCACGGTGACGTCCTGGGCGGCCAGGGCGCGGGCCCCGAGGCCGTCGTCGACCGCAGCCACGCCGATGAGGATGTGCTCGCAGCCGATGTAGTTGTGGCCGAGCTCGATGGCCGCCGCCAGCGTCTGTTCGAGTGCGGTCTTGGCGTCCCGGCCGAAGCGGATGTGGCCGCGCACGGTCGCATCGGTGGGCGGGTGGGCCGCGTCGACGAACGTGGCGAGCGCCCCCCGGTCGACCCCGAGGCGATCGAGCGTGACGAGACCGAGGTTGTGCTCGCCGGCGTCGTACAGGGCGAGGAGGACGTGCTCGGTGCCGATGGCGTCGTGGCCGCGCTCGCGTGCGACCGTCTGCGCGGCGATGACGGCGGCCCGGGCCCGAGGCGTGAACCGCTGGAACTTCCCGGCCCGCAGGCCCTCGACGAGCCGGCCCAGGAGCCCACCGCCATGGCGCTGCTGCGCCGCCTGGCGCGTCACGCCGAGGGCCTCGCCGATCTGGTTCCACGAGCAGCCCTGGTCGCGTGCGTCCTTCACGAAGTGGTCGAGCAGCTCGTCGCCGAGGCCCTCCATCTGGTCCTTCAGGGCGGCGGCGGCCGAGACGCGATCGAGGGGATCGGTGGCGTCGTCGCTCTCGATGATGTCGATGAGGTCTTCCAGGTCGAGGTCCACGAGTGTCAATCTGTCATTGACACTCGACGTGCGTCAACCCCGGATTGACATCGGGCACCCGATCTGACGGTCCGTTAGGTTCACGGCCATGGGATCGATGCGTGCTGCAGTGCTGGAAGCGGACGGGAAGCTGGCGGTCGGCCACGTCGACATCGAGGACCCGCGCCCGGGCGAGGTCATGGTGCGGATCACCGACTGCGGCGTGTGCCACTCCGACCTCTCGAGCCTCGACGGCAGCTTCCCGGCTCCCACGCCGACCGTGCTCGGCCACGAGGCCGCCGGCATCGTCGAGGCGGTCGGACCGGGCGTGACCCGACTGCGGGCCGGCGACAAGGCCGTGCTCACCCCGCTGCCGTCGTGCGGGCGGTGCTACTTCTGCACCCGCGGCCAGCCGACGCTGTGCGCCGAGTACTCGTCGGCGCTGTTCACCTCGACACGACCCGACGGCACCAGCCCGCTGTCGCGTGGCGGCGAGACCGTCTACCGGGGGCTCGGGATGGGCGGCTGGGCCGAGTACGTGGTCCTGCCGCACGAGGGTGTGGTCAAGGTCGACGACGACGTCGACCTGGCGGAGGCGTGCGTCATCGGGTGCGCGGTGCAGACCGGCGTCGGCGCGGTGCTCGAGACGGCGCGCGTCGAGGAGGGTGCCACCGTGCTCGTCCTCGGCGCGGGCGGGATCGGCGTGGCCGTGATCCAGGGCGCCCGGCTGGCCGGGGCGTCCGTCATCGTGGCCGTCGACCCGGTCGCCGAGCGGCGGGAGGCGGCGCTGCGCTTCGGCGCCACCCACGTCGTGGACCCGGCCGAGACCGACGTGACGAGCTTCTGCATGGACCTGACCGGCGTCGGCATGGACTACTGCTTCGAGGCCGCCGGGCAGGCCGCCCTGATCGAGCAGGGCATCGCCACCAGCCGGCCCGGCGGCACCACCGTCGGGGTGGGGGCGGCGCCGATCGACCAGGGGATCAGCATCCCGATGGTGGCCGGGTTCACCGCCACCGAGAAGCGGCTGATCGGGTGCCTGCTCGGCACCATGCACGCCCATCGGGACATCCCCCGCCTGCTCGCCCTGGCCAAGGCCGGTCGCCTGGACCTCGGTGCCATGATCACCGACCGCTACCCGCTCGACGACGTCACCGCGGCGGTCGACAACCTGCAGCAGCGCCGCGGCATCCGCACCGCCCTGACGATCGCCTGACCGCCTGCACACCCTCCCTCCACCGTTCTGTCAGACATCAGCCGTCACATCGTCCGTGACGTCTGACAGAACGGCACAGACGGCCTCGGCAGAAGGCACGAGACCGAGGTCACGGCCACCGTCCGCGACCCGGGGTGGCGAGCGGGTTATCCTGTGGTCCCGTGACAAAACACATCTTCGTCACGGGTGGTGTCGCCAGCTCCCTTGGCAAGGGCATCTCCGCCTCGTCGCTCGGTCGTCTGCTGAAGTCGCGGGGCCTTCGGGTCACGATGCAGAAGCTCGACCCGTACATCAACGTCGACCCCGGCACGATGAACCCGTTCGAGCACGGCGAGGTCTTCGTGACCGACGACGGGGGCGAGACCGATCTCGACCTCGGCCACTACGAGCGCTTCATCGACGAGCCGCTGTCGCGGGGCAGCAACGCCACGACGGGCTCGATCTACTCGGCCGTGCTGGCCGCCGAGCGGCGGGGTGACTACCTGGGCAAGACCGTCCAGGTCATCCCGCACATCACCGACGAGATCAAGCGGCGCATCAACCGCTTGGCGGGCGACGACGTCGACGTCGTCATCACCGAGATCGGCGGCACGGTCGGCGACATCGAGATCCTCCCGTTCCTCGAGGCGATCCGGCAGTTCCGCCTCGACATCGGCCGCAGCAACGTCGCCTTCGTGCACGTGACCCTCGTGCCGTTCATCGGCCCCGCGGGCGAGCAGAAGACCAAGCCCACCCAGCACTCGGTCACCGAGCTCCGGGCCCGTGGCATCCAGCCCGACGTGATCGTGTGCCGCAGCGAGCGACCGCTCAGCGACTCGCTCAAGCAGAAGATCTCGCGGCTGTGCGACGTGCCGACCGAGGCCGTGGTCAACGCCGCCGACGCCAGCAACCTCTACGAGGTGCCGCTCGTGCTGCACGACGAGGGCTTCGACGGCGTCATCTGCCGGCACCTCGGCATCGACCAGGCCTTGCCCGACCTGTCCGAGTGGGAGCGCCTCGTCGAGCGGGTCGAGTCGACGACCCGCGACCTGCGGATCGGCATCATCGGCAAGTACGTCAGCCTGCCCGACGCCTACCTGTCGGTGGTCGAGGCCCTCAAGCACGGCGGCTTCCACCACGGGGCGGGTGTCGGCGTCGAGTGGATCCAGGCCGAGGACACCGAGGGGCTGCTGGCCGAGGGCCGGTTGCGCGACCTCGACGGCATCGTGATCCCCGGCGGGTTCGGCGAGCGCGGGGTCGAGGGCAAGATCGCCGCCGCCAACTACGCCCGCGAGAACAAGATCCCGTGCCTCGGCCTGTGCCTCGGCATGCAGGTGATGACCATCGAGTTCGCCCGCAACGAGCTGGGCCTCACGGGGGCCAACTCGACCGAGTTCGACCCGGCGACCCCGCACCCGGTGATCGACCTCATGGACAGCCAGCGCGACATCACCGACAAGGGCGGCACCATGCGCCTCGGCGCGTACATCGCCGAGCTGGCCGACGGGTCGCAGGTGGCCCATGCCTACGAGAAGACGGTGGTGTCGGAGAGGCATCGCCACCGCTACGAGTTCAACCCCCGCTACCGGGGCAAGTTCGAGGGATCGGGCTTCGTGTGCTCGGGGGCCTCGCCCGACGGCCGCCTGGTCGAGTTCATCGAGCTTCCCGGACATCCGTTCTGGGTCGGCACCCAGGCGCACCCCGAGTTCAAGAGCCGCCCCAACCGCCCCGCGCCCCTGTTCCGAGAGTTCGTGGGCGCTGCCCTCGAGCGGTCCGAGGGGCGCCGCCCGCACCTGTTCCCGGTCGACGAGTCGCTGCCGGTGCGGGCGCTCCCGTGACGGCGGGGGCGGAGGGTCCCACGTTCCACATCGCCGACCGAGAACGTGGCCTGGCAGGGTCGCCGCGTCGCGGTGGCGATCGCGGTCGTCGAGGGGCCGACCGGCGACCGCCACGAGCGCGAGATCGTGCACCACCCCGGCGCCGTCGGCATCGCTCCCGTGCACGACGACGGCACGATCACGCTGGTCCGCCAGTACCGGGCCGCGCTCGACGTCGAGATGTGGGAGATCCCGGCCGGCCTGCGCGACGTCGAGGACGAGCCCACCGAGCTCACCGCCGGCCGCGAGCTGGCCGAGGAGGTCGGGCTGCGGGCCGACCGGCTCGACCACCTCCTCACGTTCCACAACTCGCCGGGGTTCTCCGACGAGGCCGTCGTCGTCTACGTGGCCTCTGGGCTCCACGAGGTGCCCGACAACCGTCAGGGGGCCGAGGAGGAGCACATGGTCGTGGCGAGGGTGCCGATCGACGACGCCTTGGCGATGGTCGACGACGGGCGGATCACCGACGCCAAGTCGGTCATCGCCCTCCTGGCGCTCGACCGTCGCCGCCTCCGCGCCGACTGAGCCGCCGGATCAACCGCCGGCTCGGCGGATCAGCCGCACCCGCAGGCGCCGCCGCAGCAACCGCCACCGCCGCCTCCCGAGGGCAGCGCCGCGGGAGCCGCACCCGCCCGGCCGCCGACCGCCACGAGCGACATCAGCTTGACCGTGTCGCGGTGCCCGTCGGGGCAGCTCGCCGGGTCACCCGCGTTCGCCATGGGGCGCGTCACCTCGAAGGTGGCGCCGCAGGTGCGGCAGCGGAAGTCGTAGCGGGGCACCGCAGCTCCTCGGGTCCGGCCGATCGTGGGGTCACGATACTGCCGTGGACGCCGCCGTACGGTGGCCGGGTGCCCGTGCCCGTGCCTGCGGCGACCCGAACCGAGGCCTCCGCCCGTTCCCGCGTCCCCCCGTCGGCGGATGCCCCACGAGCCGGCGACGGTCGTGGGTCGGGGGGTGTGGCCGAGCCCGACGACCCCGCGGAGGATCCGCGGGCCCTCCCGCTCGACGTCGAGGAGTGGCTGTCGTGGTTGGCGACGGAGAAGGGGAGGGCCCCGGCGACCCTCGCGGCCTACCGGCGTGACGCTCGGCGGTGGTGGGCCTGGCTGCAGCGGCGGGGCACGGTGCTCGACGAGGTGCGCGAGCCGGACGTCGAGGACTACGTCGGCGACCTGCGCGCCCGCGGCCTGGCGCCGGCCACCGTGGCCCGCTCGGTGGTGGCGGTGCGCTCCCTCCACCGCTTCCTGGCGGAGGAGGGGCGGGCGGACCACGATCCCGGCGCCCGGGTCGACACCCCTCGGGTGCCGGCGGGCCTGCCCAAGGCGCTCAGCGAGAGCCAGGTCGAGGCGCTGATCGGGGCCGTCGTCGGCGACGAGCCGGCCGCCCGGCGCGACCGGGCCATCCTCGAGGTGCTGTACGGGACAGGCCTCCGGATCTCCGAGCTGGTCGGACTGCGGCTGGGCGACGTCGACCTCGAGTCGGCCCTGATCCGTGCGTTCGGGAAGGGATCGAAGGAGCGGGTCGTCCCGGTGGGCCGGCCCGCGGTCGCGGCGTTGGCGGCGTGGCTGGGTCCCGGCGGCCGCCCGGCCTTCGTCCCCGAGCGGTGGGCACGCCGCGCCGACGCCGACGCGGTGTTCCTCAACCGGCGCGGCGGCCGCCTCACCCGGCAGGGCGCCTGGCTCGTGGTGAAGCGCTGGGGCCACGAGGTGGGCCTGGACGCGCACCTCACCCCGCACGTCCTCCGGCACTCGTGCGCCACCCACATGCTCGACCACGGCGCCGACATCCGGGCCGTGCAGGAGCTCCTCGGGCACGCCTCGATCAGCACCACGCAGGTGTACACGAAGGTGTCGTCCGAACGGCTCGTGGCGGCCTACCGGGCCGCGCACCCGCGGGCGCAGACTCGGGTCTGAGTCGTCGGTGGACACCGGCCGAACCCTGTGTGAACGGCCGTCGACCAGCACGGGCCGCGTTCGGGCGATCCGGACCCGTGGCGACCGCGCCGGTCCGGTACCCTTCGCGTGGTGCCCGACCAGACGCTGATCTCCACGCTGCGCGGCCAGCTCGACGACGAGCGCACGCGGCTGCAGGGGCAGATCGCCGCGCTCACGGTCGGCAGCGACGACGCGCCCTCCTACGACGAGAACTTCGCGGACTCGGGCCAGGTCGCCGCCGAGCAGGGCGAGAACAAGGCGCTGCTCAACCAGTTCCAGGACCAGCTCGACGAGGTGGAGCACGCGCTGTCCAAGTTCGACGAGGGCACGTTCGGGCTGTGCGAGGTGTGCGGCAAGGCGATCGGCGACGCCCGGCTCGAGGCGATGCCGGCCACCCGGTTCTGCATCGACCACGCCTGATGCCGTGGTCTCGGCGCGACACCTGAGCCACCTCGTCTCCCGGTTCTTCGGATCGCTGTGGCCCCGAGGACCGGGCGCGGCCGACGAGGCCTGGGTGGCCGCCACCCTGTTGCCCGGCGAGATCGTGGTGTGGCGACGGATGAGCGGCGCCGATCGACGCCACGCCGTCGGCGTGGCCCGACGCACCGCGTCGGCCCTCGGCGACCGCGGCGACGCGCCCTGTGCTCGCCGCCGCGCTGCTGCACGACGTGGGCAAGGTCGACAGCGGGCTCGGCCCGGTGCGGCGGGCGACTCGCCACGGTGGCGGGGTTGGCGGCCGGGCACGCCGCCGCCGAGCGCTGGTCCGAACGGCGCGGCCCCGTGGGCCGGGTCGGCCGGTACCTCTGTCACGACCGGATCGGCGCCGGGATGCTCGCCGACGCCGGCAGCGACCCGCTGACCGTGGCGTGGGCGGCCGAGCACCACCTCGATCCGGCGCGCTGGACCGTGCCGATGCCGGTCGCCCTCGCCCTCAAGGACGCCGACGACGACTGACGCCGAACGGCCCGCAGGCGGTCAGAGGCGGCGGTACATGATGTGGAGGCCCACGAGCCCGTCGGTGGGGTGGTCGAAGGCCTCGGGCACGGTGGCCAGGACGTCGAACCCCAGCGAGCGCCACAGCGCCACCGCCCGGGTGTTGGTCTCGACCACTGCGTTGAACTGCATGGCCCGGTAGCCGTCGGCCGTGGCCAGGGCCACGGCGTGCTCGGCGAGGGCCCGCCCCACACCGCGGCCGGCCTGCCGCGGGTCGACCATGAAGCCGGCGTTGGCGATGTGTGCGGCCGGACCTGCGAAGTTGGGGTGGATCTCGGCGGTGCCGAGGATCGTGCCGTCCTCGTCGACCGCCACCAGCGTCCGCCCCGGCGGATCGTGCAGCCACATGGCGCGGGCGTCGTCCTCGCTGACGTCGCGGTCCCACACGAAGGTCTCGCCCTCGGCGATGATGCCGCGCAGGAACGGCCAGATCGCCGGCCAGTCCTCGGGGGACGCGTCGCGGATCTCCACCTCCCCAGCGTGCCCGGTGGATCGGGCGGCACGCGAACCGACGCGCGGTCGCACCGCCCGATCGGTCGCACCATGCGGTCCCCGGACCACGGTCGAGCGGCCGTTACGGTGGGTAGCGAACACGTCGTCGAGACACGGCAGGGGCGATCTGCGATGGCGTCGAGGACCTCAGGCAACGCCAGGCTGGTCGGGGTGGCGACCATCGCCGCCTTCATCGCGGGCTGCTGGCTGGGCATGGGCAACGACGACGGCAGCGACGCCTACTGCGTGGTCACGACGGCGAGCGCCCCCTCGCGCGCCGGCTTCTCCCCGGGCCAGTTCGTCGAGCGCACGGGCTCCGACTGCCAGCCGGGCGAGCCGACGGTGTGCGGCAGCTACGAGCCCTCGACCGGCGACGACCGCCAGTTCGTCTCCGACGAGTGCGCCGACGACTGACGGGACGGGCCGCACCCGCCGTCCCGTCCGCGGATCCGGGGGAGGGGCGACGTCCGCTCAGGCGAGCGTGAGCCCCAGGCGGTCGCGGACGCGGGCCAGCGTCGGCCCCGCCGTCTTCCGGGCCTTGTCCGCGCCCAGGGCCAGGATCCGCGCGGTCTCGGCCGGATCGGCGGCCAGCTCCGCGAACCGCTCCTGCACGGGCCGCACCAGCTCGATGACCGCCTCGGCCGTGTCGGACTTGAGCGGGCCGTACTGGTCGTAGCGCTCGGCCAGCGCCGCGGGATCGGTCGCCGTCGCCGCCCCCAGGATCGACAGCAGGTTCGACACCCCCGGCTTGTCCTCGGGGTCGTAGCGCACCTCGGCGTCGCTGTCGGTCACCGCCCGCTTGAACTTCCGCTCGATGACCTCGGGGTCGTCGAGCACCAGGACGGTGCCCTGCGGTGAGTCGACCGACTTGGACATCTTCCGCTCGGGCGCCTGGAGGTCCATGACCCGGGCGCCGACGGGCGGGATGGCGTGGGCGGGCACGACGAACGTGTCGCCGTAGCGGGAGTTGAAGCGCACGGCCAGGTCGCGGGCCAGCTCGATGTGCTGGCGCTGGTCGTCGCCCACCGGCACCTTGTCGGTGTCGTAGAGCAGGATGTCGGCCGCCTGGAGCGCCGGATAGGTGAACAGGCCGGCCGACACGAAGTCGGCCCGGTCGGACTTGTCCTTGAACTGGGTCATGCGCCGCAGCTCGCCGACGCTGGCCGTGCACTCCATGATCCAGCCCAGCTCGGCGTGCTCGGACACGTGGCTCTGCGCGAACAGGGTCACGACCTCGGGGTCGAGCCCGGCGGCCACGAGGATCTGGGTGAGCTCGAGGACCTTGGCGCGCAGCTCGGCAGGGTCCTTGGGGATGGTCAGCGCGTGGAGGTCGACGATGCAGTAGACGGCGTCGTCGTCGTGCTGCTCGTCGACCCAGCGTCGCACCGCACCGAGGTAGTTGCCGAGGTGGACCTCGCCGGTGGGTTGGATCCCGGAGAACACACGCGCCATGGCCGGATGGTAGAGGGTGTCCTGCCAGGGCCCGAACCGCGTTGTCGCGGTGGCGACGGTGGCGTCGCCGGCCGGTCGGGGTGCACCGGGGGACGACAGGGGCGTGATTATCATCGGTCCGATGCCCTACGCGGTGCGCACGCCGGTGTTCGAGGGTCCGTTCGACCTGCTGCTCCACCTCATCCTGGCCGAGCAGGTCGACCTCTACGAGATCAGCCTGTCGACGATCGTCGACGGCTACCTCGCCGAGCTGGGCCGCATGGAGGAGCTCAACCTCGACATGGCGAGCGAGTTCCTGCTCATCGCCGCCACGCTGGTCGAGCTGAAGAGCCGTCGCCTGCTGCCCCACGGCGAGGACGTGGACCTCGACGACGAGCTGGCGCTGTGGGAGGAGCGCGACCTGCTGCTCCACCGCCTCGTCGAGTGCAAGACGTTCAAGGAGGCGGCCATCGCCCTGTCGGTCATGGCGGGCGACGCCGGGCGCAGCGTCGGCCGCACCGTCGGGGTGGACGAGCGCTACGTCGGGCTGATGCCCGACCTGCTGGCGGGGATCACGCTCGACGACCTGCGCCTCGCCTACATCCGCGCCATCACGCCCAAGCCGCGGCCGCACATCGACCTCGACCACGTGGCGCCGATCCGGGCCTCGGTCACCGACGCCATCGCCGAGCTGGTCGACGAGCTGCCCCGGGCCGGCCGCATCACCTTCCGGGCCCTCACCGGCGACCTGGTCGAACGCCTGGCCGTCGTCGTGCGCTTCCTGGCCGTGCTCGAGCTGTTCAAGCTCGGCATGGTGGACCTCGACCAGCCCCGCACGTTCGGCGACATCGAGATCGTCTGGCTCGGTGGCGAGCACGACGGTGCCCGGCCGCTGGCCGACGTCGACGCCTATGACGGCTGACGTGACGGACACCCCGCAGGGCGAGCGGCGGGCCGACGCCCGCCGGGCGATCGAGGCGATCGTGCTGGTCAGCGAAGCACCCATCGACACGAACCTCATCGCCCAGCTGCTCGAGCTGCGCCCGGCGATCGTCGACGAGCTGTGCCGCGAGCTGGCGGCCGAGTACGACGAGCAGGGCCGCGGCTTCCAGCTCGGCCGGGTGGCCGGCGGCTGGCGCTACCAGACCCACCCCGAGCAGGCGGCGTACGTCGAGCGCTTCGTGCTCGAGGGCCAGACGGCCAAGCTGTCGGCCGCCGCGCTCGAGACGTTGGCGATCGTCGCCTACAAGCAGCCCATCTCGCGGGCGCAGGTGGCGTCGATCCGGGGCGTGAGCGTCGACGGGGTGATGCGCACCCTGCAGCAGCGGGGGTACATCGCCGAGGTCGGCCGCGACAGCGGGCCCGGGCAGGCGGTGATGTACGGCACCACCAGCGCGTTCCTCGAGAAGGTGGGCGCCGACTCGCTCGCCGACCTGCCGGCGCTGGGCGACTTCGTGCCCGGCGCCGACATCGTCGAGCAGCTCGAGCGTGGCCTCCGGCCCGACGCGCCGTCGTTCTCCGAGCGGCTCGAGGCACTCGAGGGCGCCAACGTCGACCGCGACCACGCGACCAAGGCACCCAACGCCATCGCCGAGCCGGTCGACGAGCACCCAGACCTCGACGCCGAGCTGGGCGTCGACCTCGACGGTCCGGCGCCCGCCCGCGCCGAGCCGATCGACCTCGACGCCGAGCTGGGCGTCGACCTCGACGATCCCGACGGTCTCGGTGGTGCCTCCGGTCGCGGCCCCGACGCGGGGTGAGCCCCTCCGGTGAGCGCCTGCAGAAGGTGCTGGCCCAAGCCGGCCTGGGCAGCCGGCGGACCTGCGAGGAGCTGATCGCCGACGGCCGGGTGACGGTCAACGGCGAGGTGGCGACCCTCGGCACGCGGGCCGATCCCGAGGCCGACGCCATCGAGGTGGACGGGGCTCGGATCGGCGTGCGCCAGGGTCTGGTCCACTACCTGCTCAACAAGCCGTCGGGGGTCGTGACCACGGCGTCCGACCCCCAGGGTCGCCCGACGGTGGTGGGCCTCGTGCCGGCCGAGCCGCGGGTGTACCCGGTCGGGCGCCTCGACGCCGACACCGAGGGCCTCCTGGTCCTGACCAACGACGGCGAGCTGGCCCACCGCCTGACGCACCCGTCCTTCGGGGTCGACAAGGAGTACCTCGCCGAGGTCACCGGCATCCCGTCCCGCGGCGCGCTGCGGCGGCTGCGCGAGGGGGTCGAGCTCGACGACGGGCCGACAGCCCCGGCGCGCGTGTCCCTGGTCGGCGACCACATGCTGCGCATCACGATCCACGAGGGCCGCAACCGGCAGGTCCGCCGCATGTGCGAGGCGGTGGGCCATCCCGTGCGGCGGCTCGTGCGCGTGCGCATCGGTCCGCTGGCCGACCGCCGCCTGCCGCCGGGGGAGTGGCGCCCGCTCACCCAGGCCGAGGTCCGAGCGCTCGAGAGGGCAGCCGTGGGCGCCGACCGCGGGAATGGCCGGTCGAGCCGGTCGCGCCAGTGAGAGGCCGAGCGGATGGGGGCGTTCGCCACAGTTCACGAGTCCGCGATCTGGCGGGTGACCATCTGCTGTCCAGCAAGGCCTCCTGGCAACACCGCGACGGCTCCTCGAGATGACGTGCCGATCCGCCGAACCAGTAACGTGGATCGCCGATGCCATCCGCCGTCCGAGCCCTCCGCGGCGCCACGACGCTCGACGTCGACGACAAGGACCACCTGTTCGAGCGGGTGATCGCCCTGCTCGACGCCCTGTTCGAGCGCAACGGCCTGCACCACGACGACCTCATCAGCGTGCTGTTCACCGCCACCGACGACATCCACTCGGCGTTCCCTGCGCTGGCGGCCCGCAAGTTCGGCCTGGGCGACGTCCCGTTGATGTGCGCCCGCGAGCTCGACATCGACGGCGGCACACCCATGTGCATCCGGGTGATGATCCACCTGCAGTCCGACCGCCCGCGGCAGGACTTCCACCACGTCTACCTCGAGGGCGCGCGCAACCTGCGCGACGACCTGCCGGCCTGATGGCCGCGGTCACGAGCACGAGACCGGCGGGCTCCAGCTGATGGCGCTCGGCCGTCCGCCCGAGCCGGGCCGGGCCGTCGTCGTGGGAACCGGGTTGATCGGGGGGTCGATCGGGCTGCGGCTGCGACGCAACGGCTGGCACGTGACCGGCCGCGACGCCGACGCGGTCTGCGTGGACAAGGCGCTCGCCCTCGGAGCGCTGGACGCCGTGGGTGACGATCCGGCGGCCGACATCACGTTCATCGCCACCCCGGTCCACGCGGTGGCCGACGAGGCTCGCCGGGCGCTGGCCACCACCCAGGGTGTCGTCACCGACGTCGGTGGGGTCAAGGCGTCGATCGTCGAGGCGGTCTCCGACGCCCGCTTCGTCGGGGGCCACCCGATGGCCGGCTCCGAGCAGGAGGGCGTCGAAGGGGCCGCCGCCGAGCTGTTCGAGGGCGCCACCTGGGTGTTGACGCCCACCGAGGGGACCGACGCCAGCGCGTTCGCCGGGGTCCGTCAGATCGTGGGAACGCTGGGCGCCGAGGTCGTCGCCCTGCCCCCCGACCGCCACGACGAGCTGGTGGCCGTCGTGTCCCACGTCCCGCACCTGGCCGCCGCGACGCTGATGCGCCTGGCCGACGAGCGCGGCGAGGAGCACCGGGCGCTCCTCCGCCTGGCGGCCGGCGGGTTCCGCGACATGACCCGCATCGCCTCGGGGCACCCGGGGATCTGGCCCGACATCTGCAGCGACAACCGGGTGGCGATCGTCGGCGTGCTCGACGACCTGCAGGCCGCCCTCGGGGAGATGCGGGACCTCGTGGCCGCCGGTGACCGCGCCGGGTTGCTCGCCCGGCTCGACAAGGCGCGCGCCGCCCGGGTCAACCTCCCGGCCCGGTTCCGCACCGCCGCCGACCTGCGCGAGGTGCGCATCCCGGTGCCCGACCGGCCGGGTGTCGTCGCCGACGTCGCCATCCTGGCCGCCGACCTCGACGTGAACATCGTCGACCTCGAGATCGCCCACTCCACCGAGGGGCCGCAGGGCGTGCTGGTGATGCTGATCGAGAGCGGCGCCGTGGACGTGTTCCGTGCCGGCCTGGTCGGGCGGGGCTACCGGCCGGCGGTCCTGCCGGTCGACGTCGGCTGAGATGACCGGCGACCCCATCGG
The DNA here is from genome assembly GCA_963778415.1 of uncultured Acidimicrobiales bacterium. Lineage (GTDB taxonomy): Bacteria > Actinomycetota > Acidimicrobiia > Acidimicrobiales > VFJN01 > ZC4RG19. Next base: position 443,422 of record CAVZUI010000010.1, read on the forward strand.
CACGCCACCGACCCCGCCGGCGCGCCTGGTCGAGCCGATCGACCACCCCGTCGACGCCACCGTGTCCGTCCCCGGATCGAAGAGCCTGACGAACCGGGCCCTGCTGTGCGCGGCCCTGGCCGACGGGACCTCGACGATCGACAACGCCCTCGTGGCCGACGACTCCCTGGCCATGCGAGAGGCTCTCGCCGCCCTGGGCGCCCGGTTCGACGTGGACGACGACGCCGGCACGGTCACGGTCACGGGGACCGCGGGTCGACTGCGGCCCGGTCCCATCGAGCTCCACCTGCGCCTCTCGGGCACCACCAGCCGCTTCCTGCTGCCCGTGGTCGCCACGTTCGGTCGCGGGGCCTACCGGATCGACGGCGGGGGCCCGCTGCGGAACCGCCCGATGGGGCCGGTGCTCGACGGCGTCGTCGCCCTCGGCGCGGCCGTCGAGGAACACGGCGCAGCCGGGCCACCTGCCCGTGACCGTCTCGACGCCGGGCCGCCCGGCCGGGGGAGAGGTGGCCGTGGCCGGCGACACCTCGAGCCAGTTCCTGTCGGGGCTGCTCCTGGCCGGTCCGGGCGCCCGCGACGGGCTCCGCCTGACGGTGACCACGCCGCTCGTGTCGCGGCCGTTCGTCGACCTGACCGTCGATGTCATGGGTGCGTTCGGGGTGGCGGTGTCCCACGAGGGCGACGATCCCGGCGGCGGGCCCGTGCTCACCGTTCCCGCCGCCGACTACCGCGCCACCGACTTCCGCGTCGAGCCCGACGCCTCGGCGGCCTCGTACCTGCTGGCGGCGGCCGCCCTGGTGGGCGGCCGTGTGACCGTGACCGGCCTCGGCGCGGCCACGCGCCAGGGGGATGCCCGCTTCGCAGACCTGCTGGAGGCGATGGGGGCCGTGCTCACGCGCACGCCCGACACCACGACCGTCGTGGGTCGCCCGGGGCCGCTGCGGTCGCTCGGCGAGGTCGACATGGTCGACATGCCCGACATGGCGCAGACCATGGCCGCGGTGGCCGTGTTCGCCGACACGCCCACCCGCGTGCGGGGCGTGGCCCTCATCCGGGGCCACGAGACCGACCGCATCGCGGCGGTGGTCGGCGAGCTGCGTCGGGCGGGCATCCGGGCCGACGAGCACCACGACGGGTTCGTGGTCCACCCTGGGGCGCCCCGCCCGGCCCGCATCGAGACGTACGACGACCACCGGATGGCCATGAGCTTCGCCCTGCTCGGACTGCGCGCCCCCGGCATCGAGATCGCCGACCCCGGCTGCGTGGCCAAGACCTTCCCCGGCTTCTGGGGCGTCCTCGACGAGCTCCGCGCGTCGGGACCGGCGGGCACCACTAGGGTCCTGTCCCCGTGAAGGTCATCGCGATCGACGGGCCCGCGGGGTCCGGCAAGTCGACGGTCGCCCGTCGGCTCGCCGCCCGGCTGGGTCTCGAGTACCTCGACACGGGCGCCATGTACCGGGCGGTGACGTTCGCAGCACTGCGGCGCGGCATCGACCCGGCCGATCCCGAGCCGGTGGCCGCGCTGGCCCGGGCCGTCGAGCTCGAGGTGGGCATCGAGACCGTCCGCGTCGACGGCGTCGACGCCACCATCGAGATCCGGGGGCCCGAGGTGTCGCGGGCCGTGTCGCTGGTGGCCGCCAACGCCGAGGTCCGCACCGAGCTGGTGCGGCGCCAGCGCGAGTGGGCCGGCGAGCGGGGCGGCGGCGTGCTCGAGGGTCGCGACATCGGCACCGTGGTGTTCCCCGACGCGATGCTCAAGGTGTACCTGAACGCCCGGCCCGAGGTGCGGGCCGAGCGCCGCGCCGCCGAGGTCAGCGACCTCGACTACGAGACCGTGGCCGCGGACATGGCTCGCCGGGACGCCCTCGACCAGGGTCGCGAGACCGCCCCCCTCATGCGGGCCGACGGCGCCCTCGAGCTCGACACCAGCGACATGACGGTCGACGAGATCGTCGAGGAGCTGGCGGGAAGGATCGGCGACGATGACTGACCACGACACCGCCCCCGACGACGCCGGCGCGACCGGCGAGGCGGCTGCGGACGAGGTCGGGGCCCCCGAGGCCGACCCCGCGCCCGAGGCCGCGACGCGCCCGAGGCCGGCGGACGTCGAGGCCGGCACCGAGGGCGGAGCCGCCTCGCGTCCCACCACCAAGGTCGAGCCCGCCGGCCTGCGAGCACCCACCGTCGACGTCCACCCGCCGACGCGCCTCGAACGCACGTCGTACGGCATCGTGCGGGGCCTGTTCCTCGGCCTCGCCAAGCTCTACTTCCGGCTCGACATCCGCGGCGCCGAGCACGTCCCCGCCCACGGGCCGTTCGTGCTGGCCCCCGTGCACCGGTCCAACCTCGACTTCATCCTGGTGGCCACGGTGCGGCGGCCCCGCATGCGCTACATGGGCAAGGCGTCGATCTGGAAGTCGAAGGCGCTCGGGCGGTTCGTGTCGATGCTCGGCGCCTTCCCGGTGCACCGCGGGACCGCCGACCGCGAGTCCCTGCGCACGTGCCTCGAGGTGATCGAGAACGGCGAGCCGCTCGTGATGTTCCCCGAGGGCACACGGCGGTCGGGCGACGCGGTCGAGGACCTGTTCGACGGGACGGCGTACGTCGCCGCCCGAGCCGGCGTGCCGCTCGTCCCCGTCGGCATCGGCGGGTCCGACCTGGCCATGCCGGTGGGTGCGAGGTTCATCAAGCCCCGCAAGATCGTGCTGGTCGTGGGCCCGCCGATCCACCCGCCCACCGGGGACGGCACCGGCCGGGTGAAGCGCCGGGTGGTGCGGGACATGACCGCCCAGCTGCAGTCCGAGCTGCAGGGCCTCTACGACGAGGCCCGCCGGCTCGCCGGCTGACCTTCGCCCGCTGACCTCGCCGCCTGGCTGACCTCGCGGCGGGCAGGCCGGCGGCCGTCGTCAGCCGTGCAGCATGATCCCCAGCACGACCGCGGCGATGGACAGCGAGCCCGCCGACCGCGCCGGTTCGCGGCGATGAGGGGTCGTGAGCGTGCGCCGGCGTGCACGGCCGCGGCGACCCCGGCCACCGCCACCACCAGGATCTTCACGAACAGCGTGACCTGCCACTCGGTGTCGAAGTCGCCGACCGGCAGCTCGACCAGGTTCCAGATCCCGGTCGCCACCAGCACCCCGAACGCCGGCCAGGCGATGCGGTTGAAGGCCCGCGCCACGGTGCGAGGAGCGTCGTCGCCGAGCCTCCGCAGGCTGGGAAGCAACCCCGCCAGCACGAACTGCCCGCCCACCCACACGGTGGCCGCGAGGACGTGCAGCGACAGGCGGACGGTGTCGAGCGTGAGCGGGAGCACGGCGCCGATCCTGGCAGCCGGCCGAACCGCCCCACGAGTCGGCGTGGAGGCGTGCCGGTTGCCGGGTCAGTCGAGCATCGTGAGGACGTCGCTGGCGGCCAAGGCCCGGTCGTCGGGGGCCGGTCGGCCGGGCACCGAGCCGCCCAACCCGAACGTGGCCAGGACGTCGATGCCGGTGAGCAGGTCGCGCAGCTCGCGGGGCGGCGGGAAGTACTCGTCCTCGTCGGTGATGCGCACCTCCTCGACGCCCTGCGACGGGGGCGAGGCGGGCGATCACCGCCTCGATCAGCTCCTCGGGGGCCGACGCGCCGGCGGTGACGCCGACGGTGCCGGCGAGGTCGTCGGGCAGCTCGTCGGGGCCGTTGACGCGGTAGACCCGCTCGCCGCCCGCCTCGCGGGCCAGCTTCTCGAGGGCCCGCGTGTTGGAGGAGTTGGCCGACCCGATGACGACGACGGCGTCGCAGCGCGGGGCGATCTCGGCCAGCGCCGACTGGCGGTTGGTGGTGGCGAAGCAGAGGTCGCTGCGACCCGGCCGCCACAGGCTCGGGGAACCGCTCGGCGGTCGCGCTCGGCGACGGCCGATCCAGTCGCGGTGCGACAGCGTGGTCTGCGCCAGCAGCGCCACGGGCTGGTCGTCGAAGGCGGGGAGGGCGTCCACCTCGGCGACCGACTCCACCCGGTGGATGGCCTCGGGCGCGACCGCCATCGTGCCCACGGCCTCCTCGTGGCCCTCGTGGCCCACGTAGACGATGCGGTAGCCCTTGCCGGCGCGGATCTTGACCTCGTGGTGCACCTTGGTGACGAGGGGGCACACGGCGTCGACGACGTAGCTGCCCCGCTGCGCGGGCGGCGGCCACGACCTCGGGGGCCGAGCCGTGCGCGGACAGCATGATCGGACGGCCCTGGGGCACCTCGGCGATGTCGTCGACGAACACGACGCCGAGGTCGCGGAAGCGGTCGACCACGAGCCGGTTGTGGACGATCTCGTGGTAGCAGTACACCGGCGGCTCGAAGGCCCGCACCATCCAGGCCAGCGCCTTGATCGCCATCTCCACCCCGGCGCAGAAGCCGCGTGGCGCGGCGAGCAGGACCTTGTCGACGGGCGATGCTCCCCGCTCGTGGTCTTCGGCCGGGCCGCTCTCTGTGTGGATCGGGCCACGCTCGCTCATGGTCCTCCAGAACATTCGCTCGGGGCGCCAGCGTACCGACGCCGTCGCGTCGGTCCGCCGTGCCGGCCCGCGGGCACGCAGCCAACCTCGGTCATGCGTGGTCACGCTGCGTCGCCCGTAGACTGGGACGTCTATGTCTCTGCCCAGGGTCGTCACCGTCGCGCCCGCGTCGCCTGCCGAGCGCGCCGGTCTCGTCGCGGGTGACGAGATCGCGTCGGTCAACGGCGAGGTGCCTCGCGACCTGCTCGAATGGCGCTCCCTGGTCGACGAGCCGCACCTCTCGCTCGAGGTGAGCCGAGGTGGGCTCGAGTCGCTGGTCGTGGTCGACAAGCGCGCCGGCGAGCCGCTCGGGGTGGACGTGCACTCGGCGCTGTTCGACCGGGTCCGCACGTGCGACAACCACTGCGAGTTCTGCTTCATCTACCAGCTGCCGCCGGGGCTGCGTCGCAGCCTGTACCTCAAGGACGACGACTACCGGCTCTCGTTCCTGTACGGGAACTTCACGACCCTGACGCGCTTCACCGAGGCCGACCTCGAACGGGTGGTGACCGAGGGGCTCAGCCCGCTGTACGTCAGCATCCACGCCACCGATCCCGCGGTCCGCGCCGAGATGCTGCGCAACCGGCGCGGTGCCACCAGCCTGCGCTGGCTCCGAGCCCTGCTCGATCACGGGGTCGAGGTCCACGGCCAGGTGGTGGTGTGCCCCGGCGTCAACGACGGGGCGGTGCTCGACGACACCCTGGCGGGCACGCTCGACCGGTTCCCCGAGCTGGCCTCGCTGTGCGTGGTGCCGCTCGGCGTGTCCCGCTTCAACACCGAGGGGCGGATGCGACCGCACACCACGGCCGAGGCCGCGTCCGTGGTCGACGCCGTCCACGACTGGCAGGACGTCTACCTGCGGGTCCTCGGCCGTCGCCTGGTGTTCGCGGCCGACGAGTACTACCTGCTCGCCGACCGGCCGTTCCCCGAGCCCGCGACCTACGGGGACTTCGCCATGCACGAGGACGGCATCGGCATGGCCCGGGCGTTCGAGGCCGAGCTGTTCGGCGGAGCGGGGCCGCGCCGGGACGACGACGATCCCGACCGCGGTGCGTTCTTCCGCACCGCCGACGGCGAGCTGCCGCCGACCCGCACGAACCCGGCGCCGGGTGCCCACGCGCCGTCCGCCGCCGGTGCGCCGTCGGTCGGCGGGTGCGGGACGGTCGGGGTCGGCGCCGTCGACGTGTCGGGCTCGTCCGACGCCGACTACGAGCCCTACCGCGCCGTGCGGGCGACCGGCGACCAGCTGCTGCGCATCGCGCCCGAGCCGCCGGGCCCCGGTGGCCGTGCTCACGGGGCCCTACGGTGCCCGCGTGCTGTCTCCGCTGCTGGCCCGACTCGACCGCCCCGACCTCCGGGTGATCCCGGTCGAGAACCGCTACTTCGGCGGCAACGTCGGCGTGTCGGGGCTCATGGTCGGCGAGGACCTCGCCCGCGTGCTCGCCGGCGAGCCCGAAGGCCACCGCTACCTGCTGCCCGACGTGTGCCTCACCCAGGGCGTGTTCCTCGACGGCACCGCCCCCGAGGACCTGCCCCGCACGGTCGAGGTGGTGCCCACCGACGGGGCTGCGCTGCGGCGGGCGCTCGACCTCCCGCCGGTGGTCGTGCCCGCCGTCGCAGCCGGGTCGGGGAGCTGACCGTGGCGCGCCCGGTGGTCGCCATCGTGGGGCGGCCGAACGTCGGCAAGTCCACGCTGCTCAACCGCATCGTCGGGCGGCGCGCCGCCATCGTCGAGGAGCAGCCCGGCGTCACGCGCGACCGCAAGGACGTCGACGCCGACTGGCTCGGCCGGCCGTTCCGCCTGGTCGACACCGGCGGCTGGATGGCGCGCGGCAGCGACCTCGACGACAAGGTCAGCGCCCAGTCCGAGCGCGCCATCGCCGACGCCGACGTCGTGCTGTTCGTCGTCGACGTCGTGACCGGCGCCACCGAGGACGACGCCGAGGTGGCCGAGCTGCTCCGCCGCTCGGGGAAGCCGATCCTCCTGGTCGTCAACAAGGTCGACGACAGCGGCCGCGAGCACCAGATGTGGGAGCTGCTCAGCCTCGGCCTCGGCGAGCCGCTACCCGGTCAGCGCCCTCCACGGCCGCGGCACGGGCGACCTGCTCGACAGGCGTGGTCGCGCTTGCTGCCGGAGGACGACGACGCCGAACCCGTGGACGAGCGTTCGGCGCATCGGCGAGGCGTTGAAGGTGCCGAGCGAGGCGAAGCTTCGAGCGAGGCAGAGACAGCGATCGCCATCATGGGGCGACCCAACGTGGGGAAGTCCACGCTGTTCAACCGCCTCACGGGCGACGACCGCTCGGTCGTCCACGACCTGCCCGGCACCACCCGCGACACGATCGACACAATCGTCGAGACCGAGCTCGGCCCCATCCGGCTCGTCGACACGGCGGGCATGCGCCGTCGGTCGCGCATCGACGAGGGGACCGAGTACTACTCGCTGGTGCGGGCGCTGCAGGCGGTCGACGAGGCCGACGTGGCGCTGCTCGTGATCGACGCCACCGAGGGGGTGACCGGCCAGGACCAGCGCCTCGCCGAGCGCATCGACGCCGCCGGCTGCCCCATCGTCGTGATCCTGAACAAGTGGGAGCTGCTCGACGCCGAGCAACGGGCCGACGTGCGCTGGCAGGTCAGCGACAAGCTCCGCTTCGTCGGCGACGCCCCGGTGCTCCAGGTCAGCGCGCTGTCGGGCAAGGGCGTGCACAAGCTGTTCCCCGCGCTGGCGGCCAGCGTCGACGCCTACCACCGCCGCATCCCCACCAGCAGGGTCAACGCCGTGCTGCGCGACGCCCAGGGCGCCCACCCCGCACCGGGCGGTGCCAGGGTGCTGTACGCCACGCAGGGGGCCGCGGAGCCCCCGACGTTCACGCTGTTCGTCAACCGCGAGCTGCCGCGCACCTACCTGCGCTATCTCGAGCGCAAGCTCCGCGAGGCGTTCGACCTGGGCGCCACGCCCGTCAAGCTCCGCGTCCGCCGGCGCGGTGAGTGACAGCTCCGTGACAGTCGGTACCCCCGGCCGCGCCGCAGCAGTACCATCGGCCCTCACATGAAGCCGATCCTGGCCCTCGTTGGGGTCGCGTCGCTGGTCGCAGCCCTCGTGTGGGCCCGGTCGACGCGACGCCACTACGTCGTCTGGAAGCGGGTCGAGAACGAGCGCGGCGTCGACGCAGACGTGTCGGTGCTGGCCCGTTCTGCGTTCCGCAAGGACCTGCACACCGCGTGCCTCTACGGCGTGCTCGCCATCGCGGCCGCCGGTGTCGTGGCCGCGGGCGACCGCATCCCCAGCCTGCTGTTCCTGCTCATCCTCATCCCGGTCGGGCTGTCGGTGGCGTTCGGGCGCGACTTCGCCCGCGAGACCCGGCTCGCCGAGGACCGCACCACCCTCGAGCGCAGGGCCGAGCAGGTCCTCAGCCAGGAGGAGCTGGCGCCGAAGCGGTGGGCCGCCCGCCTCGCCCCCGAGGACCTGCCCGACTTCGCCGGGTTCGAGCTCGGCCGCGTGTACCAGGCCGGCGACGGGGTCATGGCGGGCGACTTCTACGACGTGTTCCGGGTGGCGCCGTCGCGCATCGCCGCCGTGATCGGCGACGTGACCGGGCGCGGCATCGAGGCGTCGATCACCGCCTTCCAGGCCAAGTACCTGCTGCGGGTGTTCCTCCGGCAGTACCGCGACCCCGCCCAGGCGCTCGAGGAGCTGAACACCCAGATGGCGGCGCCCGACCGCATGGAGGAGTTCATCTCCCTGGTGGTCGTCGTGTTCGACACCGACGCCGGCACGCTGCGCTTCGCCTCGGCGGGCCACCCTGCCGCGTGGCTGTGGCACGACCGCGAGGTGCGCCCGCTGCGCGCCACCGGGCCCCTGCTCATGCTCGACCCCCGCGGCACGTACCACAGCCGCGAGATCAGCCTGAACGTCGGTGACCTGCTGCTGCTGTACACCGACGGGCTGGCCGAGGTGCGCAACGGCGACCAGATCTTCGGCGAGGAGCGCATCGCCAACTCGTTGCGCCGCGATCCCGACATCGCGGCCGGCGTGCTGTGCAAGAACCTGCTCGAGACGGCCCGCGACTTCGCGTCCGAGTCGTTGAGCGACGACGTGGCCATCCTGGCCATCCGTCGCACCTGACGTGGCCGCGGACGACGGCGGGACGGACGACACGGCGAACGGGCCCCCGTCCCCCCATTCCCCCGAGGAGCTGGCCCGGCTGACCGAGCGGGCACTGGCGGGGAACCTGGCCCGGGGCGGCGACAAGCTGAAGTCCCAGAACAAGCTGTTCGTCCGCGACCGCCTGGCGCTCCTGCTCGACGCCGACTCGTTCGTCGAGGACGGTCTGCTCGCCAACAACCAGGCCGCCGACCTGCCGGCCGACGGTGTCGTCACCGGCGTGGGACGCATCGAGGGCCGCCCGGTGTGCGTGATGGCCAACGACCCGACCGTCAAGGCGGGATCGTGGGGCGCTCGCACGGTCGAGAAGATCGTCCGCCTCACCGAGCACGCCCTGCGCCACGAGCTCCCGGTGTTCTGGCTGGTCGACTCGGCCGGGGCCCGCATCACCGATCAGGTCCAGCTGTTCCCGGGCCGGCGCGGCGCGGGCCGCATCTTCTACAACCAGGTGCGGCTGTCGGGTCGGGTGCCCCAGGTGTGCTGCCTGTTCGGACCGTCGGCGGCCGGCGGGGCCTACATCCCGAGCTTCTGCGACGTGGTGTTCATGGTCGAGGGCAACGCCTCGATGTACCTCGGGTCGCCGCGCATGGCCGAGATGGTGATCGGCGAGGTGACGTCGCTCGAGGAGATGGGCGGGGCCCGGATGCACGCCACCGTCTCGGGGTGCGGCGACAACCTGGCCGTCGACGACGAGGACGCCCTCGACCAGGCCCGGGCCTGGTTCTCGTACTTCCCGCAGTCGTGGCGCCAGCAGCCCCCGCGCTTCGAGCCGCGGCCTCCGGCCCGCGAGCTGACGGCCGAGGTGGTACCCGCCGAGGAGCACGTCGCCTACGACGTCCACGACCTCATCGACGCCCTGGTCGACGAGGAGTCGTTCTTCGAGCGCATGCCGCTCTTCGCCCCCGAGCTGGTCACGGGGCTGGCGCTGCTCGACGGGCGCCCGGTCGGGATCGTCGCCAACAACCCGATGGCCAAGGGCGGGGTGCTGTTCGTCGACTCGGCCGACAAGGCCGCCCGCTTCGTGTGGCTGTGCGACGCCTTCAACATCCCGCTCGTGTTCCTGGCCGACGTGCCGGGGTTCATGGTCGGCACCGAGGTCGAGCGGGCGGGCATCATCCGCCACGGGGCCAAGATGGTCACCGCGGTGAGCGAGGCCACCGTGCCCAAGGTGTCGGTCGTCGTGCGCAAGGCCTACGGCGCGGGGCTGTACGCCATGTCGGGCCCGGCGTTCGAGCCCGAGGCGACCCTGGCGCTGCCGACGGCCCGCATCGCGGTGATGGGGCCCGAGGCCGCGGTCAACGCCGTGTTCGCCAACCGCATCGCCGCCATCGAGGACGCCGACGAGCGGGCGGCGTTCATCCAGGCCGAGCGCGAGCACTACGAGACCGACGTGGACCTGTACCGGCTGGCGTCCGAGCTGGTGGTGGACGCGGTGGTCGACTTCGGCGACCTGCGGGGCGAGGTGGTGCGGCGCCTCGAGCTGGCCGAGACCAAGGATCGGTCGTTCTCCGATCGCCGCCACGGCGTCCCACCGGTCTAGGGCCCGACGTCGCCGGGCCGGCGTGCCCCCGTTGCCCGGGTGGCCGGGCCGGCCGGTCACGACGTAGCGTCCTGGATCGCTGCGACGGGTCCCCGGTCCCGGCTCCGAACCGGCCGGGCGATCCGAACCGCGGGCCACCCCGGGCCCGCGTCTCGACCCGCCGCCGCCAACGACCCCATGCCGTGGTGCGAGACCTGTAGCCGCTTCCTGAACCCCAACTCGCTCGACCCGGACGGTTCGTGCCCGACCTGCGGTCGGGTGGTCGCCGAGCCGAAGGCCGCGGCCGACGACGAGGAGGCGACGAAGGCGCCGTGGCACTTCAAGCTGCTCCTGGTGCTCGTGGTCGCCTACCTCACCTGGCGGACGATCCAGATCATCGGCTGGATCGTCACGTAGCGGCCCCGAGCCGGCTCGCGGCGAGCGGACCGGGGATCGTTCACCTCGACGTCGGCGGGCGTGCATCCGGCGGTCACGAGCGGGAGGCCGGCCGTTCGGCGACGATCCGTACCGTCCCGGCCATGACGACGATGCCCCGACGCTCGTTCCTGCTCCGCGCCGGTGGCGCCGGAGCGGGCCTCGCCATGGCCGGGTCGCTGGCCCCGGTCCTCGGCTCGGCAGCCGGCGCAAGCCGCGCTGCCTCCCGCGACGGTCGCCGCCGCACCGGGTACGGCGCCCTCGTACCCGATCCCGCCGGCCTGCTCGACCTGCCCGCGGGCTTCCGCTACGTGGCGTTCTCGAGCGCGGGCACCGACGTGCTCGACTCGGGTGCCCCGGTCCCCAGCCTCCACGACGGGATGGCGGCGTTCGGCGGCCGCGGCCGGCGCACCCTGCTGGTCCGCAACCACGAGGTCGAGCCCGAGGACGTCGAGGAGGAGGGCGCCGTCCCCGTCCCCACCGCCGGGGCGCCCACGTACGACCCCAACGGCACCGGCGGCACCACCACCCTCGTCGTCGACCGGCACCGCGGGCTCGAGTCGCACACGGTCAGCCTGGCGGGCACGCTCAACAACTGCGCCGGCGGCCCGACGCCGTGGGGCACGTGGCTGACCTGCGAGGAGATCGACGAGGTCGTCGACGGCGTGCGCCACGGCTACGTGTTCGAGGTGGATCCCGACGAGGGCGGCGACCCCCGGCCGCTCGTCGGGCTCGGTCGCTTCGAGCACGAGGCGGTGGCCTTCGACCACCGCGGCGCCGCCTACCTCACCGAGGACGCCGACACCCCCTTCGGCCAGGTGTACCGCTTCCGGCCGAACCGGTCCTGCCGGCGCCGGGGCGACCTGCACGGCGACGGGACGCTCAGCACGCTGCGCATCCCCGACCTCGACGGGACGGATCTGTCGGCCGTCACCGAGGTGGGCACCGTGTTCCGCCACCTCGACTGGATCCCGATCGACGAGCCCGACGTGGCCGAGGGCGAGACGCTCCGCGAGCTGCACCCCGGCACCCCGATCCAGAAGGCCGAAGGCATCTGGACGGGCCGCGACGACATCTGGCTGGTGTCGTCGTACGGAGGGGGCCCCGAGGCGGAGGACGAGGAGGACCGCAGCGCCGTCGCCCACGGGGGCCAGATCTGGCGGTACACCCCCAGCCGCGACCGGCTCGAGCTGGTGGTGCTGTTCGACCCGGCCGACGACTTCGCCGGGCCGGACAACATCACCGTGTCGCCGTACGGCTACGCCGTGATGTGCACCGACAGCGACGACGACGCCCAGTTCGTGGCCGGCATCACCGAGAACGGCGAGACGTTCCCGCTGGCGCTACAACCGGGCGAGCGACTCCGAGTTCGCCGGCGCCTGCTTCTCGCCCGACGGCGACACGCTGTTCGTCAACGTCCAGGACCCCGGCGTCACCTTCGCCATCTGGGGCCCCTGGCGCCGCTGAGCGGTTCCTGCGACCGTTCTTGCGACAGCTCTGCGGGCAGGAGCCGCGTGTGCGTCGCACGTTCGGTCGCCGGAACGGACGCCCCTCCCTGCGATCGCCGGCGGCTCGGCCGGCGGTGAGTGGCAGGGGGGCGGCCGCCGGTTGCTACCATGAACCTTCCCCGTCGGGCTGTGGCGCAGTTTGGTAGCGCACTTGACTGGGGGTCAAGGGGTCGCAGGTTCAAGTCCTGTCAGCCCGACCACGAAGTACCAGCGTCAGAGCCGGTCCCTCGGGGCCGGCTCTTCTGCGTTCCGCTCAGCCGTCGCCGGAACGTGTCGGCGGCGGCCTGGATGCGGGCGACGAAGGACGCCTGGACCTCGGCGTCCCCGGCGTCCGCCGCGCCCGACGCCCCGTCGACCGTCTCCCGCAGGATGTCCGCGTGCCCCGCGTGCTGGGCGGTCTCGGCCACCATGCGCACGAGCAGCGAGCCGAAGGTCGTGGCCCGCCGGTCCTCGGGCCACCACGCCACCTCGGCGGGGGCGTCGAGGGGAAGCATCGCGATCGACTCGTCGCTGTGTCGCCACACCGTGCGGTACAGGCCGACGAGGTCGGCCCGCGACTCGTCGGGCGTGGCCCACATGTCGGCGCCGTCCCAGTTCGAACCGTCCTCGACCCAGGGGAGCACGACGGGGGAGGGGCGGCCCACGCTGTCCCCCAGGTACCCGACCTCGACGCTGGCGAGGTGCTTGACCAGGCCGAGCAGGTTCGTGCCGGACGGCACCAGCGGCCGGCGGATGTCGTACTCGCCGAGGCCGTCGAGCTTGGCCACCATCGTGTCGCGGCTCTGCTGCAGGTAGCGGTGGAAGTCGCGGGCAAGGCCGGAGGGGAGCTCGACGCTGGGGCCGTCGGTCATGGACGCGAGGCTACGGTCCCCGGCCTCACTCGCTGAGCCGCCGCCGGCCGACGACGGCGCCCGCCACGCCGACGGCGATGCCCACGACCGCACCCCCGAGCCCGACCGTGCGCGAGCGGGCCGGCAACCGGTCGTGGTTGGCCAGGCCCCCCACCAGATCGGCCAGGTCGGCGCCACCGCTGGCCAGGAACCACCCCGACGTGTCGTCGCCTCGCAGCCCCGCCCGCAGCAGCATGCCGCCGACCAGGGCGTCCCGGTAGCCCATCGAGCGCAGCAGCAGGCTCGCCGTCGGGTTGTCGTCGGGGTCGGATCCCCAGATCACGCTCGCCGCCTTCGGTGCCACCAGGAACGACACCCCCGACGAGCACCGGATCGCCCCGACACCCACCGCCAGCCAGTCACGTTTCCCCTGCGTCATCCCGGCAGCATGCCCCACGGGCGACGAGTCGGGCGGCCCGCCGTGCCGCGGCCACCGGGACGCGGAGGAGCCCGCCGCAGGACGGCGGGCTCCTCGGGAACTGCGTGGCCGGCTGGTCAGACCGCCGAGGTCTCCCGGGGCTGCTGCTTCGCCGACCGTGCCTTGCGAGACTCGGCGGGGGTGTCCCCGCCCTGCTCGACGGCACGGACGAAGTCGCGGAAGCCGCCGTCGTCCTCCTCGACGGTCACGGACCGCAGGTGCTTGCGCATCGTCACCTTGGCCTTGACCTCGGCCTCGTCCGGCAGGCCGTCGAGCGACCCGATGAACTGGCGGAGATCACCCAACGACATCGTCCGTGATGAGGTACGTCCCGTGATGGTGCGTTTCACGCTGACCATGTTCCCCCACGTGTCCAGCGCGAACCCTGCGCCTGGCGGGCGCCGGCCGGACGGTACGGTGCGGCCCATGTGCGGCCGCTTCGTGTCCGCCTCGCCGCCCGACGAGATCGCCGCGTACTTCGACGCCTCCGCCCCCGAGGCCCTGCTCGAGCCGTCGTACAACGTGGCGCCCACCAACGACGTGTACGCCGTGCTCGCCGACGGGGGCGTGCGCCGCGTCGACGCCTTCCACTGGGGCCTCGTGCCGCTGTGGGCCAAGGACCCCAAGGTCGGCTCGAAGATGATCAACGCCCGGGCCGAGACCCTGGCCGACGAAGAACGCCTACAAGCCGGCGCTTCAAGCGGCGCCGCTGCCTCATCCCCGCCGACGGGTTCTACGAGTGGAAGAAGGTGCCGGGCGCCGAAGCGCGAAGCAGCCGTACTTCATCCACCGGCCCGACGACGAGCCCTTCGCCTTCGCCGGCCTGTGGGAGGTGTGGAAGGGCCCCAAGGACGCCGAGGGCAACCGCTCGGGCGACCCGCTGCGGTCGTGCACGATCATCACCACCACACCCAACGAGACGATGGCCAAGATCCACGACCGGATGCCGGTGATCCTGCCCCCGTCGGCCTGGGACGACGTGGCTCGACCCCGACAACGACGACATCGAGACGCTGGGCAAGCTGCTGGTGCCGGCGCCGGCGTCGCTGATCCGAGCTGCGGCCGGTGTCGACCGAGGTCAACAACGTGCGCAACAAGGGGGCCGAGCTGGCGGCCGAGATCCCGGCGGATCAGATCATCGTCGCCGACTCGACCGACACCTGATCAGGCGGGCGGGACCACGTCGCCGTGGCCGTCGTCCCGCAACGCCGTCCGCAACCGCTCGGCGGCCTCGTCGAGGGCGTCGGGGTCGGGATCGTGGTCGGCCCTGGCGAAGCGCAGGTCGGCCTCGCTGTCGATGGGGATGAGGTGGAGGTGGGTGTGCGGCACCTCGAGCCCGGCGATGATCAGGCCGATCCGGGTGGGGGAGAAGGCCTGCATCTGCGCCCGGCCGACGTGGCGGGCCACGTCCATGAGGTGGGCCGCGAGGCCGGCGTCGAGGTCGATCCAGTGGTCGACCTCGGCGACCGGCACGACGAGGGTGTGACCGGGCGCGATCGGGTCGATGGTGAGGAAGGCGACGAGCGTCGTCGTCGCGCCACACGAACCGGCCGGGGATCTCGCCCTCGATGATCTTGGTGAAGAGCGTCGCCATCGGCCAGGACACTACGTGGCCGTGTCGGACGCGTGTGCGCATCGCGGCGGAGCGGCCGGTGATCGGGACCGAGCCCTAGCCGCGCTCGCCGATGGCCGAGACCGTCGCCGCGGACGCCAGATCCGCGATCCTCACCGTCCCGAACGTCATCACGCTCGTCCGGCTGGCGTGCCTGCCGGTGTTCCTGTGGCTGCTGTTCGCCGAGGAGGACCGGGCGGCCGCCGCCTGGCTGCTCGCCGTCCTCGGCGCCACCGACTGGGTCGACGGCTACATCGCCCGGCACTTCCACCAGGTGTCCGAGCTCGGCAAGGTCCTCGACCCGGTGGCCGACCGGCTGCTGTTCTTCGTCGGGGCCGGCGGGATCCTGATCGACGGCTCGGTGCCCGTCTGGTTCGCGGTCGTCGTGCTCGTCCGCGAGGTCCTGGTCGGCGGGACCACGCTGGTCCTGGCCGCGCTCGGCGCCCGCCGCATCGACGTCACCTGGTTCGGCAAGGCCGGCACCTTCTGCCTGATGATCGCCTTCCCGCTGTTCCTCGCCAGCCACTCCGACCTGTCGTGGGCCGACACCGCCGGCGTGCTCGCCTGGGTGGCCGGCATCCCCGGCCTGGTGCTCGCCTGCTACGCGGCCGCGCTGTACGTCCCGCTCGCCCGGCGCGCCCTGGCCGAGGGCCGGGCCGATCGCGCCGAGACCGTGGCGACCTGACCCCGCGGCCCACCGGGTACCGTCGGGGCATGCAGGTGCTCAGCTCATGAAGGCCGTGATCATGGCCGGCGGCGAGGGCACCCGGCTGCGCCCGCTCACCTCGAACGCCCCCAAGCCGATGCTGCCGCTCGTCAACGAGCCGATGATGGAGCACATCGTCGGGCTGCTGAAGGAGCACGGCTTCGACGAGATCGTCGTCACCGTCGCCTTCATGGCCAACCACATCCGCACCTACTTCGGCGACGGCTCCGAGTTCGGCGTGCGGATGGTCTACGCCACCGAGGAGACGCCGCTCGGCACCGCCGGCTCGGTGCGCAACGCCATGCGACGAGCTCGACGAGCGGTTCCTCGTGATCTCCGGCGACGTGCTCACCGACATCGACCTCGCCGCCATCGTCGCGCTTCCACGACGAGCAAGGGGCGATGGCCACCATCGGCCTGGCCCGCGTCGAGAACCCGCTCGAGTTCGGCATCGTCATCACCCGCGAGGACGGCTCGATCGAGCGCTTCCTCGAGAAGCCGACGTGGGGCCAGGTGTTCAGCGACACCATCAACACCGGCATCTTCGTGCTCGAGCCCGAGATCTTCGACTACATCGAGCCCGACCGGTCGGTCGACTTCTCCTGCGAGGTGTTCCCGCGCCTGCTCGAGGACGGCAAGCCGCTGTACGGCGCCGTCGCCGAGGGCTACTGGGAGGACGTCGGCACGCTCGAGGCCTACGTCCGGGCCCACAAGGACGTGCTCGACGGCCGGGTCGAGGTCGAGATCCCGGGCTTCGAGATGGGCGACGGCGTGTGCGTGGGGGAGGGGGCCGAGATCCACCCCGACGCCCGCATCGAGGGCCCGGCCGTCATCGGCGACAACTGCCGGGTCGAGGCCGGCGCCCGCCTCGGCGAGTACACGGTGCTCGGCACCAACGTGCGGGTGCGGGCGGACGCCGACCTCGAGCGAGCGGTCGTCCACGACAACGCCTACCTCGGCGAGGGCGTGCGCCTCCGCGGCACGATCGTCGGCCGGTCGTGCGACCTGCGCACCGGCGTCCGCGGCGAGGAGGGCGTGGTGCTCGGCGACGAGTGCTTCGTCGGCGAGCACGCCGTCCTCAGCGCCGGGGTGAAGGTGTACCCGTTCAAGACCGTCGAGGGCGGCGCGGTCATCAACTCCTCGATCGTGTGGGAGTCGCGGGGGTCGCGCAGCCTGTTCGGCCGCCTCGGCGTGTCCGGGCTGGCCAACGTCGACATCACCCCCGAGCTGGCCACCCGGGTGGCGATGGCCTACGGCACGACGCTGAAGAAGGACACCACGGTCATCACGTCGCGCGACTCGAGCCGGTCGGCCCGCATGCTCAAGCGGGCGATGATGGCCGGCCTCAACGCCGCCGGGGTCAACGTGCTCGACCTCGAGGTCGCGTCGGTGCCCGTCACCCGGTTCGCCGTGGCGCGGCCCGAGCTCGCCGGCGGCATCACCATCCGCCTCGTGGACGACGACCCGCAGTCGGTGGTCATCCGGTTCTTCGACGCCAACGGCTCCGACATCACCGAGGACGCCCAGCGCAAGATCGAGCGCCTGTTCCGCCGGGAGGACTTCCGCCGGGTGTTCCCCGGCGAGATCGGCGACATCGGCTTCCCGCCCCGCGCCCTCGAGCAGTACAGCGCCGCCCTCGAGGCCACGGTCGACGTGCAGCGCATCTCCGCGGCCGGCTTCAAGGTCGTGGTCGACTACGCCTACGGGTCGACGTCGTTCGTGATGCCGAACGTGCTGGCCAAGCTCGGCGCCGACGTGCTGGCGGTGAACCCGTACGCGTCCACCCGGGGCATCATGTCGTTCGACCGCGACGACCACGCGGCCAGCGTGGCCAGCCTGGTCCGGGCCTCGGGCGCCCCCCTCGGCGCGGTGATCGACCCCGACGGCGAGCACCTCACGCTCGTCGACGACGCGGGCCACGTCCTGACCGACGACGAGGCGCTGCTGGCGTTCGTGACGCTGGTGTCCGGGCACTCGCCGGGCCGGTCGATCGCCCTGCCGCTGTCGGCCACCCGCCACGCGGACCGCCTGGCGAGCGAGCGGGACGTCGGCATCCTCCGCACCAAGCTGTCGAACGCCGCCCTGATGGAGGCCGCAGCCCGGCCCGGCGTCGGGTTCGCGGCCAGCACCGACGGCGGCTACATCCTCCCGGCGTTCCTGCCCGCCTTCGACGCGGCCGCCGCCCTGGTGAAGCTGCTCGAGCTGCTGGCGCTGGACGGCGTCTCGCTGTCGAAGGTCGTCGAGGCGCTGCCGACGGTCCACGTGGCCCACGAGACCGTGGTGACCCCGTGGGAGCAGAAGGGCACGGTGATGCGCACGCTGGTCGAGCTGACCAAGGACCGCGAGGTCGAGCTGGTCGACGGCGTCAAGGTCCACCACGACGACGGCTGGGCGCTGGCGCTGCCCGACCCCGAGGAGCCGGTCACCCACATCTGGGCCGAGGGCGCGTCCGACGGCGACGCCCGCCGGCTGGCGCAGGAGTACGCCCGCCGCATCCGCCAGCTCCTGCGCTGATCAGGCCGACGACTCGCGGCGCAGGTCGGCGGCGACGCGGCGGACCTCGGGCGTGTAGCAGACGCCCTTCATGCCCAGCATCTGGGCCGAGACGCAGCGGTTGGCGTTGCGGCAGGCGACGTGGGCGTCGCCCGGGGCGAGGAGGCGGCGGGCGAGCTCGGGCTCGGCGTAGAAGGGCCGGCCCACGCCCACCATGTCGGCCTGGCCGTCCTCGACGATGGCGCGGGCCTCGGCGGCGGTGCGGATGCCGCCGACGGCGAACACCGGGATGTCGACCAGCCGGCGCACCTCGGTGAACAGGTCGCGGTTCCACACGGGCGTGAACGGCGCCCGGCGCCCGCCGATCCAGGCGCCGGCCAACAGCGTGGCGCGGCGGACCCTGCTCGGCGCGGCGGTGCGGAACCGGGCGCGCATGGCGGCGTTGTCCCACAGCCCCGACGGTGCCGCCCCGCGGCTGAGCGTCGTGTCGGGCAGGACGGAGACCTCGACCGGCGTGACCGCGTCGAACCCCCACTCGGCCACGAGGCGGCACGTCTCGAGGGCCTCGGCCCGGGTGACGTGCCGGGCCAGCGGCGGCGCCACCTCGACCGGCACCTTGACCGTGCACGGGAAGTCGTCGCCGGCCCGCTCGGCCACCGCCCGCCGGATGACGTGCAGAACGTGGGCGCGCCGGGCCGGCGAGCCACCGAACTCGTCGTCGCGCCGGTTGTAGAAGGGCGACAGGAACTGGTCGAGCAGCTTGGCGTTGGCCGAGCCGAGCTGGACGCCGTCGTAGCCGGCCTCGCGCGCCCAGGCCGCGACCTCGCCGGTGCGGCGGGCCATGGCGTGCACCTCGTCGGTGGACATCACGTGGACCGGCACGCCCGCGAAGGCCGGGCGCAGGAGCCGGGGGACCGGCGACGCGGCGAGCAGCGGACCGCGCCGACGGCTGGCGTACGGCTCGTGCCAGGCCTCCATGGCGTAGAGGCCGCCGTGGCCCACCTGCAGGTGGATGGCGGCGCCCTCGGCGTGGACGGCGTCGATCATCGGCGCCATGGCCAGCACCCGCTCGCGGCTGCAGGCGAGCGTCATGCCCGGCGACGTGCGCCCCTCGTCGTAGATGCACGCACTGCCCTGGATGATCAGCCCGACGCCGCCCCTGGCGTTCGGCACGAACGCCTTGGCGTACGCCTCGGCGGCGTCGGGGCCGTCGCCGGCCCCCTCGAGCACGGGCGCACGGTAGAGCCGGTTGCGCACGGTCGAGTCGCCGAGGCGCAACTCCGAGCGCAGCGTGGCGGGCGAACGGTCGATCGGCGCAGCGTACAAGTGGGACGGACGGGGCCTCGAAACTCTCGACTCCGTGTCGAGACTTACCTGGTCACGGCACTGACCTGCGCGCAACTCTCAACCCGGCGTCGAGGTTTGACAGGGTTCGCTAGCCTGCCCCTTCATGGACATCCCCCCCGAGCTCCGCTACTCATCAGACCACGAGTGGGTCCGGGTCGAGGGAGGGCGGGTGCGGGTGGGCATCACCGACTACGCCCAGGACGCACTCGGCGACGTGGTGTTCGTCGACGTTCCCGAGGTGGGGGCGGTGGTCGAGCAGGGGGGCACCTGCAGCGAGGTCGAGTCGACCAAGTCGGTGTCCGAGATCTACGCGCCGGTGTCGGGCACGATCGCCGAGGTCAACGCCGACCTGGCCGACAACCCGCAGCGGCTCAACGAGGATCCGTACGGCGAGGGCTGGATCTTCATCGTCGAGCCGTCCGACGTGGCCCAGGTCGAGGCGCTGCTCGACGCCGAGGGTTACCGTGCGCTGATCGAGGGGTGAGAGTGACAGAAGACGTCTTCTGCAACCAGTGCGGCCGCGGCAACCCACCGGGGTCGAACTTCTGCGCCTCGTGTGGTGCACCGCTGGCGACGCTCCGGGAGGACCCGACGACGGTCACGTTCATCCCCGAGCCCGGCGAGCCGACCGACGACCTGTCGGTCGAGTTCGGGGACATGCCGCCCGGCGTGGGCATCCTCGTCGTCAAGCGCGGCCCCAACGTCGGGTCGCGCTTCGCCCTCGAGAAGGACGTCGTGCAGGCCGGGCGCCATCCCGACAGCGACATCTTCCTCGACGACGTCACGGTGTCTCGCCGCCACGCCGAGATCGCCCGCGACGTGGGTGGCTACGTGGTGCGTGACGCAGGCTCGCTCAACGGGACGTACCTGAACCGCCAGCGCGTCGAGTCGTCGCCGCTCGCCGACGGCGACGAGCTGCAGATCGGCACGTTCAAGCTCGTTTTCTTGACCGGGAGGGGAGATGCCACGTGACCCGCGCACCGACTGATCGGTCCCATCTGTCGATCGGTGAGGTCCTGTCGTTGCTGCAGGACGAGTTCCCAGACGTGACCATCTCGAAGATCCGCTTCCTCGAGGCGCAGGGCCTGCTCGATCCCGAGCGCACCCCGTCGGGCTATCGCAAGTTCTACGAGGCCGACGTCGACCGCCTCCGGTACATCCTGCGTGAGCAGAAGGACAACTACCTGCCGCTGAAGGTGATCAAGGACCGCCTCGACGAGACCGGCCCGGTCCGCACCGCTCCCACGGCTGCGGGCCCCGCCGGGCGCGACGAGAGCGGCCACGTCGGCATGGGCGTCGACGACGTGGGCCCGGTCGTCGACCGTCAGAACGGGTTGACCGCCGTCGCCCTCGACGACCGCCCGGCGCCCGAGAGGGCGGCACGGCGACGCCGCCGACGCCGCCGACGCCGCCGGCACCTGCGGTGGCGCCGACCTCCCGCGTCGCACCGCGTCGCACCCCACCTGGACGCGTGCCCGACGTCGCCGAGGTGATCGAGGGGCCCGCGCCCCGCCCCGCACCCCGGCCGTCGGCCGACGACGTGACCCTGCAGCTGTCGACCCCGGCGGCGTCCGGGACGCGCCCGGGCGACGCCGCCCCCACCGGCACGGTCAGCCTGACCGTCGACGAGCTGGCCCAGGCCAGCGGGCTGTCGGCGCGGGCGGTCCGCGAGCTCGAGGGCTACGGCCTGTTGGAGTGCCACGTGGTCGGCGACACGAGCTACTACGACGGCGACGCCCTCGTGATCGCGCGCACGGCGGCCGGCTTCCTCGAGCACGGCATCGAGGCCCGTCACATCCGCGGCTACAAGGTGGCGGCCGAGCGCGAAGCGGCTCTGTACGAGCAGATCGTGCTGCCGCTCCTCAAGCAGCGGAACCCCGACGCCAAGCGCCGCGCCACCCAGACGGTGGCCGAACTGGTCCGTCTCGGCGACCAGATGCGGACCGTGTTGCTGCGCCGGGGGCTGCGCGATCACATCCCGCCGGCCTGACGAACGCCCGATCACGCCCACGAAAATGAGTCGGTAGGGGAGTAGTGTGGGCGCCGATGGCCGTCGAGATGGAACTCGTCAGCGTCGAAGCTCCCGAACGTCCGACGCGCACGCCGGTGGTCATCCTGCGCGAGACGGCTGGGCAGCGGCGGGTGCTCCCGATCTTCATCGGCACCCCCGAGGCGCAGGCGATCGCGCTGTCGATGCAGAACATCGAGACGCCTCGGCCCATGACCCACGACCTCATGAAGAACCTGCTGGAGGAGGTCGGTGCCGAGGTCGAGCGCATCACCGTGACCGCGCTGCGCGACGGCACCTTCTACGCGGAGATCGTGTTGTCGGCGGCCGGCGAGGTGCGCACGGTGTCGAGCCGCCCGTCCGACGCGATCGCCCTGGCCATCCGCATCGGGTCGCCGATCTTCGCCGAGGAGGACGTGCTCGAGGAGGCCGGCCGCGTCGAGCAGCCCGACGAGGAGCAGGCCGAACAGATGGTCGAGGAGTTCCGCGAGTTCATCGACCACGTGAACCCCGAGGACTTCGCGCTCTGACCCGCAAGGGTTTCGCGCTCTGAGCGCGGACTGGCCGCACGGGCGTTGACCCTGGGCGGTCGGCGTCGTAGCCTCCCCGTTCGTGACATCGACGTAATTCCGCCGTTGTCACCCCGCAGGCAGGAGATCTTGTGAACGACGATTCTCCCGCCGACGCGTTCAGCGGCAAGAAGGCCGCCGACATCGTCGGCATCACCTACCGGCAGCTCGACTACTGGGCGCGGACCGATCTCATCCGCCCGTCGCTGGCCGACGCCAAGGGAAGCGGCAGTCGCCGTCGCTACAGCTACCGCGACCTGCTCGAGCTCAAGCTGGTCAAGACCCTGCTCGACGACGGCATCAAGCTCGAGTCGATCCGCGAGGCCTTCGGGTACCTGCGTGAGCAGCTCGGCGAGGACCTGTCGACCGCCAAGCTCGTGATCGCCGGCAACAGCGCGGTCCTCGTGCGCGAGAACGACGAGCTGGTCGACGTCGTCAACCGGTACCAGGGCCAGGGGGTCCTCAACCTGTTGGCGCTCGACGGGGTCCAGAGCCAGGTCGACGCGGCGATCGTCGAGCTGTTCCCTCCTGACGAGGCCGGGCCCGCCCCGGGCGACAGCGGCTCGAAGCCGCGCACCGCCACCGGCCGCCGCTGACCGCGCGAGCCCGCGAGGGCCCGTCGACGTACCGCTAGCCTCAGCGGCCGTGACGTTGCACACCTCGCCGCTCGACAACCGCCATCGCGCCCTCGGGGCGAAGATGGTCCCCTTCGGCGGCTGGGAGATGCCGATCCAGTACCCGAGCGGCACGCTGGCCGAGCACCAGGCGTGCCGCACCGACGCCGCGGCGTTCGACGTCAGCCACCTCGGCACGGTGCGCGTGACGGGCGCTGGTGGGCTCGACCGGCTGCAGGCGGCGCTGACCAACGACCTGGCCAAGATCGCCCCGGGCCGCACGCAGTACACCCACCTCCTCGACCCCGACGACGCCTCGGTCGTCGACGACATCATCGTGTGGTGGATCGACCAGGAGCGCTTCGACGTGATGCCCAACGCGTCGAACACGGCCGGGGTCCGCGCCGCCATCGGCGGAGACGACGTGACGGCCGGCCGGGCCGTGATCGCCGTGCAGGGCCCGCGCGCCCGCGAGCGGCTGGCCAGCGTGTCGAGAGCGGCGGCCGAGGTGCCCCGCCGGGCGGTGGCCGAGGTCGAGGTCATGGGCACGCCGTGCGTGGTCGCCGGCACGGGCTACACGGGCGAGGACGGCGTCGAGATCGCCGTGCCCGCGGCGGCCGCGGCCGCCGTGTGGGACGCCGTGGTGGCGTCGGGCGTGACCCCGGCCGGGCTGGGAGCCCGCGACACCCTCCGCCTCGAGGCGGGCCTCCCCCTCCACGGCCACGAGCTGGGCCCGGGCATCACCCCCCTGCAGGCCGGCCTGGGGTGGGTGGTGGCCTGGGGGAAGGGCGACTTCCGGGGCTACGCGCCCCTGCAAGCCGAGCGCGAGCGCGGGGTGGCCCGTCGCCTGCGCGGCCTCGAGGTCGACGGTCGTCGCCCCCCTCGGGCCGACTGCCCGGTGCTGATCGACGGCACGCCGGTGGGCGTGGTGACCAGCGGGAACGTGTCGCCGATGCTGCAGCGCGGCATCGCGCTCGCGTTCCTTCCTCCCGACGTGGAGGAGGGGGCCGAGGTGGTGGTCGACATCAGGGGATCCCTCGCCCCGGCGCGGGTCGTGCCCACGCCGTTCTACCGGCCCGGCTGACGCGGCACAGCGGTGACGTGGCGGAAAACACCTGCTGAATCCTTGACCCGCGTCGTAGCCTTCTCAGCACACCCGAGCATGTTGGGGGTTGAGCGATGGCCTTGGCACCGCTGGTCGACGACGTGCTGGGCGGGGACATCCCGCTCGCTGTCCAGGCGTACGACGGAAGTCGCGCCGGCCCTGCCGACGCGCCCACGACCATGGTCATCCGCGGGCCCGACGCGCTGCGGCGCATCATCACGGCCCCCGGGGAGCTCGGCCTGGCGCGAGCCTACGTGGCCGGCGACATCGACCTCGACGGCAGCATCTGGGACCTCCTGGCCCTGCGCGACCGGATGCCGAACGTCCGCATCGACCCCCGGGTCGTCCCCCGGCTGGTGAAGGAGCTGGGCGGCTGGCGCGAGGTCCGCCGTCTCGAACCGCCGCCCGAGGAGGTCCGCCTCCACGGCCGCCGGCACAGCAAGGCACGCGACGCGGCCGCCATCAGCCACCACTACGACGTCTCCAACGCGTTCTACCGCCTGGTGCTGGGACCGAGCATGACCTACTCGTGCGCCGTGTTCCGCGACCCGGGCGACTCGCTCGAGGACGCGCAGGCGAACAAGTACGAGCTGATCTGCCGCAAGCTCGGGCTCGAGCCGGGCATGCGGCTGCTCGACGTCGGCTGCGGGTGGGGCGGCATGGTCATGCACGCCGCCCAGCACCACGGCGTGCGGGCGGTGGGCGTCACCATCTCGCGGCGGCAGGCCGAGCTGGCCGACAAGCGGGTGGCCGAGGCGGGGCTGTCCAAGGACGTCGAGATCCGGGTGCAGGACTACCGCGACATCACCGACGGCCCGTTCGACGCCATCAGCTCGATCGGCATGTTCGAGCACGTCGGCGAGGCCCGCCTCGGCGAGTACTTCGGCCGGTTGCGGGCCCTGCTGGCGCCGCAGGGCCGCCTGCTCAACCACGGCATCAGCCGCCCGTCGGGCCACCGCGCCCGCCTTCCCGCCCGCAGCTTCGTCAACCGCTACGTGTTCCCCGACGGCGAGCTGCACGACGTCGGCCGCGTCGTGTCGCTCGTGCAGACGTCGGGGTTCGAGGCCCGTCACGTCGAGACGCTGCGTGAGCACTACGCGCTCACGCTGCGGCAGTGGGTCGGGAACCTCGAGGCGAGCTGGGACGAGGCGGTCGACGAGGTCGGCGAGGCGCGGGCGCGCGTGTGGCGCCTGTACATGGCCGGGTCGGCGATCAACTTCGAGGCCGGGCGCTCGCAGGTCCACCAGGTGCTGGCCACCCCGACCACCGACGACGGGCGATCGGGGATGCCGCTGCGGCCCGTGTTCGAGTGAGCACCCGCGGGCCGGGGCGCGATCTCAGGCGAGCTGGCGGGCGATCGTGCCGGTGTCGTAGTAGACGCGGGCGCAGGTGAGGTCGTCGCCGTCGAAGCTGAAGATCACCGCCGTCCGGCAGCGGAACCGCCGTCCGGTCGCCGGGAAGTCGTGCCCCGATCCGAGGTGCGTTCCCGACATCCACATCTCGGACACCACGGCGTCGTCGCCGTGGTGGACGTCGATCACCTCGAAGCGCAGGTCGGGGAAGTAGCGCCGGATCATCTCGTAGTAGCGCCGCACCTCGTCGGCGCCGTCGTACACCCGCTGGTTGCCCACCAGCTCGTAGCGCGGGTGGGCGAAGCAGGCGATGGCGCCCTCGACGTCGTCGGCGTTCTGGGCCTCGAGCAGGCGCCGCAGGATGCGCTCGCGGTGGTCGTGCTGCTTGGACGCGATGGACGTCACGTCGGCCACGGGCAGGTCTCCTCGGCCTGGCGGCGTCGACAGGTCACTCGAGCAGATCGGGTTGCTCGGCCACGATCTTGTCGTACAGCGGCTGGAAGCTGAACCACCCGGCGGGGGGCGAGCCGACCTGGCTGTAGGTGAGCGCGGCGCACTCGTCGTCGATCAGCACCGGCTCGCCGGCCGCATCGGCCAGGAGCTGGACCTGGCAGGACCGCTCCATCGTGATGAACCACCAGGCGGCCTCGTCGACCGTCCCGCCGACGGTGAGCAGCCCGTGGTTGCGCAGGATGGCCGCCTTGTTGTCGCCGAGCGCGTGGGCGATGCGCTTGCCCTCCTCGACGTCGAGCACCACCCCCGTGAAGTCGTCGAACACGGCGTGGTCGCCGTAGAAGGCGCAGACGTCCTGCGTGATGGGGGCGAGCGTCTTGCCCAGGGTCGAGAACGCCCGCCCGTACGGCGAGTGCGTGTGGGCCGCGGCCTTCACGTCGGGCCGGGCGGCGTGGACCTGGCTGTGGATGGCGAACGCCGCGGTGTTGACCGGCCAGTCGCCCTCGACGACCTTGCCCTGGTGGTCGACGAGGATGAGGTCACGGGCCCGGATCAGGCCGAAGCTCATGCCGAACGGGTTGACCCAGAAGAGCTCGGGGTGCTCGGGGTCGCGGCCGGTCAGGTGGCCGGCGACGCCCTCGTTGAACCCGAACTTGTCGAACAGTCGGAACGCCGCGGCCATGCGCTGCTTCATGTGCGTGCGCTCCTCGTCGGGCGACGAGAAGGTGGGGAAGTGGTGGGGACTGCGGTCGGACATGGCGCGCTCCGATCGTGGGCTGTGGTCCAACTCTAGGACGAGGCCGCCGGGCGGAGTTCGTCCCACATCATCCGGAGCTCGCCCTCGGGGTCGTCGTCGACGCGGGGTGTCCGGTCGAGCACGCACGTGGCCCGCCGGTCGAGGTCGTAGGCGGGCCACGGCAGCTGGTCGGTGGCGGGGGCACCTGCGTGGGCCATCGCCGCCCACGCCGCCGACATGCGGGCAGCCAACTGCAGCGTGTCGTCGTCGAGCCCGCCGAGCAGCATGTCGACGCCGCCCCTGTCCAGGTTGTCGAACACGAACGGCACCTCGATGGCGTGGCAGGCGCCGAGCACGCCGCCCATGGCGGTCGACGGCCTGTCGAAGCGGTACATGGACACGTCGGTCGTGTGCGCCAGCTGGGCCTCGGCGAGCCGGATGGCCGGCTGGCGGAAGACGTGGTCGGTCATCACCGCGCAGAACAGGCCGTCGGGGTCGGCCTGAGGGCGGGACGCCCGGTAGACGTCGAGGACGTCGCCGGCCCGGTCGTCGCCCACCAGGCGCGCGACGCGCCGCTGGAGCTGGTCGTCGCTGAGCGATCCGCTCAGGCGGGCCTGGAGGTGGAACATGGTCCACTCGTCCGCGGTCGTGCCCGCCACCAGGCGCACCCCGGCGGCGCTGCCGGCGCGGACGGCATCGATGGCCACCTGGGGCAGCACCGCCCCGTCGACCACGGGCTGGAAGGTCAGGCCGCCGACGGCGGGTCGGTCGGTGGGCCATGCGCCGGCCTGGACCTTCTTCTCGATGACCGACTGCGCGCGCAGCACCTCGTCGACGGGCAGCGAGAGCAACGCGTCGGCCGAGGCGGGGGAGAGGTCGAGGGCGGCGAGGAAGCCCTCGGTCACCCACTCGCCCACGCCGGAGGGGTGGTTGTGCTCGGCCGCGCCGCTCTGGGCGATGGCCTGGTGGAAGAGGCCCGCGGCAGATGGCGTGCCGAGGAGCGTGCCGACGCTCATGCCGCCGGCGGACTCACCGAAGATCGTGACGTTGCCGGGGTCGCCGCCGAAGCCGGCGATGTTGTCGTGCACCCAACCGAGCGCGGCGACCTGGTCGCGGATGCCGTTGGCGCCCGACCCGGCGAAGGCCGGGTCCAGGTGCCCGAGGTGCAGGAACCCGAGGGCGCCCAGCCGGTAGTTGATCGTGACGACCACCACGTCGCCGTTCCGGGCCAGGTTCGAGCCGTCGTACCACGGGATGTTGCCGGAGCCCGCGACGAACGCTCCACCGTGGATCCACACCATGACCGGGCGGGCGGCGTCGTCGGCGGCGGGCGTGAAGACGTTGAGGACCAGGCAGTCCTCGCCCGACGGCCGGTCCTGCCCGCCCAGCATCGCCTCGGTGGGCGACGGGTTCTGCGGTGCGATGAGGCCGAAGGTCGTGGCGTCGCGCACCCCCGACCAGGGCTCGACGGGGGCAGGGGGCCGAAAGCGGTCGGCCCGGGCGTACGGGATGCCGCGGAACTGGTGGACGCCCCGCTTCTCGAGTCCGTGCACCTTGCCGGCGAGTGTGTCGACGATCACAGATCGAACAGTAGCCGCCGCCCTTGACCTCCGGTCAGGGCTGACCGCTCGCCGCACCCGGCGCGGAGCCGGTGCGCGAGCCGCCCTGGCAGGAGCCCGACCGCCGCGCCGGACCCCCGCCAGGGGCGATCACTTGGCGATCGAGCGGGAGTAGATGCGCACTGCCAGGGGCGCGCACACCACGAGGATCCCGACGATCCAGATGGCCGTGTAGGCGACCGGGTGGGCGATCGACCACGGATCCCCCGGTTGGACCGGGGTGTTGGGGTTGCCGAACAGCTCGCGCAGCGCGTCGGAGAGCGTCGTGATCGGGTTCCACTGGGCCACCGCCTTCAGCGGCCCCGGCATCGACGACACCGGCACGAACGTGCTGGCGATGAACGTGAGGGGGAACAACGCCACGAAGGCGATGCCTTGGACCCCCTCGGGCGTGGCCACCAGGCTGCCGAGGAGCACCCCGATCCAGATCATGGCGAAGGCGAACGCCAGCATCAGCAGGTAGCCGGCGACCGCGTCGATCACGCTCGACCGGATGCGCCACCCGATCAGCAGGCCCGTGAGCGACATGATGGCGATCGGGAGCAACGACTTGATGACGTTGGCCACCGCGTGGCCGCCCAGCACGGCGCCCTTGGCGATGGGCAGCGAGCGGAAGCGGTCGACCGCCTGGTTCTTGCGGTCGTTGGCGATGCTCATGGCCACGCCGAACGCCGTGAACACCAGCGTCTGGGCCATGATCCCGCCCATCAGGAACTCGCGGTAGTTGCCCCCGCCCGGCACGTCGATGGCGCCGCCGAACACGTAGGCGAACAACACCACGAACATGATCGGCTGGATGGTGGCGTCGCTCAGCGCCTCGGGCTGGCGCTTCATGTGGATGAGGCCCCGGCGGGCCACCACCCAGACGTCGTGGATCAGCCCGCGCGGCGGGTGCAGGTCCTCGGCGGCGGCCGGAGTGGCGACCGCGGCGATGCTCTCGGCGGCGTCGGGGGACAGGGTGAGGGTGTCGGTGGGGGCAGTCATGCCCGAGCCTCCTCGAGCTCGTCGTCGTCGTGAGCGATCGCCACCCCGGTCAGGGTGAGGAACACCTCGTCGAGGGTGGGTTGGCGCAGGCTGAGGTCCTCGACGCGGAGCCCGGCACCGGCCAGCGTGTTGGCCACCGAGGCCAGGCCGGCGACGCCGGCCGAGGTGGGCGCCGTGATCGTGCGGAGGGGGCGGTCGACGACCGGGTCGCCGTCGGTGCAGCCACGCAGCAGCTCGACCGTGCGGTCGAGGTCGGCGGGGTCGACGACGGTCACGCCGATGTTGTCGCCGCCCACCTGGCGCTTGAGGCTGCGGGCGTCGCCGCGGGCGATGACCTTGCCGTGGTCGACGACGAGGATGTCGTCGGCCAGCCGGTCGGCCTCCTCCAGGTACTGCGTGGTGAGCAGCAGGGTGGTGCCCTGCCCGACGAGCGTGTCGAGCACGGCCCACAGCTCGGTGCGGGCACGTGGGTCGAGGCCCGTGGTGGGCTCGTCGAGGAACAGCACCTGGGGGCGGGCGACGAGCGTGGCGGCCAGGTCGAGCCGGCGCCGCATGCCACCGGAGTAGCCCGAGGTGACCTGCTCGGCGGCGTCGGTGAGGCTGAACTGCTCGAGCAGGCCGACGGCGCGGGACTTGGCCTCGGCGCGGGCGAGCTGGTGGAGCTCGCCGATCATCACGAGGTTCTCGCGGCCCGTGAGCAGGGGGTCGATCGTCGCGTCCTGGGCCGCCAGACCGATGCGGCGCCGGACCTCGTTGGCCTGGGTGGCCACGTCGAAGCCGGCGACGAGGGCGGTGCCGGCGGTCGCATCGGACAGGGTGGTGAGGATGCGGACCGCGGTGGTCTTGCCGGCGCCGTTGGGGCCCAGCACGGCCGTGACCGTGCCGGTGGGGACGCTGATGTCGACGCCGTCCAGGGCGGCCTTGGCGCCGTAGTGCTTGACCAGTCCGGTGGCCTCGATGGCCAGGGGGGTCGTCATGGGTGCTCCGGGCGGGGAGTCGGGCGGGGGAGGAACACGGGGGTGAACGTACGACCTCGAGTCGACTCGAGGTCAAGGCGGTCAACCAATGTTCCCGGAAGGAACAACGAATCCTGCCAGCCGCCAGGGGAGACTCCAACCGGGTTTCGGGCCCCGTCGGTCGCTCGGGGAGCGCGTCGCGACGAACTCCCAGGCCACGGCGGCGCACCCTCCGTAGGTGTGGCGCTTGTCACCGTGCGAAGGGGCAGGTTCACCCGAACCGTCGAGGGAACGCCCACGCGCGCGTGGCGTGGACCGCGCCGCGGGTGGTGCGCACGACCTGGCGGAGCCACACAGGGCGCCAGTGCGGCAGGTGGGCGAGGACCTGGTAGGTGAGGGGGCCACCACCCACCTCGCGGAGCTCGTGCCGGGCCTGCCGGGTGTCGCCTCGGCTGATGAACCAGCGGGCCCTCTGCAGGTGCTGGTTCGTGCACACGTCGTTCACTTCGTCGGCGTGACGGGCCATGTAGTCGGAGTCCTGCCGGTAGACCCGGTCGAGGACGGCGAGTCGGGCCGTCGCCCATGTGCAGGCGTCGACCTTCGACAGCCGCGGGCCGGCGTGTCCCCACTGCCACGCCGTCTCGCAGTCGAGATAGGCCGCCGTTCCGGCCCGGGCCAGGCGAGTGTGGCACTCGAGGTCTTCGTAGGTGGGCAGGTCATCGGCGAAGCGCAGCGCATCGCCGGCGGCCGCACGGCGGACCACCAGCGTGAACGTCGGCACGAGGTCGTGGTGCAGCAGCTCGGGGTAGATGTCGCCCACGTGCACGGTGAAGTCGTCCCTGCCCGGCGGCAGGGGAGCGGTGTTCGAGTAGGGACGGCCAGGGCCGAGGATCTCGTTCCAGCCCCGGGCGTCGTCGCGCCAGCGCTCCAGGCCGTGGTGCTGGTCGGCCCCTGCGACGCTGCGGCCGACGAAATCGCTGAAGCTGAACAGGACGTCGGGTCGCCTCCGCATGAGCTCGCGCTGCAACCGGAGCTTGTCGGGCATCCACTCGTCGTCGGAGTCCAGGAACGCGACCAGCGGCCCCTGCGCGGCGGCGATGCCCGTGTTGCGAGCGCACCCCGCCCCCCGGTGCGCGGTTCGGAGGTACCGGATCCGATCGCCGAAGGGCTGGATCGTCGCCGCGGTCCGATCGATCGAGCCGTCGTCGACGACGATCACCTCGTCGCCCGGGCCGATGGCATCGAGGGCCGACCGGATCGCCCGGGGCAGCAGCGCGGCCCGGTTGTAGCTCGGGATGATGACGCTGACCGAAGGTTCCGCCACTCTCGCCGCCTCAGCGATCGGGCCCGCTGCCATGGCGCGACGACAGCCCGCCGGTCACCATGACGCCTTCCACATGCACGCTCGGCGCGCGGCAATCCCGAATGCTGATTGCCCGAAATCCGCCTCAGTGCGTTCGTACCTCATGATGAGTGGTCGATCAACCCCCTACCGCGATCGATCTCGACGTCACCGACCTGCGGAGCGGTCAGGACGGCGTGACCATGGAGGGCGGCAGGACCGCGGGCAGGCCGAACAGACCGACCAGCTCGGGCTGGATGAAGGCGTCGATCGCCGCGATCCGGTCGCCGACGACCGTCACCACCTGGATGCCGAACGCATGGTGCTCTCCTGGGCAGGGCCCCGGCCGCGGCCGGTACTGGGCCACGGCCAGGGAGCCGCTGGCCGCCACCGGCACGAACCGCGAACCGCGGCACTGTGAACCCTCACCGCGCCACCAGCGGGCGATGTCCACGGCGCCTCGCAGCCACAGCGACCCCGGCGGCATCGTCAGCGTGGCGTCCTCGCGCAGCAGCCCCACCAGGCTGTCGACGTCGTAGCGCTCGAACGCCTCCACGTACCGGGCCAGCAGGGCCCGTTGAGCGTCGGTCATCTCGCCGGAGACCGACGGCGCCCCGGCGCCCGCGGGCCGGTGTGCGGCCATCGTGGCTCGCGCCCGCTGGAGGCTGCTCTTGACCGACACCACGGTCGTGTCGAGCAGATCGGCCACCTCGGTCGCCCGCCACCGCAGGACGTCCCGCAGGATCAGCACGGCTCGTTGGCGCGGTGGAAGGTGCTGCAGGGCGGCCACGAACGCGAGGCGGATCGACTCGCGGGCCACGGCTGCCTCGCCGGGGTCGACGGTGGCCGGGAGCACCCGCCCGTCCGGCACCGGCTCCACCCACGAGCCCTCGGGCAGCGACGTCGTGCCAGACCTCACCGAAG
Source organism: uncultured Acidimicrobiales bacterium (assembly GCA_963778415.1). Lineage (GTDB taxonomy): Bacteria > Actinomycetota > Acidimicrobiia > Acidimicrobiales > VFJN01 > ZC4RG19. Next base: position 475,698 of record CAVZUI010000010.1, read on the forward strand.
AGGACGGCGCCTCGAGGTCGGTCGGCAGCGCTCGGCGCCGCCGTCCGTTGAGCATGTCCAGGCAGACGTTGGTGACGATGCGGTACAGCCAGGACCGCAGAGCCGACCGGCCCTCGAAGGCGCCGTAGCCCCGCCAGGCGCGCACGAACGTGTCCTGCACCGCCTCCTCGGCGTCGACGGCCGAGCCGAGCATGCGGTAGGCGTAGCCGGTGAGCGCGACCCGGTGTTCCTCGAAGAGGGTCGCGGGGTCGGAGGGCGCCGGGTGACCGGCGGGGCGGGGCGGGGCGAGGTCGGTCAAGGTCGGCTCCACGGGGTCGTCGAGGGCGCGGACGCCGCGCGCCTGCGTGCAGGGGGGACGGATGTCATCGGGCGATCTCATCGCCGACGGCGAGGACGGGCTCCGCGACGAGGCCGTCCTCGGCTGCGACGGCCACGGTGGGGGAGGTTCCGGAGGCGGCGCGCTCGGCCCGTCGGAGCAGCACGGCGGCGGCCGTGGCGGCCAGGAAGCTGAGGCCGGCGGCGACCAGGACCGCTCGCTGGAACCCCTCGGTGAGGGCGACGGCCGTGGCGTCGGGCCCGGCGCCGTTCGACGCGAGCACGTCGTCGACGCGGGCCAGGGCGATCGTGGCCACCACGGCGACGCCGACGGCTCCGCCGATCTCGCGCGACGTCTCGATCATGCCGCCGGCCAGACCGGCCGTGGACTCGTCGACGCCGGAGAACGCCGCCACCTGCACGGCCATGATCGAGAAGCCCAGGCCGAGGCCGAACGCGAGCAGCCCCGGGAAGATGTCGGTCCAGTAGGCGGCGTCGACCGGGACCTGCGTGAGGGACAGCAGGCCGCCGGTCACGAGCAGCTGGCCGACCACCAGCGCGGTGCTGGCCCCGAACCGCCCGACGAAGCGCGGCGCGACGGCACCCGCCACGATCAACGAGCTGACGGTGCTGGCGAGCCAGGCGACGCCGGTCTCGACGGCCGAGTACCCGAGGGCTTGCTGGAACCAGAGGGTGCCCTCGAAGATCGTGGCGAAGAACGCAGCCCACAGCAGGGCGCCGACGACGTTGGCGGCGGCGAACGTGCGCCGCCGGAAGACCCGGGGCGGCACGAGAGGGGCGGGGGAGCGGCGCTCGATTGCCACGAACGCGACGAGCAGCGCCACGCCGAGGGCCGCGAAGCCGAGCGTGGCCGGCGACAGCCAACCGTGGTCGACCGTCCGGTTGACGGCGTACACGATCGCCATCAAGCCGGCGGTGACCGTGACCGCACCCGCGAGGTCCGCGGGCGTGCGCTCCGTCGGACGACCCCCCGGCACGAACAGCATGACGAGACCGATGAGAGCGGCCCCGATGGGCACGTTCACCAGGAAGATCCACTCCCAGCCGGGCCCCTCGGTGAACAGGCCGCCGGCGATCACGCCGACGGTGCCGGCACCGCCGCCGACCGCGCCGAAGATGCCGAGCGCCTTGTTGCGCGCCGCACCCTCGGTGAACGTGCTCGTGAGGATCGACAGGGCGGCCGGCGCGGCCAGTGCCGCCCCGACGCCCTGCACAGCCCGGGCCGTCACCAGCTGCCAGAGAGCGTCGGACAGACCGGCGGCCAGCGAGGCCGCGGCGAACAGCGCCAGGCCGCTCACGAGCACGCGCCGCCGCCCGAACAGGTCGGCGGCCCGCCCTCCGAGCAGCAGGAACCCGCCGAGCGCCAGCCCGTACGTGATCACCACCCATTGCAGGTCGGCCTGGTCGAGCCCGAGGTCCGCCTGCATCGACGGGATGGCGACGTTCACGATCGCCAGGTCGAGGATCAACATGAACTGCGCCCCGCTGACCACAGCGAGGATGGCGCCTCTGTGCACCGAACGAGCCATCGACATGGCTGGACCTCCGAGCTCACGCTTGTGTCGCGAGGTCTGACCGGTGGCCCGCACGAAAGGAACCGGAGCCCCGGCGTGGGTGCCTAGCGTTGGCGCGTGCGCGTCCTCGCCGCCTGCTCACTCGGGGGCTCCGGCCACCTCCAACCGCTGCTGCCGCTCCTCGACGCGGCGCGCCGGCGGGGTCACGAGACCCTCGTGGTGGGCCCGCCGGCGATCGGCGGCCTGGTGGAGGCGTCGTCGCACCCGTTCGCGGCCGGAGGCGAGCCGCCCGAGGTGGCCGTCGCCCCGATCCGGGAGCGACTCACGGTCGCACCGGCGCACGAGGCCTCGGTGCTGGGCAATCGCGACCTGTTCGGCCGGTTGGCGGCCACCGCCATGCTCCCCGCCATGGGGCGGCTGGTCGGCGAGTGGCGTCCCGACGTCGTGCTGCGCGACCCGTGCGAGTACGCCTCGGCCGTGGTCGCCCAGGGCGCGGGAGTTGCGACCGCCCAGGTGGCGATCGGTCTGGCCGGCGTCGAATGGGGGTCGATCGAGGTCGCCGCGCCGGCCCTCGAGGAGCATCGGCCGGGGCTCGCCGACGAGCTGCGCCGCTCGGCGTACCTGTCGCGGTTCCCGGCGTCGCTCGACCCGTCGCCGTTTCCCGACACCCGGCGCTTCCGGGCACCGCCGACGTCCCCACCGCGGACGCTGCCCGACTGGTGGCGCGGTTCCCGTGCGCCGCTCGTCTACGTCAGCTTCGGCACCGTGCTCGGCCACATGGCGCGGGCGGCCGAGGCGTTCGAGACCGTCCTGGCCGCGGTCGCCGGGCTGGACGCCCGCGTCCTCCTCACCGTCGGTCGTCGGTTCGATCCCGCCCTCCTCGACGACGTCCCGGCGCACGTCCACGTCGAGGCCTGGGTCGACCAGGCCGACGTGCTCGGGACGGCCCAACTGGTCGTCTGCCACGGCGGTTCGGGGACGACCTTCGGAGCGCTCGCCGTGGGGGTGCCCGTCGTGATCGTCCCGATGTTCGCCGACCAGTTCGCCAACGGGGATCGGGTGGCCGCCGCGGGGGCCGGCGCCGTGGTCCACCGCGATCCGCTCGGTGCCGGTCGCCGGCCACTGGGACTCGGTGATGCCCCGCACGTCGCGGACGCCATCGAGACGGTGCGGTCCGACCCCTCCTTCGCCGCGGCCGCCGGGCGCATCGCCGGCGAGATGGCGTCCGTGCCGCCGGTGGACACGCTCCTCGACGACCTCCTGGCGAACGCATCGACGACGCCCTCGACCCCTCGCGAGGGGTATGACTGGGGGCGATGACCTCCCGCGTGTCCCACACGACGTTCGACTGCACCGACGCCTACGCCCTCGCCACGTGGTGGAAGCCGGTGCTCGGCTACACCGATCTGCCCGACGACCCCAACGAGCCCGGGCACGCGGAGTGCATGATCGTCGACCCCGCGTCCGGGCATCGGCTGCTGTTCATCGAGACCGGCGACGTCAAGCAGGGGAAGAACCGGGTGCACCTCGATCTCGTGCCCACCGACCGGACGCGTGACGACGAGGTCGCACGGGTGATCGGCCTCGGTGCGGTCGAGGTCGCCGACCGCCGTCGGCCCGACGGCGGCGGCTGGGTCGTGCTGGCCGATGCCGAGGGGAACGAGTTCTGCGTCCTGCGGAGCGACGCCGAGCGGAGCGGCTGACGCCGTTGCGCCCTGCGTCGAGGGGTGTCAGGCCGGCGAGGTCATGCCTCGATGAAGGCCAGCAGGTCGGGGTTGATGACGTCGGCGTGGGTCGTGCACATGCCGTGCGGGTAGCCCGGATACACCTTGAGCGTGCCGTTCGGCAGGAGCTTGATCGACAGCTCGGCCGAGTCCGCGATCGGGACGACCTGGTCGTCGTCGCCGTGCATCACCAACGTGGGGACCTCGATCGCCTTGAGGTCGTCCGTGAAATCGGTCTCGGAGAACGCCTTGATGCTCTCGTAGTGCGCCTTGGCACCGCCCATCATCCCTTGCCGCCACCAGTTGTCGATGACGCCCTCGGACGGCGTCGCCCCCGGCCGGTTGTACCCGTAGAACGGCCCGGCCGCCGTGTCGCGGTAGTACTGCGCCCGGTTGAAGCCGGTGCCCTCTCGGAAGCTGTCGAACACCTCGATCGGCAGGCCACCGGGATTCGCCTCGGTCTTCAGCATCAGGGGCGGCACCGCACCGATGAGCACCGCCTTGGCCACCCGCCCCGCTCCGTGACGGGCGACGTACCGGGTCGACCTCGCCGCCTCCGGTCGAATGGCCGACGTGCACGGTGTCGCGCAGGTCCAGATGGCTCACGACGGCCGCCGCGTCTGCGGCGTAGGTGTCCATGTCGTGCCCGTCCGAGGTCTGGGTCGAGCGTCCGTGGCCGCGACGGTCGTGGGCCACGACGCGGTAGCCGCGCAGCACGAAGAACATCATCTGCGTGTCCCAGTCGTCGGAGCTGAGCGGCCAACCGTGGTGGAACATGATCGGCTGACCGCTGCCCCAGTCCTTGTAGAAGATCTCGGTGCCGTCCTGCGTCGTGACGAAGGGCATGTCCTGACCTCCATGATCCGGGGGGAACCCGGACCCATGGTCGCCGCGACGAGCGAGCATGTCGACAGACGGGCGCATCGACAGGCAGCGATTCTCAGCCGAGTGCGGCGCGCTGGAGGACGCGGGCGCTGGGGCGGACGGTGCGGTCCCGGTCGATGATCCCGAACGCCACGTCGTACCCGTGCACCCACTCGTAGTTGTCGACCGCCGTCCAGTGGAACAGGCCACGCACGTCGATGCCCCGGGCCAGGGCGCCGGCCAGCACCTCGAGACCCCGCTCGAGGTAGGCGGCACGCTCGGTGTCGTCGTCGGTGCCCAGGCCGTACTCCGCCACCAGCAGGGGAGTGCCCGGCACGGCGTCGTGCAGCCGATCGAGCACGAGGCCCAGACCGTCGGCCCAGATGCCGTACCCCAGCGGCGACACGGGGGCGCCGTCGGGGTGGACACCGAGCACCCCGCCGCGCACGCCGACCGACGCGTAGTACGAGAACCCGATGAGGTCGAAGCAACCGGCCAGGTCGGGTCGGTCGACAGGAGGGCGGCCCCGCACCCGCAGGACGCCGTCGCGGAACAGGCCGAGCCCGCTCGCCCAGTGGAGCTCGTCGATGCGCTCGACGAGCCGCACGGTCGCCGGATCGTCGTCGTGCGCCACCGTCGAGAACAGGGCGAACACCGACGCCACCGGCCGCCCGGTCTGCCGCAGCCGGACCGCGGCCTCGGCCGTCGCCAGCTGGGCGGCTTCGAGGGCCAGCGCCGCCTCGGCGGGGTCGTCGTGGCCGGGCGGGAGACCGCCGCCCCGGTAGGCGCCCTGCGGCCAGAAGTTCGTCTCGTTCACCGGCTTCCACCCGCCGACGAGGTCACCGAACGTCTCGGCCACGAACTCGACGTGGCGGGCCCAGGCCCCGGTGCGGTTGGCGGCCACCAGGAACCCGCCGTCGTCCGCGAACCAGCGGGGGAGCGAGAAGTGGTGCAGGCACACCCACGGCACGATGCCGGCGGCACGTGCCGCGGTCAGGACGGCCCGGTAGTGCTCGATCGCCGCCGGGTCGTGCACCCCGGGAGTGGGCTCGAGGCGGGCCCACTCGAGCGAGAGCCGGTGATGGGTCAGGCCGAGGTCCGCGAGGGCGCGGAAGTCCTCGGCGTACCGGGTGGCGAACCCGTTGCCGTCGCCGGACAGCGGGGCATGACCGGCACGCTCCCAGTCCCACCAGTCCGACGCCGGGGCCGCGCCCTCGCACTGCGTCGACGACGCTCCGGTTCCCCACATGAACCCCGCAGGCCACGGCATCCGGGCAGTGTGTCATGGGAGGCGGTACCCGCCGGCTGACCCGAGAACGGGACGGGGCGGGCCGGCGCGACACACTGGCGCGGACCTCCACCACGAACGCGATGAATCCGTCCCGGACGCCTCGTCTTCAGAGTCGATCCAGCTCCGGCAGAAGGGGTCTGCAATGTCGAAGGTGGTTGCCGACATCACCATGTCGCTCGACGGCTACGTGACCGGGCCGCTGACCGATGCCGAACACGGGATCGGAGGCGTCGACGAGCTCCACGCCTGGGTCGCCGAGCAGGACCCGGTCGACGCCGAGATCCTCGAACGGTCGACGGCGGTGACCGGCGCGGTGGTCATGGGCCGGCGCCTGTTCGACATCGTCGACGGGCCCGACGGCTGGAACGAGGACATGGGGTACGGCGCGCAACAGGCGGGGACGCCTCCGTTCTTCGTCGTCACCCACTCGGCGCCGCAGGACGTGCGGCTGCGACGGGACCTGGGCCTGCGCTTCACGTTCGTCGACGGCCTGACGGCGGCGGTCGACCAGGCACGGGCCGCCGCGACCGATGGTGACGTCGTGATCATGGGCGGCGGGGACGTGATCGGCCAGGCGCTCGAGCAGGGCCTCGTGGACGAGCTGAACCTGCACCTGGCACCGGTGCTCCTCGGTGGCGGGACCGCGCTCTTCCGGCCGGGCACGCACCAGGCGTACCGCCAGCGCGACGTCCGCCCGTCGAGCAACGCCGTCCATCTCAGCTACGAACGGGTTGCCGACACGACGCGGTAGCTCGAGGCCGGCCACGATGAGTTCGGCGCGCCCGAACCGTCGAAGGCGCAGGTGCACGGCGCACGACCCGACGACAGGAGAACCCCGCATGACCACGATCACGGCCAGCCTCTTCACGGCGCTCGACGGCGTCGTCGACCCCGCCGTCGGCAACTGGCACTTCCCGTACTTCAACGAGGAGATGGGAGAGGCGGTGGCCGGGACGCACGAGGCCGACGTCATGCTCTTCGGCCGCGTGACCTACGACAGCTTCGCGGGGGCGTGGCCCGACCGCGAGGCGGCGGGCGAGGAGGATGCCGCGTTCGCCAAGCGGCTCGGAGACACGCGCAAGATCGTCGCGTCACGCAGCCCGCTCGAGTTCTCCTGGCGCAACTCGGAGCAGCTGGACGGAGACCTCGTCGAGGCCGTCGCGGCGCTCAAGGACGACCCGGGGGTCGAGCGGATCGCGTTGAGCGGGTCGGTGTCGGTGGTGCGGCAGCTGCTCGACGCCGGCCTGCTCGACGAGCTGCACCTGTTCGTCCACCCGGCCACCGCCGGGTCGGGCCTGAGGCTCTTCGAGGAGGGCGGCCCCGCCCGACACCTCGAGCTGGTCTCGGCGCAGCCCTTCCGCACCGGCGTGGTGCACCTCGTGTACAGGCCCGATCCGAACCCGCCGACGGGCACCTACGACGAGGCGAGGGAGAGCCTGCCCCAGGACTGAGGTCGGTCAGGGTTCACGGCGAACGACGCAGCTGCTCAGGGGTAGGGCTTCGCCGTCGTCGTCGTGGTCGGGTACGTCGTCGTGGTGGTCGGGTGGGTCGTCGTGGTGGTCGGCTTCTCGGTCGTCGACGTCGTGGGTGGCACGGTCGTGGGCGGCACGCTCGTGGGCGGCACGGTCGTGGACGTCGTCGACGTCGTCGGCGGTGAGTCGCAACCGCTGACCCAGAAGACCTTGTGCTTCACGTCGGCACCCTGCGAGCCGTCGGCGTTGATCGTCAGCTTCACGTGCCAGCCCTGGACGGGGTGCGGCTCGATGCCCGACAGGTCGAGCGTGTACGTCTCGGACAGCGTCGAGGCCGGATTCCGAGCCACCACCGCTGTTGTCGTCCTCACCGATGAAGACCGAGTCCGTGAGCAGCACCACGACGGGCCCCGTCGGGGGGTGTGCCTCGAACGTCACGTCGGCGAACAGCTCGCCCTCGTCGAAGCCGTAGAAGTCGACCTGGAACGTGCACCCCACGTGGGGCTCGTTGTTCGGATGGTCGTCGAACACGACGTCGTCGAGCTTGATGGTCCCGTTGTTTCCCGGCGGGTTCGGTCCGGCGGGAGCGACTCCGGCACTGCCGAAGATCGCCACCAGCAACAGGCCGGTCACGGCGGCGACCGCCGCGCCGATGGCCAACGAGACCGCCCGCGTGTGCGTCTTCAGAATGGACATGCCCACCTGCCACCCCCGGTGCGTTCGTGATGCTCACCTCGGTGTACAGCCCATGCCTTAACTGATCCTGAAGCTTTGGCGCGGTCAACCGATCGATGCCGCGGCCGTTCACGCGACCGACGGCGCGGTGGACGACTGCGCTCAGGTACCGGCCGGTTGGAACAGCTCGACGACGTTGCCGGACGGGTCCTCCAGCAGGATCTGGGAACCGCCCGGGCCGGTCACGATGTCGTTGCGGAAGCTCAGCCCGGCCTGGCGGAGGCGGGCGACCTCGGCGTCGATGTCGCCGACGATGAGGTGCATGCGGTTCCAGCCGCCGGGCCCCGGCTTGGTGCCGTCGGGCATGGGGCGCCCGGCGGAGCTGGCCGGACCGCTGAGCAGCAGCCGCAGGTTGCCCCGCGTGACGTCCGCGAAGGCGGGAGCGGCGCTCATGTGCAGCTCGAAGCCGAGGTGCTTGGTGTAGAAGCCGACCGCCGTGTCCACGTCGTCGACCATGTAGCGGACGTTCACCATCTCGCTCAGTTCCGTCATCGCTCCTCCTTGGTGTCAGGCGCCGTCGCTCGATCGGTGAGCGCGGCGAGTAGGAACCCGATCCGGGTGTCCAGCTCGGCGGCCGTCTGCCGGAACGCCAGGTCGCCGGCGTCGTCGGTCGGCCTGGAGAGCCGCGGGGTCGGGGATGCTCCAGTGGATGGTCTCGGGCCCGCCGGGGAACTCGGGGCACACCTCGCGCACCCGATCGCACAGGCTGATCACGCAGTCGAAGTGTCGGTCGGCGAAGACCTCGAGATGCTTCGGCGCGTGACCGCCGAGGTCGATGCCGTACTCGTCTCGCATCACCCGCACCGCGTCGGGGTGCAGGGGCTTGGGATGGCTGCCGGCGCTGGATGCGTCGACGACCCCAGCGGAGCGAACCCTCGCCAGTGCCTCGGCCATCTGGGAACGGGCGCTGTTGCCCGTGCACAGGAACAACACGCTCACCGTTCCCGGCCCCGCCCGGCCTGGTGACGGCGGACGAGCCAGACGAAGGCCAGGGTGGAGGGCCCCGCCCGCCGCCGCGAGCAGGTCACCGACCCGGGTCAGGTCGACGGTGTAGTAGGCGTCCCGGCGATCGGCTGAGCTGCGTCGCGCCGACACCAGGCGGGCGTCCCGCAGCTTGCCGAGGTGGTACGACACCAGGTTCTGCGGGTGGCCGACGAGGCCGGTCAGCTCGTGCACCATGCGGTCGCTCCGGGCCAGCTCGCCCAGCAGTCGCCAGCGCAGGGGATGCCCTGTGAGCTGCAGGAACTCGGGCAGCTCCGGGCCGTGGTCGACCGCGAGCGCGTTCACAGCCTCCGGTTTACATCAACTCGGTTCGATGCATCAAGTGGCTTTGTTCGATGTCATCCGATCAGGGGCGCAGGCTGACCCGCATGGGCGCTCCGCCGGTCGGCCGGTTGACCACCATGCCGACCGGGCGGGGCATGGTCTCGCCGACCGGTCGGATCTCGAGGCGTTGGGCGAGACGGGCGATGATGAGCGTGAGCTCCATCTGCGCCAGCGCGAAGCCGATGCAGTTGCGTGCCCCCCTCCCGAAGGGCACCCAGGCGAGGTCGGCGAGCGCCCGTTGCTCGGGCAGCGGGTCGACGAAGCGGTCGGGGTCGAACGTCAGCGGGTCCGTCCACGCCTTGGCGTCGCGACCCGCCAGGTGCGCCGACCACAGGATCAGGGTCCCCGCGGGGATGAGGTGACCACCGACCACCAGGTCGGTGGCCGCCTCGCGCGGCGAGACGGCGCCCGCGGGGTGCAGTCGAGTGGTCTCACGCATCACCCGACCCGCCAGGTCGAGCGCGGCCAGCGTCGTCTCGTCGGGCGACGACGGCGACCCGACGGGGCCGTAGACGGCGTCGGCCTCGGCCCCGAGCGCGGGCCACAGCACTGGGCTCAGCGCCGCACACCACAGCATCCAGGCCAGGGTGGCGGCCGTGGTGTCGTAGCCCGCCCCCATCAGGGTCACGACCTGGTCGCGGATCTCGGCGTCGCTGAGGTCCCCGCCGGCGACGAGGACCTCGAGCACGTCGAGCGGGTCGCCGGTCGGACGGGCGCGTCGCGCCGCGATCTCGGCGTCGATGATCCGGTCGAGCGCCTGGCGATCGGCTCGGACGCGGGCCCGGGCCGTGAACGGGAGGCGGTGCGGGATCTGGCGGACGGCCGGCGCCTCCAGGTAGTCCTGGGGCCGCTGGAACAGCGATCCGATCTCGTCGCAACGGCCGGCCATCCGGTCCCCGAACAGCGACCGCACGACGACGTCGAGGACGATCGCCCGCCCGACGGGGTAGAGGTCGACCTGGCGGGGCCCGTCGGCCAGGGACGCCGCCAGGCGGTCGACCGCGGCGTCGGTCCGGTCGACGATCATCGGGATCCAACCGTTGAGGCGACGCCGGCCGAACGCCACCTGCACCGACTTGCGGCGTCGCTCGTGGTCGGCGCCGTCGGACACGATCATCGACTGCGGCCCCACGACGAAGCCCAGCACGTTGAACTTGTGGCCCCAGCGGAACGAGTCGATCGGGGCCCTGAACACCTCGTGCATCGCCTGCGGATCGCCGACGACCGCGATGCGCACCGGCCCGGCCCCGAGGCCCACGATCGGTCCGTAGCGGTCGCGCAGCTCGTCGAGGACCGGCTGCGGATCGGCGAACATGCGCCGCAGGTAGCCCGGTTGCCGCCGGAACGGCGGGCGGGGGAGCGGGCGGGCGTCGAGAGCGGTGGTCGCCACGGGCGGCTCCCTCGTCAGGCCCGGCCGGTCGGCCGGACGTGACTCGGCGGACGTCGACGCACCGCCGGGCCGAGGCCGACCCTACCTGCCACCCGTGGAGGGGCCGGGGTGGCCGCGACGCGAAACGGAGAGTGCACGCGCTGACGCGCGTAGTCTGCCGCCATGCTGCTGCTCGCCATCCTCGGGTTCGGCGTCCTGGCCGGTGCTGTGGCTCAGCTCCTCCTCGGCACCGGGCTGTACCGCATCGACTGGGCCGAGGCGATCGTCGCCGGGCTCGTGGGGTCGTTCGTCGGCGGATTGATCGCCAGCCTGCTCGCCGGCGACGGCCTGCGGCTGCGCCCGAGCGGCCTGATCGGGTCCATCGTCGGCGCCATCGTCGTGACCGCTGCCTACCGCTGGTACCGGGGACGCAGTCGTACCGCCTGAGCCCTCTGAGGAGGCGGCATGAGCACCGAGACCGGAACGATCCGAACCGTCGCACGGTGGGCGCTGGGCGCCACGCTCGTCGTCGCGGGCACCGGCCACCTCACGAACCAGCGCGAGGAGTTCCGGGCCCAGGTGCCCGAGTGGATGCCGATCGACGACGACCTGGTGGTGCTCGCATCGGGCGTCGTCGAGATCGTCCTCGGGTTGGCGCTGATCCTGCTGCGACGTCAGCGGGCGGCGGTCGGGATCGTGGTCGCCGGGTTCTTCGTCGTCGTCTTCCCGGGCAACATCGCGCAGTACGTCGAGGGCACCAACGCCTTCGGCCTCGACACGGACACCAAGCGCCTGGTCCGCCTGTTCTTCCAGCCGGTGCTCGTCGTCTGGGCCCTGTGGTCGACGGGCGCGACCCGGTTGCTCACACGCGGCGCGACGCGGCCCCGACGAGCTGACCGCGACCGACCGCCTGCGCGGTCGTCAGTCGGGCGCGGGGAGCGCGGCAGCCACCTGTCGGCCCTCGGCGCGGTTCGGCAGCGGAAAGCTGAGCCGGATCGCGGTCTCCGAGGCGGTGTCGGCCACGTCGAACCAGAGGTAGGTGCGGGTCGTCACCTCGCTGCGCCGCAGGCCCTGCCGCGGGATGTCCGCGACGACGCCGAGCATCTTGCCCGACGCCTTGGACGCTTCGACGAGCAACAGCCGGCGGTCGGTGAGCACGAGCCCGCACCGGGTCCTCGCGACGATGACCATCATCCCTCGCCCCAGCGCCACGTTGACGATGCCCATGGCCACGGTCGTCCCGATCGCCTCGGGGGACGGCCGCAGCGTCCCCACCTCGGCGACGGACACGACCTCGACCCTCTCGCCGTCCTCGAGCGTGACCGCATCGAGGACCTTCCGGTTCCGCCTCGCGTGTGCCACCCGGTCCACCTCCAGGCTGCCGAAGAGATGGGCGGAACGCTAGGCGGCGGGACCAGGGAAGGGACGTCGCCCCGGCGCACGACCGATCGACTCAACCGCCGTGGAGCCCTCGGGCGACGGCGTCCGAGACGGACATCTCCGAGGCCCGCTGGCGGTTCCGGCGCGCCGTCTCGGCGTCGACCTCGCCCCAACGGCGCAGGTAGTGGGTGTAGAGCGCGATGTCCACGGGAGTGCGAACTCCGGTGGAGACGATCGCGTGCCCCGCGTGAGCGAGGAGCAGCCCGGCGGTGTCGTCGTCGCCCCGCAGCACGGCGAGCGCGGCCAACACCGTCACCACCGAGGTCATGACGCCGGGCGTCTCCGGCACGGCGTTGTCCTCGAGCAGGTCCCCGACGAAGTCGAGAGCCTCCGCGTGGCGTCCTCGGTGCCCCAGCTCGAGGGCGTAGGGCAGCGACGTGTACAGCTCCCAGGCCCAGAGGCCGCTCCGCCGATAGGAGTGCGCCCGGTCGACGACCTCCGTCGCCGACGCCAGCGCGGCCTCGTGCTCGCCCCTGAGGTGGCGCACGCCGGCGAGGAGCGCCAGGGACACCACCGACATGTCGCCGCCGGGCACGGCCTCGACGGATCCCCTCTCGAGCGCGTCGACCGCGCCGTCGAGATCGTCGAGCAGGACCCGGGACTGGCCGAGCCAGAACCAGGCCAGCCCGCGGCTCAACGGCTCGGGTGCGAGCTCCACCGCCCGGCGTCCGAGCCGTTCCACCTCGGCGGCGTCGCGCTCGTCCTTCCCGATGAAGCCGCGGATGCCGTGGTTGAGGCACAGCAGGCCGTGGGCGAGCGACGACCAGAAGCCCGGTCGTCCGTCCGCGGCCACGGCCCGGCGCGCCAGGTCGCCGTCGCCCGCCTCGATCGCCAGCACCGCCACGTGGGCCGCGACGGCCAGGACCCGCACCCTGTGCTCGGGCCGGAGGTCGTCGAGCCCGGGCATCGCCGCGGTCAACCAGCGGCGCCCTTCGCGGACGTGTCCGATCCAGACACGGTTCATGGTGCTGGCCAGCCGGCCGACCAGGTCCCACCGTCCCTGCTCCTCGGACCACGTGAGCGCCGCCCGCAGGTTGTGCTGCTCGCGCTGCACGTCGCCGTGGGGATCGAGGTAGGTGAGCTCCGGCGAGATCGACTCCACCCACGCGAGGAAGTGGGCCCGGTGGCGGTCGCGGACGACCGTGTCGTCGCCGGCCTCCACCAGCTTCTCGGCGGCGTAGGCCCGCACGGTCTCGAGCATCCGGTAGCGCATGTCCCTGCCGCCGTCCTCGCCGACGATCAGGGATTTGCGCTGGAGCTGCAGCAGCGGTTCGAGGGCCCCGCGCTCCGGGCACACGGCCAGCGCCGCCTCGGGGCTGAAGCTGCCCGGGAACACGGCGAGCCGGCGGAACACCGCCCGCTCCTCGTCGCCGAGGAGAGCGTGGCTCCAGTCGAGCGCCCCGTGGAGCGACCGATGGCGCGCCGGCTCGCGGCGACCCGCGGTGAACGGCGCCAGTCGGTCGCCGAGCCGATCGACGATCTGGCGCGGCGAGAAGTGAGGGACCTGCGCGGCCGCGAGCTCGATCGCCAGGGGGATGCCGTCGAGCCTCCGGCAGATCTCGGCGATGTCGGACGCGCTGGCCGCGTTCATGACGAAGTCGGGGCGAACGGCGGCGGCACGCTCGCAGAAGAGCTGCACCGCATCGGATGTCTCGGTCACGTCCGCCCCCGGAACTGGCAGCGGGTCGATCGGATGGACCTGCTCGCCGTGCAGGCGCAGTGCCTCGCGGCTGGTGGCGAGCACGGTGACGTCCGGACAGCGTTCGAGGATCTCGTCGACGAGGGCGGCGCACGCGTCGATCAGGTGCTCGCAGTTGTCGAGGACCAGAAGCACCTCCCGTGTCGTCAGGAAGTCGACCAGCTCGCGGGCGGGCCGTCCCGACCCTGTTCCGAGGGACATGCGGGCGAACCCGACCGCCGCCGCCACCGCCCCGGCCACGACCTCGGGATCGGACACGGGCGCGAGGTCGGCGAAGAAGACGCCGTCGGGGAACTGCTCGAGCAACCCGGTTGCCGCGGCGATCGCCAGCCGCGTCTTGCCGCATCCACCGATCCCGGTCAGCGTGACGAGACGGTCGGTCTCGAGCCGCTTGCGGACCGCGGCGACGTCGGGCTGCCGGCCGACGAAGCGGGTCCGCTCCCGCGGCAGGTTGTGCCGCACCGCCAGGGTGCGGAGTGGGGGAAAGTCGGTGCACAGATCAGGGTGGCCGAGCTGGTACACGCGCTCGGCTCGGGCGACGTCCCGCAGGCGGTGCAGTCCCAGGTCGGTGCGGACGATCCCGGCCGGCAGACGGTCCAGTCCGTCGGCGGTGGACTGGGAGCACACGACCTGGTCGGGGTGGGCGGCGGCGCGCAGACGGGCGCAGCGGTTGGGCGAGGCCCCGTAGTAGTCGCCCTCCCGCAGCTGGACGTCCCCGGTGTAGAGGGCGGCGCGCACGCGCACGGCCGCGCCGTCCGGCCACGGTTCGCGCCGCAGCGCGCGCTGCAACTGGACCGCGGCTCGCGCCGCACTGCTCGCATCAGCGAAGACCGAGAACGTGGAGTCGCCCTCGCCCTTGCTCCGGATCAACACGCCCCCGTGATCGAGCACGCTGGTCTCGATGAGGGCCTCGTGGCGCTCGAGGACGGCTCCCGCGATCTCGGGGCGCTCCTCCCACAGGCGCGTCGAGCCGTCGACATCGGTCATCAGCAACGTGAGCTCACCGACAGGCAGCGCCCGCTTCCCGCCCACAGGTCCTCCTCCCGCCATGGGGACAACCCGTGCCGCGGCACGGTAGCCCTGGTGAGTGCGCCCGTGCGAGCGATGGCTGCCGGCCACCCGAGGAACCGGCCCCACTGGAGCACCATCGCCGACCATCGCCGGCAGGGATGCCGCGCCGGGCGGGGCGGCAGCAGGCGGAGGCTCACACCGACGCCGAGGCCGGCGAGCGCCACCACCCACGGACCCGACGAGCGGCATCACCGTCGAGGCTCACCGCGTCGCCGGCAGCGCGGCGTCGCCGTCGGCCACGACGGCTCCCTCCCGGGCGGCGGGGGCGCAATCCGGGGCCTGCGTCCCCCCGTCCACAGGCCAGCGCATCGCCTCGAAGGTGGCCGGGCCGTACTCGCCGTCGGGCTCGATCCCGGCCTGGCGCTGCACGGCCGTGACCGCTTCGGCGGTCTGGGGGCCGTACTGGCCGTCGATCGCCACGGTCTGGCCGTGGCACTGCACGAGCGACTGTTGCAGCACGGCGACCGCATCCTGGTCGCCGTCCCCGGCGTCC
The DNA here is from genome assembly GCA_963778415.1 of uncultured Acidimicrobiales bacterium. Classification (GTDB taxonomy): domain Bacteria; phylum Actinomycetota; class Acidimicrobiia; order Acidimicrobiales; family VFJN01; genus ZC4RG19. The sequence continues at coordinate 491,032 of CAVZUI010000010.1, forward strand.
ATCTCACAGAGCGGGGTGGCCGTCCCGTCGAGCACGTCGGTGTCCTCGCCCGGGACACGAGCCGATCCTGATGCCGACTCGACGACGAGCACGCCGTCGCACGTCCCCACACCGTCACCGTCGAGCTCCGGTGCTGCATCGACCGTCTCCGCCGTCGAGCCCTGCCCGCCGTTCGAGTACCCGACCGCCACCAGGCCGAGGACGACCAAGAAGCCGATTCCCCCTGCACTCGACGCCATCTCGGTCCCTCCCCATGCAGCGTTCCGGGCGAGGGGTACCCGCAGCGGGACGAAACGTACCCTCACGGCCGACGGTCGAGGTCGGCGCACGTCCTCCCGGGACCTGACCCGCGTCTGAACGGGCCGGGGTACCGTCTCGGCCGTGCCGGTCGTGCTCCGCCCCGAGGGCCTGACCCGGGAGACGTGGTCGCCGTCGCCCGGGGTGGGGCCGAGGCCCGCCTGTCCGAGGAGGCCGTGGCGGCCATGGCCGCGACCCGGGCCCACGTCGAGGCCCTGGCCGCGTCGGCGGAGCCCGCGTACGGCATCTCGACCGGCTTCGGCGGCCTGGCCACCGTCCGGATCCCGCCCGAGCAGCGGGCCCGTCTCCAGCGGTCGCTCATCGCCTCGCACGCCGCCGGGATGGGCGACCCGGTCGAGCCCGAGGTCGTCCGGGCGATGGTGCTGCTGCGGGCCCGCACGCTGGCGCACGGGCATCACCGGCGCCCGGCCCGAGCTGGCGGCAGAGCTCTGCTGGACCTGCTCGACGACGGGCGGCTGCCCGAGGTCCCCGAGTTCGGCTCGCTCGGCTGCAGCGGCGACCTGGCCCCGCTCGCCCATGTCGCCACCGCTCTCGACCTGCACGCTCGAGGCCAAGGAGGGGCTGGCGCTCATCAACGGCACCGACGGCATGCTCGGCATGCTCGTGCTGGCCTGCGCCGACCTGGCCGGGCTGCTGCGGGCGGCCGACGTCGCCGCGGCCATGAGCGTGGAGGGCCTGCTCGGCACCGACCGGCCGTTCGCCGCCGACCTCGTCGCGCTGCGGCCCCACCCCGGCCAGCAGGCGTCGGCCGCCAACATCGCGGCCCTGCTCGCCGGCTCGGCCATCGTCGCCTCGCACCGCACCGACGACCCCCGGGTCCAGGACGCCTACTCGCTGCGCTGCGCTCCGCAGGTCCACGGCGCCGCCCGCGACGCGCTCGCCTTCGCCGAGGCGTGCGCCGACCGCGAGCTGGCGTCGGCGATCGACAACCCGGTCGTGCTCGCCGACGGCCGGGTCGAGTCGGTGGGCAACTTCCACGGGGCGCCGCTGGCCCACGCCTGCGACCTGCTGGCCATCGTCGTCGCCGACGTCGCCGCCATGAGCGAGCGGCGCACCGACCGGTTCCTCGACGCCACCCGCAGCCACGGCCTGCCGCCCTTCCTGGCCGCACGAGCCCGGCGTCGACAGCGGCCTGATGATCGCCCAGTACACGGCCGCCGCCCTCGTGGCCGAGTGCCGGCGGCTGGCCGTCCCGGCCAGCGTCGACAGCATCCCGACCTCGGCCATGCAGGAGGACCACGTGTCGATGGGCTGGTCGGCCGCCCGCAAGCTGCGCACGGCGCTCGGCCACCTGGGCCGTGTGCTGGCGGTCGAGCTGGTCACCGCGGCCCGCGGGCATCGACCTGCGGTCCCCGCTCGACCCGGCACCGGCGACCGGTGCGGTCCGCGACGCCCTGCGGGCCGGCGGGGTGGGCCCGCCGGGCCCCGATCGGGTGCTGGCCCCCGAGCTGGCGGCGGCCGCCGACGCTGGTGGCCGACGGCGCGGTGGTGCGGGCGGCCGAGCGGGAGGTGGGATCCCTTGCCTGACAGCACCGCGCACCGTCCGGGCGCCCCGCGGGCGCCGAGCGCAGCTGCAAGGGCTGGGCCCAGGAGGGCGCCCTGCGGATGCTCATGAACAACCTCGACCCCGAGGTGGCCGAGCGCCCCCAGGACCTGGTCGTCTACGGCGGCACCGGGCGGGCCGCCCGCAGCTGGGAGGCGTTCGACGCCATCGTCGCCAGCCTGCGCGGGCTGGAGGACGACGAGACGCTGCTCGTGCAGTCGGGCAAGCCGGTGGCGGTGTTCCGCACGCACGAGTGGGCGCCCCGGGTGCTGATCGCCAACGCCAACCTCGTGCCCGACTGGGCCGACGTGGGACGAGTTCCGCCGCCTCGAGGCGCTCGGCCTGACCATGTACGGCCAGATGACGGCCGGGTCGTGGATCTACATCGGCACCCAGGGGATCCTCCAGGGCACCTACGAGTGCTTCTCCGCCATCGCCGAGCGCCGCTTCGGCGGCACGCCTGGCCGGCACGGTGACGGTCACCGCCGGGCTCGGCGGCATGGGCGGCGCCCAGCCGCTGGCCGTGACGATGAACGGCGGTGTGGCGATCGTGGTCGAGGTCGACCCCGCACCGCATCCGACCGCCGGCTCGAGACCCGCTACCTCGACGTCGTCGCCGACGACCTCGACGACGCCCTCGCCCGGGCCGAGGCGGCCCGGGCCGACCGGCACCCGCTGTCGATCGGCGTGCTCGGCAACGCCGCCGAGGTGCTGCCCCGGCTGGTCGGAGATGGACGCGCCGATCGACATCGTCACCGACCAGACGCCGGCCCACGACCCGCTCAGCTACGTGCCCGCCGGGCCTGTCGCTCGACGAGGCCGAGGAGCTCCGTCGCCGCGACCCCGACGGCTACACCGACCCGGGCCCGGGACTCGATGGCCCGGCACTGCGAGGCGATGGTCGCCTTCGTCGACCGCGGGCGTCGAGGTGTTCGACTACGGCAACAGCCTGCGGCGCGAGGCCCAGCTCGGCGGGTTCGAGCGGGCGTTCGACTACCCCGGGTTCCTGCCCGCCTACATCCGCCCGCTGTTCTGCGAGGGCAAGGGCCCGTTCCGGTGGGCGGCGCTGTCCGGCGACCCGGCCGACATCGGCGCGACCGACAAGGCCGTGCTCGACGAGTTCCCCGACGAACGAGGCGCTCGCCCGCTGGATCCGCCTGGCGTCGGACCGGGTGGCGTTCCAGGGGCTGCCCGCCCGCATCTGCTGGCTCGGCTACGGCGAGCGCGACCGGATGGGCCTGCGCTTCAACGAGCTCGTCGCCAGCGGGCAGGGTGCAGGCGCCGATCGTGATCGGGCGCGACCACCTCGACTCCGGCTCCGTGGCGTCGCCGTACCGCGAGACCGAGGCGATGCGCGACGGCTCCGACGCCATCGCCGACTGGCCGCTGCTCAACGCGCTGCTCAGCACCGCCAGCGGCGCCAGCTGGGTGTCGATCCACCACGGCGGCGGCGTCGGCATCGGCCGGTCGATCCACGCCGGGATGGTGGTCGTCGCCGACGGCACCGACCTGGCGGCGCAGAAGCTCGAGCGGGTGCTCACCAACGACCCGGGCAGCGGCGTCGCCCGCCACGCCGACGCCGGGCTACCCCGAGGCGCTGCGGGTGGCCGCGGGACGACCGGGATGCAGCTGCCCATGCCGCCGTGACGCGCCTACTGGGCCGCCCGGGCCCTGCTGCCGGACGGGGTGGCGACGGGCGTCGTGCTCGACTGCGGCGACGACGGCCGGTTGACCGCCGTGCGGGCCGGCGTCGCCGCCGCGCCGGCCGACGCCACCGCGACTCGGCGGGATCGTGCTGCCCGGGCTCGTCGACGCCCACTCGCACGCCTTCCACCGGGCGCTGCGCGGGCGCGCCGGCGGCGGCGACTTCTGGGCGTGGCGGACGGAGATGTACGCCCTGGTCGACCGGCTCGACCCCGACACGCTGCTGGCGCTCGCCACCGCCGCCTTCGGCGAGCTGGTGCTGGCCGGGGTCACCACCGTCCACGAGTTCCACTACCTGCACCAGCCGACCGGGATGGACGACGCCGTGTGCGAGGCCGCCCGGCGGGCCGGCATCCGGCTCGTGCTGCTCGACACCTGCTACCTGCGGGCCGGGTTCGACGGGCGAGTCGCTCGACCCCGTGCAGCGGCGGTTCAGCGACGGCGACGTCGAGCGGTGGGCGACCCGGGCCGAGAAGGTGGCCGCCGACAACCCCGATGTGACCGTGGGTGCCGCGATCCACAGCGTCCGGGCGGTCGACCCGGCGTCGCTGGGCGCCGTGGCCGCCTGGGCCCGCGCCCGGGATGCGCCGCTCCACCTGCACCTGTCGGAGCAGCCGGCCGAGAACGAGGCCTGCCTGCGCCGCCACCGGCCGCACGCCCGCCCAGCTCGCCCACGACCACGGGGTGCTCGGTCCGTTCACCACGGCGGTGCACTGCACCCACGTCACCGCCGACGACGTCGCGCTGCTCGGGGACGAGCGGCACCGCCGCCTGCCTGTGCCCCACCACCGAGCGCGACCTGGCCGACGGCATCGGCCCCGCCGCCGCGCTGGCGGCCGCCGGCTGTCCGCTCCGGGTCGGCACCGACTCGCACGCGGTGGTCGACCTGTTCGAGGAGGCCCGGGCGGTCGAGCTCGACGAGCGGCTGGCGACCGGCCGCCGCGGCCTCCACCCGCCCGAGGCCCTGCTGGCCGCGGCCACCGCCGGCGCCGACCCTGCGTGCCCGGGGAGCCGGCCGACCTGTGCGCGGTCGGGCTCGACGGCGTCCGGCTCGCCGGCGTCGACCCCGACGACCCGGTGCCGATGCTGGTGGCCGCGGCCACCGCCGCCGACGTCACCGACGTGGTGGTGGCCGGGCGCCACGTCGTGCGGGACGGTGCCCACGCCGCCATGGACGTCGCCGCCGAGCTGCGGGCGGCCATCGCGGCGGTCCGCTGATGTGGGACCTCCTGATCACCGACACCGCGGGCGGCGGGGCGATCGCGGTGGCGGGCGAGCACATCGCCTGGGCGGGTCCCGGCGACGCACGGCCGGCGGGAGCGTCGGCGGCCGTCACCTGGTCGGCGGGCGGTCGGGTGGTGACGCCCGGACTGGTCGACTGCCACACGCACCTCGTGTTCGGCGGCGACCGGTCGGGGGAGTGGGAGCAGCGGCTGGCCGGCGCAGGCTACGAGGCCATCGCCGCCGAGCGGCGGCGGCATCGGGGCGACGGTGCGCGCCACCCGCGCCGCGACCGACGACGAGCTGCTCGACGCGGCGGCGACCCGGGCGCGGGCGCTGGCGGCCGGCGGGGTCACGACGGTCGAGGTGAAGTCCGGCTACGGGCTCGACCTCGAGACCGAGCTGCGGATGCTGCGCATCGCCCGGCGGATCCCCGAGCGGGTCCCCGTCGACGTGGTCACGACGTTCCTCGGCGCCCACGCGGTCCCGCCCGAGTTCGCCGGCGACGCCGACGGCTACGTGCGGTTCGTGTGCGACCGACGTCCTCCCGGCCGTGGCAGGCGAGGGCCTGGCCGACGCGGTCGACGGCGTTCTGCGAGCGGATCGCGTTCACGCGCCGCCCAGCTCGACCGGGTGTTCACCGCGGCCGGCCGGCTCGGCCTGCCGGTCAAGCTGCACGCCGACCAGCTGAGCGACGGCGGGGGCGCGGCGCTGGCCGCCCGTCACCGGGCCTTGTCGGCCGACCACCTCGAGCACACGTCGTCCGAGGGTGTGGCCGCCCTGGCGGCGGCGGGGACCGTGGCGGTGCTGCTGCCCGGGCGCGGCCTACGTGTTGCGGGACGACGCCGTCCCGCCGGTCGACGCGCTGCGCGCCGCCGGGGTGCCGATGGCGGTGGCCACCGACTGCAACCCCGGCACGTCGCCGCTGGTCTCGCTGCCGCTGGCCCTGCACCTGGCCTGCACCCGCTTCGGCCTGACCGTGGCCGAGGCGATCGCCGGCGCCACGTCCCACGCGGCCCGAGCGCTCGGCCTGGACGGCACGGCCGGGGTCATCGCGGCCGGCGCCCGGGCCGACCTCGTCGTGTGGGACGCCGACCACCCCGCCCAGATCGTCTACTGGGTGGGCCTCGATCCCGTGGCCGCGGTCGTGAAGCGGGGCCGCTTCGTCGTGGGAGGTCCGGGGTGAGCGTGCGCGACATCGTCTCGATCGGCCACCCGGTGCTGCGGCAGACGGCCCGGCCGCTCGACCCCGACGAGATCGGCACCGCCGGGGTGCAGCGGCTCATCGACGACCTGGTCGACACCATGCGGGCCGCGAACGGGGCCGGCCTGGCCGCCACCCAGGTCGGCGAGGCCGTGCAGGTGTGCGTGATCGAGGTCCGGCCCGGGAACCCCCGCTACCCCTACAAGCCGGTCATCCCGCTGACCGTGCTGGTCAACCCCGTGGTCACGCCGCGGACGGCCGAGACCTTCGCCAACTACGAGGGGTGCCTCTCGGTGCCCGGGCTGCGGGGCGTGGTGGACCGCTTCGTCGACGTCGGGGTGCAGGCCCTCGACCGCCACGGCGAGCCGCTCGACCTGGTCGTGCAAGGCCTGTCGGCCGGGACGTACCAGCACGAGACCGACCACCTCCAGGGCCGGCTGTTCGTCGACCGGGTGGCCGACACCCGCACGCTGTGCACGTGGGAGGAGTTCCGCCTGCGCCACGAGGCCGGCTTCGCCGAGCGGGCCCGGACGCTGGTGGGCCGGTTCGGGAGCTGAGCCCACTCGGGCGGTGCCCGTCATCCGGCACGTCCACCAGGTCCGAACCCACCCACATGAAGGCACGACCGTTCCTGGCCCTCATCGTGGCTCTCGTGTCTGCGGCCGCGGTCGCCGTGCTGCTCCTGGTGGCGGCCATCGGCAGTCCGACCACCGACACCACGGTGGACAGCAGCGACACCGCCTGGGGCATCCTCGACGGTTGGGCCAACCGGGACAAGGACATCGGCACCCTCTGACTCGCAGGTGAGCGGGTCGGCGGTGCCGTCACCCGGAGCGTCGAACATGCGATCAGGACAGATCCGGTTTCGGTGGCCGTCCCAGGGGAAGGATGGCGGCATGGCCGTGGCCGTGACGCAAACGCCCACCAGCCCATGCCTCGGGTGCGGCGAGATGGTCGACGGTGATTCCGGGTTCTGCCCCGACTGCGGCACCCGTCAGATCCCGGACCGTCCCATGCCGGTCAGGGCCACACCCGGCGAGACCGAGCGGCTGGCGCGCTCGACCAACGCCTGGATCCTGACGGCGCTCGCGGCCATGGCCGCGCTGCTCCTGGCCGGCGGGATCGTCGCGGGCAGGGTCAGCGCCACGATGAGCGGCGACGGCGACGGTGGCGACGCCGATGCGGATGCCGCGGAGACGATGGACGCGTACGCCCCGTACGCGGAGACGTGGGCCGACAAGCACGACCACGTCGTCGACGAGGCGAGCGGTCACGACCCGAACGGTCTGGCGACCGCAGCCGAGGACGCCCGCCTGTGGATCGCCACGAACCGAGAGGATCTCGGTGCGCTGGCCGCATCGGCGGAGGGGGGCTCCGCGCCCCTCTACGAGCAGCTGGTGGGGATCTTCGACCAGCGGGCGTCGGTCCTCGCCGCGATCGAGGCGACCGCCACCGCCGGCGGCGACGGGGAGGGTGCCGCCGCGGACGAGGTGGCGTCGCTGGAGGCGCTCGACCAGCAGGCCGACGCCACGACGTGCGAGATCGCGGACGTGATGAGCGCCGAGGGCGACGACCCCGACGAGCACCTGACCTCGGGGATGGACGTCTCCTGCTGACGCCCGCTCGTGGTGCGGGCGGGCGAATCCGGCGGAGGCGTCGCGGCGCTCACTGGCAAGATTCACCATGGTCGAATCGTCGAGGGTGCTGTCGGGACGGAACGCCTTGGTCATCGGAGGCGGGGGCGGCGGGATCGGGCGGGCGGTCACGCGCGGGCTCGCGGCGGCCGGGAGCGCGGTCGCTGTGGCCGATCTCGACCACGACCGTGCGGAGGAAGCCGCGGCAGAGGTCGCCGCCGCCGGCACGACGTCGGTCAGCCTCACGGGTGACGTGCGATCGCGCCAGGACGTCGAGGGCTTCGTGAGTCGCGCCGCGCAGGAGCTGGGCGGGCTCGACGTCCTCGTGACGGTCGTCGGGGGGCAACTGGCGTTCGTCGCGTCGACGCCGCTGCACGAGACCACCGATGACGACTGGGATCTCATGTTCGACCTCAACCTCCGCTACGTGGCCCGGGCCGTCCGCGCCGCGCTGCAGGTGTTCCTGGCGCAAGGCCGTGGCGGGACGATCGTGAGCGTCGGTTCGATCACCGCCGCGGTGGGCAATCCCACGCAGGCCGCCTACGGCGCGGCCAAGGCGGGCTTGGCGAGCCTCGCCAGGTCGGTCGCCGCCGAGTACAGCCGAGACGGCATCCGCATGAACCTCGTCGCCTGCGGCCCGATCGCCACCCCTGTGGCGCAGGCCGCCCAGGCCGGCACGGCAGGATGGATCCCGATGGGCCGCCCGGGCGACTCCGCGAGGTGGCGGACGCGGTGGTCTTCCTCGCCTCTCCGTCGTCGTCGTACGTCAGCGGCCAGAGCCTCGTCCTCGACGGCGGTGCGACCGCGGTCGGCCCGTTCCCCCACACGACGCGCTGACCGACAGCGCCATCGTCGAGGCCGTGGGTCACGTGTTCTGGACGGTGAGGCCGCCGTCCACGACCACGACGGCGCCGGTGATGTACGAGGCGGCGGGCAGCACGAGCGACAGCGTCATGTGCGCGACCTCCTCGGGATCGCCGTAGCGGCGCAGCGGCACCCGCCGGCGGGCGAACTTGACCTTGGCCTCGTCGGGGATGGCCGCGGTCATGCCCGTGTGGATCGGGCCGGGGCAGATGCAGTTGACGGTGACGCCCGTCGGCCCCAGCTCGACCGCCAGTGACCGGGTCAGCCCGATCACGCCGTGCTTCGACGCGGTGTAGGGCGAGAGGTAGGCGGTGGCGCCCAGCCCTTCGGTCGACGCCACGTTCACGATGCGGCCCTGGCCGTGGCGACGCAGATGGGGGAGGCACGCCCGGATGAGCGTCGTGTGGGCGGTCAGGTTGACCGCCAGGGTGGAGGCCCACGCCTCCTCGTACCCGTCGATGTCGATGGGCGCGGGGAGGCTCACCCCCGCGTTGTTCACCAGGATGTCGGGCGGGCCCAGCCGTGCCGTCACCTCGTCGATGGCGCGACGCACCGCCGCGGCGTCGGTCACGTCCAGCCCCCAGGCCGCCGCGGTCCCGCCCGCCGCGGAGATCTCGTCCGCCACCGCCACGACGGCGTCGGACGATCGGTCGATCACCGCCACGGCAGCACCCTCGTCCGCCAGCAGGTGCGCGGTCGCCCGCCCCATGCCCGAGGCGGCACCGGTCACGACCGCCACCCGGCCGGCGACGGTGCGTTCGAGTCTGGTCAGCCGAGCCATGCGGCCGGAAGTTAGTGCCGTGTCGAGGTGGTGGTGCCGATGAGCCCCGCGGGTAGCGTCCTACGGACGTACCGACGGCGGATGGTGTCATGAACGACCTGCTGACGACGCACACGAGCGAGGTCACCGAAGACCAGATCGACCACCTCGGTCACATGAACGTGCGCTACTACGCCGAGAACGCCTCGGCCGGCACACGGGCCGTGCTCGACGCGCTGCCGGGCTGGGGCCGGCACCCCTTCGTCGTCCACGACGTCTACACCCGGCACCACCGCGAGCAGCTCCTGGGCACCGCGCTGGTCGTCCGCAGCGCCGTTCTCGGGGCAGACATCGACGGGCTGCGGCTCCACCACGAGCTCGCGGCCCACGACACCGGGGTGCTCGCCGCCACGTTCACGCACCGCGTCAGCCCGCTCGACGAGGGCGGAGAGCGTGCCCCGCTGTCCGACCGCCTGGTCGCCGCGGCACAGGACCTCGCGTTGCCGACGCCACCCCCGTACGCCGCCACGCGCACGATCTCTCTCGACGCCGACCTCGTGGCGTCGTCCCCCTCGCTGGACGAGGTCCGGGCGCGCCGGCTGGCGATGCGCCGCGAGCGCCTCGTCAGCGCCGAGGAGTGCGATGCCGCCGGTCGCTACATCCCCACGATGGCCCCGATGCTGGTGTGGGGCGGCGAGCCGGTGCGCCCCGACGCCGGTCCGTGGCTGGAGGAGATGCCGGGTGGCGAGCTCATGGGATGGGCCACGATGGAGACCCGCATCCAGACCCGGCGGCTGCCGCGGGTGGGCGAGCGGGTGCAGAGCTTCGGCGCCACCGTCGCCATCCACGACAAGGTCACCCATCGCCTCCAGTGGTGCTTCGGCCTCGAGGACGGCGAGGTGCTCGTGGCCTTCGAGATCGTGAACCTGGCCTTCGACACCCGGAGCCGCCGTCCGATGCGCATCCCGGACGGCCACACGCAGCGCGAGCTGGCGACGCTCCAACCCGATCTCGCCCCTCGCCCCCGGCCCTGAACCACCATCGCTGCGCACGCCACGCCTTCTGACGGGACTGCGTACCCGGGCCGTCACCTGGTGCAGATGCGACGGCGGGTCTTTCCGCGCCCGTGAGCGCCCAGTTTCTCGATGCCGCGGGTTCTGCATCGTCGACGGTTCTGACGACCCCGACGGCGCCGGGCGGCGAAGCAGCCCGACCCCTGATGGGTTTCAGCCGTCGGTCTCCACTCGTGAGGTGCGCGCCTGCGCGCACCGGGAACAGAACGGACACAGAGATGATCCTGAAGGACAAGGTCGCGGTGATCTACGGAGCCGGAGGCGCCGTCGGCGGCGCGATCCGCGCGCCTTCGCGACCGAGGGGGCCCACCTCTTCCTCGCCGGGCGCACCCTGGCACCGGTGGACGTCGTCGCCAAGGAGATCGCGTCCGCGGGCGGATCCGCCGAGGCGGCCGAGGTCGACACCCTCGACGAGCAGGCGGTGGACACGCACCTCCGGTCTGTGATCGACAGACGCGGGCCGCGTCGACATCTCGTTCAACGCCGTCGGCATCCCGAGCCGCGATCGAGGGACGGGGCTCTACGGCTCGGGGATCCTGGGGGTCCCGCTCGTCGACCTGGATGTGGAACGCCTCGCAGTGCCGATCACGACCAACGTGACGTCGTACTTCCTCACCGCACGCCTCGCCGCACGACACATGATCCCGAACCGATCGGGGGTGATCATGACCGCCACCACCCTCCACTCGCGGACGGGCTTCCCGACGGCGGGAGGATACGGTCCGGCGCAGGCCGCCAAGGAGGCACTCACCCGACAGCTGTCCGCCGAGCTGGCGCCTCTCGGCATCCGCGTGGTCGGCCTCCGACCCCACGGCATGCCCGAGACGGACGCGATCGAGGAAGGCTTCGAGGCTCGCGGCAAGCCGGCGGGGATGACCTGGGAGCAGTTCCAGGAGATGCTCGCGAGCAGGACCCACACGCAGCGACTCATGACGCTGGACGAGACGGCCGGCATGGCGGTCCTCATGGCGTCCGACAGGGCGAGCGGGATGACGGGAACGACCGTGAACCTGAGCATGGGCAGCCTGGACGACTAGGGACGACGGCGCCCACGATCGGGCGCCGGCCACCGCAGCCCCCGTCCCGTCGGGGGCTGCGGCCCCGGGAGCGGTCTCAGTGCATCGACTGCCCGAGCCCGATCAGGTTGCCCTCGCTGTCGTGGAACCACACGGCACGCTCGCCGATGCCGCCGTCCGAGGGGTAGGCCCCCGGGATGTCGGTGATCCCGTCGACGGTCGTCAGGTCGGGGAAGTCGTAGCGCTCGAAGTCCACGCCGCGTCGGCGCAGCTCGGCCACCGCCGCCTCGATGTCGTCGACCTTCCAGCCCATCTGGGTGTGCGTGCCCGATGCGGCTCCCGTCGACGCGAACAGCGAGAACACCGTCGACCCGCAGCGGTAGCGGAGCCCGCCCTCGCGCTCCTCGACGGGCTCGAGCCCGAGCTTGTCGGCGTAGTAGCGGCGGGCCCGGTCGAGGTCCTGGCAGGGCAGGCGCGCCTGGACGTCGGCGTGGGCGAGCGCGCCGTCACCCGAGAGCGGCAGGTCCTCGTAGGAGAACGTGGCCATGCGTGGTGCCTCCGATCGTCGCCTCTGTCGTCGAGTGTGCAGACCGATCGGGCGCCCCCGAGTCATCTACAGGCAGGCATACAGGGCGTCGATGAGGGCCTGGTTCCTCGGGCTCTGCCAGCGCGGCCTGATCGCGTTCATCACGTAGCCGAACCCGATGCTCGCCTGCGGGTCGGCGAAGCCGAGCGCGCCCCCCGTTCCGAAGTGGCCGAAGCTCCCGGGGTTCGGTCCGAACGGTCGATCGGGCCGCGTCGGTTGGAAGCCGAGGCCGAACGTCGCCTCGCGTTCGAGGACCGGGCACCAGCCCTCCGACTGCGCCGAGGTCGCCTCCGCGAGCAGACCGTCGTCGAGGATGGTGATCCCGTCGACGGCGCCGCCTGCCGCCAGCGCGCGGTAGAGGCGCGCCACGCCGCGGGCGGTTGCGTGCAGGTTGGTGGACGGCACCTGGGTGGCGCGCCACTCGGTGCTGTTCACCACGCCGATCCCCGAGTAGCCCGGCGGGTTGGAGTAGCCGAGGGCGATCATCCGCTGCTCATCGGTCTGCGCTTGCGCCGAGAGCCATTCGACGCCACCGCCGACGTCGATCTCCCAGACGACGTCCGCGCATCGTGCTCGCTCGGCCGGCGTGAGGCCCCAGACGAGGTCGGCGTCGAGCGGTCCGGCGATCTCGTCTCGCAACCAGGTCGCCGGGGAGGCGGCGGTCGATCCTCCTGGCGAGCTCACCGACCAGATGGCCATACGTGTTCGTGTGGTAGGCGTGCCGCGTTCCCGGATCCCACCACGGCTCGGTCGCGGCGATGGCGTCGGCACAGGGCGTGCCAGTCCCAGAGCGCATCGGTGGCCAGCGGCTCACGGATGGCGGGAACTCCCGCGCGGTGGCACAGGACGTCCCGGACGGTCGCGCCCTTCTGGCCGGCGAGGAGCTCGGGCCACCAGCGATCCGCCGGGGCGTCGAGCTCGATCCGGCCGCCCTCGACGAGCTGCAGGAGCCGCAGCGCGATGACCGGCTTTCCCACCGAGAACGCGTTCACCATCGTGTCGTGGGTCCAGGGGCGCCGGCGATCGGCGTCCGCCCAGCCTCCCCACAGGTCGACGACCACGCGCCCGTCCACGGTGACGTTGCACGCCGCGCCGACCTCGCCGCGCTCGAAGTTGGCCGCGAACGCGTCCTGCACCGAGCGAAACGCCGGGTCACAGGTGCCCTGGATCACGAGCCGACCGTAGGCGAGGCCGCGAGCACCGTGAGGATGGGTGTGGGCTGACGCCACTCAGCGGGGATAGACCGTGAGATCGACGGCCTTGGTGGTCGCCCACACCGGAGTGCCGGGGGAGAGGCCGAGCTCTGCGACCGCGGTGGGTGTGATCTCGGCCGTGGCGTGGACGGGCCCGTCGAGGGTCACACGCACGCGGTCTCGATCGGCTTCGAGCTCGATCACGGTGGCGGGCCAGCTGTTCCGGGGGCTGCCGTCGGTGGGGTGGGTGTGCAGCGCGATCGCTTGGGGCCGCAGGGCGATCGCGACCTGCGGTGCCGGGAGCGGGTCGGCGACGACGAGCTCGGCGCCCGTGTCGAGCCGGACCGTGCGGTCGCCGGTTGCGGTCCCGAACAGCAGGTTGATGCCGACGAGCTGGGCGATGTAGCGCGACGCGGGCCGGGCGGTGACATCGGCGGGCGTCCCGGCCTGGGTGACGCGGCCGTGCTCGACGATGACGAGGCGGTCGGCGAGCACGATGGCGTCGAGGGGATCGTGGGTGACGAGCAGGCGGGCGCCGGGAAACGTCGCGAGGTGTCGGCGGAGCTCGGTCCGCACACGCACGCGGGTGCTGGCGTCGAGTGCGGCGAGCGGCTCGTCGAGCAGCAGGAGTCGCGGTTCGGTGGCGAGGGCACGGGCGAGCGCGACCCGTTGCGCCTGCCCGCCGGACAGGGTGCGGGGCTTGGCGTCGGCCTGGTCGGCGAGGCCGACACGTTCGAGCCAGTGCTGCGCGCGGCTGCGGGCGTCGGACCGGTGCTGGCCGCGCGCCCTGAGCCCGAACGCGACGTTGTCGAGCGCGGTGAGCCGAGGGAAGAGCAGGTAGTCCTGGAACACGAACCCGATGGGTCGCTGTGACGTCGGAACGAACGTGTCGCTGGCGGGATCGTCGAGCACGGCCCCGTCGAGCTCGATGCGCCCGGCGTCGAGGGGACGAAGCCCGGCGATGGCCCGTAGGGCGGTGGTCTTGCCGGCCCCGTTGGGCCCGAGGAGGGCCACGACCTCGCCGTCGTCGACGTCGAGGTCCACGGTGAGGTGGAGGTCGTCGTAGCGGACGTCGATCGCGGCGCGGAGCACGTCAGACGGTGAGCCAGCGGTCGCGCAGGGGCAGCAGGACCGCGAGCGAGACGGCGATGAGCACGAGCGAGAGCGCGATGGCGGCGTCACGGTCGGACTCGAGGGCGAGGAACACGGCGAGGGGCATGGTCTGGGTGCGGCCCTGCAGGTTGCCGGCGAAGGTGACCGTGGCGCCGAACTCGCCGAGCGCCCGCGCCCAGCACAGCACGGCACCGGCGATGATCGACGGGGCAGCATGGGGAACGGTGACCCGCCGGAAGATCATCCACCGGCTGGCACCGAGGGTGGCCGCCGCCTCTTCATAGCGGACGTCTGCGGCGCGCAGCCCGGATTCGACCGTCAGGACGAGGAAGGGCATGGCGACGAAGGTGTTGGCCGCGACCACGCCCCACGCGGAGAACGGCAGGAGCAGCCCGGTGGCGTCGTAGACGGGGCCGCCGAGGAGGCCGCGCCGTCCGAACGCGAACAGGAGGGCGGCGCCGCCGACCACCGGGGGCAGCACCATGGGCAGGGTGACGAGCGCCCGGGTGAAGGACCGGCCCGGGAACCGGGTGCGGGCCAGCACCCAGGCGAGCGGTATGCCGATGAGCAGCGAGATGCCCGTGGCGGCGAACGCCGTGGTGATGCTGAGCCGCAACGCGTCGGTCACGACGGGTTGCCGGACGAGCTCGCCGAGGTCGCCCCACGGCGCCCGTTGGAGCAGCGCGAGGAACGGGACGGCGATGAACGCGACGGCGACGGCGGCGAGGGGGACGAGGGCCCAGGGAGCCCGGGCCTGACCGGCCCGCCTCGCCGCCGCACGCCGCGGGGTCACGCGGTGCCGAACCCGTAGGAGGTGAGGATGTCCTGGCCCTCGTCGGACAGCACGAACTCGACGAACGCATCGGCGCCCTCGACGTTGGGGGCGTCGGTCAGCGAGGCGATCGGGTACGTGGCGGTCACGTTGTCCTCGGCGGGGATGTCGACGCCCTCGACCGCGTCGCCGGCCGAGATCACGTCGGTCACGTACACGATGCCGGCGTCGAGCTCGCCCGCCTCGATCTTCGTGAGCAGGGACCGGACGTCTGGCTCGTTGGTGTCGATCGAGGGGGTGACGCCGGCGTTGGCCAACGCCTCGCGCCCGAACTCGCCGCAGGGCACCTCCTCCGCACACAGCCCGATCAGCAGATCGGCGTCGGCGAAGGCGTCGAGGCCGGTGACATCCGCTTCGTTGCCCGCCGGCACGGCGATCTGCAACAGGTTGGTGACGAAGTCGGTCGGGTCCTCCGCGGCACCGCCCTCCACGACCTGGTCCATGTTCGACGTGTTGGCCGAGGCGAACACGTCGGCGGGCGCACCGGCGAGGATCTGCTCGCGCAACGCCGACGACGCCGCGTAGTTCACCTCGACGGTCACGTCGGGGTTGGCCTCTTCGAACGCGGCGTCGATCTCGTCGAACGCGTCGGTCAGCGACGCCGCGGCGAACACCGTGACCGTGCCCTCCAGGTCGGAAGGGGGTGCCTCGGTCGTCGTGGCGGAGTCGGCCGCATCGTCGTCATCATCGCCGCACGCGGCCACCACCACGACCAGGGCGCACACCAGTGCGGCCAGTCGCATCGAACTGTTCTTCATCGTTCCTCCGCCGTCCATCCGTCGACCGCCGCTCTAGTCGCAGTGAACCTAGCAGTCGAGCGCGCGAGGCCAGGGCCGTGGCAATCTCAGAGGGCATGCGACGCCGGCCGACCCTCTCGCTCAACGAATGGGCAGTGCTCGGCGTCCTCGTCGACGACCCACGCCACGGCTACGACATCGCCGCCGAGCTGAGGCCCGGCACACGCCTCGGCGACATATGGACGGTCAACCGCCAGCTCGTCTACCGGGCGATCGAACGCCTCGACGCCCTCGAGCTCGCCCAGCCGCGCCGCCGCGAGCCCGGGGCCGGCGGTCCGCCCCGGACCATCTACGCCCCGACCCGCCAGGGGCGCGCCATGCTGCACGCCTGGCTCGCAACGCCTGTCGAACACCTACGGGACGTCCGCAGCGCACTGCTCCTCAAGCTCGCCCTCACCGACCGCCTCGGCCGCGACCGCACGGAGCTGGTCGACGCCCAGCACCGGGCACTCGCCGACCGGCTCCACGAGCTGTCGCACCCACCCGACGACCCCAGCGACATCGCCGGCCTCTGGCGTCATCACTCCGCCGCCGCCGTCCAGCAGTTCCTCGATTCGGTCGGCGGGGCCGACGAACCCACAGACCGCCGCGCGTCTGCATGTCGAGTGATCCCGTCACCGCTGCGCCGGGGTTCGAGACCCGGGTGCAGAGGGCCGGCTGTGCCGCGGCATCTACGCTGATCGTCATGCCGCAGGAGCGATCAGCCTTCAAGATGGGGCAGCTCAACCACGTGCACATCCGCGTGCCGGACCGGGCGGAGGCGGCTCGGTGGTACGCCGAGCACCTGGGCTTCGAGCCCGTCGGCTCGTACGACTTCTGGGCGTCGGGTTTGCAGGGCGGTCCGCTCCAGATCTCGGCGGACGGCGGTCGGACGATGCTGGCCCTGTTCGAGGCCAACGAGCGCAGCCCGATGGTTCGGCAGGAGACCGGTGTCGCGTTCAGCGTCGATGCCGACACGTTCATCGCCTTCGCCCGCTCACTGCCCTGCGAGATCGACAACCCCCGTGGCGAACGCCTCGTGCTCGCCGATCTCGTGGACTTCGACCTGTGTTGGGCGTTCGATCTCGTCGACCCGTGGGGAAACCTGTACGAGCTCAACTGCTTCGACTACGAGCGGGTCAGGTCCGAGCTCGTGGAGGCCGACGCGGTCGAGACCGAGCGCAAGTGGCCGCGCGAGCTCTACGAGGAGTACCTCGACCCCGCATCGTCATAGGTTGCTGCCAGGTCGACGATCTCGGACCTGACCTGATCGGCTTGCGGGTCCCTGTCGGAGAGATCGTCGTCCACCTCGTGGTCATCCGAACGTGAACACGAAGGCCTCGACGCCGGCGTCGTGGAACTCGATCTCGAACAGCCGGTCGCCGATCGGCGCCGGTTGGCGGATCAGCTGGTACATCCGCTGGTAGTCGGCGGTGCCGTCGCCGCTCTCGTCGACGTCGACGCCGTGGGCCCGACCCGGGGGCTCCCCGTCGAGGCGCACGCTGAAGCGCACGGGCGACCGCCCCGGCGGGGGCCCCATCACGAGGTGCAGGTCGCGGGCGTGGAACCGGAACCGGATGGTACCGCCGGCCTCGTCGAGCAGCACCGGAACCAGGCCGATCCGCCAGTCGCCGGACAGGGCCCACTCGTTGCGACCCAACTCGGCCGGCGCCGAGTAGACACGGCGCTCGTCGGGCGCCAGCTCGGCCGGCGACGCGAAGCCGACCGTGCGCCCGTACCCGAGGTAGGTCTCCGGCGAGCGCAGGTTCCCCCAGTCCGCCTCTGCCTCGGCCCCCGCGGGGACGAGGCGAACCAGGTCCTGGTCGACGTCACGCCCCGCCTCGCCGAGGAGCATCTGGAGGACCATCTCCGACTCCATGTACTCGCCCTCGCCGAAGTGGTGGTGGCGGATCCGCCCCTGGGCATCGACGAAGTAGAGGGCGGGCCAGTAGTGGTTGTCGAACGCCCGCCAGACGGCGTAGTCGTTGTCCACCGCCACCGGGTAGCGGACGTCCATCTCCTCGATGGCCCGGCGGACGTTGTCGAGTCCTTCCTCGAACTCGAACTCGGGCGTCTGCACGCCGACGACCGCCAGCCCCTGGCTCGCATACTTGTCCGCCCACGCTCGAACGTAGGGAAGCGAGCGGATCCAGTTGATGCAGGTGTAGGTGCCGAAGTTGACGAGGACGACGCGACCCGCGAGCGCGTCAGCGGTCAACGGCTCGGAGCTCAGCCAGGTGGTCGCCCCGTCGAACGACGGCAGGTCGCCTTCGGCGGGGTACTCGTTGCGATGGCGGAACACGGGGCCCTCCGGTCAGCGCAGCGACCCGAACGCCGCTCGCAGCTCGGTGGAGAACAGCTCGGGCTGCTCCCACGCGGCGAAGTGGCCGCCCCGGTCGAGCGTGTTGTAGTGGATGAGGTTGTCCGGATAGGCCCGCTCGGCCCAGCTCCGCGGCGCCTGGTAGAGCTCGTCGGGGAACACGCTGATGGCGAACGGGATCGAGATCTGCTTGGCGTCGAAGAAGTCGGCCTTGTTCTCCCAGTAGAGCCGGGCCGCGGAGACCCCGGTGTTGGTCAGCCAGTACAGCGTGATGTTGTCGAGCAGGTCGTCTCGCGTGAGATCGCTCTGCAGATGCCCCTCGAGGACCTGCTTCACGAGGCCGGGCTGACCGGACCCGTCACCGTGGTCGAGCATGAACGCCGCCAGGTCGACGGGGGAGTCCGCCAGTCCGTACAGCGTCTGCGGACGAGTCGCCATGATCAGCGCGTAGGCCACGTGGCTCGCGTAGAAGTCGCTCAGCTGCTCGTAGGCGCGTCGCTCCTCTTCCGAGAGATCGGATGGCGGCGGATCGCCGGTCTCGAAGCCCTTGACCACGTCGGCGGGGGCGGTGCCGGGCATGTTGGAGTGGATGCCGAGCAGCCCCGGCGGCGCCTGCATGCCCATGGTCTGCGTCACGGCCGCGCCCCAGTCGCCGCCCTGCGCCACGAACTCGGCGTATCCGAGGCGGTTCATCAGCACCACCCAGGCCCGGGCGATGCGCGCCGGATCCCAGCCCATCGTCGTCGGCTTGGCGGAGAACCCGTGTCCCGGGCAGCGAGGGGATCACGATGTGGAACGCGTCCGCCGCGTCGCCTCCGTACGACGTGGGATCGGTGAGCGGCCCGATGATCTTCAGCTGCTCGATGATCGAGCCGGGCCAACCGTGCGTGACGATGAGCGGGAGCGCATCCTCGTGCGGCGAGCGGACGTGCACGAAGTGGATGTCCAGCCCGTCGATCTCGGTCAGGAAGTTCGGCAGGTCGTTCAGCCTGGCCTCGCACCTGCTCCAGTCGTAGTCCGTCGCCCAATGCTGCGCGAGGTCCTGCATGGTCGCGAGCGGCACGCCCTGCGAGTCGTCGTCGACCGTCTCGCGCTCCGGCCACCGCGTCGCCGCGATCCGGCGACGCATGTCGTCGACCGCCTCCTGCGGAAACCCGATGGTGAACGGACGGATGGCGCGATCGTCACCGGACCGCGTCGCAGCGCTGACGGGATCGGTCATGAGTCGCCCTCTCGTCCGTGCTCGAGGTCGTCGTCCTCGCGCTCCGCGAGACGCTCACGCTACTCCGTGTGGTGTGGCCGCGCGCCGGGACCGCGCCCACTCGCCGGGGCGCTCATTCACCCGATCGGACGGACCAGCCCCTAGCCGACGAGCGGAACGACCCGCTCCCGGAAGAGCTCGAGCTGCCGGACCTCGTCGACGACCGGCCACACCAGCACCTGCTGCACCCCGGCCTCGCCGAAGGCGTGCAGCTTCTCCGCGAACGCACCGGCGGGCCCGATCGGCAGGCGCTCCCGGAGCACGTCCTCGGGTCGATGCACCGCCCGCACCAGACGGTCGCGCAGGACACGGTCGGCCTCCGCCGGGTCGTCGGTGATGTGGAACCACATCGTCGCCAGGGTGTTGGGGAACGCGGCCCCGTCCCGTCCCTCGTCGGCGAGCAGTCCCCGCAGCGCCGTCCACGCGTCGGCGAACGCCGCCGGCGTCGTGTTGTACGCCGAGGCCAACCAACCGTCGGCGAGACGGGCCGTGCGGCGGAGCCCGGCCTCGGAGCCCCAACTGCCGATCCAGATCGGAGGACCCGACGGCCGGGTGGGCCGGGGGCGCAGGTCGATGCCGGCGGTCGAGTAGAAGTTGCCGACGAACGGCTCGCCGTCCGGCTGCCAGAGCGATCGCAGCGCCTGCACCGCCTCGTCGAGACGGCGCCACCTCTCGTCGAAGTCGAGTCCGACCGCATCGTGGTCGAGGCGGGACGATCCCGGGCCGACGCCGACCACCACCCGGCCACCCGACAGCCGGTCGATCGCCGCCATCGCCTTGGCCAGCGGCACCGGTCCTCGCACGACCGGCAGGGCCACCGTGGTGGCCAGCGTCATGGACCCCGACGCACCGATCACCGAGGCAAGGGCCGTCGGCCCGTCCAACCAGGGAACGGCGAACACCAGGTGGTCGTTGGCGGCCAGCGTGGCGAACCCGAGCTCGGCGGCGCGGCGCGTGTAGTCGGTCAGGTGGTCGAGGGTGCACGGGTGCCCGCCGAAGTCCATCAGCGGCAGGTGGGCGCCATACTCCATGTCCCGTCCTCTCAGCTCGCGAGTCACTCGGTCCGCGTGAACCGGACGATGGCGACTCCCAGCATCGCCAGGCCCAGCGCCAGCACGATCCCCACCTCGACGAGCGCGGGCACGGGCCAGCCCCACCAGGTGACGCCGGGGGCGAGCGTGTGCCGGGCGGCCTCGGAGATGTCGAGGTGGTCGAACACCAGCCGCCGCATCGGGTCGACGGCGTAGGTCAGCGGGTTGAGGCGGTTGAGCACGCCGCAGCCAGGTCGGCAGGCCCGAGACGGGGTACAGCGCGCCGGACAGGAAGATCATCGGGAACACGAGCAGCTGCATCACGCTCGTGAACGTCTGGGCCTGCTTGATGGTGGTGGCGACCATCACGCCGAAGGCGGTGACCGTGAAGGCGATCAGCAGCTGCAGGCCGAAGATGCCGAGGAGCAGCACCGGGTCGTAGGGCACGTGCACCAGGCCGGCCAGCGCCAGCACGATCACGCCCTGGGTCGCCGCGATCGTCGCGCCGCCCAGGCACTTGCCCAGGACGATCGACGACCGCCGGACCGGCGCGACCATCAGCTCCCGCAGGAACCCGAGCTCGCGGTCCCATGACCAGCGACGCCGCGCTGATCATGGCGCTGAACACACATCGCCATGCAGAGGACCCCGGGGAACATGAACGTGGTGAGGTCCACGCCGTCGGTGGACGCCGTCCGACAGCGTCTGCAGCCCGGGCCCGAGGACGAACAGGAACAGCAGCGGCTGGATCAGCGACGTCACGATCCGCACGCGGTCGTCGGCGAAGCGGATCAGGTCGCGCCACCAGACGGCGCGCACCGCCCGGGCCTCCGACCGCCACGAGCGCTCGGGCACCCGGACGGCGACGACGTCCGCGACGGCGGCGCTCATCGGCCCGCCTTCGCGAACACCTGCATCATGGCGCGGTCGCTGTCGGTCCGTCGACGCCGTCTCGGCGTCGCGGATCGTCGAGCCCGTGTAGCGCATGAAGACGTCGTCCAGGGTCGGCCGCGACACCGTGACCGACGTGATGCCCACGCCGAGCTCGGCGAACAGCCGGGGCACGAACGCCTCGCCGGCGGCGACGTGGAAGGTCACCGCGCCCTCGGCGACCGTCGCCTCGATGTCGAAGCGGTCGCGCAGCGCGGCCGAGGGCGGCGTCGTCGTCGGCGGTGCCCAGCACCACGCGGTCGGCCCCGACGCTCGCCTTGAGCGCCTCGGGCGTGTCCAGCACGACGATCTCCCCGCGGTCCATGATCGCGATGCGGTCGCAGAACTCGGCCTCGTCCATGTAGTGCGTGGTCATGAAGATCGTCGTGCCCTCGGCTCTCCTGCAGCGCGCGGATGTAGCGCCAGATCGAGCTGCGGGTCTGCGGGTCGAGGCCGATGGTCGGCTCGTCGAGGAACAGCACGCGCGGCGAGTGCATGAGGCCGCGCGCGATCTCCAGGCGCCGCCTCATGCCGCCGGAGAAGGTCATGGACCGGCTGGTCGCGGCGGTCCCAGAGGTCGACCATCTCGAGCATCTGGCGCATCCGCGCCGGGATGACCCGGGCGTCGATGCCGTAGAGCTCGGCGTGCAGGCGGAGGTTCTGCGTCGGCGGTGAGGTAGCCGTCGAGCGTCGGGTCCTGGAACACGAGGCCGATGTGCCGGCGGACGTCGTCGCGCTCGCGGACGACGTCGAAGCCGCTCACGCGGGCGGTGCCGGAGGTGGGCCGCGCGAGCGTGCAGAGCATGTTGATCGTCGTGCTCTTGCCGGCGCCGTTGGGGCCGAGGAAGCCGAAGACCTCGCCGCGAGCGACGGTGAACGAGACGCCGCGGACGGCCTCGACCTCGCCGTAGGTCTTGACGAGGGCCTCGACCTCGATGGCGGGTGGGGTGACGGGATCCAGGGAGCTCACGGCGGGCATTGTCAGCACGCCCGAGGTCCTTGCGGCAAGCCCCCCACGTTGCCGTACTCTTGTGTTGGCGGAGGTGGGGAGGAAGCCTGCGGGGCGTTCACGCCCGACGGCCGAGACGCTTCGCGTTGTACAGCGCCTGGTCGGCGAGCCGTTGCACGTCCTCCGGCGCCGCGGTCGCCAGCCCCACGCTGGCGCCGACGGTGATGACGACCTCGTCGGCGGTCGCGATCGGTGCCTCGACGGCGCGCACGACCCGACGCATCGTCTCCTGGGCCTCCTCGTAGCCCGTGTCCTCGGCGAACACGATCGCGAACTCGTCACCGCCGAAGCGGACCGCGAGATCCCCCGAGCGAAGCGTCCCGCGCAGGCGCGCGGCCACGATGCGCAGCACGGCATCCCCCGTGTCGTGCCCGTAGGTGTCGTTGACCGGCTTGAACTCGTCGAGGTCGAGCAGGGCCAGCGTGACCTGCCCGACCGCGTGCTCGAGGCGCCGGGTGAGCGCGCCGCGATTCGCCACGCCGGTGAGGGGGTCGGTCTCGGCCAGGCGGTGGAGGGCATCCCGCCGGCGTTCCTCGGAGATCACCAGGCCGGCCAGTCGACGGCTGTTCCGCAACGGCTCTTCGATCCCGATGGCCGGCAGTTCGATGGTCAGGCGCACCCAGACCGCGAGGCAACCGATGACCTGCCGGTCGACCTGGTCCCAGATCGGCAGCGCCCAGAACGATCGGAAGCCGGCCGTCCGCGCCATGGTCGCCAGCGAGGGATCCACGCCGTCGAAGTCGTGCCGCAACGAGGCGTCGCCCCGCCGGACGGAGTTCCACCACTGCGGGAACGCGGCGAACTCGGCGATCGGACTGCCGGCCGGCACGCCGACGATGGTGTCGTCGGGCAGGAAGGCGACGGCGGCGGCAGAACCGATGTAGTCGGGCACGAGGGCCGCGCAGGCCGCGAGGACCTCGACCACGGGACGATCGGACGCCAGCAGATCCAGGACGTACCCGGCGCCGTCGAGCTCGCCGGTGACCGGGCGGGCGAACACGAGGAACCCGTTCACGACCGGGTCGGACAGCAGGTTGTGGATGGTCGCTTCCATGATCATCCAGCGGCCGTCGAGCCGCCGCCAGCGGTACCGGATGGGCTCGGGCATGGCGGCTGCCGCCGCGTCCGCGGTGGTCGCCAGGCGCAGCTGCTCCATCCCGTGGACGATCCGCTCGGCGTCCTCGGGATGGATCCGGTCGATCCCGCTGGCACCCTGCCGGACCGCGGGGTCGGACCCGGAAACCCACGCGGCCGAGGCACTCATCCAGCGGATGTTCAGGTCGGAGTCGACCAGGGAGACCACGGCCGACGGCGACCGGTCGATGGCACGCAGGAGCTGAGCTGCCACCGTCGCCGGGATGTCGCCGATGTCCACGAGCTGTGCTGCCATCTCGCCCCCGCCCCGACCCTCTGAAGCTCGGGTCACCTCGCGGGCTCGCGTCTGTGCGCCTCTCCCGTGCTTCTGGCGTCGCGAGCGTCCCCCCTCACGGCTCGGAGCGTAGCCCTGCGCCTCGCACCGGCTGTGGGGCGAGCCGCGACGCACGTGTGCACCGCACTAGCCGTCGGTGCCCGTCACCCGTGCGAGGACGGCCCTCGCCTCGCTCTCGGAGGGGTCGGTGCACGATCGCCAGGCCACGTGCTGGTCGGGGCGGACGAGCACGAGGGGGACGTCGTCGTAGGCGTCGCCCACGGTTGCTGCCTCGATGTCCAGCACCGCGAGCGGGACGCCCAGTGCGGCGGCCGCCGTGATCAGTGCGGTGCCGGCGGGCGCGTCGGACCCGACCCGCAGCAGCGTGAAGTCGGGACCGAGACGGTCGAACACCGAGACCCCCTCGGCGAGCCAGACGTGGGGGAGTCGGGCCCCGGGCCACGACGTGGCCTCGTAGGTCTCGACCGACGTCGTCGCCGGTGGAGTGAGGTCGTCGGGGCAGACGGCGGGCGAGCCGGCGTAGACGTAGCCGAGCTGGAACCCGGGGCACTCGAACTCGCTGAGGGTGTCGCGCCGCACGGCGCCACCCAGCTCGGCGCGGGCCGCGGCGGCCTCGGGGCCGTCGGCCTCCAGCTCGTCGACCCGGTCGGCGGCACCGGCCAGCAGGATCCCGTTGTTGAGCGCCCACGTGACCGCCTGCCCGGCGATGGCGTCGCCGATGGGGGCGCGCTCGGCCTGGTAGCTGTCGAGAAGCCGGTCGCCCGCCCCAGCCGTCGAGGACCGCGGTGAGGCGCCAGCTCAGCGAGACGGCATCGGCGATGCCGGCGTTCATCCCGAAGCCGCCCATCGGCACCCACAGGTGGGCGGCATCGCCGGCGAGGAACACGCGCCGATCGCGCCAGGTGTCGGCCACCATCGCCTTCGGGGTCCAGCGGCTGCGGTCGAGGACCTCGTACTCGAACGGCTCGCCGATGGCGGCGAACATCGCCTCCTCCGGGTCCCAGGTGGCGGGATCGGCGCCGTCGGGCACGTTCACGTGGATCAACCAGCCGTCGTCCCCGTCGATCGCCACGAGGATCGCCCGCCCGGCGACGAAGCGGAGCATCCACCCGGGAGCCCGGGCGGCGAGCTCGGTGACTCGGGGCGCCCGGAAGTAGGTGGAGCACATGTCGTTGAGCCGGGGGATGCCGTCGAGCCGGGCGCCGATGGCCTTGCGCACCTCGCTGGCCGCGCCGTCGGTGCCCACGAGGTACTGGGCGTGGATGGTCGTCCCCTGTCCCGTCTCGACGTCGCGAGCGGTGGCGGTGACCCGGTCGTCGTGCTGCTCGAAGCCCGTCAGCTCCCAGCCCTCGCGCAGGTCGACGCCCCACCGGTCGGTGGCGGCGGCCCGCAGCACCGGTTCGAGGAAGACCTGCGACACGAAGTGCTGGGGCTCAGGGGTCGGCCAGTTGGCGGCGACGCCGTGCTGGGTGCCGGCCCGCACGTCGGCGGGGGTGGAGCGCTCGTAGCGCACCAGCTCGACCCCTGTCAGCCGGGTCATGTACACGATGTCGGTGTTGTGGTCGGCCGGCAGGCCGCTGCCGCGGATGGCGTCGGCACACCCCAGCCGGCGGAACAGCTCCATCGACCGGGCGTTGGTGGTGTTGCACTTGGGGTTGGGCGGGATGCCGCGTCGCCGTTCGAGAAGGACGGATGGCACACCGAGGCGGGCGAGGTCCATGGCCAGCGTGGTGCCGACCGGCCCGGCGCCGACCACGAGGACGGGGACCTCCTCGACGGTCGTCACAACCCGTCGGCCCACGCGGTGAGGATGGCCGCGAACTGCTCGGGGTCCTGCCCGTGCAGCGAGTGGCCCATCTCGGGCAGCGACCGGTAGTCGACCGCTTGACCGGCGTCCCGAACGATCTCGCAGGCGCGGCGGGCCTGGAGGTCGGAGCTGGCGCCCATCAGGTGGCCGGTCGCCTCGTCGACCATGCCGGAAGTGATGCGTGAACAGCACCGGCACCTTCACGGCGGCGAGCATCCGGTCGTGGTCGCAGCTGGCGGCGACCGTGCCGGTCCAGAAGGCCCGGGCCCACTCGGGGTCGTACTCCTTGAGGGTCTGGGCCGGTTCGTCTCCGGCTGCGCCCATCGAAGCCGGCGACGGCGGCGATCCACCCGGGCAGCTCGACGGGGGCGGCGGCGACCATGCCGTCCCAGTCGCCGATCGCTCCACTGGTCGCCGAGGTACTTGGCCATGAGGGCGAAGACGGGACCGATCGACTGCCGGAGCGACTGCCCGGTCGAGGTGCTCACCTCGGAGGCGAAGAGCGGCGGATCCTCGTAGTGGGCGCCGAGGACCTGGCCCGGCTTCGCGTAGGCCGACAGCCACGCCGAGAGGACCCCGCCCGACGACAGCCCGGCTCACGATCGTGGGCCGGCCGATGACGCCGTCGATGAACCGGACGAGGTCGTTGCCGATGTTGTCGAGCGTGTAGCGCCCCGGGGTTCGGCTGGAGCGGCCCTGGCCGCGGAGGTCGACGGCGAAGCACTGGAAGTGCTCGGCCAGCAGCGGGAGCGCCGCCTCGTAGCCCCACCACGACTCGGTCTGGCCGGGGATCGAGCAGGAGGGCGGGCCGGCGTGCGTCGCCGACGACGACGTGGTTGAGCTGGACCTCGCCGGTGTCGAACAGCCGCTCTTCGTACTCGTGGTCGACGTAGGTGGCGTCGGGGGCGTGGGGCCCGAAGGCGTTGGCGTAGCGGCCCATCACGCGGGACCTCCGTCACGGTCGGCTGTCGGATCGTCGGCCGTCACGAAGTCGTGGACCAGGCCGACGACGTGGTCGTGGTGCTCGAGGACTCTGTCCCAGCTCGTCAGTCGCCCCCTAGTCCTGTAGCGATCACTACGGTAAGGTCGATCGTCCTGCGGCGTCAAGCAACGCCGGGCGACAGGAGGCGTCGTGACCGCCCCGCGACGACAACGAGCCAACGGCATCGCCTCGCGAGCCGCCATCCTCGACGCCGCCGCGCAGATCGCGGGGGAGCGGGGCTACGAGGGCACCAGCATCAAGCTGGTCAGCGAGCGGTCGGGGCTGCCGGCCAGCTCGATCTACTGGCACTTCGAGGACAAGGACCAGCTGATCGCGGCGGTCATCGACCGCAGCTTCTCCGACTGGGTGGACGCGCTCACCACGGCGCCCGACGACGTCGGCGACGCCGCGCCCGACGATGCTCGTCGTGAAGGGCATGCGCGACGCGGGGGAGCAGCTCGCCAAGTTCCCCGACTTCCTCCGCCTCGGCCTCATGCTCATCCTCGAGCGCCGCCCCGAGGAACCCGCGGCCCGCCGGCGCTTCCGCGAGGCGCGCGACGTGACGCTCGCCCGCATCCAGCAGATCTACCAGGCGTTCTTCACCGGGCTCACAGACGAGCAGACGCGTCGGTTGGCGGTGTTCACGCTCGCCGGCTCGGACGGCCTGTTCATCGCCGCCGACGACGGCGCCGTCGACCTGGCCGACGAGTTCGAGCTCCTCGGCCACGCGGTGCTCGGTGCGGCCCGCAGCATGGGGTGGACGCCGTCTGTGGGCCCCGAGCAGGCCGAGCACGAGGGCGCCGGTGGGTGAACCCGCCGCCGGTTCAGCCGTGCCGGGGTCGTGCAGCCCGATGGTCGCGGTGCTGACCCCGGTGCGGGAGACCGATACCGATCCCGTCGGCTTCCAGGGTCCGGACCGTCGGTTCTAGGGTTCGATGTCGGAGGTGGTGGCCCATGCGACCGATGCGTGCCGCCGGCATCGACGCGTTCGGCGATGACGTGCGCTTGCTCGAACTCGCGGCACCAGCGTCTGCTGCTCCGGACGAGGTCGTGATCTCGGTGCACGCGGCAGGGGTCGCCAGCTGGGACGAGCTCGTCCGGGTCGGCGAGTGGGATGTCGGCCGCCGACCACCGTTGGTGCTCGGCGTCGAGGCCGCGGGAGTTGTCACCGCAGTCGGCGAGGACGTGACGAGCTTCGTCCCGGGTGACGAGGTGCTCACTCACCCAGTGCCGCTGCGACACCAGGGGGCGTGGGCGGAGTGGCTCGTCGCTCCGGCCGCGCTTGTCGCGCCGAAGCCTGCCCCCGTCCCCTGGGACGGCGCGGCCGCGTTCCCGGTGCCGGCACTCACCGCGGACCAGGCGCTCACCGAGGTCGCACCAGCCCCCGCCGGGGAGTGGGTCCTTGTGCACGGCGCCGGCGGCGTGACCGGCGGACTCACCGTGCAGCTCGCGGTCGCCGAGGAGCGACCGTCGTCGCGACGGCGGGCCCCGCGAGTGCGGCTCGCGTCCGCGACTACGGCGCGCGTCTCGTCGTCGACTATCACGATCCCGCCTGGCCGGCCGCCGTGCGAGACGCCTCTCCGGGCCGCCAGGGAGTGGAGGCCGCCGTGAACGCGGCCCCCGGTGGCGCAGCGACCGCACTGCAGGCGGTGGCGGACGAAGGCCACCTCGCGACGATCACGACCGATCCGCCGCCGCCCGAACGTGGGGTCACGGTCGCAGACGTCTACGTCCGAGCCGACGGCCCACGGCTCGCCGCACTGGTCGCAAGCTCGCCCAAGGGCAGCTCTCGCTGCCCGTCGCGGCGACATTTCCGCTCGCGGAGGCGGCCACAGCGCTCACGAGCGCCGTCGCCGGCCGCGCGGCGGGCGCCACTGTCCTCACGCTCGAGCCTGCCTGACCAGAGCGCAGATCTGCCGACCGGCGCGTCGCCAGACGTCGGGTCGGGGTGGTCGTCAGTCCAAGCAGAAGACGTTGCCCTCGGGGTCGGCCATGACGATGTGGCCGACGTCGAGCGGGGGAGCGGGGTCGTAGCGACGTACCCGCGTCGCCCCGAGGGCGACGAGGCG
Organism: uncultured Acidimicrobiales bacterium; assembly: GCA_963778415.1. Lineage (GTDB taxonomy): Bacteria > Actinomycetota > Acidimicrobiia > Acidimicrobiales > VFJN01 > ZC4RG19. Next base: position 519,707 of record CAVZUI010000010.1, read on the forward strand.
TTCGCACTCGGCCTCGAGCGCCGCCATCCGCTCGTCGCCCTCCAGCCCGGGAGCGGCGCGCACGTCGAGATGGACCCGGTTCCGGTCCTCCACCGTGGCTCTTGACTTCGGAACCAGTGCCCTCGGGCACCTGCTGGAAGAACAGCCGCGGGCCATCCCCGTCCGGGTCCTCGATGGCCGATCGCGAGTTGCGTTGTTCCTCGGGTACGCCGACCCGCGCCAGGAACTCGTCCCACGCGGCCAATGGGTCGGCGCCCTCGGGCAGGTCGACTCCGGGCGGACCGGGGTGGACGTAGCCCAGCACGTCCCGCCAGAAGGACGACAGCGACCGCGGGTCGTGGGCGTCGAAGGTGACCTGGATGTCGCGGCTCATCGGGTTGCTCCGTTCTCGTCTCTCCATGGGCCTCCTTCGTCTACCCGTTGCGGGGGTAGACCCGTCGTCCGTCACGGCTGGACGCGTTCGAAGACGAGGTCGAAGTCCTTCCGCCACGTCGTACCGCCGTCGTCGGACGCGTCCCAGTGTCCGTCGATGCGGTCATCGGCGACGTGGGCGACGAAGCGCTGGTGGAAGTCGGGATCGGTGCGCTCCATCGTCCACGCGGCCCCACCGAAGGTCATCGCGAACACCCGCGACGTCGGGCGCGGGTCGTGGTAGAGCGCGACGAGCTGTTCGGTGGGGTCGCTGCGGCCGAACACGAAGTGCCACACCGGCTCGCCGTTCATCTCAGCTTCCATCTCGACGAACGCCTCGCCGAGCCACCGGACGGTCGCGCGCCCGTGCTGGCGCTCCTCGAGTGAGTCCAGGAACCAGGCGTTGGTCAGCGTCAGGTTCCACGTCCCGACGAGCTCGTCCAGCTCGGCGACGGCAGGGTTGCGCATGCTGTCTCTCCTTCGCCCGCGGTTCTCGTACAGCCCTCTGTCGGGGGCCGGCCGCCGGAGCGCCGGCCCCCTGTCGAACCAGGGCGGGTCAGCAGCTCAGGCGGATCGACTCGTGGCGCAGCGCGTCGACGATGCCGCTGTAGACGGTGGCGTCGAAGGCGATGCCCACGTGCTCGACGAACCTGAACGGGCATTGCGCCTGGACGGTGACGTTGGTGATGTTGCCGTCGTTGCGCAGGAAGCCGCTCGTGTAGGGGATGACCAGCTCGTCCCAGATGGTGGCGAAGTTGGTGTAGGTGACGTTGCCGATCGTGTCGTCGCCGGCGTTGAGCTCGTCGAGGAAGCTGGACCCGATCCTCATCTGCTCGCAGCCTGCGATCCCCGCGCAGTTGCCCAGCAACAGGAACGCCCCGAGGTTGGCGACCGAGGTGCCGTAGTGCAGCGACGACAGGCTGATCATGCTGTCCACCTCGGTCGCGCCGCCGAGGTTCTTGATGTAGTAGCGGCCGGTGAGCCCGCCCTGGGAGTGGCCGATCAGGTCGACCTTCTGGGCGCCGGTCGACGCTCGGACGCCATCGACGAACTGGTTCAGCGACGCGGCGCTGTTGCGGATGTCCGCCAGTCCGAAGTCGACCGGTCCGAAGATGAACGCCTGGTATCCATCGGCCCGGAGTCGGTCCGCGAGCCCGGTGTAGAAGATGTCGGCGATCGGCTGGCCCGTCAGGAAGCCGCCCACGATGACGACCGGATCCTTCGGCGGTGTCTGGGCCTCGACCGGTGCGGCTGCTGTCGCCGTCACCGCTCCGAGAAACGTGGCTGCGCCCACGAGCGCGGCAATGAAGCGTCCCCTCATCGTCCCCCCTGGTCGATCGTCGCTTCGCTGTATCGGCACGTCGTTCCGACGTGTTCATTGAGTGGTAACACGACTACCGATCGGAGCCAAGCTCCAGAGCGCGGTGGTGCAGCTGCGACGTTCCCCGGGATGGCCAACGTGCCCATCGAGAGCTCAACCGGATCGGCGCAGCCTCTGGTTGAGTCGCGCCGCTTGGTGCGTGTGGTGGTTGCGCTCCGCGAGGTTCGGCGCGTTGCGGGCTGCCTCGGCGTAGAGGCGGGCGGCGAGGTCGAGATCGCCGTTCTTCTCGTGGAGGTAGGCGGCGACCGCGTCCGTCGCGGGATCGTCTCGTCCACGTCGGCCAGCGCGGCGAGCCCGGCGCGGGCGCCGTCGGCCTCACCCACGGCGACGGCACGGTTGAGCCGCACGATCGGTGTGTCGGCGAAGCAGAGCAGCTCGTCGTACCACTCGACGATCTGGACCCAGTCGGTGTCCTCGAAACGGAGCGCGTCGGCGTGGAGCGCGGCGATCGCCGCTTGCGCCTGATACTCACCGAGCCGATCGAGCGCGAGGGCGGCTTGCACGATGTCGACGCCCTCCGCGATGAGCTCGGTGTCCCACTGGCTCCGGTCCTGCTCGGCGAGTGGCACGAACCCTCCGTCAGGTCGGATGCGACTGCGGCGGCGCGCGTGGTGCAGCAACATCAACGCGAGCAGACCGTCGACCTCGGGATCCGCCACCGACGCTGCGAGCTGACGCGTGAGCCGGATGGCCTCGGCGGCGAGGTCGACCTCGCCGGAGTGGCCCTCGTTGAACACGAGGTAGAGCACCCGCATCACCGTTCGGACGTCGCCGCCACGATCGAGGCCGGCCCGGCCGACCGTGCGCTTGGCCCGGCTGATCCGCTGCGCCATGGTGCTCTCGGGCACGAGGTACGCCTGTGCGATCTGGCGTGTGGTCAGCCCGCCCACGGCCCGCAGGGTCAGGGCCACCGCGGACGACGGCGTCAGCTGGGGATGTGCGCACAGGAAGTACAGGCCCAGGGTGTCATCGACACCCTGCGCCTCTCCGGTCGGCGGCGCAGCCGCGACCCGGACCTCTCGATCGCGGCGAGCGGCATCCGACCGTGCCAGATCGATGAACGCTCTCCAGGCGACCGTGACCAGCCAACCCTTGGGATCGGACGGTGGGTTGTCCTCCCATGCGTGCAGTGCGCGGACGAGGGCCTCCTGCACGGCGTCCTCGGCCGTCGCGAAGTCTGCGCCGCGACGGACGAGGACGCTCAGGATCTGCGGGACGAGCTCACGCAGCTCGACGTCGCCCACGATCACTCGGTGACGGTGGGCGGCGCGGTGAGGAAGGGCCGGACCTCCAGCCACTCGTGGATCGCCTCGCCGCGGGCCCCTGGCGCGGCCGAGAGCTCACCGGCGAGCTCGATCGCGCGCTCGTAGCTGTCGACGTCGATCACCATCCACCCGGCGACCAGGTCCTTCGTCTCCGCGAACGGGCCGTCGGTGACCGGCGGTCGCCCCTCGCCGTCGGAGCGGACCCAGACCCCCTCGGGCGACAGCGCCTGTTCGTCGACGAACTCGCCGGTGCCCTCGAGCCGTGTGGCGAGGTCGCTCATGTACTGCACGTGGGCATCGACCTCCTCGGGCGTCCACTCGTCCATCGGGACGTCGTTCCGCGGGGCCGGAGCGCCCCGGTAGTGCTTGAGCAACAGGTACTTGGCCATCTCGTCCTCCTCGTGCGACTGCGACCCCGCTGGCCGCCGTCACCACAGGAACGGAGCAGAGCTCCGATTCTCGACATCACCTGCAGGACGTCGCAACGGCAATCGTGCCTACCCTCTGCCCCGATGCGGACGAACCGCTCGATCCCCGATGCGACGGTGATCCCCGTTCTGGTCTACCCCGACGTGCGTGCCGCGGTGGCGTGGCTCAGCGACGCCTTCGGCTTCGTCGAACGGGTGCGGATCGGCGAGAGCCACCGATCACAGATGCGTGTCGGCGAGGACGGTGGCGTGATCGTGGCGGAGGTCCATGGCGAGCAGCAGGCCCCCGAGCCAGGCGTCGTGTCCCACCTGCTCAAGGTGCGGGTGCTCGACGTCGACGCGCAGCTCGCCCGGGCCCGTGCGCACGGGGCCCGGGTACTGCAGGAGCCGATCGAGCACGAGTACGGCGAGCGCGAGTGCACGGTCGAAGACCTCGGCGGCCACCGCTGGCAGTTCACCCAGACCATGCGCGACGTGGCCCCCGAGGAATGGGGTGGCGAGACCGTGAAGCAGTAGCGCCTCGGCAGCGGGGGATCGGCAGCACCGGCAGTCGCCTCGACCGATCCGACAGTGGCGGCCGGTGGGTCAGCGGGTCGTGTCCGCCACTGCGAGCAGCTGATCGACGAGGACTCCGGTCAGCCATCGCTCGTAGCGCTGCGGATTCCAGTTCCTGTCGATGACGAGCAGCCGGAAGACCTCGGGAGACATGAGCGTGTGGATGACGTCGGCGGCATCGCGCTCTCGTAGGTCGGGCCGCAACGCCTCGGCGCGGGCCAACGACCTGGCGATCACCCGTTGGCCCTCCTGCCGTTGCCGCGTCAGTTCGTCGAACAGCGCGGCGACCTCGGGGTCCGAGCTCGCCGCGCTGGCGAGGATTCGGTAGATCGGTGCGGTTCTCGAGTTCACCTCGACGGTGACGGCGACGAAGCCGGCCAGCTGCATCGTCGGGTCCGGATCGGCGAGAAGGGATCGTATGTGGGGGCGATCCGCCAGGGGGACGGTCTCGTCGTCGCCGACGATCGAGACATCGAGGAGAGCCTTCAGGATCCCGCGCTTGGAGCGGAACAACCGGTACACGGTGGCCGGGGGGACGTCGGCCAGGTCGCTGATCGCCTCGATCGTCGTGGCCGCGTAGCCCCGCTCGAGGAACAGGGTCCGGGCTGCGTCGACGACCGCGGCCCGGGCGAGCCGTGTCCTCGCCTGGCCGCGGCGGGCCGACGTTCCGTCGCCGGGGTCGTTGTCGCACATCCACGTCTTGACAGTAACACTCTCGAATTGATAGTTCTACTCTCACATCGCAGACCCCGGGTCATGCGGCCCACACGACCTCAGGAGTGACCATGTCCGACACGCACACGCACACGACGACCGCGGCGCCGCATCCGCATGCCGACCTGGCGGCGACCTGGGGTGACTTCGCCGACGCTGCCCCCGAGCTCGCCGCGTTCGTGGCCGAACGGCTCCTGGCGGCACCGGCGTATCTGGCCACCGTGCGGGGGAGCGGCCCCCCACGGGTCCACCCGGTCACGCCGATCATCACCGCCGACGCTCTCTACCTGTTCATGGAACCGATGTCGCCGAAGGGCGTCGATCTGCGCGAGCGCGGGTGGTTCGCCCTCCACAACGGGGTGACGGACCACGCCGGGACCGGCGGCGAAGCGTCGTTGAGCGGCATGGGAACGCTCGTCACAGACGACGCCGCGCGGGCGACCGCGGCCGCAGCCGCCAGCTACGACCCCGCCGATCGCTACGTGCTGTTCGAGCTCGCACCGACCGAAGCCCAGTGCAAGAGCTACGGCGACACCACCCTCCCCGAGCGTCGCCGTTGGCAGGCCGGGGCGGACGCACCACGACTGGCCGTCACCCGTTGAGACCCGAATCGCTCACCACGATGCCCGGCTCCACCGGGCTCACCCGCTGAAGGAGAACAACGACCATGAAGACCATGACCTGCAACCAACTGGGCGGCGCATGCGATCAGCCGCACCGCGCAGCCACCGCTGACGACGTGATCAAGCTCCAGGACACGCACCTGAAGGAAGCAGTCGCAGGAGGCGACGAGGCGCACGAGCCGGCACTGGCCGCGATGAAGGGTCGGTGGAAGCACCCCATCAAGGGCATGGGCTGGTACAAGAACGTCAAGCGCGAGTTCGCAGCTGCCCCGACAACCGACTGACGCGTCCTCAGCCCCCGTGCTGACGAACGGTGACCACCGACGGTGTGCCCCTCCTGGCTCCGCGCCTCGACCAGGAGGGCACACCGCAAGGTGACCCGGCAGGCGGTGTGCGGCGCCGGGCACCGATGAGTCCCGGAGGTGCTGGACGTCGGACGATGTGGACCTGCGCCGGAAGGTCGTCGCAACGGGAGGCTGAGATGGCTGGGCACGAGCACATGTCGTCGGTCGCTCCGACCGACCGCCGCGGTCTCCGTTCGGGGCTGTGGCTGCCGCTGTTCGACGAGCTGGCGGACCCGGTCGTCGTCGCGGGTCTGGCTGCCGAGGCGGAGGAGGCCGGCTGGCACGGGGTCTTCGTCTGGGACCACCTGCGCTGGCAGGCGCCGATCCGGCAGGTGGCCGATCCCTGGATCACGCTGGCGGCGATCGCCGCTGCCACCGACCGGGTGCGGCTCGGTCCCATGGTCACGCCCCTCGCTCGCCGCCGACCGGCCAAGGTGGCCCGGGAGACCGCGTCGCTCGACCGACTGAGCGGGGGCCGGCTCGTCCTCGGCGTCGGCTTGGGCAGCGACGACTTCGGCAACGAGCTGTCCAAGACCGGCGAGGAGCTCGACGACCGCAGGCGGGCGGCGATGCTCGACGAGTCGTTGGACGTTCTGGCCGCCGCCTGGTCCGGCGAGACCGTGCACCACCACGGCGAGCACTACACGGTGGGCGGCATCCAGTTCCTGCCCCGACCGGTCCAGCGGCCCGGCGTGCCGGTCTGGGTCGGGGCGCTCCCTGGACGCGTGAGGCCGCTCCGCCGCGCCGCCCGTCACGACGGCCTGGTCCCGGTCAACCTCGACCATCCTGACCAGCTCGCCGAGATGGTCGCGGTCATCGACGATCTCCGCGAGGACTCCGCCGCGCCCTACGACGTGGCCGTCTGCCTCCCGATCGGTACCGATCCGCGGCCCTACGCCGAGGCGGGTGCCACCTGGTGGATGCCCGAGCTCGCCCCCGACACGCTGTCACGGGACCAGGTCCGCGGCATCGTCCGCGACGGGCCGGCGCCCGGCCGATGAGCTCGAGTGCTGGCAGTCGTGAGGTGCTGCGCCGCCAGAGGAACACGTCCTGCACGCCATCGGGGTCGTCGTCGGTGAGGTCGCTAGTCCCAACACAGGCAGAAGGGGTGCCCGGTCGGGTCGAGGTAGACCCGCCACGCCTCGCGCCTCGGGAGGCTGCACCTCGTGCTTCGTGGCACCCAGGGCCAGCACCTCGGCCTCGGCCCGGTCGACGTCGTCCACGGTCACGTCGATGTGGAACTGCTGGCCGTGCTCGGCGCTGGGCCACACCGGCGGCTGGTAATCGGGCGCCAGCTGGAAGCTCAGCAGCACCAGGCCGCCGTCCCGCAGCGTCACCCACTCCCCGTCGTCGGAGGTGATCTCGCCCCCGACCAGCGCCCGGTAGAACTCGGCCAGCTTCCGCGGCTCGGGTGTGTCCAACACGACGGCTCTCAGCTCGGCGATCGGCATGCACCTGTCCTACCCGATGCACGCCGTCGTGGCGGTCGACCTTTCGGGTTCGTGCCCGACGGAACCCGCGTCAGTGGTGGTCGCCCTGGCGGCCGAGGGTCTCCACGGCGGTCGCGCCGGGGCGGGTCCACTGCGGCACGGGCCGGCTGGTCGGGCCCCACGTGGCGACGCCAGCCGCGTCCGAGCGCCAGTACCAGCAGATCGGCGAGCCATGCCCACCGACCGGCGCGCCGGCCTGAGGGGCCTCGGGCCAGCCCTCGGGGTTGTCCTCCCACCCCTCGCGCCGGCCGTAGGGCGTCATGTCGAGCAGGCCGAGGGACCCGTTGGCCGGCTCGTTGCCCCGGCCCGTCGTGGAGTAGGTGAGGAACACGCGGTCGCCGTCGCGCAGGAAGCAGACGATGTGCCCCATCTCTCCGCCGACCGGCGCCTCCACGCCCCGCACCGAGTACCAGGGCTCGGTGTAGCCCATGAACTCGACGTAGGGAGCGACCTCGTCCCACGGGCCCGAGGTCAGGATGGCGAACGAGACGCCGCGGGCGTTGAGGTAGACGGCGTCCTTCACGTGCCAGGCCGTGGTGGTGCAGCCCTCGCACTGCCCCTGGTGCGGCGCGCCGTCGTACCACATGTGCTGGTAGACCACGAGCTCGTCGCGGCCCTGGAACAGGTCGACGAACGGGACCGGCCCGTTCGGTCCGGTGACCTCGACCGTGCCGTCGAGCTCGACCATCGGGAGCCGCCGCCGGGCCGCGGCGATCGCGTCGCCCTCACGCGTGTGCGCCTTCTCGCGGACCAGCAGCTCGTCACGCGCCGCCTGCCAGGTGGCCAGGTCGACGATCGGCGGCTTGCCGGGGAGGTCGCTGCTCACGTTGCCGGGCGTGGTCGTCATGGTGTCCTCCGCTGTCTCGTCCCGTGCGCTCGCGGGCTCCCCTGGGGAGCCTGTCACCAGAGACGGCTCACGGTGCGGAGAGTCATCGATCCGCGTGCGGGTTGCCGTCCGCGACCACATCGACTCCGGCCTCGACGTCGGGAACACTGCAGCCATGACGGTGCCCCGCATCTCCCGGTTCGTCGACCGACACAGCCCGCCCAGCAGCGTGGCCACCGCCCGCAGCGCGGCGGTCGCCGGCAGCATCGCCACCATCGGCAGTGCCGCGGTCGCCGGCAGCATCGACACCGTCGGCAGCGTGGCGGTGGCCGGGAGCGTGGCCACGAGCGGCAGCGCAGGGGTCGTTCGGAGCGTCGCCACCGCGCGCAGCGCCGCGGTCGCCGGCAGCATCGCCACCGTCGGCAGCGTGGCGGTGGCCGGGCAGCGTGGCCACGAGCGGCAGCGCGGCCGTCGCCGGGAGCATCGCGACGGGGGGCAGCGTCGGCGTCGTCGGGAGCGTGCTCACGTTCCTGGGCGCCGGCATCCGGGCGTGCGTCGCCACCGTGGCGTGCGTCCGATGCGTGCGCTGTGTGGCCTGCGTGGCCTGCATCGACTGCGTGGACTGCGTCGGGTGCGTCGGGTGCGTGGGCTGCGTCGGCCTGCGGGGCGCAGTCGGGGTGGGGCGGGACGAGGCCTCCAGCCGAACCACCGTCGAGTGAGGTCCAGGACGCGTCGAGGGGAGGACCTCGACGAGGCGGCGGCGCGTCCCCTACCTCGAGCACGGCCGGCGCGGCGAGCAGCCAGCTGAGCTCCGATCCCGAAAATCTGCAACCAATGGTTGCGTAAAACGACTGAGCGCTCTACGGTGATTCGCAACCAAACGTTGCATCACTGAGAGAGGGAGCGCCCAGCCATGGACTTCGGGAGCATCGAGCGAGAGATCTACGTGGACGCACCGCCCGAGACGGTGTTCGACGTCGTCAGCAGCCCCGACCACATCCGCGACTGGTGGAGCGCCGAGACCGACGTCGAGCCGGTTCCGGGGCACACCGGCGAGCTCACGTGGCGCGACGAGGCGTCGGGGCGGGTCGACGTCGTGCCGATCACCGTGGTCGACGCCCAGCCACCCCATCGGTTCTCCTTCCGGTGGACCCACGAGGCCGGCGAGGTCGCCACCCCGACCAACTCGATGCTCGTGACGTTCGAGATCTCGCCGTCGGGCACCGGCACCGCGCTGCGGCTCACCGAGACGGGATTCCGCGAGCGCGGCTGGGAGATCGCCGTCCTCGAGGAGGCCTACAACGACCACGTGCAGGGCTGGGACTTCTACGTCCCCCGCATCGCCGAGGTGGCCGCCCGTCAGGCGTCGTCGCCGTGATGATCGTCATCGACGACGACCTGTGGTCGGCGGTCGGTGACCCGACGCGGCGTCGGCTGCTCGACCAGCTGCTCAGCGACGGCGACGGCACCGCCACGAGCCTCAGCGAGCACGTGCCGGTCACGAGGCAGGCGGTCGCCAAGCACCTCGACGTGCTCGACCGCGCCGGGCTCGTGCACGCCGCCCCCGTCGGGCGCGAGAAGCGGTACCGGGTCGACGAGGCCCAGCTCGCCCGAGCGGTCGCGCAGCTCGCGTCGGTCGGCGCCACCTGGGACGCCCGACTGCGCCGCATCAAGCGGATCGCCGAGGCGATCCGACACACCCAGTCCCAACAGCACACCAACGACAAGGAAGGAAACGACGATGGTTGACATCAAGCACCGCGTCGGGGCGACCGTGTCCCCGGAGAAGGTGTACGAGGCGCTCACGACCCGCGACGGGCTCGCCGCCTGGTGGACCACCGACACGATCGGCGAGGGCGTCGTCGGCGGCACCATCGAGTTCCGCTTCGGCGACGCCGGCGGGTTCGACATGAAGGTGCTCGACCAGCGCCCGAACGAGCGGATCGAGTGGGAGGTCACCGACGGCCCCGAGGAGTGGATCGGCACCCACGTCACCTTCGACCTGAAGGAGGAAGACGACTACACGATCGTCCTGTTCGGGCACGACGGCTGGCGCGAGCCGGGCGAGTTCATGTCCCACTGCAGCACCAAGTGGGCCACGTTCCTGATGAGCATGAAGCAGCTGGTCGAGACCGGCACCGGCGACCCGTACCCCGAAGAGGTCCGCATCAGCAACTGGACCTGAGCCCTGCGCCCGGTACCCGAGGGGTCTCCGTCGTCCGTGACGGAGACCCCTGGCGCGTCTCGTGACCAGAACGACTCGACGGTGTGCGGCGTGAACGGGCTCAGCCGTGCAGGGTGGGCCGGTAGATGAGCTCCTGGATGTTGCCGTCGAGCGTCCGGCTCTCGATCAGGTCGAGGTCGAAGTCGGCCGCACCCTGGAAGATCGGCTCGACCCCTGTCCGACCGGTGATCACCGGGAAGATCGTCACCTGGACACGGTCGACGAGGCCGGCGGCCATCAGCGCCCGGTTCATCGACAGGCTGCCGTGCGAGCGCAACGGCACGTCGGACTCCTCCTTGAGCCGGGCGACGACGTCGACGGCGTCACCGCGCACGAGGGTCGCGTTCGGCCAGTCGAGGGGTCCGTCGAGCGTCGTCGACACCACCGTCGTCGGCAGGTTCCGCATCCGGGTGTTGATCGGGTCAGCTCACCTGGGACTCCTCGGTGATCGGGCCCAGCAGCTGCACGAACTGCCGAAAGGTGTTGGCCCCGAGGACCATCCGCTGCTCCTCGCCGTACAGGGCGAGGCGGCGGTCGAGCAGCTCGGGACCTTCCTTGCCCCAGAAGCCGCCCCAGTCGCCGCTGCTGTCGTAGGAGCCGTAGCCGTCGAGGCTGGCGAAGCTGTCGAAGGTGTAGGTGGCGGTCATGGTGCTCTCCTCGAGAGGGGGTTGATCGGGCCCGGTCGTCTGCCGGTTCTGCCCCTGCTACGAACGGGCCCGGCGGTTTCGACAGGACAGGTCGGAAGATCTCTGTCGCAGTGAGGGTGTCGATTCGGGCGGTGGTGTTCGTGGAGGTGGTGCGCGGCGCATCGGGCACCGCCGAACCCGGGAGGACGCCATGTCCGTCACCACGCCCGCCGACTGACCGCCCGCCGACGTTCCGTTCGCGCGAAGGAGACTCTGACCATGCCCCAGTACCTGCTGTCCGTCTGGTCCGACGAGCTCGACGACGTCGTCGACCCCTCCACGCCCGAGTACGAGCGCCAGATGGCTCGCACCGACGAGCTCGCCGCCGAGATGCGAGCGCGCCGGCGCCTGGGTGTTCGTCGCCGGCCTGCGGCCGCCGTCGTCGGCGACCGTGGTGCGAGCCGCAGGCGGCGACATCTCGATGACCGACGGCCCCTACGCCGAGACCAAGGAGCAGATGGCCGGCTTCTGGGTCATCGAAGCCCCCGACCTCGACGCCGCCCTCGCCTGGGCCGCCAGGGCGGCAGTCGCCTGCGAGCAGCCCATCGAGGTCCGACCCACGCATGGCTGACCTCGCCGAGATCTTTCGCGAGGAGGCCGGTCGCTGCACCGCCACCCTGATCCGCGTCCTCGGCGACATCGACCTCGCCCAGGACGCAGTGGCCGAGGCGTTCGCCATCGCCGCCGAGCAGTGGCCGACACAGGGAGTGCCGCCGAACCCTGGCGGGTGGATCACCACCACCGCCCGCAACCGCGCCATCGACCGGCTGCGACGCGAATCGACCCGCACCGACCGCCACCTGGCGGCCCTCCGACTCGAGGGGGACGACGTGCAACCCGACCACGACCCCGAGCTCGACGCCCTCGACGGCTTCGTCGATGTCGTCCCCGACGACCAGCTGCGGCTGATGTTCCTGTGCTGCCATCCCGCGCTCGCCACCGACGCCCAGGTCGCACTCACCCTCCGGCTCCTCGGCGGGCTCGACACCCCCGAGATCGCCCGCGCCTTCCTCGTCCCCGAACCCACGCTCGCCCAGCGGATCGTCCGCGCCAAGCGCAAGCTGCGCGACAACGGCGCCCCCTACCGCGTCCCTCCCGCCGCCGAGCTGCCCGAACGGCTCCACGCGGTGCTGGCGGCGATCTACCTGATCTACGCCGAAGGGCACACCGCGACCACCGGCGACAGCCTCACCCGCGTCGACCTCTCACGTGAAGCGATCCGCCTCGCACGCGTGCTCACCGGGCTCATGCCCGACGAGCCCGAAGCCGTCGGCCTCCTCGCGCTCACGCTGCTCAGCGAAGCCCGGCGACCCGCCCGCACCGCCCCGGACGGATCGATGATCCGCCTCGCCGACCAGGACCGCACGCAGTGGGATCGCATGCTCATCACCGAAGGACACACCCTCGTGCGCGCGTGCCTGCGCCGCAACCAGCCCGGCCCGTTCCAGATCCAAGCGGCCATCGCCGCCGTCCACGCCGACGCCGCCACCGCCGCGGCAACCGACTGGTCCCAGATCGTCGCCCTCTACGACCAGCTCTACGCGATGCGCCCCGACGCGGTGATCGCACTCAACCGGGCCGTCGCCATCGGCGAGATGCGTGGCGCCCCCGCTGGTCTCGACGCCCTCGACTCGCTCGACGTGACCCTGCTCGAGGACTACCAGCCGTACCACGCGGCGCGCGCCGACCTCCTCGCCCGTGCGGGACGGCGTGGCGCGACCGCCGCCTACGACCGCGCCATCGAGCTGACCGCCAATCCGACCGAACGGCGTTTCCTCGAACGACAGCGCACGGCGGCCGCCGAGGGGACGTAGCCGAGCGACGGCAGACGGAAAACCGGGAGGTCCGCTGCTCCCGCGCCCCGTACCGTGGCCGCAGCGCCGGGCGTCCGCCCGGCCCGAGCCGAGAAGGAGGCCGGTCGACGTGACAGCCACGACCCCCCGCCCCCTCGGCTCCGCGCCCGTGCACCAGCACTGAGCTGCCTTCCTCCGGGCGCCCTGCGAGCCGTCGGGTCCACTCCCCGTCCGCATCGCACCCTGGAGGACCCGTGCCCATGCACGAGCCCGAGCGCGCCGCCCCGGCGTGGCTCACCGCAGGTGACACCACCGACGAGGTGGTCGGCCTGCTCAAGACCGGCAAGGAGGCCGAGGTCTTCGTCGTCGAGCGCCGCGCGCCCGACGGCCGCGCCGCCCTCCTCGCCCACAAGCGCTACCGGCCGATGGAGCTGTCGAAGGGCGTGCTCGAGGCCGGCGGCTTCAGCAAGGCCCGCACGTTCACCGCCGACGCCGCCTACCAGGCGGGTCGGGGGTTCGGCTCGTCGCGCGACCGGCGGGCGGTGGCCCGGCGGTCACGCCACGGCCGGCGCCTCGTGGCCGACCGCTGGGCCCGCGACGAGTACGACGCGCTCGTGCACGCCCACGCGGCCGGCGTGACCGTGCCCTACCCGGTCGAGTTCACCGGCGACGGCACGCTCATGCAGCTGCTGGGCGACGCCGACGGCGCCGCCCCGCGCCTGGTGTCGGCCCACCTGTCGCCGGCCGAGCTGGCCCGCGCCCATGCGCAGCTGGTCGACGACCTGGCGGCACTCGTGCGTTCGGGCCTGGTCCACGCCGACCTGTCGCCGTACAACGTGCTGTGGTGGCGGGAGCGGGCGTGGCTCATCGACCTGCCCCAGGCGGTCGACCTGGTGGTGAACCCCAACGGGTTCGACCTGTTGCACCGCGACGTCACCACGCTCAGCGCCTGGTTCGCCCGCCGGGGGGTGGCGTGCGACGCGGAGGCGACGTTCGCGGCCCTGCTGGCCGAGGCGTGGTGATCGGTCGCGCCCGCCGACCAACGGCAGGCGCGATCGAGGGGCCGGAGACGGGTCAGATCGGGCGGGCTCGGCTCCTCGACAGTGACCACCTCGGTCCCTACGCTGCGCTCAGCGCAGCTCCGGTGTCCGTGGTGGAGGCCGGCGACTGCGTCAGGTGATGCGGGCGAACACCATGACGTTTGTGTTTACCGACGTCGTCGGATCGACGGCGTTGACGTCGCGCCTCGGCGACGACGCGGTCGATGAGCTGCTCGTCCACCTCGGTGTCCTCCGCGATGTGGTCACCACGACAGGCGGTCGCGAGGTCAAGAACGTCGGTGACGGGCTGATGCTGGCGTTCCGCAGCGCGACCGATGCGGTGTCCTGCGCAGTCGCGATGCAACAGGCGACGCATCGCCAGAACGAGCGCCCCGGGGCCGTGCCCCTCGGACTTCGCGTCGGGGTCCACGTCGGCGACGCGATCCCGGCGGACGGCGACTACTTCGGCACCCCGGTCAACGCCGCGAAGCGGCTGTGTGATCGGGCGTCGGGCGGTCAGATCCTCACGTCGAGGCTGGTGTGCGATCTGGTCGGCCCCGGCGCCGGTCATCGCTTCCGCGACCTGGGTGAGTTGACGCTGAAGGGCATCCTCGGTCCCGTTGCGAGCTGCGATGTCGTGTGGGAACCGGTGTCGACGAGGCCTGGTCCGTTGCCGCGCTTCGTCACCGCACGCCAGGCCAGCCCGTTCGTCGGGCGCGGCGACGAGCTCACGGCGTTGTCAGAGGAGTTCGAGCGCGCGCGTGCGGGCGAGTGCCGCCTGGTGCTCGTCGAGGGAGAGCCGGGCATCGGGAAGACGCGCTTGGCCGCCGAGCTGTGCGCCGACGTCCACCAGCGAGGAGCGCAGATCCTGCTGGGGCACTGCACCGACGAGACGCTGGTTCCCTACCAGCCGTTCATCGAGGCGATCTCGCGATACGTGTCGGATTGCCCTCTGGAGGAGTTGCGACTCGACCTCGGTGACACCGGCGGAGAGCTCCGTCGCCTCGCGCCGGAGCTGGCCGAGCGCCTCCCCGATCTCCCCGAGCCGGTGCGCGGGGACCCGGCGGGGGAGCGCCATCGGCTCTACGGCGCCGTCGCTCGCCTGCTGGTGAACGTCGCCGCGTCTGCACCGCTGGTCCTGGCGATCGAGGATCTGCATCGGGCGGACAGAGCGACGCTGGCGCTGCTGGCCCACGTCGTGCGCGCCGTCCGCGATGCGCCGATCCTCATCCTGTGCACCTATCGCGGCACCGAGGTGGATCGCACCGAGGCCCTGGCCGCCACACTCGCCGATCTCCAGCGCGACCAGCTGTTCGAGCGGCTCCCGCTCGCCGGGTTGGACGAGCAGCACGTCGCCGACCTGGTCGACGTGATCGCTGGGCTCGGAGCTCCTCCGCAGTTGGCGCGTGACCTCCACGACCGGACCGACGGGAATCCGTTCTTCGTCGAGGAGGTGCTCCGCCACCTCCAGGAGACGGGGGCGCTCGGCACGGACGCGGGCCTTGGCACGACAGCCGTGGCCCTGGCGCAGCACGCGATCCCGACGGGGGTGAAGGACGTCATCGGGCAACGGCTGGCGCAGCTGGGTCCGGAAGCGGTCAAGGTGCTCACGCTCGGTTCGGTCATCGGGCGCGAGTTCGACCTCGGGTTGCTGGAAGCCATCGGCGTCAGCGCGGAGGATCACGTGCTCGAGATCCTCGAGCAGGCGGTCCGGGCGGGACTGATCGCCGAGGTACCTGAGACCGTGGGCCGCTTCGCGTACGGCCATGCGCTGATCCGTGAAACGCTCTACGACGATCTCACGAGAACGCGGCGCGTCCGTCTGCACCGCGAGATCGCCCTCGCACTGGAGCGACAGTGCGGAGACGATCCCGGGCCCCGCCTCGGCGAGCTCGCCTACCACTTCCTCCAGGCGGCGCCCGCGGGCGACGTGGACACGGCGATGGCGTACACGACGAGCGCGGCCGAGCGGGCGATCTCACTGGCTGCGTACGAGGAGGCAGCGGTCTCCTACGCCGCGGCTGTGGGTGTGCTCGAAGAGCAGGGTGAGGACGACAGCGCACGGTACGTCGAGCTCCTGCTCGGCCTGGGCGACTCGCAGCGCCTGGTGGGTGACCCGGATGCGGCGCGGGAGACGTTCGGGCGCGCCGCCGAGGTCGCGCGGGCTCGCGGATGGCCTCGGTTGCTCGCGGAGGCGGCTCGTGGGTACACGGCGTGGACGCATGCCTACGCACTGAGGGCGCAACCGGACGAGTCCGGCGCTGACCTCATCGACGCGGCGCTCGGTGCCCTGGGGGAGGAGGACGGTTCCCTGCGGGCCACGCTGCTCGCTCAACTCGCGTTCGCGCGGTACTTCGAACGTGTGCCGGACGGGGCGCGGTCACGTCGGTCCGGCGCAGGCGTTGCCGGCCCGGCGGGTGACGCTCTCGACCTCGCCCGGCGCACGGGTGACCCGACCGCCCTCGGGGCTGCGCTTCACGCCCAGATGTACGCCATCGCGGGCTTGGATCCCGGCGCTGCGCTGTCGATCGCGGTCGAGATGCTCGAGATCGGCGAACGTGGCGAGGACTGGGAGCTCGTGCTCTGGGCCCGCAGCTGGCGGGTCCTGCACTTCCTCATGATCGGAGATGTCGACGGCTTCGCTGCCGAGGCGTCGGCGTTCAGCTCGCTGGCCGACCGCCTGCGAGTCCCGATCTATCAGTGGTTCTCGGCTCGCTGGCGGTGCGTGCGTGCGATCGTCGAAGGCCGGCTCGACGACGCCGAACGCCTCGCGTTCGACGCGTTCGAGGTCGCGAAGGCAGGGCAGCAGGAGGAGGCGGGCGCCCTGCACCTTGCCGCCCAGTTCGCCGTCATCCGCGGCATGCAAGGACGCGGCGACGAGCTCGCCATCGCGATCGAGGCGGCGATCGAGCAGCACGTGGCGCTGCCGACGTGGCGCTGCGCGCTGGCGGCCCTCTATGCCGACCTCGATCGGGAGCCCGACGCGCGGGCCACGTTCGAGCAGCTCGCCGTCGACGACTTCGCCTGGCTCCCACGGGACTGGGATTGGCTCGTCGCCGCGCAGAACCTCGTGCAGGCGTGCACCTATCTGCGCGACGTGCCACGAGCGGCCGTCCTGTACGAGCAGCTCGAGCCGTTCGCCGGCTACTTCGCGTGCAGCGGGTGGGCGACCGTGTGCGTCGGACCGGTCTCGACCTGCCTCGGCAACCTCGCGACCGTTCTCGAGCGTTGGGACGACGCGGCGGAGCACTTCGGCGCGGCGATGCGACAGTGCGCCACGTTGGGTGCACCTCCCTTCCTCGCGCAGGCACAGCTCGACTTCGCGTCGATGCTCCTGCGGCGAGGCGAGGCCGTCGATGCTCTCGATCTGGCGGAGCAGGCGCTCGCCGGGGCCGAGCACGTCGGCATGGCGAGGTTGGTGCGCCTGGCCACGGCCCTGAAGCGCGAGGCCGAGGCTGTCCTTCTCCCTGTGCGGGACACTCCCGGCGAGGAGCCCGTCACGTGAGGATGGCGGTCGTGAGCGTGACGACGAGTGGCCTGGTGACCACGCCGCCGAAGTCGCTCCGAACGAACGCCTCGATGTCATCGAGCAACCCGCGTCGATCGGGCTCGTCCATCGTCTGCGTGCCCGAGTAGGTCGACATGAGCTTCCGGTAGCCGGCGGCGCTGTAGCTCTGGTTCCAGTCGTACCGGCGGACGGCGACACGCTCGAACCGACGATCCGCCTCCAGCACCCCACGGATCGGCGGGTCGACACCGCCACGAGTCGGCGCCGGAGGCCCCGTATGACCCTGTCCGTATCGTTCGTAGATCGGTTGGGCCGCGGCGAAGAACCCCTGATCCTCGGGTGAGTCGACCTGGATCAGATCGACGATCGCGAGGACACCACCCCGTCGCAGGATCGCGGCCGGCCGATCCGTCTGCGCCCGGCGAGAGATCCAGTGGAAGGCCGTGGCAGAGAGCACGGCGTGCGCGCTGCTCGGGTCGATGTGCAGCACCTCGAAGTCACCGACGGTGACTCGGAGCCGTTCGGAGGGAAGGTTCGCGCGCAGCTTGGCTGCCATCGCAGGGCCGATCTCGATGGCGCGGACCGATGCACCTCGGGCCAGGAGGTCCTTGGTCGCCTGCCCTGTCCCGGGCCCGACTTCCAGGATCTCGGGATCGGCTGGCAGCAGGTCGAAGAGCGCGTCGAACAGGCCGGCGGGGTACGTGGGCCGCACCGTGTCGTAGGTCTCGGCGACCTGGTCGAACGAGACCCTTCCGTCGTTCGGTCGGCTCACGGAGGAATCCTCGCGCCGGTGGGATCGGATCTGGCGATGCCGGGGGTTCCGTGTATCGCCGGCGTATCGAAAATCGCGTACGCCACCGCAACGCCCTTCCGTCTTCCGTGGAGGCATGGACCACCGCGCCTCACTGTCAGCGCCAGCCCGTCGTACGCGCAGGATCGTGCTCGTCGGTCTGGCGATCCTCGGTGTCGCGATCGCCGCGTTCGTCGCGCAGTTGTCGCTCGTGGCGTCCGCTCAGTCGAGTTCGTCGCTGTTCGACGTTGGCCAGTCGACCGGTACGCAGCCCGCGCTGGACGAGGCGGACGGTGTCATTCCCGACGGCGTGGTGGACGAGGGTGACGGTGTCATTCCCGACGGGGTGGTGGACGAGGCGGACGGCGTCATTCCCGACGGGGCGGCGGTCTCGGTGTTCGACGAGGAGATGCCGGCGGTGGGCGAGCTCGACCCGGATCTCCTCGATGCCTTGCGTCGCACGGCGACGGACGCAGAAGCCGACGGCGTCGGGCTTCGGGTCAACAGCGGTTGGCGGTCGGCCGAGTATCAGCAGCAGTTGTGGCAGGAGGCCGTCGTCGAGTACGGCTCGCAGGAAGAGGCGGCGCGGTGGGTGTCCACTGCGGAGACGTCTGCTCATGTGTCGGGCGACGCGGTCGACATCGGCCCGCCCGATGCCGCGGCGTGGCTGTCCGAGCACGGTGCCGCATCCGGGCTGTGTCAGATCTACGGCAACGAGCCCTGGCACTACGAGCTGCGTCCCGATGCCGTCGACGACGGTTGCCCGCCGATGTATGCGGATCCGACCGAGGACCCGAGGATGCAGCCGTGAATCGGATGCCGGTCGCGCTGCAGCGCCGATCAGGCAACCTTTCCACCGCCGACCTTGCAGACGCTGCCTGCGGCGGTGGCGGCGAACGTGGTCGAGATCCGTGCGCGGACTCGGAGCACGATCATGGCCGTGGTCAAAGCCGACGGTTACGGCCACGGCGCCGTCACGGTCGCCAGAGCTGCCGTTGCCGCCGGTGCCGAGTGGCTCGGGACGACGAGCGTCGCGGAGGCTTCGGCGTTGCGCGCCGCGCGGTTGACGGTGCCGATCCTCACCTGGCTGCACCCCTCCGGGATCGACGCCGAGGCGGCGGCAGCCACCAGGGTCGATGTCGCGGTCGGGTCGGTGGACGAGCTCGGCGCGCTGCTTGCGCAAGCCGCGTCGACGGTGCGGGTCCATCTCCATGTGGACACCGGGATGTCCCGTGGCGGCTGCCCCCGCGGGCAGTGGGACGAGCTGATCGGTCTCGCCCAGCGTGCTCAACAGGCTCGGAAGGTCCGCGTCGTGGGGGTCATGGGCCATCTACCGCTGGCCGACCGGGCCGACCCCGCGGCGAACGCGCCGGCGGTTGCTCGTATGCGCGAGGCGCAGCAGGCGGTCCGGGCGGCGGGGCTCGGTTCGCCGCTCGCCCATCTTGCGGCCACGTCGGGGACGGTGACCGACCCGGCGACCCATTTCGACATGGTCCGCGTCGGAGCGGGACTGGTCGGCATCGATCCCTCCGGGACCGTGGAGATGCACGGCGCGTCCCGTCTGACCGCACCGATCGTGCACACGACGGCGGTCGAGGCCGGCACGCCGGTGGGTTACGCCGGCACGTACGTCACCGATCGTGCCACCCATCTGAGCGTCCTCCCTGTCGGGTACGCCGACGGGATCCCGCGAGAGCGTTCGCCCCAGGCCGGCGTCGAGATCTGCGGGCGCCGGTTCCCGGTCGTCGGACAGGTCTCGATGGACCAGATCGTGATCGATACCGGTGCCGAGTCCTTCCCGGTCGGCACGTCCGCGACGGTGTTCGGCCCGGATGGGGGTGCGACCCCGACCATCCAGGACTGGGCTCGTTGGGCCGGGACCATCCCGCACACCATCGTCACCGGCATCGGGCCGCGCGTCACGAGGAGCGTCGCGTGACCCGGCGAATCGTGGTGATCGGCGGCGGAGAGAACGCCGAGCACGACGTCTCCCTGGCCACGGCCACCGCGGTCGCAGAGGCGCTGCGTTCCAGCGGATTCGACGTCGACGAGCTGACCATCGACCGCGACGGGAGTGTGGAGGCGAGGCGCGGATGCGCTCGGGTCGCAGGCCATCGGTTCCCTGGCGGCGGCACTGAGCGTCATCGAACGCGCCGACGTCGTCTTCCCCGCCGTCCACGGCCCGTCCGGCGAGGACGGGACCCTCGCGGCGTTGTGCGCCCTCACGCACACGCCGATGGTCGGCTCGGGCCTGCGCGCCGGAGCGCTGGGCATGGACAAGTGGGCGACCAAGCTCGTGGCGGAGGCCGTCGGGATCCGCACTGCTCCCGGCCGACTGGTGGCGGCGGCCGATATCGCGGGCATCGGGTTCGAGACGGACGTGGTGGTGAAGCCGGCCTCGGCCGGGTCGAGCTTCGGTGTCGCCCTGGCACGCGACGCCTCCCAGCTCGCGCGACGCGCTGCGCGGCGCGGCGCGATTCGACGACCGGATCCTGATCGAGGACGTCGTCCCGGGCCGGGAGATCGATGTGGCCGTCCTGCGTGAGGCCGATGGCTGTCGATGGGCGTCGCCGCCGCTGGAGATCCAGACCGACGGCCTGTTCGACACCCGGTCGAAGTACGACGGTTCGGCCCGGTTCAGCGTGCCCGCCGACATCGACGGCGCAGACCGGGCAGCCCTGACCGGGGCGGCGCTGCGGATGTTCGACGCGCTCGGCTGCGCCGGTGTCGCCCGCATCGACTTCTTCCTCACCGACGACGGACCCGTCCTCAACGAGGTCAACACCATGCCGGGAATGACGGCCGAGTCCCAGGTACCGAGGATGTTCGCCGCCGCCGGACTGCCCTACGAGCAGCTGGTCGCGCGCCTGGTCGACGCGGCCACCGTGCCCGGTCTCGGGTATGTCGGCGATATGCCGTGCTGCTTAGGCTTCCGGTGTGCGCGTGCTGATCGTGGAGGACGAGCCCTACCTGGCCGACGCCGTCCGTGACGGTCTCCGGCTGGAAGCGATCGCCGCCGACATCGCCGGCGACGGCGACACCGCCCTGGAACTGCTCAGGATCAACTCCTACGACCTCGCGGTCCTCGATCGTGACATCCCCGGCCCCTCCGGCGACGAGATCGCCCGACGGATCGTCGCCTCCGGCAGCGGCATCCCGATCCTCATGCTCACCGCAGCCGACCGGATCGACGACAAGGCGTCCGGGTTCGAGCTCGGCGCCGACGACTACCTCACCAAACCGTTCGAGCTTCGCGAGCTCGTCATGCGGCTGCGGGCGCTCGACCGCCGACGCGCGCACGCCCGACCCCCGGTCCGCGAGATCGCGGGCCTCCGAGTGGACCCCTTCCGCCGGGAGGTCTTCCGCGACGGACGCTACGTCGCGCTCACCCGGAAGCAGTTCGCCGTGCTCGAAGTCCTCGTCGCCGCCGAAGGCGGTGTCGTCAGCGCCGAGGAGCTGCTGGAACGGGCCTGGGACCAGCACGCCGACCCCTTCACCAACGCCGTCCGCATCACCGTCTCCGCCCTGCGCAAACGACTCGGCGAACCATGGCTCATCGCCACGGTGCCGGGCGTCGGTTACCGAATCGACACCGGCACGGACCCCGCGCACCCTGGCAGCGCTGATGAATAGACGCCCAGGGCTCAGCGCTCGACTGAAGCTCACCCTCAGCTACGCCGGGGTCGTCCTCCTCGCCGGCGCGCTCCTGCTGGCCGTGGTCTGGGTGTTCCTGCTGCGCTACGTACCCGACGGTGTCGTGCCCGACCGCGGCCGCGCCGACCTCGTCCTGTACAGCCCCAGCCGCACTGACCTCTGGCGTGCCTTCGCCCCCCGCCGCGACCCAAGCGACTGGCCTTCCTCCTCGTGTTCGGCCTCCTGGGAGGATGGATCCTCGCCGGCCGGATGCTCGCACCGCTCACACGGATCGCCGACGCGGCACGGATGGCCGCGAACGGATCGCTGTCCCACCGGATCCGCATGGAGGGCTCGAAGGACGAGTTCCGCGAGCTCGCCGACGTGTTCGACACCATGCTCGAACAACTCGAATCCCAGGTCCTCGAACAGCAACGGTTCGCCGCCAACGCCTCGCACGAGCTGCGCACCCCCCTGGCGATCTCGCAGACGCTCCTCGACGTCGCCCGCAACGACCCCACGCGCGACCAGGGCGTGCTCATCGACCGCCTCCACACGGTCAACACGCGGGCGATCGACCTCACCGAGGCCCTGCTGCTGCTCAGCCGCAGCGACAGCGGGACCTTCACCCGCGAGCCCGTCGACCTCTCCCTCGTCGCCGAAGAAGTCACCGAGACGCTGCTTCCCCTCGCCGAACGGCGCGGGATCACGCTCGACGTCACCGGCGACACGACACAGACCGTCGGCTCCGCGGCGCTCGTGCTGCGGATGGTGACGAACCTCGTCCAGAACGCCATCGTCCACAACCTCCCCGCCGGCGGCACCGTCACCGTCCACACCGAATCGCAGCACGGCGCGAGCGTGCTGCGGGTCGAGAACACGGGCCATCCGCTCCCGTCGGCACTCGTCGCGACCCTCACCGAACCCTTCCAGCGCGGAACAGAGCGCATACGCACCGACGACCATGCGGGCGTCGGCCTCGGGCTGGCCATCGTGCACAGCATCGTCCGGGCACACGACGGGACCCTCGACCTCACACCCCGCCCCGCCGGCGGCCTCCTCGTCACGGTTCGACTTCCCCGCACGCCGCAGGCATCGTCCCCGAGCGGGGCCCGCTAGATCGTCGAGCGGAACTCATGCAGACCAGCGGTCGGCCGCCCTGGTTCGACGGACGCCTGAGCACTGCTCGCCGAGCGAACGGTCGTTCGGTCACGGACGGGGGAGGGGAGACGAGCGGCTTCACGACGTCTCGTGGTCGAGGTGGCGCAGCTTGTCCGGGTTGGCGATCGCGCGCAGCGCTTGGATGTGGCCGTCCGCGATGTCGAGCACGATGACGGCGATCAGCTTGCCGGCGGCATCGGACACCATGGCGCCGGGTTGGCCGTTGACCTGCACCTGGCTCAGAGACCAGCCGCCGAGGGCCTCGGCGGCCCGCAGCCCCGACACCAGCATCCGGGCAACCTTGGCCCGCCCATTGACGGGGCGGGTGATGGCACGGACCCGGCCGCCACCGTCGCCGTGGGCCACGACGTCATCCGCCAGCAGCTCCTCGAGAGCTTGCAGGTCGCCGTTGCTGAACGCGGCCAGGAAGCTGCTCGCCAGCCGCTCACGCTGCTCCGCGCGACGCCTCGAAGCGGGGCCTGCCCTCGTCCACGTGCTTCGCGCGCCCGGGACACGAGCTGGCGGGCGTTGTCCTCGCCCGTGCGGAGGATGCCGGCGATCTGCTCGTAGGGGTAGTCGAAGACCTCGCGCAGCACGAACGCGGCCCGCTGCTCGGGCGTCAGGCTCTCGAGCAACACCAGGAACGCCAGGGACAACGAGTCCGCCAACTCGGCTTTGACGGCCGGGTCGCTGCGACCGTCGTCGACCAGCGGCTCGGGCAGCCATTCGCCCACGTAGCTCTCGCGCCGGACCCGCGCCGATCGCAGCTGATCGATGCACAGCCGGGTGACCACGGTCGAGACATAGGCCCGGGGCGACTCGATCCGCTCGCCCCGCCCCAGCGCGAGGTGCAGGCGCAGCAACGCCTCTTGCACGATGTCCTCTGCCTCGCTCACGCTGCCCAGCATCCGGTAGGCGACCGCGAACGCCCGCGGCCGAAGCTCCTCCAGGATCGGCACTCCCGACATGGCGTCAGCCGAGCCCTTTGGTGAAGCCCAGCCGCCAGCTCGGATACCGGAGCTGCCAGCCGAGCTCGCGCTTGGCCTTGGCGTTCGAGGCACCCCGCACCTCCGTCATCATCAGCGTTGCCATCTCACCGGCCACCAGCCGCCCCAGCCAGCGTGGGATGCGCCTCGGCGGCTTGGCACCCAACGCGTCTGCCAGCACCGGCAGCCACTCCCGCATGGGCGCAGGCTCGTCGTCCACGATGTTGTAGATGCCCGGCTCGCCGCGCTCGACCGCGATGGCGGTCGCCGCCGCGGCGTCTTCGACGTGGACGAACGACATCACGCCACCGCCCCCGCCCGCGATCGGGAACTGCCGCTTGCGGATCGGCCCGGCCATCTGCGCATCCGGGTCCAGGCTGACCGAGGTCCCCGGACCGTAGAAGCCGCCGTAGCGCAACGCCAGCCCCTCGCCCCAGTCGATCGTGGTCACCGCCGCCTCCAGGTAGAGGAGCGCCTCCACGACCGGCCGCATCGCCCCCGGCGGGTCGGGATCGAGGGGATCGTCCTCGGTCTGCACCGACCCGCCCGTGCGGGCGTATCGGAAGGCCCCGAAGCTCTGCGCCACGAAGCGACGTGCCCCCACGGCGCGGCCGGCGGCCAAGAGATGGTCCGTCGCCTCGGTACGCAGCCGGTTGGTCATCTTCGCCATGGAGGAGCGGTCGGGGTACCGCGCGTCTCGCATGCTCATCTTGCCGGACAGCGCTGTCAGCTGGTGCACGATCACCTCAGGCTCGGCCTCGCCCACCACCGACGCAACCGCGTCGGGGTCGAGAGCGTCGGCGACGACCGGCCGCGCCCCCAAGGCCCGCAGCCCCTCCTGCTTCGATGGCGTCCTGGTCATGGCGACGACCTCGTGGCCAGCGGCCACGAGCTGGGGGACCAGCTGCACCCCCAGCGCACCCGACGCTCCGGCAACGAAAACCTTCATGGGAACTCCTTCTCGTCTCGTTCACCCACTGAGACGGGATCGCGCCTCGCCCTGTGACAGTCACCGGCGACTGACTGACGGTGGCAACTGGCGATGGAGGCGACACGAGCGTCAGTGAACTGGCGCGGCGCTCCTTCAACCACCGACCGAATACACCTCCGGCCGACGACCGGCCGCTGCTTATGATCCGCGCCCATGGGAGCGCCCGACCCGGTGCAGCTGCTGACCGCCCTGACGACCGAGCACTTCACCCTCCAGGGCGCCAGGTCGCAGACGATGAGCGAGACGTCGGCGCGGGCGTCGGTCTACATGTTCTCGGTGTCCAGCGTGCTCGTGGCGCTGGGCTTCGTCAGCCAGATCGCCGACGGCGTCGGCGGGGTCTTCGACGTGTTCGCCCTCACGGTCCTGCCCATCGTCTACGTCCTCGGGATGCGCGACGTACGTGCGGATGGTCGAGTGCGGCGCAGAAGACCTGCGCTACGGCATGGCGATCAACCGCATCCGGGGGTACTACAAGGAGCTGGCCGACGATCGTGCCGACCTCTTCCTCCTCTCCGGGCACGACGACGCCGCCGGCGTCTTCCTGAACATGGGCCTCTCGCCCGAACGCCGCAGCCCGGCCTTCGCGTTCTCGACCGCGATCGCAGTGGTCAACGGCGTGGTGGGCGGGGCCGCGGCGGCCCTGGCGCTCGGCACCATCCCCGAGCTGCCGTTCTGGCTGGCCACGGCCGTCGGCGTGATCGTCGCGGCGGCCTCGATCGTCGGCTGGGTGCGACACGCCCGACGCATCCTCGATGCGGCGGCCCTCCGGGTCACTCCCCGCTTCCCGTCTCCACCGCCCCCGCCCTCCCCCGACTGAAGCGGGCGGTTCCGCCTGCACGCACCCGGCGGTTCGGGTGCTGTCACCCGACATCCGGCTGCGGTTCCGACGGTTGGGCCAGGCGAGCCGTCTTGGTCTCGTCGCATCGGCGCGGCGGCACGGGAATGAAGTCCAGAGATCGTTGGTTACACCAACGGAGTACAACCGTTGGTCACACCAATGAATCCCTTGGGAGGAAACGATGACCACTCCGTTCGGCCCGCAACTGGTCGGTGAGACTGAGAAGACGCTGACCGCACTGCTCCGCCGGTTCCTGGCGGAGACCGGCCTCGACGAACCGCAGTGGGTGACGCTGCGCGTGGCTCAGCTCTACGGCGCGGACGACACCGAGGGGCTTGGCGCCGCGGTCGCCGATCGCGCGCACTTCCCCGACGCGACCGACCTCGTCAGGTCACTGACCGATCGCGGCCTGCTCGAGGCCGGCCGGCTCACGCCCGCGGGACAGGACGTGATCAGCAGGGTGCTGGCAACGAGCGAGCGCGAGACCGGTGGAATCTGGCGCGACCACCCTGCCGCCGACGTCGAGGCGACGACACGCGTCCTCAACGAGGTCCTCGCACGCGCACGCGTGCTGCTCGACTGAGGGTCGCACCAGATCGCTCGGACTGTGTCCGAGCAGCAGGGAATCTGCTGTCTCGGTCTGCCAGGGGAGCCGGACGGCGAGATCGTCGCCGAGCCGCCACAACTGGTTGTCCCAACCGCGTGCGCCGAGCATGAGAGGACGGTCAGCCAGGTCGGGCGGCTGGTCCCGCAGCAGCTCGCGCACGAGCTCGGCAGTCAGCTCTGTCTCGGCCTTCTTGCGGAACCGATCGACGATGGCCACGACCGGGGAGGATAAGGAGCGACGACGGCTGGCCTGTTCGTCGTCCAGAACACCGGCTCTGGATGCGGTTGCTGAACGGCGAGCAAAGCTACGCGCGTGCCAACACGCTCACGCGTTGGCCCTCGCCGTTGCACTCGACCACGGTCAGGCCCTGGTCCTCGACGAGACGAGGGAGGGAGCTCGTGTCGTAGAAGCGGACGACGCCGGGCACGAGGTGATAGCACGCGGCGCGCAGCCGCCAGTACAGGTTCCGGGATACGAGCGGCGCGCCGTCGTGGGCGGGAGCGGTGATCAACAGGTGCCCTCCTGGCCGCAGGCAGCGCCGGATCTCGGCGACGAAGGCCGCGGGATGCGGGAGGTGCTGCAGGACGAGCATCGCGAGGACACCTCCGAGCGATGCGTCCTCGAAGCGGAGCGGCGCGCTCGACGTCGTGCAGGTCGAACGTCGCGTCGATCTCGTCGCGCGCGGCCCGTGCCCGTGCGACGTCGACCATGCGAGGTGACCCGTCGAGACCGACGACGTCATAGCCGCGCCGCGCGAGTGCGAGCGTGTGCGCGCCAGGTCCGCAGCCGAGGTCGGCCATGGGTCCGGGAGGTGCAACCACGTTCGCGAGCTCATCGGCGGTCCGCTCGACCAGCTCGCGAACCTCCGGCTCGTCGTGTCGCCGCTCCCAGGCCGCGTCTCGCGGTCGTACATGAACCGAAAGAACCAGTGCGGGGCAGGCATGGCGGCGACGCTATGCAATCGGCGAAGACTCCTCGTCCGCGCCAGATCGACGGCTCGGGTCAGGTCACCTGCGCCCTGCTGCGACACGAAGCTGACAGCGATAACGACCGCGGGATGTCAGCGATCGGCCGTTCGATCACCGACGGGGGAGTGGGGAGAGGCATCGTCGTCGGCCACCGCCCCCGAGTGGGGCAGACTGCGACCCGTGACGTCGTGATGCCTCGCCAGGCCTGTCATCGGAACCGGTCGACGTGCTCGGCGACCCACTCGGCGAACGGGCGGGGGTCCCGGCCCAGCACCTCGCGGACGGTCGGGTGCACCGTGGTCTCGTCGAGGGTGCCGTCCACGAAGAAGCTGAAGAAGGCATCGACGTACTCGGCCGGCATCGTCTCGCTCATCTCCCTGCGGGCCTCGTCGTCGGGTATCGGCTCGAACCGCAGGTCGCGGCCGAGAGCGACGCCCAGGAGACGCACCCGATCTGCGGGCCGGAGCGCCTCGGGGCCCGACAACCGCAGGCCGCGGCGGTCGAGTTCGACGGGCGGTCCCGGCAGGTGCGGCAGCAGGGCCCGGGCGGCGACGGCCGCGATGTCGGCCGGGTCGATCGTCGCTACGGCGACGTCGGCGAAGGGTGCCCGCACGAGGTCGCCCGTCCGGAGCTGGGCGATCCACTCGAAGGTGTTGGTCATGAAGCTGTTGGGCTGCAGGAACGTCCAGGCCAGGCCCGAGTCGCGCACCGCTCGCTCAGACGCGATGTGGTAGCGCGCCACGGCGTTGTTCAGGTTCCCACCGGGCGCGGCGCCGCTGGAGAGCAGGACGACCCGCGCGATGCCGGCCGCCGCCATCTCGGGCACCAGCGTGTCGATGCCGTGGTAGCCGCTGAGCAGGAACGCCGCGTCGACGCCGGCGAGGGCGGGGCGCAGCGTGTCAGGTGCTTGCAGGTCGCCGGCGACGAGCTCGACATCGCCTTCAGCGTCCGTGGCCGGCGAGTAACCCCGGTGCGGGTCGCGGACGACCGCCCGAACCGCCGCCCCGGCGTCCGCCAGGCGGTGCACGAGCGCGCCACCCACGTTGCCGGTCGCTCCGAAGACCAGGATCATCGTGTCCTCCTCGTGGATCATGTGCAGTGCGACGGACAGGGCGCCGGGTCGGGCCGGCCGGGGTCAGCCTGGAGGCCTCCTCCCGCACCATTGACAAAATGCATGTTTTACGTAAAGACTGATTTTGTCATGAGAGACGTCGTCTACCTCGATCAGATCGAGCAGGCCGAGGCCCTGCTCAAGCCGCAGCGGATCGAAGTGCTGCGGCAGCTCGCCGAGCCCCGGTCGTGCACCGAGGTGGCGGCCGAGCTCGACCAGACCCCACAGCGCGTCTACTACCACGTCAAGCGCCTGGTGGACGCCAGCCTGGTGAGCCAGGTCCGCGAACGCCGGGTGCGCGGCATCAACGAGGGCATCTATCAGGCGACCGGCCGGTCGTACTGGCTGTCGCCACGCGTGGTGGGCCGGATCGGGCTGCGCCAGACGCGCGACCGGCTCAGCCTGGGCTACCTGCTGGACCTGATGGAGGACGTGCAGGCCGACGTCGCCGCGCTCGACCTCTCCCGGTCCGACCTGCCCTCGATCGGCGTGTCCGGTGACATCCGGGTCCGGCCCGAGCAACGCGCCGCGTTCCTCGACGAGCTGCAGCAGCTGCTGCGGGACCTGTTCACCCGCTATGGCGGCGCCGAGGGCGACGCGTTCCGCCTGGCCCTCGCCTGCTACCCGAACGTGCCCCGCCAGACCGACGTCGCCCCGGACTTCGCTGCCAACACCGAAGGAGATTCCGATGACAGAGCTGAGTGAGCTGCGCCTGAGCGCGGTCATGCCGGCGCCACCCGAGGCGGTGCACGCCGCGCTCGACCGACGCCGCCGCGCTGCGCGTGTGGCTGACCGACCACGCCGAGGTGGCGCTGCCCGACCGGTACGAGTTCTGGGGCCGTTACACGCCCGACGGCGCCGAGCCGCACCAGCGTGTGCTGTACGCCGGCGAGCGCACCCTGCGGTTCGCCTGGACCGTCGACGGGTCCGAGACCACGGTCGAGTTCACCCTGACCGAGAACGAACCCGAGCACGACGCCGAGCACGAGGATGCGGGCGGCACGCTGCTCACGCTGACGCAGAGCGGCGACCTGCCGAGCTGCGGACGAGATCCTGGCCGACACGGCGGGGCCGCGCGGCGAGCTGGAGACGTTCTGGTCGCTCGCGATCGCGAACCTGTCCGACTATCTCTCGGGCCGCGAGCTGACGCCGAAGTGCGACTACACCTCAGCCGAGCTGCGCGCCTCGGTGGTCATCGACGCCGCACCGGAGGCGGTGTTCGACTCGCTCACCCAGGCCGGAGCACTTCTGCAAGTGGTTCGGCGCCAACTGCGACATCGAGCCCTATGTGGGCGGCCGGTTCGCGATGGGCGGCTTCGAACTGGACCCCGGGGGGATCAAGTTCGTCGAGTTCGAGCCGGGCCGCAAGGCGACCCTGCGGTTCGCCGACGGCCAAACCGACAGCTGGGAGCTGGCCGGCTCGGACGGCAAGACCCGGCTCACGCTCGTGTCGAGCGGGTTCGACCCGGACAACCCGCCGTACTCGGGCTGGGCCGGCTGGCTCAGTGGCATCGCCGAGCTGCGGCGCTACCACGAGGTGCCGCGGTGGCGCACGATCTGGCGTCAGATCGAGGCCCCCGGCGTCCCGGCCGGGATGCTGCGCATCGACGGCTAGCCGGACTCCTCAGAGCGAGTTCGCTTCCAGCGAGGCGCCCCGGTTCACAAGAACCGGGGCGCCTCGCTCGGCCGCGAGCTCATCCAGGCCGGTCTGGCCACGTACCCAACCCGGAAAGAAGGAATCCCACCATGACCACGACCTCCGTTCCCCACCAGCACGGCACGCGGGCGACGTATCGCCTGTGGCGCTACGGCCCGATCGCCATCGCCATCGCCGCCGCGGCCACCGCCCTGGTTGCCGCCACAGCACGCGCCGCCGACGTGCCCCTGACCATCGACGGCGAGCAGATCCCCGTCGCCGGCTTCGTCACCATGACCGTGCTGGCGTGCTCCATCGGCCTGCTCCTCGCCGGTGCCCTGGCCCGTTGGGCACCACAGCCCCGGGCCACGTTCGTCTGGGCCGCGGTGGCGCTGACCTTCGCGTCGGTCATCCTCCCGCTCGCCGCCGACACCGACACCGCGACCAAGGTCGTCCTGGTCACCACCCACGTCGTGGCCGGCGCGATCGTGATCCCTGCATTCGCACGCTCGCTACCCCCGCAGCGTCCCGACCGCTGACACTGCCCCCGGCGGTCCGCGGACACGACGGGGCTAGGGCAAACCGAGGCCCACGAGGGCGGCGTCGGACCCGGCGGAGGCCCGGACGGTGCTGGGTGGCGCGCCGAGCACCCGGGAGAACGCCCGGCTGAACGCCGCCTCCGAGTCGTAGCCCACGCGGCGGCCCGCTTCGCGGACGGACACCCCACCGTCGGCGAGCAGCTCGGCGGCGTGGTACATCCGCCAGCGGGAGACGTACTGCATGGCAGGTTCGCCGACCAGCTCGGTGAAGCGAGCGGCGAAGGCCGACCGGGACATGGCGGCCTCGGCGGCGAGGGCGCCGACGGTCCACCGGCGGCGCGGGTCGTGGTGGACGGCGGCGATCGCCGCCCCGAGGTGGTCGTCGCGGAGGGCGCCGAGCCAACCCGTCCGGGCGCGGGGGTCGCGCTCGATCCACGCCCGGATGGCCTGGATGACAAGGATGTCGCACAGCCGGCTGACGACGGCGTCGCTGCCCGGCCGGACGACGCTCGTCTCGTCGGCCATCAGGTCGAGGGTCGCCCGCAACCAGTCGGAGCGCGGCATGCGGGCGCCCTCCAGGTGGATGGTGGTCGGCAGGGCGTCGAGGAGGTGGCGGGCGGCGGTCTGCTCGAACCGCACACCGCCGCAGACCACGTCGGTGCGGGCTCCGCCGCCACCGTGGCGCAGCACGCCGTAGCGCTCGTTGAGGTGATCGTGTGGCAGGTCGAAGACCGACGGCGTCGGCGCCCGCTCGGCGCCCCAGGCGCGATGGCCGGTGCCGTGCGGCACCAGGACGAGGTCGCCAGCGACGACGGTGCGGGTGTCGCCCGTGACGACTTCGACCGTCGCCGTGCCCGAGGTGATCACGTGGAACCACAGGCAGCCCTCCATGGGAGGGACCGACAGGCCCCAGGGCTCGGTCAGCACCGACGGGCAGCAGAACACGTTCGACACGTGGAGCTGGCGCAGCACTTCGGCCAGTGCCGGACCCGGCCCCGATCCGTCCATGACGCCATTCTCTCCCGGGATCGACCGATCATCCAGTGTCGTGGACGATCAAGCATCGATCCGGGACCACTGGTCATGGCTCGTCCGACGAATCCGGTGCACGGTGGACCTATGAACACCACAACTCACGATCACCCGACCACGACCGATCCGAACCCGGTCGACGACCCCCGCCAGATCGAGCGGACCTGGCGGGCGATCAACCGCCGCCACTTCGCCGTCCTGTCCACGGTGTCGCCCGTCGGCCACCCCCACGCCGCAGGCGTCTCCTACTGCGCAGTGGACGAACGGCTCTACGTCAACACCCACCGGACCAGCCGCAAGGCGCGCAACGTGGCCGCCGACGGGCGGGTCGGTGTCGTCATCCCGGTGCGGCGCCTGCCGGTCGGGCCGCCGTTCAACGTCCAGTTCCAGGGCACCGCCGCGCTGCTGGCGCAAGACGATCCCGAGATCACCGCCCTGCTCGCCCGCAACGAGCTGCGGAGGATCGTCTCCCACGGCGAGCTCGATGAGCCCGACGGCTGCTTCCTGCGCATCGAACCCACCCGCCGCATCCACACCTACGGCATCGGCGTGCCGGTCGTGGCCGTTGTCCGAGACCCGCTCCACAACGGTCCCCGCTCCATCACCGTCGCCGCCAGTCGGCGCCCCTCCCCGTAGCCGGGTGTCGCCAACGTCGACGGGTCCGCCAGGGTCGCCGCCCTCGGCCCCCGGCGTGCATGCCACCGGGGGCCGAGGGTTGGGGCGGGGTGATGGTCACCACGGGAGACCCGAACGCTCTAGGGCTCGAGGCTCCCGAGCTTGTCGGCCATGATCTCGACGCGCTGGGCGTCGTGGCGGTCGCCACCGCTGCTGGCGGTGCCGTCGTCGGCGCCGGCTTCCGTCGGGGCCGCCGTCTCCGCTCCGAACTCGTCCGCCAGGTTCTCGAGGTGCCGGTCGCTGCCGTTGGGAGCGACGGGCACCGTGGCGCCGGATTCGGTCGGGGTGGGGATCCCTCGCTCACGGGCCTGCTGGGCCATCGCCTCCGCGGTGGCGTCGAGGTGCCGGCTGCGGGCCTGCGCTTCGAGCTCGTCCGCCAGGTTCTCGAGGTGTCGGTCGCTGCCGGAGACGTCGTCGACCGTGACCGGCCCGGGGGCGGGTTCGTCGGCGCCGTCCCCACCGCCGGCGAGGACGGCGACGAGGAAGGCGATCGACGCCAGGACCAAGGCGCCGACGATCGCCCACGCCACGAACGAGCCGGCGGACGACGCACGTCGGGGCGGCGACGGGGCGGGAGAGGGGTCGGCGGTCCGGGTGTCGGTGCCGGGGGTTGGGGTGTCGAGGTCGATTGCCATGTGCTGGTTCCTCCGTGTCGGCTGCCGGGAGCAGCGCTGGATGACACGGTCAGCGTCGAACGGCCCGATGGTGGTCCCGTGGTGGTGGTGTGGCAGTTCCGTGGCACCGTCCTCGGCCACGTGACCTGCGACGACGCGGCTCGGGTGGACCGGGCGGTGCTGCCCGCGCTCACGAGCGCCGGCAGCGGTCGACGTGCAGGTACTGCCGGCACTCGTCGTCGGTGAGGTTCCGCGTCAACCGGCCGGTGGCGATGTCGATCAGGTCGTCGAGGTCGACCGCCCACACCCGGGCGGTCCCGTCGGGGCCTGCCGACACCAGCCGAGCGCCGTCCGGGCTGAACGCAACGGTTTCAGCCGGGCCCGTGTGCCCCCGCATGACGACGAGCTGGGCCCCCGTCGTCGCCGACCACAGTCGCACCGTGCCGTCCTGTCCGGCCGACGCCACGGTCGTCCCGTCGGGGCTGAACGTGACGTCGAACACCGGCGAGCGGTGGCCGGACAGGGTCGCCAGGCGGCGTCCGCTCTCCGCATCCCACACCCCGGCGCCGAAGGACGTCGAGAGGGTCGCCACGATCCGCGTCCCGGTCGGATCGAACACCGCGTGGTCCGCAGGGATGGGGAACGTGTCGATGAGCTCCTCCGCCTCCCAGTCCCAGATGTGCACCGCCGTGAGGCTGGGGTCCGATCGCTCGATGCTCGATCGGGCCGTCATGAGGCGCGTGCCGTCGGCGCTGAAGCTGACCGATTTCGGCGCCACGCCCGCTTCGTCGCGCAGCACCGCCACGTCCTCGCCCGACCGGTCGACGATGTGCACCACGCCTCCGTCCTCGTCGTCGACGCCGGCGATCGCCAGAAGCTCGCCGTCGGGGCTCCACGCCGCGTGGAAGATCCACGCGTCCGGGCCGGCGGTGAACATCTCGTCGCCGGTGCGGGCGTCCCACACCCGCACGGGGCCGAAGGTGCTCGAGCTCGCGAAGAGCTGGCCGTCCGGGCTCGTCTCGATCACGACCGCGTCGACATCGAACGGGTCCTCGCCAGGTCGGGCCTCGCCCACGGTGCGAATCGCGTCGCCGGTGGTCGCGTCCCACTCGGTGAGCTGGCCGTCGGCGGCGGTGGCGATCACGGTGCCCCCGCCGGGTGTGAACGCGGCCGTGGCCGCGAAGCCCTCGGCCGTCGGCAGCTTGGCCCACTCGGCGCCGCCCGAGGCGCGGACATCCCAGATGCTCGCCGCCGAGATGTCCCAGTCCCCGGTCAGCAGGCGCTCGTCGTCCGGCGAGAAGGCCACCACGCCGCCCCCGCCCGGAATCGTGAGGATCTCGCGCGCGCCGGGTCCGACGAGCTCCCACACGCGTGCCGTCCCGTCCTCGCTGCCGGTCGCGAGCACGCCGGCGTCCGAGCCCCAGTCG
The DNA here is from genome assembly GCA_963778415.1 of uncultured Acidimicrobiales bacterium. Taxonomy (GTDB): domain Bacteria; phylum Actinomycetota; class Acidimicrobiia; order Acidimicrobiales; family VFJN01; genus ZC4RG19. The sequence continues at coordinate 554,003 of CAVZUI010000010.1, forward strand.
AGGCTGGCCACCCGGCCGGTGTGGCTGCCGAGCAGCGTCTGCTGGACGCCCGTGTCCGCGTTCCAGATCCGGACCGTCGTGTCCTCGCTCGCCGTCGCGAGGCGTTCACCGTCGGGGCTCCACTCGAGGTCCATCAGCGCTCGGTCATGGCCCTCGAGGAGCGCCAGCTCGCCGCCGGTGGTCGCGTCGACGACCACCCCGATCTCGGACGCGATCGCGAGCCGGGTGCCGTCGGGGTCGAACGCCGTGGCGTTGGCCCACATCGGGACCTCGAGCACGGTCGTGCCGGTGGTCAGGTCGAGCACGCGCACCACCTCCTCGTCGGACCACGCGGCCGCGAGGCGGGAGCCGTCGGGGCTGAACGATGGACCCCACACCTCTCCGGATCCCTCCAAGGTTGCGAGCTCCTCGCCGGTCGAGGGGTCCCAGACCCGCGCCGCCCCGTCGTCGCCCGTGGTGGCCAGCATCGACCCGTCGGCGCTGAACGCGACGTCGTTCACGTCGATCTCGTGGCCGGTGAAGGCAAGGACGGACTCGCCCGTGCGTGCGTCGCGGACGTCGACCAGCCCGGTCTCCTCGGGGCCCTCGGTCACGAACACCGACCCGTCCGGGCTCCAGTCGAGCTTCCCCCCGAGGTCGGGCACCCGCAGGACGATGCGAGACGCCCCCACGGCGCGGTGGAGGGCGTCCTCCGCCTCGGGCAGCGCCGACCCGTCGTCGCCGCGAGTCCGGTCGATCGCCTCGAGCGCCAGCAGCACGCTGCGCTCGGGGTCCTCGTCGATGCTGGCGACCGAGGCCGCCGCCAGCTCACGGGCGACCGCGACCCGCTCCTCGTCCTCTGCCCGCCCTCGCTGGTCGAGGGCGAGCACGCCGCCGACGAGGGCGACGACGAGGGTGATCGCCAGTGCCACCAACTGCGCCCGCAGCCGGCGGTTGGCTCGGGCCTGGCGGGCCACGCGGTCGGCCTCGCGGTCCCGCTCCTCGTCGCGGGCGGCCCGGCTGGTGTCGAGGAACTCGCGGGCGGGTTCCGGAAGCGTGTCGACCCGGCCGTCGACCTGTGCCAACGCGGCATCGAGGCGCGACCCGCGGTAGAGCGCCCCCGGATCCCGGTCGAGCGCGTCCCCACCCGGCGGCGGCCTCGCGAAGCTGGCCGACGGCGACGAGTGCGCCGCGGTCCTCTTCGATCCACGCTCGCAGCCGCGGCCAGGCCCGGACCAACGCCTCGTGCGCGATCTCGACCGTGGGCTCGCGCGTCCCGGCGTGGCGGTCGTGGGCGAGCAGGCGGGCCGCGGCCCACACCTCCACCACGTCGTCGACGGAGCTTCCGAGCGACAGCGACGACAGCTCGGCGCGGCGCGCTCGCCGCCGCGTCGGCTCGCCTTCGGTGCCGACGACGACGAGCTGCTCGAACAGGCGGCGGACCGTGGCTCGGTCGTCGTCGTCCAGGGACGTGTAGAGCGCCTCGGCCCGGGCGGCGACCGCCCCGCCCACGCCGCCCAGCGCCTCGTACGCCGCCAACGTGAGCGGCCCGCCCGCGGCCTGCTCGGCGAGCTCGTAGAGGGTGAACTGCAGCGACGGCAGCGCGGCCGGCTCGTCGACCACCGCCACGATGAGCTCGGCGACGAGCTGCGGTTCGACGACGACGCCGACCCGGGCCGCCGGTCTCACGATCGCCGCCTCGAGCTCGGCGGCGGTCATCGCCGGTACGGGCAGCGTGGCGTCGCGCATCGCGGACCCGATGGGCTGGAAGCGGAGGGGCCGGTCGTAGAGGTCGGCCCGCAGGGTGGCGACGACCCGCAGGCGGCTGTCGTCGGCGGTCACCGCGACCATGAGGGCGGCGAGGAAGCGGCGTTGGACGTCCTCGTCGGCCAGCGTGAACAGCTCCTCGAGCTGATCGACGACGAGCAGCAGCTGCCCGCCCTCGGGCACGACGCGGCGCAGCACACGGTCGAGCCCGTGGGCGTCTGCGGCCAGCTCGTCCGCCAGATCGACGGTCGGAGACGGAGATCCCTTCGTCGACGCCGGTGTGGTGGCGACCCGCGCCAGCGCCTCGGCCAGCTCCTTGAAGGGCGCGTCGCCGGGTACCGTCGTGGTCACGTACCACTGCCGGGAGCTGGGGACCTCGCCCGCTCGGACGCGGGGGAGAAGGCCGGCGCGGACCACGCTCGACTTCCCGCTGCCCGACGCGCCCACGACGACGACCAGCCGCGAGGCGACGCCGTCGCCGCCGAGCCGTCGCAGCATCTCGTCGACCAGCGCCGTGCGGCCGAAGAAGTCGGCGGCGTCGGACTCGTCGAACGCCCGGAGGGCCTTGTACGGGTTGGGCCGCTCGGCGCGGCGCGTCGCGGGGTCGACCTCGTCGGTCGCGTCCAGGCTCACGAGCAGCCGCGACACGAGGTCCGCCATCGGGGGCGGCTCGACACCGTCGAGGGAGGTGGCGAGGACGGGCGCGACCGACGGCGGTGCTCCGGCGACCTCGCCGCCCATCGGCCGGTTGCCGGTGAGCGCCTCGCCGACGAGGGCGGCGAACGCCCGGGCGTCGTCGGCCGGCCCGCCTGTGGGGTCGCCGAGCGCGAAGTCGCCCACGTACGGCGTCCCGGCGTCGTCGAAGAACACGCTCTCGGGTCCGACCCGGCCGTGGACGACGCCCTGCTCGGCCGCGGCCGCGAGCGCACCGCCGACCCGCGCCGCGAGGGTCGCGACCTCCGGAGCGGGGAGCGGACCCTCGTCGAGGCGGTCGCGCAGCGTGCCGCCGGCCATGCGGCGCATCACGACGTAGGCCGCCCCGGGCTCGCGCCAGTGGTCGTGGATCGGAACGATCGCCTCGTGCCGCAGCGCGGCGACCCGGCGAACCCCCGCGTCGAACGACCGGACGACGTCGGGTCGATCCGCGATGTCGGCGGGGGAGATCCGGATCGCGAGGTCGCGGCGGACGCCCGGCAGCCGGGCCGCGTGGACCGTCCCGTCGCGCCCGGTGCCGAGCCGCGCACCGAGCCGGTACCCGCGCAGTTGCCGCCCGGCGGGTTCGGTGACCCGAAGGTCCTCGTCGTGGTCCAGGATCTTGCCTTCGAGCTCGACGAGCTCGGGGGACGGCTCGAGGCCGACCTCGTCCGCCAGCACCTGGCGGTACTGCCGGGCCACCCGCAGCGCCTCGACCTGCCGGCCACTGCGGTAGAGGGCGATCATCAGCCTCGTCCGGAACGCCTCGCGCAGCGGGTCCTCGGCGACGAGCGACTCCAGCGGGGACACCAGCTCGATCGCGTGGCCACACGCGAGCTCCGCGTCGATCAGGAGCTCGTGGGTGACGAGCCGGAGCTCGCCGAGGCGCTGGGCCTCGGGTCGGGCCCAGTCCTCGTCGGCGAACTCGGCGTAGGCGTCGCCGCCCCACTGGTCGAGCGCTTGCCTGAGGGCTGCGGCAGCCCCCACGGCGTCGTCGTCACCCGCTCGCGCCCGGCCGTCGCCGAGCAGGCGCTCGAAGCGCGCGGAATCGAGCGCCTCGTCGGTGACCCGGAGCGAGTATCCGGGGGCTCGGGTCGTCAGCGCCGGCTCGGCGGCCCCGCCGTCGGCGAGCGCCCGGCGCAACCGCGCGACGTAGCTGCGCAGCGTCGTGGCGGCCGCCGGGGTCGGGACCCCGGCGAAGACCGCCTCGGCGAGCCGGTCGGTGGACACGACCCCGTTGCGGTGGAGGACCAGCGCGGCGAGCAGCCGCCGCTGGCGAGGCCCGCCGATGTCGACCTCCCCGTCGTCGCCGACCGCGCGCACTGCACCCAGTACGTGGAACTCGACCATTGCCCTGCCCTCCGCTCGCCCGTGCGTCGTGCAAGCCCGTCCGCCAGGACGGGGTTGCACGCCGGTGCGATCCTGCGCCTGCCCTGTTGCAATCCCGTGGCAACAGTAGATGCCCAGGTGAGGCGGCATCTCGAGAAGCGGCGAGCAGACGCCGCGGCGGCGTGGGCGTCAGACCGGCGCCTCGAAGGGTCGTGCTCGGTGAGCAAGCGCTCGAAGCGGGCCTCGTCGACCCGGGCGACCACCGGGCCGGCCTCGTGCTGGTCCCGAACCGTCTTGGACAGGCTGACGGACGTGCCCGGATCACGGCAACCGGACGGCAGTGGTTGACTTCCGGTCGTGAACGACTTGCCCGCCGTCGACATGCTGTGGGAGTCGGCAGACCCCAGCCAGGAGCTCACGAGGCGCTTCGGGTTCCGTGACAGTGGCTGCGCCGCCGAGTGGGTCGCTGACGTGCTCGAGCGGTACTGGGAGCTCCACGTGGTGCGCTGTGACCGTCTCGTGATCAGCGGCCGGAACGTGATGGCGTGGGTTCTGACGGGAGGCCGGCCCGTCATCGCGAAGTGGTCGTCGCTGCCACACCGCTTCGCACACCTCGAGGAGGCCGCGCACTTGGTGGCGTGGCTCGACACCCAGGCGGTACCTGTCGCCGCTCCTATCGCGGCGACTGACGGCCGCCTGTTGGTCGAGCTGGGCAACGAAGCGAGGGGGCGGTTCAGGTCCCGGCTGCCTCTGCCGGGCGGCCGGTTCCTTGTCGGAGTTCTTCCGGTTGTCGAGGGTGACCTTCTCGCTGTCGATGACCCCGGACAAGTCGAGGACGCGGGTCGGATGCTGGCGACGATGCATCGAGCCCTCGCTGCCTATCCAGGGCAGGCCGGCCGTCGTGGCAGAGGAGCGCATACGCAGCTCCTGCACAACGACTTCCGCTCAGCGAACATCCTCCATGACGGAGCCAAGATCTCGGCCGTGCTGGACTTCGAAGAGATCACGTGCGACACGCGGGTCGCCGACATCGCCAAGTCAGCCGTGCTCCTCGCCACCCGCTACCGGGACTGGGGACCGACCAGCGAGAGCGTCCGAACTGCCTACGTGAACGCGTACGATCGCCATGCTCGCGACCCGCTGACCACCTCAGAACGACATGAACTCGACGCACGCACAGCCGCTCATCTGAAGACCTTCGGGTGGGCGTAGGCGAGGACGCTCCTGGTTCAGATGCCGTCGCTTCCCCTGCGACTCTCGCGCCTCAGCGCCGCGCCACCGTTCTGTCGCTCGACGAGGAGCGCATCCAGCACATCGCTCAGTTCGTCGGCAACACCAGACGTCAGAGCCGCCGGTTCTGGCGCGTCAGCACTGCCGATCCGGTCGCCTCACGCCGACAACGACTCGCCTCGCATCACGCCGCCACGACGGCGTCCGCTCGCGTCCCGGCCGAGCGCCGCTCGCTCACGTGCCGCTCGCGAACGATGAAGGGCTGAACACGGTTGCATCGACAGTCCCCTCCCTCGTCGAGGAGGTCGAGCGCTACCTCCGCGACCGGCGCGACCGCGCCGCCGGGCGGCGGGCCAAGGTGCGGAGGTCGCGCTCCAGCGGGGCGAAGGCGGCGTCGAGGTCGTCGTAGGCCGCGCGCCACGTCGTCGCGTCGAGGACGGGGGCGGCCGGGCCCTGGTCGAGGCGATGGACCAGGTCGCGACGGACGCGCACCGGGGGGTGGGCCTGGTCGGTGCGCACCTCCTGGGTGGCGACCTGGACGGCGATGCCCTCGCGCTGGTGGTCGGGCAGCGCCGCGAGGTGCTCCGTCACCGTGTGGCGCAGGTCGACGCCGTCGGTGCGCAGCAGGGCGGTGCGGGCCGACAGGCCGATCCGGTGCTGCAGCGGCACCGCGTCCAGCATCCGCAGCACCGCGTTCGATCCGGCCACGCGTACGGCCGCGGCGTCGGCCAGCAGCTCAGCCCGCTGGTGGGGGACGAACGTCGCCTTCTCCAGCAGCCGCGCCATGCGCCACATCATGCCGCCCAACCCGGTGTTGACCACGTTGCCGGCGAACCGGGTGACGGTCGGCCCGTGGAGACCGACGTTGGTGATGGTCCGGGCGGCCAACGGTTCGAGGAACACCTGCTCGTGGGCCGGCCGGCCGATCGTGTTGCCCTCCACGCCGGCCCCGACCTGGGTCGTCCACTGCGCGAGCCACCGCCCGACCAAGCTGACCGCGCCGACCCGCCGCGGGTCGCGGAACGCCTCGTGGCTCAGCTCGTGGGCCAGGGCGGCCCGGCGGGCGGCGTCGTCGAGGAGCCCCCACACGGGCATGCCCACGAGCAGCACCCCGCGGCGGCCGAGCGAGTCGCGCACCAGCGACACGTCGGGCTCGGTGGTCACGAACACCGCGTCGGGAGGGCGGGCACCGACCTGGGCTGCCAGCCCGGCGAGGGCGGAATCCAGCGCCGGCGATCGGACGGCGGCCCGGGCGTCGTCGAGGTCGACGGCGGGCTCGATGCGCAGCGGCCGCGGGCGGAGCATCACCGCCCCCGCCAGGAGGGCCCAGCCGACCAGCCACCAGATCGGGTGCGCCCACACGAGGGTCGCCACGCCGAGCACGACCACCGACAGCCAGGCGCCGGCGACCGCCACCGCCAGCGCGACCGCGGTGGCGTCATGCCAGTCGCGGCCGGGCAGCCTGCCGGCCACCAGCCGGTCGGCGAGGCGCAGCGTCGTCTGCTCGGCTGCCGAGGGCTCGGGCATCAGCTGAGACGGTAGTGGCGTGGCGGGAACAACCTCACCGACGTGCGCGTCGATCTCGTCAAGGCCCTCTACGCGGTTCACCGGAACCTTTGCCGTCCGGGCGAGTCCAGCCCTCAGCTCGAGCAGGCGCTCCGGCTCGCCTGGGTTCGTCGCGTCCGGGAGCGGGCCCGGCGTCGGACTCAGCCGACGATGCGGTACCGCAGGTGGGCCGCCGACCAGGTCGCCGAACAGCCGGGTCCGCCGAACAGGACGGGCACGACGTGCACGCTGATCTCGTCGACCAGCCCCTGCGCCAGGACCTCGTCGGCTGCTGACCGGGCCGGCCGAGACCGATCACGTACCAGGCCGGACGGCGGCGTCCAGATCTGCCCGCAGCTCGTCGGCGGTGCGGCGGCGGCCGTAGCCGGGCGCCCCGGCCTGGATGCGCCAGCTGTCGGCCAGCGGGCCGCCGTCGACCGCGTCGAAGCCGAACTGGTCGATCATGCCCGCGACGGTGGCCCGGGCTTGGTCGTCGTCGCCGAACAGGGCGAGCCCGCGGCGTCCCGGCGTACCGGGCGGCTGGCCGTCCGCCGTCAGATCGGCGGCGTACTGGGCGTTGAAGGCCTTCACCACATGCGACTGGGGCAGGTGGTCCTGCAGGAGCTGCGACACCGTGGTGCGGTCCTCGTCCAGCGCGGCGATGTGTCCGTCGCGCTGGGAGTAGTAGTTGTTCGTGTCGATCACGACCTTGCCGGCGAGCGGAGCCACGGGCACCGCTGCGACGTTCTTGAGCGGAATGCTCACGACCACGACGTCCCCGGCCGCCGCCGCGTCGGCGGCGGGTGCCGCCGAAGCGTGGTCGCCCAGCTCGCTCACCAGGTCCGCGAGCGTCTCCGGTCCGCGCGAGTTGCTCACGACGACGTCGTAGCCCGCGGCGACGGCCAGCCGTGCCAGTTGGCTGCCGATGTTGCCGGCACCGATGAACCCGATGGTGGTCACGACCGACCCCGGCGGCCCATGGCCGCCATTGGTAGCACCGCTGGGCTCTGGCGGCGAGTGTGGATGCCGGGCTCGGCGCGGACAGGGCCGTCACGGCTGAGCCGTCCTGATCCCCAACGTGGCCGGCGGTGATCGTCCTCCCGGTCGACGAAGACATGGCCTTCACCGCTACCGTGCTCGGTCGGCTGTCGCCGACGCGGCCGACGACCCAACTCCCCCGGCGGGGGAGAGGGGCCGGCCTCCGCAGAACCCGCGCCAATGGGGCAGTCGGCCGGCGACGCCCTCAACAGGTCGCGTAACGGTAGGTGTCCGATCCCGGAGCGCTGACCTCACGGTCGCGCCGCACGATCGCCAGCTCCGGCCAGTCGGCGCAGCCCGCGTCGAGGTCACGGTCGCGGTACTCGACGACGAACACCCTCGAGTCGTAGGCCGTGGCGAACGGGTCGCACTCCGACCAACGGTTGCACTCCTCGACGACGGCGAAGTCGAAGCCGATGTCCCGTCCTCGGGGTGCCAGCTCCGTGTCGTTCTTCTGGGCGATGGCGAGACCCGCGCCGTGCGCCCGCTCGGCGAGCAGGGTCGCGAAGGCCGCGGCGTCGTCGCGAGTCAGCAGGCCGTCCGACCACGCGTAGCTGTCGAGGTTGTCAGGCTCGACGGCGTCGAAGCCGTCGGCCGCGCAGCGGTCGATCCAGGCGCCGACGACATCGGCTGCGGCGGCGCGGCGGTCGGGCGTCGAGATGTCGAGCAGGACCTCGTCCCACTCCCGGTCGACGACGTGCTCGCCGTCGCTGTCGCGTAGCAACAGGTCGGGGTGGTCCACCTCCCACCACGACAGATCGCCGGGCTGGGCCTGGAACGCGTTGACGTAGCAGATGCTGTAGAGCCCGTCCGCCGGCTCGGAGCCACGGTCGCGGGACACCACGCGGGTCCCCGGGTGCGGCGGGTACGAGCCGCCGATCTGGTAGTCGAACGACGCGCCGGCGACAGGGAGCGTCACGTCCGGCTCGTCCGTGCCCGCGTCGGAACAGCACACGACGGCGAGGGCGAGACCGATGAGCGCGGCCGACCGGGCGCCGGCCGCGCCCCGCCTCGACGCAGGCCCCCGAGCACGCGAGGGCGGTCGACGGTCGGGCACCGGCATCGTGTCCATGATGCTCGTCCAGCATCGGCTGTCGTCCTGGATCGACGTCAGAGCGGCCCTGCTCTGCTCCCGGGCGGGTCGCCAGCGGCGAGGGCGTCGAGCCGTCTGGTGTGCAGCTCCGCCCTGTTCGACCTCGCCCCGAGAACCCCCCCGCCTCGGTCCTCCGAGACAGCCTCGGCATCCACGGCAACACCGCCTCCCGCTGGGTCACCGCCGCCGGCGGCAGGTGGTCCACCTACCCGCTGCTCCACCGGCCCGCCCTCACGGCCTGGGAGTACCCAGCCTGACGAGCACGGCCCCCACAATGCGCCTATACGGCAGGCCCGAATACGTCGCCCTTACCAGAAAGCTGAAGTCAGCGGCACCCCGTGTGCAGCGACACGAAATCGACAGCGAGAACGACAGCCCCTGTCAACGAACGGCCGTTCGGGATCGAGGCGGCGGAGATGGGGGAGAGGCCGTCGCTCTGGTCGCACCGACGTCGGCGTGGCGAGATTCGAGGTACCACGCAGGCCGAGGTCGGTGAAACGGGCGGTGCTCAAGCTCGCCCTGTCCGACGAGCTGGAGGCGGCGGGAGTCGATGCGCCGATACCGGTATCTGGGCGGGCGCACCGGAGCGTGTCTGGACCCGACGCCAAACACCGCGGCCGCCGTGGGACAATCGCGGCGGACTGTCGCTGAACTCTGACCAAACGAGGCCGGCAGTCCCACTCCAATCGGCGGATAGGAGATCAACATGTCCAGCACTTGGCGGCGGCCATTCGCGGCTGCTGTTCTGTCCCTCGTCGCAGTCGCGGGCAGCCTGCTCGTGGCCGCTCCCGCAAACGCCCAACCGGTGGAGGCCGGGACCGTCGAGTTCAGCGGTGACCCCGGCGACTGGATCACCGGAGGGCTCAAGTACTCGTACGTCGACGGCGTCGACGAGCTGACGGTGTCGTCCAGTGTCGACAACAGCGTCGTGAGCATCGGGGTCAACGGCGCCAACGGTGACTCGTGGTTCCTGGACTTCGACGCGCCACTCAGCCAACCGCTGGCGCCAGGGACCTACCCAGACGCCATCCGGTACCCCTTCAACGGCGCGGGACCCGGGCTCAGCCTCACGGGCAACGGGCGGGGTTGCAACACCCTGACCGGCACCTTCACCGTCCTCGACGCGTCGTTCGGTCCCCATGGGTACGTGGAAGCGTTCCACGCCACGTTCGAGCAGCACTGCGAGGGCTTGGAACCGGCTGCCCGAGGCGAGGTCCACATCACCAACCCGCCCCCGCCACCCGAGCTCGACCTGGACCTGTCAGTGTCCACCGAGGGCGAGGCCAATCTGATCAACGGCCGTGCCGTCCTGCACGGAACCGTGTCTTGCAACAAGCCCACCCCCGTGCAGTTGGAGGGGACCGTCGTCCAGGTGAAGCGGCGCACGCTCATCACCGGCACGTACGCCACCCAGGTGGATTGCACCCCGGGCTCCCCGATCCCGTGGACCTCGTCCGCGAGCCCGAACGGTACAACTCCGTTCACCCGCGGCGCAGTGGAGGCGGAGACCGGGGCTACGGGCCACGATGCCGACTACGGCCAGGACGTCACGGTGAACACCACGACCGTGGTCCAGCTGCGCAGGACCCGGTAGCCCACCGTCCCGGCGAAGAGGGGCGGCACCCGGCCCGGCCGGGAGCCGTCCCTCCCCTGGAGCCCTGGTGATGGCATTCGCAAGCTCCGCAAGGCGGACGGGCTCCTCGGGGAGTGTGCAGCGACACGAATCTGACAGTGAAAACGACAGCGATGTCAGCGAACGGCCGCGCCGTCCGGTGGGTGGACGATGTGGCAAGCAGTGTCCTCCAACTCGTCGCGGGATGGGCAGATCCGTGCGGCGGAGGTTTCGGGTGTCACCCGTGGTCGCTGTCTGACGCCACCCACTGCACCAACTCGAGGGTGACCCCCTCGGGACCTTCGAAGAGGCGGAGCCGCCGGTTGATGTAATCCATCTCGTCGCTGAGCATCCTCACCCCGTGGGCCACCAGGTGAGTGGTGACCGCCTCGATGTCGTCGACGCGAAACGCGAGGTGGTTGTAGCCTCGTCGCCGCAGATTCGTCGGGTGCTCGCCCGGCTCATCCGGCGGCGTTGGTGCGAACTCGAGCAACTGGATCTCGAAGCGAGGATCGGCTCCTTCGAGTGCGAGCGTGATGTGCTGAGCCTTCATGTCCGGCATGCCCATGTACCGCGCGGGGAGACCACCGTCGATCATCGCGACGTGTTGCTTCTGGAAGCCGAGCAGCCCGAAGAACTCGATCGCGGGCGCCGCGTCCGCCACCGCGATGGTCACATGATCCGGGTTGCGGAGCACCGTCGCCACCCCCTTCGTCACCGGCCGGCCAGCGACCAGTAGCGCCGACGGTACTACGACGACGGCCGGGGCGATCCGGAGCCTCGGTATGCCTCTGATGGATGAGAATCTGGCCGGAATCCCGATGACCGCCCGGCAGACGAGTTTCGGACCGACCCCCCAACGGGAAAAACCACACTTGGGGTGCGGCTGGGTGGCCGGTGACGTTAGCGCTCACCTTGTGCAGCGACACGAAACTCGCGGCGATCGACTTCTACGAGAACGCGGGCTGGACCGTGACCGACGGTGTGATCCACACCGTCGAGATGGTTGCGTCTCGCACGTGGGCGTGTGATCGTCGACATGCGGGCCCACCTGTACCTGCCGAGTGAGACGGATTGCGTCCCCGGCGGGTTGTCTACTGACGCACAAGGTGTGCAGCGGCACGAAACTGATAGCGAAACGACAGCGATGTCAGCGAACGTCGGTCGATCACCGATGGGGGAGTAGGGGAGAGGCGTCAGTCACCGCGGCGTGCCGATGCCTGCACCATGGGATGCGCCAGGCGCCGACGACCCTGATCGGGCGATGCGACTGGCCTCGGACGACACCGTCACCCGTATGGTCCAGCGCTACTCGACAGCGTGGCCGAAGCCGCTCAGCGCTCGCCCGCTGTGACTCGTTCGAACATGTCGCAGCGGTTCCTTCGTTCAGGATCGGCCCGGTCAACCTCCGGTGGATCCTCATCCACATGATCGACGAGACCGCTCGCCGCACGGGGTCCTGCGGTCGGCCGGTCGGACCGGCGTCGCACCTGGCCCCATGACGCTCAGCCGGGCTGGGGCGGCCGGGCGAACACCCCCGCAATGATGCCGGCCAGGACGGTGAGCACGGCGGCGGCGGGGGGCGTGACCAGGGCGGCGATGGGCAGCCGCGTGGGGTCGGTCCCGGTCTCGACGACCGGCAACGCGAGGCTGAGGATCGTCGCCACCAGCCAGACCGTGAGCGTCGCCACGGTCAGCCCGATCCAGATCGGCCGGCGCGACGAGCTGCCCCGCAGCCGGCCCATCGCCAGGAGATAGCCGCCTGTGGCGACCATGCCCCACAGCCAGGTCGCGAAGGCGGCAACGGGCAGGTGCTGCTGCTCGCTGCCCGACACCAGGTCGGGGGCGAAGATGCTGACCAGCGCGACCGTGGTCCAGAGCCCCACGAGACCGCCGACGCTCCATGCCATCCACGATCCGTCGGCCGTGACCGTCCGCTCGTTCGAGACCGACGCTGCTGCCATGACGCCGATCATGCGCGGCAGGCCGCCGCGGCGCATCGGACCCCGGTCGCTACCCGCGGTCCATCCCCGGGTGGGGCTCGACGAGCCCGTGGTCGTAGGCGAACACGATCGCGGCCGCCCGGTCGCGCACGCCGAGCTTGGAGAACACGGCGCCGACATGGGTCTTGATCGTGGCTTCGCTCACGATCAGCGCGGTGGCGATCTCCGCGTTGGTGGCCGCCCGGGCCATATGGCGCAGGACGTCGTGCTCTCGATCGGTCAGCTCGGCGACCCGGGCGGTCTCGTCCAGGTGGGGCCGCACGTTGGTGCGGAAGGCCTGCAAGACCCGGGGCGCCACCTTTGGGTCCAGCCAGGCGGCTCCGCCCGCCACCGCGTGGGCCGCGGCGATGAGGCTCTCGGCGGGACTGTCCTTGAGGATGAACCCAGCCGCGCCCGTGTCGAGCGCGCCCCACAGGACGTCGTCGTCGTCGAACGTGGTGAACATGAGGACGGGCGGCGCGGTCCCCGTGCTTTCCAGCAGGCGCATGGCCGTGACGCCGTCCGTGCGGTGCATCCGGACATCCATCAGCACCAGGTCCGGCCGGTGTGCCGCCACCGCCGACACGACCTGGTCCCCGTCGTCGCACTCGGCGACGACCTCGAAGCCGTCGTCGGGCCCGAGGATGCGGGCGGCACCGGCGCGCACCACCGGTTGGTCGTCGACGAGGAGCACCCGGATCACGGCTCCGGCCCCTTCCGGCCGGTCCCGACGAGCGGTAGCCGTACCTCGACCCGCCAACCGTCGACGGTCGGACCCGCGTCCAGATCGCCGCCGAGCGCCCGGGCCCGCTCGCGCATGCCCATCAACCCGAAGTGCCCGTCGTCGGGTTGCGGGGACGCGGCAGCACGGCCGTGGTCGGCCACCACGAGCCGGACGTCGTCGGTATCGGGATCGAGATCCAGGGCGAGCTCGACCCGGTTCCCGGGGGCGTGGCGAGCCACGTTCGCCAACGCCTCCCGGCTGATGCGGTGCACGGCGGTACCGACCGGGCCCTCGATGCCTGCGGCCGGCGACGACACCGCGGTGCGCACCTCCAGACCGGCGCGGCGGTACTCCTCGACCAGCCCGACCAGGTCGGCCGAGCCGGCGAGGGGAGGGTCCGTCCCTCGCTCGCTGGTCCGCAGCGACGCCACGGTGGACCGGATCTGGTCGAGGCTCCCACGTCCGATCGCTTCGGCCTGCAGCAGTGCCCGCTCGGCTTCGTCACGATCGCGGCGCAGCACGTGCCGGGCGCCCGTGACATGGAGGAGCATCGCCGCCAGGGTGTGCCCGGCGAGGTCGTGCAGCTCGCGGGCGATGCGCTGGCGCTCGTCGGCCACCGCCTGGTCGGCCAGGGCCTCGCGGGCCGCCTCGAGCTGCACGATCAGCACCCGCTGACGCTGCAGGTTGCGGCCCAACACGAACGTGAGCACGTTGGCCGCCGCCCACGGCGTCCAGGCGATCTCCTCCTCGGGGATCGCTCTCGACACCGCCAGCGGGGCGATGGCGGCCACCGTCATGCACAGCAGCGCCTTGGTGAGCGAACCGAGATGCCAGGCGGCGTACAGCGTCGCGAGGACCCCGACGAAGAGCGCGATCTCGAGGCTCCCGTCACGCCACAGCGCCGCCGCCAGCAGCACCGTGATCGCGACGGCGGCCACCCCCAACGGGGGCCGGCCGATCGCCGCGGACAGCACGAGCGTCGCCGCGGCGGCGATCACCAGCAGCAGCTCGGCCGGGGTGCCGGGATCGGTCACCTGGGCGGCCGCGACGATCCCGGCCGTCAGCGCCACCAGGAACGGCAGCTCCCGGCGGTCGACCGACGTGTCGGGACGAGCCAGATCGGCACGCCACCGCGTCCACCAGGTCACGGATGGAGGCTACGCCCTCGTCGGGGCCGGTTTCGTCGCCCACGGACGATCCGCGATCCGGGGAGTTCCCCCCGCGGGAGGAGCGGGCTCCCTCCGGAGGTGGAGGACGACAAACCGTCGGTGGGTGGGCGACCGCGGCGTTCCCGATCCTTACGTTGCTGGTACGGCCCACGACCGGAAGGACGGCGATGTCGACGGTCATCGCGGTGGAGGAACTCACGAAGCGCTACGGCACGCACCTCGCCGTCGACGACGTCGGGTTCACGGTGACAGAGGGCGAGATCTTCGGGATCCTGGGCGTGAACGGCGCCGGCAAGACGACGACGGTCGAGTGCCTCCAGGGGCTGCGCCGGCCGGACCACGGCCACATGCGGGTGCTCGACCTGGATCCCCGCACCGCTCGCTCCCAGTTGCGCACCCTCGTGGGCAGCCAGCTCCAGGCGTCAGCGCTGCCCGACCGCCTGCGGGTGGAGGAGGCGGTCGTACTCTTCGGTGACGGCGATCGCCGCTCGGCCGACAGCCTCCTCGAGACGTGGAACCTCGCCCGGCTGCGACGCAAGAGCTTCGCGTCGCTGTCGGGAGGGCAACGCCAGCGCCTGTTCATCGCGCTCGGCGCTGCTCAACCGGCCCCGGGTGGTGTTCTTCGACGAGCTCACCCAGGGGCTGGACCCGCTGGCCCGGGTTGAGGTGTGGGACGCCATCCGCGCGGTCCGCGACCGGGGCACGACCGTCGTGCTCGTCACCCACTTCATGGACGAGGCCGAAGCACTGTGCGACCGCGTCGCGGTCATGCGAGCCGGCCGCATCGTCGACGACGGCACGCCGGCAGACCTCATCGCCCGCCACGCCCGGGAGACCACCGTGACCTTCACGCCGCCGGTCTCGTTCGACCCGGCCGCCCTGGCGACGCTGCCGGGAGTCGACAGGGTCGAACGCGACGGCGAGCTGATGCGCGTCACCGGCACCAACCAGCTGATCGCTCCCGTATGCGCCGCCGTCCTGGGCGACGACCACCTCGGGCCCCCCGACCTGCGCGTCCATCACCCCGATCTCGAGGACGCGCTGGTCGCCCTCATCACCGACCCCGATGCCGGCCGCCAGGCCAGCCCGGCTCACCCCATACCCGAAGGAGTGTCGTGATGCGGTCGCTGCTCCGCCTCGCCGGCAGCGAGCTGAAGCTGTTCGTGCGAGAGCCGATGGTGCTGACGTTCGTGTTCGCCTTCCCGGTTCTCACGGTGTTGATCCTCGGCGGCGTGTTCGACGACGACGATCCCAACTTCGAGGGCAGCATCCCCTCCGACTACTACATCGCCGCCTACATCGGAGTCGTCATCGCCGCCATCGGGCTCGTCATGCTGCCGGTGCACCTGGCGTCGTATCGAGAGCGGGGCGTGCTGCGCCGCTTCGAGGTCAGCCGCTACCCCCGGTGGGCCCTTCCCGCCGCGTGGATCCTCGTTGCCCTGGCCATCACCGCGGTCGCCGTCGCCGTCCTGCTGGTCACCGGCCACCTCGCCTACGGCCTGCCCGAGGTCGACAACCTCACGGGCGTCATCGTCGGCACCGTGCTCGGGGCGCTCGCCTTCATCAGCATCGGCATCGCCCTCGGCCTCGCCATGCCCAGCGCCCGCTCCGCCCAGGGCCTCGGGATGCTGCTGTTCTTCCCGTTCTTCCTGCTCGGCGGCGCCGGCCCTCCCCCCGACGCCATGGGCGAGCCGATGAGCTCGATCGCCAACGTCGTGCCGCTCACCCACGTGGTGCGCTCCATCCAAGAACCGTGGCTCGACCTGGGCACCGCCACTGGCCACCTCGCCGTCCTCGCCGGCCTGATCGTGCTGGCCACCGCCGGATGGCTCACGCTCAGCACCCGGGCGCTCGAGTAGTGAGCGGCGGCCATCCCGTGGGGACCGACACGGACGCCCGCGGGTGGCCAACCGGGGCGGGGACCCTCGACGAGGCGCCCGACGCGCACCGCCGGGAGCTGAGGGGTCACTGCCGCCGGATCCTGGGCTCGGGGTTCGAGGCCGACGACGCGGTGCAGGAGACGATGGTGCGGGCCTGCTGTCGCATCGACAGCTTCGAGGGCCGCTCGAGCCTGCGGTCGTGGCTGTACCGCATCGCGACCAACGCCAGCATCGACATGCGGCGGCAGTCCGAACGCAGGGCCCGACCGTTCGACCCGGAGCAATCGTCCAGTGCCGGCGGCGCGCCGCACGGCACCGGCGGAACCCACGTGGGTTCCGGCCGCGCACGCGTCGTGGGATCGGCCCGCACGAGAGCGAACCGGCGGAGTTGGCCGACTCTCGTGAGGCGGTCCGCATCGCCTTCGTGGCCACCCTGCAGCTCCTGCCGCCACGACAGCGGGCCGCGCTCCTCGACACCAGCGTCGCCTCGGTCAACAGCGCCGTTCAGAGCGCCCGCGTCACGCTCGAGACCGTCAGCCGCGAGAGCACCGACCCGGCCGCGGTGAACGCCGAGCAGCGAGCCCTGCTGGCTCGCTACCTGGATGCGTTCGAGCGCTACGACGTCGCGTCGTTCGTGACGCTGGCCCGCGCCAATCCCCGATGTTGTCGTGGATCGCCTGCACGTAGGACGGAGCGTCGCCCAGTCAGAAGCGCCCAGAATCCTCGTTCTGTAAAGTAACGGCGACGAGCGGCCAGGGAGGACCTTCTCCGCATGGCGGCCACTCGCCAGTCCTTCCCCACAACCTCGGCCCGGTCCTCGGACCCGCTCTGGCGTCCGCGTGATGCCCGTCGCGTCCAAAGCGAGTCGACGCCGGGACGGCCGGGGCCGGCAATCACGTGGTCGGCGCTCGATGCCGGAATCGCTCGACCGTGGGCCCCACCACTGCATCGCCGGTGGTTACGTCACAGTGACGTAACCACCGGCGATGCGTGGTCCCGAGCGGGTGGCGACCGGAACGGGTCAGGTGTCGAGGACCGCGCCGCGGCTGATGTTGGTGACCGTCGCGGTGATGGCCGACGCCCGGTCGGACGCCAGGAACGCGGCGGTCTCCGCCACGTCTGCGAGCCGGATCGGCGGACCGAGCATCGCCCCGGACGCCCCCGGCGACGATGCCAGCAGGTCGTCGAGGGTCATGCCGGCGAACCCGGCGGCTCGGGTCCACAGTGCCCGTGCGTGCGACCCGTGGTCCACGGACTCGGGGATGCCGTCGGGGCGCAGGCATACGACCCGCACCCCGCGAGGGCCCAGCTCACCGGCCAGCTGGATCGACAGCGCCTCGACCGCGGCGCAGGCCGGCCCGAACCCGTCGGTGGGGACGGCGACCTGGGAGGCCGTCGTCGACAGCAGGAGGATCACGCCGGTCCCCCGTGCCTGCATGTGACGGGCTGCCGCGGTCGCCGTGAGGAACTGCGTGGTCGTGTAGGTGGCGATGGGCAGCGCGAAGTCCTCGGGCGCCAGCTCGGTCAACGGCTTGCCCTGCACGTGGTCCACGCCGATGGCGTTGAACGACACGTCGATGCCGCCCTCGGCCTCGACGACGGTGTCGGCGTGGCGGGCGACCGCGTCGGGGTCGAGGGCGTCGACGACCGCCCACTGGGCCGTGCCGCCGGCGCCCGTGATCTCGTCGGCCACGGCGCTGAGCCGCTCGGCTGTCCGCCCGGCGAGGAACACGCGCGCGCCCTCCCGGGCGAACGTGCGGGCCACGGTGGCGCCGATGGCACCCGCGCCGCCGTAGACGACCGCGGTCTTGTCGTGAAGGAGCACTGTCGAACCTCCGTTCGCTTCCGCTCCCCCGGCGGGGGAGCCTCACCCCACCGACGAACGGGATCGGCCGGACCGACACCCCTCCCCCACGACCGCACGACGTCAGCCCGCGGTCACCTCGGCCAGCCGTCGAGCCAGGTAGCGCCGTTCGGCGTCGGTCGGCGCCAGCGCGAGCGCCGCGCGGTAGGCGGGGACCGCCGCCTCGACCTCTCCCCCGCGGCGCAGCAGGTCGGCGCGGGTCGCCGCCAGCAGGTGGTAGCCGTCCAGCGCGCCGGTGGCCTCGAGGTCGGCGACGAGCGCCAGCCCGGCCGGCGGACCGTGGGCCATGCCGACCGCCACCGCGCGGTTCAGCTCGACGACGGGCGACGGCGCCACGGCCCCGAGCTCGCCGTAGAGGCGGGCGATGCGCTCCCAGTCGGTGTCGGCGGCCCCCTCGGCCCCCGCGTGGCACGCGGCGATCTCGGCCTGCAGCAGGTACGGGCCGGGGTCGAGAGGCGCCACCTGCCGCGCCGCGGCGAGGACGCGCAGGCCGTCGTCGATCTGCGAGCCGTCCCATCGACCGCGGTCCTGGTCCTCGAGCGTCACGATGTCGCCGAGCTCGTCGAGCCGGGCCGCCCGCCGAGCGTCGTGCAGCAGGAGGAGGGCGAGCAGGCCGGCGACCTCGGCGTCCCCCGGCATCAGCTCGTGCAGGACCCGCGCCAGGCGGATGGCCTCGGCACTGAGCTGCAGGCGCAGGAGGTCCTCCCCGGACGAGGCGGCGTAGCCCTCGTTGAACAGCAGGTAGACCACCCCGAGCACGCCCGAGGTCCGCCCCGGGAGCAGGTGCGCAGGCGGGACGCGGTACGGGATGCCGGCGTGGCGGATCTTCCGCTTCGCCCGCACGAGCCGCTGGGACATCGCCTCCTCGGAGACGAGGAAGGCCCGGGCGATCTCGGCCGTCGTCAGGCCGGCGAGGGTCCGCAGGGTCAGCGCCACCCGTCCCTCGAGGGGCAGCGCAGGGTGGCAGCAGGTGAAGACGAGGCGGAGCCGGTCGTCGGGGACGGAGTTCTCGCCATCGGCATCGGACGCCACGGCGAGCACGGCTCGGGCGGGGTCGGCGCCCGGGTCCGTCCCGTCCTCCCCCGGCCGGGCGCGCCCGAGCGTCGCCGCGTCCCGCAGCTTCCCGGCGCCGACCGCCCGCCGGCGCAGCCGGTCGGTGGCGGCGTTGCGGGCCGTCGTGGTCAGCCAGGCTCCCGGGGACCTGGGGACCCCGTCCCGACGCCACGCGCGCAGGGCGGCGGCGAAGGCGTCCTGCGCGCACTCCTCGGCCAGGTCCCAGTCGCCCGTGACGCCGATGAGCGTCGCCACGACCTGTCCCCAGTCGCGGCGAAAGGCGGTCGCCACCGCCTCGTCGACGCGGGTGCGCCGGTCCTGGTCGGCGCTCACGGCTCCCAGACGGGCCGCACCTCGATGGTGCCCGAGGCCGCCACCGGGTGCTTGGCCGCGACCTCGAGCGCCTCGTCGAGGTCGGCGCACTCGATCACCGCGTACCCGGCCACGAACTCCTTGGTCTCCGCGAAGGGGCCGTCGGACACCAGCGTCTCGCCGTCGCGCACACGCACCGACGTGGCGTCCGCCACCGGGCGGAGGCGGTTGCCGCCGTCGAACACCCCGCGGGCCACCATCTCCTCGGTCCAGGCGCGGTGACCGGGGTGGGCGGCGATCTCGTCGGGGCCGAGGACCTCGGACTCGTCGTCGCAGATCAGCAGCACGTACTTCATCTCGGCAGCCTCGCTCGTGCGGCGACGACCGCGGCGAACCGGGTCGCGAGCGCACGCCCCGTCGCCGCGGTCGCCGCGGAGCGGTCGGCCATCTCGGCGAGAGCGGCGGCCTGCGCGGGCGTGACCGGCCCGTGCTCCTCGGCCCACGCGGTCACGATGGCGACGTCGACCTCGGGGTGGAACTGGACGCCCCAGGCGGCCTCACCGAGGCGGAAGGCCTGCGGGACACCGTCGGGCGTGGCCGCGAGCAGCTCGGCGCCGGTCGGGAGGCGCACGACGATGTCGTCGTTCCACTGGAGCGAGACGGGCATCCGGTCCGCCGGCAGCGACCCGAGCAGGCCATCGTCGACCGCGGTGGCGAGCAGCCCGATCGGGAGCACGCCCATCTGCTTGCCCGCGGGGTTCCGGGCCACCTCCCCGCCGCAGGCGACCGCCAGCATCTGGTGGCCGAGGCAGATGCCCAGGGTGGGCAGGGACGACGCGACGGCGTCGCTCAGCAGGTCGCGGACGGCCGGAAGCCACGGGGAGCGGCCGTCGTCGGTGGCCGACATCGATCCACCGAGCACGATCAGGCCGTCGATGCCGCCCACGTCGGGAACGCCCTCGCCGCGGTACGGGCGGGCGACCTCCACCTCGACGCCGGTCGGGGCCAGCCAGCCGTCGAACAGCCCCAGAGGGCAGGCGTCCTCGTGCTGCACGACGGCGAGCCTGGGGCCGAGGGTGGTCATGGCCGCCAGTCTGGCGGGTCGGATCGATTCCGGGCCTCACGATTCCCCGAACCGCAGGGAGGTCAACGGCCGCGCCACCCGGAGGACCCACTCGAGGGCCTCGCGGTAGTCGCCAGCATCGGGACTCCCTGCCGCCGCGAGGTCGCGGTCGACATCCTCGATGGCCGCCTCGAGCTCGTAGAGGCGGTCGTGCAGGGCGTCGAGCTCGGAGCGCGCCACGACGAGGCGGCTGTCGCCGAGGCCGAGGTCGGCAGCCTCCCGCCGCGCCTCGTAGTCGCGCTGGCGGCAGCTCCGGCGGCAGTACACCCGCGGTCGGCCCGGGCCGGCGACGACCGTGAACGGCCGGGCACACCACCGGCAGCGCCGCACGACCGATCCGTCACCGGACGCGACGCCGGCGGCGGCGCCCGTGCCCTCGGAGGCTGTTTGCGTCACGGTGACGGAACGTACCGATGCTCGGCGCGCGACCGGTGGATCGGCTGACGCTGCCGGGTGCCCCGGCCGCGCGAGACTGCCGCAGATGCAGCAGGCCCCCTCTCCGCTCGTGCTGCGCACCGATCAGCTCACGAAGTCCTACGCCGGTGGGCCGCCCGCGCTCGCGGGCCTGTCGCTCGCCGTCCCGGCCGGCTCCGTCGGGCTCGTCGGCGCCAACGGTGCCGGGAAGACCACGCTGTTCCGCCTCATGCTCGGGCTGATGCAGCCGACCTCGGGGCGGATCGAGGTGGCGGGTCGCGACGTCGCCACCGACCCCGTGGGCATCCGCGGCCGGCTCGGCTACATGCCCGAGCACGACTGCCTGCCGCTCGACCAGACCGCGTCCGACATCGTGGCGACGTTCGGCGAGCTGGCCGGCCTCCCGGTCCGGGCCGCCCGCCAGCGCGCCTCCGACGTGCTCGACCTCGTGGGTCTCGACGAGGCGCGGTTCCGCCCGGTCGGCGGGTTCTCGACGGGCATGCGCCAGCGGACGAAGCTGGCGCAGGCGCTGGTCGCCGACCCGCACCTCGTGCTGCTCGACGAGCCGACCGCGGGCCTCGACCCGCTCGGGCGCGAGGAGATGCTCGACCTCGTCGCCCGCCTGGCGGGGTTCGGGATCTCGGTGATCCTGGCCACCCACCTGCTCGACGACGTGCAGCGGGTGTGCGAGCACGTCGTGATGATCGACCGCGGCCACCTGGTCCTCGCCGGGCCGATCGACCAGCTCATGCAGACGACCGGCCAGCTCCGCGTCGAGGTCGGCGGCCGCCCCGACGCCGTCGCCGCGCTGGCCGACGCGCTCGCCGGGCGGGGCCTCTCGGCGCGGCCGCTCGACGACCACAGCCTCGACGTCGACACCCGCGACCAGGGTGACGCCGCCGCGGACACCGTGCGCGACGCGGTCGCCGACCTCGGCCTGCGGCTCTACGCCCTGTCGACCCGCCACCGCTCGCTCGACGACGTCTTCCTCCAGCAGGCGAGCAGATGAGCGCTCCTCCGCTGTCCGGCGCGGTCTACGACCGGGGCTACCGGCCCTACACAGGCCCGCGCGGCGGGCGCCGCGAGGCGACCTGGGCGCTCTGGCGGTTGTCGGTGCGCCGGGCGCTCGGCCTGCGCCGATCGTGGCGGCAGAAGGTCTTCCCGTGGACCCTGCTGGCCATCACGACGGTGCCCGCCGTCGTCAACGTGGGCATCGGCTACGCCATCAGGAACGACCCGCTCGAGATCCCCGACTTCGCCTTCATCACCTACCGCGAGTACGTCGGCGTCTCGACGGCCCTGCTGCTCTTCGTGGCGCTGACCGCCCCCGACGTCGTGTGCCCCGACCGTCAGCAACGGGTGCTCCCGCTGCTGTTCTCGCGCCCGCTCACCGGCTCCGACTACGTCACCGCCAAGGTCGGGGCGATCGCCGCCATCGTGTTCGGGTTCGGCTTCCTGCCGCAGGTCGTGCTGTTCGTCGGCCAGATGCTGGTGAGCGACGGTGCGCTCGAGTACTTCACCGACAACGCCGAGGTGCTGTGGCAGGTGCCGATCTCGGTCGCCCTGCTGGCCGTGTACTACGGCGCGGTGGGCGTGGCGCTGGCGTCACTCACCGACCGCCGGATCGTCGGTGGCGTGGCCATCCTCGGCGTCGCCCTCGTGACCTCCGTCGTGGCGGCCATCATCATCGAGTCCGCCGGCGACGGCGGCACGCCGTTCGCGGTCCTCAACGTGCTCGCGCTGCCGCTCGAGGTCCGCGACCTGGTGTTCCTCGGGCACCTGAGCACCGACTCCGACCTGTCCGGCGTGTCAGGCGGCGGGGTGCTCGCCGTCCTCGCCTACCTGTTGGTGCTCACGTCATCGATCGCCGTGCTGCAGCACCGCTATCGCGAGGTGGCGCTGTGACCGCGCCGCCGTCGCCCGCCGTCCCTCCTCCGGCTCCCCCGGCGCGCCTCGACCCGGCGTTCGCCCCCGACGCCACGGTGACCGTGCAGCAGGCGTCGGTGTGGTTCGGGCAGAAGGTCGCGTTGACCGAGCTGTCGTGCTCCTTCGGCCCGGGCGTGACCGGACTCCTCGGCCCCAACGGGGCCGGGAAGACCACGTTGATGCGGGCGCTCACCGGGCTCCTGCCGCTGAACGAGGGCCGCGTGGAGGTGCTCGGAGGCGACCCCCACCGGGACCGAGAGGTCCAGCGGGGCATCTCGCTCGTGCCCGAGGACGAAGCGGTCCCGCCCGCCCTCACCGCCCGCCAGCTCGTTCGCTACACGGCCGCGCTCCACAGCGTGCAGGACCGCGAGATGCCCGACCGCTGCCTCGAGACCGTCGGGCTGATCGACGTGGCCGACCGCAAGGTCGGCGGGTTCAGCAAGGGCATGCGCCAGCGCGCCAAGGTGGCGTCGTCGCTGGTCACGTCCCCGCGCGTGCTGGTGCTCGACGAACCGCTCAACGGTGCCGATCCCGTCCAGCGGCTGGCGCTGATCGGCCTGTTCCAGGCGCTCGGCGCACAGGGACGCACGGTGATCGTCAGCTCGCACGTGCTCAACGAGGTCGAGCGGTTGGCCTCCCGTCAGATCGTGGTGATCCGTGGTCGGCTCGCCGCCGCCGGCGACCACCACGCCATCCGCGACGCCCTCGCCGACCGGCCGCGGGCGGTGAGCGTGCGCACGCCCGCCGCTCGGGCGCTGGCCGCTCGGCTGATGACGCTGGACGTCGTCCGGGGGGTCACCGTCGACGGCGCCACGGTCGTCGTGTCGTCGCAGAGCGCGGGCGAGCTGGCCGAGGCCCTCCCCGTGGCCGCCCGGGACGCGGGTGCCCGCTTGCTCGAGGTGCGACCGCTGGACGACTCGCTCGAGAGCGTGTTCCGGGAGCTCCTGCGATGACGCTGCCGCCCGATGCGTCGGGCGCGACCGACCCGCCGCCCGCGCCGCCGCCCCCTCCCCCGCGGCCGCCCGACGGGGCGACGGTCGCTGGGGACGCAGTCCCGGTCGCGGCCGTCCCGCCGCCCCCTCCCCCGCCACCGACGGCATCGGCCCCTCCCTCGCTCCCGAGCTCCGGCGCCGCGGCTGCCGCCCCCGATCCCACCCGAGCGGCGCAGGACGCGGTGGCCACACCTGTCGTCGACCGACGCCCGCTCCCCCGCCCGTTCGTGGCGATCGTCGGGTACACGCTGCGCGCCTGCCTCCCCGCCCGGCGGTGGTGGGGTGTCGTGCTGCCGTGCCTCGGTGCCCTGCTGTTCGCCTGGCTCGGCACGCTGGCCGACACGTCGGCCGAGGAGGCGTTCGGCGTCGTCGCCGAGCAGGGATTGTTCGGCCTCGTCGTCCCGCTCACGTGCCTCGTGATCGGCGACGCCGTGCTGGGCGCGGACCTGCGGGCGGGCACGTTCGCGTTCACGTGGCTGTCGCCCGTGAGCTTCCCGTCGATCGCCATCGGGCGCTGGCTCGGCGGCTGGCTCGTCGCCCTCGTCACCCTGGTCCCCGCACTCGTGCTCGCCACGGTCGTGGCGGGCGTGCCCGACACGGCCGGACCGATGGCCCTCGCCGCGGCCACCGGGTCGGCCGCCTACATCGGCCTGTTCGTGATGCTGGGCGTCATGGCCCGCCGGTCCGCGGTGTGGGCCCTGGCCGTCGTGTTCCTCGGCGAGCGCCTGCTCGGCGGCGTGCTGTCGGGCATCGCCCAGATCTCGCCGATGTGGGAGACGCAGCAGGTCTACGCCGGCCTGGCCGGCGGCGAGGTCGCCGACGAGCTGCTGCGAGACGGCACGCCGAACGGCTGGGCGGCGGTGGTCCGGCTGGTGACGATCCTCGTCGTGACCCTGGCGCTGGCGTCGTGGCGGCTGGCCCACCTCCGCCCGACCGGCGGCGACGAGTAGCCGGGCGACGGCCCCGGCCGCGAGCCTGCAACAGGCTCGACGGCCCTCCGACCACGACTCAGAACGTGCGCGGAGAGGTCACGCCGTCTCGGGTTGCCGCTCGCGTGCTGCCTGTCGGCCGGCTGTGGAGCTGGGGGTCGACCACCAAATCCCCCCGCGTGGGCTGTGCCGAGCGCCCTATCTGCTCGGCCTCTCACTCGGTGTCGTGTGGTGCCACCACCACGTCGTGCTCGCCCTCGGCGGCGGCGACGAACCTCAGCAGCGCCGCGGCCTCGTGCTCGACGTCCGACCTCTCGGCTGTCGTCAGCGGCCGGAAGGGCGTGACGAGGAGCGTGGCCCGGCCCCCGCGCGGTCGATGGACCACTCGGCCTCGACCCGCCCGTCGACGAGCACGGTGCCGGGGAGCAGCCCGTTGGCCCGCATCAGGCGCTTGCGGACGTGGTCGTCGACCAGGCGGGTGCGGTCGGCGTGCGACAGCGACACGTTGTCGAAGTCGGGCAGGAAGCGGACGGGTGCCGGCGTGTCGGCGTCGGGGCGGGGCGCATCCGGCAGATCGAGGAGCTCGCGGCCGGCATCGTTGCGGAACCGCACCACCCGGTCGCCCAGGCGATCGGTGACCTCGCGCAGGCGGGTGAGCCCCGACCAGGCCTGGACGTCCATGACCGAGGCCGGTCCGTACACGGCGAGGTAGCGCAACACCATGTCGTCGAGGGTGGCGGCGTCGTCGAGCGGCCGGCCGACCCAGTGCTCGAGGCTCGTGACGGTCACCTGCCCGGACCGGCCCCAGACGGCACGGGGCGGGACCTGGACCAACGGCACGCCGACGCGAGCGACCTGGGAGAGCGTCGCGGGGTCGTGATCGGGCCAGCGCTCGGCGAGCAGGCGGCCGAGCTGGCCGAACGGGCGGGGTTCCTCCTCCACGAGGGCACGCCCGGCGGACGTGACCTCGGTGAGGTCGAGCCCGACCAGACCCGATTGCCACTGCGACGTGCGCAGGTTCCGGGCGAGGTACTCGGCGTGCAGTGCCCGCAGGGCGAGGGCGTCGTCGGCATCGAGCAGGTGGACCGTGCCCCGCATGACCACGATCCGGACGGCCCGTCGGTCGGTGAGCATCGCCCCCAACTCGTGTGGGTCGAACCCGGCGAGGCGCGACCAGAGGGCGGTGTACGGGCTCCAGGGCGCCTGGGCCTGGAGCCCGTACAGGTCCCGCACGGCGTCGGCCACCGACCGCTCGTCCCGTTCCAGCAGCATCTGACGGGCGAGCAGCGCCCGGTTGAGGGCGCGCGGACTCAGCGCGGGGAGTGTGGTGGTGGTCTTCGCCATGCGCTCGGTCTCCGTTCGGTCAGCGCACCGTGCGGAAGAACGTTCGCACGTCCTCGACCAGCAGATCGGGCACCTCCATCGCCGCGAAGTGCCCGCCCTCGTCGAACTCGCTCCAGTGGGTGATCGTGTTGGCCGCCTCCGCGTGCCGGCGGATGGCGATGTCCTGCGGGAACACGGCCACGCCGGTCGGCACGGGGCCACGCGCGATCTCGGCCCCCCACCCGCCGCCGGCGTCGTGGGCGCCCTCGTAGTACATGTCGGCCGACGAACCGGCGGTGCCGGTCAGCCAGTAGAACATCACGTTGGTGAGCAGGTGGTCGCGGTCGACCGACTGCTCGGGCAGGCCGGCGGGGTCGCCGGTCCACTCCTTGAACTTCTCGGCGATCCAGGCGAGCTGCCCTGCAGGTGAGTCGACCAGACCGTGAGCCAGGGTCTGCGGGCGGGTCGACTGGATCTGGGCGTAGCCCATCTGCTCCTGGGCGTAGTTCGCCAGCCGCGCCAGCCGCGCCTTCTCGGCGTCGGTCATCGTGGCGAGGTCCTCCTCGCTCGGCGGCGCGAACGACACGAACCCACCCGTCGCCGCGTTCACGTGCACCCCGACGACGGCCTCGGGTGCCAGGCGGCCCATCGCCGGCGTGATGATGGCGCCGTAGTCCCCGCCCTGGACCCCGTACCGCTCGTACCCCAACCGGGCCATCAGGTCGACGAACGCGGACGCCACCCGGTCCGCGGTCCAGCCGGTGTCCGCCAGCGGCGACGACCACCCGAACCCCGGGATCGACGGCACGACCAGGTCGAAGGCGTCAGCCGGGTCGCCACCGTGGGCCGCGGGATCGGAGAGCGGGCCGATCACGTCGAGGAACTCGACGATCGACCCGGGCCAGCCGTGGACCAGCAGCAGCGGCAACGCTCCCTCCGCGGACGACCGCACGTGCAGGAAGTGGATGGACTGACCGTCGATGTCGGTCATGAACCCCGGCAGCTCGTTGAGGCGGGCCTCGTGCGTGCGCCAGTCGTACTCGTCGAGCCAGTAGGTTGCGAGCTCGCGCAGGTAGGCGGTCGGCACGCCCCGAGCCCACGGATCGTCGCCCGGCATCTCCGACGCCCAGCGCGTGCGGGCCAGGCGTTCGGTCAGGTCGTCCAGGTCGCCTTGGGGAACGTCGATCTCGAACGGGCGGATCACGTCGTGGGTGGTCATGCCCGGACGGTACGACCCATTGAGGACAGAGCTTGCCCTCATTCGGCGCGAAGCTGCGGACATGTGGGACACCCCGGGCCGGCTCCTGCGCCTCCTGTCGCTGCTCCAGCTCCGGCGCGACTGGCCCGGCCCCGAGCTGGCCGCGCGCCTCGAGGTCGACGTCCGCACGGTCCGCCGCGACATCGACCGGCTGCGGGCACTCGGATACCCGGTCGGCTCGACCCCGGGCGTGGCCGGCGGATACCGGTTGGAGCCGGGCACCGACCTGCCCCCGCTGCTCCTCGACGACGAAGAGGCGGTCGCGGTCGCCGTCTGCCTCCGCACCGCCGCCGGCGGCACGGTGGCCGGCATCGAGGAGGCGGCGCTCCGCGCGCTCGCCAAGCTCGACCGCCTGCTGCCCACCCGCCTGCGCGGCCGCGCCGGGGCGCTCTCGGCGGCCACCGTGGCGATGACCGGCCAGCGGCCCGTGCTCGACGCCGACGACCTCGCCACCATCGCCGCCGCCTGCCGCGACCACGAGGTCCTCCGCTTCGACTACCGCACCAAGGACGGCTCGTCCGCCCGGCGCACGGTCGAGCCCCTCCGGCTCGTCCACACCGGACGGCTCTGGTACCTCGTGGGCTGGGATCGCGACCGGGACGACTGGCGGACCTACCGGGTCGACCGCATCGCCGGGCGGCCCGGCCCGGTCGACCGCTTCGTGCCCCGGCCGCCGCCCACCGACGACCTCGCCGCCTTCGTGTCGCGCGGGACCGCGGTCGAGGCCTACCCGGTCAAGGCCCGGGTCGTCGTGCACGCGCCGCTGGCCGTGGTCGCCGCCCATGTCTCCCCCGCCGCCGGACTGCTCGAGGCCCGCGACGAGCACACCTGCACCCTGCACACCGGCGCCCGCTCCGTCCCCGACCTCGCGCACTACCTGCAGGAGACGGGGCTCGACTTCACGGTCGAGGCGCCGGACGCGCTGCGCACCCACCTCGCAGAGCTGGCCGAGCGCCTGGCCCGGGCCTCGGCCGCACCCGCCGGGACGAGCGCCACGTGACCGTCGTCATCTACGGAGCAACCGCGGCCGCGGGCTAGCCTGAGGCCGCTGACGACCTCCGTGGGAGAGTCCCGGTGGCGGGGTGGCACCACCCCTCCCGGGCGCCGAAGGGGCAACACCCCGGAACCTCTCAGGCACAAGGGACCACAGGGGCGAGGCAGCTCTGGAGCCGTGACCGGTGACAGAGGGGGGCATCATCAACAGGCACCGCCGGCCGGGCGTGCCGCCGCCACACGCCCCTCGAGCACCCGGAGCACGCACGTGAGCAACAGCGCCGAGCAGTTCGCCGACCGCCACATCGGTCCGTCGCCCGACGACGTCGACCGCATGCTCGCCGCGCTCGGGGTGGCGTCACTCGACGACCTGCTCGACCAGGCGGTGCCCGCCACGATCCGCGACGACAAGCCGCTCGAGCTCGCCGGACGCCCTGTCCGAGCCCGAGGCGCATCGCCCGCCTGCGCTCGCCTGGCCGACCGCAACCAGGTCTTCACGTCGCTGATCGGCCCGGGCTACCACGGCACCCACACGCCGGGCGTGATCCTGCGCAACGTCCTCGAGAACCCCGGCCTGGTACACGGCCTACACGCCCTACCAGCCCGAGATCAGCCAGGGCCGGCTCGAGGCGCTCCTCAACTTCCAGACGATGGTGAGCGACCTCACCGGCATGGAGATCGCCAACGCCTCCATGCTCGACGAGGCCACCGCGGCCGCCGAGGCGATGACCCTGCTGCGCCGCTCGACACGCCACGCGGGCAGCGTGTTCTTCGTCGACGCCGAGAGCCATCCGCAGACCATCGCCGTGGTGGCCGCCCGCGCCGAGCCGCTCGGCATCGAGGTCGTGGTCGGCGATCCGACCACCGACCTCTACCCCGCCGACACCTTCGGCGTCGCTGCTGCAGCACCCCGGCACGTCGGGCGTCGTCCGCGACCTGCGCCCGATCATCGCAGGCGGTGCACGACGCCGGCGGCCTGGTCGTCGTCGCCACCGACCTGCTGGCCTGCACCCTGCTCGTCCCGCCGGGCGAGCTGGGCGCCGACGCCGCGTCGGGTCGTCGCAGCGCTTCGGCGTGCCCCTCGGCTTCGGCGGGCCGCACGCCGGCTTCCTCGCCACGCGCGACGAGTTCCGCCGGTCCCTGCCGGGCCGGCTGGTCGGCGTGTCGGTCGACGCCGCCGGTCGCCCCGCGCACCGGCTCGCCCTGCAGACCCGCGAGCAGCACATCCGGCGGGAGAAGGCGACGTCCAACATCTGCACCGCCCAGGTGCTGCTGGCCGTGATGGCCTCGATGTACGCCGTGTACCACGGCCCCGACGGCCTGCGCTCGATCGCCCGGACGTGCACGAGCGGACGACGCAGCTCGCCGCCGGCCTGCGCGCCGCCGGCGTACGACCTCGCCAACGACAGCTTCTTCGACACCCTCACCGTGCGCGTGCCCGGCCAGGCGGCCGACCTCGTCGCCCGGGCGCAGGCCGACCGCGTCAACCTCCGGCGCGTCGACGCCGACACGATCGGCATCGTCGCTCGACGAGACCACGACCGACGCCGTCGTCCGGCGGGTCGAGAGCGTGTTCGGCGTCGGCGACCACGAGGTGGCGGTCTCGCCGACCAGCGGGGTGGCCCTCGCCGGCGGCGTCGAGACCGGCCCCGGCCTGCCCCAGGCCGAGCGCCGCACCAGCGAGTTCCTCACCCACCCGGTGTTCCACGAGCACCGCTCCGAGACCGAGATGCTGCGCTACCTGCGGCGGCTCGCCGACATGGACGTCGCCCTCGACCGGTCGATGATCCCGCTCGGCAGCTGCACGATGAAGCTCAACGCCACCACCGAGATGGAGCCGGTGACGTGGCCCGAGTTCGGCAGCATCCACCCGTTCGCCCCGCTCGACCAGGCCGAGGGCTACCTCGCGCTCATCCACGACCTCGAGGCCACGCCTCGCCGAGATCACCGGCTACGACGCCGTCTCGCTCCAGCCCAACGCCGGCTCCCAGGGCGAGCTGGCCGGACTGCTCGCCATCCGCGGCTACCACCTGAGCCGGGGCGACGACGCAGCGCGACGTGTGCCTCATCCCCTCCTCGGCGCACGGCACCAACGCCGCCTCGGCCGTGATGGCCGGCATGCGGGTCGTGGTCGTGGCCTGCGACGACGCAGGGCAACGTCGACGTCGACGACCTCCGGGCCAAGGTCGACGAGCACGCCGACCGCCTGGCCGCGCTCATGGTCACCTACCCGTCGACCCACGGCGTGTTCGAGGAGCGCATCGCCGAGATCTGCGACCTCGTCCACGCCCACGGCGGCCAGGTCTACGTCGACGGCGCCAACCTCAACGCCCTCGTCGGGGTGGCCCGGCCGGGGTGGTTCGGCGGCGACGTCAGCCACCTGAACCTGCACAAGACGTTCTGCATCCCCCACGGCGGCGGTGGACCCGGCGTCGGGCCGGTCGCGGTCCGTGCGCACCTGGCGCCGTTCCTGCCCAACCACCCGGCCGCCGCCGAGGCCGGCCCCGCCACCGGTCCCGGACCGATCTCGGCGGCCCCGTGGGGCTCGGCCGGCATCCTGCCGATCTCCTGGGCCTACATCACGCTGATGGGCCCCGACGGGCTGCGCCGCGCCACCGAGCGTCGCCATCCTGAACGCCAACTACGTGGCCGCCCGGCTCGGGCGCGCACTTCCCGGTGCTCTACACGGGCGAGCACGACCGGGTGGCCCACGAGTGCATCCTCGACCTGCGGCCGATCACCAAGGCGACGGGCGTCACCGTCGACGACGTGGCCAAGCGCCTCATCGACTACGGCTTCCACGCCCCGACGATGAGCTTCCCCGTGGCCGGCACGCTGATGGTCGAGCCCACCGAGTCGGAGTCGCTGGCCGAGCTCGACCGGTTCTGCGACGCCATGATCGCCATCCGGGCCGAGATCGCCGAGATCGAGCGCGGCGAGATCGCCCACGACGACAGCGCCCTCGCCCACGCCCCCCACACCGCCGAGGACCTGCTCGTCGCCGACTGGGACCGCCCCTACACCCGCGAGCAGGCGGCCTACCCGGTGCGCAGCCTGCGACGGGGCAAGTACTGGCCGCCCGGTCAGCCGCATCGACGGCGGCTACGGCGACCGCAACCTCGTGTGCGCCTGCCCGCCCCCGGAGGCCTTCGAGGACTGACACGTCGTCGTCACTGCCGTGCCGCGGCGAGAGACGACAGAACGGGCCCTGCAGCTCTGGGCGGACCCGGCGGCTACGTTGCGCCGACGTGGGCGTTGCGTCCAGGGACTCGGCGGCCGGCCGACCCGGCCTCGGGCAGCGGGCCCTCGTCGCCGTCGGTCTCGCGATCGTGGCCGTCGCGCGTATCGTCCCTTCGGCGAGAACGAGGCCGGCTGCTTCGACCATTGCGCGGACGCGCGCCGCTACTTCGTCTGGCACCCGTTCGACAACCTCGGCGCCGTGTTCCTCGGCGTCGGCATCGCCGGGATGACTGCCACCTGCCGGAGCCGTCTCCGGACGCAACTCCGCCGGTGGCTGGCCGCGCTGACCGGCTGGTTCGGGGTCTTCGTCACGCTCACGGTGTCGCCGGTCGTGATCCAGGAGATGGGGCTCTACGGCGGACCCGAGTTCGAGCCGCTCGCCGGCGGGATCGTGGTCAGCCTGGGGTACGCCGCGCTGTTCCTGGCCGCGGTGCCCACGCTGTTCGGCCTGCGCCGCGCACCGGCGCGGCCGCCGACCGCGCCGGTCAGCCGTGGACGAGGTCGGCGATCTCCTCGAGCAGGAACGGCGGGCCGCTGACCAGGAGCGTGCGTGACGCAGCGTCTCGCGCCAGCGCCTCGAGGTCGTCGCGGATCTTGTCCTTGCGGGCCGACCAGGTAGACGTCCTCGACCATCGCGGTCGGCACGCGCCGCGGCGGCCTCGTCCTTGCGGCCGTCGAGGTAGGCGTCCTGGATCTTCTCGCACTCGTCCTCGTAGCCGAGCCGCGCGAACACGTCCTTGTGGAAGTTGCGGTCCTTGGCGCCCATGCCGCCGATGTAGAGGGCGAGCGTCGGGACGCAGCAGGTCGGCGCAGGCCTCGACGTCGTCGCCCGACGATCGTCGGCACCACGCAGGCCACCTCGAAGTCGTCGGCGGTGCGCCGGGCGCCCGGGCGGGCGAAGCCCTCGGCCAGCGCCTCGCGGTAGAAGCCGTCGGCCTTGGGCGAGAAGAACATCGGCAGCCAGCCGTCGCAGATCTCGGCCGCCAGGGCCACGTTCTTCGGGCCCTCGGCGCCGAGGTAGATCGGGATGTCGGTGCGCAGCGGGCGCACGATCGACTTGAGCGGCTTGCCGAGCCCGGTGCCGCCCGACGAGGGGCATCTGGTAGTGCTCGCCCGACGTACTCGACCGGCTTCTCGCGGGCGATGATGCGCCGGACGATGTCGACGTACTCGCGGGTGCGGGCCAGCGGCTTGGCGTACGTCCTGGCCGTACCAGCCCTCGACCACCTGCGGCCCGCGACACGCCGAGCCCGAGGATGAACCGGCCGCCCGATGAGGTGGTCGAGCGTGATGGCGGTCATCGCCGTCGACGCCGGCGTGCGCGCCGAGATCTGCGTGATGGCCGTGCCGAGCTGCACGCGCGTCGGTCTGCGCTCCCCCACCACGCCAGCGGCGTGAAGCAGTCGGACCCGTAGGCCTCGGACGTCCACATCGAGTCGAACCCGAGGCCCTCGGCGGCGGCGATCTGCTCGACGGCGTCCGGCGGCGGGCCGCTCGACTGCCAGTAGCCGATGATCAGGCCCAGTGTCAGGTCACGCAACGTTCGTCTCGTCCACGGCGAGCCAGGTGCGTCGGTCGCAGGACGCAGGAGGAAGGCGCAGCCGTAGCTGCGTCGACGACGAGGACGCAGCGAGCGGCGGACCTGGCGTGGCGGGGCGCAAACGTTGCGTGACCTGACACCTGCTTCACCCGCCCACTCGCACGTTGGGCCCTGTGCCGTTCGAGTCGCCGGCCGCATCGGCCTCGGCCTTGGCCTCGCCCGCCTCGACCGCCTGGTCGACGACGTCTTCGACGGCCTCTTGGATCTCCTCGGCCTTGTCGGCCGCCTCTTCGACCGTCTTCTGCTCGGTGCCCGGCAGGTTGCCGAGGCCGGCCAGGCCGGTGAGCATCTCGCGGAGCTGGGTGAGCTGGCCGGTGACGGCGTCGCGCTGGCGGGTGAGCTCGGCGACCTCGCGCTCGGCGGCCTGCTTGGTGACCTCGGCGTGCGTCTTGGCCTCGAACACGAGCTGCTCGGCCTCGGACCGGGCGTCGGTGACCGTGCGGTCGGCGAACGACTTGGCCTTCTCCAGGATGTCGCTCGACTGCGCCTCGCTGTCCTTGCGGCGCAGCTCGGCGGCGGTGTCGATCTCCTTGGCGCGGGTGTCGGCGTTCTTGGCCCGCTGCTCGGCCTCGGCCACCAGCTTCTGCGTGGCGGCCATGGCGGCGTCGTGCCGCTCGCCCTCTTCCCGCTCGGACCGCTCGCGGCGCTCGGCCAGCTCGAGCTCGAGCGCCTGCAGCTCGGCCTCGCGCTTCTCCTTGGCCTTGGTGAGCAGCTTGGAGGCGGCCGCCCGCTTCTCCTCGGCCTCGCGGGAGGCGACGTTGCGCAGCTCGATGATCTCGCGCTCGGCCGTGGCCCGGACGGTGGCGATCTCGCGCTCGGCGGTGGCGCGGTGCTCGGCGACCTCGTGGTCGGTGGTGGTGCGGAGCTGGGACGTCTCGCGCTCGGCTTCGGAGCGCTGGCTCTCGACCTCGCGGCGCGTGTTGTTGCGCAGCTCGTTGGCCTCGCGCTCGGCCGAGTCACGGCTGGCCTTGGCCTCGCGCTCGGCCGCGGTCTTGACGGCGGTGGCGACGGCGCGGGCCTTCTCGACCACCTCCTTCGACTCGAGGTGGGCGGCGGCGATGAGCTTCTCGGCCTCGCGCTTGGACTCGCCGCGGTGCTCCTTCGCCTGCTCCTCGGCCAGCCGGAGGAGCTGCTCGACCCGGGTGCCGAGACCCGACAGCGTCGGCTGGGCGCGCTCCTCGAGCTGCTTGGACTGGTCGGCGACCTTGCGCTCCAGCTCGTTGATGCGGTCGCGGGCGTCGGTCGTCCCGGTCTTGGCCTTGGAGGCCGTGCTGCCGAGCTCCTCGATGCGGCTGTGCAGCCGCTCGATGAACATGTCGACCTGTGTCCGCTCGTAACCCCTGAGCACGATGGTGAAGTCAGGAGTGCCGCCGTTGGCCGGCGACGGCGAAGTGGTTGTACCCATAGGTCCCCAACTATGTCAGACCGGGAAGGCTCTCGGGCCCGTTCCCGGCAGGTCGCGCGATGTCGTAACAGTGATTCGGTACGACCGCCACGCTGGATGACGGCCGCGCCACAACTTCCTCGAGTATGGCGCATCCCGCACCGGTACTCGATCCACAACTGGAACGTGTTCTAGTGTGGGAGCGGCCGCCCCGTGCGCCCGCCCGCCTCCCCAGGAGCCGACATGTCGCAGCGCTACCCGTTCCCGGTGCCCTTCGGATGGTTCTGCGTCGGCTACCCCGAGGACTTCCCCGCCGGCGAGCCGAAGGCCATCTACTACTTCGACCGCGCACCTCGTGGCGTGGCGCGACGAGCACGGGCGAGCTGCACGTGCAGGACGCCGTTCTGCCCGCACCTCGGCGCCCACCTCGGCCACGGCGGCACGGTCGACGGCTGCGAGATCGTCTGCCCGTTCCACGGCTGGCAGTTCGACGCCGAGGGCGCGAACACCGACATCCCCTACTCGCGAGCGCATCAACAGCAAGGCCCGCCTGCGCACGTACCCGGTGGTCGAGCGCAACGGCCTCGTCGTTCGTCTGGTACCACCCCGACGAGCGATGGCGCCGATGTGGGAGGTGCCGGAGCTCCCCGAGTTCAACGGCGACCCCGAGTGGTCCACGGTCATCCGCACCGAGCACACCGATCGACGCCCCGTGGCAGGAGATGGCCGAGAACGGCGTCGACTCGGCCCACTTCCGGTTCGTGCACAACACGGCCGAGGTGCCGGAGCTCGAGAGCTACGAGACCGGGCTTCCCCGGGCGCGTCGATGCGCTCGTCGCAGAAGTTCCCCACGCCGCGCGGCGTGATGGAGGGCCGGATCGACACCGCACGTCGTACGGGCCCGGGCATGTCGCTCGTGTCGCTTCGCGGGCATCGTCGACACGCTGAACCTGGCGGTGACCACGCCGATCACCGCCGACCGCTGCATCATGCGGTTCAACTTCCGCTTCAAGACGATGGGCGACGAGAAGACGACGCGCAACGTCGGGCAAGGCGTTCGTCGCGCGAGGTCGACAAGCAGGTCCTCGAGGACAAGCCGATCTGGGAGCACAAGGCCCACCTCGTGCGCCCCGCGCTCGCCGACAACGACGGCCCGTTCATGAAGTTCCGCAAGTGGGCGGCGCAGTTCTACGCCGAGGGCGTGAGCGACGAGCGCACCGTGTTCCCGCCGCCGTGGTGGCCCGACCGGGTCGACGAGGCGCCGGCGAAGGCGACGGCGTCCGCCCGCTACACGGGCGCCGCCGACGCCGACGGCTGAGGCCTCACCGCGGTCGACCGCGTCGGACCTGCGGATCGGGGGGTCCGTCGCGGCCCGCGCCCGGCGACCGGCCGGCCGACCCTCGGGACCCCGGCGAGGCGGCCCGACATCCCGGCGCCGGTAGCTTCGAGGGCGATGGCGACCGTCGGTGACCCCCGCACCACCCCCGCCGACGTGGAGGGCGAGGCCACGCACGCGGTGCTGGCCGCCCTGTCGGCCGCCGGGCGGGCCATCACGCTCGGCGCCTCGCTCGAGCGGGTGCTGACCGAGCTGGCGGGCGGGGCGCGCGACCTCGTCGACGCCCGCTACGCCGCCATCGGCATCCCCGAGCCCGAGGGCGACGAGTTCGCGCGGTTCGTGACCGTGGGCATGAGCGACGAGCTCATCGCCCGCCTCGGCCCGCTCCCCCGCACGCACGGCCTGCTCGACGCCATGCTGGCCGACCCGTCGCCCTACCGGACCGCGGACATCACGCAGGACCCGCGCTTTCGCGGCTGGTGGCCGGCTGCGCACCCGACGATGCGCTCGTTCCTCGGCGTGCCGATCGTGTCGGCAGGCGACGTCATCGGCGCCTTCTACCTCACCGACAAGGAGACCGGGCCCGAGTTCACCGCCGCCGACGAGGCCGCGGTCGTCCTGCTGGCGTCGCACGCGGCCATCGCCATCGACCAGGCCCGGCTGTTCGAGGACAGCCGCGAGCTGGCGCTGACCCAGGAGCGCGGCGGCTCGCCCGCGAGCTGCACGACGCCATGAGCCAGTCCCTGTTCAGCCTGCAGCTGGCGGCCGACACCGCCGAGCGGCTGCTGCCCGGCGACCCGGCCGGCGCCGCCGCCCAGCTCGCCATCGTGCGCACCCTCTCGGCGCAGGTCGCCGCGGAGCTGCGCACGACCGTCGAGGGCCTCCGCCCGGCCGACCTCGAGCGCGACGGCCTGGCGGCGGTCATGGGCGCCCAGCTGACGCTGGCCGGGCGGGCACACGGGGTCGACGTCGAGCTCCGGGTCGACGACCCGCCCGACCTCGATCCCGAGGCCGAGCACGAGGTGCTGCGGGTGGCGCAGGAGGCCGTCACGAACGCCCTGCGGCACGCGGGGGCATCGTGCGTCCGCGTCACCCTGGCGGGGAGCGCCGACGACGGCCGGCGCGAGGCGGTGCTGCGGGTGGCGGACGACGGTCGCGGCTTCGACCCCGAGGCTCGTGCCATCCGGTCGCGCCGGCTCGGGCTCACCTCGATGCACGAGCGGGCCGGGTCGCTCGGCGGGCGC
This sequence comes from uncultured Acidimicrobiales bacterium, assembly GCA_963778415.1. Lineage (GTDB taxonomy): Bacteria > Actinomycetota > Acidimicrobiia > Acidimicrobiales > VFJN01 > ZC4RG19. The sequence goes on from CAVZUI010000010.1 coordinate 591,035, forward strand.
CTGACGATCACCTCCGCGCCGGGCGAGGGCACGACGGTCGAGCTGCGGGTGCCGGCATGACCGAGCGGAGCGAGGTCCAGAGGCACAGCCGGACCTGCACCACCGGGTGGCGAGCCGGTCGCCGGGCCGCCCGAAGGGTGCGCCGGTGACGGCGGAGGCGACGCCGGGTGCTCCCGCGGCCGACGCCGCGCCCATCAGCGTCGTGATCAGCGACGATCACCCGGTCGTCCGCCAGGGGTTGCGCTCGTTCCTCGAGGCGCGCGGCTTCGCCGTGGTCGGCGAGGCGGGCGACGGCGCCGAGGCCGTCCGGGTGGTGGAGTCCACCCACCCCGACGTCCTGCTGACCGATCTCGTGATGCCCGGTGTCGACGGCATCGAGGCCATCCGCCGCCTGCGCGCCGGCGGAGCCCCGCTGGGGATCCTGGTGCTCACCAGCTTCAGCGGCGCCGACCAGGTCATCCCCGCCATCCGCGCCGGCGCAGACGGCTACCTGCTCAAGGACGCCGGCCCGTCGGCCCTCGAGGACGCCATCCGCGCCGTCCACCGGGGCGAGCCGATGCTGGCCCCCGAGGCGGCGGCCGTCGTCATGGCCCGGGTGGCCGCGGGGACCGACGACCCCGCCGGGGACGCGGGGTCGGCCCCCGTGGCGGACCACCCCGATCTCGCCCGTCTCACGCCGCACGAGCGCGAGGTCCTGGCCGGTCTCGGCCGCGGCCTCACCAACCGCCAGCTGGCCGACGAGCTGTACGTGGCCGAGAAGACGATCAAGACCCACGTGTCGAACGTGCTGGCCAAGCTCCGCGTCCCCGACCGCACCCAGGCTGCGCTGTTCGCGGTGCGCACCGGGCTGGCGGACCCTCGCCGGTGACGACGACCACCACGGCGGCCCGGGCGCCCTCCGGCGACCGGGCGCGGCTCGTGACGGCGCGCCTGGCGGCCCTCGGCACGGTCGCCCTCGCCGTCGTCGGCGCGGTGTACCTGCTGAGCGCGCAGACGGTCCGGGGGCAGGAGATCGAGAACGCCCTGTTCGACGCCCGCCGGGAGGAGCTGTACCGCGGGCCGTCGACGGCCATCGAGATCCTGGCCACGGTGTCGGTGTGGTCGCTGGTGGCGGCCATCGCCGCGGTCATGGCGGTCGCCCTCGCCCGCGGCCGGCCGCGCCTCGCCCTCGGCGCGGGGGCGGTGATCGGCGTGTCGATCGTGACGGCCGAGGTGCTCAAGCTGGTGGTGCTGCCGCGTCCCCGGCTCGACCCCGACGCGCCGCCGTGGCACCTGGCGAACGTGTTCCCCAGCGGTCACACGACCATCGGGATGGCGACGGCGGTGGCGTTCCTCCTGGTCGTCCCCTACCGGTGGCGCGGGCCGGCGGCGGTGGCCGGCGCGGTCTACGCAGCAGCCCTGGCCGCGTCGACCCTCGAGGCGGGCTGGCACCGCACCAGCGACGCGCTGGGCGCCATCTTCCTCGTCGCGGGCGTGGCGCTGTGGGCGTGCGCCGCCCTGGTGGCCTGGCGGGGGGTCGGCCCGCCGCACCCACCTGGGCGCACCTGGGCATACGTGCCGCTGGCGGCCGCGGCGGGAGTCGGCGCCCTGGTGCTCGTGGTCGGCGGGCCGCGCACGATCCGCATGATCGACCGGGGACCGCTCAACGGCGTCGGCGTCCACGAGGGGTACGCCGTGACGGTCACGCTCGTCGTCCTGGCCGTGGTGGTGGTGATGGTGGTCCTGCTGCTCGCCCTGCGTGACGTGTCCCTCGACGCGCCGCTCGACGAGGGACTCGACGAGGGCCTGCAGTCCTAGGTCTTGCGACCGAGGCGAAACCATCCCGAGACCGACGGCGCCCGGCTTGTCTCTCCGTAGGTTCGTGACCAGGAAGAACGTCACGAAACGGAGTGCCAGATGCGCAGAACCGCACTCGTCACCGGTGCCAGCCGGGGCCTCGGACGGGCCCTCGCCACCGCCCTCGCCGCCGACGGCTGGAACCTCGTGGTCGACGCCCGCGACGGCCACGCCCTCGACGCCGCACGGGCCGAGATCGACGCCGCCGGCCCCGGCGACGTCGTCGCCCTCACCGGCGACATCGACGACCCGATCCACGTGGCCGGGCTCGTCGGCGCCGCGGTCGACCAGGGCCGCTTCGACCTGCTGGTGAACAACGCCGGCACCCTCGGGCCCAGCCCGCTGCCGCCGGTGTCCCGCCTGCGGGCCGAGGATCTCGAGCGCACGCTGCGCACGAACGTGGTCGCCCCGCTGCGGATCATCCAGGCCGCCCTCCCCCACCTGCGCCGCACCGGCGGCACGATCGTGAACGTCACGTCGGACGCCGCGGTCGAGGGGTACGAGGGGTGGGGTGGCTACGGGGCGTCGAAGGCGGCCTTCGAGCAGCTCAGCCGGGTGCTCGCCGCCGAGGAGCCCGCGGTGCGGGTCTACTGGGTCGACCCGGGCGACATGCGCACCCGCATGCACCAGGACGCCTTCCCCGGCGAGGACATCTCCGACCGTCCCGCCCCGGCCGAGCGGGTGCCCGGGCTGCTCACCCTCGTGCAGTGGCGCCCGCCGAGCGGCCGCTACCGCGTGGACGACCTGCTCGACCCCGCGGCGGGCACCGAGCCGCCGGCCCCGACCCTGGTGCTCGCCGACGCGGCGGAGGCGGCTCGATGAGGGCGATCGACACGCTCGAGCCCGAGGCGGCGGCGACCGGCCTCGCCCCCGTGACCGGCGGGCCCGCCGCTCGGGCCGCGGCGCGGACGACGGCCCGGCCCTTCCGCATCCCCGCCGGCGGCGAGGCCGGCACCCCGGTGGAGCTGGCCCACGGTGACGGCCTCGTCGGGTCGGACGCCCGAGCCGACGTGCGGCTCATGGTCGCCCGTCGGGCCACCGGCCAGGTCACCCACCGCCGCTTCAGCGACATCGGCGGGGCCCTCGCGCCGGGCGACGTCCTCGTCGTCAACACGTCGGCCGTGATCCCGGCGGCCGTCGAGGCGATGGGCCCCGACGGCCGCGAGCTGCGCCTCCACCTGTCGACCGAGCAACCGGGCGGGTTCTGGGTCGTCGAGCCCCGGCGCCGCGCCGGCGTGGGCACCACCCGCTACGAGGCCGACCCGCCCCGGCGGCTGCTCCTCTCGGGAGGCGGGGAGGCCACCCTGCTGTCTCCGTACCCGGCCGGGACGCGCACGCCGCGGCTGTGGCTGGCCCGCCTCGACCTGCCCACCGACGCCCTGCGCTACCTCGACGCCCACGGTCAGCCGATCCGGTACGCCCACATCGAGGGCGCGTGGCCACTGGCCGCCTACCAGTCGGTGTTCTCGCGGGTGCCCGGATCGGCCGAGATGCCGAGCGCGGCGCGACCGTTCACCCACGCCCTGGTGACCGACCTCGTCGCCCGCGGCGTCGTCGTCGCCCCCGTCACGCTGCACACCGGCGTGTCCTCGCAGGAGGCCGGTGAGGCGCCCTATGCCGAGCGGTACGTCGTACCGCCGGAGACGGCGCAGGCCGTCAACGCGGCCCGCGCCGACGGCCGCCGGGTGGTGGCGGTCGGCACGACCGTGGTGCGGGCGCTGGAGACGACCGCCGACGACCGCGGGCGCTCGCATCCGGGCCAGGGCTGGACCGAGACGGTGGTGACGCCCGAGCGGGGCGTGCGCGTGGTCGACGGCCTGCTGACGGGCTGGCACGAGCCCGAGTCGTCACACCTGGCGATGCTCGAGACCATCGCCGGCCGTGCCCTCCTGGAGCGCTCCTACGAGGCCGCCGTCGCCGAGCGCTACCGCTGGCACGAGTTCGGCGACAGCCACCTCATCCTGCCCTAGACAACGATTTCCCCGCGAGATCGGTCGCTGGAGCGACCGATCTCGCGGGGGAAACGCGTGCAGGGGTGTGGTCAGGGGCGGGGGGTGGGCCAGTCCTCGGCGCGGGCGGCCGCGTCGCCACCGCCGTCGACCGGGAGCAGCGTGCCCACCACGTACGACGCCGCCGGAGACAGCAGGAAGGCGATGACCGCCGCCTGCTCGTCGGCCGTGGCCAGGCGCTGGATCGGGACGGGATAGACGTCGCCCAGCTCGAGGACGGGCATCTCGAGGGCGTCGGTCATGGCGGTGGCCGTCGGCCCGGGAGCCACGGCGTTGAGCCGGATGCCGGCGCCGATCCAGTCGCTCGTCGGCGCGGCGCGGCGCACCCATCGGGCCAGCGCCAGCTTGGTCGACGGGTAGTCGACGTACGGACCCGCGGCCTCGGCCGCCGCCCGGGCGGCGTGCTCGTCGCCGGCCAGGCAGGCGTCGACGACCGCGGGCACCAGCCCCGGCATCGCCGTCGCCGAGTTCGAGCTGATGGCCACCACCGACGCGTCGGTGCCCGCGGCCAGCAGCGGCCGCAGCCCCTCCAGCGTGGCGATCGCCCCGAAGTAGTTCACCGACACCACGAGCGACGGCGCCGCGCCCTGCACCCCCGCCCCCACGACCAGGCCGTCGAGCGCCCCGCCCGTCAGCTCGGTGACGGCGGCGACCATCGTGGCCCGGCCCGCGTCGGTGGAGAGGTCGGCGTCGACCTCGGCCCCCCGCAGATCGACCCCGATGACGGTGTCACCACGCGCCTCGAGCAGCCGACGGGTGGCGAGGCCGATGCCGCCCGCCGCTCCCGTGATGCAGACCGTTGCCACGCCGCGGCCGGTCAGCTCATCAGGCCGAGGTCGCCGCAGGTGGCCCCGCCGTCGACCGCCAGCTCGGCCCCCGTGATGTAGCTGGCCTCGTCGGAGGCGAGGAACAGCACGGCGCCGGCCACCTCGGACGGCTGCCCGATCCGCGCCACCGGGAGGCGCTTGTAGAACGGCGCCTCGCTGTCGGTGCCGGCGATCATCGGCGTGTCGATGCCACCGGGGTGCACCGAGTTCACGCGGATGCCCTTGGGGCCGAGGTCGATCGCCGCGGTCTTCGACAGCCCGCGCACCGCCCACTTGCTGGCCACGTACGCACCCAGGAACGGCTGGCCCTGCAGCCCCGCGGTCGACGAGATGTTCACGATCGAGCCCCCGCCCGCCCGGGTCATCGACGGCGTGACCGTCTTCATCCCGAGGAAGACGCCACGCACGTTGATGCGCATGACCCGGTCGAAGTCGTCGGCGTCGATCTTGTGCACGGCCTGGAAGTGCAGGACGCCGGCGTTGTTGACCAGCACCGACACCGGGCCGAACCGGTCTTCGGCCAGGGCCACGGCTGCGGTCCACTGCTCCTCGTCGGTGACGTCGAGGTGGGTGAACGCCGCGGCGTCGCCGATGTCGGCCGCCGCCTTCTCGCCCTCCTCGTCGAGCACGTCGGCCAGCAGGACCTTCGCGCCCGCGGCGGCGAACAGCCGCGCCTCGGCCTCGCCCTGGCCACGGGCCGCGCCGGTGACGATGGCGACCTTGCCGTCCAGCCGCGCGGGCATCAGGACGTCGGCTTCTCGGACCCGACGGCCCACATGGCGAAGAACTGCGACCCGCCGCCGTAGGCGTGGCCGAGCGCCACGCGGGCGCCGTCGATCTGGTGCTCGCCGGCCCGGCCCCGCACCTGGAGCGCGGCCTCGGCGAAGCGGATCATGCCCGAGGCGCCGATCGGGTTCGACGACAGCACGCCGCCCGAGCAGTTCCAGGGGATGTCGCCGTCCATGGCGGTCGCCCCCTCCTCCACCAGCTTCCAGCCCGAGCCCTCCTCGGCGAAGCCGAGGTTCTCGAGCCACATCGGCTCGTACCACGAGAACGGCACGTAGACCTCGGCCACGTCGATGTCACGCCGCGGGTCGGTGATGCCCGCCTGGGCGTACACGTCGGCCGCGCAGTCGCGCCCGGCCTTCGGGTTCACGTGGTCACGCCCCGGCGCCATCGTCGGCTCGGAGCGCATGGCGCCGCCCAGCATCCAGGCCGGATCGGTGGCGGCATCACGCCACCGACTCGTCGGTGAGCACCATGGCGCACGCCCCGTCGGAGGACGGGCAGGTCTCGGAGTAGCGGATCGGGTCCCACAGCATGATCGAGTCCTTCACCGACTCGAAGCTGAGGTTCTCCTCGTGGAGGTGGGCCTTGGGGTTCTTCCAGGCGTTCTGCCGGTCCTTGAGGGCGACGAGCACGCCGATGTGGTCGGGAGCGCCCGACCGGCGCATGTAGGCCCGGATGTGCGGAGCGAAGAACCCGCCCGCCCCGGCCACCAGCGGCGGCGAGAACGGGATGGGCAGCGTGAGCGCCCACATCGCCTCGCTCTCGGACTGCTTCTCGTAGGCGACGGTCAGCACCCGCTGGTGGATGCCCGCCTGGATCAGGCTGGCCGCCACCAGGGCGGTCGAGCCGCCGACCGAGCCGGCGGTGTGGACCCGCAGCATGGGCTTGCCCACCGCGCCGAGCGCGTCGGCCAGGTACAGCTCGGGCATCATCACGCCCTCGAAGAAGTCGGGCGCCTTGCCGATCACGACGGCGTCGATGTCGGCCCAGGTCATCCCGGCGTCCTCGAGCGCCTCGAGCGCGGCCTCGCGGACGAGCCCGCCCATCGAGACGTCGCCGCGGGTGGCCTGGTGGTGGGTCTGGCCGATGCCGACGACGGCAACCAGGTTCTTTCCCATGGCTCAGTTGCTCCCCTCGAGGACGCAGACCAGGTTCTGCTGCAGGCACGGCCCGCTGGTGGCGTGGGCCACCGCCCGGCCGGCCTCGCCCCGGCTGATGCGGCTGGCCGCCTCGCCGATGCGGATGAGGCCGGCGGCCATCATCGGGTTGGCGGCCAGCGGGCCGCCCGACGGGTTGACGTTCACGCCGTCGCCGAGCCCCAGCGCCGACCGCACCAGGACCTCCTGGTGGGTGAACGGGGCGTGCAGCTCGGCCACGTCGATCGGACCGTCGCCGACGCCCGCCTTCTCGGCCGCGATGCGGGCCGACGTGGCGGTCGTGAGGTCGCGCAGGCCGATGCCGTGGGCATCGATGCGGTGGTCGATCCCCCGGATCCACGCCGGGGTGTCGGTGATCTCGCGCGCCCTGTCGCCCGCGGCCAGGATGACCGCGGCCGCGCCGTCGGTGATCGGGGCGCAGTCGTGCTTGCGCAGCGGCGCCGCGATCTCGGGCTCCTTCAGCAGCACCGCCGGGTCGTCGGAGCCCTGCAGGTAGGCCTGGGGGTTGTCGGCCGCCGACCGCCGGTTGCGGGCCGCGATCTCGGCCATCTCCTCGACCGAGGTGACCCCGCTCTCGATGCACGCCCGGGCCTGCAGCGCCGCCATGGCGATGCTGTCGGGCCACAGGGGGGCCTGGTAGTACGGATCGAGCTGGCGGGTCAGCACCATCGGCAGGTCGCCGGGCGAGGACTTGCCGTACCCGTAGACGAGGGCGGTGTCGGCCACCCCGGTCTGGATCTTGACCCACGCCTCGTACAGCGCCCAGGCGCCGTCCATCTCGACGTGGCTCTCGCTGATCGGCGGTACCGGGCCCACGCCGTCGAGCGTCATCACGAAGCTGAAGGCCGAGCCGGCGAGGTAGTCGGTGCTGCCGGAGCAGGTGAAGTCGATCTGCGACTGGTCGAGCCCGGTGTCGGCCTTGACCTGGTGCAGCACCGGCATGAGGATCTCGACCTCGTTGCGCTGCTCCTCCCGGCGCACCAGCGGCGACTGGGCGAAGGCGACCACTGCGACCTCACGCATCAGACGTGCTCCCTGTAGCTCTCGTAGTCGGCGTCGGGCTCGCCGGTCGGCTTCCACCACTTGATGGAGGCGAGGTCGGGCTTGAGCTCGTCGTCGTCGACCCAGACCGCCTCGACCCGCAGGCCCATGCGGATCTGCTCGAACGGGATCTCCTGCACCAGCCCGAACAGCCCCATGTCGCCGCCGTCGGGCACGATCGTGGCGCACACGTAGGGCAGCTCCATGGCCGAGCCCGAGAACTTGACGTTCACGACGCAGTACGAGGTGACGACCCCACGGTCGGGCAGCTCGACCTGCTCGGTCGTGGGCACGCCGTCGATCGGGCACGACCCCCGGGGCGGGAGGATGACGTTCCCGCACACGCCGCAGCGCTCGCCGAAGATCTTCTTCTCCGCGATGCCGCGGAGGAAGCGTGAGGTGGCGGCGCCGGCCGTGAACCGGTACTCGAGCCGGGCGGGGGTGCGGATCGAGCGGACGGGCTCGACGTCCCGCAGCGCCTCGGGCAGCACGATGTCGGTCATTCGGACCCCTCCTCGACCGGCTCGAAGCACGCGATGTCGGTGATGGCGCCCTCGCGGTCGTCGCTCCAGCGCACCTGGACGGCCATGCCGGTGCGCATGGCGTCGGGCGACCCGGCGTCGACGGCGTGCAGCAGCCCGGTGTCGGCGCCGTCGAGCTGGACGAGCGCCCAGGCGAAGGGCCGGTCGAGCGGCTGGGCGGACCGCGGCTCGGGCTCCCACGACCAGGTGGTCACCGTGCCGGTCGGCGGCAGCTCGACGAGCTCGGTCAGCTCCTCGCTGGTGACGGGGTCGTACTCGACCGGCGGGCAGATCACCCGGCCGTCCGCTCCCCGGACACCGAGCACGAGCCCCTCGCGCAGCCCCGTCAGGAACGCGCTCTGGACCGCACCGACCGTCCGGGAGAACGGGTATTCGAGCACGAGCGGCGCCGACAGGATCCGGGCCTCGGACATGCCACCTCCCCCACTGGACTCAGCCACGACCTGCCTCGAACTGAAACAGGTTCTACCTCGGAGGGTTCTAGCAGCTTTGCCCGGAGCCCGGAAAACGATGCACGGAACCGGCCCCGCACGGCGACGGGGCCGGTTCCGGCGAATCAGCCCGCGGTCAGGACCGCCGGCGGCGGGTGGCGACGCCGAGACCCAGGCCGGCGGCGAGCAGGCCGAGACCCACCGCGATCAGCGGCTGGAGGTCCTGGCCGGTGCGCGGGAGGCTGTCGGACGTCGCCACCGTGGTCGGGGTCGACTCCACCGGAGCGGGGGGCACGATGCTCGGGTTCGGGGTGATCGCCACGGTCGTGGTGGTCGACTCCGCCTGCGGCTCGGTTGTCGTCGTCCCGGGCGGCGCCGTGGTGGTCGTCGTCTCCGGCGGCGTGGTCGTGGGAGGCGTCGTCGTCGGCGGCGTGGTCGTCGGAGGCGTCGTCGTGGGAGGCGTGGTCCACGAGCCCCCCGCCTGGGCGTCGATCTGGGCCTCGACGGGGGCGGCCAGGATGAGGCGCTGGCTGCCCTCCTTCACGAACACCCGACCCGAGTGCACGGTGGCCTGGGCCGAGGCGGTGACGGTTCCGGCGCCTGCGGCGGAGCTCGTCAGGAAGAACTCGGTGCCGTCGACCACGGGCCCGGTGAGCGGGTTGCCGGAGGCGTCGGTCACGGTCACGCCCGCGGAGGGCGTGAGCGTCACCTCGGATGCCGTCGTGCTGACGACGAACGGCCCGACGAGGTGCCCGGCCTCACCCTCGACCGAAGCCGGGGGTGTGATGCTGAGGCTCACATCGGGCTGACCCGACGTGGGCAGTGCGCCGGCCTCTACGGCGGCGAGGATCGCCGCGTAGTTGGCCTCGATGACCGGATCGTTGTCGCCGACCGTGAGGTCGAACCCGTCGGTGAAGTGCCAGATGGCGGCCTGCGTGGCGGCGGCCTGCTGGGCCGCGCTGCCGGTGATCTCGAAGCCGGCGGGGCCGGTGCCGTTGGGCGCGTAGGCGGCGAGGATGCCCGCCACCGTGTCGAGGTTCTGGACCCCCGACGTGTCCCAGTCGACCTCGTCGAGGCCGGACTCGCCCGGCTGGATCTCGGTGCCGATGTCGATGCAGTAGCCCGTGGTCGAGCTGCCGTCGACGGTCATGCCCATCAACCCGGCCGCAAACGTGCCGAGGTCTCCCCTGACCGTGGCGTAGCTCCCGTCGACGATGTCGTCGAAGGTCGCCTCGCTGGCGGCCCCGGCCGGCGCGGCCAGCGCGGCCGCGACCGCGAGGACCGCGACGATGGCGGCCAGGATGGCGAGCGCGCGCCCGCGAGCGCGCGTTCGTGACTGTGTGATGCCCAATGGGACTCCCATGCTCCGGTGCCCAGCGTCGCCCGCCTCGCACCATCGGATGTTGCACGTCGAGTCCCGCCTGACCCGTCGAGTGGCAACCTACCACCGAGGGTGGTGTGCTCTGGCATCGCCACCCGGACCGCATCCGGGACCACAGCGCCCAGGACGCGCCGATGGGGGCCCGTAGGCCCCCATCGCCGGAATCATCGGTTGTGGTGGCGGATCAGCCGTTCGCTTCGGCCCGCTTGCTGACGATGCGGAACCCGACGCCGAGGGCGACGAGCAGCAGGGCCACCGCGGCGAGGATCAGCGACTGGGCGCCGGTGACGGGCAGGCCGCCCCCCTCGCCCTGGTTCGGCGTGATCGGCACCGTGGTGGGAGGCGGCGGGACGATCGACGTGTCGGGCGTGATCGGCACCGTCGTGGTGGTCGTCTCGGGCGCCGTGGTCGTCGTGGTCTCGGGCGTCGTCGTGGTGGTCGTCTCGACGAACGACACGGTGGCCTCGGCCGCGGCCTCGACGGTCACCGGCGCAGCCAGGATGAGGGTCTGCTGGCGCTGGGCGAGGAACACGCGGCCGGCGGTGGCCGTGGCCGACGCGGTGGCCGAGATCGTCCCGGTGCCGACGGCGTCGGACGTCAGGTAGAGCTCGGTGCCGTCGACGATGTCGCCCGTGAACGGCTCGCCCTCGCTGTCGACCAGCGAGACGCCTTCGGACGGGGTGACGGTCACGCTGTCGGCGGTCGTGTCGACCACGTACGGCCCGACGACCTCGCCCACATCGCCTTCGGTGGAGCCCGGCGGGGTGAACGCCAGCGTCACGGTCGGCTCGCCGAAGCCCTCGAGGCCGGCCTCGACCGCGGCGAGGATCTTCTCGTAGTTGGCGACCACGTTGGGCGGGTTGTCGCCCTCGGCGGTGCTGAGCTCGAAGCCGTCGGTGAAGTGCCAGATGGCCGCCTGCGTCGCCCGCGCCTTGTCGGCGTTCGAGCCCTCGAGCACGAACTCGCCGGACCCACTCCCGTTCGGGTAGTAGTGCCGCAGGATCGCCTCGACGGTCTCGAGGTTGTCGATGCCCGACTCGGACCAGTCGACCTCTTCGTACGTCGGGTTGCCGTTGATCGGCGTTCCGATGTCGATGCAGTAGGCCTGGCTCTCGACCTCACCGTCGATGGTGATGGAGAAGAGGCCGCCGCCGAAGGTGCCCTCGTCGCCGTCCATGGAGCCGACGAGGCTGCCGCTCTCCCCGGGCACGGGCCCGTGGTACTGGGCTGTCGCGGCTCCGGCCGGCATGGCCGCGCCGGCGATCAGGCCGGCCGCCGCTGCGATCGCGGCGATCGTCGCCGTGGCGCGACGACGCCCACGTTGGCGTTGCGCTGTGATCATCACTCTCCCCAGAACTCGTCGGTGCCGCCGCTCGGCACCACGGGACTGCGTGCGGGCCCGGTTTCGCTCTGGCTCCCCACGGTCGCAGCGACCAGTTCGACTCGTGGATCAGCGCCTGCCCAGCGTTCCCGTCGCCGGTCACGCCAGCGGGCAAGCTAACACGCCACCCGCGCGCCACATGGCATCCCCCGACAAGATGCCCGGCACGCTGGGAGAACGCACCCCGGACGCGGCGAGGGGCCCGCGAAAAGCGAGCCCCTCGTGCGTTTCGCGGTGGTCTCAGGCGGTGGTGCTGCTCGCGCTCTCCGCAGCTGCGGCGCCCGACGCGGCGTCGTCGAACGTGATGACCGAGCGGATCACCGTGCCGGCCTTGAGGTCCTCGACGGCGTCGTTGACGTCGTCGATGTGGATCTTCTTCGAGATCATGCCCTCGAGGTCGAGACGGCCGTGCTTCCACAGGTTGAGCATCCGCGAGAAGTCGCTGCGGACGTCGGCCGAGCCGTAGTACGACCCGGTGAACGTCTTCTCGTCGTAGAACAGCTCGAAGGCGTTGAACTCGACCTTCTTGTCCATGCCGCCCACGCCGATGACGCAGGTGGTGCCCCCGCGGCGGGTGACGTCGTAGGCGGCCCGCATGGTGGTGGGCAGGCCGATGGCCTCGAAGGCGTAGTCGAAGCCGTCGCCGCCGGTGATCGACGCCTTGGCCGCGTCGAGGTCGTCGGGCTTGACCGCATGGGTGGCCCCGAAGCGCTGCGCGTCCTCGAGCTTCGAGTCGACGAGGTCGACCGCCACGATCTCGGACGCCCCGGCGACCCGGGCGCCCTGGATGGCCGAGATGCCGACGCCGCCGCAACCGAACACGACGACCGACGACCCCGGCGTGACCTTGGCGGTGTTGAGGGCCGCGCCCACGCCGGTCATGACGCCGCACCCGACGAGGGATGCGATCTCGTGCGGGGTCTCGGGGTCGATCTTCACCACGCCCTGCTGGGGCATGATCATCTCCTCGGCCCACGTGCCCGAGCCCGCGAAGCCGAAGATGGGGGTGCCGGCCTGCGAGAAGTGCATGGCGCCGAACGCAGCCATCTGCACGTTGATGCACAGGTTGGGCTGCTTGCGGTCGACGCAGAACTTGCAGGTGCCGCAGGGCGCGCTCCAGGCGATGATGACGTGGTCGCCGGGCTGGACGCTGGTCACGCCCTCGCCCACCTCGCTGACCACGCCCGCACCCTCGTGGCCCGGCACGAACGGAGCCGGCTGCGGGATGGTGCCGTTCATGCCCGACACGTCGGAGTGGCACACGCCCGTGGCGTGGATCTTGACCTTCACCTCGCCCGGGCCGACCGGGCCGAGCTCGACGTCGTCGACGATCTCCAGCTTGTCGTCACCGGTGTTGCGGAGCACGGCTGCGCGCATGGCGGTTCCCCTCATCAGGCTTCACGGACGATCTCGGCGCAGCGTATCGGTCTGACACCGTCTCAGGAAGTCGTGGTCACGACCGTTGACCGCCCGGTCAGGACGCCAGTGGCGAGGCACCGGCGGCATCCGTGCGGCACACTGGGCCCCGGGGGCACTGGGAGCGCACACGTCGACGATGACCGTGACCACACGTTCTGACGCCGAGCTGCTGCTCCAGGCGCGAGATGGCGACGAGGCCGCCCTCGGCGAGCTGTACGTGCGCCACCGCCCGGCCGGTCTGCGCGTGGCCCGTGGGTACGGCGGGGCGGCCGACGCCGAGGACCTCGTCAACGAGGCCTTCGAACGGATGCTCGGCGCGCTCCGGCGCGGGCGTGGGCCCGCCGAGGCCTTCCGGCCCTACCTCTTCGTCACGATCCGCCGCCTCGCCGCCGGCCGCCGACACGGCGAGCACGGCAGCCTCGACGAGGTGCCCGAGGCGGTCGTGGCCGCGGAGGACGGGAACGAGGCCGACGTGGCCGAGCGAGCGCTGGTCGCCGAGGCGTTCGCCGCACTTCCCGACCGCTGGCAGACGGTCCTGTGGCACACCGCCGTCGAGGGACGCCGCCCCCGCGACGTCGCCCGGGCCGTGGGCATGCCGGCCAACACCGTCGCCGTGCTGGCCCATCGGGCGCGTGAGCGGCTGCGGCAGCGCTACCTCCAGGCCCACATCCAGGCCGGCCTGCCCGGCCGCCTGTGCTCCGCACCGCGCCCGGCTCGGCGCCCACCTCCGCGGCGGCCTCACCCACCGGCACGGCGGCGCCGTCGACGCCCACCTGGCCGAGTGCGCCGAGTGCCGCCGCCTCGCCGACGAGCTCGTCGACGTCAACCGCCTGCTCGCCCGCGCCGTGGCGCCGGTCTTCGCCCTGGCCGGAGGCGGCTCCTCCCTCCTGGGGTCCGTGGGCGCCGGCACCGGACCCACGACGATCGGCGGCGGCAGCGTCGCGGGCCCGGTCGCGGGGTCGGCGGGTGCGTCGGCCGCCGCCGGCGGCTCGGCGACGAGCGGCTCCGCGACCACGGGGGCGGTGGGCGGGGGCATCGGGGCCGGAGGAGCCGCCGTGGGCGCAGCCGGGTCCGCGATCGGGGCGGCCGCGGTGGCCAAGGTGGCCGCCGTGGTGGTGGCCGTCGTGGGGCTCGTGGCCGTGTCCCCGATCGCTCGGCGTGACGACCCCGACCGCCCGAGCGTCGAGGTCTCCGGACCGGCGTCCGTCGAGTCGGCTGCTCGCCGGCCCACGACCGGGACGGGCGCGCCGCCGCCCACCACCGCCGCCCCGTCGGCGCCGGGCCCGGCGCCGTCCGCGCCGGCACCCGACCCCTCTGCGGCCGAGGGCTCCGGGATCGCCGTCGATGCCGAGCTCGACCTCGGGGGCGGCGACCTCGGCCTCGACGTCGGCGTCGAGGTCCCGCTGGCCCCGATCCCCGGCGGCGGGGTCGACGCCCAGGTCGGCGCGGGGCTCACCCGGGGGGTCCAGGTCCTCGCCACGTGGCGCGCCGGCGCCCTCGGCACCGGCACGCTGGCGCTCGACGTCGCCAACCCCGACGCCGACGCGCTGGTCGACGCCCAGCTGGTGGTCGACCTCTCCCCCGGTGCCCGCCCGACGAGCCTGCTCGGGACGACCTGCCACGCCACCGACCCCGGGCTGGTCGGCGCGGTCCTGAGCCTGCTCGGCTCGCTCACGTGCGGGCTCGGCGCCGTCGGGTCGAGCGACGCCACCACGGTGTCGCTGCCCCTCGCCGTCCTCGGCTCCGGTCAGACGGCGCACGCCCGGGTCATCGAGGCCGGCGTCGAGGTGGCGTCCACCACCGTCGACCTGACGCGCTGACCCAGGCCGCGGCGGGGCACCCGCCGAGCACACCCGTCAGTCGAAGCGGTCGGCCAGCAGCTCGGCCGCGATGCGCAGCTCGCCCGCGACCCAGTCGATGTCGCCCATGCCGTTGGCCCAGGAGATGGTGGCGGACCACCACACGTGGCCGAGCACCTTGGCCGTGGCGGCCTCGAGGTCGGGGTCGACCTCGATCGGGAACGCCGACTGCATGATGCGGGCCATCGCCCGGGTCACCTCGTTGATGGCGGGCACGCTGGCGGGGTCGCCCGCCGTCATCGCCCCGATGACGGCCGCGGTGAGGCGCGGGTCGCGGTCCATGGAGGCGAGGGCGCGACCCAGCACGTCCATGATCCGCTCGACGGTCGTGGCGCCCGCGGGCGGGCGGCGCGACACGCGTTGCTCGAGGTCGCCGAGCCAGTGCACCATCACGGCGAGAAGCAGCGAGTCCTTCGACGGGAAGTACCGGTAGATCGTCCCGAGCGCCACCTCGGCCCGGGTGGCGACGTCACGCATCTGCACGGCGTCGTACCCGCCGTCGGCCCCCAGCTCGAGGGCGGCCCGCACCACCCGCTCGCGCCGCGCCGCCTGGCTCTTGGTCAGCGTGGGCGCGGAGGGGACCTCGGTCATCGGCCGGAACCTACTGCGGGCCGCGGGCGAGGTCGCGGAAGGCGACGTCCTTGTCGGTGCGGGGCTCGGACGGCAGGCCGAGCACCCGCTCGCCCATGATGTTGGCCTGCACCTGATCGCTGCCTCCGGCGATGCGCAGCGACGGCGAGTGGAGGAACCGCCGCAGCCACATGCCGTCGTCGACCACGTCGTCGCCGCCCAGCAGGCCGAAGGCGCCCTGCGTGTCGAGGGCGGCCTCGCTCAGCGCCTTCATGTAGCGCGCGAAGGCGAGCTTCATGACCGACGCCTCGCCGCCCGGGCGCCGACCCTGGCTGAGGGCGGTCTGGCTGCGGTAGCGGAGGAAGCGCAGGAGCTCGAAGCGGATGTGCGTGTCCACGAGGCGCTGACGGGCGAGCGGGTCGGTGGTGGCCCCCTCGAAGCGGCGGGCGAACTCGATCAGTGACGCGGGCGTGGCGCCCATCCCGCCGGCGATCGAGGAGCGCTCGCTGTTGAGCGTCGTCTGGGTGACCCGCCACCCCTCGCCCTCGCCGCCGAGCAGGTGGCTCGCGGGAACGCGCACCCCGTCGAGGAAGACCTCGGAGAAGTGGCTCTCGCCGGTCATCTGGCGCAGCGGCCGCACGTCGATGCCGGGCGTCGCCATGTCGACCAGGAAGTAGCTGATGCCCCGGTGCTTGGGCACCCCGCCGTCGGTGCGGGCGAGGAGCATGCCCCAGCGGGCGCGGTCGGGCGACGACGTCCACACCTTCTGGCCGGTGACGACCCACTCGTCGCCGTCGCGCTCGGCCTTCGTCGACAGGTTGGCGAGGTCGGACCCCGCGCCGGGCTCGCTGAAGAGCTGGCACCACATCTCGTCGCCCCGCAGCATCGGCGGCAGGAAGCGGTCCTTCTGCTCGTCGGTGCCGTGGGCGAGGATCGTCGGCCCGGCCATGCCGATGGAGATCATGAAGGCGCCGTTGGACACGCCGAACTGCGCCTGCTCCTGGTTGAAGATCACCTGCTCGATGGACTTGCCGCCGCGGCCGCCGTACTCCTTCGGCCAGGTGACGCCCGCCCAACCGCCGTCGAACAGGGTGCGCTGCCAGCGCTGGCAGCGCTCGATGTACGTGGGCTCGTCGTAGGCGCCGGTCCACAGGCCCAACGAGAAGTCGTCGGGGTGTCCCTTCGGGATGGCGTGGGCGTCGAGCCACGCTCGCGCTTCGGCGCGGAAGGCGGCTTCCTCTGGCGTGTCGTCGAAGTCCACGGGACAACACTAGAACGCGTTCTACTCTTCGGGCGAGGTCGCGGCGGTGCCATGCTGCGAGGGTGCCTGCGGCGATCCGCACCCCACAGCCCGCCGAACCGCCGAGCCTGACCCGCTTCGGCTGGCGGGAGGCGGTGCGGGGAGCGGAGATCTGGCTCGTGATCGGCCTGTTCCTCGCCCGTGCGACCGGGCGCCACGTTGCGCAACGCCCCCGCGACCTCCTGCGCCTGCGCCGGGACCGGGCGGCCCGCCGCGCCCTCGCCGATGCTGTCGCCACCGGCCTGGTCGAGGCGTTCATGGCCCTCGGACCGACCTACGTGAAGCTCGGCCAGATGATCGCCTCGTCCCCGGGCATGTTCCCGGCGCCCCTGGCCGACGCCTGCCTCCGGACGCTCGACGACGTCCCGCCGTTCCCCGCCGCCCAGGCCCTGGCCATCGTCGAGGACGACCTCGGCTCGCCGATCTCCGACCTGTTCGCCGAGGTCGACCCCGAGCCGCTGTCGGCGGCCTCGATCGCCCAGGTGCACGCGTGCGTCCTGCGCGACGGCCGTCCGGCCGTGCTGAAGGTGCAGCGGCCCGCCATCACCTCCCGCATGAACCGGGACCTGCGGATCATCTACCGCCTCGCCCGCCTGATCGACCGCACGCGAACGGGCCACCTGCTCAACGCCACCGGCATCGTCGAGGACCTGCACCAGGTCACCAACGAGGAGCTCGACTTCACGCTCGAGGCGAACCGGCAGATCCGCTTCCGGGCCAACATCGGGGCCTTCGGCGACAACGCCTGGATCACCGCACCGGTGGTCTACGAGGAGCTGTGCGGGCCGCGGGTCATCTGCATGGAGCGGCTGTTCGGCACGCCGATGGACCGCTTCGCCGACGTGCGGGCCCGTGGCATCGACGGCGAGCTGGTGCTGCGGCGCGGGCTGAAGGTGTGGATGGAGGCGGCCCTCGTCCACGGCCCGTTCCACGGTGACGTGCACGCCGGCAACATCTGGGTGCTCGACGACGGCCGCGCCGCCTACCTCGACTTCGGGATCATGGGCGAGCTGCCCCCCGCCCACCGCGACGCGGTCCGCGCCGGCCAGTACACGGTCATGATCGACGGCGACTACACGCGCGTCGTGCGCTCGTGGCAGAAGATCGGCATCCTCGACGCCGACGTCGGCCCGGTCGACGAGGTGGCTGCCCGCCTGAAGTCCGTGCTCGACCCCATGTTCGACCTGGCCATCGGCGAGGTCAGCCTGGCCGAGCTGCTCCGCCAGCAGATCGAGCTGCAGCGCGAGTACGGGGCCCGGGCGGCCCGCGAGCTGGTGCTGGTCAGCAAGCAGCTCATGTACTTCGAGCGCTACGCCAAGGAGCTGGCGCCCGCGTACAACATGGCCCGCGACCTCTACCTGCTGCAGAACGTCTTCCCCGAGGACGTCGCCGCGGCCTGCGCGGCGCGGGGCGTCACGCTGCCGGGCGACGACGTGCCCAACACCGTGACGCCCCCGTCGGCGATCGGGACCTGAGCCCCGCGGCGGCTCGACGGCCGCTGCTTCTGTCAGACCTCACCCGCTATATCGACGTTGAGGTCTGACAGAACGGAGGGGCGGCGCCGCCTCGGCGTCAGGCCGCGGCCTCGGCCGGCTCGAGGTCGAGGCCGCCCGGCAGCGGCAGCCGGTGGACGACCACGAGCTCCTGCACGGCCCGCGTGAGCGCCACGTACAGCATCCGCAGCCCCCGGGCCGTTCCGCCCGAGATCGCGGCGGGCTCGACGACCACGACCGCGTCGAACTCGAGGCCCTTGGCCTCGGGCGGGTCGAGCGTCGTGACCTGGGCTCGCGTCGCATCGGGCAGGCCGGCCAGCGCACCGCTCACCGGCGCGGCCGAGGCGGTCGGCACGATCACCGCCACCGAGGCGTACGTGCCGGTGAGCCCGGTCACCGCGGTGGCCACCGCGGGTCCCAACGCGGCGTCGTCGCCGACGCGGACCACGCGGGGCGGGCGGCCGCCGATCCGCACCGAGCGCGTCGGCGTCACCCCCGGCGCCGCCTCGACGAGCAGGCCGTTGGCCGCGTCCATGATCGACGCCGGGACCCGGTAGCCGAGGTCGAGGTCGGCCCGTTGCGCGGTGGGCGGCCCGCCCAAGGCGGCGACCGCTCCTTCCCACGACTCCTGGGCGGCGGGCGCCGTCGCCTGCGCCAGGTCACCCAGCACGGTCATGGAGGCGGCCCGGCTGCGGCGGGCCAGCGCCCGCAGCCCCATCGTCGACAGGTCCTGCGCCTCGTCCACCACGATGTGGCCGTAGACGCGCGGCGGGCCGCTGATGGCGGCCTCGGCCTCGTCGACGAGTGCGAGGTCGGCCGCGGTCCACGGCTCGTCCGCGGCGCGCCGGGTGGGTGGGCGCCGGATGGCCGCCTGCTCGTCGGGCGACAGGAGCCCGGCGGCGGCGCTGGCCAGCGCGACCCGGTTGGTCAGCAGCCGGCGGACCAGCGCCGGGGCGCTGAGGGCCGGCCACAGGCGGTCGACGGCGGCGGCCCAGGCCCGGTCGCGCCGGAGGTCGGCCTCGACCGCCTCGGTCGTGACCACCTCCTCGCTGCGCCGCCGCACCAGGTCCGCCCGCACGAGCCGCGTGAGCTGCGTGCGGAGCGCGGACCGGCCGACGTTGTGGGGCACCTCCCGCGCCCGCACGTCGGTGATCGCCGCCCTCACGTCGTCGGGGTCGACGCGGGCCGTCCCCCAGGTCGTCGTCACGGCCAGCCCGTCCTCGGACGGCCGCAGCGACGCCCGCACCGCCGCCGCCACGACCGCGGCCATGCGCTCGTCGCCCTTCACCGCGGCCGCGGCGTCGTGGTCGACACCCCGGATCCGGTAGGCGGTGCCGGCCAGCAGGCGTTCGAGGGTCGTCTGACGGGTGGCCGCCTCTCCGAGCGACGGCAGCACCTGGGCGATGTAGCGCAGGAAGATCGGGTTGGGCCCGATGACCAGCACGCCCTCGGCGTCGAGGCGGGCGCGGTGCTCGTAGAGCAGGAAGGCGGCCCGGTGCAGGCCCACGGCCGTCTTGCCCGTGCCCGGGCCGCCCTGCACGACGAGGCAGGTCTCGAGCGGCGCCCGGATCACGACGTCCTGCTCGCCGGCGATGGTGGCGACGATGTCGCGCATCTCGCCCGTGCGCTCGCGCTCGAGCTCGGCGAGCAGCGGGTCGGGGATGCCGCCGTGGTGGGCGGCGTCGACGCTGTCGGGGTCGTCGAAGACCTCGTCGAACAGGTCGTCGAGGCGGTGGTCGGTCATCATGAACCGGCGCCGCCGGCGCAGGCCCTGGGGATCGACCGCGGTCGCCGCGGTAGAACGGCGTCGCCACGTCCGCCCGCCAGTCCACGACCACCGCGTCGCCGCGGGCGTCCTCGACGTGGCGCCGGCCGACGTACCAGCGGTCGCCGCCCTCCTCGTCGAGCCGGCCGAAGCTCAGCCCGGGCACGTCGGCGTCCAGGGTGGCCAGCCGGTGGCGCAGGTGGGCCTGGGCGATGGCCGAGTCGACCGCCTGGGCGGCGGACTCGGTGATGTCGGCGGCGCGCGCGGTGCGGTCGCGCATGGCGGCGAGGCACACGTACGCCTGGTCGATGTAGGCCTGCTCGTCGTCGAGGTCGGGATGGGGCATGACGGTCCCTGCGCGCGTCGGAGCCCGCCCGGCGACCCCGGGCGGGGGGTGATGACCGTACCGGACGCCTCCGCCGGCCACGTGACCCATTTTCACGGGGCGGGGCGTTCTGTCAGACCTCACCGTCGATGCGGCGGGTGAGGTCTGACAGAACCCGGGGTTTTCACGGGGCGACAACCTCGGGCGGGGACGTCCCGCGGGCGCGCGGGCACGGGTGGTGGCATCCTTCCTGCACGGCGCCTGCGGTCGGTGCCCGGGGGGAGGACCCGAGATGGAGCGTTTGTCAGGTCTGGACTCGGCGTTCCTCTCGTTCGAGACGCCCTCGATGCACCTCCACGTCGCCATCGCGGCGGTCATCGACCCGTCCACCATGACCACGCCGTACGACTTCGACGAGGTCAAGGCGTTCGTGGCCCGTCGCCTCATGCGTGACGCCACCTTCCGGCGACGGGTGGTCGAGGTGCCGTTCCGGCTGAACCACCCGCTGTGGGTCGAGGATCCCCACCTCGACCTCGACTACCACATCCGGCGCCACGTCCTGCCCGCCCCCGGCGGCCCCCGGGAGCTGACCGACCTGACCGGCGCCATCGTCGGCGTGCCCCTCGACCGGGCGCGGCCGCTGTGGGAGATCCACGTGGTCGAGGGCCTCTACGACGGCAACGTGGCGCTGATCGGCAAGATCCACCACGCCGCGGTCGACGGGGTGTCGGGCGCCGAGCTGTTCATCCACCTGTTCGACCTCACCCCCCACCCTCCCGACGAATCGGGCACCGAGGCCACGGGCGACGACTCGGCGGCGGGCACCGCGGCCCGACACCAGCGACGACGCGGCCGGGGCGGTCCCCTCGGCCGAGCGCATCCCGAGCGACGTCGAGATGGTGGGCCACGCCCTGCTGTCGCAGGCCCGGCGGGTGATGTCGCTGCCGGGCCTGCTCGGCCGCACGGTGCGCACCGCCAGCCACCTGGTCAGCCGGCACCGCGATCCCGAGGCCACCGTGGGCGCGGTTCCCCTCCGGGCCCCGCGCACGCCCTGGTCGTCGGCCATCACCCCGCACCGGTCGGTGGCCTTCGCCCGCGTCCGCCTCAGCGACATCAAGCGGGTGCGGGCCGCGTTCGGCGTCAAGGTCAACGACGTGGTGCTCGCCATCGTGTCCGGCACCCTGCGCCAGTACCTGATCGACCGGTCGACGCTGCCCAGGGACCCGCTCATCGGCATGTGCCCGGTCTCGGTCCGGACCGAGGACGAGCAGGGCCGCCCCGACAACCGGGTCTCGGGCATGTTCGTGCACATGCGCACCGACATCGCCGACCCGGCCAAGCAGCTCCGGGCCATCGCCCGGGCCACGAAGGGCGCCAAGGCCGACCACAACGCGATCGGGGCCAAGTTCATCCAGAACTGGGCCGAGCAGGCAGCTCCCAGCACGTTCGTGCTCGCCACCCGGCTCTACTCGCGGCTCAACCTCGCCGACCGCCACCCGCCCATCTACAACCTCGTCGTCTCGAACGTCCCCGGGCCCGACTTCCCCCTGTACCTCGACGGGGCCGAGCTCGTCGCCACCTACCCGATGGGCCCGATCATGGAGGGCGCCGGGCTCAACGTCACCGTCCTGTCCTACATGGACAACGTCGACTTCGGGTTCCTCGCCAGCGCCGAGCTGGTGCCCGACGTGTGGGACATGGCCGACGAGGTCGAGAAGGTGATGGCCGACCTGCTCGCCGCGGCGGACGAGATCGACCCGCCCTCGCCGCCGGCCACGGACGCCGACGCGGCGACGACCAGCCACAGCAACGGATCGTCGCCCACCGCCGCGTCCGGCGACGGCTCCGCCGCGCCGTCGCCAGGACCGGCGAAGGCGAAGGCGAAGCCACGGGGCAAGTCCGGGGCGAAGAAGCCCACGGCCAAGACGACGTCGAAGAAGGCACCTCCCGGCACGGACGGCGCCGGGTGAGCTGAGAGGCCGAGCAGATAGGGCGCCGGCACAGCCCACGGGGGGATTTGGCGGTCGACCCCCAGCTCCACAGCCGGCCGACAGGCAGCACCGGCAACCCGGACCGGGCCTCCGCGAGTTCTGAGGGCAGCGAGCCGACGCGACCGCCGCGCCGGCTCAGCCGACCGCGGCGGGCTCCTCGTGGTCGCGGCCGTTGCCGTTGGCCGTGGCCAGTGACGCGGCGATGCGGTCGGCCTGTGCCTGCTGCTCGTAGCAGAGCCGGGCCATCCAGAAGCGCAGGAAGCCGGCCATCGCGCCCTTGACGAACAGCGCTCCACCCACCACGGCGATGGTGAGCCCGAGGATGGCGACCACGATGGCGTCGCGCTGCTGCAGGGGGTTGCGGGTGCCGTGCGAGATGAACCAGGCGGCCACGCCGAAGCCGAGGCCGGTGGCGAGGCCCACGACGCCGAGGCGCACGAGCAGGCGGTCGATGCCGGTGGCGGGGTCACGCAGCTTCATGTCGGCCACCTCGGCCCGGAACTGCTCGATGCGTTCGTGTTGTCGTTCATGGCTGGTCAACCACCCAGGTAGGCCGCGGACAGCTCGGACTCGATCTCGTGCGGGCTCCCGACGGCGGCGACGCACCCGTGCACCAGGATGGCGGCGAGGTCGGCGACGCCGAGGACCGACGCGGGCGAACTGCTCGACCACCACGATCGACGACGCCGGTGCGCGGCGATGCTCGCCCACCTGCGCGTAGAGCTCCTCGACGATCAGCGGCGCCAGGCCCATCGACAGCTCGTCGAGCATCAGGAGCGCCGGGTCGGTGGCCAGGCCCCGGGCCAGGGCGAGCATCTGCTGCTCGCCGCCCGACAGGGTGCCGGCCACCTGCGTGCGCCGCTCGGCGAGGCGGGGGAAGCGCTCGTAGGTCTCGGCCTCGATGTCCGCGGCAGCGGCCGCCGGCGTGGGTCGCCATGCGCAGGTTCTCGCGCACGGTGAGGTTCGGGAAGATGCCGCGCCCCTCGGGGACGAGGCAGAGCCCGGCCCGGGCCAGGTCGTCGGCGCGGGCGCCGTTCGACCCGCCGGCCGGCGACGAACACGTCGCCGCCCGTCGGCGGGTGCAGCCCGGCGAGGACCGACAGCAGGGTCGTCTTGCCGGCGCCGTTCGGGCCCGAGGACGGCGACCACCGCGCCCGGCGGCACGTCGAGGTCGATGCCGTGCAGCACCTCGATCGGGCCGTAGCGCCGCGCTCGGAGCTCGCGCAGCGTCGACGAGCGGCGGCGTCGGCGAGCGACGTGCGTCATCGTCGACGTCGGCGCCCGAGGTAGGCGGCGAGCACCGCCTCGTCGGCCTGGACCTCGGCCGGCGGTGCCGCCGGCCAGCACCCGGCCGAGGTCGAGCACGTGGACCTGTGGCACACGTCCATCACCAGCTGGATGTCGTGCTCGACGAGCACGACCGCGACGCCCTCGGCCGCCACCTCCCGCAGCACCGCGCCGAACGCGCTCGGTCTCGCTGCTCGTCCTGCCCGCAGGCCGGCTCGTCGAGCAGCAGCACCTTCGGGTCGGTGGCCAGCGCCCGGGCCAGCTCGACCAGCCGGGCCTGGCCGGTCGGGCAGCTCGGTCGGCCCGGACTGTCGGCCGATGCCGGCGATGCCGACGCGCGTCGAGGAGCGTCGTCGGCGACCGTCGGCCGGGATCGGCGGCCGCCGCGGCCGACGTCGGCGGCCAGCTCGCACGTTCTCGCGGACGGTGAGCAGGCCGAAGAGCTCGAGCCGCTGGAACGTGCGGGCCAGCCCGCGCCGGGCCCGCTTGAACGGGGCGAGCCTGGTGACGTCGTCGCCGTCGATGCGCACGCGGCCCCGCTGCGGGCGGCTGGAGCCCGCAGATGACGTTGAACAGCGTCGTCTTGCCGGCGCCGTTCGGGCCGATGAGCCCGGTGACCGCGCCCGGCGCTCGGCGGTGAGGTCGACGTCGTCGAGCGCGAGGTGGCCGCCGAAGCGGACGCTGACGCCGCGCACCTCGAGCGTCGCGGTCATCGGCGGCGCCGCCTCCTCGGGTCGCCGTCGAGCCCGAGCGCGCGGTCGAGCGTCGCGCGACCTCGTCGGCGGTGAACGGCCGCGTCGATCCCCGCCCACTCGAGCGGCAGCGGCCTCGCGGCTCGGCGCTCCGGCGCCGACGACCGGCTCGGGCGACCTGCGGCCACGACGACCAGCGCCGCCGACCGCCGGCGACAGCTCGGCCCCACCCGGCGATGACGCCGCCGTCGATCACGTCGCCGAGCGCAGCGCCACGACGGCGACCACGCCGACGACCGTGCCGGCCAGCGGCACCGGCTGGCGGCGCAGCGGCGCGAGCCGCTCGCGCGATGTCGCGGACGGCGCCGTTGGGGTTGCGGCCGAGGGCGATGCCCATCGTGCCCGGGCAGGACGCCGGTTGAGGTTCGGCGAGCACGGGCCAGACGTCGACGGCGATCGGGAAGCCGCCGAGGATGACGCCGGCGAAGAGCGCACCGGCGGCGCGTGCCGATGCCGCCGACGACGGCGAGGAGCAGCAGCGGCAGGCTCTGCGAAGAAGGTCGAAGCGTCTGCGGGCTGACCGAGCCGAGCGTGCCGGCGTAGAGCGCGCCACCGACGCCCGGCCATGGCCGCCGAGAGCGCGAACACCGCCGAGCTTGACGAGCGTGATGTCGATGCCGAGGGTGGCGCAGGCGGCCGGGCTGTCCTTCATGGCGAGCAGCCGCTGGCCGAACCCGCTGCGCCGCACGGCGACGACGCGCGAGGTACAGCGACGGCGAAGACGCACGCCGAGGCACGACGAGCTGCGCTGCGGTCGGTCGTGTCGACGCCCGGGACGTCGAGCGGGTCGACGGCGACCGACGCCGCGGTCGAAGATGCTGATCGTCGCAGCGGCCCGAGGTCGAAGTCGGCAGACGCGAAGACCCAGCGGTCGAGGAAGACCGCGAACGCGGCGGTCGCCAGGGCCAGGTAGATGCCCGGCGAGCCGCAGCGCCGGCAGCGCGACGAGCGCGCCGACGGCCGCGCGCGACCACGGCCGCCACGAGCAGCGCCGATCGGGTTGCCGCCCTGCCCGTGGTGGGCCATGACGAGGGCGCCGATGCCGGCGAAGCTCATCTGGCACAGCGACACCTGGCCGGCGAAGCCCGACGAGCGGCACGAGCGACAGGCGCGATGAGGGCGAGCCGAAGATCTTCGCAGCCCGCAGCGCGTCGGCGTCGCGGAGCGATCGCGCGGCCACCACGCCGGCGCGCCGACGACGAGCGCCGCCGTCAGCCAGCGCCGCCCGCCAGGACGGGCGCGGGATCGTCCTCGCGCGAGCGTCCGCGTGCCGTGGCCGCGCAGCTGCGGCGCTGCGGCAGCACCAGCAGCACGACGAAGAGGACGACGACCGGGATGGCGAAGCGGAACGTGCGACCAGTAGCACGTTGCTCGGTCGGGCAGGTAGCCGATGGCGTAGGAGTCGGCGAGCCCGAGGAGCACGGCGCCGACGAAGGTCATCGGCAGGCTGCGCAGCCGGCCGATCATCGCCGCCGCGTAGGCGTTGACGATCAGGAGCGTGAGGTTGACGTGCGACAGCGCCCACGGTCGGCGGCGACGAGGATCGCCGGCCAGCGCGGCCGAGCGAGCAGCCGATGGCCCAGGCCAGCAGCGCCGAGCGGTCGGGCCGGGCGCCGTGCAGCATGGCCAGCGGCCGGCTGTCGACCGCGGCCCGCATGTCGAGGCCGGTCCGGGTGCGGTAGAGCAGCAGCCGCAGCCCGACGGCGACGCCGATCGGCGACGACGAAGGCGATGACGTCGTGCCAGCGTCACGTTGACGCCGAAGATCGGCACGCTCTCGTTGCCCGCGAGAACCGGCGAGCGGGCCGGGCCACGTCCGGGCGGCCAGATCCACAGGCCCAGCGCCGAGCAGCGCGACGAGCAGGCTGATCGTGACGACGATCCGCGACCGTCTCGGGCGCGTCGTCGAGGCCGCGCATGATCGACCCGCTCGATCACGACGCCGAGCAGCGGGCGCCAGCACGACGAGCACGACGCGCCAGGGCGAGCGGGCGTCGGCCACCCCCAGTCGACGTGCAGCTGCCAGTAGGCGAAGGCGCCCGAGCATCCCGATCGCGCCGTGGGCGAAGTTGAAGATGCCGGTGGTCGTGTAGGTGAGGACGAGGCCGCTGGCCGCCAGCGCGAAGATGGCGGCGGTGGAGAGGCCGGTGACGGTCGCTTGCGAGGAACTCGTCCATGGCGTCGAGCCGCGCCGTCAGGCGGCCGGCTGCGGCACTCCGTAGTCGTCGGTCAGCTCGAAGACGTTCTCCGGGTCGCAGTTGTAGATGCCCTCGTTCGGCGCCGGTGGCCTCCTCGTCGTAGACGAAGCCGTCGGCGTCGAGCCCGATGATCGAGGAAGCACTCGGTGGCGTCGCGTTGCCCGGGGGTCTGGCGGCGCGTGCAGCCCGCCGCCGGTCCACTCCGTCCTGGGCCGCCGCCTGCTCGAGCAGGCACTCGCGCGGTGAGGTCGGAGCCGCACGCCGTGGCCGCCTGTGGCGAAGAGCAGGAACGCCGACAGGCCCTGCATGCCGAGCAGGGCGACCTTGCCCGTCGGGGTTGTACTGCTCCATGAGGTCGAGGTAGTCCTGCGTGGCCTTGTTCTCGTCGGCCATCTCGAAGGTCGGGAACGGCGACTGGATGTAGGTGCCTCGCTCGACGCTCGACCCGCCCTCCTCCGCGAACTTGCGCGTCGTAGAAGTTGGGCTGCAGCAGGATGAACGTCGGGGTACCAGCCCTCGGTCTCCATGGCCTGCTGCAGGGCGACGAGGTTCTCGGGCTCGCCGATCGAACTCGAGGATCTTGACGCCGTGCGTCGCGCATCTCCTGCACGAAGTCGCGCCAGCCGGTCTCGCCGCTGGGCCGGTACTGCTCGTCGAAGACGACCTCGTAGCCCGAGCTGCTCGGCGCACCTCGACCGATCTGGGCGCGGATGGTCGCCGGGCCGTCGAGGTTCGACCCAGATGATCCCGTAGCTTGTCGACGTCGGGGAACGCGTCGGCAGCCGCGGTAGCGGCCGACGGCGAACGTCGTAGATCGGGTTCGGCACCGGCTGCACCTGGAGGTCGGCCGCGCGCGCCTGCGGCCGACACGACGTAGCCGGCGATGTTGGCAGGCCGCAGCCGACCCGGACGTCGTTGTCCTCGTCGAACACCGCGCCGCCGCCGACGAGGGCGAAGTCCTGCTCGCAGGCCTCGGTGATCCGCTGGCCGTACTCGAAGAGCTTGGCGTCGAGGTCGTCGACGACGACCTCGCGGCCGAGGATGCCGCCGTGCTCGTTGCACCACTCGGCGAACGCGACGGCGGTGTCGTACATCTCCTCGTTGAGGCCCGGGCCGCCGGCCAAGCCCTTGTCGGTGACGGTGCCGAGCGCGGATCTCGTCGTCGGTGACGCCGACGTCGGTGGCGCCGCCGGCGTCGCCGTCCTGGCACACCGCCTCGAGGTCGCCGAACCCGCCCTCGTCGAGCCGGCTCCCCGAGGACGACGGCTCGGTCGCGGCGGTCCCGCCGTCCGTCAGGTCGCCGGTGCGGTGGACCCGCCGACCTCGGTCTCGCCGGCGGCTCGGGTGCAGGCCGCGACGGCCAGCGACAGGACGGCCAGGACGGCGATGGCGCTGCGTCGTCTTCTCACGGGACCCCCTCGTAGCAGGACGAGGCGCGAATCTAACGGTCCGTCAGATTCGTGTCGAAGCGGCAGATCCGTCGCCCCGTTCGCCCTGCACGCGGCGGTCCGAAGCGGTAGGAAGGCGGCGTGCGGATCACCGCGAAGGTCGACTACGCCGTTCGTGCCGCGGCCGAGATGGCCGCCGATCCCGACGGCCCCGTCAAGGGCGAGGCCCTCGCCGAGCGCCGCAGGATCCCGCCCAAGTTCCTCGAGAACATCCTCGCCGACCTCCGCCGCGCCGGGCATCGTCCGCAGCCAGCGCGGCGCCGACGGCGGGTACCGGCTGGCCCGGCCGGCCGACGCCGATCACGGTGGCCGACATCATCCGGGCCGTCGAGGGCCCCCTGGCGGACGTGCACGGCACCCCGCCCGAGACCGTCGAGTACGGCGGCGCCGCCACGCCACCTCCAGGCCGTGTGGGTCGCCACCCGGTCGGCGCTGCGGGCCGTGCTCGAGGAGGTGACCGTGGCCGACGTGGTGGCCGGCACGCTGCCGCCGTCCGCGGCCCGCTTCCTCGACGAGCCCGGGGCCTGGGCCCGGCGCTGACGGCGCTGAGGGCGCTGGTTCCCGGGCCCGCCGGCTCCCGGCTGGGGCCGCGACCCCACCGGCGCGCTAGCGTTGACCACCTATGTCCCGCCGGATCGACATCGAGCTGACCAGCACGCGAGAGGATGGTTCCTGGACCTGGCGGGCCGCTGGGGCCCGCGAGCCCAGGGGCACCCTCGAAAGCGAGATCCTCCCCGCCGGCGCCGCCGTCGGCCAGGTCCTGCGGGCCGAGATCGAGGGCCACCTCGACGGTCTGAGCGTGATCGCCGTCCTGCCGCCCAAGGGTCCCCGCACCGAGCCCGAGCGCCTCGAGCTCAAGTCCTCGGCCGGCGCCGACCAGCCGCTCGTCACGTCCACGCTGGCCCCGCGCCGCTCGGGCGAGCGCGGTCGCCGCAACGACCGCGGGCGCGACCGCGACCGTGAGGGCGGGCGCGACGGCGGGCGTGACAGTGGCCCGGCTCGACGCGATCGCCGCGGGCGCGACCGCCAGGAGGGCCGCCACGAGCGGTCGGCGCGGCCCGCTCCCCCACCCGTCGAAGAGAAGCCGAAGCCCAAGCGCCTCCGGCCGGGCAAGGTCCACCGCTCGGCGCTGCTCGAGTCGGTGCCGGCGGAGCAGCGACCGATCGCCGAGCAGCTGCTCGCTGGGCGGCATCCCTGCGGTGCGCCAGGCCATCGAGAAGCAGAACGAAGAGCTCAAGGCTGCGGGCAAGACCGAGGTCAAGCCCGACGCCCTCCTGCGCGTCGCCGAAGAGCTGCGGGGCAAGGCCGCCGCCGCGGCGTGGCGCGACCGGGCCGAGGCCGCCGCCGCCATCGTCGACGAGCTCGACCTCCGCGACCTCCGCTCGGTCGTCAACGCGGCGGGCGACGCCGGCCGCGACGACGAGGCCAAGGCGCTCGCCGCGCAGCTGCGCGAGGCCCTCGCCAACCGCGTCGAGAAGGAGCACTCGGCCTGGCTGGCCGAGCTGGCCGACACGGTCAAGGCCGGCCGGGTCGTCCGCGCCCTGCGCCTCAGCTCGCGCCCGCCCAAGGCCGGCGCCCCGATCCCCGGCGACGTCGCCACCGAGCTGGCCGAGGCCACGGCGGCCTCCCTGACCAGCGAGACCGGCCCCGACCGGTGGGCGACCGTGCTCGACGCCCTCGCCTACTCCCCCGTGCGGCGCCGGGTCGTACCCCAGTCGCTCCCCGACAAGCTCAACGCCGACGCTCCGCGCCACGATCGCCCGGCTCGCCACCCGCCTGCCCGAGATCGCGCACATCTTCGACATCGAGCCCGACCCCGCCGCCGAGCGGGCCGCCCGCAACGCCGGCCGCCGCGGTGGCCGCAAGGGCGACGACCGCGCCAAGGGCCCCAAGGGGCGCAGCCGCGGCGCGAAGGGCGGCGACAAGGGCGGCAAGCCCGGTGACAAGGGCGGCAAAGCCGCAGCCCGACAAGGGCGGCAAGCCCGCCGACAAGGCCGGCGCCCCCGAGGCGAAGGCGACACCGGCGGCCAAGGCGACCGACGCCCCGCCGACGCAGCCGAGGCGACGCCCGCGCCCGACGCAGCCGAGGCCGCTGCTGCACCCGAGTCGGCACCGACTCCCGACGCCCGGCCGCCGAGCCCGAGGCGACCCAGCCGGTGACCGACGACACCGCGGCCGCCGCCCGAGGCGACTCAGCCGGTGACCGACGACGCCCGCCGCGCCCGAGGCGACCCAGCCGGTGACCGACGACTCCCGACGCCGCCGAGGCGCAGCCGCAGCCGGCTGACCGACGACAGCCGACGGCCGCCGAGCCCGAGGCAACCAGCCGGTGACCGACGACACCGCTGCCGCCCCCGAGGCGACCCAGCCGGTGACCGACGACGCCACGGCCCGCCCCGAGGCCAACGGCTCTGCGACGCCCACCGCCACCGAGCCCGAGGCCCCGCAGGTCTCCGCCGAGCCCGAGGCGACGTCCGCCGACCCCGAGACCGCTCCGGCCGCCGCGAACGTCGCGGTCGACGACGCCGTGGCCGAGTCGGCACCCTCCGAGCCCGAGCCCGAGGCCGCCACGGCCGAGGGCGACGACGCTGGGGTCGACGCGCCGGCCGACGACGAGGTCGCCAACCGGTAGAGGTGCGGCCTCGCGTCAGCGGGGGTCGTTGCTCGCGCAACCACGTGCCGTGGTGGTGAACACGCCGCCACCACGTCGTCGCCGACGCGAAACGAGCCGTCGGGGCGACGCCGGGGCTAGTGCTTGCGCGGAGCCAGGACGGACTCGACGCTGCCCCGGCCGCGATACCGGCCGGTCGACACGTCTTCGTCCCATCGCGCGCCGCAGCCCTGGCAGGTGCAGGAGTCGACGCCGAGCGAGCCGATGAACAGGCGGTCTACCTCGTAGGCCTCACAGAACGGGCACTGCAGGTGTCCGGTGCTGTCGTCCATGTCGGTCGTCGTCGTCCCCCTGTCGCGGCCGGGATGGCGCCCCGAGCTCCACCTGCTCACACCGGCTTCGACTCGGCCACCATAGCGAAGGTTTCATGCCATGGTGCCCGTCGGCCTGCGCGCGCTGGGTGATGGTGGGGTGCTTGCACGATGAGTGCGAGGAATCGGGACACCACTAAGGTGCCCGGCATGGCAGTCGATTTCGACCAGAGGGGACCGTTCGCGGTCGTCAAGATCAACCGGCCCGAGGCCCGCAACGCGGTCAACGGCGCGGTCGCCCAGGGCATCGAGGACGCGATCGACAAGATCGAGGCCGACGACAGCATCTGGGTGGGCATCCTCACGGGCGAGCCGCCGGTGTTCTGCGCCGGGGCCGACCTGAAGGAGATCAACTCGGGCAACGCCGGTGCGCTCCAGACCCAGCGGGGCGGCTTCGGCGGCATCACGCAGCGCGAGCGCACCAAGCCGATCATCGCCGCGGTCGACGGGCCCGCCCTGGCGGGTGGCACCGAGATCGTGCTCTCGTGCGACCTGGTCGTCGCCTCGAGCACCGCCACGTTCGGCATCCCCGAGGTGAAGCGGTCGCTGGTGGCGGCCGCCGGTGGGCTGTTCCGCCTGCCGCGCAAGATCCCCTTCAACGTCGCCATGGAGCTGGCGCTCACGGGCGATCCCATCTCGGCCGAGCTCGCCCACCACCACGGCCTGGTCAACCGCCTCTGCGAGCCGGGCGAGGCGCTCGACACCGCCATCGCACTGGCCGAGCAGATCTGCGCCAACGCCCCGGTCGCGGTGCGCGAGACCCGCAAGATCGTGCTCGAGGCCACCACACGCCCCCGACGAGATCGGGTGGAAGATGTCGATGGAGGGCATGGCCGAGGCCATGTCGAGCGAGGACTTCAGCGAGGGCCTCACCGCCTTCATCGAGAAGCGCCCACCGAAGTGGAAGGGCCGCTGACGGGCCTGATCACCCGGGGGTGACGACCCCGTGGTCGACGAGGAAGTCGACCAACCCGTCCACCAGGTCGTGGCCGGCGACGTCGGCGAGAGGCACCCAGGCTGCGTCGTCGACGTCGTCGCCCGCCACCAGCGGGGCGCCGGGGTCGGCGCCGTCGACCCGGAACGACAGGATCACGAAGTGCCCCTGGGCGCTGATCCGCTCGGTCCACCCCACGAAGGCGCCGCCCGGCCCGACAGGCCCGGTCTCCTCGCGCAGCTCGCGCGCCGCCGCGTCGCGCACCCGCTCCCCCGGCTCGACGCGCCCCCCGGGCAGCGCCCAGCGTGCCCGCGCTGGTGGACGCCGGGCCGCGTCGCACGAGGAGGAGCCGGCCACCGGCCACCACGACGGTGCTGGCCGCCACCTGCGGCCGGCCGGGCCGGTGGCCGTCGGGAACGCCGGTCGGATCGGTCACCCCAGCGGCCGGTGGACGACGATCGCCCGCGCCACCAGGCCGAACGACTCGAAGAAGTTCTTGGTGGCCCGGTCGCCGGGCAGGGCCAGGCTGTCGACACCGAAGCAGCCGTGGGCCCGGCACCAGGCGATGCAGGTGGTCCATCACCGCCTCGCCGACGCCGATCGACCGGGCCTGGGGGTCGACGTAGATGTCGTCGATCACGCCGAGCACGCTGCCGTCGCCCAGCCGTTCGGCCCGCACGAGCCCGTAGCCGACCACGACGCCGTCGATCGTGCCGACCGCCACCTCGTGGTCGTCGACGCCGAGCGTCGCCAGCAGCTCGGTCTCGGGATCGCCCCAGCGGCGCTCCCGACGGAACCACAGCGGGCCGCCCTTCTGCTGCCGCTTCTCGTCGCCGGCCGCCGCCACGAGCGCGACGATGGCGACGACGTCGGCGGCTGTCGCGGTGCGGGCGCCCTCGTCGGGCGCGGCGGAGGCGGCGGCTGTCGGCACCTCGGGTCGTTCGGTCACGTCTGGAGCTGAGCGACCTTGTTGAGGATCGTCTTGCGACCGCGGTTGGCCGACTCGTACGACCGCACCGCCTCGAGCTCGGTGTCGGTCAGGCCCTCGAGCCGGGTGACCACCTGCGACGCCGACAGGCTGTCGTAGTCGGGGATCGCCAGCTCGTCGGCGTCGGGCCCGGTCGTGGCCGCGGCGGGGACATGGCCGTTGCCGCGAGACGGGCTCGTCGACCGGCACCGGGCGCGCGCCGTCGGGCGCGCTCGGCCCGGCTGGCGGCGCGTCGGCTCGTCTTCCGGGAGCACCCCGAACATGCGCAGCACGCCCTCGGCCTGCTGCTCGATGTCACCCACGCGTCGCCGCAGCTCGGCCTCGCCGTGGCGCACGGCGAACTGCCCGAACAGCCGGGCGTTGCGGGCGTGCACCCTGCCCTGTTCGGCCAGCTTGGGCAGCAGCGAGGGGCCCTCGAAGAACAGCCCGATCGGCGCGAAGACGAACAGGTCGAGCGGCCTGGTCGACCAGCTGGTCGAGTGGCGTCTTGTCGTCGTCCGGCATCAGGGACCGATCTTCGCAGTCTTCTCAGACGCAGTCGACGCAGAGCATGAGGTCTTCGTCGGCGAGCTGGCGGCGGTGCTTGACGAGGAAGCACGACTGGCAGACGAACTCGTCGGCCTTCTTGGGCTGGATGCGGCCGGAACCGTCGCCCCGGTCGTCGACCTCGGGGACCTCGTCCTCGTCGTCGTCCTCGTCCTCGGGCTGGGCCGCGATGCGGTCCTTGAGGATGGCGTCGAGGTCGGCTTCGACGTCGTCGGGGTCGACGTCGTCGTCGTCCTCCTCTTCCTCGTCGTCGTCGGCCGACTTGCGGGTCTTGGTCCCGGTGGCCTTGGCCGGCTTGGCCGCGGGCGCGACCGCGACCGCCTCTGCCACCTCCTCCTCCTCGCCACCGAACTCGTCGTCGCCGAACTCGACCGCGGCCTCGTCGCCGTCGTCCGCGATGTCCTCGTCGAGGTCCTCCTCGATGACGTCGGCGATCTCGTCGGGCTCGTCGGTGAAGTCGTCGCCCTCGGCGCTTTCGTCCAGGTCGTTTTCGGAGATTTCGTCGTCAGCCATCAGGTCCCTTCACGGGGGTCGGCCTTCCGCGGCCGGATATTAGACACGCCGGTCACCGCGGTCAGAACGGGCGGTCGGCAGACCGGCTCACCAGGGGTAGGTGGCACGCTCAGCCGCAGGTCGCCCGACGTGTGCGGCGGGTCAGGGTAGCCACATCGGCACGGCAACGCGGTGTGACACAGAACACACCCTGCGCAGCGGTGACGATCGGGAGCCGAGCCTCACCGCGACATGCGGCGTTGCTCGGCCCGGCGCTCGCCTGCGAGGCGCTCGAGCTGCGGCTCGGGCGAGTGGTCGACGAACCGCATCGCGGCCGCGACGGCGTGGTGCCCGGCCTTCTCGGCGATCAGCCGGTGCATCTCCTGGGCCACGCGCCGGTAGGCCGCGTGGCCCTGCGGGGCACTGCGGAGCTCGATCAGGTGCATGGCCTCGCGGGCGTTCATCTGCATCGAGAACCGCAGGCGGTAGGCCAGCGCCACCGCGTAGGGCGCCTGGGCCGGGAACCGCTCGGCCAGCGCGTCGTGCAGGGCACGCGAGCGGGCCATCGTCTCGTCGAAGGCCTCGGCGCACCCGGCGTCGTCGATCGCCTCGGGGCGTGTGTACCCGTGGCCCGGCGACAGGGGCTGCCACTCGACGGTCAGCATCCGATGGCGCTGGAGGTCCCGGAACGCCCCGTAGTCGGCGAGCACGTCGAAGCGGTACATCGGTCGCTCGAAGGCCCGGCCCGGCCGATGCCGGCGGTTGGAGCGCTTCCCGACGTAGGCCCGCACGATCGCCACACGGTCGTGCGCGGGCAGCGAGCGGACCTTCGCCTCGATCACCGACTCGGGCTGGTCGGTGTAGGGGTAGAGCATGGCGGTGACGAGGCGCACCTCGGCGTCGGGGTCGAACTCGACCAGCTCGACGCTCGGACCCTCGTCGGCCGCCGGCGCCTCGGGGAACAGCTTGTCGGCGATGTCCTCCATCGAGGCCCGGGTCGTCGCCAGGTACGTGCTGGCCGCGACGCCCCGATCGGTGAGGTCCACCCGCTTGAGGAAGCTCGGGATGACCTTGCGCAGCTCGGTCAGCATCAGGTCGGCGTAGCTGCGGGCCTCGGGCAGCGGGTGGGCCCGCATGCGCAGCAGCAGCGCCTCGTACGCCTGGCCCGTGCCGTAGATGCCCACGTTCGACAGAGCCGCCGCCGGCAGGGCGCCCCGCACCGCGTCGAGCGCCTTGGCCTTCAGCGCCATCCGGTGCACGAAGTCGCTGTCACCGGGGGCCTTGGGGAACCGCTCGCGGTAGTAGCCCCAGCATCGTCTCGGCCATCTCGGCGTACGTGTCGAACATGCGGTCGAGGTCGCCGACGTACCGCAGGCCCATCGGGCTGCCCAGCACCTCGGGGTCGCGGTAGTACCGGTAGCGGCCGCCGAGCCGGGCGTCGTAGGCGATGTAGCGGGTGCTCTGCTCGAGGTACGACATCAGCCGGCCCCACTCGAGC
The DNA here is from genome assembly GCA_963778415.1 of uncultured Acidimicrobiales bacterium. Lineage (GTDB taxonomy): Bacteria > Actinomycetota > Acidimicrobiia > Acidimicrobiales > VFJN01 > ZC4RG19. Next base: position 626,276 of record CAVZUI010000010.1, read on the forward strand.
ACCTTCGTCAGCAGGTTCGAGGCCTGCTCGCAGGCCAGGTGCACGCCGCCGAGCTGGGCGACCGAGTCGTCGCCGTACTCGAAGAACACCCGGTCGTACAGCTCCTCGGCGCGCTGCAGCCCGACGGTGGCGTCGACCGAGGCGTCGCCGGCGATGTCGAGATCGCCCACGAACTCGTCGAGGAAGAGGCGTCGCAGGCTCTTGGGCGAGCGGGAGTACCGGGCGAACAGCGCCCCCTTCACGACCTCGGGCAGGTTCACGAGGGCGAACACGGGCCCGTCGAGGTTCGTGAAGTACCGCCGCAGGACGTCGGCCTCGGCGGGGGTGTAATCCTCGCTGACGTAGACCGTCATAGGGAGCCAGATCGTACGGGGGACGCCGGCCGGAAGCGGTGATGCCCGGACGGGCCGGCGAGGACCATCACGCGCCGTGGCCGTCGGCTGCGCGCACCGCCACCGACGCCTCCCACTCGGACCGGGCCAGGCCGGCCAGCCCACGGTCGAGCCACACGTCCGCCAGCGTCCAGGCCAGCGCCTTGGCCCCCTCGACGACCGCCCGGTCGCCCTCGGGCCCGCCCGCGAAGCCGGCGAAGGCCGGGGTGTGGATCGGCACGCCGGGAGGGGCCACCTTGATCATGGGGTGGATCGACGGCACCGCGTAGCTCACGTTGCCCATGTCGGTGCTGCCCACCACCCTGGTGGTGGCGGACGGGGCCCGAACGAGGCGGCCCAGGGCCTCGGCGTTGGCCCGGTAGCGCTCGGCCAGGGCGGCGTTGTCGATCATGTCGGCGTACACCGGGTCGATCCAGTCGATCTCCATCGTGCACCCGGCTGCGTCGGCCCCGGCGCGCAGGCAGGCGAGGAAGCGGGCCTTCAGCTCCTCGAGACGGGCGACCGTGGTCGACCGGACGATCCACTCGGCCCGGGTGTGCGCGGGGACGATGTTCGCCTTGTCGCCACCCTCGGTGATGACGCCGTGGATGCGCTCGCCCGACTCGATGTGCTGGCGCAGGGCCGCCACGTTCACGTAGCCGAGCACGGCGGCGTCGAGGGCGTTGCGGCCCTTGTGGGGAGCGGCGGCGGCGTGCGCCGCCTGGCCCGTGTAGGTGACGTGCGCCTGGTGGAGCGCGACGACGTCCATGTTCAGCAGGTCGGCGTCCGCGGGGTGGACCATCATCGCCGCGTCGACGCCGGCGAACGACCCACCCTCGATCAGCGGCACCTTGCCGCCCCCACCCTCCTCGGCGGGGCTGCCCACCACCACGACACGCCCGCCGAGCTCGTCGGCCAACGCCGCCGCGGCCAGCCCGGCGCCGAGGCCGGCCGAGGCGATGATGTTGTGCCCGCACGCGTGCCCGATGCCGGGGAGCGCGTCGTACTCGCAGACGACGGCGACGAGGGGCCCCGCCGAGCCGGCCCGGGCCTCGAAGGCGGTCTCGACCCCGTGGGCCGACCGGGTGACGTCCAGGCCGGCGTCCTCGAGGACACCGGTCAGCAGCTCGTGGGCGAAGCGCTCCTCGAACCCGAGCTCGGGTCGGGCGTGGATCTGGCGCGACACGTCGACCAGCAGGTCGGCTCGGCGGTCGATCTCGGCGGCGAGCCGGGCCTTGGCGTCGCTGAGCGGGGTCGGCTCCATGGGCGGCCACGCTAGTGGTGACCACCACCCCGGACGTTCTGTCAGACCTCACCCGTCACATTGCCGGTGACGTCTGACAGAACGGACTCAGGTCGGGTGGCGGAGGACCACCTTGCCGAGCTGCTCGCCCCGGCGGAGGCGCTCGAGCGCCTGCGGGTAGTCGGCCCGGTCGAAGACCTCGTCGACCTGCACCGAGAGTCCTTGGCCGACGAGCCGGGTCACGTCGTCGAACTCGGGGTACGAGCCCATCGTCGACCCGATGATCTCGATCTGCTTGAAGAACAGGCGCGGCAGGTTCAGCTCGACCTTCGGGCCCGACGTGCCCCCGCACACGACGAGGCGCCCGCCCGGGCGGAGCGCCCCCACCGAGCGGTCCCAGGTGGCCGGGCCGACGCTCTCGACCACGACGTCGACCTTCACCGGCCAGTCGGCCTCGGAGTCGAACGCGTCGGCGGCCCCCGCGTCGAGCGCCCGTCGCCGCTTCCCCTCGTCGCGGGACGTCGCGTACACCACGGCCCCCATCCGCACCGCCAGGGCGAGCGCCGCCGCGCTCGACGCCGCCGCCGATCCCGACGATCAGCACCGACTCCCCCGCCGTCAGCCGGGCGCGGCGCAGCATGCGCCAGGCGGTGAGGGTGGCGAGCGGGTAGGCGGCGCACTCCTCCCAGGTCCGGTCCACGGGTCGCGGCACCACGTTGCGCCCGGGCACCACCACCAGGTCGGCGTGGCCACCCCAGCGGTGCTCGCCGACGATGCCGAAGCCCCGCCCGAGCGGCGAGTCGATGCCGAGCTCGACCACGGCGTCGAGCGGAGCCACGGCCGGGTTGACGACCACCTCGTCGCCGGGAGCGACGTGCGCCACCGCCGCGCCGACGGCCTCGACCACGCCGGCCACGTCGCACCCGGGCACGTGGGGCAGGTGGGGTCGGGGCAGCCCGCGCGTCACCCAGAGGTCCATGTGGTTCAGGGCCGACGCCACGGGGCGGACGCGCACGTCGTCGGGCCCCACCGGCGGATCGTCGATCTCGCCGTCGCGGTAGCTGCCGGGTGACTCGTCCAGGATCCAGGCGCGCACGGGGCGACGGTAGTGCGGCCCCGCGCCGGTCACGGAGGTGGGTCGGGCGCGCCGTCAGACGACGCAGACGAGCGCGTCGGGCTCGACGCGCACCGACAGGCGCTGCGCGTCCCCGACCCGCTCACCGTCCAGCCACACCGGGGTCGGCACGTCGAGGTCGATCTGCACGGCGGCCCGGCGGCTGACCGCGATGGCGGGATGGGGCAGGTGTCCCCCGGCCGGCAGCCGGGCCCTGGCCGTCCAGCGGTCCCGGAGGGACATGTCCGGCGAGACGTCGAGGACGTCGAGCAGGCCGTCGCCCGGGTGGGCGCGCGGCGCCACGTCCCAGGGGCCGAGGAACTCGGCGTTCATGGCCGCCACCACCCGGCCTCGCCACCAGCCGCGGCGCGCCACGAGGTGCGCCACGAACCAGTGCTGGCGCCCGTCCACGAGGACCGAGCCGAGGTCGACCGGCAGGCGCACCGCGGCGTCGGACCGGAGCCGGCCCTCGTCGCCGCGCCCGCCGACCGTCCGGCACAGGTCGCCGCCGAGCAGCCCCAGCACCGGCACGGGCGCACCCGCCCGCCGGGCGGCGGTGACGACCGCGCGCGCCTCGGCGTCGTTCGCCACGACGACCCCGTCCGCCGGGAGCCCGCCCGCCTCCCCCCATGCCTCGCCCTTGCGCACGGTCACGGCATGTCGCGTGGGACGCGGGCGGACCGGGTCGGTCGGGCCCCCGCCCCGCCACCTCGTGGCCGCGGCGCACCGCGCCCCGCGCCCGCCCGGCCCGGGACGACGCCCGGGGCACCTTCGTCCCCCTCGTCGTCCACCGTCCCGTCGCCGGCGCCGTCCTCGACGGGTTCGTCGGCACCCGCTTCGTCGTCGAGCGCCACGTCGTCGCCCGCCACGTCGTCGCTGCCCGTCACGTCGTCGAGCGTCACGTCGTCGCCCGTCACGTCGTCGAGCGTCGACGAGATCGACACGACCCCGCGGTGCAGCGCCTCGGCCGCCTGGCGGGCGACCCTGGCGGTCGCCGGGTCGGGCGCCACGTCGCCGACCTGGCGCACCAGGTCGATGAGGGTCTTGACGTTGCGGACGAAGTCGCCACCCGAGAGGTCCTCGTCGCCGAGCACCTCGCCCAGCGGCTCGCCGGCCGCCCAGGCGTGGGCCAGCGCGGCGAAGCCCGGGTCGGGCATCCGGGTCGGGGGCAGCCCCGCCGCCTCCTCGTCGGCCGCCAGGTCGGCCGCCAGCCGCTCGAGCTCGGACCAGCGGGACCGGACCTGGCGCGACGGGAACCAGGGCGCCTCGGGCTCGCCCGGCCCGCGGTGCTCGTAGGTGAAGCAGGACAGCAGGCCGGCGAGGGCGGCGGGATCGAGCCCGTCGAGCAGGCCCGACGTGAGCGCCTCGGCCACCAGCAGGTCGGACTCGTGGTACGTGCGCGCCAGGACCTCGCCCTTCGGCGTCAGCGCCCACCCCTCGAGGTAGCCCCAGGCCTCCATCAGGCGCAGCACGCGGTCGAACCGGCGGGCCAGCGACCCGGTGCGGGACCGGACCTCACGCCGCATGTCGGCCAGCTCGCGCCGGGCCCGCTCCATCTGGGCGTGGGCGCGCACGTGGCGCTCGCGGTCGGGGCACCCGTCGACGGGGTGAGCTTCGACGGGCGACCGCGCCGGCGGCCGGTCGACCGGCCGCCCGCCGCCCTCCTCCCCCGCGTCGGGCTCGGGGTCGTCCAGCCGGGCGCGGCGGAGCTCGTCGACCACCTTGTGCTGGAAGGCCCGGTTGTTCGGCTGGTACGGGCGGGGCAGGTCGAGGCGCCCGATCCGCGCCGGTGGCACGGGCAGGTCGTCGAGGGTGACGGTCACCGGTTCGCCCGTGCCGTCGATGCCCTTCAACCGCAGGTCGCCGCCCTTGCGGTGCGCCACCGAGAGCACGGCGACGCGCTGGCGGCCGATGACGACGACGTCCCCGGGCATGAGGCGGGCCAGGGTGAAGGCGACGGCCCCCCGCTCGGCCGCGGTCGGGGCGTTGGCGGCCCGCTCGGCCTGAACGAGCGCCCGGTACTCGCCCACGTCGCCGCGCTCGCAGCGAGCCTCCTGCTCCAAGGCGGCGAGGCGCTCCTCCTGGCGCTCGATCCGCGCCTCGAACCGCACGACCGCCTTGTCGGCCTGGAACTGGGCGAACGACAGGTTCAGGAGGTGGTGGGCCTCGGGCGGCTCGTAGCGGTGCACGAGGTTGGCGGCCATGTTGTAGGTGGGTCGGAAGGCGGAGCGCAGGCCGTACGTGCGGCTGGACGCCAGCGACGCCACCTGGTCGAAGGGCACGAACGGCGACCAGAGCACGATGGCGTAGCCGAGCTCGTCGATGCCGCGGCGCCCGGCCCGGCCGGTGAGCTGCGTGTACTCCCCCGGCGTGAGGAAGGCACGGGCCTCTCCCGTGAACTTCGTCAGCCGCTCGATGACCACCGACCGGGCCGGCATGTTGACCCCGAGGGCGAGCGTCTCGGTGGCGAAGACGGCCTTGACCAGCCCCTCGACGAAGCACGCCTCGACCGCCTCCTTGAACGGCGGCACCATGCCCGCGTGGTGGGCGGCCAGGCCCATCTCCAGCGCCGCCGACCAGCGGTCGTAGCCGAGCACGTCGAGGTCGTCGTCGGACAGGGCGGCGGTGTGCTCGTCGACGATGGCCCGGATGCGGACCCGCTCGTCGGGCGTCGTGAGGCGCAACCCGGCGTCGAGGCACGCCGCCACCGCCTCCTCGCAGCCGATGCGGCTGAAGATGAAGTAGAGCGCGGGGAGCATGTCGCGCTCGTCGAGCATCTCGATCACCTCGGGCCGGCGCGGCGTGAACAGCCGGCGGCGCGGCCGCCGATGGCCCCGCTGGCGCCCGCCCCGCTGCGCGGACGACCTCGTCGTCGAGACGTTCGGCCTCGCGGTTGGGGTGGCCGTCCACCAGCGTGGGGAGGAGGTGGGGGTCCTCGCTCTGGCGGTCACCCACCAGGTAGAGGTTGCGCAGCTCGACCGGGCGCCGCTCCTCGAGCACCAACCGGGTCGGCCCCCGCACGGTGGTCAGCCAGTCGGCCACCTCCTCCGCGTTGGACACGGTGGCCGACAGGCACACCAGCGAGACCGAGGGCGGCAGGTGGATGATGACCTCCTCCCACACCGGGCCCCGGTAGGTGTCCTGCAGGTAGTGCACCTCGTCGAGCACGACGAAGCGCAGCCCGGACAGCGCGGGCGAGCGCGGCGTAGATCATGTTGCGCAGCACCTCGGTGGTCATGACCACCACCGGGGCGTCGCCGTTGATGCTGTTGTCGCCGGTGAGCAGGCCGACGTTCCGTGGGCCGTGCCGGCGGGCGAGGTCTGCGAACTTCTGGTTCGACAGCGCCTTGATCGGCGTCGTGTAGAAGGCCTTGCCCCCCTCGGCGAGGGCGCGGGCCACGGCGTGCTCGGCCACCACGGTCTTGCCCGAGCCGGTGGGGGCCGCCACCAGCACCGATGCGCCCTCGTCGAGCGCCTGCACCGCCCGGCGCTGGAAGTCGTCGAGCTCGAAGGGGTAGGCGCTGCCGGAGCCAGGACCGCCGGCGCGAGCCGGCGGGAGCGGCGTCACGCCTCCTGCGCCGCCCGGCGCTTGGCGATGAAGCTGCCGATGAGGATGGAGATCTCGTAGAAGATCACCATCGGGACCGACAGCATCAACATGCTGTACGGGTCGCCCGACGGGGTGATGACGGCCACCAGCACGCAGATGCCGACGATGGCGAACCGGCGGGCCCGGCGCAGCGCCCCCGCGTCGACCACCCCTGCGAGCTGGAGGAACACCAGCACGATCGGGAACTCGAAGCCGATGCCGAACGCCAACATCATGTAGGTGATGAGCTGGAAGTACTTGCCGGCGGTGAAGGCGGTGACGAACCCTTCGCCTGCGATGTCGATGAGGAACTCGAGGGCCCGGGGCAGCGTGTAGTAGGCGATCCCCGCCCCGAGCACGAACAGCACCAGCGCCGAGGCGACGAACGGGATGGCGTAGCGCCGCTCGTGCGGGTAGAGGCCGGGGGTCACGAACCGCCACACCTGCCACAGCAGCACGGGCATGGCGAGGGCGATGCCGGCGTAGCCCGACGTCTTGAGGCGCACACCGAAGCCCTCGAGCGGGTCGGTCTGCAGCAGGTCACCACCGAAGGCGGCGTTGCTGCTCGTCGCGATGTCGCGGTACGGCTGGATGAGGAAGCTGAAGATCCAGTCGTAGGCCAGGAACGCGATCAGCATGCCGATGGACACGGCCAGCACGCAGATGACCAGCCGCTTGCGCAGCTCGGTCAGGTGCTCGACCAGCGTCATGCCGGTCTCGGCGGAGGACGGCTGGGCGCTCATCTCTCCGTGCCCCCCTCGGCCGTGGCGGCGCGGCGGCCGCCGCTAGGACGCGGCACGTTCGCCGCCGAGGCCCTCGCCGCCGGCGTCGCCCGCGGCGGGGTCGACCGGGCCGGGGCGGGGCACCACGATCTCGTCGAGAGCGTCCGCCACCGCGGGGGCCACAGAAGACGACGTCTCGTCGGCCGGCTCGACCTCGCGCAGCGGTCGCGGCCCGGGATCGGTCTTGTCGGCCACCGGCTTGGTCGCCTCGTCATCGGCGTCGGCCACCGCCTTGGCCAGGGGCACCGGCTCGGCGCGCCGGGTCGGTTCCCCGTCGGCGTCGAACGCGTCCTTCAGCTCCTGCTGGAACCCACCCGAGATGCGCCGGATGTCGCCCATCACCCGCCCGACCTGGCGCGCCGCTTCCGGAAGGCGCTGCGGACCGAGCACGATCAGCGCCACCAGGAGGATCACCAGCAGCTCGCCGCCGCCGACGTTGAACATGGGTTGGAGTGTAGAGGCCGGGCGGGCCGGCGAGACCACCGCCCCCGTCGACGTCACTCCTGGTCGGGTGGCGTGCCGTTCGTCCCGGCCGTCGGGCCGCCGGGTCGTTCGTCGGACAGGCCGTCGGCGTCGGTCGGCGCGTGGCGTCGCCGATAGGCGGCCGCGAGCGCCTCGCTGTCGGCCGTCGCGGCCCGCGCCCTGGCCAGGGGCTCGCGGAGCCGGCGCAGCGCCCGCACGTCCTCGACCAGGCCGGTCATCTCGTCGCCCACCGGGCGGGCCGCGGCGGCGACGAGGATCGTCGCCACCGCGGCCGCCACCACCGGAACCGCCCAGACCAGCGTCACGGCGGGCACGCTACCGTCCGGTCCCCAGCACCGGGCGAGAGCGATCGCCGTCGCTCGTGTTCCCTTCCCGCTCCTGACCGAGGGCGAGGCGGGGAGCCCCGAGCGGCCGTGGCCACGAGAGCCCGACCTCCGCCGGTCAGGCGTCGGCCGAGATGTCGGTCACACGTCGGGCCGGTGCGCCGCCAGCAACGCGCCGAACCAGTCGGGACCGTGCAGCATCTCGTGGAAGTCGATGAGGTCGTCGTGCGTGAACGGTGCGCCCAGCGGGCGCCGCTCGCACAGCTCGGCGGGCGTGTTCCAGACCTCGAGCCGGCATCCCGACGACACGAGCAGGTCGATCGTGGGGCGGTCGGCGTCACGGACGACAGGGGTGTCGCACCGTGGGCAACGGAACACGTACGTCCCCGACTCCGTCTCCTCGCACAACCTGACGATCAGGTCGTGCGTCCCCAGCTCGACGTCGCCGCAGTCGCTGCACGTGGCTCGGATCAGGGTGGCCATCTCTCTCCTCGTTCGGCTCTACCCGATGAGAGTCCGGGGACGCGCCATGATGACGACGTTCACGGGAAAAACTTCTCGAATGCGAGGACGTCGATGCCCACGCGGATCCCAGCGATCATTGCACCACCCTACGCATTTGCTCACCGCGGAGCGCGCGCTCACGCCCCCGAGAACACCCTCGAAGCCTTCACGCTCGCCCTGCGCCTCGGAGCGACCGGCCTCGAGAGCGACGTGTGGCTCACCGCGGACGGCGAGGCGGTCCTCGACCACGACGGCGTGGGCGGCGGGCGCGTGCGCCGTCGGGCCATCGGACAGGTGGCCCGAGCGAAGCTGCCCGGCCACATCCCGACGCTGGCCGACCTGTACGCAACGTGCGGCACCGACGTCGCCGTGTCGCTCGACGTGAAGGACGTCGCCGCGTTCGACCGGGTCATCGAGGTGGCCCGGGCCGCCGGCGGCGGGGCGCTGGAGAACCTGTGGCTGTGCCACCCCCGCTGGGAGCAGGTCGTCGAGTGGCGCGCCCGGTGCGCCGAGGTCCGGCTCGTCGACTCGACCCGACTCGGGCGCATCAAGGAGGGGGCCGAGCGCCGGGCCGCCACGCTGGCGTCCAAGGGCATCGACGCCGTCAACATGCACCACCTCGACTGGACGGGCGGCCTGACGACCCTGTTCCACCGCTTCGGCGTGCTGGCCTTCGGGTGGGACGCCCAGACCCCCAGGGTGCTCGACGAGCTGGTCGACCTCGGGATCGACGGGCTGTACAGCGATCACGTCGACCGGATGGTCAGCGCGGTCCAGGGGGCGTACCCGGCGACGGGGTGACGACGGCGAGGCGGCGAGCCGGCGAACCGGTGCCGCCCGGGTCACAGCCAGCCGATGTCGGACAGCGGCAGCACCTTGATCACGGCGCGTCCGATGATCGTGTCCTCGTCGATCGGACCGAAGTCGCGGCTGTCCTCGCTGTTCGTGCGGTTGTCACCCATCACGAACACGTGCCCCTCGGGCACCTCGGTCAGCGGGAGCCGTTCGGTGGGGGTGCCCTCCACCAGGTAGGGCTCGTCGATGCGCTCGCCGTTCACGTACACGAGGCCGTTCCGGCTCTCGACGGTGTCACCCCCCACCGCGATCACCCGCTTGATCAGGTCCTTGATGTCGTCCTGACCAGCTCGGGCGGCCTCGGGCGGCCGCTCGAACACGATGAGGTCACCGTGGTTCACGTCGTGCGCCTTGTAGGCCAGCTTGTTGACGAGGACCCGGTCGCCGATCTCGAGCGTGGGCACCATCGACTCGGACGGGATCCAGAAGGCCTGGACCAGGAACGCCTGCGCCGTCAGCGCGATGAGGACGCCGCACGCCACCACCGCCAGCCACTCGAGGACGATCCGGCCGACGCCGTGGCCGGGGTGGTCGTCGCTCTCGTCGTCGTCAGCAGGCTCGTCGCCTGGGGCTCGGCCGTCGTCGACCGGAGGCGCGGCGAGGTGGCGGGGCCCCGAACGAGCGGCGGTCGTCGGCCCCGTCACGGGGTCGTCGGGGCTGTCACGGTGCTGGCCGTCGCCGGGGAGACCAGAGGGAGTGGACATGTCGCGCACGGCGAGTGGACGTTACCGCCTGGGATCGCCCGGACGCGCCCCGGCCCGCCGCGGGTCCGTGCCGCGACGCCGATCTCAGCCGGCGCGATAGCGCGCCAGGATCCGCTGGGCCGCGTCGCGCCCGGCGGTCTCGTGCGCGGGGTCGTCGGCCGTGACGACGCGGACCCCGTCTCCGAGGCGGACGAGCAGCCGCTCCAGCCACGGCGTCGCGGTGACCGCCATGCGGACCCGCAGCCACCCTCCGTCGGCCTCGGCGACCTCGTCCATCGGATAGGTCTCTGCCACCCAGCGGGCCGCCGGGCCCAGCTCGAGCGTGACCCGGGGGATCTCGGGGCCGAGGGCGAACGACGGCTCCTTCGCCCCCGCCGCCGGTGGCTCGAACGTCTCGTCGAGCACGTCGACGTCGACCGACGCGGTCGACCCGGAACGAGCGTGGGGCCTCGGCCTGGTGGCAGTAGCCGTGCACGTACCACGCCCCGTCGTCGGCGACGACGGCGTACGGATCGACGGCCCGCGAGCTGCGCTCGTCACGCCCGTAGGCGTAGTAGTCGAGGCGCACGCGCCGCCGCTCGGCGACGGCCGAGCGCAGCGCGTCGAGCACGCCCGGCCGGGTCTCCCCCAGGTCGACCGACGACGGCCTCGGCGGGATCGACGCCCAGCACATCCGCCAGCTTCGCCAGCGCCGGGCCAGGGGTCCCTCCGATCGCTCCCCGGCAGGCCCTGCGACGCCGCCCCCGCCGCCACGAGCGCCAGGCCCTGTTCGGGCGTGAGGCGCAGCGGCCGGGCGAACACGTCCGCGAAGCGCATCCACACCCGGTCGCCCTCGAGGGTGACCTCGATGAGCGTGTCGGGGGTGTACGGCGGCACGCCCACGTACTCGATGACGTCGAGGTCCTCGGTGAGCTTGGCCCGCGAGACGCCGAAGCGTTCGCAGACCTCGTCGAGGGTCGGGCCGTCGTTGGCCGCGATCCAGGGGATCATGGCCAGCAGCCGCGCCACCCGATCGGAGGCGGACGTGCGCGTGGCGGGCGCCCGGGCGCTCATCGGCGGACCGGCGGCGTCATGCCGCCTGCTCCTCGAGCCAGCGCACGATGTCGGCGCGGAGGTCGGCCGGCTCGAGCACCTCGGCGTGGTCGAGGAACGACAGCACGAACGACCGGAAGGCGTCGCGGTTGGTCACGGGCAGCTCGACGACGACCGAGCCGTCGGGGCGCTCCTCGGCCACCGCGCCCGGGCCGAGGTGCTGCACGATCCAGGGCGCCTGGGGGCCGTCGACGCGGACCCGCGCCTCGACCGGCTCGCCCTCCCCCAGCTCCCACGGGTCGAGCTGCACGCCGGGAACGGACACGGCCGGCCGCTCGAACCGGGCCGCCGGGCAGGGCCTCGGTGCCGCTCTCGATGCGATCGAGCCGGAAGTCCCGCTCGTCGCGCGGCCGTGGTCGTAGCCGGTGAGGTACCAGCGCCCCCGGGGGAAGTCGAGGCGGTACGGGTCGATGGTGCGCACCTCGCCGCGGTAGGTGAAGCGGACGGCCACGTGCGCGGTGACCGCCCCGAAGAGCGGCGCCAGGTTGCCTCCGGGCAGGCTGCCGACCGCCAGGCCCGACCCGCCGGCCTCGCCGTCGCCCTCGCCCCGACGAGCCCGCCCAGCTTGAGCAGGCCCTCGCTGGCGGACAGCCCTTCGACCTGCACCAGCCGACGCGGCCAGGTGCAGCGCGGCCAGCTCGTCGGGGGTCAGGCCGGGGTCGCGCAGGTAGTAGCGGTCCTTGGGGATGCGGTAGCCGTCGACCGGCGGATCCACCGCGGCACGGGTTCGACCTCGAGCGGGATGCCCATGCTCCGCAGCTCGTCCTTGTCGCGCTCGAAGGCCCGACGGAACGCCTCGGTCTCGCGGGTAGGCGTCCAGCTGCTCGTGGATCTCGGCGGCCGACAGGGGCCGCGGCGTCTCGAGGAGGAGTGCCGTCAGGTTGAGGAGGCGTTCCAGCTTCACCCCGGACATCGGGGCGCAGGCTACTGCCCAGCCACCGGGCCCTCTCCCACCGCGTCGGCGGCCCACCGCCCGGCGGCGGCCGCGGCGGCGAAGAACAGGGGGTCCTCGTCGGGCCCGCGGCCCATCGTCGTGACCTGGAGGCCGGCGTCCGCCAGGACCGCCGCCGACGTCGGGGCCCTCGACCACCTCGACGCCGGGCACCGCCGGCGGCAGGTCGGCGGCCAGCTCGGCCGGCAGCGGAACCGCGGGGTCGGTGGCCGACAGGTCGAGGGCGGTGCGGAGTGGTGGCTGACGCCCCGGTGGCGGGCGCGGGGGTCGCCGTCGGACGCCCGGCAGCACAGGGCCACCCGGGCGCCCATCCGAGCGCGCGGCGTCGAGGATGCCCGCCACCTCGAGGGCCGTCGTGCCGAGCGGCGACGCGGTGCCGACGACCCCGGGGCCCATGCCGACGACGACGACGTCGGCCCGCCACGACGTGGCGCCGCGAGGGCCAGCGCGGACGGGCACCGACACCGCCTCGAGGTCGCCGCCGAAGGCGTGTCCGGCGGTGATGGTGGCGTCGACGAGCCGCGCCCGCGCAGGTCGTGCGACGAGGTCGGAGAGCGCGAGCGGCAGCGCGGCGCCGTCGGTCATCACGTAGGCGATCCGGGCGTCGGGGCGCAGGTCGCTCGACGGCCGCGGCCACCACCGGCCACCTGGCTGTGCAGCGCTGCAGACCACGACCGGCAGCCCGGCCACCGAGGTCGGCAGGTCGGGGTCGGTCCTCCTCCGCGGCGCCGGTGTCGACCTGCAGGCTCGTGTAGCGGAGCTTCATGATGTGGCCGGGCCCGGGCTCGCGACCACGCCTCGCGGGCGAGGTTCCAGTGCACGACGTGCCAGCCGCCGGTGCCCGAGGCCGAGGTCGACCGCGGTGGTGTTGAGCACCACCCGGTCGCCCGACCGCGCACCGGCCCGGTGAGCAGTCGGCGTGCAGCGGCGTAGCGCCGCGGCCCGACGCGTCGGTCGTCGACACCCGCTGCAGGCCCGGCGCCGCTCCGGTCGCAGCGATGCCGCGGTCGACCGTCGGCGCGTCGCGGAACCGTGGGCACGGCGATCAGACGCTAGAGGCTGGCGATGAGCTTCTCGACCCGCTCGTCGCGGGCCTTGAACGGGTCCTTGCAGAGCACGGTGCGCTGCGCCTGGTCGTTGAGCTTCAGGTGCACCCAGTCGACCGTGTAGTCGCGCTTGCGCTCCTTGGCCCGGCGGATGAACTCGCCCCGCAGCCGGGCCCGGGTGGTCTGCGGCGGCGTCTCGACGGCCTCGTCGATGTCGTCGTCGGTGCAGATGCGCTCGACCAGGCCGCGCGTCCTGCATGCTGGTAGAAGAGCCCGCGGTCGCGGTTGACGTCGTGGTACTGCAGGTCGATCAGCGCGACCCGCGGGTGGCTGAGCGGCAGGTCGTGCTTGGTCGCGGTAGCGCCTCGATGAGCTTGTGCTTGATGACCCAGTCGACACTCGCGGTCGAGGTCGAGCGGGTCCGTCTCGATGCGCGGTGAGGCAGTGCTCCCACATCTCGAGCGCCTGCTTCTCCTCGAGCGGCGAGAGGCCCTTCGTCTCGGCGTAGCGCAGCGCCCGGTTGAGGTACTCGGTCTGGATGTCGAGGCGCCGACGCCTCGCGCCCGTTGGCCAGCCGCACCTTGCGGCGGCAGGTGAGTGTCGTGGCTGATCTCGCGGATGGCCCGGATCGGGTTCTCGAGCGTCATGTCGCGCAGCACGCACGGTCGGGTCCTCGAGCATGCGCAGCAGGATCGACGGTGGCCCCGACCTTGAGGAAGGTGGCGTACTCGCTCATGTTCGAGTCGCCGACGATCACGTGGAGGCGGCGGTAGCGCTCGGCGTCGGCGTGCGGCTCGTCGCGGGTGTTGATGATCGGGCGGCTGCGGGTGGTGGCGCTGACGACACGCCCTCCCAGATGTGCTCGGCCCGCTGGGCGATGCAGTACATCGCGCCCCGGGCGGTCTGCAGCACCTTGCCGGCGCCGGCGTAGATCTGGCGGGACACGAGGAACGGGATGAGCACCTCGGCGTAGTGGCCGAAGTCGTCGCGCCGGCTGGTGAGGTAGTTCTCGTGGCAGCCGTAGCTGTTGCCGGCCGAGTCGGTGTTGTTCTTGAACAGGTAGATGACGCCGCGGATGCCCTCCTCGCGGAGGCGCTGCTCGGCGCGAGCCGAGCAGCTGCTCGAGGATGCGCTCGCCCGCCTTGTCGTGGGCGACGAGGTCGTGGATCGAGTCGCACTCGGGCGTGGCGTACTCGGGGTGGCTGCCGACGTCGAGGTAGAGGCGGGCGCCGTTGGCGAGGAACACGTTGCTGCTGCGGCCCCACGACACGACCCGGCGGAACAGGTAGCGGGCGACCTCGTCGGGGCTGAGCCGGCGCTGGCCGCGGAGCGTGCAGGTGACCCCGTACTCGTTCTCGAGCCCGAAGATGCGCCGCTCCATGGGCGCACGCTACCGCCGTCCCCCGCGTCCGGGGTCGACGCCCGCGAGCATCAGCCGTGACCAGGGAACCTCTGCCGCCGGCGGCGTTCGTGCGACAGCGCCCGCCCCAGATCCCGTCGCCCCGCGGCCGGCGGGGCCGCACGAACCGGCGCCGGTCCCGGACGGCCGCGTGCGGGACGCGATCGGTACGGTGGGCCCGTGACCATCGGGCCCATGGTGCCGCTCACCACGGCTGCCAGCTCCTTCGAGGCCCGTGTCCTCGCGGCCCACCTGGGCTCCGAGGGCATCGTGTGGGAGCTGCGCGGCGGCGTCGACGGCCCCTATCCCGTCGGGCCGGTGGTCGTGCTGGTGGCCGAGGACGACCTGGACGTCGCCCGCGAGGTCGTCAGCGAGCAGCACGTCGACGCCGCCGACGGCCTCGGCGGGCCGGACGGCGGCACGCCGACGGTCGGCTCGACCCGAGCCCTGTGGGTCGTGCTCGCGTCGGTCCTGGTGGCGGCCGCCACCCTCCTCGGCCGTCGTCCTGACGCTCACCTGGCACTGACGCCGCCTGCGCCCGGCGACGCCGGTGGTCAGCCCTCGGCGGTGTCGTCCGACTCGCCGCCGAGGGCCTCGTCGGCCTGCTCGGCGTCGGACTCGGTCGTCGTCGACTCGGCCGAGGGGACGTCCTCGGCCGCCTCGACCGCCACCGCTCCGCCGCCGAGCGCGCGCGTCACGTCCTCGTCGGCGAGCCGCCGGAACGCCCGGCGGCCGTTGCCCCGGCTCGAGCACCGCGACCTCGAGGTCGCCGGCGGCGAGCTGCGGTCGGGCCCGGCCAGCGCGGCCACCGCGGCGCGGAGCGCCGGCGTCGAGCGACCGGCCCGCCTCGTAGCCGGCCTCAGCCGCTCGGCGATGGCCTCGGCCTCGCCGCCGAGCACGCTGAAGCCCTCCTCGTCGACGACGGTGCCGTCGTAGAGGATGTGGAACAGCTGGTCGCCGGCCGGCGTCGGCGCCGACCTCGGCCACGAGGATCTCGACCTCCATCGGCTTCATCTCGTGGGTGAAGATCTGGCCGAGGATCTGGGCGTAGGCGTTGGCCAGGCTGCGGGCGTCGACGTCCTCGCGGCTGTACGGTAGCCCTTGAGGTCGGCGTGGCGGACGCCGGCGATGCGGAGCTGGTCGAACTCGTTGTACTTGCCGACCCCGGCGAAGGCGATGCGGTCGTAGATCTCGCTGACCTTGCGCAGCGTGGTCGACGGGTTCTCGGCGCAGATGAGGATGCCGTCGGCGTAGAGCGACGGCGACGAGGCTGCGGCCCCGGGCGATGCCCTTGCGGGCGTAGTCGGCCCGGTCCTTCATCACCTGCTCGGGCGCGACGTAGAACGGCATGCTCATCGGCGTCGCACCTCCGCATCGTGGGCGCTGGTGCCGGCGGTGGCGGTGCTGCTCGTGGCGGCCAGCCGGTCGAGCAGGGCCCGGAAGCGCTCGGCGACCTCGGCGTCGTCGAGCCGCGGTCGAAGCCGTCGGCGGTGATGGTGGCCACGACCGGGAAGATGCCCCGGACCAGGTCGGGACCGCCGGTGGCCGAGTCCTCGTCGGCCGCCTGGAACAGCGCCTGGACGGCGAGGTCGATGGCCTCGTCGCGGTCGAGGCCCTCGCGGTAGCCGAGCTTGACGACCGTGCCGGCGTGCAGGCTGCCCGAGCCCGGTCGCGGCGTAGTCGCTGCTCCTCGTAGCGGCCGCCGGTGACGTCGTACTCGAAGAGCCGGCCGGCGCCGCCGGCGCACGTCGTAGCCGGCGAACAGCGGCACGACGGCGAGGCCCTGCATGGCGGCGGGCAGGTTGCTGCGCACCATCTGGCCGAGCTGGTTGGCCTTGCCCTCGAGGCTGAGGCTCGGCGCCCTCGACCTTCTCGTAGTGCTCGAGCTGGAGCTGGAAGAGCTTCACCATCTCCATCGCCGGGCCCGGCGGCGCCGGCGATGGCGACGCCGCGAGTAGCGGTCGGCCGGGAACACCTTCTCCATCGTGCGGTGGCTGATGAGGTTGCCCGACGGTGGCCCGCCGGTCGCCGGCCATCACCACGCCGTCGGCGTAGCGGACGGCCACGCACGGTGGTGCCGTGGGTGATGTCGAGCGCCGTCGGCGGCGGTCGCTCCAGCGGGGCTCGGCCCGGCCCGGCGCAGCACGTCGGGAACGTCGGCCCGGGGTCGTCGTCGGCGCGGAAGGTCGGCAGGTCATGGCGCCGGGATCGCTACCGAGCCGGGCAGCGAGACATCGGCGAGCGTCGATCAGCGGGACCGCGGCAGGCCTAGCGGACGCGCGTCCCAGCGACTCGCGCCGGACACGCGGAGCGTCAGCGTTCGAGCGTGCTACTCGCCGCCCTTCTGGACGTAGCTCTTCACGAAGTCCTCGGCGTTCGTCTCGAGCACCTCGTCGATCTCGTCGAGGAGATCGTCGAGCTCGGCCTTGATCTTCTCGCCGCTGCTCGGACGTCGGCGGGCGCCTCCTCGACGACCTCCTCGCTCCTCCGGCGGGCGCTGGCTTCTTCTTCTGCTCACGTTCGGCCATGGCCCTGCACCTCGTCTGCTCACTGGCCCGAGCCGGTCTCGAGCAGCTCGGCGCTCGTCGCGCTCTCGCGCCATCAACGCTACCCACGTGGGCCTCGGTTCCACGCAGCGGTTCCATCATCGGCACCCGCCGCAGCGGATCGCCACCGACGTCGAACACCAGCGAGTCCCAGTTGGCGGCCACGATCTCGTCGGCCCACCGCTGCAGGCACCCGCCCCGGAAGTACGCCCGGGTGTCGGGCGGCGGCTCGGTCATGGCCGGGCTCGACCTCGTCGTCGGTGGCGAGCCGCTCGAGGCCGACCCGCGCGGCCAGCGACTTGCTCCGGGCGCAGGTCGTGGTACTGGAGGTCCATCGCCGCGCAGCCGGGCGTCGTCCCACCGCAGGCCGTGGCGCTCGCGGTAGCCGTCGAGGAGCCGGTGCTTGGCCACCCAGTCGAGCTGGCCGGCCAGCGTCATCGGGTCGGTCTCGAGGCCGGTGAGCACCGCCTCCCAGCGCGCGCAGCACCTCGCCGCCGACGTCCTCGCCGCCGACGCACTCGAGGCCGCGCTCCTCGGCGTACTTGCGGGCCCGGTCGAAGTAGCTCCCACTGCATCTCGAGCGCGGTGATCGACGTGCCGTCGGCCAGCTCGAGCGGGCTGGCGCAGCGTCAGGTCGTAGGACACCTGGCGCAGCGCCTGCACCGGCGTCGCCGGCAGCGAGGTCGCGCGGCAGGCACGTCGTCCTCGATCATCGCCAGCACGAGCGCCGTGGTGCCGACCTTGAGGAAGGTGGCGACCTCGGCCAGGTTGGCGTCGCCGACGATCACGTGGAGCCGGCGGTACTTCTGGGCGTCGGCGTGCGGCTCGTCGCGGGTGTTGACGATCGGCCGCTTCAGCGTGGTCTCGAGCCCGACCTCCTCCTCGAAGAAGTCGGCCCGCTGCGTGAGCTGGAACGGCACGTCGGCGGTCGTGAGCCCCGGCGCCTCGGTGCCGACCTTGCCGGCGCCGGTGAAGATCTGCCGGGTGACGAAGTGCGGCATGACGTGGGCGACGATCCGGCCGAACGGCACCGGCGCGGTCCATGAGGTAGTTCTCGTGGCAGCCGTAGCTGTTGCCCTTGCCGTCGGAGTTGTTCTTGTAGACGACGATCTCCTGGCCCTCCGGCAGGAGCGCCGCGGCGGCCGCCATCGACCGCTGCAGGATCAGCTCGGCGGCCCGGTCGTAGACGACGATCGACCGCGGGTCGGCGCACTCCGGCGTCGAGCAGCTCGGGGTGGGCGTGGTCGACGTAGTAGCGGGCGCCGTTGGTGAGCACCGCGTTGACGAGGTGGGTCTCGACCTCGGGCGGCCATCGTGCCCCTCGGCGCTGAAGCCGCGGGCGTCGTTGCCGGGCGTGCTCGTCCTCGAAGTCCCAGCCGACCTTGGCGTGGCGCCGGCGACGCCGCCGCTGCCGCGCCAGCTCCTGCACGTAGGCGTTGATCAGCACCGACGAGGCGGCGATCGGGTTCGACTCGCCGCGCCGCGGACGATGATCCCGTACTCGGTCTCGACCCCGAGGACCTTGCGCAGCGCCACGGGTCGACCCTACCCGCCTCTGGCGCGCATCCGGCGAACGCCGCGGGCGAGTGTCGCCACGTGGGGTGGCCTGGCCCCGGGTGGTGGATCACGACCGCGGACCGGTCACCGTCAGCACGGGCGGGCCCGCACGTAGGTGAGCACGGTGGCATCGCCCCGCAGCTCGGCCTCGACGCAGCGGACCTGCAGCCCCAGCCCGACTGCACGGCGACGACGACCTCGTCGTCGTCCACCTGCGCCGAGCGATGACCTGACCGGACCCGCCCGCGACGGCGTCGGTGGCGACGGCCTCGATCGCCTGGCGCGTCGCCGGATAGCCGTCGATATCTCGTGGACGACCGCGGCCAGGTCCGCCGAGGGCCACGCGCACGTCCTCCGCGGCGGACTCGGCGGCGCCGGCCATCAGCAGGTTCCCCACCGCGACGGCGAGCATGAGCGTGCCGCCGACGACCGCGATGACGACGAACCGGCCCTCCTTGGTGTCGGTCAGGCCCTGCGTCGCCGTCGCCACGCGGCCTGGTCTACCAGGTGGAGACGGCGTCGGCGCTGACGGGTCCGCCGGCGAGGCGGCGCAGGTCGGCTAGAGGTACTGGCCGGTCGCGACCCGCTCGATCGAGCGGCCGCCTGTCGTGCCGCCGCCCTCGTCGCGCTTGACGAGCGTGCGGACGTAGACGATGCGCTCGCCCTTCTTGCCCGAGATCTTCGCCCAGTCGTCGGGGTTGGTCGTGTTGGGCAGGTCCTCGTGCTCCTTGTACTCCTGGTGGATCGACTCGAGGAGGTCGTCGGCGCCGGATGCCCTTGGCGCCGCCGGCGATGAGCGCGCTTGATGGCGAGCTTCTTGGCCCGGCGCACGATGTTCTCGATCATGGCTCCGGACGAGAAGTCCTTGAAGTACATGATCTCCTTGTCGCCGTTCTGGTAGGTGACCTCGAGGAACTGGTTGCGCCTCGTCGGTGCGGTACATCTCCGTCGACGGTGCGTCTCGATCATCGCCTGCACGGCCTTGTCGCGGTCGCCGCCGCCGAGGCTCGCGACCTCGTCCTCGTCGAGCGGCAGGTCGGCGGTGAGGTAGCGGCCGAAGATCTGCGCGGCGGCGTCCTCGTTGGGCCGCTCGATCTTGATCTTCACGTCGAGGCGGCCGGGCCGGAGGATGGCCGGGTCGATGAGGTCCTCGCGGTTCGACGCGCCGATGACGATGACGTTCTTCAGCGTCTCGACGCCGTCGATCTCGGCGAGGAGCTGCGGCACGATCGTCGACTCCATGTCGGAGCTGATGCCGGTGCCGCGGGTGCGGAACATCGAGTCCATCTCGTCGAAGAAGACGATGACCGGCCAGCCCTCCTCGGACTTCTCCCGGGCCCGCTGGAACACGAGGCGGATCTGGCGCTCGGTCTCGCCGACGTACTTGTTGAGCAGCTCGGGGCCCTTGATGTTGAGGAAGTAGCTGCTGGCCGTGCTCGTCGCCGGTGACCTCGGCCGACCTTCTTGGCGAGGGAGTTGGCGACCGCCTTGGCGATGAGCGTCTTGCCGCAGCCCGGGCGGGCCGTAGAGGAGGATGCCCTTCGGCGCCGGCAGCTTGTGCTCGGCGAAGAGGTCCTGGTGCAGGAACGGCAGCTCGACCGCGTCGGCGATCTGCTCGATCTGGTCGTCGAGGCCGCCGACGTCGTCGTAGGCGATGTCGGGCACCTCCTCGAGCACGAGCTCCTCGACCTCGGGCCGCGGCAGCTTCTCGAGCAGCAGGCCCGAGCGGGTGTCCATGCAGCACGGTGTCGCCCGACGCGGAGCTTCGCGCCGACGCAGCTCGTCGGCCAGCTCGACGACCCGCTCCTCGTCGGCCCGGCCCGACGATCAGCGCCCGGTGCCGTCGTCGAGGACGCTCCTTGATCGTGACGACCTCGCCGGTGAGCTCGGCGCCGCGGGCCAGCACGACGTTGAGCGACTCGTTGAGCACGACCTCGGCGCCGCGCTCGAGCTCGCTCGTCGTCGAGCTCGGGGTGCACGCGCCACCCGCATCTTGCGGCCGCCGGTGAACACGTCGACGGTGCCGTCGTCGTTGCGGCCGAGCAGCGTGCCGTAGGCCGACGGCGGCTGGGTGAGCTTGTCGACCTCCTCGCGCAGCGCGGCGATGTGCTCGCGCGCCTCGCGCAGGGTGTAGGTGAGCTTCTCGTTCTGGAGACCGCCTGGGCCAGCTGGCCCTTGGTCTCGAGCAGGCGCTCCTCGAGCGTGCGCACGCGCTTGGGCGCGTCCTGGAGCCGGCGCCGCAGCGCGAGGACCTCCTCCTCGAGCGCACGCACCTGCTCGCTGCAGCTCGGCCAGCTCGGTCGGCGTGCCTCGGACCGTGTCTCGGCTCGGCGACGGGGACCACCTCCTCGATCGATCGGACCCTACGCGGAGACGTTACGACCCGCACCCTTGAGCGTGAGTCGCGGCGAGTTCTTCCGGATCGCCGCGTTGTCCGACCGGTGGCTATCTCGCGGTCGATGCCGGGTCCGCTCCGTGCAGGGTGGGCGCAGCCGGGGCCACGGACCCCGCCATCCGAGCCAGGAGCGAGCCACGGCATGAAGGTCTGGATCGACCAGGATCTCTGCACCGGCGACGGTCTCTGCGAGGAGATCGCCCCCGACGTGTTCACCCTCCTCGACGACGGCCTCGCCTACGTGAAGGAGGGCGACAAGGTCTTCTCCGACCCGGGTGGCGCCGAGGGCCTCGCCGCCGTGCCCGCCGGCCAGGAAGAGGCCACCATCGAGTCGGCCGAGGAGTGCCCCGGCGAGTGCATCTTCATCGAGGTCGACTGACCCTCGCCCGCCGCGGGGTCGGCTGACCTCGCGCGGCACCGAGGTCTGCTGACCTCACATCGAGTCGGGGTCGCCGACCTCGCACCCTCCGGCGGCCGCCTGTCGCTCAGACCAGGCAGCCGCCGGTGTCGCGCTCACGGCTCAGATCGCCCGCCAGCACGGCGCGCAGCTCCGCGATCGCGAGGGCGTAGGCGACGCCCGGCTGGTCGGGCGCGATGGCGAAGGCCACCCCGACCACCTCGCCCTGGGGGTCGACCAGCGCGGAGCCCGAGTCACCGGGGCCAGCTCGGACGCCAGCACGAGCACGTCGCGGCTGGTGCTGCCGCTGTCGTAGATGTCGCGGCCGACGGCCGTGATCTCCTCGGCCACCCGGAAGGGGCGACCTCCAGCGCTCCGCCACCGGGGTGCCCGAACACCCCGCCGGCGTCGCCGGTCTCCGCCGTCGCGCAGCGCGAGGGCGGGCGCCTCGCCGTCGGCGCGGAGCACCGCGAGGTCGCGGTCGGGGTCGAAGGCCACCACCTCGGCGTCGAAGGTCCGCCCGTCGGCCAGCGTGACCTCGGTGCCGTCCTCGCCGGCCACGACGTGGGCGTTGGTCACGACCAGGTCGGCGCCGACGACGAACCCGCTGCCCTCCTGGATGCGCGCGCACGCCTCGCCCTCGACCTTGACCGTCGACTGCACGACCTGGTTGGCCACCGCGGTCGACAGGCCGCTCTGACCGGGCGCCGGCCCGGTGTCGGGCGCGGGCGCAGGGCGTCGAACACCTGCGGGAAGGGCTCGTCGCCGACGACGCGACGGAGCACGGCCAGCGTGTCGGGCGGGTCGGGGAACCGGTCGCTGACCTCGCGAGCGATCGCCGAGCCGCGCGCCTGCGCGGCCACGACGCCCGGGACGTCCGCCAGCACGGGCAGCAGCAGCCACACCACGACCAGCACCCCGACCACCCCGACCATCCCGCCGGCGACCTGGTCGGCCTGGCGCGCCGGCCCGGGCGGCACCTCGGCGTGCAGCTTCCCGCCGAGGACGAGCCCGACGGCCTGCCCGATGAGCCCGGCGCCGACCAGCAACCCGACGGCCACCAACGTCACGGTCACCTCGCCGGCGTCCTGCACCTCGGGAACCACCCGGTGCAGCAGCAGGACGCCCACGACGAGGCCGGCGACCAGCCCGACCCACGACGTGGCCCGCGCGACGAACCCGAGGCGGTACCCGCCGACCGCCGCGCTCAGGGCGACCACCACCACGACGATGTCGAGCACGTTCAACCTGGCTGCTCCCCAGCGACTCGCGCCCGCCGTCGGATGATCAGCTCAGCAGCCGCGCGCTCGTGAGGAAGCCGGTGTGGGCGACCATGCGGTGGTCGGGCCGCACCGACTGGCCCTCGATGTGCCACCCGCGGTTGAGCACCTCGATCGTCTCGGCCATGCCGAACCCGGACCCGGTCAGCGCCTCGCGCAGCTGGACGACCTGCATGATCTGCGGCGTGTAGGCGACGAGGATCCCGCCGCGGTGCATCGCCTTCGCGGCGTGCTCGACCACCCGCCACGGCTCGGGCAGGTCGAGCACGACCCGGTCGAGGTCGGTCTCGTCGATGCCCTCGTAGACGTCGCGCTCCTCGACCGTGTAGCGGTCGAGCGCGTCGGCCCCGAGGAACGTGCCCACGTTCTTCACGGCCCGGTTGGCGAAGTCCTCGCGCAGCTCGTAGCCGACGACGACGGCTCCGGCCCGCAGCAGCGTCATCGACAGCGCCCCCGACCCGACGCCCGACTCGAGGACGCGGGCCCCCGGGAAGATGTCGGCCAGCATCAGGATCGGGCCGAGGTCCTTGGGGTAGATGACCTGGGCGCCGCGGGGCATCTTCAGCACGAAGTCGGCGAGCGTCGGCCGGATGGCCAGCATCGGCGCACCGCGGTTGGAGGCGAAGGACGAGCCCTCGGCCGCCCCGATCAGGTCGTCGTGGGCGACGACGCCGGCGTGGGTGTGGAACTCGCCGCCGTCGGCCAGCGTCACGAGGTAGCGCCGCTTCTTGACGTCGATGAGCAGGACCTGGTCGCCCTCGGCGAACGGCCGGCTCACGTCCGTCCCCCGGTCGGGGCTCCGGCCCGCGGGCGCCGGCGGCCCCCGCCCCGGCGCAGCAGCTCGACCGGCACCGGGTCGGCGTCGGCCACCCGCTCGACGAGCCGGCAGAAGGCGCAGACCTCGCCCGTGGTCGGCGCCCCGCACGACCGGCACGCCTGCAGCCCGTCCTGGGCCTCGGCGGCCTCGGGCCGGAACCGGTCGGCGGCCCGGTCGAGGAACCCGAAGTAGAAGGCGTGCTTGGTGCCCGGCGACGCCGCCTCGATCGCGTTGAGCGCCTCCTTGTAGCCGAGGTGCCGGTTGCCCTCGGCCATCGGGCACTCGTCGACGATGTAGTCGATGCCGCGCAGGACGCAGTAGGCCGCCGTCTCGCGCTCGCCCAGCCGCACCAGCGGCTTGACCTTGCGGGGGAAGCCGTCGCGGGCCGGGAGCACCGGCAGCTGCCGGCCGAGGTACTCGGTGTGCCAGTGCAGCACGTTGCCGAACAGCACCGCGGCCTCGTCGTCGAGGTTGTGACCGGTGGCGACCACGTCGTAGCCGCCGTCGAGGGCCGCCTTGTCGAAGAGGTGGCGCTTGGACAGGCCGCACGCCGAGCAGGGCACCCGGCGGGTCACCGCGGCCGCGGTCGGGATGTCGTAGCCGTAGTCGCCGCGGAGGTCGACGCGGTGCAGCGTGAGGCCGCGCTCGTCGGCGAAGGCCACGGACGCGGCCGTGCTCGCCTCGCTGTAGTCGCCGATGCCCAGCCCGATCGTCATGCCCTCGGCGTCGTAGCCGAGCTCGAGCAGCAGGTCCCACAGGGCCAGGGAGTCCTTGCCGCCCGACACGGCCACCAGCACCCGCTCGCCGGGCACGATCATCTCGAACTGCTCGATCGCCTTGGCGACCTGGTCGCGGCAGAGCCGCAGGAAGTGGTCGGCGCAGAAGTTGGCGTTGTGGCGGCGCACGTCGATGACCGCCGGACCCCGGCACACGGTGCACTTCACGTGGCGCCTCCCGAGATCACCGGACGGATCTCGACGACGTCGTCGTCGGCCAGCACGGCGTCGCCGGGGACGAGCGTGTCACCCCGGATGACCAGCACGGACTCGCGGTTGAGGTCGAGCCGGCCGAGGAGCCTACCGACCGTCATCGGACCGGCGACGTCGAGCTCGCGGCGGGGGTTGCGGAGGAGCACTCGCATGGCGCGCCCATTGTCGCGTGCCGGGACGGTCGGTCCGGCACGCGTGGGTCACCCCGAGATCTTGCGGCGCCGCGATCGGACGGACTTGCCCTCGTAGGTCTCGGCCAGGTGACCGATGCGGATGGTCTCGCCCGGCCGCACCTCGCCCCGCCAGACGACCTCGTACTCGCTGCCGATCGCCTGGCGGAGCTTGCGCAGGCCGAACGAGACCAGGAAGACGTAGAGCCACGGGCGCGAGCTGCCGAGGACGCCCCTGCTCATGCCACGGCGCTGGAAGTAGGAGAGGCCCCGGTCGACGCGGCCGCTGCGAGAAGGCACGGTCAGACCCGCCGGATCTCGACCACGGTGCTGCGCTTGCGGCCCTTGCGCGTCCCGAGCAGGAAGGCCAGCAGCAACAGCAGCAGGGCGGCGACGACACCCGCGGTGACGACGGTGGACCGGGCCGACTCGGCCTGGTCGCGGGCGCCCCCTTCGAGCTCGCGGAACTTGTCCTCGATGTCGTCGCGGGAGATGCGGTGGCGCGGGGCGTTGGGTGCGGTCATCGGGCTCACCTGTTCACTTGCCGGGGGCGCGGGAGATGCGCGAGAACGCGTAGGCCGCGACCGCGCCGGCGACCACCAGCACGATCATGTACGGGGCCCACGACCAGTTGCCGTCGAACGTGTCGCCGGTCTCGGTCTGCAGGGCCCGCAGCAGCGACAGCATGAGCAGGATCACGCCGAGGCTGCCGAGCAGGGCGCCGGCGGCGCCGTAGGCCAGGTAGCGCCCGACGCCCTTGAGCGGGTCGATCGTCTCCTGGCGGGCGTAGTCCTTGGTGAGGCCCCACAGCTCGTTGGCGACCTCGGGCATGGACTTCGACTCGGGCTCCGGCACCGCGAACCAGCTCCTGTAGACGGCAGGGACCAGGTTGTACCACGCCGACCCCGGGTCGATGGACGATGGGGCGGCGCCCGGCGGCGCGGCCTCAGCCGCCGGCCAGGCGGGCCTGGGCCAGCTCGACGTGCTCGCCGAGCAGGCGGCGCAGCATCTCGAGCCGGGCGACCACCGACGGGGCCGCGAGGAGCGACTGCTTGTCGAACGGGCCGAGGGGGCCGAGGGCCGTGGCCTGGTACCCCGCCACGAGCGGGTCGTCGGCCAGGGCGACGTCGAGCGGCGGGGCCGGCTCACCCAGCTCGATCTGCAGCGCGGCGGCCCGGCGAACCAGCCCGGCCACCTCGTCGACCAGCGCCGCGACCCCGGGCTCGGTGTCGGAGCCACCCGGGGTCCCGGCGGCGCGCGGGGCCTCGTCGTCGGGCCAGTCGACCACCTCGGCGCGCGGGTAGGGCTCGTCGGCCAGCCAGGACGTGACGCGGATGCGCCGCATGCCCACCGCCCCGACCGCGAAGCGCCCGTCGGGGAACTCGTCGGCCTGCACGATGCGGGCCATGGTGCCGACGTCGCTACGGGCGTCGCCGCCTCCGACCTCGGAGCCGCGCTCGATCAGCACCACGCCGAACTCGCCGTCGCCTGCGGTGCAGTCGCGCACGAGGGCCCGGTAGCGCGGCTCGAACACGTGGAGCGGCAGGATCATCCCGGGGACGAGGACCGAGCCCAGCGGGAACATGGGCGACACGGGCACCCCCCACCTTGGCACGTCGGGGACCGAGGCCAGCGGGCCCGGCGGGCGACACGCCCGGCGGCGGTCGGCCCGGCCGTCAGCCCGCGGCGGGGCCGGGGGAAGCGGAGCGAGCGCGGCGAGGTCGACGCCCCGCGGGTACGCGAGCAGGATCTCGGCCAGCCCGGTGATGCCGACCTCGCCCGCGGTCACCTCCCCCGGATCGGGCACGTTGGCGACGTAGGCGAACGTGAGCGAGCCGCCCTGCAACGGGTCGATCTCGCCGGCCAGCGCAGTCACGTTCCGCAGCGTGCCCGTCTTGGCCCGCAACCGACCGGCGATCTCGGTGCCGAGGAACCGATCCGCGAGCGTGCCGGTCTCCCCGGCCACGGGCAGTCCGTCCCGGACCACGGGACCGGTGCCCTCCAGCGTCAGGACGTCGACGAGCGTCGTGCACGTGAAGCGGTCCTCGATCGAGAGGCCGCTGCCGTCGGCGACCTCGACCCCGTCGACCGGGACGCCCGCCTCCTGCAGCAGGCCCGCCAGCCCCGCCGACCCGGCGGCCCACGTGCCCGCGCCCTGCGTCTGGTAGCCGATCTCCTTCAGCGCCGACTCGGCCGCCTCGTTGTCGCTGGTGGTCAGCATGTCGGCGACGAGCCGGCTCACGGGGGGCGACGCCAGCGACGCCACGGCGGTGGCGCCGTCGGGCGCGGCGCCCGATCGCGGGGCACCGCCGACCGCGATGCCCCGGGAAACGAGGCGCTCGGTGAGCACCCGGGCGGCGTCGGCCGCGGGGTCGACGGCCGGGACGGTGTCGGCGTTGGTGCGGGACGGGGAGAACTGGGCGAAGCCGTCGTTGACCATCAGGCCCGAGATCGGCCCCACCTGGTCCTGGTCGATGAGGCGGGTCGCCAGCGAGGGGTTGTAGCGCTGGTCGTCGAAGCGGGTGCCGTCCCCGACGACGCTGCCCTCGATGCGGGTGATCCCCGCGGCGGCGATGGCGTCGACCAGCCCGCCGATGTCGTGCACCACGCGCTGGCGCGTGCCCGGGCTCATGGCGGGCCACTCGGGCGTGCCCAGGTCGGCCGGCCCGCCGCCCACGAGGAACAGGTCGCCGGCCACGACGCCACCCTGGGGCGCGGCGGCCGTCACCGCCTCGGTGGTGAAGGTGGCGTCGGGCCCGAGGGCGAGGAGCAGCCCGGTGGCGGTGAGCAGCTTCTGGGTCGAGGCGCCGGTGACCGGCAGGGCGGGGTTGTGCTCGAACACGTCGCGGCCTTCGGACGCCACGACGAGGCACGTGTCGGTGGGCGACGCCCCCAGCCACGCGGCGAGGTCGGCGTCGAGGCGCCGGTCGGCCACGGGAGCGGCGATGACCTGGGGCGCCCGCCGGGCCGACAGGACCGGCGTCGTCGCCACCTGGTCGATGCCGAGGGCAGGGGCCGGATCGTCGGCCGAGAGGGCCACCGCCGCGGCCCCGGCGCCGACGGCCACCGCCGCCAGCACCCCCGGCAGGACCCAGCGGCGCCATCGGCCGGGCGGGCCCGCACCGTCGTCGGGGACCGCGGTGGTCGGGGGACCGGGCGTGGCCCCACCATCGGTGCGGGCGGGCGCGGGCGGGCCCGCCGGGCCGGTCGACCCGGGAGGCGCGGGTGGCTGCTGCTCGCGGGTCGGCCCGGGCTGGCCCGGTCGCGTGGCTCGCGGCCGGGTCGGGATCCCCCGCACGTCCTCGCTCGGCCCCGCTCGCCCCGGGACGGGTGCGGGACCGGCCGGCCATGTGCCGGGGCCCCTCGGCTCCCCCGTCGGTCATCGACTCACGCCAGCCCGCGGCGCTGGAGCCAGCGGGACCGCCGCCAGAGGTGGTCGAGGGCGATCACGGCCCGGTTGGCCGACGGGTAGCAGAGGCGACCCGTCGCCCGGACGCCGGCGGGGCCGGGGTTGTCGGGCGGGTGATCGCGAGCTCGGTGGCGACGAGCACCGGCTTGCCGGTGGCGTCGCTGACCTCGGCGGCGGCCTCGGCGAAGCGGGCGTCCTGGCGCTCGTGGTAGTCGACGATGCGCTCGAGCCCGTGGTCGGGGTAGAACGGCCCTTCGCGCATCAGCTGGCCTGGTTGGACTGGATGCCCATGCCGAGGAAGATCACCGCGTCCACGTCGGGGTGCGATGCCGCCAGCTCGAGCACCTTCGGGACCGTGTCGCGGGTCTCGCCGCCGGCCAGGTCGACGGGGTTGTTGCGGCTCCACCGGGGCGGCAGCTCGGCGTCGATGGCGGCCCGCAGGTCGTCGGGCAGGGGCGCCAGCTCGAGGTCGGTGCCGGCGATGGCGTCGGCCGTCACCACGCCCCAGCCGCCGGCCGTCGTGACGACCACCACCCGGTTGCCGCGGGGCAGCGGCTGGGTGGCGAAGGTGGCGGCCACCTCGAACGCCTCCTCGATCGTGCGCGGCCCGCGTGACGCCGGCCTGGCGGCACGGCGCCGTCGAACACCCGGTCGTCGCTGGCCAGCGACCCGGTGTGGCTGGCCGCGGCCCGCTGGCCCCCGGCGGTGGCCCCGCCCTTGACGAGGACGACCGGCTTGCGCTCGGCGACGCCGCCGGAGCCGCTCGACGAAGGCGCGACCGTCGGCGACGCCCTCGACGTAGGCCAGGGCGACGCGGGTCTCGGGGTCGTCGGCGTAGTACTCGAGGTAGTCGGGGACGCTGACCGCGGCGGCGTTGCCGGCGGACACGGCCCGGCTGACGCCGACACCCGTCTGCACGGCGTAGTTCACGAACGAGGAGACGAAGTTGCCCGACTGGCTGGCGATGCCGATGCGGCCGGCCGGCGGGTACGGCGCCGACGATCTGGGCGC
This sequence comes from uncultured Acidimicrobiales bacterium, assembly GCA_963778415.1. GTDB lineage: Bacteria > Actinomycetota > Acidimicrobiia > Acidimicrobiales > VFJN01 > ZC4RG19. The sequence continues at coordinate 655,304 of CAVZUI010000010.1, forward strand.
ACAGCCCGACCGGGGTCGACACCACGCCCTGACCGTTGGGGCCGGCCAGCAGGATGCCGAGCTCGTCGGCCAGCGCCACCAGCTCGGCCTGGGCGGCCAGGCCCTCCTCCCCCGCCTCGCCGTAGCCGGCCGAGGCGATGAACGCGGCCGTGATGCCCTTCTTGGCGCAGGCCCGCAGCAGGTCGGGGTTGGCGGCCGCCGGCGTGCACACGAAGACGAGGTCGATCTCGCCGTCGGGCAGGTCGTCGACGTCGGCCACGGACCGCACGCCGAGCACCTCGGCGCCGTCGCGGTTGGTGGCGAACACCTCGCCCTGGTAGCCGCAGGCGAGGATGTTGTGGAGGCTGACGAACCCGAACTTGCCCGGGTGCGTCGACGCGCCGGCGACGAGCACGCCGCGGGGCTCGAACAGGGCCCGGAACCGCTCGGGCGCGAGGGGGCGCGGGCGTCGCCGGCGCTCATCACCGCACCTCGACGAGGGCGTCGACGGCGACGGGGCGCCCGTCGACGACGATCAGCGGGTTGAGGTCGGCCGAGGCGATGTCGTCGCGGTCGGGCCGCGGCCGTCGGACAGGCCGACGAGCACGTCGGCCACGGCGTCGCGGTCGACGGCCGGCTCGCCCCGGAACGGCCCGAGCAGCGCCTGGGTCGCCAGGTCGTCGATCATCTCCTCGGCGTCGAGCCGCGTGATCGGCACCAGCCGGAAGCTGACGTCGGCGACGGCCTCGGCCAGGATGCCGCCCACCCCGAGCATGACCGTCATGCCGAACTGCGGGTCGTCGTGCAGCCCGGCGATCAGCTCGCGGGTCGCCCGCAGCATCGGCGCCACCAGCAGGTGGACCTCGCCGTCCTCGGGCGTGGCCGCCGCCAGCAGCGCCTCGGCCGCGTCACGCACCGCGTCGGCCGTCGCCGAGGCCCAGGCGCACCAGCCCCCGCTCGGTCTTGTGGGCGATGGCGTCGCCGCCCGAGCTTGACCACGACCGGGAACCCGATCTCGGCGGCGGCGTCCACCGCGTCGGCGGCGGTGGACACGACGCGCTCGGTCGGGAACGGCACACCGAAGGTGGCGAGCAGCTCCTTCGACGCCGCTTCGGAGAGCGTGGGCATGGCCGGTCAGGCTAGTGACCGCGGGTCAGGCCCCCGAAGTCGGCCCCGGGCGGCGCGGCCGGCGGCAGGTCAGGGCTCGAGGGCGGCGCGGAAGAAGTCGCGCACGGCCTGGATGCGGGTCTCGATGGCGTCTTCGGCCATGGGGTCGCGGCCGAGCAGCCCCTCGAGGAAGTGGACGTCGCTGAAGTAGTTCAGGATGGCCCCGTAGCCGCTGATGATGAGCTGCTCGGGGTCGTGCTTGCGCAGGCGCCCCGCGCCCATCTCGCGGTCGAAGTAGTTCACGGCCCGCTGGAAGTAGGGCCGGATGGCCTCGCCGAGATCGAAGCCGAGGTGGCTGCCGGCCGCCAGCGACTCGTGGCGGACCAGGCGCACGAACTCGGGGTTCTCGAAGAACCAGCGCACGGCCTCGGTCAGGACCCGGTCGACGTGGGTCCACCCCTCCTCGACGCCGGCCGGCGGGTCGTCGACCGACTTGTTGATGCGCTCGCCCCAGTCGGCCAGGGCTCGCTCGAACACCGACTGGTAGACGGCCTCCTTCGAGGGGAAGTGGTGCAGCACGCTGGCCCGGCGGATGCCCACCCCGGCGGCGATGTCGTTGAGCGACGTGCCCTCGTAGCCGTGCTCGGCGAAGCACCGGCGCGCCTCGAGGAGGATCGCCTCCCGTGTGGAGCTCGCCTCTCCCTCGTACGCCACGGCCGTGAGGCTACCGGTCCGACCGGCCACCCACGCGGAGGGATTCCGCCACGAGGAGGCCGCGAGCGCTCTCGCGCCGCGTTGTCTACCGACCAGTAGGTAGGTACCCTCCTGGCGGTGCCGGAACCCCTCCCCGCCCTGCTCATCGGGTTCGTGACCGCCCAGATCGCGACGTTCGCCACCACCATCTACCTGCACCGATCGCTCGCCCACAAGGCCGTCCGCCTGGCCCCCGCCCTGACGTTCGCCTGCCGGGCGATCATCTGGGTGACCACCGGGATCAAGCCCCGCGAATGGGCCGCGGTGCACCGCCGCCACCACGCGTTCACCGATGCACCCGAGGACCCCCACTCCCCCGCGCAGCTCGGCTGGGTGCGGGTCCAGATCTTCAACGCCGCCCTCTACCGGCGGGCCGCACGAGACGGCGTGACCGTGACCCGCTACGGGCGCGACATCCCCGCCGACCGGTGGGACCGGGTGCTGTTCGACCGCTCCTGGCTCGGCCTGGGCCTCGGCGTCGCCGCGCTGGTCGCCGTGCTGGGCCCGGTCTGGGGACTGGTCGCGGCCGCCTGGCACGTGGTCGCCTACCTGGGCCTGAACGGGGCCGTGAACGCCGTGACCCACACGTTCGGCGCCCGTCCTCACGACAACTCGGCCACCAACCTGCAGTGGCTGGCGTTCCTGACGGGCGGCGAGGGCCTCCACAACAACCACCACGCGGCGCCGACCGCGGCGCGGCTGTCGCAGCGGCGGGGCGAGATCGACCCGGCGTGGTCGGTCATCCGGCTGTTCCGGCGACTCGGGTGGGCGACGGTGCGCCACGACCTCGCCCCGGTGCGGGTCCCCGTCGGCGTCGGCTGACCCGCGGGGTGGGCCGGCCGCCCGGCGGAGCGCGGTGCGGACCGTAACGTTGGCCGCATGGACATCGTTGCCGCCCTGTTCGTCGAGAACATCGAGCTGAAGCCGGCCTTCCCCGGAGGCCCCACGCAGATCGACCTCACCGGCGTCCACTTCTCCGCGGCCCCGCCCGAGCCCCCGCCGTGCACCGTGGCCCCCCACCTGGTGGTGCTCGTGCGGTGCGGCCTCGACGAGACCGGCACCGGCGTGCTCGAGGTCATCTTCCGCCGCGACGGCGACCAGGTGGCCCGCAACGTGCAGCCGCTCCAGGTCGAGCCCGGCAAGTTCACCTACCGGCTGGTGCGGGCCGAGGTCGACTTCGCCGACTACGGCACGGTCGAGGCCCACTGCCGCGTCGACCAGGGGCACACGACGGTCGTGCCCTACACGCTCGTCCCGCGCCCGGACGAGGCCTGACCCGGAGGTCGCCGTGCCGTTCGCCAGCGCCCTGTCGCTGCACCCCGACCCCGTCGAGGCCACCGGCGAGGTGGCCGGGCGCCTGCTCGAGGAGATCGGGACGGGGGCCGACCTCGCGGTCCTGTTCTGCTCGCCCCACCACGTCGACGCCGTCGGCGAGATCGCCGGGGCGGTGCGGACGCTGCTCGCCCCCACCGTGCTCGTGGGCGCCACCGGGGTGGCCGTCGTCGGGGGCGAGCGCGAGGTCGAGGACGCCCCCGCCGTCTCCCTCTGGGCCGGGCGGCTGGCCGCCCCGCCCCGGCCGGTGCGCGTCACGGCCGCCCGGACCCCGTCGGGCGTGGCGCTCGGCGGCCTCTCCGCCACCACGTGCGGTCCGGGCGAGGTGCTCGTGCTGCTCGCCGACCCGTTCTCGGTACCGGTCGACGAGGTGGTGGAGATGCTCGGCCAGCTCGACCCGCCCGTGGTGGTCGTCGGCGGCTCGGCGTCCGCGGCCCGCGGGCCCGGCGGCAACCGCCTCGTGCTCGACGGCGAGGTCACGAGGGACGGGGCGGTCGGCGTCGTCCTGCCCGCCACGGTGGCCACCGCGCTCGTCGTGTCGCAGGGATGCCGTCCCGTCGGCGAGCCCATGATCGTGACGGCGGCCGACCGCAACCGCCTCCTGGGGCTGGCCGGGCGCCCCGCCCTCGACCGGCTCGAGTCGCTGGCCCGCGCCGCCGACCCCGACGAGCGCACCCGGATGGCCGAGGGCCTGCACATCGGCATCGCCGTCGACGAGCACCGGGCCACGTTCGGGCGGGGTGACTTCCTCGTCAGGAACCTGGTCGGCGCCGACCGGGACGGCGGGCGCGCTGGTCACCACCGAGGTCGTCCCGGTCGGCACGACCGTGCAGTTCCAGGTGCGGGACGCCGACACCGCCGACGACGACCTGCGCGCCCTGCTGGCCGAGGCATCGGCGGGCGGGCTGGCCGACGGCGCCCTCCTGTTCACGTGCAACGGGCGCGGCCGGCGGCTGTTCGGCGCGCCCGACCACGACGCGGCCACCGTGGCCGAAGCGCTGCGGTCGGACGCCCTCGCCGGCATGTTCTGCGCGGGCGAGATCGGTCCGGTCGACGACCGCAGCTTCGTGCACGGGTTCACCGCCTGCGTGGTGCTGTTCCACGACGGGTGAACCCACCCTGGTGAACGGCCCGCGAACAGGGCTCGCGCCAGATCGGGACCGTTCCCGATGCCCACTAGGGTGGCATGTGCATGTCCCCCGATCCCGACCTCGAGCAGCGTGCCATCAACGTGATCCGCGGGCTGGCCATGGACGGTCCGCAGGCGGCCAAGAACGGGCACCCCGGCACCGCCATGGCGCTGGCCCCGCTGGCCCACGTCCTGTGGACCCGCATCATGGACTACGACGCCGAGGCGCCCCGACTGGCCCGACCGTGACCGCTTCGTCCTGTCGGCCGGGCACGCGTCGATCCTGCTCTACTCGATGCTCCACCTCACGGGCTACGGGCTGACCCTCGACGACCTGCGCGACTTCCGCCAGTGGGGGTCGCAGACCCCCGGTCACCCCGAGGTCCACCACACGACCGGGGTCGAGGTCACCACCGGCCCGCTCGGCCAGGGGTTCGCCAACGCCGTCGGCATGGGCATCGCCGAGCGCTGGCTCCGGGCCCGGTTCAGCCCCGACGTGTGCGACCACCACACGTACGTGATCTGCAGCGACGGCGACCTGATGGAGGGCATCAGCCACGAGGCCGCGTCGCTCGCCGGGCACCTCCGCCTCGGTCGGCTCGTCTACGTCTACGACGACAACCACATCAGCATCGACGGCGAGACCGAGCTCGCCCTGTCCGACGACGTGGTCGAGCGGTTCCAGGGCTACGGCTGGCACGTCGACCAGCTCGGCGAGATGGCCAACGACGTCGACGGGCTCGAGGCCGCGCTGCGCGCGCGCCGCGGCCGACGACGAGGCCCCGTCGCTGCTGGTGCTGCGCAGCCACATCGGGTGGCCCTCGCCCAAGTACACCGACACCGCCGACGCCCACGGCAACCCGCTGGGCGAGGACGAGGTGCGAACCACGAAGGAGATCCTGGGCCTCCCGCCCGACGAGACGTTCTGGGTCCCCGACGACGTGCTCGAGCTGTACCGCGCCGCAGGCCGACGCGGCCGCGACGCCCGCGAGGCGTGGGAGAAGCGGCTGGCCGAGTGGGACGGCGACCGCGAGGCCTACGAGGCGTCCATCCACCTGCGTGGGCTCCCCGGCTGGCAGGAGGCCCTGCCGTCGTGGACGCCGGGCGACGAGGTCGCCACCCGCAAGGCCAGCGGCGCGTGCCTGCAGGCGGTCGATCGACGAGGTGCCCGGCCTCATGGGCGGCGGCGCCGACCTGACCGGCAACACGGGCACGCTGATCAAGGACCGCGGCGTCTTCTCGCCCGACGATCCGGCCGGCCGCCAGATCCACTTCGGGGTGCGCGAGCACGGCATGGCCGGCGTGATGAACGGCATGTCCGCCCACGGCGGCGTCATCCCGATCGGCGGCACGTTCTTCGTGTTCAGCGACTACATGCGGCCCGCCGTCCGACTGGCCGCCATGTCCGAGTACAAGGAGATCTTCTCCTTCACGCACGACTCGGTCGGCCTCGGCCAGGACGGCCCGACCCACCAGCCGATCGAGCACCTGGCGTCGCTCCGGGCGATGCCCCAGCTCCGGCTGATCCGCCCCGCCGACGCCAACGAGACCGCGGCCGCGTGGCGCGTCGCCATCGAGTCCGACGGGCCCACCGCGCTCGTCCTCACCCGCCAGGACGTCCCGGTGCTGCCGGGCACCGACGCGGCGGGGCGTGGCGCGCGGGGCCTACGTGCTCGCCGACGCCGAGGCGCCCGACATCGTGCTCATCGGCACGGGCAGCGAGGTCGCCGTGTGCGTGGACGCGGCCGGCATGCTCGCCGACGACGGCATCGCGGTCCGCGTCGTGTCCATGCCGTCCTGGGATCTGTTCGAAGCGCAGGACGACGGGTACCAGACCGTCGTGCTGCCGCCCGAGATGCCGACGCTGGCGGTCGAGGCCGGCGCCAGCCTCGGATGGGAGCGGTGGGCCGACGACAGCGTCAGCCTCGACCGGTTCGGCGCCTCGGCGCCGGGCGCCATCGCCCTGGCCAACCTGGGCTACACCCCCGAGAACGTGGCGGATCGGGCCCGCCAGCTGCTCCGCGACCTGCAGGAGGACGACGGATGACCAAGCTCCACGACCTCTCCCTCGAGTACGGCCAGAGCCCGTGGCTCGACAACCTGCGCCGCGGGTGGATCACCGGCGGCGAGCTCGCCGGCTGGGTCGAGCGCGGTGTGCGTGGCATCACGTCCAACCCCACGATCTTCCAGAAGGCGATCGCCGGGTCCGACGAGTACGACGACCCAGTTCCAGGACCTGGCCCGGGGCGGCACCTCTGTCGACGACTCCTACTGGACGATGGTGACCGACGACATCGAGGCCGCGCTGCGCATCCTGCGGCCCGTCCACGACGAGAGCGGCGGGCTCGACGGCTACGTCTCGCTCGAGGTCGCACCCGACCTGGCCCGCGACCGCGACGGCACCGTCGCGTCGGCGCGCGACCTGCACGCCCGCATCGACGAGCCCAACCTCTACGTGAAGGTCCCGGCGACCGCCGAGGGCGTCGAGGCCATCCGCGTCCTCATCGGCGAGGGTCACAGCATCAACGTGACGCTGATCTTCGGCCTCGACCGCTACGCCGACGTGATGGAGGCGTACATCGGCGGGCTCGAGGCCTACGACGGCGACCTCTCCACGGTGTCCAGCGTGGCCTCCTTCTTCGTCAGCCGGGTGGACACAGAGATCGACCAACGCCTCCAGGCCATCGGCACCGACGAGGCCCTCGCGCTGCGGGGCAAGGCGGCGGTGGCCAACGCCCAGGTGGCCTACGCCCGCTTCCGCGAGGCGTTCCGCGGGCCGCGCTGGGAGGCCCTCGCGGCCCGGGGCGCCCGTGTGCAGCGGCCGCTGTGGGCGTCGACGTCGACCAAGAACCCCGACTACGTCGACACCCTGTACGTCGACACCCTGATCGGGCCCGACACGGTGAACACGATGCCCGAGGCGACGCTCGAGGCCTTCGAGGACCACGGCACCTTGGCCCGCACGGTCGACGCCGATCCGGCGGGGGCCCAGGCCACGCTCGACGCCATCAGCGCCGTCGGGGTCGACCTCGACGACGTGAGCCGTGTGCTCGAGGACCAGGGTGTGGCGTCGTTCGCCAAGAGCTTCGACGAGCTCCTCACCGCACTCGAAGCCAAGTCGTCCGACCTCCGGTAGCCAGCGCCACCACCACCGTCGAGAGGACCGGAAGCCGCGCGGACGCGGCCACCGACGGCGTCCCGGCGACGCGGCGCTGTCGGGTAGCGTGCGGCGGGTGCACGGCGAACTGGTGGTGGTCGACGACGTCCCCGGCGAGTTCGCCGAGCGCGTCATCGAGGCCTTCCACGCCCGACCGCACGATGCGTTCTCCTTCGCCCTCTCCGGGGGCGAGCTGGCGCGGCGCTCGCTACGAGCGCCTGGCCGACGATGCCGGCAGCCAGATCGACTGGTGGAAGGTCGACGTCTACTGGGGCGACGAGCGCTGCGTCCCGCTCGACGACGAGAGCTCGAACTACCGGCTCGGGCGCGAGGCGCTGCTCGAGAAGGTGGGCGCGGTCAACGCCAACTACCCGATGCGGTGCGAGGAAGGCCCCGACCCGTACCAGCTCCGGCTGGGCGAGCTGGGCAAGCTCGACGTCATCCACCTCGGCATGGGCCCCGACGGGCACGTCGCGTCCCTGTTCGCGGGCTCGCCGGCGCTCGAGGCCGACCCCGGCCGCCTCGTCGCCAAGAACTCCGACCCCAGCGGCGTCAACCCGTTCCCCCGCATGACGCTCACGCTCGGGGGCATCGCCCGGGCCCGCCTCGTGCTGGTCACCGTCGCGGGCGAGGCCAAGCGCGACGCGCTCGCCAGGGCGGCGGCCGACGACCCCGACACGCCTGCGGCGCGGGTGCGGGCCGACCGCGTGCTGTGGATCGTCGACCCGGCGGCCGCCGGCGACCTGGCCTGACGCCCGACGCGGCGATGCGACGGCGGACGGACACGGGGCGCTCCTCCCTCCAGGCCACGGCCGAGCGCGTCCGTCGCGGCGTCCGCCGCCGGCTCCTGTTCGCCAACGCGGCCGGAGCGGTGGCCGTGTTCACGTTCGTCCAGCTGGCGTCGGGCAACGACCTCGCCCCCGAGGTGCCCCTGTGGCTGCGGTTGGTCGGGCCCATCGCCCCCGCGGTCGTCCTGATCCTGCCGGGGTACCTGTGGGGCCACCGGGCCTTCACCCGGGCGATCGCGTGGGCGATCGAGGGCCGCTCGCCCAGCCTGGAGGAGCGGTTCGCCGTGCTGCGCGAGCCGTGGCGGCAGGCGTTGCGCCCCCTGCTGTTCTGGGTGCTCGCCGCGTTCATCTTCGGGGGGATCTCCGCGCTCTTCGGCGCCTCCTTCCTGACGGTGGCCCGGGTCGTCATGGGCACCGTCCTCGGCGGCGTGACCACGTGTGCCCTCGGCTACCTGCTCATCGAGCGGTCGTTCCGCCCGCTGTTCGCCCAGGTGCTCGAGCGTGTGCCCGACCGGCGACCGCGCACGCCGGGAATCCGCCTCCGCCTGCTGCTGACCTGGGCGGTCGGGTCGGGGGTGCCGCTGCTGGCGATGGCGCTCGTGCTCATCCTCGACGGCACCCATATCGAGCCGATTGCGCTGGCCACGCTGTCCCTGGCCGGCCTGGCGGCGGGCTTCCTCGCCACGGTGGCCTCGGCCACCTCGGTGGCCGAGCCGCTCGACGGCGTGCGCCACGCCCTGGCCCGGGTCCGCGACGACGACCTCGACGTCGGGCTCGTCGTCGACGACGGCGGCGAGGTCGGCGAGGTGCAGGCCGGCTTCAACCGCATGGTGGACGGCCTGCGGGAACGCCGTCAGATCCAGGACCTGTTCGGCCGCCACGTCGGGCAGGCGGTCGCCACCCAGGCCCTCGAGCGGGGCACGGGCCTGCGGGCGGAGGAGGCCGACGCCAGCGCCGTGTTCGTCGACATCGTGGGGTCGACGGCCATGGCCGAGGTGCTGCCGCCCGACGACGTGGTCGAGACGCTCAACGACTTCTTCGACGTCGTCGTGCGGGCGGTCGACGCGCAGGGCGGCTGGGTCAACAAGTTCGAGGGCGACGGCGCCCTGTGCGTGTTCGGCGTCCCCGGGACGCAACCCGACCACGCCGAGCGGGCGCTGCGGGCGGCGCGGCTGCTGCACCTCGGGTTGGAGAACCTGACCGAGCGCCACCCCGGCCTGGCCGCCGGCATCGGCGTGTCGTCGGGCCGGGTCGTCGCCGGCAACGTCGGCACAGAGGCGCGCTACGAGTACACCGTGATCGGGCCGGCGGTGAACGAGGCCGCCCGGCTGACCGAGGTCGCCAAGGGCCGCGACGTGAAGGTCCTGGCCTCGTCCGAGACCGTCCGGCGGGCCGCGGGTGAGGCGACCCGCTGGCACGACGTGGGCACGGTGGCCCTGCGGGGCCGTGCCGCCCCCACCCCGATCTTCGCCCCGCTGGTCGACGAGCCGGCCGCAGCGACGGCCCCGACGCCCGACCCGGCCTGACGCCCGCGGTCCGCCTCTCCCGTCCGGCCCCGAAGGATCGAGCGCCGCCCGGTCGAGCGCGCCGGGGAGGGTTGGCCCGGGCCGCCGATAGTCTCGTCGCCGATGGGGCACACCGACCTGCTCGACCTCCCGCTCGACGAGTTGATGGGCGAGGCCCGCCGGGTGCGCGACGCCGCCACCGGCACCAGGGTCACCTACTCGCCCAAGGTCTTCATCCCGCTGACCATGTTGTGTCGCGACCGCTGTGGCTACTGCACGTTCGCCCAGCCGCCGGCCCGGCTCGAGTCGCCCTACCTGTCGCCCGACCAGGTCCTGGCCATCGCCCGGGCCGGTGCGGCGGCGGGGTGCCACGAGGCGCTGTTCACCCTGGGCGAGCGCCCCGAGGAGCGCTATCCGGCGGCGGCCGAGTGGTTGGCCGAGAACGGCTACGCGTCCACGATCGACTACCTGGCGGCCATGTGCCGGCTGGTGCTCGACCAGACCGGCCTGCTCCCGCACGCCAACGCCGGGGCGCTGTTCGACGACGAGCTGGCCGCCCTGCGTCCGGTGGCGCCCAGCCAGGGGATGATGGTCGAGACGTTGCGGGCCGACCTGGCCGCCCACCACGGGGCGCCCGACAAGCTGCCCGAGCGCCGGCTGGCCACCCTCGACGCCGCCGGCCGGCTCGGCATCCCGTTCACCACGGGCATCCTCGTCGGCATCGGCGAGGGCCGGGCCGACCGCCTCGCCGCCCTCGAGGCCATCGCCGACGCCCACCGCCGCCACGGCCACGTGCAGGAGGTGATCGTCCAGAACTTCCTGCCCAAGCCCGGCACGGCCATGCACCGCGCCGAGCCGTGCCCGGTCGACGACCACCTCGAGGCCATCGCCCTCGCCCGGCTGGTCCTGCCGCCCGAGGTGCACGTCCAGGCGCCGCCGAACCTGGCCGACGACTTCGGCGTCCTGCTCGACGCGGGCATCGACGACTGGGGCGGCGTGTCGCCGGTGACCGCCGACCACGTGAACCCCGAGCGGCCGTGGCCGGCGCTCGACCGGCTGCGCGACGTCACCGAGGCCCGCGGCTTCGCGCTGGCCCCCCGCCTCACGATCTATCCCGAGTTCGTGGCCGACCCCGACCGCTGGCTCGACCCCGGCCTGCGTGTTCCCGGTCGGCGACCGGGCCGACGCCGAGAACCTCGGGCGCGACGACCCCGGCTCGGTGTTCCCCGAGCGCACGCTCGAGAACGCCAAGGCCGGCACCGGAGCCGAGATCGTCCTCACCGGCGTCCGATCGACAGCCTGGTACTCGGGTGCCGACGCCGAGCCGGCCACGCTGGTCCCCGGGCCCGAGCGGCCCAGGCGCGGAGCGCCGGAGAGCGAGACGAACCGCCCGCGGGGATCGGTGCGGGGCCGCGTCGCCGAAGTCCTCGAGGGCGTGCTGGCGGGCCAGACGGTCGACGAGGACGAGATCGTCGCCCTCTTCGCCGCCCGCGGGCCCGAGGTCGTGGCCGTGGCCGAGGTGGCCGACGAGCTGCGCCGCGAGGCGGTCGGCGACACGGTCACGTTCGTCCGCAACCGCAACATCAACTACACGAACGTGTGCACGTTCAAGTGCAAGTTCTGCGGGTTCTCCAAGGGCCCGCTCTCGCTCAACCTCCGGGGCACGCCGTACCTGCTCACGCTGGACGACATCGCCCAGCGGTCGCGCGAGGCCTGGGAGATCGGCGCCACCGAGGTGTGCCTCCAGGGCGGCATCCACCCCGACTTCGACGGCGACTACTACATCGACGTCGCCCGGGCGGTGAAGGAGGCGGTGCCCGACATCCACGTGCACGGCTTCACCGCCCTCGAGGTCACCGAGGGGGCCAAGCGCCTCGGCGAGCCGCTCGACAGCTACCTGCGCCGCCTCATGGACGCCGGCCTCCGCTCGCTGCCCGGCACGGCGGCCGAGATCCTCGACGACCCCGTGCGCCAGATCCTCTGCCCCGACAAGATCACCACCGACGAGTGGCTCGAGGCCCACCGCACCGCCCACGCGGTCGGGCTGCGATCGAACGTCACGATCATGTTCGGCGCGGTCGAGGCGCCCGTGTCGTGGGCCCGGCACCTGCTGCGCACCCGCGCCCTGCAGGCCGAGACGGGCGGCTTCACCGAGTTCGTCGGACTGCCCTTCGTGCACATGGCCACGCCGCTGTACCTGCAGCGCAAGGCCCGGCGCGGCCCCACGTTCCGCGAGGTGCTGCTCATGCACGCCGTCGCCCGCATCGTGTACCGGGGCCTGATCGACAACATCCAGTTCTCGTGGGTGAAGCTCGGGCGCACGGCCGGCATGCAGCTCCTCCAGGCCGGCTGCAACGACCTCGGCGGCACGCTCATGGACGAGAACATCTCACGGGCCGCGGGCGCCAGCCACGGCCAGGAGATGACGGCCGACGACTTCCGGGCCATGGTCGAGCCGTTGGGGCGCACGCTCCGGCAACGGTCGACGCTGTACGGCCCGGTCGACATCGCCACCGCGCCCGCCTGACCCGCTCCGGCGCGCCGTGCCCTACCACCTCGGCGTCGATGTCGGCACGACCTGGACGGCCGCGGCCATCGGGCGCGACGGGCGCGTCGAGACGGCGACGCTGGGCACCCGGCGCCAAGCGGTGCCGTCGGTGGTGTGCCTGACCACCGAGCGCTTCCTCGTCGGCGAGCCCGCGGCCCGGCGGGCGATCACCGACCCCCAGCGGGTGGCCCGCGAGTTCAAGCGCCGGGTGGGTGATCCCACGCCGCTGCTGCTCAGCGGCACCCCGGTGTCGGCCGAGCTGTGCATGGCCCGCATGGCCGAGTGGGTCGTGACGCAGGTGGCGGAGACCGAGGGCGAGTCGCCGGCCTCGCTGGCCCTGACCCACCCGGCGAACTGGGGCGAGTACAAGCTCGACCTCTACCGCCAGGCGCTCCGGCACGTGGGCCTGACGGCCGACCACCTCGTCCCCGAACCGGTCGCCGCAGCCACGGCCTACACGGCCCAGAGGCCGCTGGAGCCCGGCACCGTCGTCGCGGTGTACGACCTGGGCGGCGGCACCTTCGACGCCGCGGTCGTGCGGGCCGGCACCGAGGCGGCCGAGGCCGAGATCGTGGGCCGCCCCGACGGCATCGAGCGGATGGGCGGCGCCGACTTCGACCACGCGGTGTTCCAGCACGTCATCGCCTCGATCGGGCTCGATCTCGACGCCGCCGGGGACGACCCGGCACGTCGCCACGGGGCTCGCCCAGCTGCGCGAGGCCTGCGTCGAGGCCAAGGAGGCCCTGTCCGAGGAGACCCACGTCTCGATCCCGGTGCTGTTGCCGCAGCGCCACACCGAGGTCCTCCTGACCCGGCGGGAGTTCGAGGCGATGATCGGCCCGGCCATCGACGAGACCGTCGTCGCCCTGCGCCGGGCGGTGGCGTCGGCCGGGGTGCGGGACGACGAGGTCAGCGCGGTCCTGCTCGTCGGCGGCTCGTCGCGGATCCCGCTCGTCGGCCAGCTGGTCGGGGCCCGCCTCGGGCGACCGATCGCGGTGGACGCCCGGCCCAAGGACGCCATCTGCTCGGGGGCGGCGCGGGTGGCGATGGCCGCGGCTCCCTCGCTCACCCCACTCGTGGCCCCAGCCGCGGCGCCTGGCTCACCGCTCGCTGCGCAACCCGGTCCTCCTCTCGAGGCGCCGGGTGCCACGGCCGATCCGCCCCCGCCGGCGCCGGACCGCGACCCCGCGGCCAGGACCAGGCGCATCATCGCCGCAGCCCTTGCGACCGTGATCGTGGCGGCGGCGATCGGCATCGTGGCCCTGACCCGCGAGGACGGCGGCGACGCCACCACCGCGACGACGACCACCACCGGCGGCGGGGCCGAGGATCCCACGACGACCGAGGGGTCGACCTCGACCACGACCTCTGGGTCGGGATCGGGCTCCGGTGACATCCTGCCGCTGCCGGGTGACGACTGGAGCGACGCCGCCCGGGCCCAGTTCCTCGTCGACTGCGAGGCCCACCTGGGCAACTTCCTGGATGTGGGCGGCCTCGACAACGAGGCCACGTGCGGCTGCGTCTACGACGAGGCGTCGAGCGACCCGGCGTGGACGTTCGACTCGTTCAACGCCACATGGTCCGCCGACGACGTCGACCCGGGCAGCGACGACTTCCGCCGGTTCATGACGCACCTGTACGACTGCAGCGGACTCAGCTGACCTGCCGGCCGGGCCGACCGGGTCACCACCACTCCTCGTCGAGCCGGGCCTCGATCGCCCGCACGTTCTCGCGCGTGCAGGCCGCGCACAGCCGGTCGACACCCCGGTCGGACGACGCCAGCGACCAGCCCTCGGGCAGCCCGTCGGCGGGCGCCTCGGCCGTGGTGCCGCACCGTGCGCACGTGGAGGGGGTCGGGTCCACGCCCCGAGCATGGCAGGCTGAACCCGACATGAAACGAGACACCATCCAAAGCCTGCTGGACGAGGCAGGCGCCACCCGCAACCGCGACGTGCTGGCCGACATCTACCGCGCCACCTACGAGCTCAGCACCGACGGGGCCGACCGGCTCGACCTCAAGATCACCCGCGACGCCCTCAAGGAGATGCGCTCGGCCTACCGGCTGTTCCTCCCGTACGCCGGCGTGCGGAAGGTGACGGTCTTCGGCTCGGCCCGCACCCTGACCACCGATCCGCTCTACGACCACGCACGCGGCGCTCGCCGGCCAGCTGGCCGACGCCGGCTGGATGGTCGTGACCGGCGCCGGGCCCGGCATCATGGCCGCCGCCACCGAGGGAGCGGGCCCCGACCGCAGCCTCGGGGTCACGATCCGGCTGCCGTTCGAGGAGACCTCCGTCGGCCCGCTCAGCGGGTCCGACCGGGTCGTGAGCATGAAGTACTTCTTCACCCGCAAGCTGATGCTGGTGAAGGAGTCGAGCGGGTTCGTCGCCCTGCCGGGTGGGTTCGGCACGCTCGACGAGACCCTCGAGCTGCTCACCCTCATGCAGACCGGCAAGGCCACGCCGGCCCCGCTCGTCCTGCTCGACGTGCCGGGCCAGACCTTCTGGAAGGGGTGGGAGACCTTCGTCGCCGACGAGCTCGTGGGCGCGGGGTGGGTCTCGCCGGGCGACGTGAACCTGTACACGATCACCGACGACCTGGACGCCGCGGTCGGGGCCATCCGTGGGTTCTGGCGCAACTACCAGGGCATCCGTTGGGTCGGCCCTCGCCTCGTCGTGCGCCTGCGGGGCGAGCCCACCCCGGCCGAGGTGGCCGCCCTCGACGAGGAGTTCGCCGACCTCCTCCTCGAAGGCCACATCGAGGCGTCCGGGCCGCTCAACGCCGAGGTCTCCGACGGCGACGCGCTCGACCTGCACCGCCTCGTCCTGACGTTCGACCCCCGCAAGGGCGGCCGGTTCCGCGAGCTGATCCGGGCCGTCAACGAGCTCGACTCGGCCCCGCCACTGGCCGCGACCGACGGCCCGCCACCGGGAGCGTG
The DNA here is from genome assembly GCA_963778415.1 of uncultured Acidimicrobiales bacterium. GTDB lineage: Bacteria > Actinomycetota > Acidimicrobiia > Acidimicrobiales > VFJN01 > ZC4RG19. The sequence continues at coordinate 670,540 of CAVZUI010000010.1, forward strand.
AGGGGTCAGATCCCGTCGAGCCCGTCGTGGTCGTCGGGCTCGCGCAGCAGCCCCGCCGCCTTGTCGACCGCCCGGCGGGCGCGCGTCAGCCGGCGCTCGTCGACCGGCAGCTCGTCGCCCCCGGCGTCGATCGACTCGCGCAGGCGCTGGATGGCGAGATCGGCCAGCTCCTCGCTGATCGCCTCGAGCCGCTGGCGGATGTCGTCGAACTCCCCGGCCACCGGCTCAGCATGGCAGACGCCGGTGCGGCGTCTGTGACAACGTGACGGCGATGGCCTCCCCGCCTGCTCCCCCGCCCGACCTGCACGAGTACGTGGCGTTCGACTCGCCCGACGAGCACCGGACGTACGCGTTCGACGTCACGTTCCTCACGAGCTCGTGGACGTGCATCTACGGCGCGGGCTGCCAGGGGGTGCTGACCGCCGACGCCACCGACATGGAGCAGGGCTGCTGCAGCTACGGCGCCCACTTCGTCGACGAGGACGACGCCAACAGGACCTTGAGCTACGCCGACCGGCTGACCGACGAGCAGTGGCAGCACCGCCGGGCCGCCGTCCGCCGCGGCGGCCCGATCCGTCGCAAGGGTGACGGCACCCTGGTCACCCGCCTGGTCGGCGACGCCTGCATCTTCCTCAACCGGCCCGACTTCCCCGGCGGCGCGGGGTGTGCGCTGCACCGCGCCGCGCTCGACGCCGGCGACCGGCCCCTCGACTGGAAGCCGGCGGTGTGCTGGCAGCTGCCGCTGCGGCTCGTCGAGACCACCGACGAGTCGGGTCAGGTGACCTCGACGCTGCGCGAGTGGAAGCGCCGCGACTGGGGGGCCGGCGGCTTCGAGTTCCACTGGTGGTGCACCGACGCCCCCGACGCCTTCGTCGGGCACCGGCCCGTGTACGTCGAGCTGCGCGACGAGATCGTCGAGATGGTCGGCGAGTGGGCCTACGAGCGCTTCGTCGAGCACGTCGGTGCGGTCACGCAGGCGCGCGGAACCGAGAGCTTCCTGCCCCATCCAGCGCTGCGACGGAGTTGACCAGGGTCAACCCCGCCAGGCGGAAGACGACTGCGGGAGCTCGCTAGTCGTCCTCGGCGGAATCGGCCATGCACCACGAGGCATGGTCGGTCCCGGGCTCTGCGCCGCACTCGGCACAGGGCTCGGTTTCCGCCGGAGCGAAGATGTCAGAGATGTCGAGGTCGTTGCTGCGCTTGAGTGCGCGCGCTTCCTCGAATCGTCGATGTCGACCCTTCTTCACGGGCCAGCTCCCACGTTGTTGCGTCCGGCCGGGAAGTGTATCGCCGCCCGGCCCGGCTGATGTCCCCGTCGGCATGCCGCTCGGGGTGTCCCGACCACTTTCCTAGCACGTCCGCGGCCCGGAACGTACCTCGTGGCCCGCTTCGACCGCCGGGTCACCCTGGGACGCAGCCGCGGCGACACCCGTAGGATGCCGCCGTGACAGCACCCTGGTGGCGATCGGCCGTCTTCTACCAGATCTACCCACGATCCTTCGCGACCAGCGCCGGGCGCCGACGGGCGACCTCGCCGGCATCGAGGCCCACCTCGACCACCTGCGCGTGGCTCGGCGTCGACGCCGTCTGGCTCTCGCCGTTCTACCCGTCCCCGATGGCCGACTTCGGCTACGACGTCACCGACTACTGCGACGTCGACCCCATCTTCGGCGACCTCGCCGACGTTCGACCGCCTGCTGGCCGACTGCCACGAGCGGGGGCTGCGGCTGCTCGTCGACTTCGTCCCCAACCACACGTCCGACCAGCACCCGTGGTTCGTCGCGTCCGCGATCGAGCCGCGACGACCCCGAAGCGCGACTGGTACGTCTGGCGCGACGGCGACCCCGACGACCCCGCCCAACAACTGGCGGGCGGCGTTCAGCGACGACCCGGCGTGGACGTGGGACGAGGCCACCGGCCAGTGGTACCTCCACCTGTTCCTCGCCGCCGCAGCCCGACCTCAACTGGGCCAACCCCGAGGTGTCGACGCCATGCACGGCGTCATGCGCTTCTGGCTCGACCGCGGGCGTCGACGGGTTCCGCATCGACGTGGTCCACGGCATCGGCAAGGACCCGGCGCTGCCCGACGACCCGCCCGAGGTGGCAGGGCTCCCCCACTGCATCGTCAACGACCGGCCCGAGACCCACGAGCTGATCCGCGGCATGCGCAAGCTGGTCGACTCCTACCCCGGCGACCGGCTCATCGTCGGCGAGGTCTACCTGCTCGACCACCGAGCAGGTCGCCGACGTACTACGGCGACGGCGACGAGCTGCACCTCGCGTTCAACTTCCCGCCCCTGCTCACGCCCTGGCGCGCCGGCCGTTGGCGCGACCAGATCGCCGACACCCACCGCCTGGTCGCCGAGCGGGGCGCCTGGCCCACGTGGGTGCTGTCGAACCACGACAACGCCCGGCACCGGACGCGCTACGGCAGCGAGGCCCGCGCCCGCGCCGCCGCTGTTCCTGCTGCTCGGGCTGCGGGGCACGCCCGTTCCTCTACGCGGGCGAGGAGCTGGGGCTCGAGGACGCCGTCGTCCCGCCCGACCGGGTCGTCGATCCCGGCGGGCGCGACGGGTGCCGGGCGCCGATCCCGTGGACCGGCGCCCCCGACCACGGGTGGGGCGTCGTCGACGCCTGGCTGCCCTGGCCCCCCGACGCCGAGACCCGCAACGTCGAGGCGCAGGCGGCCGACGACGCCGCCATCGTGCACCTCTACCGACGACTGCTCGAGGCGCGGCGGGCCTCCGCTGCGCTGACGCTGGGGGCGTACGAGCCCGTCGAGTCCCCCGGCGACCTGATCGCCTGGCGCCGCACCGCCGACCCGGCGGGCGCCCACGGGCGCGACGACCGCGTCGTCGTGGTCAACATGGGGCCCGAGCCGGCCACGGCCGACGTGGCGGGCACCGTGCTGGTGGCGAGCGACGGCACCGGCGAGGGCGAGCCGTTCACCGGCACGCTGGCCCCCGACCACGCGGTCCTGCTCCGACCGTCGGGCTGACCGCCCCGTCCGCCGGCCCGACAGCCCGCCTCAGCGGGTCGACGGCGCCGGGACGTGCGAGCCTCAGCGGGTCGACGGCGCCGGGACGTGCGAGCGGGCTTCGAGCACGAGCTGGCCGTCGCCGTCGAAGGCGAGGGCGGCCTCGCCCTTGAGCAGGTCCTGGACCGGGCGGCCGGCGACGTCGGCCCGCCACCCGACGAGCAGCCGGGACGTCCCGTCACCGCGGACGAGCGCCTCGATGTCGGCCCGGGTGGCCACGAGCGAGGCGTCGAGGTCGGCGTCGCGGGACAGCTGGCTGACCCACGCCGAGGCCAGGGTCACCGCCGGTCGGTAGGTCGAGTCGACCCCGTCCCGGGGCGGCGGCCGCAGCTCGTCCTCGTCGAGGCGCAGGCCGGCCTCGACCGCGGCCAGCAGATCCTCGCCCGCGGACCCCTTGACGTGCCGGCCGTCGAGGCCGCGGACCCGTCCGAGGTCACCACGCGTGCGGGGTGGTCGCTCGGCGATGGCGACGACGGACAGGTCGGGCAGCACGTGGCGGACCGGCCGGTCGACCGAGCGGGCGCGCTCCTCGCGCCAGGCGGCGACCGCCTGGGCCACGCCGCGGGCCCGGCCCTTGAGGCGACGGGCCTCCTTGATGCGCCACCACGCCACCTCGGGGTCGGCCGGCTCGCCGTGGCGGTCCCGCGCCTGTGCGCACTCGTCGAGCGCCCAGGTCAGTCGCCCCCGCTCGACGAGCTCGTCGCGCTCGGACGCCCACAGGGCGTGCAGGTAGGCCACGTCCGCGGCCGCGTAGGTCAGGGCGTCCTCGCCCAGCGGGCGTCGCAGCCAGTCGGTGAGGCGGTCGGCCTTCGGCAGGTTCACCCCCAGCCTCCGCTGGAGGAGGACCCCGAGGCCGGGAGAGCCCAGCCCGACGAACCCGGCCGCGATCTGCGTGTCGACCAGGCGGCGGGGCACCACACCGCAGGCCCGTTCGAGGATCTCGAGGTCCTGGCTGGCGGCGTGCATGATGCACTCGGCGTCGCTGTCGAGCAGCCGGCGCAGGGGGCCGACGTCGACCGCCAGCGGGTCGACGAGCACGATCTCCTCGCCCACGGTGAGCTGCAGCAGCGCCAGCCGGGCGTAGTAGGTGCGCTCGCGGTGGAACTCGGTGTCGAGCGCGAAGGCGTCGGCGTCCGCCGCCGCATCGAGGAAGGCGTCGAACTCGCGCTGGGAGTCGACCCAGCGGTAGCCAGGTCGGGGCGGGCGCGGGCGTTACGGCTCCATCCCCGTCGAGACCGGCTGGCCGGCGTCCACCCAGGCGGTCGTGCCGCCGGCCACGTTCACGGCGTCGATGCCCTGCGCCCGGTAGAACTCGGCGGCCCGCATGCTGCGACCACCCTTGGCGCAGATGACGTAGACCGTGCCGTCGGCGGGCACCTGCTCCACCTCCTCGGGCACCGTGGCGAGCGGGATCAGCGTCGCCCCGGGCACGTGGGCGGCCGTGTACTCGTCGGGCTCGCGCACGTCGATGAGGGGTGCGCCCTCGGCCCGCAGGCGGGCCAGCTCGGCGACGTCGATCTCGGGGACCTCCATGGCGCCGAGGCTACCCGGCGGCATGTGACGTCTGGCCAACCCCGCCACTGCGGGCGGCGTGGCCGTCGAGGACCGGCCGAACGTGGCCATGGTTGCCGAGGCAATGGGTTCCGTCCGGCCGAGGTCGAGGCAATCGGTTCCGCATCCGGAACTGTGGCCTCGAGCTCGCCGCGACGGAACCCATTGCCTCGCTCGACCCAGGTCAGTGCCCGGGGAGGTCGGCCGGGGTGTCGGCGTCGGCCACCGTCGCGCCGGGGAGGGCGAGCTCGACGACGGGGAGTCCCCCCGCGGCCACCGCGGCGTGGACGGCCCGCTCCCCCGCCGCGAACGCGGCACGCAGCGGCGCCCCCGCTCCCGCCCGCCACGCCGCGTGCATCCACTGACGGCGGCCCCCCACCAGGGGAACCGCCACCGACGCCGTGGGCGAGTTGGCCAGCGCGGCGACGGTGGCGGCGACGGCGTCGGACGACGGGTCGACCAGGTCGCACGACGCCACGAACACGACGTCGGACGGCAGGGCCGCGAGCGCGGTCACGATGCCGCCGAGCGGGCCCTCCCCCGGGTCGAGATCGGGGACCACCTCCAGCCCGGCCGCGGCGAGGCCCTCGGTGTCGCCGCCCACCGCCCGCACGGGCCGGCCTCCGGCGGCGGTCAGGGCGTCGGCCACCCGGACGGCCATGGGCCGGCCATCGACCACGAGGAGCGCCTTGTCCGAGCCCATGCGGCGGCTGCCACCCCCGCACAGGACGGCGCCGGCGAAGGCGACGATGGCGGGAGCGCGCTCGGTCGGCACGATCAGCCGATGCCGCCGTAGCGGGCCTCGACCCCGCGGCTCTCGCCGTGGCGGGCCACCGCGTCGGCCAGGTCGGCGAGGAGGTCGGGCGCGGCGCCGACGTGGGACGGCGACACGATGGCGTGCAGCCCGCCCTGCTGGCGGTCGAGGTGCCAGCCGCGGTCCTCCAGCACGTCGGCGACCGCGCCGATGTCGACCTCGTCGTCGGCCCCGATCTCCAGCACACCGGGCACCGGGTCGCCCGTGACGTGCAGGCCCGGGATGGCCGCGATGCCGTCGCGCAGCGCCGCGGACGCGGCCCGCACCTGCTCGGCCAGCCGGAGGTAGCCGTCCATGCCGAGGTGCGTGATCGTCGCCCACGCCGCGGCGATCGGTGCCGCCGGACGGGTGCCCGCGGTGGTCGCCGGATCCGTACAGGCCGCCCGGCCAGCCGTCGAACAGGAAGTACTGCAGGGGCAGCATGTCCTCGTCGCGGTGGAGCAGGAGCGACGCACCCTTGAAGCACCAGCCGTACTTGTGGATGTCGGCCGACAACGAGGTGACGCCCTCGACCCGGAAGTCCCAGGGCGGCAGCGGCTCGCCCAGCCGCTCGAGGAACGGCAGCAGCCAGCCACCGAGGCAGGCGTCGACGTGGCACAGCGCGCCCCGCTCCCCTGCCAGCGCCGCCAGCTCGGGGATCGGGTCGACGACGCCGTACGGGTAGCACGGCGCCGACCCGACCACGAGGGCGGTGCGCTCGTCGGCCGCGGCCGCGGTGGCGGCGAGGTCGGCCCGGCCGTCGGGCCCGACGGGCACGCGCACCTCGGTCGACGTCCAGGTAGTGGCACGCCTTGGCGAAGGCCGGGTGCGCCGTCGACGGCAGGAGGACCGTCGGCTCGGCGATGCCGCGCACCGTGCGGGCGTGGTCGCGGGCGACCTGCACCGCGAGGAACAGGCTCTCGGTGCCGCCGCTCGTCAGCTTCCCGCCCCGCGGGTTGCCGTGCACCAGGTCGGCGCCCATCGCCACGACCTCGCGCTCCATGCGCAGCAGGCTGGGGAAGGCGAACGGGTTGAGGTAGTTCTCGTGCAGGTACTCGTGCGCCACCGCCTCCTGCAGCCGCTCGAGCTCGGGGTCGACCGGGTTGTAGACGAGGCTGAAGGTGCGGCCGGCGCGCCAGTCGGCGTCGTCGCCCCGGCCACCGCGCATGGCGGCGATGACGTCGTCGGCCGGGCGGCCGGTGGCGGGAAAGCGGGGGTGGTCGTCGTCGGCCACGTCAGCCCCCGTAGCTCATGCGGGTGTCCTCCATGCGCAGGACCTCGGTGTCCTCGGCCCCGCTGAACCCGCAGTCGGCGACCTCGCCGATGAAGAACGTGTGCCCGCCGCAGTCGACGGGGTTGCGGACCTCGCACGCGATCCAGGCCGCCGCCTGGTCCAGCACCGGGGCCCCGGTGGGCCCGTCGTGGTACGGGAACCCGTTGAGGGTGCGGGCGTCGGGGTCGTGCTCGACCGGCTTGGTGAACTTGCGGATGATGGCCCTGTCGTCGCGGGCGACGGTGTTGAGCGTGAACGACCCGCCGTCGGCGATGAGCCGATGCGTCAGCGCGGTCTTCTCGACCCCGACGCCGAGCAGCTTGGGCTCGAAGCTCACCTGGGTCGCCCAGTTGAGCGTCATCAGGTTGCGGTGCTCACCGGCCCGGCTGCCGACGACGTAGAGCCCGTACGGCAGCGTCCACAGCAGGCGCCGGCGCATCCTGTCGTACTCCTCCTGCGCCTCGTCGCCCTGGACGCGGGGCGGGAAGGGGCCGATGGGGCCGGTTCCACCTGGTGCAGCCATGCGCCGAACCTAGTGCCGTGTCGGGCCGAGGTGGACGTCCCCGACGTGGGGCGTGGTGGCGGCGCGAGCGGGAGCGGTCAGCCGGCGGGGAACCAGTTGCCGTGCAGCCCGTTCGGCACCCTCTGAGGCATGGCCACCGTGGCCACGGGCGCGGCAGGGAAGTCGGCCGCGTCCCACACGAACAGCGACGAGCGGTCCGACGCCAGGTCAGTGCCGATGGCGAGGTAGTAGCCGTCGAGCTCGTCGTCGGTGCCGCCGGCGCGCGGCGCGAACACGACCTCGCCGACGGCAGCGCCGGTGTCGTGGTGGGCACGGCTCGCCGTCGACCATGTCGTAGCGGTACAGGCGGTCGTGCTCGCCGCCGGCCAGCCGTCCGTCGCCGGACCGCCCGGCCACGGTGACGTAGCGATGGGCCCGCCCGCTCCGGCGCTCGTCGACCCGGGGGAACTCGGTGCCGGTGTCGTCCAGGTGGTGGAACGTGACCGTCGCCCGGTCGGGGTCGATCGTGGCCCGGGTGAACCCGGCCCGCACCTGTGCCGCGATCGGGCGCCGCCATCAGGAGCGACGGGGCGCTGGACCACGGGAAGTCGAGGTGGATCACGTCGCCGTCCTCGAAGGCGTTGCCGTAGTGCCAGGCCCAGAAGGCATCGGTGTGCACCCATCGGGTGGGTCCCTGCCGGTCGCGGGGGATGACCGCGATCCGGGCGCCCATGTCGGGGCGCCACGCCAGCGGGTCCCGCCCGAGCCCATGGCGTCGAGGTCGAACACCAGGGGCCCCACGACGAGCACGACGAAGCGCCGCGTGACGGCGAAGTCGTGGATCATGAATCCCTCGTCGACTCCCTCGACGACCGCCGGCGGCGGCGGACGGCGCCGTCGGGCCCGATCGTCGCCCACGTCAGGAACGGAGCCTCGACGTCGTAGCGGAACACGACCATCTCGCCGGTGTCCGGGTCGATCTTCGGGTGGGCGCACATGCCGTCCGGCAGCCCGCCGGCGAAGTCGCACCGCCCGACGGTGCCGAGGTCGGCGGTGATCTCGTACGGCGGCGTGCCCTCCTCCAGCGCCAGGTGGCGACCACCGTGGCGGACCACGTGGATGAACGCATCGAGCTTGAACGGCCACCCCGGGTCGGGGTCGTCGCCGAGCAGCGTCGGATCGACGAACGCCGGGGTCATGATCCCCCCGAACAGGGCACGTCCGGCCCGCTCCTCGGCGATCATGCCCTGCGTGCGGACGTAGCGGTTGGCGTAGCGGGCGCGCCGTCCGTCGAGCCACACCCCGTGGACCATCCCGTCGCCCTCGAGTGGGTAGGTGTAGCTGCCGAGGGGGGTGAACCGGGGGTTGGGACCGTTGCGGAGGTAGGCGCCGACGAGGTCCGTGGGCAGCGACCCGGCGACCTCGAGCGGTCGGCCGAGATCTCGTCGGTCACCGGTGCGAACCGACCGGACAGGAACGGCTCGGTGCTCGGATCGACGGTGTGCAGGGTGTCGGCCATCGTGTCCTCCGGGTCTGCGGCGACGGTCGCGTTCGCCGAGCGCCCTGGCGATCCCAGGGCGCGTCGCGCCACGGAGAGTGTGCATCGGGCCACGAGGTGGCGCACCACCCGTGCCGGGTGGTGCCGGCCCACCCACGCCGGCGCGAGCGTCGCGACGACTCCGGCTGCGCTGGTGCCGCTCCGGCCCCCAGACGTCGTCGCCGGTGTGACCGAGGAGGTCTTCGTGGCCGACCACGACCTGCCCCCCACCGCCGAGCGAGCCGCGAACTGGCTCGCCTTCGCCGGCGCCCTGCTCGTGATCGGAGGCGCCTTCAAGATCTTCGACGCGCTGTGGGCGTTCAAGTACGACGACGAGGTCTCCGAGGAGGTCCAGACGATCGTGTTCGAGAACGACCTGGCCTCGTGGGGCTGGGTCTGGCTGATCGTCGGCATCGTCCTGGTGGCGGCAGGGATCGCCGTGGTGAGCCGGGTCCAGTGGGCCCGATGGGTCGGGATCGTGGCCGCCAGCCTGGCGGCGATCAGCTTCCTGCCCTGGATCTACTACCAGCCGCTGTGGACGATCCTGAGCGTGAGCCTGGCCGTCATGGCGGTCTACGCCCTCGCCACCTACGGCGGGCGCGACCCCGGCCCGCGCGCGATCGCCTGAGACGGGAGGCATCGGATGGCAGCAACGGTCACCCCACTCCGCGACCAGGAGGGTCCCGTCGACTGGTACGGGCTGACGAGCGACGAGGCGTGCTGGCCGTCTCGCGGTCGACCCCGCGGTCGGCCTGAGCTCGGCGGAGGTCGAGGAGCGCCGGGCCCGGTACGGGCCGAACAAGCTCGCCGAGGAGGCCAAGGAGCCCGCCTGGCGGGCGTGGCTACGGCAGTACCGCGACCTGATGCAGCTCGTGCTGGTCGGGGCGGCCGTCGTGAGCATCGTCGCGCTCCAGGACGTCTCGACCGGCCTCGTGGTCCTCGGGCTGACCGTGCTCAACGCCCTGATGGGCCTCCACCAGGAGGGAAAGGCGGCCGAGAGCGTCGCCGCACTGCGGCAGATGCTCATCATCACCGCGAGCGTCCGGCGCGACGGCCAGATCTTCGAGATCCCCGCCGAGGAGCTGGTGCCGGGGGACGTCGTGACCTTCGAGGCGGGCGACAAGGTGCCCGCCGACGGCCGGATGCTGGTGACCGCGACGCTCGAGATCGAGGAGGCGGGGCTGACCGGTGAGAGCACGCCGGTGCCCAAGTCGGTCGACCCGGTGGCCGGCACCGACGTGCCGCTCGGCGACCGGGTCGACATGGCCTACATGAACTCCCAGGTCACCCGCGGGCGGGGCGAGATGGTCGTGACGGCCACGGGCATGGACAGCGAGGTGGGCCACATCTCGGGGATGCTCAGCGGGGTCGAGCAGGAGAAGACCCCGCTCACCCGCCAGCTCGACCAGATCACGGTGCTGATCACGATCATGGCGGCCGCGGCGCTGGTGCTGGTCGTGATCCTCGGCCTGGCCCGCGGCGAGGACTTCGACACGCTGTTCCTCGTCGGGATCAGCCTGGCGATCTCCGCCATCCCCACCGGCCTGCCCGCCGTGGTGACGATGCTCCTGTCGATGGGGACGCGGGAGCTCGCCGACCAGGGCGCCATCGTGAAGCGGCTGCGGTCGGTGGAGACGCTGGGCTCGACGTCGGCCATCTGCTCCGACAAGACCGGCACGCTCACCCTGAACCAGATGACCGCCCGCCAGCTCGTCGTCGTCGGCCGCCGGTTCAGCGTCGACGGCGAGGGCTACTCGACCACCGGGCGCATCCTGCGGGTCGCCGGGAGCGACGACGGCGTGCTCGAGCCCCTCATGCTCCCGATGGCGCTCGCCAACGACGCCGTCATCCGCGACGGCGCCTGCATCGGGGACCCGACGGAAGGTGCCCTCGTCGTGCTGGCGGCCAAGAGCGGGCTCGACGTCGAGGAGACCCGACGGGAGCTCCCCCGCGTGGGCGAGGTGCCGTTCGACACCGAGTACAAGCTCATGGCCACGTTCCACCGGATGGACGACGACGGCCGCGAGGTCGTGCGGTGCTTCGTGAAGGGCGCGCCCGATGTCCTGCTCGCCCGGTCGACCCACTACATGGACGAGCACGGGGCGACGGCCCCGCTGGTCGGCGACGGGATCGACCGGGTCGCGGCCGAGAACGACCGCATGGCGGGCGAGGGCCTGCGCGTCCTCGCGGTGGCCCGGCGGGACTTCGATCCGGCCACGTTCGACCCGCAGGCGGACCTCCTCGCCCTCGTGGAGCAGCTCGAGCTGCTGGCCCTGGTCGGCATCGTCGACCCGCCGCGCAAGGAGGCCGGCGACGCCATCGCACTGTGCAAGGAGGCGGGCATCCGCGTCCGGATGATCACCGGCGACCACGCCACGACGGCCGGTGCGATCGCCGGCCAGCTCGGCATCGAGGGTGAGGCCCTCACCGGGGCCGAGTTCGCCGCGCTCACCGACGACGAGCTGCACGCCCGGGTCGACGGCATCGGGGTGGTCGCCCGGGTCGCTCCCGAGGACAAGGTCCGGCTGGTCAGCATCCTGAAGGAGCAGGGGAACATCGTCGCCATGACCGGGGACGGCGTGAACGACGCCCCGGCGCTGACCCGCGCCGACATCGGCGTGGCCATGGGCATCACGGGGACCGAGGTCACCAAGGACGCGGCCGAGATGATCCTGACCGACGACAACTTCGCCACGATCGTGACCGCCGTCGAGGGTGGGCGGGGCCTCTACGACAACCTGATGAAGTACATCCGCGTCCAGATGATCATGCTGGCCGGCTTCATCCTCACGTTCGTCGGTGCGGGCATCTTCACCATCGCCGACGGCATCCCCCTGCTCCCCTTGCAGATCCTCTGGATCAACTTCGCCATCGACGTCCTGTTGGCGGTCGGGCTGGGATTCGACGCGCCGACGCCCGGCCTCATGCGCCGGCGCCCGCGGTCGCCCGACCAACCGGTGATCCCGAGGGCGCTCGGCGGCCGTCTGGGCTTCGCCGGCCTGCTGATCGCCACCGGGACGCTGATCTCGGTGGCCTACGGCGAGGACCGCTACGGGCTCGCGGTCGCCACCACGATGGGCCTCGTCACCACGTCGCTGCTGCACATCGCGGCCGCGGTCGAGTGGCGCAACCCGTTCCGGACCGTCTTCACGCGCGACACGATCGCCAACGGACGCTTCAACCTGTTGATGGTCGCCGCCGTGGCGCTGACCCTCCTCGTCACCACGATCCCCGCGCTGCAGCGCATCTTCGACACCGTGGACCTCGACGGACCGCAGTGGCGGGTGTGCCTGCTCGTGGTCGTGGGCTATCTGGTGCTGGCCGAAGTCGGCAAGGTCCTCATCCGGCGGTTCGGCGCCGACCCGGCGTCGTAACCTCGGCGCATGGGGCGACCGGCCGACGCGCTCGGGAGCATCCCGCGCCAGCGGCTCGCGGAGCTGGTCGGCGCGGCGTCGTACGGCACGGTCCTCGTCCTCGCCGCGCTGAGCGTCGTCGGCGTGTCCGAGGTGGCGCTGGGCCACGGCGCCGAGCTGGTGGCCGGCGTCGGGGGGGCGACGTGGCTGGCTCACCTGTTCGCGGAGATCCTCGGCCGGCACGTCGAGCACGAGACGCCCCGAGGGCGACGAGAGGTCGCCCGGGCGGCCGTGGACGGCAGCCCGATCCTCGCCGCCACCGTGCTGCCGGCGATCGTGCTGGTCCTGGGCCGGCTCGACGTGCTGTCGGACACGACCGCCCGCGTCGCGGCGATCGTCGTGGCGATCCTCCAGCTCCTCCTCATCGGTGCCGTGGTGGCGCATGTCGCCCCCGCACCGCCCGCGGCCCGCTGGACGTTCGCCGCCTCGACGGCGGCCGCCGGCCTGGTCATCGTCGCGTTGAGCGTCGCCCTCGGCCACTGAGTGGCCGCGCCACGGCGGCCCTCAGCCGAGGGCCATGCGCTCCTCGGCGCCGCCTGCGGGCTCGGGATCGGGGAGCCGGACCATCCGGAACGAGTTGGCCAGCCCGAGCAGGGCGGCCAGGATCGGCACGGCCAGGGCCACCTGGAGGGCGAGCGGTCGGGCGTCGGTGTTGATGCGCAGGATCTCGTCCTGCACGTCCTGGGGCTGCCCGACGAGCAGCTCGTCGAGCTGGGTGTTGCTCACCACCTCGGCGTCCTCCTCGAGCGCGTCCGCCACCTGCTGCTGCTCGGAAGGAGCGAGGACCGCGCTGTCCTCGGCCATCGCCGTGAAGGCGATCGACAGCGTGGCGAGGAGGATGGCGCCGGCGAACGCCAGACCGAACGACAGGCCGAACGAGCCGGCCGCCGAGTTCACCCCGGCCGCCTCGCTCACCCGCTCGTCCGAGATCGGGGCCAGCGTGTAGTTGTTGAGCTGCGACACGAGCAGGCCGAGCCCCGATCCCGGCGACGACGAGCGGCAGCAGCAGGTCCCAGCCCGAGTCGGCGCGCGGAACGATGGGGAGCAGGGCCACGAGGCCGAACGCCACCAGGGCGAAGCCGGCCCGGATGATGGCGCTGGGGCGGCGCCCGCCGGCCTTCTTCCCGGCCACCATGGCGGCCGCGAACATGCTCAACGACAGCGGGGCCAGCGAGAGGCCCGCCCGCATGGCGTCGTACTCGAGCACGATCTGCAGGAAGATCGGCAGGGCGATCATCGTGCCGCCCAGGGCGATCTGCTGGAGCATCTGCTGGGTGATCCCGAGCCGGAAGGGGGCCGAGGCGAACAGGTCGGGCTCGAGCAGGGTGGGCCGGCCCCGCCGCTTGGCCCGGCCCAGCCACCACACCAGGCCGGCCATCGCCGCCGCCCCGAGCGCGATGAGCGCCAGGACGGCCTCGCCACCCTCCTGCCAGACGAGGATGCCGAGCACGATGCCGCCCATCCCCACCACGGACAGGGCGGCGCCGACCACGTCCACGCCGCGCGGGCCCGTGTAGGGCGCGTCCCGGACCAGCCCGATCCCCGAGAGCACGATGGCGATGACGACCGCCTCGAGGAAGAACGCCACCCGCCACGACAGGTAGGTGGTGATGAACCCGCCGAGCAGCGGGCCGACCGCCGCGGCGATCGCGGCGGCCGCCCCGACGAGGGCGTACACCCTCTTGCGTTCCTCGCCGTCGAAGTTGCCGTGGATGAGCGACTGCATCGACGGGAGCAGCAGGGACGCCCCCAACCCCCCGATCACCGACCAGAACACGACGATCGCCACCAGGCTCTGGGCCAGGGTCATGGCCACCGCTCCGACCGCATAGCCGAGGAGGCCGAGGACGTAGGCCCGCTTGCGCCCGATGAGATCGCCGACCTTGCCGCCGATGAGGATGAACGCTGCGGACACCAGCGCCTCGAGGGCGATGGCCGACTGCACGCCGCTGACGGTCGTCCCGAGGTCCCGGACCACTGCCGAGATCGAGACGTTCATCAGCGACGTGTCCACCACCAGCACGAACATCGCCATCGCCAGCAGGAGGGCGAGGCGCCGGTCGGCCCTCCCCCCGGTGGTCGGGCCGTCGCCGGTGGCGTCGAGGCTCAGGCGATCACCTTCGCCTTGAGCTGCTGGAACTCGGCGTCGCTGATCGCGCCCTGGTCCCGGAGCTCCGCCAGGCGCGCCAGCTCTTCGGCGGGGCTGCCGTTCGAGCCGGTGACGTTGCGCACGTAGTCGCGCATGGCCGCGTCCTGGGCCTGGGCCCGAGCCAGAGCATGCTCCTGCATCTTGTGACCCCGGGCGATCAGGTAGACGAAGACCCCCAGGTAGGGCAGCACGATCACGAAGATCGACCACAGCGCCTTGCCCCACCCCGACAGGTCCTCGCTGCGGAAGATGTCACCGAAGATGGTGAACAGCAGCCAGATCCAGATGACGAACAGGGTGAACCAGACGAGGGACCAGAACACCTGGCCGGTCCCGAACTCGGCGTAGACCATTGCTCATCCCTTCGACGTGTTCATCGAGGCCGCCACGGCGGCCTCCTGCGACGATGGCGCGCATCCGGGTGGGTCTGCACCACCCCAGGGCGGGTGGAAGCCGCCGCGAGGCAGCGGCTGGTCAGAGGCCGAGGAGCTTCGCCTTCGCCGCCGCGAACTCCGCGTCGGTCAGCATTCCCTGGCCTCGCAGGTTGGCGAGGCGTTCGAGCTCGGCCGTCGTGGCGTCGCCGCCGGCCGGCGGGGGCGGAGGGGCGGGTGCCGGCGCGGGCGGCGGTGCCGCCGCGTAGGGCTGTCTGTCGGTACTGGTCCGGGTACTGCTCCGCTTCCTGCCGCTGCCAGCGGTCGGCCTGCCGCCGCGAGACCCGGTTCGACACCGCCGTCGCGGTGCCCGCGACCACGGCCGTCCTGGCCATCCCTCGCAGGAGACCCATCGTCACCACCCCTTTCGGTTCACAGGGACCGGTTGGCCGCGTCGCGGACCTCGGCCACGACCTCTGACGGCACCCGGATCTGGTCGACGAGCTCGCCGCCCGACGCCCGCACGGCGCGGATGAACGGGATCGCCCACAGGTTCTCGACCGCCACCACCGCCACCGAGCTGCCGGGCTCGATCCCCGCGGCGGCGTCCTCCACGTCGTCTGCGTCGAGGAGGCCACCGCCGAGCTGCCCGTCGAGGTCGACGAACGCGGGCTCGAGCTCGGGGCCGAGGCCCGCCAGCTCCAGCGAGCTCACGGTCCCGTCGACGTCCTTGGACACGAACAGCAGGTCGACCACGCGCACGAGGCCGTCGACCACGAGCTGGCGCAGCGCCGGTGCGATGTCCCCGTTGAACCCGTTCCCGGGGAAGCTGAGCATGATCAGGTCGACGGGTCCGGCCTCTGCGCTGTCCATCGCCACCATCCTCCGTCACATCGGTGCTGACGTCCCATGGTCCGCGGTTCCGGGGTGGGTCGGCACCACCCCGCCGCGGGTGGATCGCCGACGACTACCCGCGATCGGGTGGTGCGCCGCCACTCGCGGTGGCGCAACGATTCGACGACCACCAGGACGCACGAGTCAGGAGGCCTCGAGCGACGTGCCAGAGCCCGCGCATCGGCCCGACGACGTCACGACCGACCTGGTCGAGTACCTCCTCGTCGTCTTCCCCGACCGTTCCGCGCTGGGCAGCGTCGTGCCCGCCGTCCAGGAGATGGTGATCACGGAGAGGATCCGGATCCTGGACATCGTCGTCGTCGTCCGCCATCCCGACGGCCTCCTCGACGTGCTCGAGCTCGGCGACATCGACGTCCTGGCGCCGCTCGCCGAGCTGGACGGGGACCTGGGGCTGCTGAGCGAGAACGACCTCCAGCTCGCGGCGCGTGCCGTGCGAGCCGGTGAGGCCGCTCTCGTCCTCGTGGCCGAGGACCGGTGGGCCGAACGGCTCTCCGCCGCCGCCCGCCGCGCGGGGGGCCGCGTCGTCGGCGGTGAGCGCATCTCGTCGCCCCGAGTCGAGGCCGCCCTCGCCGACTCGCCCGAGTCCGACGACCAAGGAGGATGACCATGCGCCGAGGACCCACCCCGCGCCGCGACCGCCCTGACCTGCTGACACGGCCGCCCGCCCGCAGCGACGGTGCCGCCGGCGCCTTGGCCTCGATGATCCTCGACCCCGTCGCGCCCCTGGTCGAGCTGGCCGAGCTGCGGCGCCGGGGGCTGCTCTCACCTCACGAGTACGAGCGCCAGAAGGCGAAGGTCATCCACCCAGAACCTCCCGCCGCTCCAGCCGAGGCGCGACCGCCGTCATGTGCCGCGCCACGTCCGCGGCCTCGGCACGCGATCCCACCCCCAGCTTGCGGTAGATCGTCTTCAGGTGGAACTTGAGCGTGTTGGGTGAGATGTAGAGCTCGCCCGCGATCTCCCGCACGGTGAGCCGTCCGGCCAGCAGCCGCAGCACGTCGCGCTCCCGGCTGGTCAGGGCGGCGGCCGGGTCGCCCGTCCCCATGGGCGCCGAGCCCGTGGGAACCGCGGCGCGGCGCAACCGGTCCATCCAGTGGCGGGGGGCACGCCAGGCGGCCCGCTCGACGAGCTGGAGCACGTCGGCGCCCTCGGACGCCACCGTCTGCAGCAGCCCGAGCGCGGCGGCCGCCTCGACGGCAGCCGCCACGTGGCGGTCGGACTGCTGGACGTCCTCGGCCGCCCTGGCCTGGAGCAGTGACAGCACCACCCGATGGCGGCCACAGCGCGGCTGTGCCGCCCCGAGCGCGACGGCCGCGCCGGCCCGCTCCCCGACCGCGAGGTCGACGCGAGCGGCGCCGACCTTCGCCCAGAACGCATCCCCGACGCGGTCCGACCACCGCCGGGCCTGGTCGACGTCGCCCTCGGCCAGGGCCACGAGCGTGCCTGCCCGGGCCACCCAGTCTCGGATGTCGGGCCCGAAGCCCTCCTGCTCCACGAGCTCTTCGGCCCGCGCCAGCCCCTCCCCTGCCTTCGTCACCTCACCGCCGTCGAGCTGCGCCTCGATGAGCTCGCGCATGGCCAGGACCTGGCAGAACAGCATCGTCCCGTCGGGGCTCCCCGCCAGCACCTCGAGCTCCTCGAGCGCCACCGCCCTGTCCCCCATCTCCCGGTGGGCGATGGCCTCGGCGATCCCGAGCTCGACCCGGATGATCGTCATGTTGGTGGCCGACGCGGCGTGGCGCACCCCGGCCGCGACGCGCAGGGCGTCGACGGGGCGTCCGGACAGGGCCTCGCCGAGGGCCCGGGTCCCCTCGAAGCTCAGGCGGCGCTCGGCGTCACGGCTCAGCGCCAGCTCGGCCTCCCGCACGTCGTCCCCGCCGGCGGCCCACCGCTCGGACAGCGCCATGTCCCGGGCCACCATGTTCCAGCCGAAGCGCCCGAGCGGGTCACGCCACCACGACCCGCCCATCTCCGCCATCGCCTCGCGCGCCAGCGCACCACCCTCGACGGCACGACCGGTCACGGTCGCCGCCATCGACCGGAGCATCGTCACCCGGGGCATGATCGCGGGGTCCGTCCCGGGACGGTTCGCCCACCAGGTCAGCTTGTCCACCTGCTCGACGAACCGGTGCCGGTCGACCAGCAGGTGGCACCACGCGAACTCGAGCATCGCCGTCAGGTCGGCGGACGCCACCTCGGGCGGGATGGCGGCGATGGTCCGCCGCACGGTCACCTCACGGCCACGGTCGTACAGCTCGGTGGTCTTGACCGCGAGCAGGCGAAGGGCGTCACGCGGGCGGCCGGCGCGGAGCCAGTGATCGAGGGCGGCGGTGGGCTCGTCGTACTCCTCGTACCACCGCGCCGCCCGCACGTGCCGTTCGGCCAGCCGTCCTGGCGACCGTGCCTCCGCCTCCGCGATCAGTGCGGCCCGCACCAACGCGTGGATCTCGTACCACCCGGGTGACGGCAGGCGGGTCACGAACAGCCCGCGCTGCTCGGCGTGGCGGAGCACCTCGTTGGCGTCCTGCCGGCCCGTGAGCGCCCGGGCGAGGCTCGGGTTCACCCGATCGACGACGGCGAGGTCGGCGAGCGCGTCGACGACCTCGGGGTCCTCGGCCGCCAACACCTCGTTCACGATGTAGTCCTGCACGAGCGCGACGTCGTCGACCCCGGTGGCGGCCGGCGGGTCGGTCGCCGCCGCCGTCCGTGCCCCGAGGGCGGCGAGCTGCAGGCTGGCGGCCCACCCGTCGGCGCGCTCGACGGCCAGGTCGACCTGGTCCTCCACCAGCGACGGCGCCAACCGGGTCAGCAGATCACCCGCCTCCTCGGTCGAGAACCTCAGCTCGGGGAACCGGATCTCCCGCAGTTGCCCCCTCGCCCGCAACCGGTGGAGCGGGAGCGCCAGGTCGCGGCGCGACACCCCGACGGCATGGAGCCACCGCGGCAGGTGAGCGAGGAACGTCGCCAGGGAGTCCACGACCACCGGGTCCGCATCGACGAGGTGCAGGTCGTCGAGGACGAGCACCGCGTCCGCGCACGAGCTCTCGTCGAGGTCGTCCAGCAGGAGGGCGACGGCCCGCGTGACCGTGCCGGGGCCGCGCAGCGCGGTGAGGGCCCGCCTCCCGCACCCGGGCGCCAGCGGATCGAGGCCGGCGATCACGCCTCGCCAGAGGTGCGCGGCGTCACGGTCGCCGTCGTCCAGCGACAGCCACCCCGTCGGCCGGGTCGACTCGGTCGCCCACCCTGCGACGAGGGAGGTCTTTCCTGCGCCCGCCGGCGCCACCACGAGCGTCAGCGGCGCGGCCACCGCCTCGTCGATCAGATCGAGGAGCCGCGGGCGCCGGACGTAGTGCGGCACGGGGGCCGGCGGACGCAGCTTCGCTCGGACGAGCGGAGGCGCCGGCAGGCCGGCCAGCTCACCCACAGGGTTGCCCGTCACACCCTGACGGTACGACTCTCCGCACGGGGAGCATCACCCTCCCGGGGTGACGGCCGGGCGGCCGAACCGCACGCGCCGTAGCAGCAGGAGCCCGATCGGTCCTGCGCGGGACGCCGTCGTCGAGGTGGGCTCAGCCGGACGTGGTGGGCCAGTCGGGGTCGAGCTGGCGCAGGAACTGGGCGCAGCGGTCGGCCTCGTCGTGCTCGCCGATCGCCTGGGCCGACGCCCGCAGCCCGTCGAGCGCCCGCAGGAAGCCACGGTTCTGCGGGTGACGCCATCGGACGTAACCCGAGCCCCGCCAGCCGTTCGCCCGCAACCGGTCCAGCCCGCGGTGGTAGCCGACGCGGTGGTAGGCGTAGCCCTCGACGTCGTCGCGGCCGAGCTGTCCGAGCTGCGCCCACGCGTCGAGGTACCGGGGCCACCGGGCCACCACCGCGGCGACCGCGTCGCGCTGGCGGTCGACCGGCTGGGCGAGGGCGTCGGCGAGGGCGGACTGGGCCTCGTCGGGCTCGTCGTCGAGGATCGTCTCGGGTGGGCCGCTGGCGGTCAGGTGGACGGGCGAGTCAGTCATCGAGGTCCATTGTGGTGGGCGACGCCACGACCCCCTCGCCGCCCGCCGCGCCGACGCCCGTGGGCAGCTCCCCGGCGACGCCGCTGGGGTCGACCGGGCCCTCGGGCAGTTCCGGCCGAGCGGGGCGGCCGGCCAGGTAGTCGCTCGACGCCTCGTAGGCGAGCGACATCAGCTCGGCCGACCGGGTGAAGTCGTTGAAGCGCATGGTCGGCGTCTGGCCGGTGGGGAGCAGGTGCACGTCGACGTCGCTCGGGACCGCGTCGAGCTCGCGCTTGAAGCGGTGGTGGCGGGCGATCCAGTAGGACTGGATGGCGACGTCGAGCGGGCGCCGCGGCTCGGGCCGCGGACGGGCGAAGCCGCTGACCTGGAGCACGTAGATCGTGCGGGCGCCCAGCTCGACGGCGCGGCCCACCGGCACGTCGTCGACGATCGCCCCGTCGAGGTAGCGCACGCCGTCGATCACGACCGACGGGAACACGGCCGGCAACGCGGCCGACGCGAGGATCGGCTCGATGAGGGGACCCGAGGTGAACCACACCTCGCGGACGCCGATGACGTCGGTGGCGACGCACTGGAACGGGACCGCGAGCTCCTCGAACGTCCGCGCCGTCAGCCGCTCCTCGAGGGCCCGCCGGAGGCCGGTGTTGTCGCTGATCGCCTCGCCCTTGCGGGCCAGCGCCACGGGCTGGGGCAGCACGCTGCGCGGCATCAGCTGCTTCCCGTCGAGCTCGCGCCACAACCGCTCCATCCGCCCGACGCCGGCGGAGGTCGGGTCCTCGGCCAACCCGGCACCGTTGATGGCACCGACCGAGCAGCCCGAGGACGAGATCGGGGCGGATCTCGCGCTCGACGAGCGCCCGCAGCATCCCGATCTGCAGCGCACCGAGGTTGCCTCCGCCCGACAGGACGAAGGCCACCGGGCCCCGCCCCCGCTTGCGACGCCACCGGGCCATGATCGCCATCAGGCTCCTCCGAGGATCGGTTCGCCGGCCCGCTCGAGGGCCCGGCGCACGAGGTCGGCGAACTCGTGCGGGTGGGTGAGGTGCGCACCGTGGTTCGCGCCCTCGATGACCCGCAGCTCGCCCAGCGGGGCGCTGCGGGCCAGGTCGTCGGTCGCCCGCATGTGGTGGGGACGGGTCTCGGAGCCGAACGCCGCCACGACCGGGACGGTGATGTCGGCGGCGGTGTACGGCGGGGGGTTCGGCGGGCGGACCGAGCGCATCTCGGCCAGGAGCGCGTGCCCCTCGGCGCGGCGCTCGGCCCGCATCGCAGCCGGCAACCGCTCCCACGTGGCGTCGCCGATCATGCGCCGCAGGAACCGCTCGGCCGCGTCCTCGGGGGCGGGCATCGCCATCGCCTCGTTGCCGGGCGACGACCCGGGCCACCAGGAGGCCCACATCTCGGGGGCCTCGTAGGCGACCACGGCCCGCACCAGGTCGGGGCGACGCTCGGCGAGGGCGAGGCAGACCAGCCCGCCGAAGCTGTGCCCGGCGAGCACCGCCGGGCGACCGGCGAGCAGCCCGGCCAGGTCGTCGACCTGCTGGTCGAAGCTGGTGGGCGGGCCGGCGGGCAACGACCGGGCGTAGCCCCGCCGGTCGTAGCGCAGCACGAGGCACGTCGACTGCAGGGCGCGTCGCACCCGCAGCATCCCGCCCGATCGGTCCATCGCCCCGTGGACCAGCGCCACGAGTGGCCCGTCGCCCACCTCTTGCGCCCAGACGCCGTCGGCGGTCGTGAGGCTGCCGCGCACGCTCATCGCTCCGCGTCTACTCGACGCTCACGACCCGCAGCACGTCGGTCGTGCGCGTGGTGGCGTCGGGGGCACCGGCCAGGACGGCGATCGTGTCGCCGTGCTGCACGAGCCCGTTGGCGACGGCGGCCTCGACCACGCACCACACCATCTGGTCGGTGGTGGCGTACTCGTCGACCTCGAGCGGTTCGACGCCCCACGAGAGCGTCAGCTGGCGGGCGGTGGCCGGCGAGGGGCTGGCGCCGATCAGCCGGCAGCTGGGGCGCAGCGCGGCCATGGCCCGCGCGGTGGGGCCGGCGCGGGTGCAGCACACGATGGCGGCGAGGCCCAGCTCGTCGGCGGCGCGCAGGGCGGCGTGGGCCATGGCCACCGTCACCGCCTTGGTCGACGGCGCCCGCCGGTCGGTGAGGCCCCGCTCGTACGTGTCGGCGTGCAGCTCGTGGAACTGCTCGGCCCGGGCCGCGATGCGGGCCATGGTGGCCACGGTGAGAGCGGGGTCGTGGCCGATGGCGGTCTCGGCCGACAGCATCAGCGCGTCGGTGCCGTCGCCCACCGCGTTGGCGACGTCGGTGGCCTCGGCGCGGGTCGGCGTGGGCGCCGACACCATCGACTCGAGCATCTGCGTGGCGGTCAGCACGGGGAGGCCGCGGGCGCCGCAGGCCCGGATGATGCGCTTCTGCAGGTGCGGCACGTCCTCGATCGGCAGATCGATGCCGAGGTCACCGCGCGCCACCATGACGCCGTCGGCCACGTCGAGCAGGGCCTCGAGGTGGGCGACCGCGGCCCGGGTCTCGATCTTGGCCATGAGGCGCGGCCCGTCGGGGCCGAGCGCGTCGCGCACCTTGACCAGCTCCTCGGGCGTGCGCACGAACGACACCGCCACCCAGTCGGCGTGACGGGCCACGGCCTCGATGAGGTAGAGGTCGTCGTCGGTGGGCACCGAGGGCAGCCACCGGTCGGAGGGCAGGTGGGCGCCGGGGCGGCCCTGGAGGCGCCCACCGCTCTCGACGCGGGTGCGGACCAGGCCGTCGTCGACGTCGGCGACCGTGAGGGTCACGGTCCCGTCGCCGAGGACGATCGTGGCGCCGGGGGACGCGATGTCGGTCAGGCGCGGCTCGTCCACGCTGATGTGGGTGCTGTCGCTCTCGCCGTCGCCGGCCGACAGCGTGACCTCGTCGCCCTCGGCCAGGAAGGCACCGCCCTCGGGGAACGGGCCCGTGCGCACCTTCGGCCCGGGCAGGTCGGCGAGCACCCCCACCTGCCGTCCTCGGTCACGGGCGGCGGCGCGCACGATCTCGATGGCGGCGAGGTGCTCCTCGACGGTGCCGTGGGCGAGGCCCAGCCGCACCATGTCCGCGCCCGCGTCGAGCAGCGCGCCGATGACCGCGGGCGAACCGGACGCCGGGCCGAGGGTGGCGACGATCTTGGTGCGGCGCATGGGGGACGCTCTCCGCCGAACGAGGATGGGAGCACAAACCGTAGCGACCGCCGCGCCGGTGCCGGCGCCGTCCGGCGCGTGAGGGCGGGGCGACGACCCGCACGCCCGGTTCCGGCGACCGAACCTGCGACAGGGGCGCGGCCCCGGGCTGCGGAACTGTCGCAAGTTCGGTGGTGGTGGTGGTCGCCGTCGTCGTCGCTGCGGCTAGCCCGTGCCGAAGTCGTACCAGGTGTCGTCGAAGGCCACGTACCCCTCGCTCGGCTGCGACCAGTCGCACACGCCGGTCGGGAAGATCTCGGCGAGCCGGTCGAGCTGGGCGTCGGACAGGTCGACCTCGTACTGGTCGGACGCCTCGTCGACGGGGACGAGCGCGCACTTGAGCACGTCGCCGGCGCGGGGCCCACCTGCGGCCATGCGGGGCTCCTCGTGCACCGGGAAGGCGGCCGCGCACGCCGGGTCGTCGTTGGCCTCGTCGCCCTGGATCGGTTCGGCCCCCACCGGGACGCACCGTGAGCGGGCGGCGTCCGGCTTGGTGGCCGAGAGCGCCTCCTGCCACGAGCCGCCCTCGCTGGCTCGGTGCTCCTCGGCGGCCGTGAGCCACTCGTCGAGCACGACGGTCGGCTCGGCGGCGAAGTCGCCGAGCGCCCCGGTGAGCGTGTCGACGAGGCTGGCGCCCTCGGGCATGCCGATGGTCCACAGCGAGGCCGTGTCGGGCCAGTTGCCGTCCTCGTCCGCCAGCCGGTCGAGGATCGAGAACGACCGCACGCGGTCGTGGATGTCGCCCATCTCGTCGGTGTAGACGTTGACCAGGATCATCGGCGTGTCCGGCAGCCCGCCCTGGGCGCCCGCGACACGGCCTGTCTCGTAGGCCCGCTGGGGCAGGTCGGCGTCGACCACCGAGCGCTCGGGCCCCGGCACGCCGTCCTCGGTGAAGCCGCCGATGGTGGCGTTGAGGTCGAGGAACTGGTCGGGCGTGATGGTGCCGGCGTTCAGGGCGTCGAGCCCGTACTGGATGCCCTCGTTGTCGTAGCCGGAGCGGGCGAAGCCGGTCTCGGGGTCGGTGCCCGTGACCTGGACGTTGCTCTCCCACACCGTGCACCGCCAGCCGTCGGGGTTCGTCACCGGGTCGTAGATCTCCGCGGGCGGGATGGTGGCGAACGGCGTCGCCGCGCCGCCTCCGAAGCTCGAGAAGTCGGTGAGGCAGCCCTTCGACGGGTTGATGCCCGACGCGAACGTGGAGTTCCACAGCCCGCACGTGTCGGCGACGGCGTGGCCGTTGATCGCGGTGCGCTGCTCGGGGGTGAGCGCGCGGCCCGCCGGGGTGGCGTAGTAGGTCTCGAGCAGGGCGCAGTCGTACACCCCGCCCGAGATCGACAGGGCGTCGGGGAACGGCACGGTGGGCGCGATGGCGTCGAGCAGGCCGGGGTAGTCCTGCGCGATCAGGATCTGCTGGATGGCACCGCCCGAGCCGCCCTCGCCGATCGTGTGCACCGGCTCGCCGTACGTCTCGACCACGTGCTCCTTGACCATCGACGCGCTCTCGGCCGAGATCACGTCGTTGCACAGCACCTGGAACGTGTTGAACGTCGAGGTGGCGGTGACGTAGCCCGCCCGCAGCAGGTCGAGCGACGGCAGGTCGAGCAGCTGGAAGCCCTGCGTGAACGACACGCCGCAGCCCCCGCCGAAGCGGTAGACGAGGCGGCCGTTCCAGGCGCTGGTGTCGACGCTGGCTCCCGTCGGGTCGGGGGCCGGATCGAGGGCGGTGACCGTGTAGACGGCCCGGTTGATCGTGCCGCGCTCGGTGCGGATCACGAACGGCACCTCCGCCCCGTCGACCTCGACGACCGCGGCGTCGGCCGGTGGGGCGGTCGGGTCGGCGAGGTCGTGGGCCTGGCCGGCGGCGTCGACGTACTGCCAGGTCACCTTCGTGGGCGCGGCGCAGGCGTCGTCGGGGGTGGACGGCGCCAGCCCGAACGACTCGGTCGTGCAGGCGTAGAGGGGAAGCTGCTCGCCCGAGAACATCGGGCCGGTGATCGGGTGGTCGGTGACGGTGACCGAGGCCGAGTCGTCGCCGGCGGAGGCGACGATCTCGGAGTCCCCCGACGGCAGGCCGTCGACCAGCCCGACCAGCCGGGCCTCGTCGTCGGGATCTGCGCCGAAGGCATCCGTCACGTCCTCACCGGCCGCCTCGACGGACACGTCGGCGGGGTCCACGCCGTCGGGTACCGCCACGGCCACGACCGCGTCGCCCCCGGACACGTACTCGGGAGGCGACGACACGACCTCGACCGTCAGGCCTGCATCGTCGGCGTCTCCGCCGCCCTCGTCGCTCGCGTCGCCGCCGCTGCAGGCCCCGACGACCAGCGCCGCCAGCACCACGGCCCCGACTCCCCGGGTCCACCTCCGCGCCATCCCCACAGCCAACTCCCCTCACGCAGCCCCGCGACCAGCGGAGCTGATAATTCGTTGCTAGTGGAATTCTTGTGCAGGGTCAACTCCCGGGCGCGCCACGAAGAGCGAGCCGTCGATCAGGTGCTCCAGCGCATCGAGCATGGCCAGGTACTCGGGGCCCCGGTCGCCGCCGGCCAGCAGGGTCAGGCCGGCCCCGAACACCTCGAGCAGCGCAACTGCGCCCGCCGGCTCGACCCCGGCCGCCAGCTCGCCCCGCTCGACGCTGTCGCGGACCACGAGCTCGTTCACGTCGAGCACGCCGGCGACCCAGGTCGGCAACGACTCGCTCAGCTCGGGGACGCGATCCGCGTCGAGCGCCGACCGGCTGACGAACGCCACGATGCCGGGGTCGTCCTGATACAGCGTCCGGAACACGTCGACGTAGCCGCGCAGGCGCGCCGCCGTGTCGTCGTGGGTGAGCACCCGGGCCACGATCTCGGCGCCGAACCGCTGGTAGGCCTGCTCGGCGGCCAGGGCGAACAAGCGCGGCTTCGAGTCGGCGTAGTGGTAGATCGCCCGCGGCGTGACGCCGGCGGCCTCGGCGATGTCGGCCATCGACGTCTGGGCGTAGCCCACCTTGCTGAAGCGGTCGCGGGCGGCCCGCAGGATGCGCGCCAGCGTCTCCTCGCTGCGCCGGTCCGGCGGTCGTCCGCGCCGCCGCGGTGCCGCGTCGCCGGTCGTGGCCATGGCGTCAGCGTAGGCAGACCTGCAGGCCCGCGACGCGGGCCTCGGGCCGCGGCGACGACGCTACGACCGAGGGACCTCGATCCAGGGTCGATCCTTGTCGATGCGGATGTCGCCGGGCAGGCCGAGCACCCGCTCGCCGAGGATGTTCTTCATGATCTCGGTCGTGCCGCCCTCGATCGAGTTGGCCCGCGAGCGCAGGAACGCCTGCTGGGGGTTGCTCCACAGCGCGGTCGTCTCGGGCCGGGCCATCGGGTAGCCGGCGGGCGAACAGCATGCCGCTCGGCGCCCAGCAGGTCGACGGCGAACTCGCTGATGTCCTTGTTGCAGCTCGGCCATGGCCATCTTGCCGATCGAGCCCTCGGGCCCGGGTGTGCCCTGCGACCGGTTCTGGCTGGCCCGGATGTTGGTGAGCCGCAGCACCTCGGCCCGGATCCACAGCCGCATGACCCGGTCGCGGGTGGCGGCGTCGTGCGGTCCGGTCGCGGTGCAGATCTTCATCAGCTCGCCGGCGAAGCCGCTGCCCCGGGGCGGGATCTGGCCGCCGATCGACACCCGCTCGTTCATGAGCGTCGTGAGCGACACCCGCCAGCCCTCGCCCACGTCGCCGAGGCGCTCGGCGTCGGGGATGCGGACGTCGGTGAAGTAGACCTCGTTGAACTCGGCCTCGCCGGTGATCTGGTAGCAGCGGCCGCACCTCGACGCCCGGCGCCTGCATGTCGACCACGAAGTAGGTGAGCCCCTTGTGCTTGGGCGGCATCGGGGTCGGTGCGGGCGACGAGCATCCCGCACCGGGACATGTGGGCCAGGGTGGTCCACACCTTCTGGCCGTTGACGATCCACTCGTCGCCGTCGCGCACCGCCCGGGTCGACGAGCCCGGCCACGTCGGAACCGGCGCCCGGCTCGCAGAAGAGCTGGCACCAGATCTCCTCGCCGGTGAACAGCGGTCGCAGGTAGCGCCGCTTCTGCTCGTCGCTGCCGTGGGTGACGACCGTGGGCGCGCCCATGCCGTGGCCGATCGGGTTCATCGCCGCCGGCGCGGGGCGCCGGCGCGGCCGAGCGTCTCGTTGATCGTCTTCTGCAGCTTGGGCGACAGGCCCGAGGCCGCCGTGGCCCTCGGGGAAGTGCACCCAGGCGAGCCCGAGGTCGAACTGGCGCCCGAGGAACTCGACCGGGGACGTCGTCCGCGGGTCGGGGCCTCGGCCAGCAGGCGCTCGGCACCGCTCGAGCACGCGGGCCTCGTCGTCGATGGGCTCGCCGGGGCTGTCGGACCGGACGGACTCGGTGATCGCCATGGCCGGCACGGTACTTGACCGGCCGGTCAAGGTGCGAGACGCACGTCACTCGTCCCACCGGTCTGCCGGCTGTGGAGCCGGGCCTGTGCGCCGCGTCCCCGGCGTGGGCGACGACGACCTCCGGGGCGCCTCGGCCCTCACGCCTCGGTGGGGTCCTCCAGCCTCGCCAGCAGGCGGTCGCGCACGGCGCCGCCGGGCTCGCGGACCCGGCCGCCGGCCGCTCGCCACCCGAGGCGCGAGGAGTACAGCAGCGGCGGCTCGCCGAGCCGGCCCGTCGCCAGCCGCGTGACCCGGGCGAAGAACAGGTCGTGGTCGTAGCGGCCGGTGATCCGGTCCTCGACCGTCGCACTCGAGCCAGGCGATCGCAGTCGCGGACGACCGGGCAGGCCGTCGACCTCGTCGAGGTACTCGGTCGCCACGTGGCGGAACCGTCCGGCCGGGATAGGAGAAGTACTGGCCCTCGCTCGACCTGGTCGCCGGCGAGGATCGACACCGAGAACCGGCCGCTGGCCACGATCAGCGGGTGCGTGTCGTGCTTCGGCGAGACCGACGCCAGAGGACCGGCTCCTCGAAGCTGACCTGGCACACCCAGTGCGAGTGTACGCCCGCACGCACACCGTCGTGCGCCGCGCCCACCACCTGCACGCCCTTCATCATCTGGCCGAGGCAGCGCTTGAGGTCGCGGTCGATCACGTCACCGATCCTGGCGCAGCCGGCGGGAGGGGTCAGTTGAGCTTGGCCCGCAGGGCCCGGGCCGGCCACGCGGTCGCGGTCGCCCCCGCCCTCGGCGGCGATGGCGTCGAGCTCGATCGCGGCCGGCGTCGAACCGGCCGTTGGCGGCGAGCATGGCCGCGAGCTGGCGGCGGTCCTGCACCGTCGTCCCCGGCACGCAGCACCCGCAGGCACTGGGCCCACAGCCCACCCGCCCGGTCGCCGCGGGCGATGTAGGACCGCTGCAGGTTGGTGAGCATGCGGGCGATCACCGCACGGGGCCCGACGGGGTCGAGGTAGCGATCCTCGAACCGCGCCTTGTGACCGTGCAGGGTCGCGAACAGCTTCTCGCAGCCCTCGCGATCGAGCGACCGCCCGGTGGAACGGGTCGACGAACAGGTCGGGATCGGCGGCCGAGCGCACGAGGAAGTGCCCGGGCATCCCCACGCCGACCAGGTCGAGGCCGCGCCGCCGGGCCACCTCGATGAGCACCACGGCCAGGGTGATCGGGATGCCGCGACGCCGCTCGATCACGACGTCGAGCAGCGAGTTCCGCGGGTTGCCGTAGTCGTCGGTGTCGCCGGCGAAGCCCAGGTCGTCGAACAGGTGGTGCGTGACGCCGGCCAGCGTGCCGTCGGGGCACCCCGCCGCGATGGCGTCGAGCCGTCGGAGCTCGTGGTCGACGATCGAGGTCGCGCCGTGCGTGGGCCGCGATGAGCAGCGCCCCGAGGTCGAGCGGCATCGCCCCGTCCGGGCCGCGCACCAGCTCGGCGAACCGGTCTGTGATGTCCACTGGTGTTCACGCTACCGGCGACCTCCTCCCGTCCCGCCCCCGGCGGCCCAGGGGATGTGACGGGGCGCACCGTCAGAACGGGGAGCCGCTACGGTGCCGCCATGTTTCCGGGAGCCCACGCCGAGACGACCCCCGACAAGCCCCCGCCGTGATCCTGGCCGGTTCCGGCGCGTGTCATCACCTACGCCGAGCTCGACGCCGAGGCCAACCAGGTGTCGCACCTGTTCCGGTCCGCTCGGGCTGCAGCCCGGCGACCACGTCGCCCTCGTGCCTCGAGAACCACCCGCGCTACTTCGCCGCTCGTCTGGGGCGCCCACTACGCCGGCCTCTACTACACGGCGATGAGCTCGCGGCTCACCACCGACGAGATGGCGTACATCGTCGAGGACTGCGGGGCCCGGGCGTTCGTGACCTCCGCCTACAAGGCCGACCAGGCGGCCGAGATCGCGTCGCTGGTCGGCGACGACGTGGCGCTCTACATGATCGACGGCGCCATCGACGGCTACGACAGCTGCGAGGACGCCGTCGACGCCCAGCCCGCCGACCCCCCTGCCCGAGGACCGGGTCGAGGGCCGCGACATGCTCTACTCGTCGGGCACCACCGGCCGCCCCAAGGGCGTGAAGGTGCCGCTGCCCGACGCCGCCTCTCGGCACCCCCGACGCGATCTACCTGCTGGTCACCGCCGCTGTTCGGGGCGACAGCCGACAGCGTGTACCTGTCGCCGGCGCCGCTGTACCACGCGGCCCCGCTGCGCTTCTGCATGGCGGTTCCACCGGGCCGGCGGCACGGTGTCGTGATGGAGCACTTCGACCCCGCCGAGGCGCTGGCCCTGATCGAGCGCCACCGCGTGACCCACAGCCAGTGGGTGCCGACGATGTTCATCCGCATGCTCAAGCTCCCCGACGAGGTGCGCGAGTCGCTACGACGTGTCGTCGCTCCAGGTCGCCATCCACGCCGCCGCGCCGTGCCCGGTCGCAGGTCAAGCAGCAGATGATCGACTGGTGGGGCCCGGTGCTCCACGAGTACTACGCCGGCACCGAGGGCAACGGGTTCGTGCTACTGCGACAGCGAGCGAGTGGCTGGCCCACCCGGGCACGGTCGGCAAGGCGCTGCTCGGGCACGGTCCACATCGTCGACGACGACGGCGAGGAGCTGCCCGTCGGGCGAGCCGGGCACGGTCTACTTCGAGCGGCGGCGCCGAGTTCGAGTACCACAACGACCCCGAGAAGACCGCGGCGTCCCGCGACCCCCGGGGCCGCGGGTGGTCGACCCTCGGCGACGTCGGCTACCTCGACGACGACGGCTTCCTCT
This sequence comes from uncultured Acidimicrobiales bacterium, assembly GCA_963778415.1. Lineage (GTDB taxonomy): Bacteria > Actinomycetota > Acidimicrobiia > Acidimicrobiales > VFJN01 > ZC4RG19. The sequence continues at coordinate 700,526 of CAVZUI010000010.1, forward strand.
ACCTCACCGACCGCAAGGCGTACATGATCATCACCGGCGGCGTGAACGTCTACCCGCAGGAGGCCGAGAACGTCCTCGCCCTGCACCCCAAGGTGGCCGACGTCGCCGTCTTCGGCGTGCCCAACGACGACTTCGGCGAGGAGGTCAAGGCCGTCGTCCAGCCGATCTCGATGGACGACGCCGGCCCCGAGCTCGAGCGTGAGCTCATCGCCTACTGCCGCGAGCACCTGGCCGACGTCAAGTGCCCGCGCTCGGTCGACTTCCGCGCCGAGCTCCCGCGCCACCCGACCGGCAAGCTCTACAAGCGCCTGCTCAAGGACGAGTACTGGGCGGGGCACACCAGCGGCATCATCTGACCCGCCACCACCGCGCGGTCGCCGCGGCCGTCCTCAGTCCGGCGGCTGGTCGAGCGGTGTCCGCCCGGCGAACCCGTCCTCGGGCCAGTGCCACCAGGTCACCCCGTCCTCGCCCACCAACCAGCACAGCCAGTACCAGCGGCCGCTCGCGGCCTGCGCCGGGAAGTCGATCAGCCCGCGTTCGATGTCACGCAGGACGACACCCTCGACCGCCAGCTCGTCGAGGCAGGCCTGGATCGCCGCCGGGTCGGCGGGCACGAGCCCGTGCCCGTTCTGGCGCACGAGGCGCGCCCGGCGTGTCGCCTGGCCCCGGTAGCGCTGCCACAGGTCCTGGGCACGCTCCACCACCTCGCCGACCCACCCCAGCGCCGCGTTGGCCTCGTCCACCGTCCACGAGCGCACGGGCTCGGGGCTGGGCGGTTCGGCGGGTGCCACATCCGCAGCGTTGCCGCTCGCAGGCACCGCTCGCCACCTGCGACCGGCCCGTCGTGCCAGGTCGAACGCGGATCGGCGCCATCGCGGCACAGGGCGCACCGGTCTGGCATGATGACCAGGCGTGTTGGGGCGCACTCGACGCGTGGGGACAGTCGACGAAAGATCGCTCAATCGCCGCCGCTGCCGACGCCGGGGTCGACACGCGACGATTCGTGGCGAGGGGGATGTACATGCGCCGGATCCCTATCCGGATGAAGCTGGCGGCGGCCCTCGCCGTGCCGCTGATCGGCCTCTTCTTCATCACCGCCGTCGAGGTGGCCGAGACCGCGGCCGACGTCGACGACGTGCGGGCCCAGACCGCCCTCGCTCGGGCGTCGGTCGGGCCGTCGGGCGTCATCACCGGCATCCAGAACGAGCGCACCTGGGCCGTCGTCGAGCTGATCGGCCAGGAGAACGCCATCCAGCCGCCCGTCGTCGGCTACGAGGAGTCGCGCGCCATCACCAACGAGGCGATCTCGTCGTTCCGGGAGACGCTCCAGAGCGGCAGCGACACCGCCGCCCAGGCGTACGCACCGTCGCTCGAGAACCTCGACGACCTCGGTGAGCTGCGGGAACTGATCGACGCCAACACCAACCCGCGCGACCTCGCCAACGTCGAAGCCGCCAACGACGTCTACCAGGACTACCTCGCCCTGATCCGTCCGTTCCTCGATGCCAACAGCCGGGTGGCGCTGGCCATCGACGACGCCGAGCTCCGCCAGGCGACCTCGCTGGTCGACACGACGACACGCCAGCTCGAGATCCTGTCCGAGCTGGCGCGCACGTCGATCCTCGAGATCACGATCGGCGGCGGCCTCGACTCGTCCACCGAGATCGCGACCATCGCTCGCCTGCGGTCGACCTTCGACGCGGGGAACAGGCGCCTGGTCGAGGCACCCGCGCCGTTCGACGCGGTCGTGGGCCCCGAGTACCCGTCCGATCTCGTGGACGGCTTCACCGGCGAGCTCGACAAGGCGCTCACCGGCGAGCCACCCGACATGGCCTCGCTGCTCGGCACGCTGAACGTTCCCGCGGACGGCGGCTACATGGGCGTGCGCAACGCGCTGGTGGACTCGCTCAACGAGCGTGCCGACGAGCTGAACGCGGCCGCCGAGCGGCGCGAGCGCATCTACGTGGTGATGGCGGTCCTGACCCTGGTGGTCGCCATCGGGCTGACCTGGGCCGTGTCCCGGTCGATCACCCGCCCGCTGCGGGCGCTCACCCGGCAGGCGAAGGACATGGCCGACAACCGGCTGCCCGACGCCGTGACCGACATCCTCGAGACCCCCCTGGGCGAGAACATCACCGTCCCGCAGGTCGACCCCGTGCGGATACGCACCCGCGACGAGGTCGCCGACGTCGCCGACGCCCTCAACACCGTGCAGGACACCGCGCTCGACCTCGCCGTCGAGCAGGCCGTCCTCCGCCGCAACATCGCCGACAGCTTCGTCAACCTCGGCCGCCGCAACCAGAACCTCCTCGGCCGCCAGCTCGACTTCATCACCGAGCTCGAGTCCAACGAGACCAGCCCCGACGCGCTCTCCAACCTGTTCCGGCTCGACCACCTCGCCACCCGCATGCGCCGCAACGCCGAGTCGCTGCTCGTGCTGGCCGGCATCGAGCCACCCCGCCAGTGGGCCGCCCCCGTGCGCCTCACCGACGTCATCCGCGCCGCCCTCGGCGAGGTGGAGAACTACCAGCGCGTGGCGGTCCGCGGCGTCGAGCCCGCCACCATCATCGGCTCGTCCGCCGCCGACCTCGCCCACCTCCTCGCCGAGCTGGTCGAGAACGCCCTCGTGTTCTCGCCGCCCGACCAGAGCGTCGACATCCGCGGGCGCAACCGCGAGGACGGCGGGTACACGCTGGCGGTCATCGACACCGGCCTCGGCATGGCGGCCAAGGACGTGACGGCGGCCAATCGGCGGCTCGCGGGGGCCGAGAGCTTCACCGTGGCGCCGTCCAAGTACCTGGGGCACTACGTGGCCGGCAACCTCGCCGCCCGCCACGACATCAAGGTCCGGCTCGACACGTCGCCCGGCCAGGGCATCACCGCCACCCTCTCGCTGCCCCCGACGCTGCTCACGACCGACCAGGTGACCAGTGCGCCGGTCACCCCGCCGCACGGTCACCGGCCCGTCCGGGTGCCGCCCGCCCCAGAGCCCGCGGCCGCCCTCCCCGCGGCGCCGGCGGCCGGGCCGTGGGGTGCCCCGCCGGCCCCGGTCCCCTCGCCGCCGCCCGCGGCCGGGCCGTGGGACGCGGCACCCGTGAGCTGGCCCCAGGCCCCCGCCGCCGCAGCGGCGGCGCCGTGGGGCGAGGCACCCGCGATCCGGCCCCAGGCCCCGGCCGCGCAGGCGCCCACGTTCCCGCCGTTGCCGTCGACACCCATCGCCATGCCCCCAGCCGCGGCGCCGTCCGCTCCGCAGCCTCCCGGCCCGCAGCTCGCTCCCCCGGCCAGGCCCGGCGGATCGGCCGGCGGGATCTGGCCGCGGCAGCCGAACCACGCCGGCGGCCCGCGCGTCGTCGGCGGCCCGCGCTCGGTGTCCGCCGACGCGACGGGCGCCCTGCCCGCCACGCCGGGCGGCCTGGCCCGGAGAGCACCCGGTGCGCCACGGCCGACGGCCTCGGCCCCGGTCGACGACCAGACGCTGTTGCAGGCCCTGGCGCGCTACGCGCCGCCCACGGCGCCCCCACCAGCCCGGGCGCCGCAGCCCGCCGCGCCGCAGGGCCCGCCCCTCGCGTCCCGGCCTCCGGCGACCGCCCCGCCCTCCCGTCCCGGCCTCCGGCGACCGCCCCGCCGCTCGTCGAGCGCGGGGCGTCCCCGCTGACCCCGCCCGACACGCTCGCCCGGCGCGTGCCCGGGGCCCAGCTCCCGCACGCCGACGTGGTCTCGCTGCGGCGCGGTGGTCCGGCACCCCCGCCGCCACCCCGGCCCGCGGTCGACCCCCGGCCCACGCCGGCCGGAGGCGCCAGCAAGGCGACCGATGTGCAGACGCTGCTGTCGAGCTTCACCGCCGGGGTGCAACGCGGCCTCGAAGAGGCCCGCCTGCGCGCCGAGCGGTCGCCGGTCGAGGCGGGGCGGCACCCGCAGACCTGACCCGCACGCGGGAGCGGCCGGGTGACCGCCGTCGGGCCGCGCCGCCCCGGTCCGAGCGCCCCGGCGCCCCGACGGTCAGGTCTGGAGGACGACGAGGCGCAGCTCGGTCATCTCCCGCACCGCGTAGTGGGGCCCCTCGCGGGTGTTCCCGCTGTCGCGCACGCCGCCGTAGGGCTGCTGGTCGGCCCGCCACGTCGGGACCTCGTTGACGACGACGCCGCCGAAGTCGAGCCGCCGAGCCGCCGCCAGCGCGGCGTCGAGCCGGCCGGTGAAGATGCCCGCCTGCAGCCCGTAGCGGGTGTCGTTGGCCAAGGCCAGCGCCTCGTCCAGCTCGTCGTAGGCGGCCACCGCGATCACCGGGCCGAACACCTCGTCGCGGCACACCTTCATGTCGGCGGCGACGCCGGTCAGGACCGTCGGGCGCAGCAGGCCCTCGTCGTCGCGCTCGCCCCCGACCGCCACCTTGGCGCCGCCCGCCACCGCCTCGCCGATCCACTCGGCCACCCTGTCGGTCTCCCCGGGCGAGATGAGCGCCGACACGTCGGTGGCCTCGTCGAGCGGATCGCCGACCACCAGCGAGCCGACCGCGTCGACGAGGGCCGCCACGACGTCGTCGTGGATCGACCGATGGACGTAGAGGCGCTGGGACGAGATGCACGACTGGCCGGCGTGCGAGAACCCGGCGACCTTCAGCTTGGCGACCGCAGCCCGCCAGTCGGCGTCGCCCTCGACGATCACCGGCGTGTTGTTGCCCAGCTCGAGGTTCACCTTCTTGTGCGGGGCCCGGGCCCGGATCCCCCAGCCGACGTCGGGCGACCCGGTGAAGGTGATCATGGCCACGTCGGGGTGGTCGACGAGCGGGTCGCCCACGGCCCGGCCCGACCCGGTCACCACGTTGAGCCAGCCCGCCGGCAGGCCGCACTCGTCGAGCAGCAGGGCCGCCAGCGCGAGCGCCGACAGCGGGGTCTGGCTGGCGGGCTTGAGCACGACGGGGCACCCCGCGGCGATCGCCGGCGCCACCTTGTGGGCCACGAGGTTCAGCGGGAAGTTGAACGGGCTGATGGCGCCCACGACGCCGATCGGCACCCGCAGCGTGAAGCCGATCTTGCCCGCGCCCGGCGCGCTGGCCTCGAGCGGGACGACGTCGCCGGCGAGCGTCCGGGCCTCGGCGGCGCTGAAGCGGAACGTGTCGACCGCCCGGCGGGCCTCGACGAGGGCGGTGCGGATCGGCTTGGCGGCCTCCTCCGCGATGATGCGGGCGAACTGCTCGGCCCTCTCGTCGAGCAGCACGGCGGCCCGGTCGAGCACGGCCGCGCGCTCGGCGGCGGCGAACGGCTCGGCGCCGTCGGCCGCGGCCAGCAGGCGGGCACGGGCGGCGGCGACCGCCCGATCGACCTCGGCCGCCCCGCACGACGGGACCCTCCCCACCTCGTGACCGTCGTACGGCGACGACACGACGATCTCGTCGGCGGTGGTGACCTTCTCGTCGCCGATGCGCACGGGTGTCACGTCGGTCACTGGTGCACCCTTCGGGCGCACCAGTGACCGAATCGCCACTTCGTGGCGCAGGGCCGACTGGACCTCTGGACCTCGCTCCGCTCGGTCATGGCACGCTCCCTCGGGCTCCCGGCCGGCGAACCGGCCCGCTGCGTTCCCTCCGGTCTACTGCCTCGCCGCCCCCGCCCCACTCCGACCACGCCGACCCGCGGCGGCTACCGTCCGGCGGGTGCCCCTGCCGTTCCTCGACTGGCCCGGCCCCCTCGCGTTCGCCCACCAGGGCGCGCACTCCCCCGACGGCCCGGGCGAGAACACGATGGCCGCGTTCGAGGCCGCCGTCGCCCTCGGCTACCGGTACCTCGAGACCGATGCCCACGCCACCAGCGACGGGGTGCTGGTCGCCTTCCACGACGACCACCTGGACCGCCTCACCGGTGGCACGGGCGTCCTCGGGGACCTCCCGTACGCCGCCGTGAAGGAGGCGCTGGTCCGCGACCGCGAGGAGATCCCGCTGCTCGAGGACCTGCTGACGGCCTGGCCCGACGTGCGCATCAACATCGATCCCAAGCACGACGCCGCCGTCGACCCCCTCGTCGAGGTGATCGAGCGCACGGGCACGGTCGACCGGGTGTGCATCGGCGCCTTCTCCGACCGCCGCCTGGCGCGCGTGCGCGAGCGCCTCGGCCCACGGGTGTGCACGTCCATGGGCCCGCGGCAGGTGGCGCGCTTCCTGGCGGCCAGCCGGGGCCTGCCCGCGGGCACGTTCAGCGCAGGCTGCCTCCAGGTGCCGGTCAAGCGGGGCCCGGTCGCCCTCGTCACCGACCGGGTCGTGGCCGCCGCCCACGAGCGGGACCTGCAGGTCCACGTGTGGACCGTGAACGACCCCGACGAGATGCGGTCGCTGCTCGACCTCGGCGTCGACGGCATCATGACCGACCGCGCCGACGTGCTGAAGGCGGTGCTGCAGGAGCGGGACCAGTGGACGACGTGACGGTCGCGCCCGCCACGGCCGGCCTGTCGGCGGACGAGGCCCGCTCGCTGTTCGAGGCGCTGGTGCTGCCACGGACCATCGAGGAGCGCATGCTGACCCTGCTGCGCCGCGGCCAGGTGTCGAAGTGGTTCTCGGGCATCGGCCAGGAGGCCGTGTCGGTCGGTCTGGTCGCTGCGCTGCGGCCCGACGACTGGCTGCTGCCGGTGCACCGCAACCTGGCGGTGTTCACGGGCCGCGGCCTCGACCTCGGTGTGCTGTTCCGCCAGATCCTCGGGCGGGCCGGCGGCTACACGGGCGGACGCGACCGCACGTTCCACTTCGGCACCCTCGACCACCACGTGGTCGGCATGATCAGCCACCTCGGGGCGATGGCGCCCGTGGCCGACGGATTGGCGCTGGCCGCCCGCCTGCGGGGCGAGGACCGGGTCGCCGCGGTGCTGGTCGGCGACGGGGCGACGAGCGAGGGCGACGTCCACGAAGCCATGAACCTGGCCGCGGTGTGGCGGCTCGGCGTGCTGTTCGTGGTCGAGAACAACCAGTGGGGCCTGTCGACCCCGGCCAGCGAGCAGTACGCCTGCGCCGACCTGGCCGACCGCGCCGCCGGCTACGGCATGCCGGGACGCATCGTCGACGGCAACGACGTCGTGGCCGTGCGCGACGCCGTGGCCTGGGCGGCCGAGCGGGCGCGGGCGGGCGAGGGCCCGGCCCTGCTCGAGTGCAAGACCTTCCGCATGCGCGGCCACGAGGAGGCGTCGGGCACCGACTACGTCCCCGCCGAGCAGCTCGCCGCCTGGGTGGGGCGCGACCCGATCGCCCGCTTCGAGGCTCTCCTCGACGAGTCGGGCCTGATGGGCCGCGACGAGCGGGACCTCGTGCGCGACGAGCTGCGGGCCGAGGTGGACCGCCTCGTGGCCGACGCACTGGCCGACGCCACCCCGGCGTCGACCGCCGCGGTGGAGCTCGACCGCGTGTTCGCCCCGGCGAGCCCGATCCGTCGCGCCGCGGCCGCAGCGGCGGGCGTGCCCGGGCACGAACCCGAGGCGCGCTACGTCGACGCCGTGCGCGACGCGCTCCACGTGGCGCTGGCGGGCGACGACCGTGTCGTGCTGCTGGGCCAGGACATCGCCGGGTACGGCGGGGTGTTCAAGGCCACCGAGGGCCTGGCCGGCGAGTTCGGCACCGACCGGGTGCGCAACACGCCGATCATCGAGTCGGGGGCCGTCGGCGCGGCGCTCGGCCTGGCGCTCGACGGGTTCCGTCCGGTGCTCGAGATGCAGTTCGGCGACTTCGTGTCGTGCGGCTTCAACCAGCTCGTCAACAACGTCGCCACCACCCGCTACCGCTGGGGTGCGCCCGTGCCGCTGGTGGTGCGCCTGCCGATCGGCGGCGGCCTGGGGGCCGGGCCGTTCCACTCGCAGAACGTCGAGGCCTGGTTCTGCCACGTGCCCGGGCTCAAGGTCGTCGCCCCCGCCACCCCCGCCGACGCCAAGGGCCTGCTGCTCGCCGCCCTCGACGACGGCAACCCGGTGCTGGTGCTCGAGCACAAGCGGCTCTACCGCAGCGCCCGCGGCCCCGTGCCGCCGGGCCACCACGTCGAGCCGCTCGGCCGCGCCCGCATCGCCCGGCCGGGCCGCGACGCCACGATCGTGACCTACGGGGCGGGCGTCGGCTGGGCGGTCGCCGCCGCCGACGCCGTCGCCGCGGACGGCGGCGGCGAGGTCGAGGTGATCGACCTGCGCTCGCTGGCGCCGTGGGACCGCGAGACCGTGCTCGAGTCGGTGCGCCGCACCTCGCGGGCGATGGTCCTGCACGAGGCGGCCATCACCGGTGGCTTCGGGGCCGAGGTGGCGGCCACCATCGGCACCGAGGCGTTCGCCTGGCTGGACGCACCCGTGGCCCGGGTCGGCGGGTTGGACACCCCGATCCCGTTCGCCCCGCCGCTCGAGGCGGTCTGGTCGGCCGAGTCGCGCCTTCGCCCGGCCCTCGACGCCCTCCTGGCCTTCTGAGCCCGGGAATGAATGATTTCCCCGCGAGATCGGTCGCTGGAGCGACCGATCTCGCGGGGAAATCGCGTCGGGTGGGGCGCAGGGAAGGTGTGGCCTGCCTACGCCGCCCGGATGGCGTCGCAGAGGACGGCGAGGCCCTGGTCGAGCTCGTCGGCGGTGATGGTGAGCGGCGGCACGAGGCGCAGCACGTTCTCGTCGGGCCCGCACGACAGCACGATCACGCCCGCGTCGAGGCAGGCGGCGCAGATGCGGTCGGTGACCGCCTTGTCGGCCAGCTCGACGCCGACCATCAGGCCGATGCCCCGGATGTCGCGCACCAGGCCGTGGCCCCCCACCTCGCGACGGAGGTGGGCGACGGCACGCTCGCCCAGCTCGGAGGTGCGCCGGTAGCCGTCGGTCTCGTCGAGCACGTCGAGCGTGGCCAGGGCCGCGGCGCACGCCACCGGGTTGCCGCCGAACGTCGACCCGTGGGCGCCCGTCGGCCACCGCTCCATCAGTGCCCGCGGCGCCACGATCCCCCCGAGCGGCAGGCCCGAGGCGATGCCCTTGGCGAACAGCACCACGTCGGGGCGCACGTCGTAGGCCTCGGCCGCGAAGGGCCGGCCCGTGCGCCCGATGCCGCACTGCACCTCGTCGAACACGAGCAGGATGCCGTGCTCGTCGCACCGGTCGCGCAGCCCGGCCAGCCAGGGCCGCGGCGGGGGCACGTAGCCGCCCTCGCCCAGCACGGGCTCGACGATCATGACGCCGACGTTGGCGGGCGGCGCCTGGAGGGTGAGCACCCGGTCGAGCTCGGCCAGCGACGTCGCCACGGCCTCGTCGGGCGTGGCGTGCTCGTGGGGCACGCAGTAGGGGGCGTGGTACACGCCGGACAGGAGGGGCTCGTAGCCCTCGCGGTACCGCCCCTTCGCCGTGGTGAGGGTGGTGGCGGCCAGCGTGCGGCCGTGGAAGGCCCGGCGGAAGGCGATCACGCCCGGCTTGCCGGTGACCTTGCGGGCCAGCTTGAGGGCGCCGTCGACGGCCTCGGCCCCCGAGTTGCAGAAGAACACCTGCGGGTCGGCGAGGAACGGGCACAGCGCGCCGATGCGCTCGGCCAGGGCCACGTTCAGCGTGTTGTGCACGACGACCGACGTGTGCACGAGCGTGCGGGCCTGCTCGGCGATGGCGTCGACCACCCGCGGGTGGCAGTGGCCGGTGGTGTTCACCGCGATGCCGGCGCCGAGGTCGAGGTAGCGGCGCCCGGCGACGTCGACGATCCACGACCCCTCGCCCCGCTCGGCGACCACGTCGTAGTAGCGGGGCAGCACCCCGGCCAGCGCGGCGTGGTCGCGAGCCAGCCACGTGGACGTGGCGTCGGCCGTTGCGGTGGTCATCGGGCCTCCTTGTCGTGGTCGTCACGCGGATGCGTGTCGATCTGCGCCTTCTGCAGCCGACCCGAGTAGTCGACGTAGACGGTCTTGAGCTGGCTGAACTGCTCGATGCCCCGCGTCCCCGCCTCGCGGAACCCGTTGCCGGTGTGCTTCGTGCCGCCGAAGGGCAGCGGGATCTCGGCGCCGATGGTGGGGGCGTTGACGTAGACGATCCCGGTGTCGATGCCGTCGACCGCCCGCAGCGCGGTGCCGATGTCGCGCGAGTAGACGGCGGCCGACAGCCCGTACTCGACGCTGTTGACCACCTCGAGGGCGTCGTCGAGGTCCGCGACCTCGAGCACGGCGAGCACGGGGCCGAACACCTCCTCGCGGGCGATGCGGTGGCCGGGTCGCACGCCCGTCAGCACCGTGGGGGCGTAGAAGGCTCCGCCCGCGCAGCCGTCGACCGTGACGGCCTCGCCGCCGGCGGCGACCGTGGCCCCCTCGTCGACCGCGGCGGCCACCATGCCGGCGATGCGCTCGGCCGACGAGCCCGTGATGACCGGGCCGACGTCGACGCCGGGCTCCCGTGGGTCGCCGAGCCGCAGCTCGCCCGCCCGCTTCACGATGCGCTCGACCAGCTCGCCGGCCACGTCGGGGTGCACGATCAGCCGGGAGGTCGAGGTGCAGCGCTGACCCGCGGTGCCGAACGCGCCGAACACCGCCCCGTCGACCGCGAGGTCGAGGTCGGCGTCGTCGCGCACCACCATGGCGTTCTTGCCGCCGAGCTCGAGCGACAGCAGCCGGGGCCCGGTCTCCATCGCCGACGCCGCCACCTTGCGACCCGTGGGCACCGAGCCGGTGAAGCTGATCGCCCCGACGCCGGGGTGGACCGCCAGGGCTGCGGCCGGCTCGGCGAACCCGTGGACCACCTGGATGAGGTCGGCAGGCACCCCGGCCTCGACGCAAGCGGCCACGAAGGCCTCGCAGCACGCCGGCGCGTGCTCGCTGGGCTTGATCACGATGCCGTTGCCGGCCAGCAGGGCCGGGAAGATCTTCCACGACGGGATGGCGACGGGGAAGTTCCAGGGCGTGATCATGCCGACCACCCCGACCGGCTGGCGGGTGGTCCAGGCCAGCTTGTCGCCGAGCTCGGACGGCACGGTCTCGCCCCAGGCGCTCCTGCCCTGGCCGGCGACGAAGTAGGCCATGTCGACGGCCTCCTGCACGTCGCCGCCCGCCTCGACGAGCACCTTGCCGGCCTCGTGGGAGACGAGGTCGGTGAGGGCCGCCTTGTCGCGAGCGAGGACGTCGCCGGCGGCGGCGATGACGTCGGCCCGGGCCGGGATCGGCCGGCGGCGCCACGCCCGCTGGGCCTCGGCCGCGGCGGCCACCGCGGCGTCGACCGCGGCGGCATCGTGCACCGGGTACTCGCCGACGACGTCGTCGGGCCGGGCGGGGTTGACCGAGCGGAAGGTCGTCGTCATCTGTCTGCCTCGGGTGCCTCTCTGCATCGGGTGCTGCGTCGGGTCGGGTCTGCGGTCGTTCCCACCGGTCTGTAACAAACGTTCCGGTGATCCGGATGAACGTATCATCCCGTTCATGGCCGACGTGGCGTCCCGCATCGAGCAGCACCGCGAGCTCCTCTCCCCCGCCGAACGGCGGGTGGCCGAGGTCGTCCTCCGCGATCCCGAGGCCGTGGCCTTCGGAACGGTCGCCCGCATCGCCGAGCTGGCCGACACCTCCGGCGCCTCGGTCGTCCGGCTCGCCTCGCGGCTGGGCTTCGCCGGCTACAGCGGCCTCCAGGCCGCCGTCCAGGCCGGCATCGGGCAACGGCTGCGCCCGGCGGTCGAGCGCATCCGGGCCGAGCAGGGCGACGACGTCGTGTCACGCACCCTGCGGGCCGAGCTCGACAACGTGCAGCGCACCCTGCTGGCCGTCGACCCCGACGCCTTCGCCCGCGCCGTCGCCCTGCTGGCCGACCGGCGCCGGCGCGTCCTCGTCGTGGCCGGCGACGCCGAGTCGGGCGTCGGCGCCATGCTCGCCTCCGGCCTGGCCCTCGTGCGCGACGACGTCCACCAGGTGGCCGGGTCCGACGTCGCCGTCGCCCGGCAGATGGCCGCCGCCGGCGCCACCACGGTGGTCGTGGCCGTGGACCTGCGGCGGTACGAGCGCTGGGTCGTCGAGCACGTGACCCGCGCCGCCGGCGCCGGCGCCGCGGTGGTGGCCGTGTCCGACAGCCCGCTCTCGCCCCTCGCGGCCCGGGCCGAGGCCGCGTTCACCGTGGCCGCCGAGGGCGCCGGGGTGTTCGACAGCCACGTCGGCACCCTCGCCCTCCTCAACGCGCTCGTGACCGGGACCGCCGCCCGGCTGCGGCGCAGCGCCACCGACCGCCTGGACGCCGTCGAGGACGCCTGGCGTGCCGCCGGAGCGCTGCTGGACGGCTGACGGGGCGAGCTCCCCCGTCGGTGGCGTGCCACTAACCTCCGCCCGATGACGATGGGCGGGTTCGGAGCGGCGACGGCGCACGCGCCGTCGGGAATGGTGGCGACGGCCGACCACCTGGCGTCGTCGGCCGGCGTGGCGATCCTCCGGGCGGGGGGCAGCGCGGCCGACGCGGCCGTGGCCGCCGGTGCGGTCCTCGCGGTCACGAACCAGCACCAGTGCGGCATGGGCGGCGACATGTTCGCCCTCGTCCATCCGCCGGGTGGCGCGGTCGAGGCGCTGTGCGGCGCAGGGCGGGCCGGCAGCGGCGCCGATGCCCTGCAGGCCCGGGTCGAGGGCATCGACCGCCTGCCGGCGACCGGCGACATCCGCGCCGTCACGGTGCCCGGGTGCGTCGACGGCTGGATCGAGCTCCACCGCCGCCACGGGCGGCTACCGCTCGACCAGGTGCTCGAGGCCGGGATCACCTACGCGGCCACCGGGTTCCCCGTGTCGCCCCTGCTGTCGCTGATGGCGCCGCTCGTGCTCGAGCTCGACGGCGTCGACGACTACCTCGAGCCCGCCATGGCCGCCGGCGGCCGGCTGCCCCCGGGCACCCTGCTCCGGCGGCCGGGAGTGGCCGCCGCGCTGGACGCCGTCGCCACCCAGGGCCGCGCCGGCTTCTACCTCGGCCCGTTCGGCGAGGGCCTGCTGCGCCTCGGGCAGGGCCTGTTCACCCGCGACGACCTGGCGCGCAGCCAGGCCGAGTGGGTCGACCCCGTGGCGGTCGACGCCTGGGGCCACACCGTCCACACGACGCCCCCGCCGTCCCAGGGCTACCTGACCCTCGCCGCGGCCGCGGTGGCCGACGGGCTGGACCTGCCCGACGACCCCGACGACGGTGCGTGGGCCCACCTCCTCGTCGAGGCCGCCCGGGTCACCGGGAGCGACCGCGATGCCGTCCTCCACGACGCGGCCGACCCGGCCGAGCTGCTCGACCCCGGCCGGCTCGACGAGCAGCGATCCCGCATCGACCCCGACCGCCGCGCCGAGATCGCCACCGCCCTCCGGTCCGGCGGCACCACGGTCGCGTGCGCGGTCGACCGCGACCGGATGGGCATCACCCTCATCCAGTCGAACGCGTCGGGGTGGGGGGCGCACATCGTCGAACCGGCGACCGGCGTCTTCCTCCACGACCGCGGCATCGGCTTCACGCTCGGCGACGGGCACCCCGCGATGTGGGCGCCCGGCCGGCGGCCCCCGCACACGCTGTCCCCCGCCCTGGTGACCCGGCCTGACGGCTCGCTGCGAGCGGTGCTCGGCTCGATGGGCGGCGACTCGCAGCCCCAGATCCTCGTCCAGCTCCTGGCCCGCCTGCTGCGCCACGACCAGTCCCCCGGCTCCGCCGTGCGGGCCGGACGCTGGGTGCTCGGCCGCCGCCTGCCCGACGGCGAGCACGGCGGGTTCGACACGTGGGCGGGCGACGGACCCGACCGGGTCGAGGTCGAGGCCCACGCGCCCACGGCGTGGGACGCCGGCCTGACCGAACGGGGCCACGACGTTCGGCGCAGCCGCGCCGCCGTCGACCACGGCTTCGGCCACGCCCAGGTGATCGCGCTCAGCGACGGCGTCCTGGCGGGCATCGCCGACCCTCGGTCGCTCGACGGCGCCGCCGCCGGCTACTGACCCAGGAAGGCGGGCCATCGCGCGAGCGGACGGGTCGCACGGGAGCTACGTTCGCCCCGTGCGCGACGACTTCGTCCTGCTGGCCGGGTCCGCCAACCCCCGCCTGGCGCAGTCCATCGCCGCCTACCTCGACCACCCGCTGTGCCAGGGCGAGACGCTGCGGTTCTCCGAGGGCAACCTGTTCGTCCGGGTGCCCGAGAACGTGCGGGGCCGCGACGTCTTCCTCGTGCAGGGCACGGCGTTCCCGGCCAACGACAACTTCGTCGAGCTGCTGTTCTGGATCGACGCCCTCAAGCGGGCGAGCGCCATGTCGGTGACGGTCCTGATGCCGTACTTCAGCTACGCCAAGGGCGACAAGAAGGACGAACCCAGGGTGTCGATCCGCGCCCGGGTCTGCGCCGACGCCATCGAGGCCGCCGGCGCCGACCGCATCATCACGATGGACCTGCACGCTCCGCAGGTGCAGGGCTTCTTCCGCATCCCGGTCGACGACCTGTACGCGGTGCCGGTCCTGTGCGAGGCCATCGCCTCCAAGGCCCTGCCCGACCTCGTGGTCGTGTCCCCCGACGCCGGCTTCGCCAAGAAGGCCAAGCTCTACGCCAAGCGGCTCGGCGCCCCGCTCGCCATCGCCGACAAGGAGCGAGCCGACCACTCCGAGACGGCCGAGGTCGTCGACCTCATCGGCGAGGTGGAGGGCCGCACCGCCCTGGTCGTCGACGACTTCACGATCTCGGCGGGCACGCTGGTCGACGCGGCGCGCGTCCTCCGCGAGCGTGGGGCCGCCTCGGTGTTCGCGGCCGTGAGCCACGGCCTGCTCACCGAGCGGGCCGTCGAACGGCTCGACGGCAGCGGCATCGAGCGCCTGTTCATGACCGACTCGGTCGAGACGCAGCCGGTGACCATCTCCGACCGCATCGAGGTGGTGTCGGTGGCCGGGTTGCTCGGCGAGGCGATCCGCCGGATCGACCGCCGCGAGAGCATCAGCGTGCTGTTCCAGTAGCGCCGTGGATCACCTCCTGCACCCCGACGTCGACGTCCTGGCCCCACTGCTCGGCTCGTGGTCCGGCACCGGCGCCGGCAGCTACCCGACGATCGAGCCGTTCCGGTACCGCGAGGAGATCGTGTTCGGCCACGCCGGCAAGCCGTTCGTCGCCTACCGCCAGGCGACCGTCCGGCTCGACACGGGCCTGCCCGCCCACGCCGAGGCCGGCTACCTGCGCGGCACCGGCGGCGGTCGCCTCGAGCTCGGTGCTCGCCCATCCGACCGGCATCGCCGAGCTGTCCGAGGGCGAGGTCCTGGTGACGGCGGGGGGCATCGAGCTGCACCTCGTCTCGGTCTCGGTCGCCCGGACGGCGACGGCGAAGGACGTCACCCGCGTCGAGCGCACGATCACCGTCGAGGGCGACGTGCTGCGCTACGAGGTCGCCATGGCGGCGGTCGGTCAGCCGCACCAGCACCACCTCGCCGCCGAGCTGCATCGCGGCGGCTGACCGGTCCGGGGCCGGCTGGCCTCGCCGCAGCGCGGGCGGCGGGACGGGCCGGTGTCGGCCGTGTCCGTCGTGTCTGTCGTGTCGAGTCGCCGGGTCGGCGAAGGACGGGCGCGCTTCTCGAAGAACGCGGCCACCGCCTCGACCTGGTTGGGGGTGCCGATGAGGGAGGCGATCGTGTGGCGCTCGTCGGCGTACTGCTGCGCCAGGGGCACCTGGCCCGACTGCTCGAGCAGCCGCTTCGTCCCCCGGATGGCGCCGGGGCTCCGGCCGGCGATGTCGCGGGCCAGGGCCAGGGCGTCGGCCAGCGGATCGTCGCTGGCGCGGGTGCACAGGCCGAGCGCCACGGCTTCGGTGCCCGACACGTTGCGGCCCGTCCAGGTCAGCTCCTTGGCCACGTCGATGCCGACGAGGCGGGGCAGCGTGGCGGTGGCGGTCATGTCGGGCGACAGGCCCCAGCGGATCTCGAGCACCGACAGCTTGGCGTCGGGGTGGACGATGCGGATGTCGGCCCCGAGAGCGATCTGCAGGCCGCCACCCAGGCAGTGCCCATGGACGGCGGCGATCACCGGGACGGGGACCTCGGACCATCCGTGGGCCGCCTGCTGGGCGAGGTGCGTGATGCGCCCGTCGGTGCGGCCGATGGCGCCGAGGTCTCCGGCCGCCTGCCCGGACGCACCCGCGCCGGTGTCGACGTCGGCCGTGTCGGCGGCGCCGGGTCGACGGTGTCGGCGTCGGCCGGGCCGCCGGAGTCGACCGTCCCCCGGCCACCCGCCATGGCCATGAACCCCGAGAAGTCGAGGCCGGCCGAGAACGCCCGCCCCTCGCCGGACAGCACCACCGCCCGCACCGAGGCGTCCCGCGCCAGGCGGCTGCTGACGTCGACCAGGGCCACGAACATGTCACCGTCGAGGGCGTTCAGCTTGTCGGGGCGGTTGAGCCGCACGTCGGCCACGCCGTCGGTGATCTGCACGGTCACGCGGTCGGACATCGGGACCTCCTGGTCGTCGCCGACCACTCTGCCCCACGGCGGCGCGGCGCGCGCCATGCGCACGCGACCTCGCTGGGCGGTGCGCTCAGAGGCCGGGGCCGGCGTCGATGGCGGCCTCCACGGCGGCCACGGTCACGTCGAAGGCGTCGAACCCGGCCAACCACCACGTCGCCCCGGCGGCCCGCCAGGGCGCGGCGTCCGCGGCGGCATCGTCCTCCACCACGACGTCGAAGGGCCGGCCCAGGTCGGCGGCGCCGGCCACGATGCCGGCCAGGGATTCCGGGTCGTCGGTGTCGATGAGGAACACGCCGTCGTGACGCAGCGCCCGGGCCACCGGCCGCCGGTTCGGCCACCGGGCCGCCAGCCAGATCGGGATGCCGCCGGGCCGGACGGGCGCGGGCAGGAAGGTCACGTCGTCGACCGTGTAGTGGTCGCCGTGGTGGTCGACCGGCTCGCCCCGCAGGAGGCCCGTCAGCACGTCGAGGCCCTCGTCGAGCATCCCCGCCCGGCGGCGGTCGTCGAGCTCCTCGCCGAAGCGCGACAGCTCGCCCCCGCTCGAGTCGAGTCCCAACCCGAGGCCGAGCACGAACCGCCCGCCCGACAGGTGGTCCAGCGCCACGGCCTGGCGGGCCACGATCCAGGGACGGCGACGGGCGAGCGGGGTGACCATCGGTCCGAGCTGCACCCGCTCGGTGGCCGACGCCATGGCGGCGAGGGCGATCCACGGGTCGGTCGCCGAGGTGACGGGCGGCCGGTAGATCACGTGGTCCCACAGGAACACCCCGTCCCACCCCCGGCCCTCGGCCCGCGCCGCGAGCCGGGCGAGGGTGGCGGGATCCGCCAGCTCGTCGAAGATCGGGAGGAAGACACCTGTCCTCATGGCCGCCGACCGTAGCGGTACGCCGGTTAGCGTCGGCGGTGATGACCGACATCCGCAGCCTCCCCGTGACCGCCGAGCTCATCGACTACGTCGTCGACCACGGGTCGTGGCCGGTCGACGAGGTGCTGGCCGACCTCCGGGCCGAGACCCAGGCCCTCGGCGGCGCCGCGGGGATGCAGATCGGGGCCGACCAGGGCCAGCTCCTCACGCTGCTCACCCGCATCTCCGGCGCCGGCCGTGCGGTCGAGGTCGGCACCTTCACCGGCTACTCGTCGCTGTGCATCGCCCGCGGCCTGGCCGACGACGGCCGGTTGCTGTGCTGCGACGTCAGCGAGGAGTGGACCGCGCTCGCCCGCCGGGCGTGGGAGCGAGCCGGCCTGGCCGAGCGCATCGAGCTGCGCCTCGCCCCCGCCCTGGAGACCCTGCAGGCGCTGCCGACCGACGTGCCGATCGACCTGGTCTTCATCGACGCCGACAAGCCCGGGTACGTCGCCTACTGGGACGAGCTCGTCCCCCGCGTGCGGCCCGGCGGGCTGCTGCTCGCCGACAACGTCCTGTGGTCGGGCCGCATCACCGACGAGCCGGGCGACGACGCCAACCTGGCCGCCCTGCGCGCCTTCAACGACCACGTGGTGGCCGACGCGCGGGTCGAGGCCGTCATGCTGCCCGTCGTTCGACGGCCTCACCGTCGCCCGCAAGCGGTAGCGCGGCCGCCGGCGAGCCCGGTCACTCGCCCGCGACCGCGATTTCCCCCGCGGGATCGGTCGCTCCCGCGACCGACTCGCGGGGGAAACGTCCAGGTGCTTCTCGAACCAGTGGTCGGCGTAGGCCTCGTCGTTGAACGCCGGACCTCGCGGTACCCGACGCTCTCGTAGAGGGCGATGGCCTCGGTGAGGGCCGCGTTCGTGTCGAGCCGGACCACGGTCGCGCCGTTGGCCGCGGCGTGCTCCTCCAGCCGGGCCGACCAGCCGCCGCCCGACCCCGAGGCCCCGGGCCGAGCCGTCGACCCACAGGCGCTTGAGCTCGGCCACCCCGTCGGGGTGGAACTTGAGGGCGCCGCACCCCACGGGCTCGCCCCGCCGGGTGGCGACGAGGAACGCGCCCGCCGGCGGCCGCATGTCGTCCACCGCGGTCGGCCGGGCCTGCGCCGGATCGAAGCCGGTGGCGAACCGGCGGTCGAGCTCGTCGTAGTAGGCCTGCAGGCACGACTGCGCCACCGGCAGGCCGGGGTCGATCACCTCGATGGCCACGAGGCCGGCGTCCAGCAGGCGCTCGACCTCGTCCAGCGCCCGCACCAGCCGCTCGCGCTGGCGCGACGACAGCGGTTCGAGGACCGAGCCCGCCAGCTCGTCGCTGCGCCGGTCGAGCACCGCCCGCTCGGCCCGACCCGCCGCCGTCAGGCGAGCGGTGCGCACGCGCCGGTCGGCCGTGCTCGGCCCGACGGTGACGAGCCCCGTCGCCTCCAACGAGCGGAGCAGCCGGCTGAGGTAGCCCGAGTCGAGGTCGAGCTGCTGGCGCAGCTCCTTGACGTCCCGCCCGTCGTCGCCGATCTCCCACAGCACCCGGGCCTCGCCGAGCGGCCGGTCGCGGGCGAGGTACCGCGTCCTCGAGCGCCCCGACCCGCTGCGTGTAGCGGCGGTTGAACCGCCGCACCTGTGCGACCATCCCGGCGTCCATTGCCTGACTTTAGTCAGACGTTCCCGCCCGTTCCACCTCCCCGGCGCCTGACCTCTCGCCCCTCACCCCCGCCCCGCCTGCCCCGCCCGTGCCGTCCGCATCCGACCGCAACCCGATCCCCGCCCGGCGCCCCGCCCGTTCCTGGAAGCCGGATCCCGCACGGTGCCGGTTCGCTACGGTCGCCGGCCATGGCCGACGAGACCTGCACCGTGCTCTGACAACCCCCGCTGCTCCAAGTGCCGGCAGGCCCGCGACCTGCTGGCCGAGCGCGGCGTCGACGCCGACCTCGTCCACTACCTCGACGACACACCGAGCCGCGCCGAGATCGTGCGCATCGCCGGGCTGCTGGGCATGGCCGACGACCCCCGCCAGATGATGCGCACCGGCGAGGCCGTCTACCGCGAGCCGAGCCTGAAGGCGGCCGACCGCGACGCGCTGTTCGACGCCATGGCCGCGCATCCGATCCTGATCGAGCGGCCCATCGTGATCGCGGGCGACCGGGCGGTGATCGCCCGCCCGCCCGAGCGCCTGCTCGACGTCGTCGGCGACTGACCGGGCCGACGGAAGTCGTGCGGGCCAGAGACCGGAGAGGCCGGGCCCAACCCGTCGCGCCGGCGCGCTGCGTGTCGGCCATCGACACGGAGCGAGGCGGAGTGCGGTCTGCTCGGCGGGCGACGGTCGTCACAGGCCCCCGTGCGGAC
>CAVZUI010000011.1:0-121507 GCA_963778415.1 uncultured Acidimicrobiales bacterium
CGTCGCACCTGGCCCCATGACGCTCAGCCGGGCTGGGGCGGCCGGGCGAACACCCCGCAATGATGCCGGCCAGGACGGTGAGCACGGCGGCGGCGGGGGGCGTGACCAGGGCGGCGATGGGCAGCCGCGTGGGTCGGTCCCGGTCTCGACGACCGGCAACGCGTGCTGAGGATCGTCGCCACCAGCCAGACCGTGAGCGTCGCCACGGTCAGCCCGATCCAGATCGGCCGGCGCGACGAGCTGCCCCGCAGCCGGCCCATCGCCAGGAGATAGCCGCCTGTGGCGACCATGCCCCACAGCCAGGTCGCGAAGGCGGCAACGGGCAGGTGCTGCTGCTCGCTGCCCGACACCAGGTCGGGGGCGAAGATGCTGACCAGCGCTACCGTGGTCCAGAGCCCCACGAGACCGCCGACGCTCCATGCCATCCACGATCCGTCGGCCGTGACCGTCCGCTCGTTCGAGACCGATGCTGCTGCCATGACGCCGATCATGCGCGGCAGGCCGCCGCGGCGCATCGGACCCCGGTCGCTACCCGCGGTCCATCCCCGGGTGGGGCTCGACGAGCCCGTGGTCGTAGGCGAACACGATCGCGGCCGCCCGGTCGCGCACGCCGAGCTTGGAGAACACGGCGCCGACATGGGTCTTGATCGTGGCTTCGCTCACGATCAGCGCGGTGGCGATCTCCGCGTCGGTGGCCGCCCGGGCCATGTGGCGCAGAACGTCGTGCTCTCGATCGGTCAGCTCGGCGACCCGGGCGGTCTCGTCCAGGTGGGGCCGCACGTTGGTGCGGAAGGCCTGCAAGACCCGGGTGCTACCTTTGGGTCCAGCCAGGCGGCTCCGCCCGCCACCGCGTGGGCCGCGGCGATGAAGGCTCCGGCGGGACTGTCCTTGAGGATGAACCCAGTCGCGCCCGTGTCGACGCGGCCCACAGGACGTCGTCGTCGTCGAAGGTGGTGAACATGAGGACGGGCGGCGTGGTCCCCGTGCTTTCCAGCAGGCGCATGGCCGTGACGCCGTCCGTGCGGTGCATGCGGACATCCATCAGCACCAGGTCCGGCCGGTGTGCCGCCACCGCCGACACGACCTGGTCCCCGTCGTCGCACTCGGCGACGACCTCGAAGCCGTCGTCGGGCCCGAGGATGCGGGCGGCACCGGCGCGCACACCACCGGTTGGTCGTCGACGAGGAGCACCCGGATCACTGCTCGCTGCTCTTCCGGCCGGTTCCGACGAGCGGTAGCCGTACCTCGACCCGCCAACCGTCGACGGTCGGACCCGCGTCCAGGTCGCCGCCGAGCGCCCGGGCCCGCTCGCGGATGCCCATCAAGCCGAAGTGCCCGTCGTCGGGTTGCGGGGACGCGGCAGCACGGCCGTGGTCGGCCACCACGAGCCGGACGTCGTCGGTATCGGGATCGAGATCCAGGGCGAGCTCGACCCGGTTCCCGGGGGCGTGGCGAGCCACGTTCGCCAACGCCTCCCGGCTGATGCGGTGCACGGCGGTACCGACCGGGCCCTCGATGCCTGCGGCCGGCGACGACACCGCGGTGCGCACCTCCAGACCGGCGCGGCGGTACTCCTCGACCAGCCCGACCAGGTCGGCCGAGCCGGCGAGGGAGGGTCCGTCCCTCGCTCGCTGGTCCGCAGCGACGCCACGGTGGACCGGATCTGGTCGAGGCTCCCACGTCCGATCGCTTCGGCCTGCAGCAGTGCCCGCTCGGCTTCGTCACGATCGCGGCGCAGCACGTGCCGGGCGCCCGTGACATGGAGGAGCATCGCCGCCAGGGTGTGCCCGGCGAGGTCGTGCAGCTCGCCGGCGATGCGCTGGCGCTCGTCGGCCACCGCCTGGTCGGCCAGGGTCGCGGGCCGGCTCGAGCTGCTCGATCAGCTCCCGCTGACGCTGCAGGTTGCGGCCCACACGAAGGTGAGGACGTTGGTCGCCGCCCACGGCGTCCAGGCGATCTCCTCCTCGGGGATCGCGTCTCGACACCGCCAGCGGGGCGATGGCGGCCATCGTTATGCACAGCAGCGCCTTGGTGAGCGAACCGAGATGCCAGGCGGGGTACAGCGTCGCGCAGCACCGACGAGAGCGCACTCTCGAGGCTCCCGTCACGCCACAGCGCCGCCGCCAGCAGCACCGTGATCGCGACGGCGGCCACCCCCAACGGGGGCCGGCCGATCGCCGCGGACAGCACGAGCGTCGCCGCTGCGGCGATCACCAGCAGCAGCTCGGCCGGGGTGCCGGGATCGGTCACCTGGGCGGCCGCGACGATCCCGGCCGTCAGCGCCACCAGGAACGGCAGCTCCCGGCGGTCGACCGACGTGTCGGGACGAGCCAGATCGGCACGCCACCGGTCCACCAGGTCACGGATGGAGGCTACGCCCTCGTCGGGGCCGGTTTCGTCGCCCACGGACGATCCGCGATCCGGGGAGTTCCCGTGGGAGGAGCGGGCTCCCTCCGGAGGTGGAGGACGACAAACCGTCGGTGGGTGGGCGACCGCGGCGTTCCCGATCTTTACGTTGCTGGTACGGCCCACGACCGGAAGGACGGCGATGTCGACGGTCATCGCGGCGGAGGAACTCACGAAGCGCTACGGCACGCACCTCGCCGTCGACGACGTCGGGTTCACGGTGACGGAGGGCGGATCTTCGGGATCCTGGGCGTGAACGGCGCCGGCAAGACGACGACGGTCGAGTGCCTCCAGGGGCTGCGCCGGCCGGACCACGGCCACATGGGGGCGTCGACCTGGATTCCCGCACCGCTCGCTCCCAGTTGCGCACCCTCGTGGGCAGCCAGCTCCAGGCGTCAGCGCTGCCCGACCGCCTGCGGGTGGAGGAGGCGGTCGTACTCTTCGGTGACGGCGATCGCCGCTCGGCCGACAGCCTCCTCGAGACGTGGAACCTCGCCCGGCTGCGACGCAAGAGCTTCGCGTCGGTGTCGGGAGGGCAACGCCAGCGCCTGTTCATCGCGTGGCGCTGCTCAACCGGCCCCGGTGGCGTTCTTCGACGAGCTCACCCAGGGGCTGGATCCGCTGGCCCGGGTCGAGGTGTGGGACGCCATCCGCGCGGTCCGCGACCGGGGCACGACCGTCGGGCTCGTCACCCACTTCATGGACGAGGCCGGAGCACTGCGCGATCGCGTCGCGGTCATGCGAGCCGGCCGCATCGTCGACGACGGCACGCCGGCAGACCTCATCGCCCGCCACGCCCGGGAGACCACCGTGACCTTCACGCCGCCGGTCTCGTTCGACCCGGCCGCCCTGGCGACGCTGCCGGGAGTCGACAGGGTCGAACGCGAACGGCGAACTGATGCGCGTCACCGGCACCAACCAGCTGATCGCTCCCGTATGCGCCGCCGTCCTGGGCGACGACCACCTCGGGCCCCCCGACCTGCGTGTCCATCACCCCGATCTCGAGGACGCCTGCTGGTCGCCCTCATCACCGACTCCGATGCCGGCCGCCAGGCCAGCCCGGCTCACCCCACACCCGAAGGAGTGTCGTGATGCGGTCGCTGCTCCGCCTCGCCGGCAGCGAGCTGAAGCTGTTCGTGCGAGAGCCGATGGTGCTGACGTTCGTGTTCGCCTTCCCGGTTCTCACGGTGTTGATCCTCGGCGGCGTGTTCGACGACGACGATCCCAACTTCGAGGGCAGCATCCCCCTTCGACTACTACATCGCCGCCTACATCGGAGTCGTCATCGCCGCCATCGGGCTCGTCATGCTGCCGGTGCACCTGGCGTCGTATCGAGAGCGGCGTGCTGCGCCGCTTCGAGGTCAGCCGCTACCCCCGGTGGGCCCTTCCCGCCGCGTGGATCTCGTTGCCCTGGCCATCACCGCGGTCGCCGTGGCCGTCCTGCTGGTCACCGGCCACCTCGCCTACGGCCTGCCCGAGGTCGACAACCTCACGGGCGTCATCGTCGGCACGGTGCTCGGGGCGCTCGCCTTCATCAGCATCGGCATCGCCCTCGGCCTCGCCGTGCCCAGCGCCCGCTCCGCCCAGGGCCTTGGGATGCTGCTGTTCTTCCCGTTCTTCCTGCTCGGCGGCGCCGGCCCTCCCCCCGACGCCATGGGCGAGCCGATGAGCTCGATCGCCAACGTCGTGCCGCTCACCCACGTGGTGCGCTCCATCCAAGAACCGTGGCTCGACCTGGGCACCGCCACTGGCCACCTCGCCGTCCTCGCCGGCCTGATCGTGCTGGCCACCGCCGGATGGCTCACGCTCAGCACCCGGGCGGTCGAGTAGTGAGCGGCGGCCATCCCGTGGGGACCGACACGGACGCCCCCGGGTGGCCAACCGGGGCGGGGACCCTCGACGAGGCGCTCGACGCGGCACCGCCGGGAGCTGAGGGGTCACTGCCGCCGGATCCTGGGCTTGGGGTTCGAGGCCGACGACGCGGTGCAGGAGACGATGGTGCGGGCCTGCTGTCGCATCGACAGCCTCGAGGGCCGCTCGAGCCTGCGGGTCGTGGCTGTACCGCATCGCGACCAACGTCAGCATCGACATGCGGCGGCAGTCCGAACGCAGGGCCCGACCGTTCGACCCGGAGCAATCGTCCAGCGCCGGCGGCGCGCCGCACGGGCACGCCGGAACCCCCGTGGGTTCCGGCCGCGCACGCGTGTCGAGGGATCGGCCCGCACGAGAGCGAACCGGCGGAGTTGGCCGACTCTCGTGAGGCGGTCCGCATCGCCTTCGTGGCCACCCTGCAGCTCCTGCCGCCACGACAGCGGGCCGTGCTGATCCTGCGGGAGGTCCTGCGCTGGCGGGCCCGCGAGGTGGCCGCGTCCTCGACACCAGCGTCGCCGTGGTCAGGCCAACAGGTTGGCAGCCGCCGATGCCCATGGCGTTCCCGCGTGCCCAGGTCCTGGCCGGCTTCCCGGACGCGGCAGTCGGCCGTGCTGGTCGGCATCGACGGCGTCGACGAGGTGCCCCTTGCCTTGGTCCGGTTCGGCAGAGGTGAGCTACGCCTCCCCCTCACCTGATGCGCTCGAACCGGTCGCGCGCGTGCCGATCCGGTCGCCCGTTGCGTGCTGCGCTTCCCGCTCGTTGTGGAGGCTCACGCGGAGACCGCTCTCGACCCGGATTCAGTCGCCGGCTGGGAGCAGGCGGCCCTGGCGGTTTCAAGGCCGGCACCGGCCATGGTCGACGCTACCTTCCCGACCCAGACCCCCACGACCGGGTCGAGAACGTGATCTTGCGCCGGGGCTCCACCCGGCTGTTCCGCCGTCGGCGGGCGCCGTCGCGGCTGCTGGAGTCAGGCCTGCTGCGGCCGCTCGCGCCGGTGCCCTTCGACGCTGCGCCCGCGGCACATTGCTCGAGCACCTCGTCAGCGTGCACGACGTCGCCGACGCCGAACCGGGTGGATACCGCTACACCGCCACCGCAGGGTTCGAGGGCATCACCCGCAGCGACGATCCCCGCGGCGCCGGTAGCCACCTCTGCCTCGACCAGCCGTTGGGCGGTGACTTCGCGTACACGGTCTTCCACGCAGCACTTCTCGATCCGCTCCTCGACACGTTGGGCGGCCGCGGCTATCGGGCCGCCCAACTCGAGGCGGGCATCGCTGCCGGACGACTGGCGCTCAACGCGGTCGCCGTTGGTGCCGTGCGAGCGGGTGACGTTCTACGACCGCGTCGTTTCCCGGTACTTCCACACTGAGGCGGCAGCGCTGCTCGCGACCGCTGTGGGGATCCCCCAGACCAGGCCCGCCCCCAGGCGGGTCGCCGGCCAGCCCGCTGGACTCCCGGGCTACGGGTGAGTCATGGCCCGCCTCGCCGCCGGGCTCGATCGCTCGTAGGCCCGCCGACGGCATTGCCCCGACGGCGACCGTGTCACTCCAAGGCACGCAGCACCTTGGCGGAATTGCGTCGATAACCGAGCAAATCACCACCGCGTCATCGCACTCTTCCACACGACCTCGCAGTTCCCGGCCGATGACCAGGATCGCTACCTCGTAGGAGTTGGCCCGATCAGGATCGGTGTAGCATAGCTCGCGGGCAGCGGGCACAGCTTCGCGTGTCACGGTGGCGAGAATCGTGATCGCTCGCGAGCGGTGAAGTGGCCCCTGAGCACGTTCGATGCGGTTTGGATGACCTGTTCCACAGCAACCCGCACAACCCGACACTATGAGGCAGCGACCGGCGTACGTGCAGACGAACGCAGCCCCGACACTGCCGGGGCTCACACTCGATCCTCTCCACGGTCACCTAGGGAAACACACGTTGCCCAGACCAGCCGGCACCGGCCCACGGCATCAGATCGGTGGACGGCGTCACTGGCGTCTCGCTTATCCGGCGGTAGGTGACAGCGTGCGTCGCGACCGCGAGGCTGCTGGCGTGAACGATCTCGCGGAGCAGTTCGACGCCACCTGGCGCAGGTTCCGTGCGGCTGTCGACGACCTGGGCGAGGCACAGATGGAATCTCCCACCGTGTCGGCTGGACGGCGAAGGAGATGCTCGGGCACCTCGGCTTCTGGCTCGAGGCGACCGAGGGAGTCATCGTCGGGATATTCCGGCGGCGAGCCGCTCCGCGACGACTTCGCGTTCGGGAGCGGCTACGTCCCGGATCCCGACGCTCCCTGGCCTACCGCCGACGTCCACAATGCCCGTGAAGCTTCGTGGGCGAGGTCGCGAAGCGCAGCAGAGGTGGTCGCTCGGCTCGACGCAGGGCACGCAGTATTCACCTCGCTCCTCGAGTCACTGCACGCCGACGAGCTCACGGACGATCGATACAGGAACTACGTCGACCACATGTGCACCGAGTTCGACGCACACCTCGAGGAGCTCCAAGACCTGCTCATGACCGCATGAACCATGACGAACGTCCCGGCGTTGGGGGACACGCGTCGGCCGACGCACGTTGCGGACAGCGTGTCTCGTCGGGGATCCGTGGTGTCGATAGCTCCCTAGTCGCCGACAGCGGCGTTCGACGCCGTCCAATCGACAGGGCGGGCGTGGCCCTCGAGCTCGCGCGCACGGCGGACACGAGGCGCACAGATCCGCCGATGTAGCACCAGTCGAGATCCGTGTCGCCACCCACGAACCACCGTCGATCATCGGGCCACCAGAGGTCGGGTGGTTGCGGGAACGGCCCAGGGGGACACTCGATCTGCGACGCGGCGGTGAGCGCGCCACGGACCAGGTAGTAGCGACGGTGCGGCAGGTCGAACGACGGCGAGGGTGTTCAGGGCCGCTCGGATCGACTTGTTTCGCTGAGCGTCGTCCTCGCGGAGGCGCTGACGTTCACGCTCGACCTCGCGGCGCTCGTCGTCATCCCTCGGCGTGGCGGCGAGCATCGTCATGGATGTGTCGAAGCCGTAGCCCTCCCAGATCGCGAACCAACAGTGATCGGGCGTCGACGTGTGCTTCGCGAGAACGGGGATCAGCTGGTCGTACAGCCGGCACACGCCCTCCGAGCCCGTGATGCTCCTCGCCGCGGTGGTCGACGAGCAGGTATCTCTCGTAGCCCTGGGGTACGAGGCCGCCCACCGTTCCGAACTCCCCGAGCGTGGGTGCGATCCACAGCGCCGCCGAGGGATCCGCCGGAGCGTCGACCGCAGGACCGAAGATCACGCCTCAAGGTTCGCATGTCGCCCCGTGCGCGGCATCGCGATTACGAGCGACGCTCCGGCCCGTCGAAGGACGCGAGCGATGCGTCCCCGACGTGCCGGTCCAGGTCGCTCGCGATGGTGAGCAACGCCACGTCCCCCACCACGCTTGGTGCGACAGATCTGCCGCTCGGCGTGCGCGGCGTTCTGCGCTGCCCGCTGACCGAGCGGGGGTGCACGCAGCTCGGGCAATATGCGCCAGCACCGGCAGTCGTGTCTGGAGGCGTCATGCTGCAGCGGATCGACATGGTGGCGATGTACGTGCACGACTGGTCGTCGGCTCTGGAGTGGTACCAGGACAAGCTCGGCTTCTCCCCTGCGTACGTCGAGGATGACCACCGGTTTGCCGTGCTCGGCCTACCAGGAGGCGGTGCCGTCCTGCATCTTGTCGGCGACGACACGCGAGACCTCCGGGGTAGGAACCGCTGCGCGCCAAACGTTGCGGTCGACGACTTCGACGCCACTCTCGCGGAGCTGCGGAATCGAGGAGTCAGCGTCATCGAGGTCGTGGACGACGTTGACGACGGGTACCGCCTGGCGCGGCGGCCGATCCAGAGGGCAACGAGCTGAACATCTACACGATGACCGTGGCCCCGTCGGCGTCATAGCGCCGAACTGCGGCTCGGCGTGGACGGCGTTCTGCCCTGCCGCTGACCGAGCAGGGGCCACGCGGTTCGGGCAATCGGTCGCGCTTGTGGAATGCAGCAACCGCCGTGCCTCGACGCCGAGAGAGCGACAGCGACCCGGCGATCTGGGACGGTCGAGTGACGTCAGCCGAACGGCGGTCGGACGTCGCTGACGCTGAGCGGGCATCCTGTGCGGCCTTTGCGATCTCCCGCAGCGAGGGGCAGGGGTGCGCACCTCGGCGGCGGTCCATCGGGTAGGCAGAATCGGTGGTCGACACCGAGCCCGAGTTTGCTAGAGGGTGGAGCCCACGCCGGCGCCTCGTCGCCATGGCTGTGGTCGCTGGCATCGTCGTGGGGGCGGTCGCGGTCTTCGACCGAAGGGATTCGGGACCTCCGGATTCGCCACCCGGCAGCTGGACGATGGTGGTGCATGAAGGGCTCGGGGCCTGGGTCGACGCGTATGACTGGACGGTCGAGCTGGGCGGGAAGGAGCCAACGGTCGACGTCGAGGACATCGAGGCGATGGCCGACTCGGGCGTACAGACCGTGTATCTCCAGACGTCGCACAGCCGGTCTGCTCGGGACGTCATGGAGCCTGAGCGGCTGGACGAGCTGATCGACGCTGCCCACGCCAACGGGATGCACGTCGTGGCGTGGTATCTGCCCACGCTCGCCGACCTCGGCGCTGACCTACGTCGCCTCGAGGCTGCGGCAGCACTGCGGGTGGACGGGTTAGGCGTCGACATCGAGTCGACCACCGTCGAGAACGTCATCGAGCGGAACCGCAGGCTCGTCGAGCTGTCGCGTTCGCTGCGGGAGGCGGTTCCCGCAGGGCGGCCGATCGCAGCCATCACGCTGTCGGCGGTGCACGTTGAGGTGGTGAACCCCGCCTACTGGCCGGACTACCCGTGGGCCGAGCTGGCGATGACCTTCGACGTGATGATGCCCATGGCGTACTGGTCGATCCGCCAGGGTGAACTGCGCGACGGCGGGCGCTACGTCGGCGAGAACATCGACCGGATCCGCGCTTCGACCGGCGACCCAGACATCCCGATCCACGTCATCGGCGGCATCGCCGACGACGTCACCAACGCCGAGCTACGGGCCATGGTCGCCGCCATCCAGATTCGCGGAGCGATCGGCGGGAGCCTCTACGACTGGCGCACCTCGCAGCCGACGCAGTGGTTGACGCTCGCCCCGCTGGCGGAGCTTCGCGCCGGCTGACGCGACTCGCCCGCAGCTGCGGCGGTCAGGGCGACGTGCCTCGGGGCCGTCCGGAGCCAAATGCGCCTGCTGCCATCCATCGAACCTGTCCTTCGCTCTCGAGACACGAGCGCCATAACTGCCTCGCTCGGAGTGGGCCGCCGTTCTGTACCAGCCGCTCGGCAGGCACGCGGCGCTCGGTTCGGGCAATCGGTCGCGCTCGCGATCACGAGCAGGTCCAGCCGGACGTCTTGGACGTCGATCATCAAGCCGGCGTTGTGGGGTGGTGCCGGCGGACCGGTCGGCCGAATGTTCTGTGGCACCTGCAGGCGCGCCTCCCGCCTGCTCAGAATGTCGATTCGGCGCATGGATGGCGGGGCGGGGAGCGGACCCGGATCCTGAACACTACGTTCGCCGCTGGCTTGCGGCGCCAGCTGTGGTCGAGATGCGGCTCGGGTCCATCGCTGGCCACCGGCTGAGAGGAGGCAGCGCCCATGAGGATCAACCGCTCGGTCCCGCCGCCCACGGTGGTGCCGATCCTCGTCTATCCGGACGTGCGATCTGCCGTGACCTTCCTTACCACCGCCTTCGACTTCGTGGAGCGAACGTGGATCGGCGAGAGTCATCGGGCCCAGCTCGCCGTCGGGGAGGACGGTGCCGTGATAATCGCCGACGTCGGTGGCGAGCGGCGCCCACCGCAGTCGGGCGGTGTCACCCACCTTGTTCGGGTCCGGGTGGCCGACGTCGACGCCGCGTTCGCCCGGGCTCGAGACCATGGCGCGGTCGTGCTCGAAGCGCCGGTCGACCGGGAGTACGGCGAGCGAGACTGCACGCTTGAGGACCTCGCCGGCCACCGATGGCAATTGGCCGAGGCTGTAGCAGACGTGGCACCAGAGGAGTTCGGCTGCGAAACCATCAGCCCGTGGCCCGCTTACGGCGCGAGCAGCTGATCCCTACGGCCCTGGTAGCCACGGCAGGTCAACCCGCTTCTCGGGACTGATTCTCGGGGACGATTGATGCCCAATGGGCGCCCGCCCGGGTTCGGCGTCGAGAACGCTCAGGTGAGCGGCGGCCATCCAGCCGGGCGTGCCCAGTGATCGTTGCTGGCTCGGTGCGGGCACGTCAGCGATCTGGTGGTGCGAACGGGTGACTGTGTGGTCAGCCGAGGAGCTGTTGAACGGCGTCCACGACGGCGCCCGGAGCGTCTTCGTCGGCCATGCGTGCCGCCAGCGCCTGGGCACGCTCGGTGAAGGTGGGATCAGAGGCCACGCGGGCAGCGGTTGGGCCGATGTCCTTCGTTCGTCGCGCTGGCAGGCCCACCCCGAGCTCGGCGACGCGCCTGGCGTGCCAGCTCTGGTCGACGAGCTGAGGGTGCACGACGACCGGCACACCCGCGGTGAGCGCCGCCGCGAGTCCACCGAGTGCGCCTGAGACCACCGCTACCGAGCACCGTGGCAGGAGGGTGGTGAGGGGCGCGAACGCGACAGCGGCCGGGTGGGAGGCGACGGACGCAAGGTTCCGTTCATGGCCGACCAGAAGGATCGAGCGGAGGCCGGCCGCGTCAAGATCGGCCGCGATGTGGGCGAACTTCTCACCTGCCCCGGCGGCTGCGGAGGTGCCGAGGGTCACGACGACCGGCGGAGGCCCGGCGTCGACATAGGCGCTGAGTTCCGGATCGAGTGGTGGGGCGGTATCAGGCCAGATCGAGAACCCGCCCCACGTCACCGGCGGCCAGTCCGGTGCTCCCGGGCCGAAATAGTGGGGGGACGCCAAGATGACCGTGGCGTCGGCCTCTGTCCAGGCCCACCCGGCGTTGCCCCGCAGTGGCGCGAGGCCACACGACCGCCGCAGCTTGTTGATCGCCCGGTCCCGCAACAGCAGCTGGGTGCCCACGCGGACCACCTGCCACGCCGCCGGGTTCAGCGGCCGAGGCGGGCGTAGCGCGCGAGCCGATGAGGCGGCGCCCAGCTGGTCGTCGGGATCATCATCGGGAACAGGTGCCCGACCACGACCGCGGCCCCGAGTGACCGAGCGACGGGCAGCGTCACCGACGCCATCGTCGGATGGGTGACGACAACATCGGCGCCCTCAAGGTTGTTACGCAGCGATGCGGTGGCCGCCGCAGGGTCGTCGGCGAAGGCCCGGTCCATCCACAAGGTCGCCCATCGGCTGGCGTTCAGGAACGGGTGCCGCATCAGTCTCGTGTGGACCGGGTCGTTGTCCAGGGCGGCGGGCGAGCAGTCGAGTGCGTAGGGAGCGTGGTCGAACGGCTCGGGTCCCATGACCGATCGGAAGCCTTCGGGCGCGACAAAGGTCACGTCGTGGCCCGCCTCGTGCAGGCGGCGTGCCACAGGAACGAACGGCGCGGTATCGCCGAGATACATGCATGACGTCACCACGACCCGCGCCACGGCCTGCACCCTATGTCCCGTCGCCGACGTATCGATCCCGCGGGAGGTCGACAACGGACTCGTACGCCGCCGACCCTCGCAGCGGGCCCATCTGAGACCGCCCCCAAAGTGTTGCTACACGGGTGCCGGTCGAGGGCGCTCGCGATGGTGAGCAACCCGACGTCGGGCCACCACGCCTGACGCGCCAGATCTGCCGATCTCGCGCACTCTTCAGATCTGCGGAACGCGCCAGAAGTGCGCACAGATCACCCGCGCCAGAACGTCGGGCGGTCGCGCCCCTCGGGCTGCGCACAGATCGAATCCTCTTTGTGTCAAGGGTCTGTTGCTGAGGGGCTTTGGGCGCGTCGGACGGGCGATGCGGCTGCATCGCTCGTAGCGTGGTTCTGGGTCCGGGAGTGACCTCACCGAAGAGCCGGCTGCAGGGATGTGAAGCCGGCCGCGCTGGCTGAAGAGTCGCTCCCGTCTGTCCTCCCGGGCCCGCTATCTCGCTGCGTCGACGAGCAGCTGCCGGTAGACGGCGTTGCTCACTTGGCGCTTCAGGGCGCGGAGCGCTTCCTTCTTGGTCTTGCCCTCGGCGAGCTTGCGGTCGAAGTAGGCCCGGCCCTCGGAGTGGGCGTGGCGGATCTGGGTGACCGCGGCCATGTGGATGGCGTGGTTGAGCCGACGGTTCCCGCGGCGACTCAGTCGGTGCGTGATGCGGCCGCCGGAGGACACCTCGACGGGTGCAGTGCCGTTGTAGGCGGCGAACTGGTCACGGTTGCGGAACCGGCGGACGTCGCGGGTGTAGCCGATGAGCGAACACGCGGTCATCGGCCCGACACCGAACAGGTCGGTGAGCGACGTCTTCGACGCGAGGACCGCGGCGCGGATCCGGCGGTGGCAGTCCTTGAGCTGGGCGTCGAGCCGGCGCACATCGGCCAGCATCTCGCGGGCGAGCTCGAGCCGAACATGCTCGACCGGGCTCACGGGCTCGATCTGGTCGAGGAAGGCCTCAGCGTCAGAAGCGTTGAGTTCCTTAGACATTCCGCCTGGGGCGAGCCCGGCGAGCACGGCGTGGAGCCGGCACACGACTCGGGTGCGGTGGCTGCCGATGTCGAGGTTCCGCTTGGCCAGCAGGCGCAGCACCTCACCGTGATCGACGGCGTAGACCTCCCGCAGCGTCGACGCCCGCAACGCGGCGACCGCGACCGACAGGGCGTCGTTGGGGTCGTTCTTGTCCGACCGGCCCGAACCCAGCAGCCGCACCCTCGACGCCAACGTCGGGGAGACATCGACGACGCTCTCCCCGGCGTCGACGAGCTGCTGGGCGAGCAGGTAGCCCATGCCGGCGGCGGACTCGATCGCCCAGGTCCGCGACTCGAACGGAGCGGCCCACGCCAAGAGCTGGGGTACTTGCTTGCGGGTGGCTCGGACCTTGATCGTCGCGAGCTCGCGTTCATCGCCACCGATGGCGACGGCGGTGTGTGTCGCCTTGTGCGGGTCGACACCGATCATCACTGTCATGAGTTCCTCCGGGGTCTCGTCGATGGGACCCGCGAAGGGCACTCCTGATTCGGATCGTTGAGCGCACGTTCCTCTTTCGAGCCACACCACGGGTGAAGCCCCGGCGGGACGCTCTTCGTTCGTAAGCCAGCCGGCGAACGCCGACGGCAGGCGCTTCGTGAGCGAACCCGAAAGGACCTCAAGACGCTACGGACCAACCGTGGCGCCCACCCACATCCTCAATCAGGCGCATCTGTCGCCGGTCAGTCCACCGAGCTGTCCGCACCGATCGCCGCCTCGGTTCGTGTGCTGGCGAAGGAGACGCCGTCCGATTGTCGCGCGGCTCCTGTGGGCCGAGGCGCGTCCCCGAGGTGCCGATGGATGGCGCTTCGCGTGGGGCCGTGGCACCGCCCCAACCGATCACGCAGCGTGAGGACGTGGCCGCCAGCGAGCAGTCCCTGGTGGCCGCCACCGGGCAGGTCCGGTTGGCCGCCCACAGCACGCCGGCCGATCAACGCTGCGACGGTCTCCGGCGGGGTCGAGGCTTGCCCACATCTTGCCCACGTGCAGAGCGCCACATAGCTCCTACAGGGCACCACGTGGTGCCGTGTAGGACGTATATGGCCTGGTAGTTCAGTGGCTGGTTCGTTCGGGACGCAGAGGTCGGGAGTTCAAATCTCCCCCACCCGACTCCAGCTCAGGCGGCACTTCGGTGCCGCCTGAAGCGCGTTCACGGCCCCTCCATCGCGCGCCCGTCGGGCGGCGGCCTCGACCACGAGCCCGTGGCGTTCGCCCGACGCAGGTCGTGAATCCCGAGGCTCTCGTCGGGTGGCCCGGTTCGGGTCAGGGGGCTGAGGTGGGGCGGTAGGCGTGGACGACGGCGCCGGTGGCGAAGATCCTGGTGTCGAGGAGCTCGACGGTGCCGGTGCTGGCGGGGCGAAACAGGGGCTCGCCGCCTCCCTTGATGACGGGGACGGTGCAAATCCGGTACTCGTCGAGCAGGCCGGCCGCGGCGAGGGCGTCGGTCAGCTGGCCGGTGCCCCAGATGAGGATGTCGCCGCCTTCGGCCTGCTTCAGTCGGCTGACCTCGTCGAGCAGGTCGGGGCCGGCGATGACCACGGTCGGATCCCACGCGGTGATGTCGACCGGTCGGGAGGCGACGACGTACTTGGCGATGGAGTTGACGTGGTCGGCGAAGGGATTGCCGGCCCTGGTGGGCCAGGCTTGTGCCATGCCTTCGTAGGTGATGCGGCCGAGCAGCAGTGCGTCGGCGGCGAGAGTCATCTCGAGTCCGTAGTCCTGCAACTCCTCGGCGGCGTACTGGAACGACCACTCGTGCGGGTCGTCGATGTAGCCGTCGAGGGTGGCGTGGGTGAAGCTGATGATCTTGCGCACGGCAGGTTTCTCCTGGTCGGTGGCGGGTGCTCGGGAGCGGGGTGCCTCAGGCGGGTAGGCAGCGATGTGCGAGGTCGTCATCGAGTGGTTGTCATGGGCTCGTGGGTGGCGAGGAGCCTGTCAGGCTTGGACGTCGCCGCGGCCGATGTGGCCCAGGAGGCGGTCGTCGTCGGTGTGTTCACGCGGCGTAGTCGTCGGGGCCGGCCCGGGGGACTCGAGGACAACGCGCTGACGATCGCCGCCACCTCGCACCGGTCCTCACGTGGCGAGGGACGACAGCCTCGGACCGCTCCGGCTCAGCAACTCCCGACGACACCCAGAAACTCACCCGTGAAGCCGAACAAGCTGTTGATGACCTGCTCAGGTTGACGATTCGGCGCCCTGGATCCGTTTCGGGCGGCCGTCCGGCCCGTCGTCGAGCGCCTCGGCCCGCTCCAGGAGGAGCTGGTGCTCGCTCTCGTTCTGGGTGAGCGACGCCGCCCGGCGGAACTCGCCCGCCGCTTCCGCTGACCGGCCGAGCTTCTCCAGCAGATCGCCGCGCACGCCGTACAGCAAGTGGTAGCCGTCGAGGGTGCCCGACGCGCAGAGCTGGTCGACGAGGTCGAGGCCGGCCTCCGGCCCGAAGGCCATCGAGACGGCCACCGCTCGGTTGAGCTCGACGATCGGCGACGGCGCGACCTCGGCGAGCTCGCCGTACAGCGTGACGATCCGCGGCCAGTCCGTGTCCTCGACGCGGACGGCGACGACGTGGCAGGCCGCGATCGCCGCTTGGAGCGCGTGGGGACCCCGTTCACCGTCGAGGGCGCGCACCCGGTCGAGCGCGGCCAGGCCACGGTTGATCAACAGGCGGTCCCACGTGCGCCGGTCCTGCTCGAGCAGGAGCACGGGCTCGCCGTCGGGGCCGCGACGCGCGTGCAAGCGTGACGACTGGATCTCCATCAACGCCGCCAGGCCGTGCACCTCCGCCTCGTCGGGAGCCAACTCGGCCAGCACCCGCCCGAGCCGGAGCGCTTCTGCGCACAACGCCGGCCGCGTCCAATCGGCCCCGGCCGTCGCCGAGTAGCCCTCGTTGAAGATGAGGTAGACGACCTCGAGCACCGATCCGAGACGAGCCGCCCGGTCCTCACCTTCGGGCACCTCGAACGGAACGCCGGCCTTCGAGATGGCGCGCTTGGCCCGCAGGATGCGCTGCTTCACGGTCGCTTCGGGTTCGAGGTACGCCCGGGCGATCTCCGCGGTCGTGAGGCCACCGACGAGCCGCAGGGTGAGCGCCGTCCGGGCCGCCACCGACAAGGTCGGGTGGCAGGCCACGAACATCAGACGCAGGACGTCGTCGTCGATGTGGTCCTCGAACGCTCCGTGCGTGCCGGGCGGGGCCGCACTCCGCGGCCCGTGCATCTCGCCGTCCCGCCCCAGCTGCGCGTACTTCTCGTCGAGCTTGCGATCCCGGCGGAACCGATCGATCGCCTTGCGCTTGCCCACCGTCATGAGCCACGCCCCGGGGTTGCGCGGCGTGCCCTGCTCGGGCCACTGCACCAGCGCGTCGACGAGCGCGTCCTGGGCCAGCTCCTCGGCCAGTCCGACATCGCCGACGAAGCGAGTCAGGCCGGCGACCAGCCGGGCGAACTCGATGCGGAACACCGCCTCGATGGCGGTGGTGGAATCGGCAACCGGCACGGCACCGAGTCAACCACCGCCAGCGCGGGCGTCGTCGCGGGCGACGCGATCACTCGGGCCCGTAGACCCCCTCGATCCACACCGCCTCCGCCGGCCGGACCCGCACCTCGCCCTCGCCCACCACCGAGACGAAGCGCTTCGTCCATTCGACGGCTTCCTCGAGGTCGCGGCACTCCATCAGCGCCCAGCCGCCGATGAGCTCCTTGGCCTCGGTGAACGGGCCGTCCATCACGGTGAACTCGCCGTCCTTCAAGGAGACCTTGGCGCCCATCGCGGTGGGAGCGAGCCCACCGGTGGCCACCAGGACCCCGGCCTTGGTGATCTCCTCCATGAGCACGTCCATCTCCTCCATGAGCTCCGGCGCGGGGGGCGGCACGGGAACACCCTCATCACCCAGCGTGTACGTGAGGAATCGCATCGTTCGTCCCTGTCTTTCGTGTGTCTGGTCGCGGTGTCGCTGTTCGGAAGAGGCGCGGTTGCCTCGACTCGACCCTCACGTCGATCGGGCGACCCCCGAAAGCGACACGGGTCCGAGCTTTCTTCCCGATCTCCTTCCCGAGGTTCCTCGCCGACGCCGCGAGACGGCGCCCAGCCGGTGCACCCGGGGGACGATCCTCGCAGCCGCAACCCTGTTCGAGCAGCCAGTACTCGCCCTTGCCCGAGTAGCCGTCGAGCAGCTCACCGATGAGCTTGTACACGCCACGCCTGCCGGATCGAGCGGGGCACGCGCGGACGGACGGGCACTCGCGGGTTCGCCAGCGGTCCGCGACCTGCGACCTGGATCGCCCAACGCACGCC
This sequence comes from uncultured Acidimicrobiales bacterium, assembly GCA_963778415.1. GTDB lineage: Bacteria > Actinomycetota > Acidimicrobiia > Acidimicrobiales > VFJN01 > ZC4RG19. Next base: position 17,190 of record CAVZUI010000011.1, read on the forward strand.
ACCGGTGGCCGATCGACCGGTGGAGCTGGTTGTGGGCGGTCGCAGATCGGCAGTTGCGCGTCCCGTTCGGGAGATCGCACGCTCGCGGCGCCGTCTGGTGCGTACTACCGCAGCGACCTGAACGCGGCGCGGATCTCCTCGCTGAAGAGCTGCGGCTGCTCCCAGGCGGCGAAGTGGCCGCCCTTGTCGACCTCGTTGTAGTAGATGAGGTTGGGATACGCCTGCTCCGCCCAACTCCGCGGCGCCTGATATTGCTCGCCGGGAAAGACGCTCACGGCCACCGGGATGGAAACGCCCTTGGCATTGAAGAAGCCTCCGTCGTATTCCCAGTAGAGACGAGAGGCCGAGACCCCCGTGTTCGTCAGCCAATAGAGCGTGATGTTGTCGAGGATCTCGTCACGCGTCAGTTCGCCCGTGGCGCTCGTGGTCCGGCCGAGTGCGGACACAACCGCCGCGGCCGGCTGGCCGTCAGCATCGTTGTGGTCGAGAAGCCAGGCGGCCAGGCCGACGGGTGAATCCGCGATGCCATACAGAGTTTGCGGGCGCGATGCCATGAACCTCGCGTAGTCGACCTGCTTGAACGTACGAATCAGCTGCTCATACGCTCGTCGTTCCTCAGCCGAGAGACCGGGTGGCGGCGGGTCGCCGGCCAGGGAAGCCTTGTCGACGTCAGCGGGAACGGTGGCCGGCATGTTGGTGTGGATCGCGAGCAATCCCGCTGGTGCCTGCAAGCCCATCTGGTCGACGACGAACGCACCCCAGTCGCCGCCTTGGGCGACGTAGCGGGTGTAGCCGAGGCGCTTCATCAGTTCTGCCCAGGCTCGGCCCATCCGCTCGGGGCCCCAGCCGGTGCCCGTCGGCTTGCCGGAGAACCCGTAGCCCGGCATCGACGGAATCACCACATCGAACGCGTCCGCTGTGCTCCCGCCGTGTGCCTCTGGGTTGATGAGCGGATCGATGATCTTGAGCTGTTCGATGATGGAGCCGGGCCATCCGTGGTTGACGATGAGCGGCAACGCGTCGTCATGTTCCGAACGAACGTGAATGAAGTGAATGTCGACCTCATCGATTGCAGTGGTGAACTGCGGGAGGGAGTTGAGCTGCGCTTCGCACCTGCGCCAGTCGTAGTCCGTCATCCAGTAGCGGGCGAGCCCCTGAATCATCGCGAGCGGCACGCCCTGGGACTGATCAGCGACCGTCTCCTTCTCGGGCCAGTTCGTGGCCGCAATACGTCGACGGAGGTCGTCCAGAGCCCCATCCGGAACGTCGACGCGGAAGGGATGGATCTCGCTTGCGGCCTCGGCGGTGCTACTCATGACAACCTCCGTTTGGTGCCGATCAACGCAGCGTGACCTGCGTTCAGCCCGCACTTCGGTCGTGAAGAAGCCCGGCGCTATGCACTGCAACCGTACGCGCGGACGGGCGTCCCGTCGCCACGGTCCGTCTGACACCCCGGTCCATCCCCGTGTGCCGACGTGCGGTCGTGTACGTCGTGAGCCCGCCGCCCGTCCGGTCGGACCTCGGGACGCAGCGGTCGCGAGTTCAGGTCTCCCCGACCCGACTGGTGAGAGAGGCCGTGGTCAGAGGCCGCCTCTTCGCGTCCGGGGTTGGGTGGCAGTGCCGGGGACCTGCCCAGGTGACTCTGGTGGCGGCCGAGGGTCACATCCCATCCGACAGGACGGAGAGCACCTCTTCGGCGCGCCAGCGCAGTTGGCGGCGTGGACCCGCGGCCGCGGCAACGAGGACGCCGACGTCTTCGAGGTGCCGGAGCGCCTTCAGGGCAGCCGGGCGGGTGATGCCGAGACGCTCCTCCACGACCTTCGTCGTCAGGACCGGCTGCTCGATGGTCAGTTCGGCCAGTTGGGTCGCCGCGCCGCCGCGTCGTGGATCGCACTGTCGTGCGATAGCGCTGCTGGAGGTCCAGGAGTCGCTCGGCGCGAAGCACGGCGTCAGCCGCTTGCGTGGTGACCGCTTCGAGGAACAGCTGCACCCAGGCGTCGACGTCCCCTCGCTCACGGACCGCCTGGAGGGAGTCGTAGTAGCGGTCGCGACGCGCCTCGAAAAGGGCGAGAGGTACAGGAGCGGCTCCGGTAGCCGACCTCGCACCACGAGGAAGAAGACGATGAGGAGTCGTCCGAGGCGGCCGTTGCCATCGAGGAACGGGTGGATCGTCTCGAACTGGTAGTGCAGCAGCGCGGCTTGTACGAGAGGTGGCAGCAGCGGCTGCTCGTGGATGAACCGTTCGAGGTCCGTGAGGAGATCGCCGACCTCTGAGGGTGGCGGCGGTACGAACGGAGCTGTCTCGATCGTCGCGCCGGCGGGGCCGACCCAGTTCTGTGTCGTCCTGAGTTGGCCGGGCTGTCGCTCCCGCCCGCGGACTCCGGCGAGGATCACAGCGTGCATCTCGCGAATGAGGCGGGTGCTCAGCGGTAGCGTCTCCAGCCGCTGGAGTCCGATCTCCATCGCCCGGACGTAGTTGACCACTTCCTCGACGTCGGCCCCGAGTGGCTGCTCGCTGGCTTCGGCCTCGAAGACGTCCACGAGCGATGCCTGTGTTCCCTCGATGCGCGTGGACGCCACCGCCTCTCGACGGAGGTAGGACCGCACGAGGAGGTGGGGATCGGGAAGCAGCCGACCTGTGCCGGCCAACCGGCCGAGGGCTGCTTCCGCGTCTGCGATCCTCAGGAGGTTGTCGCGTGAGATCGTGAGCTCACGGGGGACGGACTTCGGGAAGTAGGCCACGTAGCCGTGCGGGCCGATGGTCTGGCGTGCGGCGCCGAACGGCGTCTCGGCGTAGCGATCCGGTTCCACGCCGAGATTCTATATCCACTAGCAACATAAGGCTTGTTTAGTTAAGAGTCGACGGTCCAATCGAAAGGTTGGGAAACGGTCGCCGTAGAGGTTGAGTCACCGCAGGGCGGCGAACGCGGCGCGGACCTCCTCGGAGAAGAGTTGCGGTTCCTCCCAGGCGGCGAAGTGGCCGCCCTTGTCGACCTCGTTGAAGTAGGCGAGGCCGGGGTAGACCGCCTCGGCCCAGCTGCGCGGGGTAGCCCAGATCTCGCCGGGGAACGTCGTGAAGCCGACCGGAACCGAGACCGGCGGAGGAGGCTGGCCGCTCGCAAGCGCTGCGGCCAGCGCTCGTCCGTCCTCCCAGTACGACCGGGCCGCGGACGCTGCGGTGCCGGTCAGCCAGTACAGCGTGATGTTGTCGACGATGGTGTCCCGGGTGAGATTGCCCACGGGCTGGCCGTCGACGAACGCGCGGGAGATCTTGTAGTAGCTGTCCGTGTCGTGGTCGAGCATCCAGCCCGCCAACGCGACGGGTGAGTCCAGCAGGGCGTAGCTGATCGTCTGTGGCCGCGTTGCCATCTCGAGGAAGTAGCCGAAGCCGTCCTGCCTGAACGTCGCGACCGCCTCGGCCGCGGCGTGTTCCTCTTCTGATTCCTTCGGCAGGTGGTCGCCGATCGCGAGCACCGCCGTGAGCAGGTTCAGGTGGTACCCGACGAGACCCTCGACCGCCTGGCGGCCCATCAGGTCCGTGACGAGGGCGCCCACGTCGCCGCCCTGGGCGACGTAGCGGGTGTAGCCGAGGCGGTGCATCAGCTCCGCCCATGCGCGTGCGGTGCGGCCGGCGTCCCAGCCGAGCTCGGTCGGCTCGCCCGAGAAGCCGTAGCCCGGCAAGGACGGCAGCACCAGGTGGAATGCGTCCTCGGGGGTGCCGCCGTGCGCGGTCGGGTCGGTGAGCGGTCCGACGGTCTCCAGCAGCTCGACGACCGAGCCGGGCCAGCCATGCGTCATGATCAGCGGCAACGCGTTCTCGTGCGGCGACCTGACGTGGATGAAGTGGATCTCGACCCCGTCGATCTCGGTCGTGAACTGCGGAAGGGCGTTCAGTCTCGCCTCGCACGTGCGCCAGTCGTACTCGCTCGTCCAGTAGCGGGCGAGCTCCTGCATCGTCGCCAGCTGTACGCCCTGCGATCGGTCTGGGACGAGCTCGTTGGTGGGCCAGCGCGTCGCGCTGATGCGGCGACGCATCTCCGCGAGGTCCTCGTCCGGAACGTCGACTCGAAACGATCGGATGCTGGGCGCGTCAGTTGTCGTTCTCGTGTCGGCCACGGGGATCTCCTGCGAATCGGGGGGACGTTCCGATACTGCGACCAGGTGGGAACGTCCGCATCCCCCACCCCGTGGTATAGGCACGGTTTCTACGCCGAGGCCATGTGGTCGAGCCCTGCGAGCGCACACCTGCCGATCAGCGTCGTGGCGTGAGACCGCCCCGGGCCCCGCCGTCCTGTTCACAACCGCGAACGGCGACCCTCACTCAGCCGCCCCCGCCGCCGGCTGCCGATGGCGATCGGTCCACGAGACGAACGGGCTCGGCCTGGTCACAGGTCCTGTGCTCGCGTCCGTCGTGGCGAACGGGCGGGTCGGCCGACCCCCGGCCTCGACAGCTCGGAGGTCGGCCGCCACCCGGATCGTTCCTAGCCGCCGCTGGCGAACCCCCGGCAGTTCGTGCCGGGCCCTTCAGCGTTGATCATGCGGGCCAGTTCGTTGGCCCCGTTGTCGCCGTCACCGATGAACTGCTTGGCGTCGTCCAGCACGTGACCCCAGTTCTGGGTCCGTCCGTCCTGGAACGGATCGCCCCCTCCGGTCGGGTCGTCGTTCTGCCCGGAGAACGAGCAGATCGACCCGGCCTGGAAGCCGTTGATCGGCGTCGGCTTCCCGTTTCCGGTGACTTCGCCCGCCGAGGCTGCACCACCCATCGCGACGATGAGTGCCGCCGCGAAAGCAGCGGCCGCAAGTGGCTTTCTCATGTTCCCTCCCTGTCCTCCCCGCTGAGATGCGGGGACCCGAGGCGGAACCTAGCGCGCTCAGCCACACAGTGTGGTGCGTCGACCGATCCGCGTCGTCGGATGACCACGGAACGAGGCGGTGGCTAGCGGCGACAGCGAGCATGCGGGACCCCGGGTGCCTGTCGATCAGGTCCCGTCTCCCAACGCGGTCAGATCACGTTCGGCGAAGAGCCGGTGCTCCCATTCCTCGTTCAGGACGATGCGGAGGCATTGCTTGACGGGGAAGTTGTCGATCCGGGGCCAGCCCGGCTCGGTGCGAGTCACCTCGGAGGCGAGTTGCTCGTCGGTGAGCGACGCCATGACGTGGCGGACGGTGGCCTGGCGCTCGCGGCGGACCGCCAGCACCTCGTCGAGCGACGGTCGTGCCTCGCGGTCCCACGGGATGCCGTCCCACCCGGGCGCTTCGTCCCAGGGCAGGTCCAACGGGTGCCACGGCGAGGCGTTCCCGAGGATCATGCGGCCGACCCAGGCAGCGCTGGCGAAGTTGAGGTGCCGCAGGGTCTGGATGAAGGACCACTCGTCGTCGACGCTGCGGTGGAGCGCGGCTTCGGGGTACGCCCTCGCGCGCTCCACGGTGCCGTCCCACAGCCGCTCCAGGATCGCCCATGCCGTACGGAACCCGTCGCTGTCCTCGGGGCGCATCCTCGCTCGCTCGGGCATGCGCCGGTTCAGCTCGGCCTCGACCAGCGGTGCGATGTCGACGCCGTTCACGACGACGTTCTGCAGCTCGCCGCTGATCTCGACGTCGACCAGCTCGACGCCGCGCATTCGGCTCCCGTTGAACAGCGAGCCGCGTACCTGCGCCCCGGTGAGGTCGACGGCGCGCATGGTGGCGCCGTTGAGGGACAGGTCGGTGAAGGTGGCGTCCCGGAGGCTCACGCGCTCGAAGCGTGCTCCGGTGAGGTCCTGCTCGCGGAACTCGGTCACGGCGTCACGCTAGGGCCGTGAATCTCAGCGCACCCGAGTTCCTGATCGTCACTGTGTGGGTCTGTTCACACGCCGTCTCTGCGCGTCAGGGGCGGTGCGGGTCATCCGATGCTCTGGCCGATGCGCACGTGGTTGCCTGACGGGTCGGTCAGGGTGAACTCGCGCATGCCCCAGGGTTGGTCGGCGAGCGGCGTGACCGGCAGCTCGGTCGCCGTCATGCGGGTGTGCCAGCCGTCCACGCCCTGGACGACGAGGTAGCAGCCGGCCCCGTTGCGGGCGGGATCGATGTCCGCGACGTCGAGGTCGAACACGCTCTCGTCGTCGTACTCCACGAACGCGAAGTCGCCCGGCTGGTCGTGTTCGTCGGTGTAGACGCGGACGCTGAACCCGGCGCGCTCATAGAAGGCGATCGCTTCTGCGAGGTCCGTGACGGGCAGCGTCGGCGTCGACGTCACGCCGAGCTGACCGGCCAACCACCCGACACAGACCCGACAGACCCGAACTTCGTCATGGCAGAGAAGGGCGACCGTCTCGCGTTCCTCACCACAGCATGAGCACGTCACCGCTCGCCCTCCGTCGGCTCGCGGAAGGGCAGATCTCGACAGCAGCAGGTCGGATGCGTCTGGCAGCGCTGCACGATCACGCCCTGGTCCACCAGGCAGCTGCAGTCCGCACAGGTGATCTCCATCAGCAACGGTTGAGCCCGAGGCGGAACAGGACCCGCCGCCAGAACGGCCAGCCCGTCGGGGCGGCGCGGGTTCGGCGCTCGATCTCGCGCCTCCGACGGGCCAGGGCGCGGACACACCGGAAGCACACTCCCACCTCGGGATGCTCGCCCAGTCGCAGCAGGCTCGCTCGGACCGTCCGGTCGCCGCAGCACCAGCAGCCGCTCGACCCGGCCGCGTCCCCGAAGTCACCACCCACCGCTGTCATCGCCATGGGGCGAGTGTCGCGCCGGTGGCTGATCGCCGGAACCTCGTCACGCGACCGTCGGCGCGGTTGAACATCTCCCACGATCTAGCCATACTTCTGGACATGTCCGCCACGGAGCACCTCTCGCTTGCCGACGTGAAGAATCGTCTGTCCGAAGTGGTCGACACGCTTGAGCGCGAGCACGGACGGGTGGTGGTGACCAAACACGGCCGCCCGGCGGCAGTCATGCTCAGCATCGAGGACCTCGAGTCCCTCGAGGAGACGCTCGCGATCCTGAGCGATCCGTCGCTCCTCGAGTCTGTCCGCGACGGACACACGGACGTGGTCGCGGGCCGCACCGAGCGGCTGTCGCGCGAGGAGGCTCTCGCCCGCGTGGCGAAGCGGTGACGCCGGTGCCCTACGAGATCAGGTGGGCGTCCAGCGCGGCTTCGCACTCTCGACCGGTTGCCGGAGAAGATCGCCACCGCGTGCATCGAGTTCGTCTACGGGGGCCTGGCGCAGAATCCACACCAGGTGGGCCGACCGCTGCGGCTGGAGCTCGAGGGGAAGCACAGCGCGAGGCGCGGTGACTTCCGCCTGATCTATGAGATCGATGACGATCAGCGCGGCGTGACCGTCATCGCGATCGACCACCGGAGTGATGTGTACCGGTCCCGCTGAGGCCGCCAACGTTCCGATCTCCCCACCCGGCTCCAGCCGAGACGGCACTCCGGTGCCGCGCGAGTCGGGTGGGCGGCCGTCGGTTGCGGGGTCGATCGTGACGACCGCGGCGCGGGAGACTGGCGACGTGAGGGGGGAGACGTCGACGGCGGACTGGGCCAACGAGCAGGTCGCGGCCGTGCGCGACGATCCCGCGGCTCGCATCGCTCTCGTGGAGCGCCTGTACCACGGACCGTTCGGCACGGCGCCTCGGCACCTGCCGTATCGGCGAGCCGCGATGTCGTTCATGCGCTGGCAGCTACGCCGCGGTGTGCTGGAGCCGGCGCACGCGGAGCGGCCCGGGAGTCCGTGGTGGCGGGCCGTGAACGAGCGCCTGCTGCGCGACGGCTGCGAAGCGGTGGCACTGAGCGGTGGCCGGCCCGGACCCGCCTCGTCGCGCACGGTCGACCACTGGCTCTCGTTCGTCGAGCACCCGACGGCGCGCACCTGGTACCGGGCGCACAACGCCAGCGTCGTCGCCGCCTACCTCGAACATCGTGACCTCGCGGAGGCAGAGAACGCCCCCGAGCGCTTCTTCATGAACGTGGTGCTGTGCCGGGTGCTCTACACACACACCCTCGTCGCCGCGCCACGCATGTCGCTCGGATGGCTCCGTCCGCTCGCGCCGCTCCTCGGCGATCCGAGGCTCGGGATGACCGGCATCTTCCTCCAGCTCTCCCGCATACTGCCCGACGAGTACCCGCTCACCGACGAGGTCGACTCCTACCTGTCCGACGAGCTCGGGTTCGGCCGCGTCCTCGACTTCGGGGTGATCGTGCCCAGGCTGCAGCAGATCTACGACTGGTCGGCCGACGAGCTCGGCGAGCCAGGACTGCGGGCCTGGACCCGCGACGGAGCCCTGACCTACGCCTGGCCGTTCGAGGAGCGGGACGTCTGGCGGCCGAGGAAGTCATTCGTCGTGCAGATGGCACACCGCCTCCTCCCGCCCGAACACCCTCCGGCGACGAGCCGGCGGTCGGCGAGCCCGCCGACGTCGGGCTGAGCCGACCTCTGAGCCGGCGTCGAGGTGCTCGACCGAACCTGCGACGCACACGTCGCTCCTGTCCGCCGAGCTGTCGCAAGAACGGTCGCAGGAACGGTCGCAGGGACCGCGCCGCGTGCCCGGGTCTCCTTCCTGGTCCCGGGGTGCAGGTGCCTCGATCGTTTGGCGCCAGCATCGACCCGGGACAGCACAGGGATCAGTAGAGGTCCTCGATCGGTGCGATCGTCACGATGCCGTCCACCGCGCCGGGCGAGGCGTTGGTCGAGCGTGACCAAGGCGTCGGCCTGAAGCCGCGTCAGAGCGACGTACTCGGCGTCGAAGGTGTCGGGCCATCCGTGCTCGTCGGCGATCTTCCAGGCGACCCTCTCGAGGGTGCGGTCGCCGAGCAACCGCATGGGCAGCCCACGCACGTAGTTCAGGCGCTCGTGGGCCTCCTTCTTGGTCAGGTCGCCCCGCAGCACCGCTTGGTACAGCAGCGACAGGACGTGCGAGCGAAGGAGCGTGGGCGCGAGGAGTCGGTGTCCGTCTCGGATCGTGGCCCGCTCCTCGGCGAGGCGCAACGCCACATCCGGGCCGATCACGTACTTCGTCATGCGAATCGGGGTCCTCCTCGTGCCGGGGCTCCCTCGCGCTCCGTACCGGCGCCACGTCGACCTCCCGGTGCTCCCCGGCGAGGTCGCGGCCTCCTGGCGATCGCGCCCAGGATCGTGCGTCCCAAAAGCCCCGTGCCCCGGTCGTCGGGACGCTATCCTGGTCGTCTCGCGATCCTCCTCGGCGCGACGCCAGCGAGTGGCCTGACCTCGCCGTCGTGACCGAGCGCTCGCGTCGCCGGGCCTAGCGATCCGGCACGTCCATCTCGAACACGGTGAGCCACTCGCTGTCGACGACCCGATAGCCCAGCCGGGTGAGGCTGCGGACGACGGCCCGAACGTGGTGCGCGCCGTAGACGACGGCCACCACGACCGGCAGGTCGCCGAGCTGGTCGTGCGTCGCCTCGATGTGCTCGACCAGAGGCCGGTCCCGGGCCTCGACGACGAGCGCATCGACGCCGTCGCCCGCGAGGATCTCCTCGGCGGACGGGAGGTAGTCGACGCCGAGGAGCCCGGCGAGGAACCGCCGGGTGCCGAACAGGCGCAGGCCGAGGCCGAAGGCCGGTGACAGCACGGTGAAGGGCAACGACTCGCGGAGGGGTAGCTCCCGCCACGCCCGGTCGAACTCGGCCGCACTCATGTCGGGGCAGACCACCGGCACACCCAGGTTCCGGTAGTCGATGCGCTGGACGACCAGGTCGAGCCGATCGGAGCCCTCCAGCCAGCGGTAGGCGGAGGTCATCGCTCGAAGATGTGGCGACTGCCCCCGGATGCCCTCGGCGATGACCACGTCGACGGCGCGCAGACGCGACTCGACCTCGGCGTAGAAGGCGGCGTCGCCCACATGGACCATCGGGAACACCACGAACCGCAAGGGTGACGTCCGGTGGCCGAACGTGAACACCGCCGAGCGCACCCCGCAGAACTCGGTCACCTCGATGATCTGCACCGCGCCACGTCCCACGTCGAGCGTTCGCCGTGCGCGGCGGTCACGACGGATGTTCGGGCGACATGATCGCACCACTCGACGGCCGAGTCCCCGCGACCCGATGGCCGAGCCGTCTCTCAGGAGGTGTCGTGCGGCTGTCGCCCGATGCGTCTCCAGAGCCGCTGTTGCACGACGAGCCCGACCGCCCCCACCACCATCAGGATGGCGACGTTCAGCAGGAGCTGGATCAGTGAGCCGCCCGCCTCGTGCCAGTCCTCGAACGCGGCCGACACGCCGATGTCCGCCGCCGCCGGGATCGTCGTCACCGAGATGAACACGCCGATGAGGGCTCCGGTCCGCGCTTCGACGAGGGACACGACACCGACGATCCCGGCGAGGGTCGCGACCACGACCGAGAAGACGTTCGGCGTGTTGATCAGGTTGGACACAGGCCGGAGCCCGAGGCGGAAGGCCTCGGGCTCCAGGCCCCAGGCCCGCACGGCCACGCTGAAGACCAGCGTCACGACGCACCGCGACCAGGAAGCCGATCGAGAGCGCGGTCGCACCGGAGCGGATCCGCGGCCCGTCTCGCTCGTCGATGCCGAGGGCGACGCTGATGATCGCCGAGTACTCGGGGCCGACGACCATGGCGCCCACGATCAGGATCTGGGAGTTCGTGAAGATGCCGACCGCGGCGATCAGCCCGGCGATCGTCAGCAGGGCGAACCAGCTCGGTGGGTAGCGTCCGCCCGCTCGGATCCTGGCCTCGGCCTGCTCCCAGACAGGCGAGAGCCGGAGCGCTCTCGGCGCCTCCGCCTCGGCCTCGCTCGCCCGGTCGGACAGCTCGGTGCCGACGTCCTCGATGACGATCGATCCCCGCCGGGCGACATCGAGCCTGCGCATCTCGGCGACGACCTCGTTGGCCTCGGCCGCGATCACGTCGAACTGGACCGCATCACCGTCCGGGTGACGGGCCGCGCCGGCGAGCACGATCAGGTTGAGGACGCCGGTCCGGCTCGACAGCGAGGCCACGAGATCGGGCGTGATGTCGGATGGGCTCACCGCCCGGATGTGGATCACGCCGTCGACCTCACCTCACCCAGGACTCGACCGCTCGTTCACGTCGATCTGGCGGCCTGGTCGCCGGCCTCGGTCGTCGCCTCGGGCTCGCCCGTCGCGGGAGGCTCGGCGGCCGCCAGCACCGGCATGAGCCGTTCCGCGGCGACGAAGGCGACCGCGACCGCGATGATGACGAGCGGCATCGCCTCGAGGCCGCTGGACAGCAGCAACAGGGTGGCGAGCAGCACCGAGGTCATCGGCAGCCGGAGCATGGCGGCCGTCATCGCCCCGATGCCCATGGCCGCGCCCGCGATCAGCCCGAGGCCCGGCAGGTGGGAGAGCGCGATCCCGCCGACGGCGCCGAGGAACATCGCCGGGAAGATCGGCCCGCCGCGGAAGGAGCTCAACGCCAACGAGTAGGCGAGGGCCTTGCAGAGGACCAGCAGCACCAGCGTGCCGACCGAGTAGCCGGCGGCGTTGCCGAGGACCGTGCCCAGCGCGGACTGCCCCGAGAACAGCACCAGCGACGAGGCCTCGTCGGTGCTCTCGGCGAAGGCGATCGCCAGGCCCGCGATGGCGAGCCCGACGACCGGAGTGAGCAGCACCATCCGCGGCTCGACGAGGGGACGGACGGCGAGGGCGAGCCGGCGGATGCCCGTGCTCACGACCGCGGCGAGCAGGCCGATGGCGATCGCCCACGCGAACTCGGCGCCGGTGGGCGTGCCGACGGCGGGGAGGTCGGGGACGACGAGCGAGAACGTGCCGAGCCCCGTCCACGAGTCGAGACCGACGAAGATCAGGGACCCGACGCCCGCGGCCACGAGGCCGGGGACGAGCACCAGCGCCAGGGTCGCCCCGGCCAGCCCCGACGCCTCCATGAGCAGGAACGCGCCCAGGAGGGGCGAGCCCAGGAGGGTGCTGATGGCGCTGAAGCTGCCGGCCGCGGCGATGACGGTCGCGGTCTGCGGGGGCGCGTCGCGGGCGGCCAGCCGCACGGCGCAGACGCCGAGGCCGCCGCCCAGGGCGATGAGCGGGGCCTCGGGCCCGATCACGACGCCGAGGCTGAGGCCGGCGAGGGCGGCGAGGAAGATGCTGGGGAGCTCGATCGGCGTCGGTGGGGCCTCGCCGGGCGTGAACCCGTCGGCGGGCGACTGGCCGCCGCGTCCGGGGAGGTAGCGGATCGTCAGACCGACGAGCACGCCGGCCAGCACCAGCAACGGGACCGGCCACCACATCGGCACGCTGTCGAAGCCCAGGTCGTCAGGGAGGTCGGTGAACAGCCACTCCTGCAGCTCGTCGACCACCCACAGGAACCCGTACGCCATCGCCGCGATCGGCGCGCCGACGATCGCCGCCAGCACCAGGAGCTTGATGTAGTCCGGCGATCGCATCACCGCGTGCGCGTCGGCGGGCATCGTCATCGTCGAATCTTCGGCAACGCGACCGGTCTGGACATCCTCCTTTCCGGGTGATCCCGGCGAGCGCCGGCGAGGAGCCCCAGCTCGTGCAGGCGCGTGGTCGCCTCGCCGATCGGGTCGGCGACGATCTCGGCCGACCGTGTTCGTCATGCCCGACCGGCTAGGAGCCTCCCGCGACGGGGCTGGTGTCGACGCTCTCCTCGGGGAGCAGGCCGCGCTGGTCGAGCGTGTAGAGGAAGGCGAGCGACGGCACGATGACCACGGCGGCGACGCCGAACACCACCAGCAACGTCCCCAGGGTGGCCGACGGGGCGGCGGCCGCCGAGACCTTGAGGCTCGTGGGCAGGATGTACGACCACTGGGCCACGCCCCACGCCCAGACGATGCTGGCCACCGCGCCGATCGCGGCCAGCCGGGCGCCCCGATGCTCCTGGCGCAGGAGCAGCACGAGCGACCCGACGCCGCACAGCACCGACAGGAGCACGAGCGGGAGCGCACGCGAGGTCAGGCCGTCGAAGACGTAGCGGGCGTCGGCGCGCAGGACGAAGATCCCGACGAAGGCCACCACCCCGGCCACGACGGCCGCGACGACCGCTCGCCGGCGGAAGTACCCGACCATCGGGTCGTCGCCCAGCCGGCGAGCGTCCCAGATCAGGTACACCGACGCCAGGTAGGCGCCGACCGTCACGGCCAGCACGCCGCCCAGCACCGACGCGGGGTTGATCCAGCTCGTCCAGGGGTCGCCGGCCTTGCCGCCGGCCGGGACCCGGCCCGACGCGATCGCTCCGGCCACGGCACCCATGCAGTAGGGCACGAGGATCGACGAGGTGGCGAAGATCGCCCCGAACACACGCCGCTCGGACGTGCGGAACAGGCTCTTGCGGAAGGCGAAGCTGGCGCCGCGCAGCACGATGCCGAGCGCCACCAGGGTGAGGGGCACGAACAGGGTGAGCGTGATCGACGCGAACGCCTCGGGGAACCCGGTCCACAGCACGACGAGGGCGAAGATCAACCAGACGTGGTTGGCCTCCCACACCGGGCCGATCGAGTGGTCGATGACCGCGCGCGGTCGTGCGCCCCGGGCCGCCCCGCCCGCGATCAGGTCCCAGAAGCCGGCGCCGAAGTCGGCGCCGCCGAACACGGCGTAGGCCGACACCGCGACGAACAGCACGACGGCGACGGCGTCAGCCACCGACGGGCTCCTCTTCCTGGGGGCGCGTCCGCCACGACCTCGCGCGGGCCGTACGGGACGTCGCCCTCGACGAGGCCGTCCTCGCCGTCGGAACCGCCGGCTCATGCTCCGCAGCACGAGGACCACCGTCGTGGCGAGGGCCAGGTAGACGCAGACGATGACGATGAACGTGATCCAGACGCCGCCGTTGGACGTCGCGGCCTCGTCGACCCGCATGTGGCCGCGGACGATCCAGGGCTGGCGGCCGACCTCGGTGACCACCCACCCGGCCTCCATCGCCAGGACGGCCGCCACGCCGGCCACCGAGGCGAGCCGGAGGAACAGCTTGGACTTCGGCATGTCGCGCCGGAAGATCCACGTGATCCAGTACCACGCCGACAGGAGGAACAGCGCGGTGCCCAGGCCGACCATCACGTCCCAGGCCAGGTGGACGGTGTTCACCTGCCTGGTGGTCGGGCGCTCGTCGGCGGGGAACGAGTCGAGGCCCTGGATCTCGGTGCTCGTGCCGCGTGCCGGGATCGGAGAGCCACGAGGCCAGGCCCGGGATCGCGATGCCCCCGGTGACGTTGCCGTCGGAGTCGATGCGGCCGAGCAGCGTCTCGGGCACGTCGCTGTCGGTCTCGGGCACGAGCTCGATGGCGGCGAACTTGGTCGGCTCGTTCTCGTACACCCAGCGGGCCAGCGTGTCGCCGACCACCATCTGGATGGGCGTGGCGATCGCGGCCACCGAGAAGGGGATGAGGAAGCCGATCCGGTGGTACCGGTCGCGGCGGCCCCGCAGCATCCCGACCGCGTAGACCGAGGCGACCATGAAGCCGCCGACGAGGTAGGCGGCGACCAGCATGTGCGAGGCCTCGTACGGCCACGCCTCGTTGAAGAACACCTTCAGCGGATCGACGTCGACGACCTCGCCGGCCTTGTTCAGCGTGAACCCGGCCGGCTCGTTCATCCAGGCGTTGGCCGCGATCACCGAGACCGTGCCGCCGATGCCGGCCAGCACGATCGGCACGCCGGTCCAGAAGTGGGGCCAGGGGCGGAGCCGCTTCCAGCCGAAGATGTAGAGGGCGATGAAGATCGCCTCGATGAAGAAGAACAGCCCCTCGACCGAGAACGGGATGCCGAACGCCGCGCCCCACTGACCCATGAACTTCGGCCACAGGAGCCCGAACTCGAAGGTCAGGACGGTGCCGGTGACCGCCCCGACCGCGAACGTCACGGCCATGTACTTCGACCAGCGTTGCGCGAGCAGCAGGGCGTCGTGGTCGTCGCGCTTGATCGCCCGCCAGTTCGCCACGAGGGTCATGCAGGCCCACGACACGCCCAGCGGCACGAGGATGATGTGCGACGCCAGCGTGAACGCCATCTGGGCGCGCGCCCACGGCACCGGATCGACCGCCAGCACGTGCGTCCCGGTGAGGGACAGTGCGCTCATGCCGTCCCGAGCCGGTCGAGCAGGTGGTCGCCGACGCGCAGGGCGTTGGCCATCGCCGTGAGCGCCGGGTTCACCGCGCCGATGCTGGGGAAGACGCTGGTGTCGACCACGTACAGGTTGTCGACCTCGTGGGCCCGGCAGTCGGTGTCGAGCACCGACGTCGCCGGGTCGGCGCCGAACCGGCACGTGCCGGCCTGGTGGGCGCACCCCGCCACCGGGATCGCCGTCTTGAGGTAGGCGTGGCGGGGCACGAGGTGGTCGGGGTGCATGCCGAGGTGGCCGAGCATCGAGCGGAGCTTGTGGTACAGCTCCTGGCTCGCCTTGTGGTTGGTCTCCTCGTAGTCGAGCCGCACGTTGCCGTCGTCGGCCAGGGTGACCCGATTGTCGGCCCGGGGGAGGTCCTCGGTCGACAACCAGAAGTCGACCGCGTGCTCGGCGATGTCGCGCAGGGCGAAGGTCGGGGCCAGCTTGGTCTCGATCGGCTTCTCGCCGCGGTACATCTCGGCCTGCGACTTGCCGACCATCTGGATGTTGCCGAGCGGGTGGTCGAACTCCTCGGAGGCGAGGTAGAAGTCGTTGACGCCCAACGTCTTCTGGAACACCGTCGGGTTGGGTTCGCGCGACAGCGCCAGGACCGCCTGGCTGTTGTGGAACATGTAGTTGCGGCCGACCTGGTCGGAGCCGTTGGCCAGCCCGTTCGGATGCCGGTCGTTCGCCGACGCGAGCAGCAGCTTGGCGGTGTTGGCCGCCCCGCAGGACACCACGACGATCCCGGCGGTGTACGTCTCGACCTCGCCGTCCCGCTCGACCTCGACCCCGGTGATCGAGCGACCGGAGTCGTCGGTGACCAGTCGCCGTGCGGTGGCGCCGGTGACCAGCGTGACGTTGGCGTGCTCCAGCGCCGGGCGCACGCCCAGCACCTCGGCGTCGGACTTGGCGTGCAGCGGGCACGGGAAGCCGTCGCACTGCCCGCAGCGCACGCAGGTGCTGTAGGGCATGTTCGCCTCGTCGAGCAGCACGCCGCAGGGGGCGTGGAACGGGTGGTAGCCCGCGGCGGCGAGGTCGTCGGAGAGCTGCTGGATGCGCGGCTCGTGGTGCAGCGCGGGGAAGGGGTAGTCGGCGCTCGCGGGCGGCTCGGTCGGGTCCTCGCCGCGGGCGCCGTGCACCTGGTACTGCCGCTCGGCTGCCGTGTAGTACGGCTCCATGTCGGTGTAGGAGATCGGCCAGGCGGGCGACAGGCCGTCGACGTGGTGCAGCTCCCCGAAGTCCTCGGCCCGCAGCCGGTAGAGGGCGGCGCCGTACAGCTTGGTGGCACCGCCGACGAAGTAGTGGACCTGCGGCTGGAACGCCTTGCCGTGGTGGTCGTACCAGGTGTCGGGCGAGATGTAGCGGCCGTCGACGAACACGTCGCCGGTCGACCAGTTGGCCGGCTCGCGGGGCAGCCAGTCGCCCCGCTCGAGCAGCAGGACGCGGTGGCCCGACGGCGCCAGGTGGCGGGCGAGCGTGCCGCCGCCGGCGCCGGTGCCGATGATGATGACGTCGTGGTCTCGTCGTCGGTCATGTGAACTCCCGCAGGCGCTCGAGCAGGATGATCCGGCCGGCCGCCTCGATGAGCGCCAGGTGCGAGAACGCCTGCGGGAAGTTGCCGAGGTGGTGGGCCGTGTCGGTGTCGAACTCCTCGGCGTAGAGGCCGAGCGGCGACGCGATCCGCAGCAGGCGGTCCATGAGGTCGCGGGCCCGCTGCTCCTCGCCGATGATCGCCAGGGCCGAGACGAGCCAGAACGAGCAGATGAGGAACGTGCCCTCCTTGCCGCTCAGGCCGTCGTCGGTCTCGTCGGTGCGGTAGCGCAGCACGAAGTTGTTCTCGGTCAGCTCGTCGGCGATGGCGAGCACCGTGGCCCGCAGGCGGTCGTCGTCGTCGGGGAGGAACCCGAAGATGGCCGCCAGCAGGGTCGACGCGTCGAGGGCCTCGGTGTCGTAGTGCTGGCACAGGACGCCCCGGTCGTCGACCCCGTGCTCGAGGATGTCGGCCCGGATCTCGTCGGCGGTCGACCGCCAGGTCGCCTCGGCGTCGGCGTCGCCCCGGATGCCGGCGAGCTTGGCGGCCCGGTCGAGCGCCACCCAGCACATGAGCTTGGACGACACGTAGTGCTGCGGCTCGCCGCGGGCCTCCCAGATGCCCTGGTCGGGCTCGCGCCACACGGCGGTGGCGCACGCGGCCTGCGACTGGACCAGCGGCCAGAGGCCGCGGGGCAGGCGCTGGCTGCGCCGCGTGTGCAGCAGGATCGAGTCCAGCACCGCGCCGTAGACGTCGTTCTGGCGCTGGTTCCACGCCCCGTTGCCGATCGCGGACCGGGCGGGCGCCGGCGTAGCCGGACAGGTCGTCGCGGGTCGATCTCGGTGAGGTCGCGGCGGCCGTCGATGCCGTACATGATCTGCAGGCCGCCGTCGTCGACCGGCTCGAGCTCGCCGACGAACTCCATGAACTCGTCGGCCTCCCAGTCGAGGTTGAGCCAGTGCAGCGCCTGGAGGGTGAACGTCGAGTCGCGCATCCAGGTGTAGCGGTAGTCCCAGTTGCGCTCGCCGCCCGGGGTCTCGGGCAGCGACGTCGTCAGCGCGGCGACCGTGGCCCCGGTCGGCATGTAGGTGAGGCCCTTGATGGTCAGCGCGGACCGCTCGATGGCCTGGCGGTAGCGGTGGTCGACCGTGCGCATCTTCCCCATCCAGGTGCGCCACACGTCGCAGGTGGCGGCCATGGCGGCGTCGGCCTCGTCGATGTCGGCGGGGGCGGCGAGGCCCTCGGCCCAGGACAGCGCGCAGTACGCCCGATCGCCGGCGTGGAGGACGTGGCGGGCCCGGACCCGACCGCCCTCGATGCCGAGCGCCAGGTCGGTCTGCAGTCGGACGGTCTCGCCCGGCCCCGGTGGCGTCGGCCGCGTGCCGGTCATCGCCCACGAGCTCCCACGTGGCGGCGGTGCGGCCGTAGTCGAACACCGGCTCGCAGACGATCTCGATCTCCATCTCGCCCGCGATGCACTCGACGGTGCGCACCAGCATGTGGTCGGCGTCGTTGTCGGACGGGGGCCGGGTGTGGGGGGTGACCGTGTCCTCGCCGCGGCGGGGCCCGATGGTCAGGGCGTCGCGGACCTCGGCCCAGCCGCCCGACGAGTTCCAGGTGGTGACCAGGATGTTGGTGCCGGGCTCGTACGCCCGGGCCGTCGGGACGTTGATGCCGAAGGGCCCCAACCGGAAGTAGCCGGCCTCGCGGTCGAGGATGGTGCCGAACACGCTGGGGGCGTCGAAGCACGGCACGCACAGCCAGCCGACCGCGCCGTCGGGCGCGATCAGCGCGCCGGTGTGGCAGTCGGACAGGAACGCGTAGTCCTCGATGGGCGGGAACGGCGACGGCATCGACGCGCTCTGGGCCGGGGCCTCGCCGGCGGGGGCGCTCACGACGCCACCCACGGGCTCGTGCCAGTGCGCGTGGCCGGCGACCAGGCGGTCGGCGGCCTCGGGCCCCCAGCTGCCCTGGGGGTAGGGGTGGACGGGTGGTGGCGCGTCGAGCAGCGGCTGCATGATCCGCCACGTCTCCTCCACGCCGTCCTGGCGCGTGAAGCGCACGTTGTTGCCCAGCATCGCCGCCTGGAGCAGCACCTCGTAGGGCGTGGCGCCCTCGCCGCCGTCGTCGGCGAACTCCACGTCGAGCGTGATGGTCTCGGGGGCCGGGGCGTGGGCCCGGCGGGCGTCGATGAGGAGCCGGATGCCGGTCGACGGATCGAGCTTCACGATCAGCTGGCTCGGCTCGGGCGGCCGGTCGCCGACGAGCCCGAACCCCAACCGGGGCGGTCGCTTGAACACGAGGCGGACCTCCGTCTGGGTCACGGGCATGTGCTTGCCGGTGCGGATGAAGAACGGCACGCCCGACCAGCGCCAGTTGTCGACGTCGAGCCGCAGGGCGGCGTAGGTCTCGGTGGTCGAGCCGGGGGCGACGCCGGGCGTGTCGAGGTAGCCGTCGTACTGGCCGCGCACGTAGTGGGCCGGGTCGGCGGTGGCCACGGCCCGGAACACGGCGAGCTGGGCGTCCTTGATCGTCGCCGGGTCGCCGCCGGCGGGGGCCTCCATGGCCGTCGCCGCGACGAGCTGCATCAGGTGGTTGACCACCACGTCGCGCAGCGCCCCGACCGGGTCGTAGAAGTGGCCGCGGTCCTCGACGCCGAAGCTCTCGGCCATCGTGATCTGCACGCACTCGAGGTTGTGGCGGTTCCACACGGGCTCGAGCAGGGCGTTGGCGAACCGGAGGTACAGGACCTCCTCGATCCCCATCTTCCCGAGGAAGTGGTCGATCCGGTAGATCTGCGACTCGTCGAGGTAGGTGTGCAGCTCGGCGGCCAGCGCCTGCGCGGACTCCCGGTCGTGGCCGAACGGCTTCTCGACCACCACCCGGGCGCTGGCGGTCAGGCCCGCGTCGGACAGGCCGGCGACCACGGTGCCGAACAGGAACGGGGGGATCTCCAGGTAGAACACCGGCTGCTCGGTGCCCTTGATCGCGTCCGCCACCCGCCCGTAGGTGGCCGACTCGCCGAAGTCGCCGGCCACGTACGACAGCCGGGCGGCGAGGCGGGCGAACACCGCGTCGTCGACGGGCTCCCCCGTGCCGGCGATGCACTCGCGGGCGTGGTCGCGGAGCTGGTCGTCGGTCCAGTCGTCGACCGCCACGCCGACGATGGGGCAGCTGAGCAGGCCGCGCCGCTCGAGGCGGTAGAGCGACCGGAAGGTCATGACCTTGGCCAGGTCGCCCGTGATCCCGAAGATCACGAGCACGTCGGCGGGCGCAGGTGTCGCCATGTCGTCTTCTCCGCTGATCGGTGGGGGTGCTAGTCGGCGTCGGTGCGCACCGAGATCCGCCCGGAGCGCTCGT
This sequence comes from uncultured Acidimicrobiales bacterium, assembly GCA_963778415.1. Lineage (GTDB taxonomy): Bacteria > Actinomycetota > Acidimicrobiia > Acidimicrobiales > VFJN01 > ZC4RG19. The sequence continues at coordinate 37,142 of CAVZUI010000011.1, forward strand.
GGGTGAACCCGGCCCAGGTCCAGTCGACGACCGCCTTGGCGCGGTCCTCGCCCGTCGAGAGGAGGGCCAGGTGGACCGCGCCCCAGGCCAAGGACGCGGACTTGCCCTTGAGCGTGCGCCCGCCGGCGGTCTGGACGACGGCGGTGTACCGGCCGATCGTGGCCATCGTGCCCTTGTCGTGGTAGGCGAACGGCTCGGTGTCCTTGCCCTCGGTGAGCCGGGCGATGTTCTTGCCCGCCTGCTTCCCGGCCTGGAGCGCCACCGAGCCGAGCTGGGGCAGCACGTCGCCGGTGTCCGTGTCGGTGGTCCAGGCCATGTCGCCGACGACGAAGACCTCGGGGTGGCCGGCGAGGCTGAGGTCGGGCTCGGTCGGCACCCGGCCGCCCCGCTGCTGCTCGACACCGAGCTCGGCCGAGACGGGGCTCGCCTTCAGGCCCGCTCCCCACACCAGGGTGTGGGCGTCGATCACGGTCCCCGACTTCAGCGTGACCCGGTTCGGCTCGATCGAGGACACGACCTCGCCCAGCATCACCTCGACGCCCCGCTTCTCGAGCGCCTTCTTCGTGTAGGACCTGATCGACGGGACGAACATCGACAGCAGCGCCGGCCCGGCCTCGACGAGGACGATGCGGGCCTGGTCCTGGGAGATCGCCGGGTAGTCCTCGGAGAAGTTGCTGCGGTACAGCTCGGCCAGGGCGCCGGCCGTCTCGACGCCGGTGGGCCCGCCGCCGACCACGACCACGTTCAGGGCGCCGTCGTCGATCAGCGTCGGGTCGCGGTCGGCCGCGGCCCACCGTTGCAGCACCTGGTCGCGGAGGCGGACGGCGTCGGCCAGCGTGTACATGGGGAAGCCGTGCTGGTCGGCGCCGTCGACCCCGAAGAAGGTCACGCCTGCGCCGAGCGCGATGACCAGGTGGTCGTAGGTGACCGGGGCCATGTCCTCGAAGCGCACCTCGCGGTGGTCGAGGTCGATCTCGGACACGGTGGCCTCGTGCACGATGGCGTTGGGCTGGTCGTGGAAGAGGTCGCGCAGCGGGTGGCCGCACGCCGACGTCTCCAGCAGGTCGGTGGCGACCTGGTAGAGCAGCGGCTGGAACGTGTGGTAGTCGTGCCGGTCGACGAGCATGACGTCGACGTCGGCGTCCTTCAGCTCGCGGGCGGCGCCCACGCCGCCGAAGCCGCCGCCGAGGACGAGCACCCGGGGACGTTGCGTCGACGGTGCGTCGTCGTCGTCGGGTGTCGACTCGCTCTGGTCGTTCTGGGATGCCAACCGGTGACCCCCGCCCTCGTCGCTGCTCCCTGGACGGTACGGTCCATGCCGTGGCAGCGGCATCGCCTGAAGGGGATGAAATCCGACGGGCGCCCAGTTCAGGAGGCCGCCATGAACCCTGACGACCCGGGCGGGGTGACCCTGATCTCCGGGCCGCTGGAGGTCACGTTCCTGCCCGACCTCGGGATGCTCGGCGTGTGCTCTGCGGCACCGCGACGAGGACCTCCTGGCGCTCCCGGGAGGCCTGCCGGGCTACCGCGCCGGCCACGTGACCGGTCTCCCGCTCCTGGCGCCGTGGGCCAACCGGCTGGGTGCCCGCCGCTACGAGATCGAGGGCGTCGAGGTCGACACCACCGACCTCGACCTCCCCACCGACGGACGCGGCCTCGCGATCCACGGGACGATGACCGCCCAGCCCGGGTGGGAGGTCGTCGCCCAGGATGAGCGGTCGTTGGAGGCGCGCTTCGACTATGGAGCGCGCCCCGACCTGCTCGCCGCGTTCCCGTTCCCCCACGAGCTGCGGATCGACGCCTCGGTCGACCCGGGCGGGCTGACCATGACCACGACGGTGGCCGCCACGGGTGACCGGGTGGTCCCGGTGGCGTTCGGCTACCACCCCTACCTCCGCCTCCCCGGCGTCGCCCGCTCCGAGGTCCGCCTGCGCCTGCCCGACCGGCGTCACCTCGACCTCGACGACCGCCAGCTCCCGGTCGGGACGGGGCACGCCGAGGAGACCGAGGAGCTGCCGATCGGCGACGCGCACCTTCGACGACCTCTACGCGCTGGGCGAGGATCGCGAGCTCGCCGTCACGGGTGGCGGGCGCCGCGTCAGCGTCGAGCTCGGCGACGGATACCCCTATGCCCAGGTGTTCGCGCCGCCGGACGCCGACGTCGTCTGCCTGGAGCCGATGACGGCGCCCGTCAACGCCCTCGTCGCCGGCGGCTACGCCGTGGCCCCGCCCGGTGAGCCGTTCACGGCCACCTTCAGGATCGCGGTGGCCGACGAGCCGGGGGCCGGCTGACCCCACCCCTCCGACACGCCCTCGTACCCCTGCGATCCGGCGCGGCGATGACCCAGCCAGGGCGGACACCCGAGATCCCGACAGCTGTCGGGTCGGTCGCTCGTGCCTGGGGAGGCCGAGCAGAGGGGGAGGATCAGCATGAACACTTCGTGGCGGCGGGCCGCGCTGGGCGGCGCGCTCGCGCTCGCAGCGATGGCGAGCGGTCTGGCCGTGGCCGGACCGGCAGCGGCCCAGCCGGTGGAGTCGGGTTCGCTCGAGTTCAGCGGCGACCCGGGCGACTACATCGCCGGAGGCGGGTCGTACGCGTACTCGACCGACGACGGCGATCTGCTCACGGTGGCCAGCGGCAACGGGAGCGTCGTCAACGTGTCGCTGTCGGGCGCCAACGGCGACTGGTGGTACCTGAGCTTCGACGCCCCGCTGGACGACGTCCTGGCTCCAGGGACCTACGCCGAGGCGACGCGCTACCCGTTCAACGGGGCCGGTCCGGGCCTCAGCCTCTCGGGGAACGGGCGCGGCTGCAACACGCTCACCGGGAGCTTCACCGTGACCGAGGCGGCATTCGGACCGCATGGATACGTCGAGACGTTCGCGGCCACGTTCGAGCAGCACTGCGAGGGCGGCACGGCCGCCGCTCGGGGCGAGGTCCACATCTCGAACCCGCCGCCCCCGCCCGAGCTCGACGTGCAGCTCGACGTCGACGGGGCCGGCACCGTGAGCACGGTCAGCGGCGCCGCCTCCGTCAGCGGGACGGTGAGCTGCAACAAGGCGACGACCGCGACCGTGTCCGGCACCACGGTCCAGGTCGTCCGGTCGGTCGTCGTCCGGGGCCCGTTCCTGACACAGGTGCCGTGCACCCCCGGCGCCCCGGTGCCCTGGAGCGTGACCGCGAGCCCGGACGGCTCGACGCCGTTCCGCAAGGGTGACGTCGAGGTCGACACGAAGGCCACGGCCCGCGACGACGACTACGACCGGTTCGTGTCGGTCGTCGACACGGCGGTGGTCGGGCTGCGCAAGCTCAAGCCCTAGCGGACGAGGGGAAGATGCGAGCGGGGAGGGCCCGGAGACGGGCCCTCCCGCCGCGTCCGGGTTGACTCTTGTTCATGCGTGTGTGAACAATTCACCCGTGCCCGGTCCGTCGGCGACGGTGATGTTCGACGTGCTCGCCGATCCGACGCGGCGCACGGTGGTCGAGCTCCTCGCCCAGGGGCCGCGGCGTGCGGGTCAGCTCGCCGCCGAGGCGGGCACCTCCCCGCAGGCGATGAGCAACCACCTCCGGGTGCTGCTCGACGCGGGCGTGATCGCCGACGAGCGGCTGCCCGAGGACGCGCGCGGCCCGCCTGTTCCGCCTGCGGCCGCAGTCGCTCACCGCGGTCCAGGCCTGGCTCGACCAGCTGCAGGCCGAGTGGCGGGTCCAGCTCGAGTCGTTCAAGCACCACGTGGAGGGGAAGGCCCGATGACGCAATCGACGGTGCCCACGATGTCCGAGGCGATCGATGTCGACGTCGATCCGATGACCGCGTTCACGGTGTTCACCGACGAGTTCGCGGACTGGTGGGGCAACGGCCCCATCGACGCCTGGGACTCGTCGCGCGTCGTGGGCCGCCGCATCGAGCCGGGGGTCGGCGGCGGATCCTCGAGCTCTACGCCGACGACGCGCTCGAGCTGGGGCGGGTCACGACCTGGGAGCCCGGCCGCCGCCTGTCGTGGGCGAGCTCGGTCGACGACGTGACGATCGACGTCACCTTCGAGCCGCTCGACGGCGGCCGCACCCGGGTGCGCGTCGACGGCACCGCCACCGGCCCCAACGCCGGCGACGGGTTCTCGTTCGTGCGGATGGCGCCCCAGTGGCTCCCCCGTCACCTCGCGCGGCGGGCGGAGGGACGAGCCCGGCCACCGCTCGGGCCGCTCCACGTCGTGTTGCGCGTCCGAGAAGCCGGCGGCCACGGCCCGCTGGCTGGTCGAGGCCTTCGGGTTGGCGGCGCCGGGCGACATCCCCGACGAGGAGCCCGCGCCCGAGCACACATGGGTGGAGCTGCGCGCCGGCGACGGGTCGGCCGCGGTCATCCTGTGGGGCCTCGAGGGCGAGGGTGGGGCGGTGTCGGGGCCCGCCACCATGCCGTGGCTCTTCGTCGAGGATCTCGACGCCCACCTGGCACAGGCCCAGGGGGCGGGCGCCACCGTCGTGTCTCCGATCGTCCACCACGGGTTCCGCTCGTACACGGCCGCCGACTGCGACGGGCGCCACTGGGTGTTCGCCCAGGCGCCACCCAGCCCCCACCGCTGACCCTCGACCGAACGGCGCGCTACCCCGGCTCGGGCTCGGGGGCGGTCGTGAGCAGGTGGATCACGTCCTTCGCGTGGGTCACCGGAAGGCGGTTGCCCTCCAGCTCGATGCGGGAGCCCGTCTGGTCGTCGATCAGCTCGAGCACGCGGACGTTGACCCTCTGGTGGACCTTGACGGTGAGCCCTGCCGCGCGGCACGGCGAACAGGATGCTGTCGGGCTCGCGCCGCCGCGTCTCGGCGTGCAGGCCGTAGACCGTCGAGGCGGACGCCGCGACCATCACCGTCTGCGGCAGGCCGCTCGACGCCGAGCTGGCCGCCCGGCCCACGGCCATGCCCGCGCCGAGGGCCAGGCCCCCCGCCACGTTCCCCGCGGCGCCGCCGAGATCGCCGCCGATCATGCCGCCGGCGAACATCGCCCCCGACTGGCCACGGGGAGCGAACTGCCCCACCGCCTCGACCGTGTCGTCGATGCCGTGGTGCCCGAGGGCGGCCTGGGCCAGCTCGATCATCCGCTCTTCTGACATGCGGAGATGGTACGACCACGCTCGGTGCTGGTGCAGGTGATGTTCACATCGCCGACATCGGGACGGCAGCAGGCTGGGCCCGTGGCCACGCTCATCCGAGACGCCGGGGTCGACGCCCCCACGTTCGATCCCACCGACCCGGCGCTGCACCGCGACCCCGCGCCCCTGTACCGCTACCTGCGCGAGCGGGCGCCCGCGCTCGAGCTGGCCGACGGCACCTGGATCGTGTCCCGGCACGCCGACGTCGGCCGCCTCCTGCGCAGCCGGGCCATCAGCTCGGCCCAGATCGGCGGCGACCCGGGAGGGCCGGCGGCGACGCTGGCCGAGAACGGCAAGCACCTGATCCTGGCGTCCGACCCGCCGGTCCACACCCGGCGGCGGGCGCGCGGTGGCGCACCGCTTCGCCTCGCACCCGGTCGAGGCGCTCGGTCCGGCGGTGGAGGCGCACGTCGCCCACCGGCTCGACGACCTGGCCGCCGCGCTCGACCGCGACGGGCAGGCCGACCTCGTGGCCGTGGTGTGCGGCCAGGTGCCGATGGACACCCTGTGCACCCTGCTCGGCCTGCCGCCCGACGCGGCTCCCGACCTGCGCCGATGGACGACGGCCCTGGTGGACGGGCTCGACCCGTGGGCCGATGACGCCGCCGCCGCACGGGCCGGAGCAGCGCTGGACGAGGTCGTCGCCTACCTGGCTCCTCGGGTGGACGCCCGCCGCGACGAGCCTCGCGACGACCTGATCTCCGCGCTCGCCACATCCCCCGACCTCACGCCCGACGAGCAGCTGCACAACACGGTGCTGTTCCTCAACGCCGGGCTCGACACGTCGGGCGACCTGCTCGCGAACGCCATGGCCCGCCTGCTCGAGACGCCCGGGGCGTGGGGCCACCTGCTCGCCGATCCCGTCGGCCGGGCCGCGTCCGTGGGGGAGGAGGTCGCCCGCTACGACAGCCCCGTCCAGTTCTCGATGCGGCGGACGGTGGAGGCCGTGGAGGTGGCGGGGACGACGGTCCCGCCCGGGCGACCGATGCTGCTCGGCCTGGGCGTCGGCCAACCGCGACCCCGATGTCTTCGCCGACCCCGACACGTTCCTCGTCGACCGGGCCGACCGCCGCCACCTGGCGTTCGGCGGCGGCGCCCACCTCTGCCTCGGCGCGCCCGTGGCCCGGCTGGAGGTGGCCGTGACCCTGCGTGAGCTGGCCCGCAGGTTCCCGACGTTGCGGCTGGCGGGCGAGGCGACGTGGCGCCCGCGGCTGGCGTTCCGCGGCCGGGCGGAGGTGCCCGTCACGCTCGGAGGGCGCTGACCCGCCGTTCCACCTCCGTCACTCCGGCGATGCCGGGCCGGGGGCGACGGAACGATCTGGTCCGGCACACTGCGCCGCCCGGCCCAGGAGCACCGCTCGCTCGCGCGCGTTGCGGGTGAGCGACGCGGCCCGCTCGAACTCGCGTCTCGCCTCGTCCCACCGGCCCAGCCCGTCGAGCAGGTCGCCCCGCACCGCGGGGAGCAGGTGGTAGGTCCGCAGGCTGGGCTCGTCCACCAGGGCGTCCACCACCTCCAGCCCGGCGGCCGGGCCGAAGGCCCGCGACAGCGCCACGGCCCGGTTCAGCTCGACGACCGGGCTGGGGGCGAGCTCGGCGAGGGCGTCGTACAGCGCGGCGATCTCGCCCCAGTCGGTGGCCTCGGCGGTGCGGGCCCGGGCGTGGCAGGCGGCGATGGCGGCCTGCAGCGCGTACGGGCCCCGCGCCCGCGCTGCGCCGACGCCCGGTCGAGGGCGGCGAGGCCACGGGTGATCTGGGCCTGGTTCCACAGCCGCCGGTCCTGCTCGAGGAGCAGGACCGGCTCGCCCGTCGGGGTCGTGCGGGCGCCGGCCCGCGACGCCTGGATCTCCATCAGCGCCACGAGGCCGTGCACCTCGGGCTCGTCGGGGGCCAGCCCGGCGAGCAGCCGTCCGAGCCGCAGCGCCTCGTTGCACAGCTCGGGTCGCACCCAGTCGTCGCCGGCCGTGGCCGCGTACCCCTCGTTGAACACGAGGTAGATCACCTCGAGCACCGACGCGAGCCGGTCGCCCAGCTCGGCGCGGGACGGCAGCTCGAACGGCACCTCGGCCGCCCGCAGCGTGCGCTTGGCCCGCACGATGCGCTGCGCCACCGTCGGCTCGGGGACGAGGAAGGCGCGGGCGATCTCGTCGGTGCGCAGGCCGCCGAGCATCCGCAGCGTGAGGGCCACCCGGGTGTCCCGTGACAGGACGGGGTGGCAGGCGATGAACATGAGGCGCAGGAGGTCGTCGCGCACGTCGTCGCCGTCGAGGTCGGCCTCGTCCTCGACCGACACCGTCGCGGCGGCGACGGCCAGCTCGTGCGCGAGCACCTGCTCCTTGCGGTCGAGGCGCTCCCGCCGGCGCAGCAGGTCGATCGCCTTGTTCTTGGCGGTGGCGGTGAGCCAGGCGCCCGGGTTGTCGGGGACGCCCGTCCGGGGCCACCGCTCGAGGGCCGCGACCAGGGCGTCCTGCGCGAGGTCCTCGGCGATGCCGACGTCGCCCACCATCCGCGCCACCCGGGCGATGACCTTGGCCGACTCGATGGCCCAGATGCCGTCGACGGTGCGGCGGATCTCGACGGCCGGGTCGGCCGCGCGGCCGTCGGCCGCGGGGTCGTCTCCGGGCGGCACGGCGGTGGACGGCACCGGGTCCTCGGCTACCCGGCGTCCGAGAACTCGGACACCTGGCGGACGTCGATCTGGGTGGCGCCCGCGATCCTGGCGAACCGCTTGGCGTGCTCGATCGCCTCCTCCTTCGACTTCACGTCGAGGATGGCGAACCCGGCGATCAGCTCCTTGGCCTCGGCGAACGGGCCGTCGGTCACGCGCACCTCGTCGCCGGAGATCGTGAGGCGGGCGCCGTGCCGGCTCGACCGCACGCCCTCCGCGGCGAGCAGCACGCCGGACCGGGCCGTCTCCTCCATGTAGGCGCCCATCTCGGCCATGAGCTCGGGGCTGGGCGGGGTGTCGGCCTCGTTGGCCTCGTTCGAGTAGTGCATCACCATGAACCGCATCGGGGTTCCTCCTGGTCGGTGGGTCGGTTTCGTCATGGACGTCGAACGAGGCACGGTGTGATCGACACGCGCCGCCGGAACTTTCGACCAGCATGGCGTCACGGCGAGCGGACGCCCCGGGACGGGCCGGGGCACATGAGGAGGCGACGATGACCCTCGACGACCGGCTGGCGGACCTCAGCGCGGCTGCCCCGGCCCGGTACGACGACCTCCGGGCGCTGTTCGTCAACTGCACGCTCAAGCGATCGCCGGAGGTGTCGAACACGCAGGGCCTGGCCGATCTGTCGATGGCGATCATGCGCCGCAACGGCGTGACGGTCGACGTCGTGCGTGCGATCGACCACGACATCGCCACCGGGGTGTACCCCGACATGACCGAGCACGGCTGGGAGAGGGACGACTGGCCGGGCCTGTTCGAGCGGGTGATGGCGGCCCACATCGTCGTGCTGTGCACGCCGATCTGGCTCGGCGAGAAGTCATCGGTGTGCACCCAGGTGATCGAGCGGCTCTACGGCAACTCGAGCCAGCTCAACGACGCGGGCCAGTACGCGTACTACGGGCGGGTCAGCGGGTGCCTGGTCACCGGGAACGAGGACGGGATCAAGCACTGCGCGATGAACGTCCTGTACTCGCTGCAGCACCTGGGCTTCGTGATCCCGCCGCAGGCCGACGCCGGATGGATCGGCGAGGCCGGACCCGGGCCCTCGTACCTCGACCCGGGCTCCGGCGGCCCCGAGAACGACTTCACCAACCGGAACACGACGTTCATGACCTGGAACCTGTTGCACCTCGCCCGGATGCTGGTCGACGCCGGGGGCATCCCGGCCCACGGCAACCAGCGTTCGGAGTGGGACGCGGGCTGCCGCTTCGACCTGCCCAACCCCGAGCACCGCTGACCTACAGCTAGGCGCCGACGCGGTCGAGGTGCGAACGCAGGTACCGCAGGACCGCGGGGTGGTCCTCGGGGACCGGGTCCCACAGGCGGGCGGCCGCGCACACCACCTGCCAGCGGGCGAGCTCGGCGTCGTCCACCGACCTCGCGGCCCGGTACGCGCGCCGGTAGCGGCCGAGGATGATGCGCCGGCCCGCGGGAGCCATCACCCGGGCCGTGCAGGGGCGCCCCCGGCGGCAGGGTCCCGAAGCGGACGAGGATCCAGGTCCGGGCCACGTCGGCCACCGGCGCGCCGCGGGTGGCGTCGCCCCAGTCGATCACGACGGGCGCCTCGGGCGTCCCGAGGATGTTGCCGATGTGCATGTCGCCGTGGCACAGCCGGTCGCCCGGGGGCAGGCGGTCGAGCAGGGCCGACACCCGCGGGCGCACGTCGTCGGGTACGGCGCCGGCGGCCCCCAGCCGCTCGCGGAGCACGTCGTGCAGGGACGGGAGCTCGGCCGGCGCCGTCCGCTCGTGCATGGCGGCGTGCAGCTCGCCCATCACCCGGCCCGATGCGAACACCGACAGCGGGCGCCGGTCCAGGGCGTCCAGCAGGTTGCGGCCGTCGACCCGGGTGGTGACGAGCCCCGGCCGGCCGTCGACCACGGTCGTCCCCACGAGCCCGGGCACGGGGTACCCGTCGGCGCCGAGGCTCCGCAGTGCCGCGGCCTCGGCCTCGACGCGCCAGGCGTGGGCCGGGTCTCGGAGCAGCTTGAGCACGGTGCCGTCGGGCTGGAGGAACACCTCGGCCTCGCGCCCTTCGGCCAGGAACTCGCGCTCGGTCACCGCACGGAGGCTACGTCCCGCCAGAATGGGGGCATGGCGAACGATGCCGCCCCCGACGCGTCCACCCGGTTGCCGGCCGCCGACGCCCCTCTCGACGAGCGGACCGACGGGTCGACCGCCGGGCGGTCGCGGCCGGTGTTCCTGTTCGACGGCGACTGCGCCTTCTGCACCTCCTGCGCCGAGTTCGTCGAGCGCCGCATCCCCACCGGCGCCGACGTCACGCCCTGGCAGTTCGCCGATCTCGACGCCCTCGACGTCCGCCAGGCCGACGCCGAGGAGGCCGTGATCTGGGTGGCACCCGACGGCGCCACGGCCGCCGGTCCCGACGCCATCGCCCGCCTCCTGGTCGACGCCGGGTCGTTCTGGCGTCCGCTCGGTCGGGTGCTGGGCGCAGCACCGGTGCGCTGGCTGGCGTGGCCGGTGTACCGCCTGGTGTCCAGGAACCGCCACCGGATGCCCGGCGGCACCGCCGCCTGCTCGCTTCCGCAGGCCGAGCGCGACCGGCGCGCGGCCAGCTGATCGGCCGGGTGACTCCGATGACCGGATGGTACCGACAGGGCGCGCGGCGCTCGTCGGGGTGCGATACTCCTCGTGGTGATTTCGCCGCGCACAGAACAGACCGTCCGCCGCCACGCGAACGCGCGTGCGTGCCGACTACGTCCACGCCGACCTTCCGGCGACCCCGTCGTCCGCCCTCCGTTCGCACCCCCGCCTGCTGCTCGGTCTCCTCCTGCTGTTCCTGGCTCTCGCCGTCAGCGCCTCGGTGGCGGGGTCGCAGCTGCTGCTCACGTGGGACGAGCCGATCACCCGCTGGGTCGAGGCGCACCGCACCGATGCCCTTGACCAGGTCTTCAGCACGTTCTCGCGCCTCGGCTCCACGATCCCGGTCCTGACGTGGGCGCGGCGGTCGGGCTCGCCGCCTGGCGACGGTGCCGGGCGGTGGGCGTGGCGCCGTCCTCGTGGCGACGTTCAGCAAGCCGCTGTTCGAGACCGTCCTGAAGGCCGCCGTCGACCGCGAGCGGCCGAACTTCGACCAGATGGTGCCCGGCAACGGCCCGTCGTTCCCCAGCGGCCACGTCATGGCGGCGATGGCGCTGTGGGGCATGCTCCCCCTGATCGTGTCGCTGTACACGAGGCGGCGCGACGTGTGGTGGGCCTCGGTCGCGGTGGCGGCCACCATCGTGGGCGGCATCGCCGCCAGCCGGGTGTACCTCGGGGTGCACTGGTTCTCCGACGTCGTCGGCGGCGTGCTGGCCGGCTCGCTCTTCCTGCTCGGCGTGCAGGCGCTCTACGACCACCAGCACCGGGCCCACGGCTGCGGGCTGTGCGACGACCCGGGTGACGATCTCGACGCGGGGCTCGACGTGGGGTCCGTCGTGGGCCCTGCGGAGGAACGCGTCCCCGCCCTGGTCGGCGGCGCCGCCCGGCGGCCGCGACCGGCACGGTCGCGCCGTAGCGTTCCGCCGGGCCGCGGGCCCTCACGCGGGGGTGCCCAGGGGCCGCAGGGCGTCGAGGTAGGCCGACGAGGCCGCATGGGCGGCCGAGATCAGGTCGGCGGTGTGGGTGAAGTCGCCGAGGCGCAGCCGCGGCGGGTCGCCGTGCGGCATGAGGTGGACCTCGACGGCTCGGGGGGCACGGCCTCCAGCTCGCGCCGGAACCGATGCCGGCGTGCCACCCAGTACGCCTCGATCGCCGCCCCCAGCGGGCGACGGCTCGCCGACCAGTCGCGGCTGGACAGCGGGCCCACCTCGAGCGACGTAGATCGGTGCGGGCGCCCAGCGCGACGGCTCGGCTCGCACGGGCACGTCGCTCACCACGGCGCCGTCGATGTAGCGCCGGCCGTCGATGGTCACCGGGCGGGAACACGCCGGCATGGCGGACGAGGCCAGCAGCGCCTCGACCAGCGGCCCCTCCGAGAACCAGGCGTCGGCACACGCCTCGACGTCGGTGGCCACGCAGTGGAAGCGGGACCTCCAGGTCGGCGAACGACGTGGCCGTCGACGGACCGCTCGATGAGGCGGTGCAAGCCCGTCCCGGTCCGCCACCGCGTCGCCCCGGCGGATCAGCGCCACCGCCGGCGGCAGCCACGGCCGGGGCAGCACGCCCGCGCTGCTCGGCGGTGGTCCACGCCTGCTCGAGGCGGGCGACGCCGGCCGCCGTCGGGTCCTGCGGCGAGGGCGGCGCCGTTGAGGGCGCCGATCGAGCACCCGACGATCAGGTCGGGCCGCACCCCGTGCTCGACGAGCGCCCGCAGCACCCCGACCTGGACGGCACCGAGGTTGGCCCCGCTCGACAGCACGACGGCCACCGGACCGGCGGGCCGGCGCGACCGCGTGGGCAGGACGACCACGTCGTCCACGTCAGCCGGCCAGCCGGGCGGAGGCGAGCGCGTCCTCGGCGCGCTGGCGTCGATCCCACAGGGTCCGCGGGCGGAGGCCTCGATGGTGGGCGATGTCGGCGACCCGCTGCCCGCCGATGCGGGACCGGGCGATGAGCTCGGCGTCGTCGCGGTCGACGACGCCCGCGGCCACCGCGTCCGCGAGCACCTCGGTGAGCTCGACCGCCGGATGCTCGACCGGCCCTGGCGTCCACGACCGAGCCACGACGGACGGCGGCCGCGTGCGCCGCCGGGTCGGCCGACGGGGTGGCCAGCACCTTGGGCACGGCCCGCCGCAGCTCGTGGGCGGCGTCGAGCAGCACGTTCGCCGCCACCCTCCCCGGCCGTCGTTCGATCGGGTAGTGGCGGATCCGGTGGTACACGGCGGTGACGGCCGCCGCCGCCCGCTCGTCGGCGTCGCCGAGCGCCCACCAGCGCCGCGCCAGCGCCCGGGTCCCGGGCAGCAACAGCTGGAGGAGCACCCGGGCCGCGAGCGCGTCGTCGGCGACGGCCCGGGCGCACCAGCGCCAGCAGCACACGGTCGGCGCCGGCCGGGTCGGCCGAGCGCACGTAGCGCTCGACCTCGGCGAGGGTCGCCGCCCCGCCGGCCACATCACAGACGTCACGGAGGCGCCGGCACGCCCCGCGGTCGGCACTGAGCCGCCGCCACTCGTCGTCGAGCAGATCGAACACGTTGCCCATCGGGCACCTCCCCATCTCCGGTCTCGGTGCGGCGGACGATGCCGGGCGGATGTCCCCCGGGATGTCCCCCGCCCTGGTCAGCGAAGGTGCGCGGCGGTCGCCGGGGGTGTCTCCTGCCGGGTGGGGACACTCACGTCGCGGGCCGTCGCGTGCGTCCGTACGATGACGGCACCCGTCCCGCTCCTGGGGGCGACGAGTCGAGGGCGCACGCGGATGGCGGACAGGTGCTGACGGCGTTGCTGGCGGTCGCGGCGGGCTCGGGCGCAGCCGCGGCGATCCGGTCGACCGCGGGCGCGGCGCGCGCCCGCCGCCTGTGGTGGGTGGGGGCCCTCGCCGCGGCCGGCGCGGCGGCGGGCGTGGCCGTCACCGACGCTCCCGTGCCCGTCGGATCGGCGATCGCGGGGGCGGGCCTCGTGGCGGCCGCGGTGGTCGACGCGCGTCGAGGGCCGTGTCCCGACGGTCGTCGCCTACGGCACGGTCGCCGTGGCGCGGCGGGTCGCTCGTGGCCCACGCACTGCTGTCGGGGGACCTCGGCGGCGCGGTGCGGGCGGCAGTCCTGACGGGGCTGCTGGTGGCCGGGTGTGCCGCCCTGTGGGTGGCCGGTGCCATGGGCTTCGGCGACGTGCGGCTGGCCGCGGGGACGGCGACGGCGATGCTCGGAGGCGCGGCCGCTCTCCTGCTCGTCGCGGGAGGCGGGCTGGTCGGGGCGGGGTTGGTGGCGGCGCGCCGCCGGTTGCGGGCCCCCGTCGCGGTCGGCGCCGGATCGGGCCGCAGCCACGGTGCGGCGGCCGGTGCCGTTCGCCCCGCCGCTGGCCGTCGCCTGGTTCGTCGCCGTCGTCGTTACATGAGGAGGCCTCACTGGTCTGCAGATGGTGACCCGCCGAATCGCGGACCCTTGGGCTGTGGCGATCGCCCTGTCCGCTCGGCCCCTTGGGGCGGACGTCCGGTTACGGCGAGGGGGCCAGGGAGCCGACGACGGCTTCGAGGTCGGCGAGGCGCCGGCTGACCTCGTCGTCGCGCAGGCCGATCTCGCGCAGCGCGTTCCCGTAGCCCGCGACGGCCGCGCGGGCGGCGCGCCGGTGGCCCACGGTGGCGTGGGCCCGCACGACGAGGTGGTGGGCCCGGTCCGACCAGGCGTCGACGCCGAGCGCGACCTCGCCCATCTCCCGGGCCCGATCGGCGTCGCCGTGCGCCAGCAGCAGCTCCCCGGCCCGGGTGGCCAGAGCCGCCAGCTTCGTTCGCCGCGCTTCGACGTCGGGCAGCGCCCAGTCGGCGACCGCCAGGTCGATCGGCTCGCCCCGCCACAGCTCCACGGCCTCGACCATCGGCCCGAGGGCGGCCGAGGGCTCGCCGCGGCGGTCGGCGTCGAGGGCCACCTGCGCGAGCTCGTCGAACCGCCACAGGTCGGTGTCGAACCACTCGCCCCGGTGCACGATCAGGGCGTCACCGTGGGTCTGCACGAGGAACGAGGCGTCGCGGCCGTGCCGCTCGGGCTCGAGCGCCCGGAGGAGGTGGGTGAGGGTGACGCGGAGGTTGCGGGCCTGGCCCTCGGCGTCGAGCTCGGGCCACAGGTCGGCTGCGAGCTGCTCGCGCGAGTCGGGGCGCCGCAGGACGAGGTGCGAGAGCAGGTCGCGCACCCGACGACGGCGCCACTCGGGCGCGTCGACCGGACGGCCGTCTCGGCGCAGCTCGACCGACCCGAGGAGCCGGAGCTCGAGGCGACCGGTGGGCGGGACGGGGAGGCGGGCGAGCGCGGCGCGGGCCGGCCGCTCGTACGTGCTGCCCGGCGCGTCGGCCCAGCGGCGCACGTGGGCCTGGCCCTGCGGCCAGAGGAACTCGAGGAGCCGCCAGCCCCGGCGGTCGTCGGACGGGACCTGGGCCAGGGCCAGCTCGGTCGCCCAGGGCAGCGGGAGGAAGGCGCGCGCCAGCTCGGGCTCGACGCGGGCCGCGGTCCGGAGCGGGCCGGCGTCACCCGCCCGCAGGGCGACGACGGCGCGCGCCAGGTCCCGCGCCTCGGCGAAGTAGGGCCCGAGGTCGGCGGCATCCCAGAGGGGCCGCGTGCTGGGGACCAGCACGTACCAGAGGCTGAGCGCCCGCTGTTGCGCCGATGCCCCGATGCCGGTGCCGACCGTGTAGCGCTCCTGGTAGTCCGCCAGCACGGCGGCCGCGGCCTCCTCGTCGCCACGGGCGACGTGCAGCGTCGCCTCGGCTTGCGAGATGTTCACGTCGGCCAGGGGCGACCAGGGCACGGTGGCCAGGGTGCGGGCGTGGCGCAGGGACCGGACGGCCTCGTCGGTGCGGCCGGCGACCGCGGCGAGCATGGCGTGCATCGCCGAGATCAGGGCCGCGTAGTCGGACGCCCCTCGCATGGCCGAGCGCTCGACCAGTCGGGCCAGGCCCTCGAGGACCTCGTCGACCTGTCCCGTCGCCCAGCACGCGCCGTACCAGGTCGCCTCGACGAGCGGCTGGTAGAGCGGTCCGGCGACCCGGAGGGACGACTCGGCGCGCTGCATCCCCTCGCGCGGCCGCCCGAGGTGGCACAGCGTCGCGGCGCGGATGCCGTCCACGAGGGCCATCCAGGTCTGGTTGACGGACCCGTCGGGGATGCGGTCGAGCTCGGCGAGGCACGCCGCGGGCTGGTTGGCGAGGTCGGCGACCAGCGCCCGGGCCAGGCAGGCCAGCGGCACCGCCTGGGACGAGCCCGCCGCCTCCATCTCGAGGAACCGGAGCGCCAGCGCCACGAGCGGCTCGGCGGCGCCCTGCCACCACGCCAGCTGGCCGAGCTGGGCGAGGGCGGCGAGCTCGCCGGCCTCGTCGCCCGCCTCGCGGAACGTCAGGGCCGCCTCGCCGAGCTGGGCGGTGGCGGTGGCGGGATCGCGGGGGCCCATCGCGACCGCGCCGAGCAGCTGGGCCAGCGGACCGTCGGCGGCTCCCGGTGGCAGGCGTCCGAGCCAGGTGGCCGCCACGTCGCCCGGCACCGGGGGGTTGGAGACGCCGAGCGCGTCGACGACGACCCGGGCCATGTCGTCCCACGCCTCGGCCCGGGCGAGCAGCCCGACCGCGGTCCACTGGTCGCCGAGGTCGGCGATCGCCAGCGCGGCCCGTCGCCTCGCCTCGTCGATCTCGGCCGGGGGGACGAGCGCGGGCCAGGTGCGGCAGCCACAACGGGTGGATGTGGAGCCACCCGTCGCCGCTGGTCGTGGCGAGCGGCAGCCCGGTCGTGAGCTCGGCGAGGTCGACCTTCGCGGCCCAGCACGGCGGCCGCCACGGCTTCGGTCGTGATCTCGGCGTGGGCGATCAGGGCGAGGTCGCGTCGCCGCTCGGCGGGGAGGCGGTCGAGCACCTCCTCCCACACGTAGGCGGCGTCGGTGCCGGGGGCGCCGATCGCCGACAGCTCGGCCAACGCAGGCCAACCGCCGGAGCCCGCCAGCTGCTCGAACGGGACGCCCCGCCGGGAGGCGAAGTCGGCGAGCTCGGCCGACGAGAACGACAGGTCCGCCTCGCCCAGCCGGGCCACCTCGCCGGCGACCTCGAGCCGGGCGAGCGGCACAGGCGGCGGGGTGCGCCCCGCGAGCACGAGGTGCCCGTTCTGGGGCAGCGCCGCCACCAGGCTGGCGAGCGTCTCGGCGCCCGGCGATCCCGGGGCGATCAGGTGCACGTCGTCGACGACGACGGCCACCTGGGCGGGCGCGTGGTGCCAGATCGCCTCGGCCAACGCCTCGACGGCTGCCACCGGCGACGCCTGGGCGTCCATGCCCATCGCCCGGCAGAGCCCGTCGGTGAGCGTGGACGCGGTGTCGTCGTCGGACGTGCAGCTGAACCACACGTCGACAGAGGCGTTCGCCCCGGCGTTGTCGGCGATCGCCTGGGCGAGGAGGGTGGTCTTCCCGAAGCCGGCGGGAGCCACCACCGTCACGACCCGCCGTGAGAAACGCTCGCGCAGCAGCGCCACGAGGCGCTCGCGCGCCACGAGGGTGCGGCGCGGCGTCGGCGGCACGTAGCGGAAGCCGCCGTCGATCGGGTGCATGCCGCCACAAGGTAGGGCCGACCGACCGGCCGGCGGACGCAGTTCCGAGCAGTTCGCGCACAGTTTTCGTCCGTTTCTCGCACGGGATGGCCGACACCGGTGCGGAGCGTGGTGGTTTCGGTTGACGCTCAGGTAGCGGGCCGCTCACGGGGTGTTCCGTACGGTGCTCGGACGGGCGACCGCCCGCTCTCTGGAGGCTCCGGCAGGAGGGCGTGGCCCGCCGACGGACATCGAGATCGGGAGGCACGGATCACCGTGGTCATGGGCGGAGAGCGCACCGACGGCGGGCGGATGGCGAGCGCCCCCGGCACGGCGGCGCGCGCTCCGGCCCCCGGGCGCGCACATCACGGGGACGTGGACGTCGTCCCCGTGCGCCCTTCCGAACACCCCGACGACCGCGCTGCGGGCCGGGCCTTCCGCCCGGCCCGGCCCGTGGCGTTCGTCGCCGTCGCCCTCACGCTGGCGCTCGTCGCCGGCGGCTGCGGCGGCTCGGGGGGTGGCGACGAGTCGGAGTCCGGCGGGGCGACCGTGCCCGACCGCCTGGACGTGCCGCTCGGCAGCGACCCCGCCGCGGTGGCCCCCTACGTCGAGGACCTGCTGGCCTCGTACTCCGAGTCGGTGAACCTGATCACCGCCACGCCGACCCTGGCGGCGACCGCCGGTGACGCCACGGTGCAGGCCTACCTCGACGTGTTCGAGCCCGACAGCGCCATCGCCGCCCAGGCGGTCGCCTACTGGCACGACCAGGGCGTGATCGGCGTGTCGACGCGGCCCTACGACCCCGCCCGGCCGGCGTTCACCACGACGCTCGACGGCCCTGTCGAGACGGTGGGCGACGACGAGGTGACGTTCCCGACCTGCAACGAGCTGGCCTTCGAGACCGTCAACGCGGACGGGCAGCGGATCGACGTCGAGCCCGGGGCGTCGGTGCCCGGCGAGGGCACGGCGGTGCGCGTCGACGACGGCTGGCGGCTCCGCCGGCTCGACCGGTTCGAGGGAACCGAGGGATGCGGAGGTGACAGCTGACATGAGACCGCCCCGGTTCCTCCTCGTCGCCACCGCGCTGGCCGTCGGTTCCCTGACGACGGCCCTCGCCGTGGCCCCGGCCGGACCGGTCGGCGCGGACCCGCCGCAGTGCGAGCGGACCGGTCCCGACGGGATGTGCCAGGGGGACACCGGAGGGCCGGGGCCAGGCCCGGGCCCCGGAGGCAGCGGGGGCGATCGGCCCCCGCGGCACTGCGCGTGGATCGAGTTCGCGGACCAGGCCTACGGGCATTCCCTGTGGCCGCCGCCCGACAACTACTTCCCGGACAACACGATGGTGTTCGAGGACTGCGGTCGACCGCAGGGCAACGGCGAGTACGACCCCTGGGAGCGGGTCGGCGTGTACGGCGACTACGAGCAGTTCATGAGCCCCAACTTCGTGGTCCCCCGCCCGGTGACGTGGGCGGATCCCGAGGAGGTGGCCGAGGACCGGTGGGCCGAGATCGCCGCCACCCTCCCCGGTCCGCAACCGATCACCAGCCCACCGGGTGGGAGCCCGTCGATCATCGAGCAGCCCGTGTTCGTCGCCGTGGGCAACTGGCGAGAAGCGATCCGCGACCGGGGCAGCGACGGGCCGGTCAGCATCGAGCTCGTCGCCGTGCCGGGCCTCGCCTTCGACCCGGGCGACGGGTCGCCGGCCATCCCCTGCACCGGATCGGGCACCGTCTACGACGAGTCGAGCGCCCTCTCGCCCGAGCAGCAGGCCGACGGCACGTGTGCCCACGTCTACGAGCGGCGCACCCGCGGCGGGGCCTGGCCGGGCGAGATCACCGTGACCTGGTCGATCACGTGGTCGTCGCAGACGCCCGACGACGGCGGCACGTTCGACTTCTCGCTCGCCCCCGTTGCGCTGCCGCGGGAGGTCGACGAGGTGCAGGGCATCGTTGTCGAGCCCGGGGAGGAAGCAGGATGAGCGTCCACCACGAACCGAGGCGGGTGCTCGCCGGCCGGACGGCGAGGCGACCGGTGCGCGCGGCCGTGGCCGCCGCCGTGCTGGCGGCGACCGTGGCCCCGGCGGCCGCGGTGGCGTCGCTGGCGCCGGCCGTCCCCGCGGCCGCGCAACCGGCCGACTGCCGGATCATCGACGCCGGCGGTCAGTGCGTCGCCACCAACCACCGCCCCAACACCGGCGGCGGCGGGGCCGCGAGCCGCGGGCCGTTGACCTGCGAGTACATCGCGTTCGAGGACCAGGCCTACGGCCTCTCGCTGTTCCCCCCGCCCGAAAACCCGGTCTTCTCGGGCAACCCCCCCGTCGCCGGCGGGTTGATCGTCTTCGAGGACTGCGGCCGACCGCAGGGCAACGGGGAGTACGACCCCTGGGAGCGGATCCGGGCCAACGGCAGCCTGCCCGGCTTCATCGGACCGGTGAGCATCGACCGACCGGTCGTCTGGGCCGACCCGGCCGAGATCGCCGACGACCTCCTGGCTCAGGTCATCGCCAACCTCCCGCCGCCGGTGCCGGTCATCTCCCCGCCGCCGAGCGGCGCGGCCGTCATCGACGTCCCGACGTTCGTCGCCGTCACCGAGGACAGCTGGCCGGGCGTCATCACGGACGGGTCGTGCGACGGCCCGGTGTGCGTCGAGCTCACGGCCGTGCCCACGCTCGTGTTCACCCCCGGCGACGGATCCGATCCCCTCCGGTGCGAGGACTCGGGCACCCTCTTCGACGCCGACCTCGACGCGCCCGAGCCGTCCGTGCAGGCCGAGGGCGCGTGCGCCCACGTGTACGACCAGCGCACGACCGAGGGGCCGTGGCCCGGCAGCCTCGCCATCCACTGGGAGGTCACCTGGACCTCCGAGACCCCCGACGACGACGGCGTGATCGACGTGATCCCGCAGGGGATCCCCGTGCCCCGTCAGGTCGACGAGGTGCAGGGGATCGTCGTCGACCCCGAGGAGGAGGTCACGTGAGCGAGCGGAGCGAGCGAACCATGAGCACAGTGGGTTGCCCGGCCCGGAGGGCCGAACGCTCGTCGAGCGCATCCCGAAGGGTGCGCCGATGAGCTTGCTGTCGGACGGGACCAACGGGGGGCGCAGCGGGCCCCTGCCGCCCCCGCCCCCTCCCGGGAGTGGGGCGTCGGTGGCGGCCCCCGCGGCCGCCGCCGCTCGCACCCGGCCACGGGCGGCGCGCCGCCCTCGTCGGCCCGCGCACCGCGGGCGACGTGCCCATGCGGCGCCGGTGGGGACGGTTCGCGGCCGGGACGTGCCTGGCGTTGCTGGGTGGGCTGCTGTTCGCGGCGCTGTACGTCTCGGCGGGCTCGCGGGTCGAGGTGCTGGTCGCGGCGCGCGACATCGGGGCCTACGAGGAGATCGAGCGCGACGACCTGCGCATCGAGCGCGTGGCCGCCGAGCCCGACGTGGCCACGATCGACGGTTCCGACCTCGACGACATGGTGGGCCGCGCCGCGGCGACCGCCATCCCCGAGGGCGCCCTCCTCGCCCCCGAGCAGGTGTTCGAGGAGGGGGCCCAGCTGGTGGGCGACGGCGAGGTCGTCGTCGGCATGGAGGTCACGCTGGCCGAGGCCCCGCGAGGGCTCGTCTCGGGCGAGTCGGTGGTCCTCGCCGTCGATCCCGGGGCGGGCACGGACGGGCCCGACCTCGCCATCGAAGGGTGGCTGCTCGAGATCGGCGACCGCGACGAGAGCTCCGACGCGCTCGACGTGTCGGTGGTGGTGCCCCGCACCGTCGCCGTCGAGGTCGGCCGGGCCGCCGCCGACGGGCGGGTGTCGCTGCTGGGGACACGAGGGGGCTAGCCGGTGCCCGCCATCGTGCTCGTGTCGGCGAAGGGCTCGCCGGGGGTCACCACGGTGGCGGCCGCCCTGACCGCGGTCGGGGCCACGTCCGGACGCGCCCTGCTGGCCGAGCTCGACCCGTCGGGCGGGTCGGTGCAGGTGCTGGCGTCGGGCCCTGCGGCCTGGGGCCTGGTCGACGCGGCCGGCCGGCTGCGGCGCGAGTCGGGGCCCGGCCCGGTCGTCGCCAACGTCACCACGCTGCCCGCCGGGCGTCCCGGCCCTGCTGGCGCCGACGGCCGGGCACATCGCCGAGTCGGTCATCGGCTCGGCCGGGGACCGCTGGCTGCCGTCGCTGCGGGCGGCCGCGCCCGACGTCGTGGTGGACGCCGGTCGCTGGGAGCCGAGCCAGCGCACGGCCCACCGGGTGGCCGGCGCCGACGTCGTCGGGCTGGTGTGCCGGCCGACCGTCGGCGGCATCGAGGCGGCCCGCCTGGCGCTGGAGCGGCTGCGCCAGGCGGCGCGGGCCCCGGTCGTCGTGGTCGTGGTCGGGCGCAAGCCCTACCGGCCCGAGGAGATCGCGGCGCACCTCGACGTTCCGCTCGGCGGCACGCTCGCCTGGGACCCGCGCGGGGTCGCCGCCCTGTGGGTCGGCGGCGCCACGGGCCGCTGGCGGCGGACGTCGCTCGCCCGCTCCGCGGCGGTCACGGCCGCCCACCTGGGCGACCTGGCCCACCGGGCGCAGGCCCAGTCGGCGTTTCCCGCTCCGCCCGTGACCCCGCCCGCCGCGCCGCAGCCGGCCGGGGTGCCGGGCTCGACGGCCACCGGAGCGCCGGGGTGATCGAGGCCCACATCGCCCAGTTCCGGCGCATCGTCGTCGGGGAGGTCGGGGAGGAGACGGCGCCGGCGCGAGCAGCAGGGGCTGGCGCCGCTCGACCCGGTCGACCGCCGGCAGATGGCCCGGTCGATCCTGCGCCGCGAGCTCGACGGGCAGTGGCGGGCCGCCCAGCAGCGCGGCGAGATGACCTACACGCCCGAGGAGGAGGACCGCATCGTCGAGTCGGTGCTGGCCGGGTTGTTCTCGCAGCTCCCGGGCCTCGAGGCCTACCTGCTCCGGCGCGACGTCACCGACATCTTCGTCGTCGGCTGCGACAACGTGCGGCTGCGCACGATCGACGGGCGTGAGCAGCGCGTCGACCCCGTGGCCGCCAGCGACGAGGAGCTGATCGAGCAGATCCAGGCCCTGGCGCGCAAGGGCGGCCGGCTGGGTCTCGACGCCAGCGCCACCCACATCGAGAAGGAGTTCTCGCCCGCCCGCCCGCTGCTCGACCTGCAGCTCTCCGACGGCTCGCGGCTGGCCGCGGCGGCGTGGGTGTCGGCCCGGCCCTACGTGTCGGTGCGGCGCCACGCCCTCGTCGACGCCGACCAGGACACCCTCGTGCGCGACTGGAAGATGTACGACGAGGGCGTCTCCACGCTGCTCCGCGCCGCGATGCGGGCCCGGTTGAACATCCTGGTGGCCGGCGGCATGGGGCGGGGCAAGACGACGCTCATGCGGGCCCTGCTGCACGAGTGCCCGCCCGCGGAGCGGATCATCGTCCTCGAGCAGGAGCGCGAGCTGCAGCTGGCCGCCGATCCGCGGCGCCACGACCACGTGCTCGAGATGGTCGAGCGGCCCGCCAACATGGAGGGACGCGGTGCCGTGTCCCTGGCCGACCTGACCTGGGCGGTCAAGCGCCACGCCCCCGACCGGATCGTGGTCGGCGAGGTGCGCGGGCCCGAGGTCATGTTCATGCTCGAGGCCGCCTGCGACGGCATCGCCGGGACGCTGTGCACGCTGCACGCCCGGTCGTCGCACCAGACCTTCGAGAAGCTCGTGAACTACGCCGCGGCGCGACGGCGCCTCGTACGACCGGGCCGACGTCCTGCAGACCGCCGCCTACGCGCTCGACCTGATCGTCTACCTGGACAAGACGACCGACGGGCGCCGCGTCGTGTCCGAGATCACCCAGGTGCTCGACTACGAGCCCAACGACCGGCAGGTCATCACCAACGCCCTGTTCGTGCCCGGGCCCTACGGCGACGCCGTGCGCAACCCCAGCTCCCCGATCCCCGTGGGCACCCTCGACCTGCTGCTCGAGCACGGCTACGAGCCGGCGCTCCACCGCGACGGAGGCGGCTGGTGACCGGGCTCGCCCTGCTCTGCGGGCTCCTCGTCATCGGCGGTGGCCTGCTCGCGGCGACGGGGCTGTCCCGCGTCCCGGTGCGGGAGCGGTCGCCCGTCCCGCCCGCGCGAGATGCCGACGCCCGCCCGCGTGGCGACGATCGGCGGGGTCGCGCTGGTCGCACTCGTGCTCACCCGCTGGCCCGTGGCGGCGATCGCCGCCGGAGTGGCCGCGGCCCTGCTGTCGGGCTCGCGCTCTGCGCTGGGGCGGCGGACGGAGGAGGCCGACATGGCCGAGGCGCTCACCGCCTGGGCCGAGATGCTGCGGGACGCCACCGGAACGCCCCGCGGCATCGAGGGCGTGCTGGTGGCGACGGCCCCCGGGGCGCCCGCGCTGATCCGGCCGGCCGTGGCGCGGGTGGCGCAGCGGCTGCCCTACGACCCGCTCGACGTGGCGCTCGACGATCTGGCGGACGACCTGGCGCACCCGGTCGGCGACCTCGTCGTCACCGCCCTGCGCCTGGCGGCCAGCTCGGGAGGCCGGCAGATCCGGTCGGTGCTCGACGACCTGGCCACCGTGGCCCGCGAGGAGGCGCGCGATGCACCGCCGGGTCGAGGTGGCCCGCGCCCGCCCCCGGGCCGACATGCGTTCGGTCCTCGCCATCATGGGCGGCTTCGTCCTGCTGTTCTCGCTGGCGGCCCGCGACTACCTGGCGCCGTACAGCACCGCCGCCGGTCAGCTCGTCCTCGCGCTGGTCCTGTGCGTCTGGGCGGCCGCCATCTGGGCGATGGCCCGGCTGGGCCGCACCAGCGGGGTCGAGCGCTTCCTCGTGAAGGCCGAGCCGTGACGGTCGCGCTGCTCGCCGGGTTGTGCGCCGGGGTCGGGGTGTGGCTGGCGTGGACCGGTGCCCGCCCCGGGCCCGAGCCCCTCGGCGCCGCGCTCGAGCGCGTCGCCCGCCCTCCCGTGGTGGCCCGGCCGCGGCCGGTCGAGCTGGACGACCGCGACGCCCGGGTCGGCGGCTTCCTCATCGATCACGTCCCCCTGCTGGCCCGGCGCATCGAGGCGATGCGGGCCGACCTGCGGGTGGTGGGGCGCACCCCCGAGGAGCAGGCCGTCCGGGTCGGCGCCGCGGTCTTGCTGCCGCTGGCCTTCGGGCCGTGGGTCGGGATCGTGTGCTGGGTCTTCGGGTTCTCGGTTCCGCCTGTGATCCTCGGCGGCCTGTCGCTGGCCGCCGCCGGGCTGGGGCTCGTGCTCCCGTTCGCCAGCCTGCGATCTGCCGCCTCCGAGCGGCGGACCGCGTTCTCCCACGCCCTGTCGTCGTGGTGCGACGTCGTGGTGATGACCCTCGCCTCGGGGCGCGGGGTGGAGCAGGCCATGGAGACCGCGGGGCGCTCGGGGCAGGGCTGGGCCTTCGCCGAGCTGCGCGGCGCGCTCCACGCGGGCTACGTCCGGGGAGAACCGCCCTGGGTGGCGCTGGAACGGCTGGGCGTCGACCTGGGCCTCACCGACCTGTCCGAGCTGGCGAGCACGGTGGCGCTGGCCGGTGAGGAGGGCGCGGCCGTGCGCACGACGGTGGCCGCGAAGGCGCGGACCATCCGGGAGCGCATGAGCGCCGAGAGCGAGATGGCTGCCGCCTCGGTCACCGAGCGGATGAGCCTGCCCAGCGTCCTGCTCGTGCTCGGCTTCCTGATCTTCCTCTGCTACCCGGCGCTGATCGCCATGTTGCAGATCACCAGATGACCAGATGACCCATGCATTCCGTACACGAAAGGACCGATGGCGATGACCGAGACGATCAGGCTGTGGTGCACCCTCGCGGTGACTGCGTGGCGCCACCGCCGCGGCGAGGAGGGGGGCCTCACCGACGACGTCGCCATGATGGCGATCCTCGTGGCCGTGGCCGTGATGGTGGGGATCGCGCTGCTCGCCGTGCTCACCGGGGCCGTGGAGGACCTCAACTTCGACGTGCCCGGGACCAACGGCTGACCACGTCCGCGTCGCCGGTCGCCCGGCTGGGGGGCGACCGGGGCGCGGTGGCCGTCAGCGTGGTCGTGGTGCCGATCCTCATGATCGTGCTGCTCACCGTCCTCCAGGTGGCGATCTGGTACTACGGGCAGTCGGTCGCCACCGCCGCGGCCCAGCACGGCCTGGATGCGGCGCGGGTCCCGTCGGGCTCGTCCGCCGCGGGTCGCGGCGACCGTCCAGCAGTTCGTCGACCAGGTCGGGGGGCTCGGCCTCACCGGCGTGGACGTCGACCGCACGCCCGAGCAGGTGTCGATCACCGTCGAGGGGGAGGTCCAGGCCCTCGTGCCGTTCTTCTCGGTCCCGGTGCGCGTCACCCTCGACGCCCCCGTCGAACGGATCGTCGAATGACGGGCCGCCGCCGGCGCGACGACGGGGGCTCGGCCATCGCCGAGCTCGTGATCCTGATCGTCGTGTTCTTCGGGTTCATCGCGGTCGTGGTGTTCGCGGGCCGGATCACCACCGGGCGCGCCCGCATCGAGGCCGCGGCCCGCTCGGCGGCCCGCACGATCAGCATCGCCCGCGACCCCGAGGGGGCCATGCCCTCCGCGGAGCGCCAGGCCGAGGCGATGGCAGCGGAGGGTTCGGCCATCTGCACGGACATGGACTTCCGCGCCGCCATCGACCGCGGGTCCGAGCCCGACGTGGTGATCGTCGACATCACCTGCATCGCCGACCTGTCCGAGCTGACGCTCATCGAGGTGGTGCCCGGCGACGGTGTGTTCACCGCCTCGGCGGACGAGGTGATCGACGTCTACCGGGAGGACCCGTGACGCCCCGACCTCGGCGCGGGCGCGGCGACGCCGGGTTCGTGGCGGCGTGGACCGTCGCCATCGCGGTGGCGTGCTGGGGCATGGTCGGCCTCGTGGTCGACGGCGGGCGCGCCCTGCGCGAGCGCAGCTCGGCGTACGGGGCCGCGGCCGCCGCCGCGGCGGGGGTGCAGGAGATCGACGAGCGGCAGGCGGTGCTGGGCGAGCTGGCGCTCGACGAGCCGGCGGCGATCCGGAGCGCTCGCGAGTACCTCGAGAACCGTGGCTTCGACAGCGACGACGACGACGTGACCGTCGACGGGCTCGAGGTGACCGTGACCGTCGAGGGCGAGACCGACATCGTGATCCTCGCCGCGCCCGACAGCGTGCACTACGCGGTCACCGCCACGGCGCGGGCGGTCCAGGGAGATGGCCTGACATGAGCCCACGTCACGCTTCTTCGGCCGCGTCGCCGGCCCGGGCGCGGAGAGCCCGCCGCCTGCTCGCGGCTCTGGGCGCCCTGGTCGCGCTGGGTGTCGTGCTGGTGGGGGTCCCCGTCGCCCTCCTGCAGCTCGGCTCGTGGCCCATCACGGGTGTGCCGACGGGCGACCAGATCCGCGACCTGCCGTCGACGGTGGTGACCGACGACGCGGTCATCGCCATCCTCACGGTCCTCCTGTGGGTGGCGTGGGCGGCCTTCGTGGCGAGCGTGCTCGTCGAGATCGTGGCCCACGTGCGGGCCCGGGTCCGGGGCGAGGCCCGTCCGGTGCGAGCGGGCGGCGGCCCGGTGCAGGGTGCGGCGCGCTACCTGGTCGGGACCATCATGATGAGCCTCGGTCCCCTGACCGCGGCAGGCAGCGCCGTGCCGGTGGGCGCGGCGACGTTCGACCCCCCACCGGCCGCGCAGGCCGAGTACACGGCCTTCTGGTCGCCGCAGGCGGCGCCCGACACCGGGATCGGGCACGTGCTCGACGTGGACGACGCCTCGTGGGAGGTGGTCGCCCCCGCCACGAGACCCGCCACCGTCACGGTCGGGCGGGGCGACACGGCCTGGTCGCTCGCGGCCGACCACCTCGGGGACGGGGCCCGGTGGCGCGAGATCTGGGAGGCGAACCGCACGAGGACCCAGCCCGACGGGGCCGTGTGGTCCGACGAGGACCAGGCCGTCGAGGCGGGGTGGACGCTCCTCATCCCCGACGCGGAGGGGGCCGGCACGGCGGCCCTCCCGGCCGCATCGTCGCCCGCCGAGGCGGCACCCGCCGGGGCCGGGAGCGCCGAGTCCCCGAAGGCCGAGCAGGCGACGCCGCCGATCCAGACCCTCGCCGCCGCCCCGGCGGTCGCCGCCGAGGTGACCGTCCAGCCCGGAGACAACTTCTGGGACCTGGCCGAAGGCCAGCTGACCGAGGCGTGGGGCGCGCCCCGACCGACGCCGAGGTCGTTCCGCACTGGCAGGCGTTGGTCGACTCCAACCTCCCGTCGCTGGCCCCACCGGGCGACCCGAACCTCATCCACCCCGGCGAGGTCTTCTCGGTGCCGACCCCGCCCGCGGCGCCCGAGGACGTCCAGGGCCTCGTGAGCGGGGTCGAGCTCGGCGTGCCGGGACCGGCGCCGGCCGAGGCGCCGGACGCGGCGCCCGACTGCGACCCCGTCGACGAGCAGGCCGGCGTCCCCGGCCCGGCCCCCGCGCCGGAGACGGACCCCGGCGGTGGCGGGGGCACGACACCCGACGGAGACGGCGAGCGCACGGACGCGCCGGCGGAGGACGTCGACGACGGGACCGCGCGTCCGGGAGGCACGGACGAGGCGAGCCCTGAGGCGGAGGGCTCGGACGACGGGAGCCCGGAGGCGGGGGACTCGGGCGAGGGGGCCACCTCGCTCCCGGAGGGCTCGGACGACGGCGCCCTCACGCCGCCCGACGCCTCCGTCGACACGAGCCCCGCGGCCGGCTCCGACGACGCGGCGTCGGACGACGCTGACGGGCGCTCCCTCGTCCCCGTGGGCCTCGTCGGCGGGGGCGTGGCGGTGGCGGGTGCGCTGGTCCTGCTCGAACGGCGGCGGCGGGCGCAGCAGCGCCACCGGCGGAGCGGACGCGTCGTCGCCCCTCCGCCGCCGTACCTGGCCGGTGGCGAGCACCACCTGCGCTGGGGAGCCGACATCGAGGGCGCGCGGCTGCTCGACGTCGCGGTGCGGGCGGCCGCATCCGGGTCGGGGGCCACCGGCCTGCCGCCCCTCCGGTGGGTCGAGACCGGTCCCGATGGCGTCCTGTTGGTGCTGTCGGGGCCGTCCCCCGCGCCCGCCGGGTTCGTCTCCGTCGACGTCGACCGCTGGGCGACGACAGCGGGCCCCGACGAGCTGGCCCTCGTCGCCGCGCACGCCACCGCCCCGGCGCCCACGTTGGTCCCTGTGGGCACGAGCGACGCCGGGACGGAGGTGCTCGTCGAGCTGGAGACCGGTGGCGTCGCCACCGTCGCAGGCGACGCGCTCGCAGGCGAGGCGTTCCTGCAGGCGATGGTGGTGGCGGCCGCCACCTCGGTGTGGAGCGAGCAGGTGCGAGTCGTCGCGGTCGGGCTGGACCAGCAGCTCGGGCGCCTGCCGGGCGTCACGATGGTCGGGACGCTGGCCGAGGCGCTGGCGCTGGCCGAGGCGCACGCCGACCGCACCGAGGCGGCGCTCGTGTCCCTGCGCTGCCCGACGCTGGCGCAGGCCCGCGCCGTGGGGGCCACCCCCGAGCAGTGGGACCCGCTCGTGGTCGTGGCGGCGACGGCCCCACGGGACCTGGACCATCGCCGGCGGCTGGCCACGCTGGCGAGCCGCCCCAACGGTGCCGTCGGCCTCGTCGTGCGCGCCGGGATCGAGGACCACCCGTCCGGCCGGGCCTTCACGATCGGGGACCACGGGTGGCTGCAGGTGGCCGGGGTCGACGAGCCCGTCCGGGCCCGCCTGCTGGACCGCGCCGGGGTCGCCGCGCTCGTCGGGCTGCTGGACCACGCGACCGACCGCACGGACGCCCCGCCGGGCGCGCAGGTGGCCGAGCTGGCCCCCCGGCGGCCGCCGCCCCCTCCGCCTCCGCCACCCGTTCCCGCGGCAGCAGCGGTCGTGGACGACCCGACGTCGACCGCTGGAGGCCCCCAGCCGGCGGAGGAGGCCGTGCCCACGCCGGGCTCGGAGGCCGACGGGCGCCCGCCCACCGTCCGGGTGGGCGGCCTGCTCGCCGACGTCGAGGTCATGGTGCGCGTGCTCGGCGAGGTCGAGGCGGTCCGCCTCGACGGGCCCGACCGCGAGGAGAGGCTCGTCCCTACCCGCCAGCGGGCTCTGGAGGCGATCGCCTACCTCGCCCTGCGCGAGACCGCGGTCGACCGCGAGGACCTGGAGATCAGCCTCTTCCCCGACGGGGCCAACGCGGCGAAGACGGTCTACAACACGATCAGCGCGGCGCGGGCCCTCGTGGGCGACGAGCTGTTCCCGGCGCCCGGTTCCGGGCGCTACGAGCTCTCGCCGTCGGTGGTGACCGACTACGGCGTGTTCTGTGAGCTGGTGGCGACCGCGGACGAGACCGAGGATGCCGAGGCGGCCGCCGACCTGCTGGCCGACGCCCTCGGCCTCGTGCGCGGCGAGCCGTTCACCGGCGCCGGCCGCGGCTACGCGTGGGTGGGGCCCCACCGGGGGATGATCGTGACCCAGGTGGTGGACGCGGCCGAGGAGCTGGCCGAGGTGCGCCTCGCGACCGGCGACTGGCGGGCGGCCGAGTGGGCGGCGCGCCAGGGCCTGCGTGCGTTCCCCAGCGACGAGAGGATGTACCGCCTGCTCATGCGCACCGCCCGGGCGGCCGGGAACGTGCCGGGCGTCAACCGGGTGTTCCGTGAGCTGTGCGATGTGCTGGCCGACCCCGACTTCGGGGTCGAGCCCGAGGACACCGTCCACCCCGAGACGATCGAGCTGCTGGAGGAGCTGACCGGGTCGGTCGCCCGCCAGCGCGGCCTGGGGGCCTGAGCCCGCGCCGGGTGCGCTTCCGCGGTCGCGCGGGTGCATCTCCGCGGCGTGCGAGCTTCCCGGACACCGCCCACACCGCCCGGCCAGCCGGCGGTGTGGGCCCCCCCGACGGTCCCGCCGAACCTCGACGTGGAGGTCCTGCCCGAGTTCGACGACGCGCCGTACCACGTCCGCCGGGCGCGGCCGTGGGTCCAGCGCCTGGCCCGCACCGGGCTGTGGACGGCCGTGGCGTTCGGGTGCGTCGGTGGCGTCACGGCGATCGTCGCTCGCCCGGAGGCCGCGGCCCCGCAGGCGGCGCCGCCGGACCCGGCAGGCGAGCTCGTTCCGGCACCGGTCGCCGGCGTCGCCGAGCTGGCCGTCGAGGCGTGGCTGACGGCCGGCTCGGACCCGGACGGCGTGCTCGACGACCTGTTCGTCGAGACGCCCCCGACGCGGTCGGGCGAGGGTGTGCCCACCGTCCGCCGGGTCACCACCGTGGCCGGCGAGGAGCAGGCCGACGGGTACTGGGCGGTCACGGTGGCCGTCGACGTGGAGGAGGAGCCGCAGCTCGACGAGGAGGGCGAGCCCGGGTCGAACGGGCAGCCCGAGCCCCTCCTGGCGACCTGGTACGTCGAGATCGGCATCGTGGGCGACGATGCGGGCGGCCTGGCGGCGCTGACCACGCCGTCACTCCTTCCCGGCCTGCCGGCGGTCGACGAGGGTTGGCGGTCGTCCGTGTCGGGCAGCGCCCGCCTCGGCACCGACGACCCGATCTCGACCACGGTCGACGGGTTCCTCCGGGCGCTGCTGGCCGGAGGCGGAGACCCGTCGCGCTACCTCAGCCCGGGGTACAGCATCGTCTCCGCCGATCCCGCGCCCTTCCTCGGCCTGGAGGTCTCGGAGGTGACGGCGGACGAGCTGGACGACGGGCGGACGCGGGTGCTGGCCACGGCGGACGGCATCACGCCCGGGGGCTTCACGATGTCGGTGACCTACGAGGTGATGCTCGTGCCCGCCTCGGGGCGCTGGGAGGTCGTGCAGTTCTCGGGCGCGCCCGAGCTGGTGGCGAGGGCCGAGCCCGCCCCCGCACCCGCGGCCACCGAGGCCGGATGACGATCTCGCGACGGTGCGACGCCGGGCGCGCTCCGGCGTCGGCGGCGCTGCATCACCGGGACAACACAAGGAGGCAGAGCAAATGAACAACCTTCTCGAAGGGATCATGGGCGATGTC
Source organism: uncultured Acidimicrobiales bacterium (assembly GCA_963778415.1). GTDB lineage: Bacteria > Actinomycetota > Acidimicrobiia > Acidimicrobiales > VFJN01 > ZC4RG19. The sequence goes on from CAVZUI010000011.1 coordinate 68,025, forward strand.
CGGTCGCTCCTCATCGGCGGCCTGATCCTCATGGCCATCGCCTTCGTGATCATGACCTGGGCCCGCACCCGATCGCTGGTGCCGACGCTCGGTGCCGTGGTCTTCGGCGTGATCGTGATCGCCGGCGTCACCAGGTACTCGTCGCTCCAGACCGAGACCGAGGGCGAGATCGACGACTACATCTCGACCGACAACTCACCGCTCCCCGGGACCGGCGGCTGAGCCGCACCGCCCGCCGCCGAGGACACGGTCGTGCCCACCGACGACGACGACGCGTACATCGAGTGCGCCACGTACACCCACGCCAGGCGCCATCCCATGGTGCTCGGCAACATCGGGGGCTGGACCCCGCCGTTCCAGCTGACGTTGGTGCAGACCGGCGTGCTGCTCACCGCCTTCGCCCTCGAGGCCAAGACGTATGACGCGTGGAGCGGTCTGCTGCCGCCCACGCTCACCGCGGTGCTCGCCATCGGACTGCCCTGCCTGCTCGCGTGGGCGGTGCGGAAGACGCGCATCGAGGGGCGCAGCCTCCCCCGGCTGGCGCTCGGCCTGGTCCAGTACGCCGCCGCACCCCGGCGGGGCGCGGTGAGCGGGCGGCGGTACCGTCAGGACCCGCCCTCGATGCCGCTGGGCGGCCCGGTCTACGTGGCGCCGGTCCGGAGGCGGCCGTGAGGCCCCCGGCGCGGGCCATCGTGGGCCACGTCGTCTGGTCGCACGACGGCTCGGCGTGGGCGGTGTGGAGCGTCAAGCCGTTTCCGCACGCCCACACCTCGGCCGCCGACAAGCTGTCGGTCCACTCGCGGCTGCGGAGCCTCCTCGTCAACCTGCCCGGCGAGTCGATGCTGCTGTCGATCTCGGAGAGGCTCGACCCGCTCGACGTCGTCGAGCGGATGGCCGAGGGCGTCGACCTCAACCGCTCGCCCGCCTGGGCCGCGGTGTGCGACAGCAGCGCCGGCTGGCTGGGCCAGGTCCCGCTCCGGCGCCGCCTGTTCTACCTGGCGGCCGAGCTGCCGCGGGCCCGGCGCCCGCTTCTCGACGCCCTGCGCGGCGCCGCCGCGGAGGTCGGAGCCTCGTTCGGCGTCGGCCCCGCCGCGGTCCCCGCCGCGGAGGTGCAGCAACGGCTCCGCCAGGCGCGCGAGCTGGAGGTCCGCCTCGCCCAGCACACGTCCGCCCGCCCGCTCACCGCGGGCGAGATCTGCTGGCTGTACGCCCGGTCGTTGCGGCGGGGAGTGGACGAGCCGCCCTTCGACGAGCGCTGGGAGCCTCCCGTGCCTCCCGGCTCGGTGGACGATCGGGGCGACGTCGCCGCGGTCGAGGCGGTCCGCTCGCGTGGCGTCCTCGCCCACCTGACCGACGCGGTCGTGACCGAAGGCGGGACGGCCGAGGACGAGGATCGCCCGCGCCACCGCCGCTACGTGCGCATCGACGGTGACGCCGGGACGACCTACCAGACGGTCGTGGCGATGGCCGACATGCCCCACCACTTCCGGTTCCCCGGCGGTGGGGGAGAGTGGCTCTACCACGCCGACAACGCCGGCTTTCCGGTCGACTGGTGCGTGCGCACGCGGTCGGTGGCCAACGCCGACGCGCAGACGAAGGTCCGCCGCAAGCACCGGGACCTCATCGGGCAGATCGAGGAGTACGACGGCGAGCTCACCGGCGCCCCGCCGCAGCTCGCGGAGGCGATCAGGGCCATCGACGACGAGCGCGGCGAGCTCGGGGCGAATCCGGGCGAGCCCGAGCTGCAGGCGACGGTCCTGATGTCGATCGCCGCCACCTCGCTCCCCGAGCTCGAGGACCGGGCGGGCGCCCTGGCCGCCATGTTCGAGCCCCACGAGTACGGCCTCGCCCGTCCCACCGGCGGCCAGACGGCGCTGCTGCGGTCGATGCTGCCCGGCACGCCGGCCGCCCCCGTGTGCCGCGACTACACGCAGTTCATGCTGGCCCGCGACCTCGCGGCGGGCAGCCCGTTCTGCGGCTCGGACGTCGGTGACCCCCGTGGCCTGCTGCTCGGCCTGTCGCTCGACGGTGGCGCGGGGACGCCCGTGCTGTTCGACCCCGCCTACGGCCCGCAGCGTCAACGCCAGCCCGTCGTTGGCGGCCGTCGGCCGGCTCGGGCTCGGGCAAGTCGTTCTTCCTCAAGCGGCTGTGCTGGGACACGGTTGCCCGGGGCGGGCAGGTGGTCACGATCGACCGCACGCAGAGCGGCGAGTACGTCCGCTTCGCCGCCGCCGCCCCCGGACGCACGCAGATCGTGCGCCTCGAGGCCGGGTCCGACGTCCGCCTCGACCCGCTGCGCAGCTTCACGGGCCACGAGCGCATCGCGGTCACGCTGGGGTTCCTCTCGCTGCTGGCCGGCTGCTCGGCGCACAGCGAGGAGGGGGCGGCACTCGCCGACGCCGTCGACGCGGTGGCCGCCCGGCCGGACGCGGGGCTGGGCGACGTCGTCGACGAGCTGAGCCGCATGGGGGCCGACCCGACGAAGCCGGACGACGCGGCGCGGGGCCTGGCCCGCCGGTTGCTGCACTACCGCCGTTCCACCACCGGCGTGCTGGCCTTCGGCGACGGGCCGACCGTGTCGCTCGACGCCGACTTCATCGTGTTCTGGGCGCCGCACCTGGCGCTGCCGAGCCGCGAGACCCTGATGCACGAGCACAGCTCCCGCATGATGCTGCCCGAGCAGGTGATGGGGCAGGCGCTGCTCTACCTGGTGGCCGCGGTGGGACGGCGGGTCGTGTTCAGCGATCCGACCCGCTTCGGCGCCGCCCTGTACGACGAGGCGTGGGCGATCCTGGCGTCGCCCCACGGGCAGAACCTCCTGATCGAGGGCGTCCGCGACGGGCGCAAGCACAACGGCGCGATCTGGCTCGCCAGCCAGCATCCCAACGACTTCGCCATCAGCGAGCTCGAGGACCTGCTGGGGTCGCGCTTCGTGTTCCGCCAGGCGCACCGGGCGATCCCGTCCGCGCTGCGCTTCCTCGGCGTGGGGGACAGCGTCGACGCGGGCGTCACGCTCGAGCAGGGCCTCGGGACCGGCGTGTGCCTCTACCGCGACGTGCGCGACCGCGTCGGCTTGATCCAGGTGCTCCCGCCGGCGTTGCACGAGCTGGACTCGGTCTTCGACACCGCCCCGTCGGCCGGCGCCGATGCGGGTGCGGACGCCGACGTCGTCCCCGTCGACGACGACGAGGACGACGGGGTCGTCGCCGCGGCGGCGCTCGCCCCGGCGCGGGCCCCCATCGAGGCCGCCCCCGAACCGACCGACGAACCGGAGGAGGCGGACGCGGAGCCCGTGGAATCGGCGGTCATCACGCCCACCGACGTGCTGCCCCCGCCCGACGCCGGTGACGACCCGTCCGAGTCGGCGGTGGTCGAGGCGCGACGACGGGCCCGGCGCCGGCGCCGCTCCCCGCTCGCCCAGGCCCTCGCCGAACAGGACCCGACGTGACCACCCGCCGCTCGGTCCTCCTGGTCGGTGTCCTGCTGGCCGCCGTCGGATTCCTCCTGGCGGCGGCGGTGAGCGCCGGCGCGCAGCCACAGCCCCAGCCGATACCGGGCCCGCCCACGTCGACGACGCAGCCGAGCCCACCGCCCACGCCGAACCCGCAGCCGGGGCCGCCGGTTCCACAGCCGGGACCGCCCGCCAGCCCGGGACAGGCGGGAACCGTGGGGATCGACTGCAGCAACTTCCAGTACCCGCTCGGATGGCTCGGCGACGCGTTCGCCTGGCTCAGCCCGGTGCTCCCGTCCGACAGCACGACCGTGCAGGTCGACGGCCGGGCGGAGTGGGAGTGGTGGCGCGAGGAGATCCGGCGCGAGTCGGCCGACGGCGAGAACGGGTGCGACCTCGCCGGGCAGCCGCCCCAGATCACCTGCGCGCAGTGGAGCGCCACGGGGGGGTACAAGACGTGGGGCCTCCTGCCCGACCAGTGCTGGGGCTCCTACCCCAGCGTCCTCTACGAGATGAACTGGGACGACGGCAACTGGTACGACGTCACCCAGTACGGCGAGCGGATCTCGGGGTGGATCACCGGGTTCTTCTTCCTGCTGGGCCGGATGGCCATCCAGGTCACGCTGTGGCTGTTGCACTGGGCGTACCGGTTCAACATCCGGGACTACTCCGACCTCGCCGAGGAGCTGAGCGACCGGTACGACCGCGAGATCGTGGGGGCGTGGGGCCTCCGCGAGATCGCGTGGTTCTTCCTCGTGATCTACGTCGGCTTCCTCGCCATCCGGCGCAGGGTCGGGGCCACGGGTGGCGAGCTGCTGCTGTCGGTCGTGCTCCTGGGGCTCGCCACGGTGATGATCGCCCAGCCCTCGATGTACGTCGACAGCATCGCCGACAGCGTGGACCTCGCCTCGAACGACATGCTGGCCACCGCCCGGCCGCAGGAGGTCGACGATCCGGGCGGCGAGGAGCCCGAGGACGACGAGGAGGCGGACCTGCTGGCGCAGGCGTGCTCGCGCTGGGGCGAGGGCCACGACCTCGACGCGATGCTCTGCCAGCTCCACGTCGAGTTCGTCGAGCGGCCGTACCTCTACCTGAACGTCGGGACCGAGCACCTGGAGGGCGGGTGCTTCACGGCCGTGCAGAACGTCCTGTCCACCGGGCGGGACGAGGACGGCTGGCCGGCGCGGTGCATGGAGCGCGCCGGGTGCCCCGCGCGAGGTGCTGGAGTGGAACAGGGGGGTCAGCGGCACGCGCATGATGAGCGCGTTGATGATGGTGCTGGTGGCGTTCATCGTCGCGACGTTCCTGGGGCTGCTCGCCTTCACCGTCCTCGTGGCGAAGTTCCTCATCGTGATGCTGTTCGCCCTGCTTCCCTTCGTGCTGATCGGCGCGGTGCTCCCCGGGTCGGGGCGGCGGATCGCGTGGTCGTGGGTGGCGACGATGGTCCAGTGCATCGTGATGGCCCTGGCGATGAGCGCCCTCCTGTCGCTCCTCATGCTCAGCCTGACCGAGCTCATCCGGCGCACCGACCAGGAGCTCGACATCCTCCAGCGGTGGGGCCTGATCATCCTGGTCGTGTGCGTGATCTCCTTCACCCGCAAGCGGATCATCGGGGGCGCGCAGAGCATCGCCAACCGCCTGGCCGACTCGATGACCCGGGTCTCCCCGGCGATGGCCAACTGGTCGGGCGGCGGTTCGGTGGGCCTCGACTTCGACCGGGCCGACCGCATCGTGCGGCGCACCGCCGTCGCCGGCGCCTACTCGGGGGCGGTCGGGGCCGCCTTCCTCGCCTCCGGGATCCACCGCCGGGCGGTCGAGCGGCGTGTCGCCCACCGCGCCCTCATGAACCAGGAGTACATGGAGCGCACCCGTGAAGGGGGCTTCGACGAGTGGCGGGTGGACGCCTATCGCTACGGGAACCGGGCGGCCGCCTCGGGTCCGGGCGGCGGCAAGCCGGGCGCCGGCGGCGGCGGCCCCCAGGACGGCGAGTGGCGGCAGCGGAACGAGACCCTGTTCCGGACCCGACGGCAGCAGCCCGTGAGCGGGTGGCGGCATCCGATCCAGTCCTTCAAGGGCGTCCGACACCGGAAGCGGACGCAGAAGCGGGCGAGGAAGGCGTCGGCCGAGTTCAACAAGTTCGGGCGGCGGGGCCGTCCCATGAACACGCTGCGGTACTACCAGAACCGTGGCTTCCCGTGAGCGCACTGGGTGCGCACCGGACCGCCCGCAGGACCGCCCGCCTCCTCGACCGGCACGTGCCGGGATACGAGAAGCGCAAGGCGCGACGGCGGCGTCGTCGCCGGCGGATCCTGAAGGTGGTCGTCGTCATCGCGGTTCTGTCCACGATCGTCCTCGCCCCGGCGCTGCTGGGGGCCGAGTCCGAGGACGATGCCGCCGCCCAGCAGCAGCTCGCCCTCGCCGTCCTCGGTCTCGGTCTCCGACCTGCCGTACGAGGACGCGTTCAACCAGACGCTGATCATCGGCGTGGACCCTCGCCTGGTGGCCGCGGTGGCGGCCGTGGTGTCCGACTTCGACCCGGCGCTCGGGTGTGCCACCGGCGCGGCCCGGCGGGGCATCATGCAACTGACCCCCGACCTCGCCGCGTCCTACGGCGTCGATCCGTGCTCACCCGAGGTCGCCATCGTGACCGGCGCCGCGCACCTCGTCACGCTCTACCGCGAGCACGGCGACTGGGCTGCGGCGCTCGAGGCGTACGGCGGCGGGGAGGTGCCGATCGTCCCTGTCGGCGGCTCAGGGCAGACCTTCGCGGCCGCGGTGCAGGCGCAGTGGGAGACGTACAAGGCCCAGTTCGGCGGCGCCGGCCCCGGCGTGCCGGTGGGGTCGGGCCCGGTCGCACCGAAGGGCGACACCTCGCCGTTCACCGAGGAGCCGGGTCTGCCACAGGTGACCCAGCGCATGCTCGCCGAGATCATCCCCATGTTCGGCCGCGGGTACGACACGTTCTGCTTCGGTCAGCGCGACGGGCCGAGCGACCACCCGTCGGGCCACGCCTGCGACTTCGTCATGTCCAGCCCGCTCGGCACGATGCCGACCCCCGAGTACCTGGCTCACGGGTGGGCGCTGTGCAACTACCTCATCGACAACGCCGACCGGCTGCGGGTGAAGTACGTGATCTGGCAGAAGCGGATCTGGGAGCTCGGGCGAGTGGGACGACTATCGCCGCTACTCCAACGGGAACCTCACCGAGGACCACTACGACCACGTCCACCTGTCGCTCTATCGGTCGTGACCGGTGACGCCGCGCAACCCGGGTGCGGGGCGTGCATCCCGCGGGTGTGGACACATCGGATCCCGCCGGAACCGCCGACCTCGCCCGCCGACAGCAGCGGTTGCGAGCCGAGCTCGAGAACCAGGCCCGGACCGCGAAGCGAGCGCTCGCCGACTCGGCGGCGAAGGCGCGGACCGCGCTCGACCAACAGGCCAAGGACGCCAGGCAGAAGGCGGCGGCCCCGGCGGCTGCGACGCCGGCGCCGCGCTCGACCGGTGCGTTCGGCGCGTCCGGAGACCTCGACGACAAGGCTCTCATCTGGATCATCCCGGTCGTGGCCCTCGCGTCCCTTCCGCTGGTGGTGGGCCACGTCGCCGCGCTCGTGGTCAACGGCGACGCGCCGTCCTACGCCCTGGTCGACGCCCCCGGCGTGCTCGGTCGGCTCATCGGCGAGCCGGGGGACCCGACCGGCGCGTGGGCGCCGGTGAACACCGGAGGAGCCGTGCCCGGCGCGGGCGCCTACTGGGCCACGTTCGCGATCGTCGCCGTGATCGTCGGCCTCGTGTCGCTGCTGGTGTGGGCGGCCGTGCGCCCACCCGCCAAGGCGGCGAGCGGTTGGGGCTCGCCCGACGACCAGCGCGGCCTCTGGCTCGGCCGCAAGGAGGCCGGTCGGCTGCTGCTCGGGACGGCGGGGGGCCACCGGCTGGCCGTGCGCGAGCGCCACAGCGTGCTGGTCGTGGGGCCGGCGCACGCCGGCAAGACGACGGGAATGGTCGTGCCCGCCGTCGTGGAGTGGGAGGGCCCCGGTGCTGGTGGCGGCGACCAAGGGCCACCTGGTGGACGACACGATCGGGTGGCGCAGCCGCCACGGGGACGTGCACGTCTACGACCCGGCCGCGACGACCCGCTACCACCGGTCGGGCTGGTCGCTCCTCGCCGACTGCGGCACCTGGAGCGGGGCGATCCGCACCGCCGCCGACCTCACGCTGCGCGGCCCGGGCGGCGTCGAGCACCCACCGGCCCGCGGTGGATCCCGGCGGCGGCGACGCGTGGCGCAGCTCCCTGTCGATGGCGCTGGCGCCCTACCTGCTGGCTGCGGTGGCCGGCGGCAAGACCATCGGCCAGACCGCGGAGTGGATCCGCAACGAGGAGCGCGACGAGGTCCTCGACATCCTCGCCGGCATCGACCGCGACGCGGCCCGCACCCACAGGTCCACGTTCGCCCGCCCGGACACCGCCCGCTCGCAGTTCCTCCACTCGATGCACGAGATCCTCAGCGTGTACGACGACCCGGTCGTGGCGGCGTCGATGGACCGCCACGACGTCGAACCCGCGGAGCTGCTCGACGGCGGGGCCAACACCCTGTACCTGACGACCCCCGAGACCGACCAGGAGCGGTTCCGCCCCCTGTGCGCCATGGTCGTGCGCCGTGTCATCGCGGCCGCCTACGAGATCTCGGCGCGCGCCTCCGCCCCGCTCGACCCCCCGCTGCTCGTGGTGCTCGACGACGTCACCGGCATCGCCCCCGTCTACGACCTGGCCGCCCTGGCCTCCACCGCCGCGGCCCGGGGCGTGCAGCTCGTGAGCGTGTTCCAGGACCGGGCCCAGATCGAGGGGCAGTACGGCGACGCCGCTGACCTGCTCGTCCGGAACCACGGGGCACGGGTCGTGCTCCCTGACGGCCGCGATCGGGGTCACGGCACCCTCGAGCCGCTCGTCGACCCGCAGCTCGTCCACGACCTCCACGAGAACGAGGCGGCCCTCATGTACGGCCCCAACCGGCCGCTCCGACTCGAGCTCCGGCCCTGGTACGAGAACCGGGAGCTCCGCAGGCGCGTGGAGACCCCCCAGGACGCGGTCCGCCCGGCCTACGACGACAACGTGGTCGCCCGGCTGGCACCGGCCGACCAGACCGCGGCCTGGCTGCGGCGCACCGGGGGTCGACCCCTCGTCCAGGTGGACGACCCGACGATCCCGATGGACCTCCACGATCCGTCCTTCGTCGACGTCTTCGGGTCGGCCGACGAGGACGACACCGGCCCGCTGGACATCCACCCGCCCTCCGACCGCCGTCACCGTCGCCGCTGACCCCGACGCCCGTGACTCCGATGCGGCGTCAACCGATCTCGAAGACGGCCGTGACCGGCAGGTGGTCGGAGATCGACGCGAAGCGGACGAGGTCCTCGGGCGGCGGCGTGTGGACGTCGAGGAACCGGACCCCGGCCGTTCCGTAGACGTAGTCGAGGCGCAGGGTGGGCGGCTCGACGGTGCCCGGCCGCCAGCCGCGCCAGTTCGTGGGCCACGGGTCGGGGCGGCGCTGGGGCCGCCCCGCCACGGTGGCGCCGGCCAGCGCCGGGTCGTCGTCGGGCGGGGCCTCGTCGTGCGCCGGCGCCGACCGCACGGCCCACCCGTCGTGCAGGCCCGCGGCCGCCAGCTGGCGGTGGACGGCCCCGTCGGGCCGCTCGTTCAGGTCACCGGCGACGACCACGGGCCCGGTGGCGGCGGCGACGACCTCGAGCACGGTGGCGGTCTCCACCGCCCGCAAGCCGATCTGGCCGTGTGGGGTGAGGTGGACGTTGACCAGGGTCCAGGGCTCGGCCGTGCCGGGATCGATCCGGGCCACCTGCAGGATGCGCCGCCGCCAGCTCCACAGCTTCCAGCCGTGGGACAGCGCCCGCGTGCGGCCGCGGGCCTCGACCGTCACCCCGATGATCGCCATGCCCTCGGGCCAGGTGCGCACAGGCCAGTGCTTGAACCCCCAGAGATGGCTCTGGGCGCCCAGGGCGCGGGCGATGCGGCGGGCCTGGTGCCACTGGACCTCCTGCAGCGCGACCACGTCGGCGCCCTCGGCCCGCAGGTAGGCGGCGATCGCCGCGGTGTCGGGGTTGCCGCTGCCCTTCAGGTTCCACGAGACCAGCGTGGTCGGCACGGCGGGACCGTACCCGGGCCGGTGCGCACCGCCGGGGATCGTGGCGCGCGGGGCCGCCTACGATCGCCTCGGTGCCCGACACGACCAGCGCGCCGTTGCGCCGCGACCTCGTCCGCCGCCTGCGCGACGCCGGTCACCTCCGCGACGACCGGGTCGCCGCCGCGTTCGCGGCGGTGCCGCGCGAGCTGTTCCTGGCGGACCACGTCGAGCGCCACGGGCTCGACGTCGTCTACCGCGACGACGCCATCGTCACCCGCCGGGACGCGGCCACCGGCCGGCCGACGTCCTCGTCGTCCCAACCGGCGATCATGGCCCGGATGCTCGAGATGCTCGCCGTCGGACCCGGCGACCGCGTGCTCGAGATCGGCGCGGGCACGGGCTACAACGCCGCCCTGCTCGCCCACCTCGTCGGCGACGGCGGCGCGGTCACCTCGGTCGAGTTGGACGCCGACGTGGCCGTCGACGCCCGTCGGGCGCTGCTGGCCGCCAAGTCGCCGGCCCGCGTCGAGGTGGGCGACGGCGCCGTCGGGTGGCAGGCGGCCGCCCCCGTCGACGCGGTGGTCGCCACCGCCAGCGTCGACCGCATCCCGCGGGCGTGGTTCGATCAGCTCCGCCCCGGGGGTCGGCTGGTGGTGCCCCTGCGCCTCAGCCCGGTCGTGTCCTGGCTCCAGGCGGTGGCGGCGTTCCGGAAGGTGCGGACGGGGTTCGACCCGGTCGCCGTCACGGGCGGCGGCTTCATGCCGCTGCGCACCCCCGACCACCGACCGACCCGCGGCGAGGCGGCACGGCTGGCGGTGGGGGAGGTGGCCGACGGCGGCCAGGGCCGATCCCACGTCGAGCTGACCGGCCCCGCTCTCGCCGGGCTCGACCGCGCCGGCCGCCAGCGGCTCGTGATGACCGCGCTCGGCTTCGCCCGCCGGGGGCCGGTGCCCCTCGGCGGCGGGAGCGCCCTCGGCCTGCTGGCCTACGTGGCGCTGGCCCTGCCCGAGGAGCGCCTCGTCGAGGTCGAGCGGGGCGGCGGCGACCGGTCGCTGGGCCACGCGGCGCTCGGCGTCGTCGACGCCGTCGACGGCAGCCTGGCCGCCCTCGTGCCCGAGGCGGCCGGGTCGCTGCGGCTCGACGCCTACGGAGGAACGGGGGCCGAGCGCAGCGTGCTCTCCGCGGTCGAGCGGTGGGAGCGGGCCGGCCGTCCGGGGGTGGCCGGGGCCCGGCTCACGGTGCGCTACGGCTCGGTGCGGCCCCACGGCTGGCACAGCGCCCGCCGCGGCGACCAGTGGATCGCCCTCGACTGGGCTCGGGAGCCGACCGCGCTAGCGATCGTCCCCTTCTGGCGTCCCTCGGTGCGCGATCGCGTCCTGAGAGACGCCAGAACGACGGGTGACCCTCTCGTACGCTGCCCGGCCATGGACCTCGCCGCCTTCCAGCAGCTCATGGCCGACACCTACGGCGAGCGGGACCGGGCGCGGGGCGTGCCCGCCACCGTGGCCTGGCTGACCGAGGAGCTGGGCGAGCTGGCGCAGGCCGTCCGCAAGGGCGACCGGGACGCCCAGGTCCACGAGGTCGGCGACGTGCTGGCGTGGCTGGCGTCGCTCGCCGGCCAGCTCGGCATCGGCCTCGACGAGGCCGCGGCCCGCTACGCCGGTGGCTGCCCGCGCTGCGGCGGGCTGCCCTGCTCCTGCCCCTGACCACGTCTGTCGTCTCCCACCGCGGCATCCCGCGGTGAGAGACGACAGGACGAGGGGTCAGGAGCGGTCGACCAGCAGCTCGGCGATCTGCACCGCGTTGAGCGCGGCGCCCTTGCGCAGGTTGTCGTTCGACACGAACAGGCCAGCCCGTGGTCGACCGTCGGGTCACGCCGGATGCGGCCGACGTAGGCGGGGTCGCTGCCCGCGGCCATCAGCGGCGTCGGCACGTCGACGACGGCCACGCCGGGGGCCGCGGCCAGGATCTCGATCGCCCGCTCGGGCGGGAGGTCCCGGGCGAACTCGGCGTTGATCGAGAGCGAGTGCCCGGTGAACACCGGCACCCGCACGCACGTGCCCGCGACCCGCAGGTCGGGGAGGTCGAGGATCTTGCGGCTCTCGTCGCGGAGCTTCTGCTCCTCGTTGGTCTCGCCGCTGCCGTCGTCGACGATGCTGCCGGCGAGCGGCAGCACGTTGAAGGCGATGGGCGCGGCGAAGTTGTCGGGCTCGGGGAACTCGACCGCCCGCCCGTCGTAGGTCAGCTCGGCGGCCCGGTCGACCACCTTGCGCACCTGCTCGTCGAGCTCGGCCGACCCGGACAGCCCGGCGCCGGAGGTGGCCTGGTAGGTGCTCAGGATCAGCCGCTCGAGGCCGGCCTCGCGGTGCAGCGGCCTGAGCACCGGCATCGCCGCCATCGTCGTGCAGTTCGGGTTGGCGACGATGCCCTTGGGGAGGTCGTCGAGCGCGTGGGGGTTGACCTCGGACACGACGAGCGGCACGTCGGGGTCCATGCGCCACGCCGACGAGTTGTCGATGACGGTGGCGCCGGCGGCGGCGACCTTCTCGGCGATGGCCCGCGAGGTCGTGGCGCCGGCGGAGAACAGCGCGATGTCGAGGCCCGACCAGTCGGCCGTCGCCGCGTCCTCGACCGCGACCTCGGCGCCGTGCCAGGGCAGGGTGCGCCCGGCCGACCGGGCGGAGGCGAAGAAGCGGATGTCGTCGACCGGGAACTCGCGCTCGGCGAGGACCTCGCGCATGACCCCGCCGACCTGTCCGGTGGCGCCCACGACGCCCACACGCACTGATGCCATGGCCGACAAGGCTACGAGCGCCGCGCCACGCGCCCCCAACCGCGTTGCCGGGCGCGGGGTGGCGTCAGGCGGGCTGGGCGTCGAGCCCGAAGGCGGTGTGCAGGCTCTGCACCGCCTCCTCGATCTGGTCCTCGCGCACGACGCACGACGTGCGGATCGCCGACGTCGAGATCATCTCGATGTTGATGCCCTCGCCCGCCAGCATCTCGAACATCGTGGCCGCCACGCCGGGGTTCGACTTCATGCCGGCGCCGACGATGCTGACCCGGGCGATGTCACGGTCGGAGGACACGCCGATGGCGCCGATCTCGTCGGCCAGGCGCTGGCAGATCTCGGTGCCGCGGGCCAGGTCGTCCTTCGGCACCGTGAACGAGATGTCGGTCACGCCGTGGTCGGAGACGTTCTGCACGATCATGTCGACGTTCACGCCGACGTCGGCCAGCGCGCGGAACAGCCGGGCCGCGATGCCGGGGTGGTCGGGCACGCCGGTCACCGTGACCTTGGCCTCGCTCGTGTCGTGCGTGACGGCGGAGACGATGGCCTGCTCCATGGACTGGTCCTCCTCGGTGACCCACGTGCCCGGCTCCCAGGTGAAGGCCGAGCGGACGTGCAGCTTGCACGTTCCAGCGGCGGGCGTACTCGACCGAGCGCATCGCCGGCTTGGGGCAGCCGGTGGCGGTCATCTCGAGCAGCTCGTCGAACGAGACCCGTCCCATGCGCCGGGCGGGGGGCACGATGCGAGGGTCGGCGGTGAACACGCCGGACACGTCGGTGTAGAGCTCGCAGGCGTCGCCCTCGAGCGCGTGGCACAGCGCCACCGCGGTGGTGTCGGAGCCACCCCGCCCGAGGAACGTCACGTCGCGGTCGGTCGACACGCCCTGGGCGCCGCCGACCACCGGCACGTGGCCCGCCTCGATCGCCTTGCGCAGGCGGTCGGGCTTGACGTCGACGATCTTGGCGTTGGTGTGGTTGGTGTCGGTGATGAACCCGGCCTGGCTGCCGGTGAAGCTGTCGGCCGGGACCCCGATCGAGTGCAGCGCCATGCACAGCAGGGCCATCGCCTTGCGCTCGCCCGCGGTGATGAGCATGTCCATCTCGCGGCCGGGCCGGACGGCGGACACGTCGCCCGCCAGCCGGATCAGCTCGTCGGTCTCCTTGCCCATGGCGCTGACCACGACCACGACGTCGTTGCCGTGGCGCACCGTGCGCGCCACGTGGTCCGCGACCTCGCGGATGCGATCGGGATCGGCCACCGACGTCCCGCCGAACTTCTGGATGACCAGAGTCACGTCGCTCAACGCTACCGGTGGGCGGCCGCGACGGACGAACCCCCTGTCGGGGTGGATCCTGGTCTCGCCCAGCCTCGTCGCCCGCCTTGGCGCGCCCGCCGGAAGCGCCCGTCACGGGGACGGGTCGCGATGTGTGCTCGTCAGGACAGGGTCGATGGGCTCTCGACGAGAGCCCCCCAGGCCTGGAGCCTGTTGACCGCGTCGGCCACGTCGGTCTGCAGCAGTGCGCAGATCGCTCGCAGGTCGTCGCGACGGATGGTGAGCACCCGGCCGTTGTAGTCGCCTCGCTCCACGATGATGGAGCGGACGAACCGCTGGACGGATGCTGCCTCGGGGACCTTGCCGAGCGCTTCGAGGTCGAGGACGAGCTTTGGGGGCCCTTCCGCCGAGGGCGCCTGCTCGCCGAGCAGGACCGACACACTGACGTCGTAGAACTCGGCCAGCTCGTGCAGCCGTGGAAGGCTGAGCGTGCGGAAGCCGCGTTCGTAGGCGCCGATCGCCGAGGCGCTCCAGCGCCCCTGCGATTGCCGCTCGACGTCGTCGAGCGACATGTGCCGGGCCTTGCGCAGCGACCGCAGCCGGCGCCCGACCTCGAGTGTCACGCTCGTGGGCGTGGTCTCTTCGTCTTCTTGGTGGTTGTTGTTCATCTGGTTCTCTTTGTGATGGGAGTCACGTAGAACCGCCTCAGCACGCATTGTCGCACGGTCGACCCCGAAGAGTGCAGTCGGAAGCCGCTCGCGTGGCGGGCACGACCTGCCCGAATGCCGTTCCGGGGGCGTTTGTGACTACCCTCCAGCCCTCGTGGGAACAGAGAAGCGAGAGCGTCAGAAGGCGGCCAGGCTGGACAAGATCTCCGCTCAGGCAACGGCCGCGAAGCGTGACAAAAGCCGCGGAACTGCGATACGGATCGCGGTCGCGGCGGTCGTCGTGCTGGCCGTGCTGTTCGGCGTCAGCCAGTTGATGGGGGACGACAACGACTCGGGCGACGACACCGAGACGGCGGCCGACGGCGACACGTCGACCACCGCCCTCGACCCGTCGGCGACCCCCGAGTACACGAACCCCGAGCTCGCCGAAGAGGTGCTCGGGCGCGAGCCGCCGGTGCCGCAGCCCCCGCCGGCCGACACCGCGGCCTCGGCGCTCGAGACCACCACCCTCATCGAGGGAGAGGGCGACGCGGCCCAGGCCGGCGACGTCGTGACCGTCCACTACGTGGGCGTGCTGTCCGACGGCACCCAGTTCGACGAGTCGTGGTCGGGGGGTCAGCCGTTCCCCGTCACGCTCGGCGCGGGCGGGGTGATCCCGGGCTGGGACGAGGGCCTCGTCGGCGTGAAGGTCGGCGAGCGCCGCCACCTCGTGATCGGGTCGGACAACGCCTACGGCGCCGCCGGCCAGGGCACGATCCCGCCGAACGCCCCGCTGGCGTTCGACGTCGACGTGATCGACATCCAGCCCGCGGCCGGCTGATCGCGGCCCCAGGGCGCCCGTCCGGCTTCAGGTCGGGAGGGCGCTCAGGTTGGGCCGGCTTCAGGTCGGGAGGGCGCTCAGGTCGGCCTGGTGGCCGCCCACCCACACGCTGACCTCGCCGGCACCGGCGGAACGCCACGCCCCGTCGCCGTCGCGCAGCAGGGCGGTGCGCTCGTCGATCTCGACGAGCGGCACGCCGCCCGGGGTGAGCTGGAGGGTGCGGTGCAGCTTGTCCTCGGACCACGTGTCGGCGCGCGCCACCACGGCCAGCTGCTGCACGAGCCCGAGCCCGAGTGTGAACGCGCCACCCCGGGGGTCGACCGCGGGGTCGCAGAGCACGGTGGCGCCCGCGCCCGACCCGGCGATGACGGCGCCGCCCTGCCAGGCGGCGACGAGCGCGTCCCACAGCGGCGTCTGCAGCAGCACCGAGCGCAGGTGCATCGGTGAGCCGTCGGACAGGTAGACGAAGCGGGCGTCGCGCACGGCGGCGACGTTGGCGTCGTCCCGCGCCCCGGTGCGGTCGACCGCGGCGACGGGGCGCACGGTCGCCCCGAGGCCCTCGAACCAGCGGGCGGCCCGCTCGACGGCGTGGTCGGGGTGCTCGTAGGCGGCTGCGGTCGGCAGCACGACCACCTCGGTGCCCCCGCTGGCGTCCAGCAGGTCGGCGTCGAAGTCGCAGCCCTCGCGCCACTCGCCCCCACCGACGAGGGCCAAGGGCCCGGTCATCGGCGCCCCCTTCGGGAGGCGCACGATGACCGGTCGGCCCTGCGGGCCGGGTACTGCACTGTGCTCATGGTTCGCTCGCTGCGCTCGCTCACGCCTCGACTCCTGACACGGGTGTCGACCGTAGTGGGGATGGCGCCGGGAGCCGGTCACCATGCCTTGGCGCGGACCGGGTTACCGTCAGTAGCCTCCTTCGATGGCTATCGAACGTCTGGGCATCGTCGGGTCGGGGATCATGGGGTCCGGCATCGCGGAGGTGGCCGCCAAGGCCGGGTCCACCGTCGTGCTGCGCTCTCGCAAGCAGGAGTCGGCCGATGCCATGGTGGCGGCGCTGGCCAAGTCGCTGGCCAAGCAGGTCAGCCGCGGCAAGCTCGACGAGGCCGAGGCCACGGTGGTGGAGGGCCGGGTGTCGGCCACCGCCGACCTCGAGGCGCTGGCCGACTGCGACATGGTTCTCGAGTCGGTGGTCGAGGACCTCGACGTCAAGAAGCAGCTCTTCGTCGAGCTCGACCGCCTCGTCAAGGACGGGGCGATCCTCGCCACCAACACCTCGACGCTGCCGGTGGTCGAGATGGCCGTCGAGACCGGCCGGCCCGAGCGCGTCGTCGGCGTCCACTTCTTCAACCCGGCGCCCGCCATGAGCCTGGTCGAGGTCGTTCGCACGCTCCTGTCGAGCGACGAGACCGTCGCCGAGGCCGTGGCGTTCGCCGAGGCCTGCGGCAAGGGCCCGGTCGTGGTCGAGGACCGCGCCGGGTTCATCGTCAACGCCCTGCTGTTCCCGTACCTCAACAACGCGGTGCGCATGCTCGAGAACCGCACCGCCAGCCGCGACGACATCGACGCGGCGATGAAGGGCGGCTGCGGCTTCCCCATGGGCCCGCTGGCGCTGCTCGACCTGGTCGGCCTCGACACCTCGGTCGCCATCCTCGACGCGCTGTACGCCGAGTTCCGCGACCCGAACTACGCGGCCGTGCCGCTGCTGCGTCGCATGCTCGCCGCCGGCCAGCTCGGCCGGAAGTCGGGCCTCGGGTTCTACGACTACGCCAGGTAGTCCGTCGCCGCGAACGGGGCACAATCGTCCCGATGGGGTCCGACGAGCCCGACGATGTCGACACCGACGACGTGCGCGCCCAGGTGGCGGCGCTGGCGACGTCGGCGCGGCGGGCCGGGCGGCGAGCCGTGCTCACCGGGCGGTGGCTGGCCGACACGGTCGTCGAGGTGGCGCCCCGGTTGCCGGTGCGCGACGCGGCGACGCTGTCCGACCACCACGACGGGCTGACCGGCGACGAGCTCGCCCGTTCGGTCGTGCGGGCCGGAGGGCGGGTGTCGGGCGGGATCGCCGCGGCCGCGGGCGGGATCATCACCGCCCAGGAGCTGTCGGTCGCCGGGTTGCTGCTCGTGCCGTTCGAGCTGGCGGCGCTCACCGCCCTCGTCGTGGCCACCGAGGTCAAGATCGTCACCGAGCTGCACCACGTCGCCGGGCGCGAGTTCCCCGGTGGCCCCCGACGCCGCAGCGAGGCGGCGATCGTGTCGTGGATGTCGGGCCGGGCCGCGCCCCCGAGCGAGCTGTCGGCGACGGTGCGGGGCGACCTGCTCGGCCGTGCGGGCCGCCAGCAGCTCGTGGAGCACCTCCGGTCGCGCTTCGCCCGCAACCTGACCGCGCTCGCCCCGCTGCTGACAGGGGCCGTGGCCGCCGGCTACCTCAACCGCAAGTCCACCCTGGCCGTCGGCAACGCGGTCGCCCGCGACCTCGGCCTCCACCCCTGAGCGCGGCCCCACGCCGCGCTTTCCACAGCAGTTCGGTCGCTCCAGACGACCGAATCTGCTGGGGAAAACCTGGTGATGGGGCGCGACGTACGCTCGGGCGCGCATGCCCGTCGAGCCGCCGCCGTTGCGTTGGGCGTTCCCACCCGTCGACGACGCGGACGCCGACGGCCTCGTGGGCGTGGGGGCCGACCTCGAGCCGGCGACGATCCTGGCCGCCTACCGCCGCGGCATGTTCCCCATGCCCCTCGGCGCCCACGGACCGATCGGCTGGTGGTCGCCCGACCCGCGGGCCGTGATCCCGCTCGACGGGCTGCGGGTGACGCGCTCGCTGCGCCGCAGCCGGCGCCGCTACGAGATCCGCATCGACACCGCCTTCGCCGAGGTCATCGACGCCTGCGCCGACCCCCGGCGTCCCCACGGGTGGATCTCGCCCGAGGTCCGCCGGGCCTACGGCACGCTGCACGACCTCGGGTGGGCGCACTCGGTCGAGGCGTGGTCGTGCGACGGCGGCGAGCTGGCCGGTGGCCTGTACGGGCTGGCCGTCGGGGGCCTGTTCGCGGGCGAGTCCATGTTCCACCGTCGCACCGACGCATCGAAGGTGGCCCTGGCGGAGCTCGTCGACATCCTGGGCGCCGACGGGCGGGCCGATCGGCTGCTCGACGTCCAGTGGCAGACGCCCCACCTGGCCGGGCTCGGCGCGGTCGAGGTTCCCCGGGCGGACTACGTCGCCCGGGTGGCCGCCGCGGTCGAGCTCCCCCTCCCGCCGGCCTTCGCCCGCTGAGGTCGCTCCGGGCGTGGTTCCGGTTGTGACCGACCGGTAAGTCGGGGGACCATGGAGGCCATGAGCGAGGTGACGCTGCCCGATCCCGATCGCCCGTGGCTGATGCGGACCTACTCGGGCCACTCCACCGCCAAGGCGAGCAACGAGCTGTACCGCACCAACCTCGCCAAGGGGCAGACCGGCCTGTCGATCGCCTTCGACCTGCCGACGCAGACCGGCTACGACCCCGACGACCCGCTGGCCAAGGGGGAGGTGGGCAAGGTCGGCGTGCCGGTGGCCCACATCGGCCACATGGGCGAGCTGCTCGACGGCATCCCGCAGGGCGAGATGAACACGTCGATGACGATCAACGCCACCGCGGCCTGGCTGCTGGGGCTCTACGTCGCCAACGCCGAGCGGCACGGCGTGGCCTCGCAGCAGCTGCGGGGCACGACGCAGAACGACATCGTCAAGGAGTACCTGTCCCGCGGCACGTACATCTTCCCGCCGCTGCCGTCACGGCGGCTGATCGTCGACATGGTGGCGTTCTGCGCCGAGTGGATCCCGAAGTGGAACCCGATGAACGTCTGCTCGTACCACCTGCAGGAGGCGGGGGCGACGCCGACGCAGGAGATCGCCTACAGCCTCGCCACCGCGGTCGGCGTGCTCGACGCGGTCCGCGAGTCGGGCCAGGTGCCCGAGGACCGTTTCCCGCAGGTGTTCGCGTCGATCAGCTTCTTCGTGAACTCGGGCATCCGCTTCGTCGAGGAGACCTGCAAGATGCGGGCGTTCGGGCAGATGTGGGAGCGCATCGGGCGCGAGCGCTATGGCGTCACCGACCCGAAGGCGCTGCGCTTCCGCTACGGCGTGCAGGTCAACAGCCTGGGGCTGACCGAGGCGCAGCCCGAGAACAACGTGCAGCGCATCGTGCTCGAGATGCTCGGCGTGACGCTCAGCCGCGACGCCCGCGCTCGATCGATCCAGCTCCCCGCGTGGAACGAGGCGCTCGGCCTGCCCCGCCCGTGGGACCAGCAGTGGGCGCTCCGGATGCAGCAGGTGCTGGCGTTCGAGAGCGACCTGCTCGAGTACCCCGACCTGTTCGCGGGCTCGCACGTGGTCGAGGGCCGCACGGCCGAGCTGGTCGACTCGGCGACCGCCGAGCTGGACGACGTCCTCGCTCTGGGCGGCGCCTTCGAGGCCATCGACGAGCTCAAGGGCCGGTTGGTGCGCAGCCACGCCGAGCGGATGCGCCACATCGAGGACGGTGAGCTCACGGTCGTGGGCGTCAACCGCTTCACGGAGACCGCACCGTCGCCGCTGACGGCGGGCGGCGACTCCGAGGGCCACATCCTCAAGGTCGACCCGGCGCTCGAGGCGCAGACCATCGCCGAGCTGGAGGCCTGGCGGGCCGAGCGCGACAACGACGCGGTGAAGCGCTCGCTCGAGCAGCTGCGACAGGCCGCCGAGAGCGACGAGAACATCATGGCGGCCACGATCGACCTGGCCCACGCCGGCGGCACGACGGGCGAGTGGGCCGGCGTGCTGCGCGAGGTCTTCGGCGAGTACCGGGCGCCCACGGGCGTGGGCGCCGCGGTCGGGGCGGGTGGAGGCTCGCAGGGGTTGCGCGCCATCGCCGAGCGGGTCCAGGCCCTCCCCGGAGGGCCGCCGCGCCTGCTCGTGGCCAAGCCCGGGCTCGACGGCCACTCGAACGGCGCCGAGCAGATCGCCGTGGCGGCTCGAGATGCCGGCCTCGAGGTCATCTACCAGGGCATCCGCCTGACGCCCGAGCAGATCGCCGCGGTGGCGCTGGAAGAGGACGTCGACGTGATCGGCCTGTCGATCCTGTCGGGGTCACACCTCGAGCTCGTCCCTGCGGTCGTGCGCCTCGTGCGCGACGGGGGCGTCGACGCGCCCGTCATCGCCGGCGGGATCATCCCCGAAGAGGACCGCCGGCCGCTGCTCGACGCGGGCGTGGCGGCCGTCTACACGCCCAAGGACTTCGAGCTCGTCCGGATCATGGACGAGCTCGTCGACCTGGCCGTCGCCCACCGCGACGCCTGACGTTCCCCGGCCCCGTTGCGGGGCCGACAAGATCGCCGGACCCGCGTATCGATCGCGTCAAGGCCGGTGCGCGACCCTGGTCGGCGGGGGTTACCTGGAGCCATGACGCAGTCCTCGTCGGGTCAGGAGGTCGCCGTGCCCGTCGATCGATTCGATGCCGATCATCTGCTCAGCGGAGTCATCCTCACCGTGGCGGCCGGTCTGGCGCTCGTGCTGGTCCCGTCGCCGATCGCCGTGCCGGTGCTCACCGCGCTGGCCTTCGCCTGTGGCCGGCTCGGCGGGCGTGACGCCGGCATCGGCTCGGCCGCCACCGGCGCGTTCATGTTCGGCTTCGCCATCACCGAGCCGCACTTCGTGTGGGAGATGGCCAACGGCCACGACCAGGTGCTGTTCGTCGTCCTGTTCGTCGCCGCGTTCGCGGCCTCCGAGATCGGCGCCCGGCTTGCACCTGCAGGCCGCCCGCCGGGCCCACGACGGGTTCAGCTCGCGTCGCTGACCGGCTCGCCGGCCCGAGGCGGGGCGTCTTCCGCCGCGGGGCCGGCCCACGCAGGCGGGTCGTCGGCCCCGAGCGGACGCCCCGCCCACCGCACCGCACCCGGAGTGCGTGACAGGCGGGCGACGAGGCCCTGCATCGGCACCCCGTCGGCCTCGACGATGGCGTCGCGGGACGCGAGCTGCGGGTCCGCGAACACGTCGGCCATGTCGTAGACGGGGGCCGCTGCGGCGTGGGCCGCGTCGAAGGCGGCGACCACCTCGTCGACCGTGCGGGCCCCGCAGAACTCGGTCATGCGGGCGTCGATCTCGTCGCGGGCCGCGATCCGGCCGGCGAACGACTGCAGGTCGTCGCGGCCGCCGAGCCCGATCAGCTCCATGACCCGCCGGCCGACGGTCTCGGCCGAGGCCGACACGGCCACCCACCGGTCGTCCTTGCACTGCCACGTGCCCCGGGGCACCGAGTACGGCAGGCTCGAACCGGCCCGCTGCTGCAGGAAGCCGGTCAGCCCGTAGGCGGGCAGCAGGGGGCCCATGCACTGGAGCAACGACTCGAGCAGGGTCACGTCGACCACCTGGCCGACCCCCGAGTGCAGGGCGACCATCACCGCGAAGGCGGCCGCCAGGGCCGTGACCTCGTCGGTCAGGGCGATGGGCGGCAGGAGCGGCCCGCCGTCGGCCTCGCCGTTGATGGCGGCGAAGCCGGACATCGCCTCGGCCAGGGTCGCGAACCCCGGCCGCTGGGCGTACGGCCCGTCCTGGCCGAAGGCGGTGACCCGGCACACGACGAGCCGGGGGTTGCGCTCGAGCAGCACGTCGGGTCCGAGCCCGAGGCGTTCCATGACGCCGGGACGGAAGTTCTCGACGATCACGTGGGCGTCGGCCACGAGGTCCAGCAGCGTGTCCCGCCCGGCGTCGGACTTGAGGTCGAGGGTGGCGCACCGCTTGTTCCGCCCGACGACCTTCCAGTACGCCGAGGTGCCGTCGCGGGGGTCGGGCAGACCGAGCGTGCGGGTCGTGTCGCCGACGCCGGGGCGCTCGATCTTGAGCACGTCGGCGCCGAAGTCGGCGAGGTAGCGGGCTGCGCCCGGTCCCGCGACGACGGTCGCCAGGTCGAGCACACGCATGTCGGCCAGCGGTCCGGGCACGCGACTGACGGTACGGGTCATCCCTGCCGGAGGGCGAACCCGCGGCCCGGACGAGAACGCGTTCTCGCTGCTAGCTTGCGGACAGTTGCGTCAAGGGGTTGACGCGTCGCTGGGTCCAGGGGGGTAGGTGCGCGCACTGGAGGAACGGTCGGTGTCGGGCACGAGAGCGGCCAGCCGTGGGCCGGCCGCTCCGCTCGACGGCGCCACCGGTCCCGGGCCGACCGCCGACGGGTCGTCCACGCCTTTCCGCCTCGGCTACCGGCCACAGCTCGACGGGGTGCGCGGCCTCGCGGTGCTGCTCGTCCTGACCTACCACGTCGGCGCGGTGCTGTGGCGGCCCGCCCGCCTCTGGCTGGCGCCGGGCGGGATCCTGGGTCTCGACGTGTTCTTCGTCCTCAGCGGGTTCCTCATCACGTGCCTGCTGCTCAGCGAGGCCGACCGCCGGGGCGGCGTGGCGCTGGGAGCCTTCGCCGGGCGACGCCTGCGCCGCCTCGTGCCGGTGATGGTCGCGCTGTTCGCGTTCCTGCTGACGATCGCGTTCGCCGGCAAGATGTACGAGCCCGCGGCCATCCTGCGCTCGGTGCCGACGGTGTTCACCTTCAGCCACAACTGGGCGGTCGCCCTCGGGTGGGACGTGTCGCTGGGACACCTGTGGTCCGTCGCCCTGGAGGCGCAGTTCTACCTCGTGTGGGCGCTCGTCGTGGCGGTGGCGGTGCGGTTCCGCCGCCCGTACCACACGCTCGCCACGGTGGCCGGCGTCGGCGTCCTGGCGGTGCTCGTCGGGCGCAGCCTCGCCATGAGCAGCGGCACCCCGCTGCTGCAGCTGTACATGGGCACGATCTGGCGCTTCGACTCGCCGCTCGTGGGCGCGCTGGTCGGCGTGGTGGCCTCGGCCGGGTGGCTCCCGTGGTTCCGCGGCCGGGTGGCCGTGGGGGCCGGGCTCGTCGGCCTGGCTGTGCTGTCGTTCGGGGTGGCCGTGTTCCAGTTGGGTGATTCCACGCTGTACCACGGGGGCTTCACCGTGGCCGCGCTGTGCGTGGGGGCGATCGTGCTGGGGGCCGTGCGCGAGCCGCCGAGCGTCCTCGGCCGCCTGCTGGCGCTGCGCCCGCTGGCCGTGGTCGGCCTGGTGTCGTACTCGCTGTACGTGTGGCACCTGCCGCTGTTCGAGATCCTGGCGAAGAACACCGGCGGGTGGTCGCCCCCCGTCCGGGCGATCGTGGGTGTCGTCCTGGCGCTCGTCGTGGCCACGGCTTCGTACCTCGTGATCGAGCGTCCGTTCCTCCGCCACCGGCGGAGAGCGACTCAGCCCGTGCCCTGACCGAAGGCGAAGCAGCGGTCGCCCAGCGAGCCGAACGCGTACATCTCGTAGAGCCCGCCGTAGAGGTCGCGGGTCTTCTCGCTCCACGCCAGCGCCTCGGGGGCCGAGATCCGGCGGAACACCTGCAGGATGCCGCCCTCGAACACGCGGTACTCGGCCCAGGCGCCCGGGAAGTCCTTCACGCAGGCGACCTCGACCCACGGGATCTCGCCCGTGGCGGCGAAGCGCCGCACGCGGTTGCGGTGCGTGTGGCCGGCGAAGTACCCGACGACGCTCGGCCGCCGAGCCACGACCTCGACCAGGCGTTCGGAGTCGTCGGGGTTGATGCCGAAGTAGGCCTCGGGGCGCTCGGCCGAACCCGGGTCCCACGGATGGTGGTGGCCGAAGACCATCACCGGGCGATCGGCGTCCGCGGCCACCTGGTCGAGCCACTCGAGCGTGTCGGCGGACACGCCGCCGCCGGCTCGACCGGGGACCGCGGTGTCGATGACGGCCAGGACCACGCCGGGCAGCGTCGTCTCCAACGGCGCCCGTGATGCGAAGTCCTGGCCGTGGTAGGCGTCGTGGTTGCCGCGCACGTGCAGCAGCCGGTCGCCGAACGCGGGGCCGTAGGCGTTGAGGAACGCCTGGTACTCGGCGCGGGTGCCCATCGAGGTGAGGTCGCCCTTGACCACCACGGCATCGGGATCGACCGCGCGGATGTCGTCCACCGCGCAGCGGTTCATCAGCTCGGGGTAGGGCTCGTCGCCCGGTGCGGTCGTGTAGATGGGGTCGTCGTCGACGCCGTTGAGGATGCCGCACTCGACCTCGCCGAAGTGCACGTCGTTGACGGTGCACACCGTGGCCAGTCGCTCGCCGGGAGGCCGGGGCAGCGTGCGCACGTCGTGCCCGTCGAGGACGTAGGCCGTGTCGGGATCGAGGCCCGTGTGGCGGTGCTCGACGGTCCCGTCGTGCAGCACCACCTCGTCGTCGGCCACCGTGGTGAGATCCACGGCGCCGAGGCTAACGGTGGAGCAGAGGGTGCACCTGTCGCCGTCCCGGGCTCAGGTCTTGACGACGACGCTGTTCACGATCTTGTCGTGCCACGTCTGCTTCTGCGGGTCCCACAGCATCCAGAAGTAGCCGAGGTAGCAGACGATGCCCGACAGGATGGTGGCGAAGTAACGGCCGATCGCCCGGCCCGCGCCGATGGGCTGGCCGGTCGCCGCGTCGACCATGCGGATGCCGAGGGCCTGCTGGCCGAGCGTCTGACCGCGGCCGCCCCCGAGCTTTCCGAAGTAGACGAGCGTGGCGACGAACCCGAGGATCCCGAGGATCACCGCCATGGCGATCGTGCCGCTGGTCGGCACCTCGCACAGCCCGTTCTGCACCGTTCCGTCGAAGTCGATGTTGCCCGACGAGTCGAGGCTGCACCTCTCGATCTCGGTCGGGCCGGCGAGGAACGCGATGTAGACGGGCACGTAGAACAGGGACGTGACCAGGCCGTCGATGACGAGGCCCGCGAACCGCGCCCAGAAGCCGGCCTTCTCGGCCCCTGCGGCGCCGTACCCGTAGCCGGGGGGTGGCCCGTAGGTGCCGGGAGCCCCGAACGGAGGGGCGGGCGGCGCGGCCTGAGGCACGGGTCCGCCGCCGGGCGGCGGAGGCGCCGACCAGCCGCCGGGCTGCTGCGGGGGAGGGAAGCCGCCGCCGGGCGGGGGCGGGGGGCTCGGTGACCCGGGAGGAGGTGGGTAGCCGCCGCCAGGGGGTGGCGGAGGGTTCGGTGAGTCCGGAGGAGGTGGGTAGCCGCCCATAGGGGCCGCACATTAGGCGCGTCGGCGCGTCGCGGAGGCGACCCCGACGCGGGGCGCCGAGCTCACCAGGGCCGGTTGCGGCGCAGCGGGACCGGCTTGGTCCACCAGCGGCCCGAGAACCGCCAGCGCGGCGCCTGCTGGTCGGCGCCGGCCACCGCGGCCCGGGGCCAGGCCACCTCGACGGCGGCCATGATGGCGGCCACCTCCTCGTCGGTGGCCTCGCCGCCTCGGGTGACGGAGATCGTGGGTTGCGTGACGGCCATCGTGATCGCCTACAGCGGCACGTTGCCGTGCTTGCGCTTGGGCAGGTCCTCGCGCTTGGAGCGGAGCAGGTCGAGGCCGGCGATGAGCTTGACCCGCGTGTCGGCGGGGTCGATCACGTCGTCGACGTACCCCCGCTCGGCCGCCTGGTAGGGGTTGGCGAAGCGGTCGGTGTACTCCTCGACCAGCTCGGCCTTCCGGGCGACGGGGTCGGCCGAGGCCTCGATCTCGCGGCGGTAGGCGATCTCGACCGCCCCCTGCGGGCCCATGACGGCCAGCTCGCCCGAGGGCCAGGCGAAGGCGAGGTCGGCGCCGATCGACTTGGAGTTCATGACCACGTAGGCGCCGCCGTAGGCCTTGCGGGTGACGACCTGGATGCGGGGGACGGTCGACTCGCAGAAGGCGTAGAGCAGCTTGGCGCCGTGGCGGATGATGCCGCTGTGCTCCTGGTCGACGCCGGGCAGGAACCCGGGGACGTCGACGAAGCTGATGAGCGGGATGTTGAAGGCGTCGCACGTGCGCACGAAGCGGGCCGCCTTCTCGGACGACTCGATGTCGAGCACGCCGGCGAGGTGCATGGGCTGGTTGCCGACGATGCCGACGACGTGGCCGTCGAGGCGGGCGTAGGCGCACACGATGTTGGGCGCCCAGCGGCGGGCGTACTCGAAGTACTCGCCGTCGTCGACCACCGCCTCGATGACCTTGGCCATGTCGTAGGGCTGGTTCGAGGAGGCGGGGATGATGTCGCGCAGGTCGGGGCACAGCCGGGCGGGGTCGTCGTCGGTGCCGACCACCGGCGGCCTCTTCGAGGTTGTTCGACGGCAGGTAGCTGAGCAGGTAGCGCACGTCGTCGAGGCACGTGGCGTCGTCGGCCGACGTGAAGTGGCACACCCCCGACTTGGAGGCGTGGGCGATGGCGCCGCCGAGCTCCTGCTGGGTGACGTTCTCGCCGGTCACCGTCTTCACCACGTCGGGGCCGGTGATGAACATGTACGACGTGTCCTCGACCATGAACACGAAGTCGGTCATGGCGGGGGAGTAGACGGCGCCGCCGGCGCACGGCCCCATGATCACGCTGATCTGGGGCACCACGCCCGACGACTGCACGTTGCGGTAGAAGATGCCGCCGTAGCTGTCGAGGCTGACCACGCCCTCCTGGATGCGGGCGCCGGCACCGTCGTTGATGCCGACGACCGGGGCGCCCGACCTTGAGCGCGAGGTCCATGAGCTTGTGGATCTTGTCGGCGAACACCTCGCCGAGCGCCCCGCCGAAGACGGTGAAGTCCTGCGAGAACACGAACACCTTGCGGCCGTCGACCGTGCCCCAGCCGCAGATGACGCCGTCGGTGTAGGGGCGGTCGTCGAAGCCCGACTCGGCCGGTCGGCGGGCGAGGAGGTCGAGCTCGTGGAACGAGCCCGGATCGAGCAGGATGTCGATGCGTTCGCGGGCCAGCAGCTTCCCGCGGTCGTGCTGGCGCTGGCGCGAGCGGTCGGTGCCGGGAGCGACGGCCTCTTCCTTGCGCTTGGCCAGGTCGGCGAGCCTGTCGCTCATCGGGTGGTCGACCATGCTGCCACGGTACCTGCGGTTCTTTGGACCCCCGAAATTCTGCGTGGCGGGTGTGGGCCACGCCTCGAGGGGAGGCGCCGGCGCGGGCGGGGTCGGCCGTCGGGGCTGGTCACGGTCCTGCGGCGGGACGGTGGCGGGCGACTGAACTGACACCATGGCGCCACTATTCCACATTTACCGACGCAGGGTCGATAAAGGCGAGGGCGCCGCTTGGCCCTGCGCGCCGACCGGCCGATAGCGTCGCTCCGGTGGCTGCGGGCTGGGTGAAGACGACCGTCCTCGTCGTCGCGGCGCGCTGGCGCTCGCGGCCTGCGGGGGTGGCGGTGCGAGCAACGACGCCGGGGCGGAGCGCGAGCGACCCGAACGCGACGTCACCGAGACGACCACCTCGACGCCTGCGGACCTGGCGGTCGCCAGCACGCAGGTGGCCCAGGCCACCGGGCCACAGGTCGAGGTCTTCGCCGAATCCGCCGCGGACGAGCCGACGACGACGCTCGACAACCCCAACGAGAACGGGGCCCCACTCGTCTTCCTGGTCGAGCAGGACCAGGGCGAGTGGCTCCAGGTGCTGCTGCCGATCCGGCCGAACGGGTCGATGGGCTGGATCCGGGCGGCCGATGTCACGCTGGCGAGCAACAGCTACACCGTCGACATCGCCTTGGCTGACCACCGACTCGTCGTGCGGAACGGGGACGCCGTGGTGGTCGACACGGCCATCGGGGTGGGCACGGCGTCGACGCCCACGCCGGGCGGCAAGTACTACATCAAGGAACTGCTGCAGCCCCCCGACCCCGACGGCGCCTACGGCCCCTTTGCGTACGGTCTGTCGGGCTTCTCGAACGTGCTCGACGACTTCAACGGCGGGGACGGCGTGATCGGCATCCACGGAACGAACGAGCCCGAGGCGATCGGGAGCGACGTCAGCCACGGCTGCATCCGGGTCGACAACGAGACGATCACCCAGATGGCCGGCATGCTCCCGCTCGGCACCCCGGTCCACATCAGCCGCCGACCCGCGCACCCGTCCCGATGCCGCCGCACGTCATCGCGACGCCGTTGCGGCCCCGCCCTCCGTGCGGGGACGGGGCCGCCGCGGACGGCCGGGCCCGCAGGCCGGTCGCCACTGTCAGCCGGTGTAGCTCGGCGTCGCCGCAGACCGCCGTCGCGGCGGGCCGCGGCGGGTGGTGCCGGCGTGGTCGGTTCCGGGGTGGGCAGCTGCCGTCAGCTCGAACGACGACGAAGTCGTAGTCGGCGACGATGGTCTCCGACTCCGGGCCTCGAAGCACGTCGCCGAGACGTCGTAGACGCCGAGCGGGTCGGTCGCCTCGAACTGCAGCTGGAACGTCCAGGCGCCGTCCTCTGCCACGGTGCCTCCGAACACGTCGATCGGCTCGGCCGACGTGCTGTCGAACCAGGCAATACGACCAGGTCGCCCGGCCCGGCCTCGCCGGTGCCGAGCAGTCCTCGCCCGACACGGTGACGACCGTGCCAGCGGGCCCACTGCCCGGCGTGACGCTGATGGGAAGGAGCGGGCTATCCCCCGCACCGACCGGAAGGACCCCGATGAGCGCCGTCGCAGCGACGCCGCCCGCGGCGGCGATCACCGCCCGTCTGATGTTCATGGTTCTCCTCATGGCTCAGCCCGCCGCTCGCGGGTCCAGGCTCGGGTCAGGACCGGGGCACCGTGGTGACCGCTCACCGCCGCCAGGACGGCGTGCGGACGACGGACCCCCAGCGGTCGATCCCCAGCTGCGGCCCGAGACGGTCGAGCATCGCTTCCCTCAGTCCGCCGGGTTCGCCGACAGGTGCGGCACGCGCACACCGCGAGCGCTCCGGAGCCGTGCGCCAGTCGTGTGCGTGACCCGGGGCGCACGGCCCGTACGCTCGGCCTCGTGCGACCTCCCCGTCATGCCGCCGATCAAGCCCATGCTCGCCAAGGCGATCTACGAGGTGCCCCGGGCCGACGGGCTGCTCTACGAGCCCAAGTGGGACGGCTTCCGCTGCCTGGTGTTCCGCGACGGCGACGAGGTCGAGCTGTGGAGCCGCACCGATCGGCCGCTGAACCGCTACTTCCCCGAGATGGTCGAGGGCGCTGCGGGCCGAGCTGCCCGAGCGGTGCGTCGTCGACGGCGAGCTGGTGGTCGTCACCGGCGACGGCCTCGACTTCGACACGCTGCAGCTCCGGCTGCACCCGGCCGAGTCGCGGGTCAACATGCTGGCCGCGGCCACCCCGGCGTCGTTCGTGGCGTTCGACCTGCTGGCCCTCGGCGACCGCGACCTGATGGGCGAGCCGTTCACCGAGCGGCGCCGCCTGCTCGAGGAGGTCCTGGCCGGCCGACCACGACCGGGTGCGCCTCACGCCGGTGACCGACGGACGCCGACGTGGCCGAGGACTGGTTCCGGCGCTTCGAGGGCGCCGGGTTCGACGGGGTCATGGCCAAGCCGGCCGACGCGCCCGTACCGCCAGGACAAGCGCGACATGCTCAAGGTCAAGCACCAGCGCACCGCCGACTGCGCGGTGGCGGGCTTCCGGCTGCACAAGGACGGCGAGGGCGTCGGGTCGCTGCTGCTCGGCCTCTACGACGCCGACGGCACGCTGCACCACGTGGGCGTGGCGGCGTCGTTCGCGGCGCCGCTGCGGCGGACGCTGCTCGCCGATGTCGAGCCGCTGCGGGACCACGCCATCGACGACCACCCGTGGCGCGAGTGGGCGGTGGCCATGGCGCACGACGGAACGACCCGGATGCCCGGGGGCATGAGCCGCTGGAACGCGACCAAGGACCTGTCGTGGGAGCCGCTGCGCGTCGAGCGGGTGGTCGAGGTCCGCTACGAGCACGTGCTGTCGGGCCGCTTCCGGCACACCGCCCGGTTCGTGCGTTGGCGCGACGACAAGACGCCCGAGATGTGCACCTACGACCAGCTCGAGGCCGTCGCCCCGGCCGAGCTGTCGGCCATCTTCGGCCCCGCGGCCTCACGATGAGCTGCGGGTGGATGCGTCGCGGACAGCAACTTGACCCGAGGGTCAAGTTCGTGGTGCGCTGGTAGGACCGGGTGCCGACCCGGGCCGATCCATCGATGCCGAGGGGTACCCGATGACCGCCACCGCCGATCGCACCGCCGCCGCTGACCCGGTCGCCGAGGTCAAGGACTGGCTGGCCGACAACTGGGACCCCGACCTCACCGTCGCGGAGTGGTGGGAGCGGCTCGGCACCGTCGGGCTGGGGCGTCCCCACCTGGCCGAGCGACTGGTTCGGCAGGGACCTCAGCCGCGCCGAGGGCGTGCGGGTCCAGCAGGCGATCGCCGACTTCGGCGCCCTCCCCGCACCCGGCGGCCTCGGCCTCATGCTGGCCGGGCCGACCATCGTCGTGCACGGCAACGACGAGCAGAAGCAGCGCTACCTGCGCGACATCGTCACCGGGCAGAAGGCGTGGTGCCAGCTCTTCAGCGAGCCCGGCGCCGGCTCCGACCTCGCCGGCCTCAACTCCCGGGCCGTCAAGGACGGCGAGGAGTGGATCGTGAACGGCCAGAAGGTGTGGACCTCGGGCGGGCATGTGGCCGACCTCGGCATGCTCATCGCCCGCACCGACCCCGACCAGCCGAAGCACGCCGGCATCACCTACTTCGTCGTCGAGATGCACCAGCCCGGCGTCGACGTGCGCCCGCTCCGGGAGATGACCGGCCGGGCTCTGTTCAACGAGGTGTTCCTCGAGGACGCCCGCGTGGGCGACGACACGATGATCGGTGGCCTCAACAACGGCTGGCGGGTGGCCAACACCACCCTCATGTTCGAGCGCTCCAGCCTCGGCGCCGGCGGCGGCTCGGCCGCGGCCTCGCTGGCCAGCCCCGGCACGGTGGCCGGCGACCTCGACCGGCGGGCCGGCGACTTCGTCTCGACGGGCGGCCGGCGCGGCGGGGGCGGCGGCACGCTGTTCGGGGCCTCGTCGAAGGCGCTCGTCAGGATCGCCCAGGGCAACGGCAAGGCGAAGGACCCGTCGATCCGGCAGAAGCTCATGCAGCTCCACACCATCGGCGAGGTGGCGCGGTTCAACAACCTGCGCCTCAAGGCGGCGATGGCGGCGGGCAAGGACATCCCCGGCCTCCCCAACATCTCCAAGCTGCTGATGAGCAACACCGTGCGCCTGTCGCGCGACGTCGGCCTCGAGATCGTCGGCGGGTACGGCATGCTCCACGCCTACGACGGCGACTCGCGCGCCGCCCTCGACGAGGCGACTGGCCAGCCGCACCTGTCGGGCATCACCGAGATGGCGCTGTTCGCCCAGGGCCCGCCGATCTACGGGGGCACCGATCAGGTCCAGCGCAACATCATCGGCGAGCGCGTCCTGGGCCTGCCCAAGGAGCCCGGGTTCGACAAGGCCACTCCGTTCAAGGACCTGCCCAAGAACGGCTGATCGCACAGCCCGGAACCCTGCCGGGCTGTCACAACTCCGACCCCCGCGGCGTCATGACCCCTGACGACGCAGAGGAGGTCCCCCATGGGCGCAGGACTCGATCCGACGACGGTGACGGGCACGGCGGCCGGTGACCGCACCGTCGACGTCGTGGTGGTCGGCGGTGGACTCGCCGGGCTGACCGCGGCGGCCGCCGCGAGCGGAGACGGGCGCTCGGTGGTGCTCCTCGACGGTCGGCCGGGCGGCAACCGGGCCGTCACCGAGACGGTGGGCCGGTTCTTGTTCAACCGCGGGGCCCACGCCCTCTACCGCAAGGGGGCAGCCCGGCCGGTCCTGGCGCGGCTGGGCGTGAAGGTCACGGGGTCGCGGCCGCCCCTCCGTGGCGGCATCGGCCGGCGCGGCGATGTCATCGACCGCCTGCCGCTCGGCCCGGTCGCAGCCGCGCGCAACCGGCTCGTCTCGCGCCGCGGGGTCATCCGGCTGGCCCGCGTGCTGGCAGGGATGCCGCGGTGGCGGCCCGACTCGCTGGCCGGCATGACCGCGGCCGCCTGGTTCGACGAGCTGGGCCTCGACGGTGACGAACGTCAGCTGATGGAGATGCTGGCCCGCACCGCGACGTACGTGACCGACTTCGACACGGTGTCGGCCGATCTCATCGCCCTGCAGGTGAAGCTGGCGGCGCAGGGCAACGTGGACTACCTCGACGGCGGTTGGCAGACGCTCCTGGACGGCCTGGCCGCGGCGTGCGAGCGGGCCGGGGTCGAGCGGGTCCCGGTCGCGGCCCTGGCTGTCGTGCCCGAAGGTCGGCTCGTGCGGGTGGAGCTCGGCGGCGGTGCCGCAACGCGGCTGCTGGCCGGGGCCGTCGTGGTGGCCGCCGGCACCCCCGACGCCATGGTGTCCATGCTCCCCCAACGGCCCGTCGCCTGGGCGGGGCTGGCCGGACCGATCCACGTCGCCTGCCTCGAGCTCGGGCTCGCCGAGCCCCCGCCGACCCGGGTGCTGCTCGGCCTCGACCGGCCCCTGTACCTGATCTGCCACGCGCCGCCGGCCCGCCTCGCCCCCGCGGGCGGGGCGGTGGTCCACGGCCTGCGCTACCTGCGGGCCGCCGAGGACCCGCCGGCCGCCGAGCTCCGCGGCGAGCTGGAGGCCCACGCCCGGCTGGCCGGCATCGACGTGGCCACCGCCGAGGAGGCCCGGTACCGGCATCGCATGGCCAGCACCGGCGCCCTCCCGATTCCCGAGACCGGCGGTCTGGCCCGGCGGCCGGGCGTCACGAGCTCGGGCTTCGACGGCGTGTTCGTGGCCGGCGACTGGCTCGGGCCCGGAGCGCACCTGGCCGACGCCGCCCTCGCCACGGGCGAGCAGGCAGGGCGCCGGGCCGCCGAACGGGCCGAGGGCGTGCGCCACCCTGCGGTGTCGGGGACGGGGATGGCCGGCGCCGGGGTCGCGGGTGGCTGACCGGGCCGAGGCGGAGGCCCTGCCGACCGGCGTCGAGCGGGCGCTCGTCGTCGAGCGGCCGCGGTTGCTCGGCCTCGCCTACCGCATAACCGGTTCCCGGGTCGAGGCCGAGGACGTGGTCCAGGAGGCGTGGGAGCGGGCGCGTCGGGCGGGGGACGAGGGCGTCGACCGGCCCTCCGCGTGGCTGACGACCGTCGTCTCACGGCTGGCGCTCGACCGGCTGCGGCCGCGCGGCGACGCAGGGAGAACTACGTGGGCCCGTGGCTGCCCGAGCCGGTCGTCGGCGGTGGAGGCACCGACGGGGCCGGGAACCGATCCCGCGCACCTGGCCGAGCTGGCCGAGTCGCTGACGTTCGGGTTCCTGCGGGTGCTCGAGTCGCTGACCCCGATCGAGCGCGCCGTGTTCGTGATGGCCGACGTGTTCGGCGTGCCGTTCGGCGAGATCGCCGAGGCCGTCGACCGCAGTCCCGACGCGTGCCGGCAGGTGGCGAGCCGGGCCCGGACGCGGGTACGCGACCAGCACCGCACGGGCGCCGCCACCGGTGACGCCGAGCAGGTGGCCGACGCCCTCGCCAGTGCGTTGATGGCGGGTGACGCCGACCAGGTGCTGGCGCTGCTCGCACCGGACGTCGTCCTCGTGAGCGACGGGGGCGCGGAGGTCCGCGCCGCCCGCCGCCCGGTCGTGGGGTCCGAGCGGGTGGGTCGTCTGCTGTTGAACCTGTCCCGGCGGACCGTCGAGCTCGGAGTCCGGTACGAGCGTCGCACCTACAACGGCCAGGAGGGCGCGGTGGCCCTGTGGGGCGACCTGACGGCGTTCGTCACGGCGGTGACCGTCGAGGACGGGCTCATCACCCAGGTCCACTCGGTCCTCAACCCGACCAAGCTGGTCTCGCTCGGACTCACCGACCCCATCGAGTGAGCCCGCCGCCGGCCGGCGGCGTCAGGCGCGGGTCGCCGCCAGCCCGGTCGCGGCGCGGGCCAGGCGCGGCGCGCCGAGCACCTCGCACAGCTCGGCGAAGGCGGCGGGGTCGGGCGGCCCGGTCCAGCGCAGCTCGTCGACGGTCGTCGCTCACGGGGGCATCGGTCTCGACAGTGGCGATCCGCCGGAACAGCAGGGCCAGCTCGAACTGGTCGCGCAGGACGGCGTTGAGCTTGGTCGCCCCGCGCACCCCGGCGTCCCACGTGGTCGGATCGGCGGGGATGTCCTCGAGGTGGCCCCACCGCCGGAGGACCGCGGCCGCCGACTTGGCCCCCCATCCCGGCAGGCCCGGGAACCCGTCGGCCGAGTCGCCGACCAGGGCCAGCAGGTCTGGGATGGAGGTGGGTGGCACGCCCAGACGCTCCTCGACCCCGGCGGCGTCGAAGGTGACGCCCTTGCGCCGGTCGAGCTGGACGACCTTTCCGCCGACGCACTGCCCCAGGTCCTTGTCGGGCGTGCAGATGATCACCTGCCCGACCCGCGGGTCGGCCGCAGCCATGACCGCCGCGGCCGCCATGCCGTCGTCGGCCTCGAAGGCGACCTCCGGCCACACGGTGAAGCCGGCCATCTCCATCGCCGACTCGACCAGCGGGAACTGGGCCAGCAGCTCGCGGGGCATGCCCGCCGAGGACTTGTAGCCGGCCCACATGTCGTTGCGGAACGACTCGATCACGTGGTCGGTGGCCACGCCGACGTGGGTCGCCCCGTCGTCGACGAGCTGTAGCAGCGTGCCGAGCACGCCGACGGTCGCGCCCCGGTCGAGGTCGCGGTTGTTGGGGGCGAAGTGGTAGCGGAACAGCTCGTAGGTGCCGTCGACGAGGTGGACGTCCATGCGGCGCCGACCCTAGTGGTGCCCCGCAGAAGTCCCGCACATGTCTCGCCGGCCAGATTCGCCGCTGGCGGCGTCCTCGTCCTCGACGTAGCTACGGCTATGCCTTCGTCCTGCGTCCTTGCCAGCGACGAATCTGACTCGACGATCCACGCACCTCACTTCTGCGGGGCACCACTAGTGGTGCCCCGGCGGCCGCCGGCCTGTCACCCGGGGTGGAGGGGGCTGGCATCGTCGCGCCATGGCCACCGAGACCCGTACCCGACTCGCACACCGGCGGCCCGGCGCCCGCGTCGGGGCCGTCGACGAGTACACCGCCTTGCAGCGGGCGGCCCTCGACCGCGTGGTGCTCCACGGGCTCGACGCCGCGGCCGCCGCCCTGCGCCTGCGGGCCGAGGCCGAGCGCCTCGTGCTCGGGGCGCCGTTCGACCCTCTCGAGGCGGCTGCGGTCGTCGCCCCGTTCGTCGACGCCACCGAGGGGGCCATCGCCGAGCTCAACGACGAGTTCCGCCAGCTCACCGCACACGTGCTGCGCATGGCCCGCTACCGCCTCGGGCTGTGCTGACGAGCGGGTGACGGGTTGGTGACGTTCGTGACGTTCGGGTCGATGTGATGACGATCGCCCCGCTCGTGTCATCTCGGCCGGGGGGGCTGGGTACTGTGCCGCTCCCACGACGGACAGCGCCGTCCGATCCTCACCTCATGCGGTGGAGAGGAGGCGGTGTGCAGACCGACCGACGTCACGAGCGACCCGCAGCGGACCGGGTCCCTCCCGAGCAGGCGATCGCCCGGCTGGACCTGCGCCAGCTCGCCCTCGTGGCGCTGTACGAGGGCCTCGACGGGCTCGACCGCCAGCGCCACGCCGGCGAGCACCGGGCCGCGGCCGCGGCGGCCGACACGGCACTGGCCGACGGCGCCACCCGCGATGCGCGCTCGCCCGGCGAGGTCGCCCGCGCCTTCTTCGGGCTCTACTTCGTCTACCCGAACCTCGGCCTGGCCGGGCCGTTCTTCGACGGGGACGCGCGGCCGCTGAGGGAGACGGCCTGGCTCGCGGCCCACGACGCCATCCGCTCGGGCGTCTGCGTGCGGGCCGAGTTCCACGCCCGCCTGTGGGACCACGTCTGCGACGAGGACCGCAGAGCCCGGGCGGCCTGGCGTTACGTGCAGGACCGCTCGCTGCACTCGGTCCCGCCGTCCGCCGACCGGCTGACCGTCGAACGCCACCACCGGCGCATCGACGCCCTGATGACCGGTGCCGAGTGCGTGCCCGCCCTGCTCGCCACCTGGGCCATCGAGCGCCACCCGCGCCGGCTCGACGAGCTGAGCACGGCCGAGGTGCGGCACAAGCACGGCCTGCTGGAGCAACGGCACATGGCCGCCTTCCTCGGCATGAAGGCCAACACGCTGGCCCAGAGCCTGAAGCGCTTCCGGGCGCGGCTGGGCGAGGAGATGCGGGTCATCTGGGACATCGAGCGCACTGTCGCCAACGACGAGGACGAGGAACGATGAACGCCCACGACCACACCGCCGCCGCCGTCCGGGGCGAACCCCCCGACGACCCCGACCCGGACGCCGCCCGCGCCATGCTCGCGTCGGACACCCGCCTGGACGGCGCCATGGCCGCCCGCCTGCGGGAGGAGT
The DNA here is from genome assembly GCA_963778415.1 of uncultured Acidimicrobiales bacterium. Classification (GTDB taxonomy): domain Bacteria; phylum Actinomycetota; class Acidimicrobiia; order Acidimicrobiales; family VFJN01; genus ZC4RG19. The sequence continues at coordinate 104,367 of CAVZUI010000011.1, forward strand.
CTCGCCGCACCCGCGCCCAGGTCGAGCGCCGCCTCGTCACCGCTGGCCACCTGGACGAGGACGGCATGCCCCGTCACCCGACCTCGGGGGACGAGGTGCCCGACACCGTGGACGCGTGGCGCGACCTGACCGGGATGCTGGACGACGACGTCGACGTCCTCGAGCACATCGACGCCCTGCACGAGCGCCGGCTGCGGTCGGCGTCCCCGCGCGAGCGGCGCGCCGCGACCCGGGTCCTCGCCGAGGCGCTGCGCCGTATCGTCGAGGGCTACGACGTCGCGATCGAGCCGCCGCACCGCCCCGTGATGGCCGCCCGTCGCGCCGACGAGTGGCTGGGCCGGGCGCTCGGCCGGGCCGCGGTCGGCGGACGCCGGCCCCAGGGCAGCGTGACCTGGTGGGCGCGCAAGGGCCGATGGGTGCGGTTGGGGCTGGCCCTCGGTGCCGCGCTGTTGCTCGGGGCGCAGGCGACCGTCGTCGCCGCCGTCGTCGTGGCGGTGCGGTCGGTCCTGTCCGTCGCGCTGTTCGCCCCCGACGTACCCGACGGCCGCCCCGGTCGGGTCCTCGGCTACGACCCGGCGTGGGCCGCGTCGGTGTGCACGCACCTCGGCGACGCCGCCATCGTGGCCGGGTTGGGCCTCGGCCTCGCGGCCGACGGGCATCCCGGGTGGGCGGTCGTCACGGCGTTCGCCGCGCTGTTCTCGCTGGTGGCGTCCATGCTCCGGGTGGCGAGCGGCCACCACGGGTTCCGGCTGCCGCGCCTGTGGATCGACCGCACCGTGACCACCGCGGCGCTCACGGCGGCCGCCGCGGCCGCCGCGCTCGCCGATCCAGGCGGTCCCGGACCAGTGCGCGGCGTCCCCGCGGCGGTCGTGGCCGTGGCCGCGGTCGTCGCGGTCGGCGTGGTCGAGATCGGCCGCACCATGTACTACGCGTTCCGCCGGCGGCGCCTGTTCCGCCAGGTGGCCGCAGCCGACAGCGGCATCGCCCCCGATGTCCTGGTGGCTCGCACGGGCGACGCCCTCGTCATGAACATCTCGCGCCTCGACGCCCATCGCCGCGCCTTCGACGTCCGGCCGGGCGCCCCGAGAGAGCGATGCCTGCGCGTCGTCGACGACGAGCCCGAGACGGCAGGCCCGACGGTCGTCAGGCCAGTTCGACGAGGTCGAGCAGGTCCTCGGACCAGTGGTCGAGGTCCCCGTCGGGCATGAGCAGCGCCCGGTCGGGGGCGAGGTCGCGCACGAAGCTGACGTCGTGGCTGACGATGACCATCGTGCCGCCCCAACTGGCCAGCGCGGCCGCGACGGCCTCGCGAGACGGGGGGTCGAGGTTGTTGGTCGGCTCGTCGAGCAGCAACAGGTTGTGGCGGCCGGCGACGAGTAGCGACAGGGCGAGCTTGGTCTTCTCTCCGCCCGAAAGGGTCGAGGCGTCCTGGTGGACCTTGTCGCCGCTCAGGCCGAACATGCCGAGCAGTCGCCGACGGACCTGGGTGGGTTGCCCGGGCGCGGCCTCCTCCATGTGGTCGAGCACCGAGGCGCCGCCCCGGATGCCCTCGTGCTCCTGCGCGTAGTAGCCGACGCCCACCTGGTGCCCCCAGACGACGGTGCCCCGGTTGGCCTCGGAGGTGCCCGCGAGGATGCGCAGCAGGCTCGTCTTCCCCGCCCCGTTGAGGCCCAGCACGAGCAGGCGCTCGCCCCGTCCGACCTCGAACGCCAGGTCGTCGAAGACGGAGGGACCGTCGCCGTAGCTCTTGGACAGGCCGTGGACGGTGAGCGCGGTGCGACCCGACGGGGGCGGGTCGGGCAGGTGGAGTCGGAGGCCGCGCCGCGCCGTCGGCGCCTCGACGCCCTCGGACCGGATGCGCTCGATGCGGGTCTCCAACGACTTCGCGAACGCCGCCTTGCTGGCCTTGGCGCCCCACCGGTCGACGAGGGTCTGGAGGCGGGCGATCTCGGTCTGCTGGCGGGCCGCGAGCTTCGCCAGCCGGGCCTCGTCGCGCTCGCGGGCGGCCTTGTACTGCGAGTACGTGCCCTTGTAGTCGGCCAGCTCGCCGACATCGGCCTCCCCAGGGCGGTCGAGGTGCAGCACCCGGGTGATCGACTCGTCGAGCAGCTCGAGGTCGTGGCTGACCACGATGAGGGCGCCCCGGTAGGCGCGCAGGAAGTCGAGCAGCCAGTCGCGGGCGTCGTTGTCCAGGTGGTTGGTGGGCTCGTCGAGCATCAGCAGGTCGCTGCCGGCGAACAGGATGCGGGCCAGCTCGGCCCGCCGCCGCTCGCCGCCCGAGAGCACGGTGATGGGCCGCTCGGCCCGGTCGCGCGCACAACCCCAGGCCGGCCAGCAGCCGCCGGGCCTCGGACTCGGCCGCGTAGCCGCCGGCGTGCTCGAAGGCGTCGTGGGCGCGGCTCCACCTCGCGACCAGCCGCTCGTCCCCGGGCTGCGCCTCCATCTTGAGGCGCAGCTCCTCGAGGCGCTCGGCGAGGGCGTCGAGGTCTCGGCCGCCGAGGACGTGGGCGAGGGCGGACCGGGTGGGCGGGATGTGGTCGAGCCGGGGGTCCTGTGGCAGGTAGCCGAACTGTGCAGGGCGCTGGATCACCCCGGCCTTCGGCTCGGCCATGCCTCCCACCACCTTGAGGAGCGAGGTCTTGCCGGCGCCGTTGCGGCCCACGAGCCCGACCCGGTCGCCGGCGCGCACGGTGAAGGCGGCGCCCTCGACGACGAGGGTGCCGCCGACCTCGACCGTGAGACCGCGGACCGACAACATGGCCGACCATCGTGGCAGCCGCGTCCCGCGTTCCACACTCTTAACCGGCCGACGAGCACATCCGCCTTGAACCGCGGGCACTGGCGCGGCACTGTTCCCCGGTGCAGAGGAGCCCGCTGTGCCGTCTCGACGTCGGAGACATCCGACGCGCCGGCGGCGCCGAATCACGGGTGACATGTACCGCCTCACTCCCGACCTCGCTTCTCGAGGACCGGGATGACGCTCGCCATGGCCGCCGAGCCGGTCCTGCCGCGCGCCACCGGTCCCGCCCCACGCTCGACCGGGTCGTCGCGCCGGAGCGCGGACGTGCATGACCATGCAGCCGCCGACGACGTCGAGGTGGTCGCGGCGATGACCGGCGGCGACGGCGACGCGCTGGCCGAGTTGTATCGCCGCTACGGCGGTGCGGTGTGGGCGGTGGCCCGGCGGGTCTGCGGCGACCGCACGCTCGCCGAGGACGTGACCCAGACGGTGTTCGTCGACCTGTGGCGCCGCCCGCAGCGCTTCGACGCCAACCGCGGGGCGCTCCGGCCCTGGTTGGTGGCGCAGGCGCACGCACGGGCGGTCGACACCGTCCGCTCCGAGGCGGCGCGCCAGCGTCGTCAGGAGCGCGAGGTCCGGCTCGCACCGGCGCCCGCCCCCGAGGTCGAGGCCGAAGTGCACATGGCCGCCCTTTCCGAGGGCGTGCGCCGGGCGGTGGCCCGGCTGGCCGACGACGAGCGCGAGGCGATCGTCCTGGCGTACTTCGGCGGCCACTCCTACCGCGAGACGGCCGAGATGCTCGGCCAGCCCGAGGGGACCGTGAAGTCGCGCATCCGCCGTGGCCTGACCGGGCTGCGACGAGCCCTCGAGTCCGAGGGACTGACGTCGTGAGCGAGCGCATGGGCTTCCCCGAGGCACATCCCCACGACGACCTGGCCGTCTACGCCATCGACGGGCTCGAGGGCGACGAGCGCGCGGCCGTCGAGGCCCACGTCGCCACGTGCGCCGACTGCCAGGCAGAGCTGGCGATCTACCGGGAGACGCTGGCGCTCACGGTCGAGGACGAGCAGCCGCCCCCGTGGCTGTGGGACCAGATCGCGGCAGATGCCCGGGCGGTCGCTCCGCGCCCCGCGCCTGCGACGGGTTCGGTCGACGGCGTCCCGGCGGCCGGCTACGAGCCCCCGCTCCACCTGCAGCGCCGCCGTCCGCGGCGCATCGTCGCCGCCCTCGCCGCGGCCGCCGCCGTCGTCGTCGCCCTGCTGCTCGCCCCGGCGATCGCGGACCGCGTCAGCGACGACGACAGCGAGGTCGTGGCCGAGGACCTGCCGGTCGGCGCGATCGTGGCCGAGGACGGCACGCCGATCGCCCGGATCGAGGCCGACGACAACGGGTCGTTCGTGCGGTTCGAGCAGGCGACACCGCTCACGCCGGAGCAGGCCTACCAGCTGTGGTCGCTCGACGGGCCTCAGCCTGTCTCGCTGGGCGTGCTCGGCACCGGGACCGAGGACGAGGTCCGGGTCGCGCTGCCACCGTCCACGACGATGGTGGCGATCAGCGAAGAGCCGGCCTCCGGCTCGCCGCAGCCCACCGGCGCCATCGTGGGCACCGGCTCGCTCGAGCGAGCCTGACACCCCGATCGCCTGTCGCTCATCCGGGTCCCGGCCCGGTGACGGATCGACGGGGCGATGGCACGCGCCTCCGATCCCCGCCCCGCCCCTTCCGCCCCTCCCGCCGCCCCCCCGCCAACGGCTGGTGCCCCGGGCCCCCTCCCCCCGGCCCGGGGCGACCGGTCGGCGGACCGCTCCGCCCGGCGACCGGGGCGGGTGGCCGCGGCGGTGGCCGGCGTGGCTGCCGCCGCCCTGGCGCTCGGGGCCGGCGAGCTGGTCGCCGGCCTCGACGCTCGGCTGCGGTCGCCGATCGAGGCCGTGGCCACCGAGGTCATCGACCGGGCGCCGCGACCCGTCGAGCGCTTCGCCATCGAGACGTTCGGCAGCAACGACAAGCTGGTCCTCGTCATCGGCGTCCTGTCCCTGTCGGCGGTCTTCGGCGCCGTCCTCGGGATCGTGGCCCGGCGCCGGCCGCTCGCCGGCCCGGTCGGCATGGCGGCGTTCGGCCTGCTGGGCGTGCTCGCCGCACTCGGGACCCCGAACGCCACCGCGCTCGCGGCGGTGCCCAGCGTGGCGGCCGCCCTGGCCGGGAGCCTGGCGCTGCGGTTGCTCGTCCCGGCCCCGGCGGCGCCCGGCGATGAGGGCGACGGTCATGGTGCCCGTCCGCCCGCCCCGCTGGCCCGCGGCGGGGTCGGCTCGCGGCGCGCCTTCCTCGGACTGACCGCAGCCGTGACCGCGTCGGCCGCGCTGGCGGCCGCCAGTGGCCGGGCGCTGCGCGGCCGGTTCAGCGCGGCCGAGTCGCGCGCCGGGGTCACCCTGCCCCGGCCCGCCGCGCCGCTGCCCCCGATCCCTGCGACCGCGGCGGCCGGGGTCGAGGGCATTGCCCCGTTCGTCACCCCGAACCGCGACTTCTACCGCGTCGACACGGCCCTGATCGTCCCGCAGGTCCGGGCCGAGGACTGGACCCTGTCGGTGACCGGCATGGTCGACGAGCCGTTCGAGCTCACCTACGCCGAGCTGGGCGACCTCGACATCGTCGAGGCCGACATCACCATGACGTGCATCTCGAACCAGGTGGGCGGCGACCTGGTCGGCAACGCCCGGTGGCTCGGCGTGCTCACCCGCGACCTGCTCGACCGGGCCCGGCCGCAGCGCCGGGCCGACCAGCTCGTCGGCCGCTCGACCGACGGCTACACGTGCGGGTTCCCCATCGAGGCCGCCTACGACCGGCCCAGCCTGGTCGCCATCGGGATGAACGGCGAGCCGCTGCCGCTGCGCCACGGCTTCCCCGCTCGGCTGGTCACGCCCGGGATCTACGGCTACGTCGGCTCGACCAAGTGGCTGACCGAGCTCGAGGTCACGACGTTCGATGCCTTCGACCAGTACTGGGTGCCCCGGGGCTATGCCGAACAGGCGCCGATCAAGACGATGGCCCGCATCGACACGCCGCGCAGCTTCGAGTCGGTGGCCGCGGGACGCGTCACGGTCGGCGGGGTGGCGTGGGCGCAGACCCGCGGCATCAGCGCGGTCGAGATCCGCATCGACGACGGGGACTTCGAGCCGGCGGTCCTGGCCGACGAGGTCGCCCGGGAGACGTGGCGGCAGTGGCGGTACGAGTGGGACGCCACACCCGGCCGTCACGACCTGACCGTGCGGGCCGTCGACGGCACCGGCGAGCGCCAGATCGAGGAGCGCGCGGAACCGCTGCCAGACGGTGCCAGCGGCTGGATGTCGTTGGTCGTGAACGTCAGCTGACGGGCGTCCACACCGGGCCGCGGCGACGAATCACCGGCAACTCCCCCCACCACGAAAGGCTCATCCATGAGAGGCAACAAGGCTCTGCGCAGCATCGCTGCTCTGTTCTTCGCCGGCGCGTTGATCGCCGGAGCCGCGTGCTCGGACGGCGACGACGAGGCGACGGCCGGAACGACCGAGCAGCCGTCCGACAGCAGCGACACCACGATGGCCGACGACGCCATGCCCGCCAGCTCGGCAGAGGCGTGCGACGCCTCGCAGATCACCGCCATGGTCCAGAGCGGGGCCGACCAGGGCACGCTCGAGGGCATGACCGACGACCCCGTCGGCACGGCGGCGTCGAACAACCCGGTCCTCACGACGCTGACCCAGGCCGTCACGGCGGCGAACCTCGTCGACACGCTCAACGCGGCCCCGGCGCTGACGGTGTTCGCCCCGACGGACTGCGCCTTCGCGGCGGCCGATCCCGCCACGATCGAGGCCGCGCTGGCCGACCCGACCGGCCTCCTGACGACCGTGCTCGGGTTCCACGTCATCCCGGGCGAGGAGCTCGACGCCGCCGCCCTCTCCGGCGAGACCTCGCTGACCACGCTCACCGGCGAGGAACTGTCGATCGAGGTCAGCGGCGACACGATCACCGTCGGCGATCAGGCCGAGGTCGTCGTGCCCGACATCCAGACGGCCAACGCCACGGTCCACCTCATCGACAGCGTGATGGTGCCGCCGTCGGTGACGGGCTGAAACCACCCCTGCAGGTAGGTCCGATGGCCGGGTCAATGGCGCCCCGGCCATCGGCGCGTCCGGGGTCGGATCTGCGTCAGTCGAGGCTGAACGGCGGGTAGTCGTCGGTGAGCAGCAGGAAGTATGCGCTGACCCGCGTGTTCCACCGCAGCACGCCCATGACGAAGTCGCGCACCCCGTCGGCCCACCTGCCGGTGAACAGCACGACGAACACCCACACGATGACCACGACGACGGCGGCCAGCCAAAGGAACGTCAGCACGATCAGGTGCGGGATCACCAGGATCAGCCGGAACCCGACGGTGACGCGGTTGCGGTCCTCGTACTGCGGGGTGAACGAGGTGCGGACGTCTGGGTACTCACGCTGGTCTTCGGCAGTGGTGCCGAAGACGAACGGCGGGTACTCCTCGCGCAGGAATGCCGTGTACGCCACGGTGCGGTTGGCGTAGCGGATGTAGAGGTGCTGTGCCGACGCCAGGCCCTCCGGCAACCTGCCCGTGAACAGGATCGCGAACCAGGAGATGATCGCGACGATCTGGGACAGGCTGCTGAGCGCGTTGAGCACGAGCCAATGCGGGATCGCCAGGATCCACTGCACCAACGGCTTCCAGTTGGTGATCCTGTCGGGATGGTCGACCTCGAACGTCGCCGGATAGGTCGCCGGATAGCCGGCAGCGGTGGGTTCCACGAGTGCCTCCTCGGGGGCAGCGCCGCCGTGAGGGCGCGCTGCGCACGGGAGACGCTACCCGGGGTGTTGCTTGCGAGTGGGTTGCAGCCGCGCTCCGGTTGCGTGACCGGGCGGCGGCCCGCTCACTCCTGGACGAGCTCGATCAGCGTCCCGAACGCCGTCTTCGGGTGGATGAAGGCCACGGTGGTGCCACGGCTGCCGGGGCGGGGCGCCTCGTCGATGACCCGGCCGCCCTGAGCCTTCACCGCGTCGAGGGCGGCCGCGCAGTCGTCGACCCGGTAGCCGATGTGGTGCAGCCCCTCACCCTTGCGCTCGAGGTACTTGGCGACGGGTGAGTCGTCGCGGGTGGGCGTCAGCAGCTGGACGTAGCTGTCGGCCACCTTCAGCAGCGCTTCCTCGACGCCGTCGGACTCGACCATCTCGCGGTGATCGACCTCGGCGCCGAAGGTGTCGCGGTAGTACGCGATGGCGGCCTCGAGGTCGTTGACGGCGATGGCGACGTGGTCGATCTCGGTGAGCAGCACGCTCAGAACCTACGGGCGCGCCCCGAGGGCGGTCCAGCCGTGCGGGCGACGCCCGACCTGCGGCCCGACCGGCGACACTGGCGACATGCCCCGCGTGTCGTCGACCGTGACCGTGCCCCTCGACCCGGCCCGCGCGTTCGCACTGTCGCAGACCTACGGCGAGCTCCGCTACCGGTGGGACCCGTTCGTGCGCGAGCAGCGCCTGCTCGACGGGGCGACGGCCGCAGCCAAGGGCGTCCGCACGTGGACCCGGTCGCGCCACCGGCTGACGATGGTGTCCGAGTACGTGAGCTTCCGGCCACCGGGGCACGTCGGGATGAAGATGGTGCGCGGGCCCTGGTTCTTCGCGTCCTTCTCGGGCGGATGGAACTTCACGCCCGTCGAGCCCGACGACCACGGCCCCCGCACCGAGGCGACCTGGCGCTACAACTTCACGATCCGCCCCTCCTGGCTGGCGCCCGTCGCCGACGGCATCGGCGTGTGGCTGCTCGGCCGCGACATCCGGCGGCGCCTCGACGCCTTCGCCGCGGCCTGCGCCGACCCCGAGATCCTGGCCGCCGTCCCCACACGGCACCCGCCGGCTGCGTAGCCTGAGCGCGCGCCTGACAACACGCTCCGCACTCGGTGGACGGGGTCGGGCGGCGACTGAGGAGGCGTACCCGTGACGGCGACCACGATCGGTCCGTTCCCACTGACCCGCCGCGGTGACAGCGGGCACCCCGTGAAGACGCTCCAGCACCTGCTGGTCGAGCACGACGCCGACCTGGACGTCGACGGGATCTTCGGCCCGAAGACCGAGGCGGCCGTGAAGGCGTTCCAGGAGGAGGAGAAGCTGGCGGTCGACGGCATCGCCGGCCCGAAGACCTGGGCGGAGGTCATCGTGCAGGTCCGCAAGGGCGACGAGGGCGACGCCGTGAAGGGAGTGCAGGAGGAGTTCGTCTTCCGGCCGGCGAACCGGACGAGGCCCTCGACGTCGACGGCATCTTCGGCCCCGAGACCGACGCCGCCGTGCGGCGAGCTTCCAGACCGCGCTCGGGTTGGCGGTCGACGGCATCGTCGGCCCCAAGACGTGGCAGGCGCTGGTCAGCGGCGCCCTGGCGGGCTGAGCGGCCCGGCTCTTCCTCACCGGAGGGCTCGCCGGGAGCGGCGAAGTCGAAGTCGATCAACGTGACCGCCTCGCCGTCCCGGAACACCACGTTCTCGAGGCAGACGTCGTTGTGGCACACGATCGGCCGCGCGGTCGCGGGTCTGCCAGCTCACGGTTCCCACCGCCCGTCCGGCACACCGACGGTCGCCCCGGCCTCGTGCATCCGGCGGCGCGCTCCGGGGCCGGGCGGGGCCGGCCGGGTCGGGGAGCGTCACGGTACCTGCCGGCGTGGTGTGGGTCGGCGGGTGGTGACCACGGGTCAGGCGGCGTGCGGGGAGGGGTGGGCCGGTGGCGGGGGGCGGGTGGTGCGGGTGACGCCCCAGGGGTCGGTGACGGTGAGGGTGCCGTCGGGGGTCATCTCGGTGTGCCAGCGGGCCCGGTGGGCGATGTGGTGGTGCCTCTTGCAGAGGAGGACGAGGTTGGCGATGTCGGTGGTGCCGCCGTGTTCCCACCAGATGACGTGGTGGGCTTCGCACCAGGCGCCGGGGCGGTCGCAGCCTTTCCAGCGGCAGTGCTGGTCGCGGAGCAGCAGGACGTTCCACAGCGGTGGGGGCACGGCACGGGTGGCGCGTCCGTAGTCCAAGATGGCGGATTTGCCTCGGACCAGGACCCGGTACAAGAGGCTGTCGCACAGGTATCGGCCGGCGGTGACCCGGTCGATGGGGTAGCCGTCGGTGGTGCGGGCGTCGCCGATGGTGTACCCGGTGCCGTCGGGGTCGGGGGCCATGTCGAAGACCAGGTTGAGGTGGGGCCGGTGGCGGTGGCTTTGGCGCACGGTGTTCTGGTGGTCGAGGTAGAACCGGCAGATGTCACCGAGGGCGTCGGCGCGGCGCTGGGCCGGGACCCGGACGGGTTCGCCCTCGACGTCGGGCGCGGCCTGTTGAGCGACGCGCAGCGCGGTCAGCAGGAGTTCGCCGGTGGCGGTGTCGAGGTCGCCGTCGACCCGGGCCCGGCCGGCGAGGGTGCGGGAGGCGTGTAGCGATGAGGGGGCGGTGGGGGCGGGGTCGGGGCCGTCGAGGTGGGCCCGCCATGCCCGCATGGCCGCGGCGACATCGGGCACCGAGAGGGGTTCGAGCACCGGGACGATGGCGTGCTTCGTGGCGGGCGAACACGCCCAGCACCGTGTCGGTGAGGAACGAGCAGATGGTCTCGACCTGCCCGGTCGACAGGCGCCCGTCGGCCCACGCCCCTGCGGTCACCGGCAGTTGGGCGACCAGCCGGGCCACCCGCACCTCGCGAGCGGCGCGGGGGCGGGCCATGCGGCCCTGGTCCGCGGTCCACGCGGTCATCGACGTCGCCCCCACCACGTCCCACAGGGAAGCGGCGTCCACCGCGTGGACCGCGTGGCGATGCGGGCGTCGAGCCGGTCCCGCAGGGCCAGCACCGCGGCCAGGTCGCGGTCGTCGACGGCGAGGTCGAGCCGGGTGACGGCGGCGTCGAGATCGGCGACGGCGGACGAGATCACGCCGACGATCGTACACCTGTTCGCCATTTGGACATGCAGAACCACCGGAAAATACTGACAAACACCGAGTGAACGGCGTTCCGGCATGCTCCGAAATGCGGGCCTCAGTCGCCTTCGGGCTTCGCGGTTGCCTCGAGAAGCTGTCCGAGTCGGTTCGGCCGGCGCGGGCGAGGCTGGCGTCGAGGGCGGCGGCAACGACCTGGTGCGCGATCTGGCGAAGGCGAGCGAGGGCGCTCGCCAGCTCGCGGCCCCGGCTGAGTCGAGCCGGGTCGACCAGTCGGCCGGTGCGAGGCGCTCGTCGAAGCGGCGCACGAACAGTGCCGCGATCTCGTCGGTGTGACTGACGAGTGCCTCCCAATCGTCGAGCACCGCGGCAACCGGCACCCCGAGGTGGGCCAACGTCGGCGCCGGTGTCGACGAACCGGCGGTCGGGCACGTGCAGGGTGCCGTCGTCGGCGACCTCGACGAGGCCGAGCTCGACGGCGCGCCGCATCGCGCCCGGCGTCAGCGCCCCTGGCGGGAAGCGCTCGGCGAGCTCCTCGGCGCTGAACGTGACGGCGTGCGGGTCACCGAGCAGAGCGTCGAGCCCCGCCTCGACCCCGATGACGGCATCGAGGTCGCGACCGTGCTCCCACTGGTCGATGAGGTCGCCGATGCCGGCGAGCGAGTGCCCTTGCTGCTGGAGGCGTGCGATCAGGCGGAGCCGGCTGAGATGCGACTCGTCGTACCACCCGGTGCGACCGTCGATGCCAGGCGGTGGAGCAGGCCTCTCGTCCGGTAGAGCCGGACGGTGGTGGTCGGGACGTTGGCCCGCCATGCGAGTTCGTCGAGCCGGAACCGCTCGCCCACCTGCGCCTCCTCGGCCAGTTCGTTGGTCTGCCTGACGTTGGCACTGCACAGCTATATGCGAGTGAATGGTAGCGTATCATCCATGCGCACATTGCTCCCGGTGGCCGTCCGACACGTCGAGGGAACACTCCGTCGGCGCCTGCTGATCAACGCAGTGGTCGACCCCGACGAGGCGGCGGCGCCGCCCGCCGGTCGGACTGCGGCCGCACGTCACGGACGTTGGAACGGTCGTCGGTTGCTGCCTCCTCGACGTCGTGTTGCTTCGGCCCGTGGGCCTGCCGGCCGTGGCGGGCATCGGAATGCGGTCGCGGCGCATCGGATCTCGGCGGAGTGGGACGACGGCTCCGGCAGACGGTCGTCGGCGTGTACGTGCCGACCCGGATGACCGATGCCCGCACCGTGGTGCTGGCGGGCGGCCGACTGTTCCCGGGGGTGCACCACCCCGCCCTGGTCGCGGTTCGCGAGTCGCAGGGAACGCTGACGTGGTCGGTTTCCGCCCGGTCTGCGGACGACCCGTCCTCGGTGCGCGTCGCGGCGCGGCCGTTCCCGGTCCACCACGTTCGAGTGTTCCGAGCCCGTCGGAGGCACCTGCCTCACAGCCGTCGTCGGCCTGTCGCCGGGGCGCTCTGGTGCGCTCGAGGCCGCACGGATGGAGCCCGACCGGCGCACGGCCCGGCGGGTGGAGATTGACGACTTGGACTCGACCTTCCTCGCCGGGTTCGCCACCGCCGCCGAGGCGCCGGCATATCTGATGGAGGGCGTGGCCGTGCGCTGGTCGCCGGTGTGAGGCTCGGGGCGTCACGGTACGGTTCCCCACAGTTACTTGCAGATTGCTAGTGACCCGCGACAGGCTCCCGCCGGGAAGGAGCGATCATGCCGGTGAGCGACGAACTCCAGGCCGGCGTGCACCGCGTTGCCGACCGTGTGGGGCCTCGATCGTCTGCATCGGGCGGGGCGATGCGTGACGCAGTACCGCAACCGGGGGCTAGGGACGATGATGCGCTCGACGCCTACTCGCGGGCGGTGGTGGCCGTCGCGGAGCGGGTGTTGCCGTCGGTGGCCAGCCTGCGCCACGGCGGAGGGAGCGGGTCAGCGGTCGCGTCGTCGAGCGACGGGCTGCTGGTCACGTCTGCGCACGTGATCGGCCGGGGCCGGATCGGGACTGCGGTGTTCGACAACGGTGCCGAGCTGCCCTACGAGCTCGTGGGGCGCGATCGCCTGTCCGACCTCGCGGTCGTGCGCGTGCCGAGAGCAACCTGCCCGCAGCCGACCTGGGCGACGCCGCGGCGTTGCGCGTTGGTCAGCTCGTCGTCGCGGTCGGGAGCCCCCTCGGCTTCGTGGGCTCGGCGTCGGCGGGCGTGGTCTCGGCCCTGGGCCGGTCGCTGCCCGCGGTCGACGGTCGCCGCTGTGCGGGTGGTCGAGGGCGTGATCCAGACCGACGCGGCCCTCCACCCCGGGAACAGCGGGGGAGCGCTCGCCACCAGCGATGCGCGGGTCGTGGGCATCAACACTGCCGTCGTCGGCCCCGGGGTCGGGCAGGGCCTCGGCCTGGCCGTGCCGCTCAACGACACCACCATGGCGATCATCGGTGCGCTCGTCACCCGCGGGCGCGTCGAGCGGGCGGAACTGGGGTTGTCGGGCGGGAGCCGGGCGCTTCCGCCGTGGGTCGCCGACCGGTTGGGGCGCCGCCGCGGTCGAGGTCACGAGCGTCGTGGCCGGCGGACCAGCCGCCCGCGGCGGCGTGCGCCCCGAGGACATCGTCGTCGCCCTCGACGGCCAACCCGTCGAGGCTGTCACCGACATGCAACGCCTGCTGTCTGGCGATCCCGCCGGCCGCACCATCGAGGCGCAGCTCGTGCGGGGCGGCGAGGTGCTGACGGTGGCAGTCGTCCCCCGTGCCCTCTGACCCGGGACCAGGCGCGTCAGGTGCTCGCGTCCGTCGGGCCGGAGCTGGCATGACGTTCGAAGCTGCCAAGCTGACCGCATGGTGACCTGGGACGAGTGGCGGGCGGGGGCGACACACATCGAGGTCGGCGAGCTCGACATCGCGACCTACGACCTCGGGCCCGAGGACGCGCCCACGTACACGTTCTGCCACGGCTACCCCTCCGCCTCGCTCGACATCGCCGAGGTGGCGACGCGGCTGCACGGGTTGCGGCTGCTGGCCCTCGACTTGCCCGGCTTCGGGGCGTCGGACAAGCCGCCGGCCGATGAGACGGCACGGGCGGGCACACCTACTCCATCCACGCCGCGGCCGACGCGGTGGAGGGCCTGTGGCGGCCGGGCATCACGTCACCACGCTGCTGGTGGCCCACGACTACGGCGTGTCGGTGGCCCAGGAGCTGCTCGCCCGCCGGTCCGACGGGTCGCTCGGCGCGGCACCGAGCTCACCGGCGTGGTCTGGATGAACGGCGGCATCTACCCCGATCTGCACCGGCCCACGGTCGGCCAGCAGATGCTGCTCGACCCCGACAGCGGGGCTGAGTGGCCGCGGCTATCAACGAGGCGGTGTTCGCCGGCGGCGTGCGGGTCACCTGGGGCAGCGCGGCCGATGGACGAGGCCCTCGTCCACGAGATGTGGCGATCGATGGACGACGGCGGCGGCTGCCCTCATGCACGACCTGCTGCACTACGTGGCCGACCGGCGGGCGCACGCCGACCGGTGGCGGGCGGCCCTGGAGGGCGACGACCTGCCCACGGTGTTCGTCTGGGGGGTGCTCGACCCGGTCTCCGGCGCCCACATGATCCAGCGGCTGGTCGAGCGCATCCCCCAGGCCCACGTGGTCGCCTGGCCGACGTGGGTCACTGGCCGCCGCTCGAGGCGCCCGACGAGGTGGCGGCGGCGATCGCCGGGCTCAGCTGAGCGGGTAGCCGCCGGCGTCCCGCCCGGCGCGGGTCAGAGCTCCCCAGCCGTGTGGCGCTGGAACAGGGTGATGCTGTCCTCGCCGATGCGGGCCCGCTTCGCCGGGTCGTCGACGCCGAGGCCCTGCTCGGGTGCCAGGCACAGCACCCCGAGCTTGCCCTCGGTCTCGTTGCGGTGCACGGCGAGCGTGGCGTCGCCGACCTCGGTCGAGCGGGTACACCCGCGACAGGAGCGGCTGGACCTTGCCGTCGGCGATGACTGGTTGGTGTCCCACGCCTCCGGTAGTTGGCGAAGTGGCGGAGACGATGCTCTTCAGCTTCATCCAGAGGTGCCGGTTGTCGTACTCGATCATGAAGCCGGACGTGGCCGCGCACGTGACGACCGTGCCGCCCCGCGGCGATGAACACCGAGGCGCCCATGGTCGGGCGACCGGGGTGCTCGAGCACGATCTCGGGGTCCTCGCCGATGAGCGACCGGACGTCCTTGCCGAGGCGCCGCCACTCCCCCTCGTCCTGGGTGTGCTCGTCGCTCCAGAACTGGTAGCCGTCGGCCTTGCGGTCGATGACGTGCTCGCAGCCCATCGCGTGGAGCAGCTCGGCCCGCGCGGGGAGCGACACCACGCCGACGGGCGTGCCACCGCCGTTGAGGACGTACTGGGTGGCGTAGCCGCCGATGCCGCCGGTGGCGCCCCAGATGAGGACGGCGTCGCCCTGCTTCATGCGCGCCGGCGTGCTGGCCGACGATCATGCGGTAGCGGTGAGTTGCACAGCGCGTTGCACGCCGCCTCCTCCCACGTGAGGTGGGTGGGCTTGGGCATCAGCTGGTTGGCCTTGACGACGGTGAGGTCGGCGAGCCCGCCGAAGTTCGTCTCGAAGCCCCAGATGCGCTGGTTGGCGGCGAGCATCGAGTCGTCGTGGGCGGTCGGGTCCTGGTCGTCGACGTGGTTGCAGTGGATCGTGACCCTGTCGCCCGGCTTCCAGTTGCGGACCGCCGAGCCGACCTTGACGATCGACGCCGGCGCCGTCCGAGCCGACCACGTGGTACGGCAGGTCGTGGCGAGCGCCCCACGTCGACTCTGGCCGAGCCGGTTGAGGAAGCCGAACGTCGGCAGCGGCTCGAAGATCGAGGTCCACACCGTGTTGAAGTTGATGGAGCTGGCCATCACGGCGACGAACACCTCGTCGGGCGCCAGCTCGGGCGTGGCGACCTCCTCCACGTGGAGCGACTTGCGCGGGTCCTTGTCGCTGGACGCGACCCCCTCCCACATGTCCTGACCTCGTCGGCCTTCACGAAGGCCGCCCGGTAGCTCTCGGGGACCGGCAGGTTGGCCAGGTCGTCGCCGGAGGCACCCGCCTGGATGGCTTCGAGGATCTGCTGCATGGCCCGCCAATGTAGGTGGCCGTTCCAGCCCGCGTCCACCAAGCCCCCGCCTCCGTCGCTGAGGCCCATTGGGTCCGGTTGCTACCGGTCGGTACTGACGCCACGGTCGTTCAGTCGCACGGCATTCGACGTGCACCTACGGGGGAGAGCGCCACCATGGCCGGATCCGTGATCGTGACCGGTGCCCGCACACCGATCGGGAAGCTCTCGGGAGGTCTCGCGCCGTTCTCCGCGCAGCCGACTCGGCGGCTTCGCGATCAAGGCCGCGCTCGAGCGCGCCGGCCTCTCGCCCGACGAGGTCGACTACGTGTTCATGGGCCAGGTGCTCAGGCCGGCCAAGGCCAGATCACCGCCCGTCAGGCCGCGGTGAACGGCGGCGTCCCGATGACGGTGCCGGCCACGACCGTCAACAAGGTGTGCCTGTCCGGGCTCAACACGATCTACCTCGCCGACCAGATGATCCAGGCCGGCGAGGCCGAGATCGTCGTCGCCGGCGGCATGGAGTCCATGACGAACGCGCCGCACCTGCTTCCCGGGCGCCCGTGCCGGCTTCCGCTACGGCGACGCCACGTCGTCGACGCGATCATCCACGACGGCCTGTGGTGCGCCTTCGACGCGTGCCTCATGGGCGCGGGCACCGAGAAGTACGCCGCGTCGCCGGACATCGCGCGCGAGCGTCAGGACGAGTTCGCGGCGAAGAGCCACGAGCGGGCCGCCGCCGCGATCAAGGACGGTCGGTTCGCCGACGAGATCGTCCCGGTCGAGATCCCGCAGCGCAAGGGCGATCCGCTGCTGTTCGACACCGACGAGGGCGTGCGCCCTGGCACCTCGGCGGAGTCGCTCGGCGAGGCTGAAGCCCGGCGTTCGACACGGCGGGCAACATCACCGCCGGCAATGCCATCGCAGATCTCCGACGGTGCGAGCCGCGGTGGTCGTCGCGTCGAAGGCCGCGGCCGAGCGTCTCGCGGTCGAGCCCGCTCGGCGAGGTCGTGGGCTACGGCCAGGTCGCCGGCCCCGATCCCTCGCTGCTGAGCCAGCCGTCGCGTGCGATCCAGGCCGCCCTCGAGCGGGCCGGGCAAGGCGCTCGCGCGACGTCGATCTGTTCGAGATCAACGAGGCGTTCGCCGCCGTCGGCCTGGCCTCGATGGACGACCTCGGCATCACCGACGAGGTCGTCAACGTCAACGGTGGCGCCATCGCGCTCGGCCACCCGATCGGCATGTCCGGCAACCGGCGTCGCGCTCACGCTCGCTCCACGAGCTGCGCCGGCGCGGCGGCGGTCTCGGCGCCGCCGCGCTGTGCGGCGGCGGCGGCCAGGGCGACGCCATCCTGCTCTCGGTCTAGCCTCCATGGGGGCACGCGGCGCCTCGCCGCGTCCCCGT
>CAVZUI010000012.1:0-90552 GCA_963778415.1 uncultured Acidimicrobiales bacterium
CCAGCCCTCCCGCCCGGTGGGCCGATGACCCCCGCGGCCCGCCTCCTCCACCGCGGGGCCCGCCTCTACCAGAGGGTCACCGACGGTCGTCCCTCGCCCTGCCGCTATGTCCCCACCTGCTCCAACTACGCGCTCGACGCGCTCGAGGTCCACGGTGCGGTGAAGGGCAGCGCCCTCACCGTTCGCCGCCTCTGCCGCTGCCACCCCTGGGGCGGTCACGGGTGGGACCCGGTTCCTGAAGGAAAGCACTGATGCTCGACGGCCTCTTCGAAATCGTCTCCGGGACGCTCAACTTCTTCTACACGCTGATCCCGAACTACGCGATCGCCATCGCGCTCCTGACCTGCGTGGTCATGATCATCACGACCCCGCTCACGCTCAAGGGCACACGGTCGATGATCGAGATGCAGCGGTTGCAGCCCGAGATCCGCCGCCTGCAGACCCAGTACAAGGACGATCGCCAGAAGCTCAACGAGGAGCTGATGGCGTTCTACAAGGAGCATGAGATCAACCCGGTCGGCGGCTGCCTGCCGCTGCTGATCCAGGCGCCGGTGTTCTCGATCCTGTTCTACGTCGTGCAGGGTCTGACCCGCGAGGCCAAGTTCGTCGGCGTCCAGCAGATGGTGCAGCAGGGCTTCCCCCAGCTGGGCACGACTACCACGCCCGGCTTCAGGCCGAAGTACCTGAACAACTCCGACGAGCTGTACCAGGCGCTGCTCGGCCAGGACCACATGGATGCGTTCGGCGTCGACCTGTCGCAGAGCGCGGTCCAAGCGCTCAGCGACGGCTTCGTCCACGCCCTGCCGTACATCGTCCTGGTGGCGATCATCGCCTTCCTCAGCTGGTACCAGCAGAAGCAGATCATGGGCCGCAACGCCGGCGCCGAGGTCACCCAGCAGCAGCAGATGATGATGCGCATCGGGCCGCTGATGTACGTGTTCTTCGCGTTCGTCAGCCCCGCCGCCATCGGCATCTACTTCCTGGTCTCGACGCTGTGGCGAGTGGGCCAGCAGCACTACATCACCCGCTCGCTGTACCACGGCGAGGATTCGGTCGGTCGGCAGGCGCAGAAGGCGATGGCCGAGCTGCGCGAGGCCAAGAAGGCCACCGCAGGCAAGGGCGGTGCGACCAAGGGCGGCGCGGCGAAGAAGGTCGATGCCACCGGGCGCAAGGCCGCGACCAAGACATCGGCGAAGCCCAGCGGCAACGGGTCGACGTCCACACCGAAGGACGCCACACCCGCCGACAAGGCCACCGCCGGCGCCGGGGCCTCGGGGGCCAAACCCCACCCCCGCTCGCGCAAGAAGAAGAAGAGGAAGTAGATCGTGGAATGGGTCGTCACATCCGCCCGCACGATCGAGGAAGCCACCGAGATGGCCCTCGATCAGCTGGGCGTCGATGAGCAGGACGCCGAAGTCGAGGTCGTCCAGGACGCGCAGAAGGGCCTCTTCGGCCGGCTGCGCTCCGAAGCACAGGTACGCGCACACGTTCGCCCCACGGCGCCGCGCCCGAAGGTCGACCGCCGCGACCGCCGTCGCGGCGAGCGACGCGGTCGCGATGGAGATCGAGGACGCGCTCGCAAGGGTGGCGGCGGCGGCAGTGGTGGTCGCGAGCGGGTCGCCGCCGGGGTGGGACCCCCGGACGGCGGGTCGGGCACGCGCCCCGAGGCCGATCGCCAGGGTGGTGGACCGGCATCCGACGACGACGACACGTCGACGGGCACGGCCGGGCCGCGTCGATCAGGCTCCGGTGCCGGCGGCGGCGCAGGTGGCAACAGGAGGAGGCGGCGCAACCGGCCGTCTCCGTCGGCAGAGGGAGCAGCGGTGAGCGAGAACACGCAGTCGTCGGGCGAGGCGGGGACGAGCGAGATGGACCTCGAGGCCCAGCAGGCGGCGGTCGAGGGCTTCCTCACCGACCTCCTCGTAGCCTTCGGGCGACCGGACGCGACCGTGACGGTCGAGGTCGGTGAGGACGAGGCGCTCGAGGCGTCGGTCGAAGGGTCCGAGCTCGGGCTCCTCGTGGGTCAGAAGGGCGTGACGCTGACGGCGGTCCAAGAGCTCGTCCGCAGCATGGTGCAGCGCCGGTTCGTCGGGCAGCCCCACGCTCGGGTGCGCGTCGACGTGGCGGGCTACCGGGCGCGCCGCAAGGAGGCGCTCGCCCGGTTCGCGACCTCGATCGCCGAGTCGGTCAAGGAGTCGGGCGTCGCCAAGGCCCTCGATCCGATGGGCTCGGCCGACCGCAAGGTCGTGCACGACACCGTCAACGACATCGACGGTGTCGACACCGTGTCCGAGGGCGAGGACGACGCTCGCCGGGTGGTCATCCGGCCGGCGTGAGCCGCGGGCGCCTCGACCGAAGGGCGGCGCCATGACGCCCGTCGAGTCGGCCGCCATCGAGAGCGTTCTGGCACGGAGCCGGAGCCTGGGGTTCCTCGGGCCCGGCTCCGTGCGCGTCCAGGTGGACCACGCCCTCGGGTTCGCGGCCGGTCCCGTCGGGACGGGTGATCGTGCGCCCAGTCGGGTGCTCGACCTGGGCAGCGGAGGTGGAGTTCCCGGCGTGGTTCTGGCGCATGCCTGGCCGGATGCCGAGATGGTCCTCCTCGACGCGGGCGCGCGCCGAGGCGAGTTCCTCGAGTCCGCCGTCGCGGAGCTCGGGCTCGCCGGCCGGGTGCGGGTGGTGCGGGCGCGGGCCGAGTCGGCGGGGCGGGATGCCGCCCTGCGAGCCCGCTTCGACGTGGTCGTCGCCCGCGGCTTCGGCGCGCCCGGAGTGACTGCCGAGTGCGCGGCGCCGTTCCTCGAGGTCGGCGGAAGACTCCTGGTCAGTGACCCTCCGGTCGAGGGCGAGGGCGGGTCCGGGCCGAGTGGTGCGGACTCCTCGGCGACCGCTCAGGCGCCCGAACGCTGGCCGGCGTCAGGGCTCGACCTCGTCGGCCTGGTGGTGGAGCAGACCTGGGCAGTGCCGTACCACTACCGC
This sequence comes from uncultured Acidimicrobiales bacterium, assembly GCA_963778415.1. Taxonomy (GTDB): domain Bacteria; phylum Actinomycetota; class Acidimicrobiia; order Acidimicrobiales; family VFJN01; genus ZC4RG19. The sequence goes on from CAVZUI010000012.1 coordinate 2,974, forward strand.
TCGCTGCTGCTCACCCGACCCTGTCCCGACCGGTACCCGCGCCGCGACGGCGTGCCCGCGAAGCGCCCACTGTTCTGACAGGCGGCGGTCGACGCAGACCGGGGAGGCCGCGGGCCGCGTCGGTTCGAGCGGAGCGGCGATCTGAGGTGAAGGCCCTCGGTGCGTTCGCGTACCGGGGTCGGTGTCGGCGGTGAGGACGCGGTCTGCTCACAAGGGGGCGGTGCGTTGGGTCGGCGGTTCGGCATCCGTGGCGCCAGTGCGTGATGCGGGTCGGGGTCGCGCAGTCGCGCTGTTCGAGGTGCGCCGCAGGTTGATGACGGCAGTTGGGTGTTGCTCACTCGCGCAATCACCTGCCGTCGATGCACCGCTCGGCCGAGGGCGGACTGGCCGCGATGCCACCCATCGCCGGGAGCGCGTTGTCCGCGCCTGGTTGTCGAGGAGGAGTCGTGCCGGCCTCGGGCGGCTGCACGCGTCGCGTTGTCGCGACGGGGCTCAACCGACGGATCTCGTCTCTCGTACCCATTCGCTCTGTTGACGGTTGTGCAGTTCGTGTCGGGGCGACGCGCCGGAGGATTGCGTCTTGGCGCGTCTCGGATCGCCCACCTGGCCCGGGGCCGGTTGGCGACTGCCAGCAGCCCTGTCCCGCCGTGAGCCCCGCCGAGCCTGCGTTCCGATGGAGTACTCGCTGGGGTCCGTCCGGTTCGTCGTCCAGTGCGTGCGCCCTCGAGCTCGGTGTGCCGTCACCCGTCTTCCGCGCTCCTGGCCGCGCTGGCCGAGGAACGCTCGCCGACGATTCCGGCCTCGGGGTGTGGCGCGCTTCTGTACGGATGGCGCTCCTGTTCGTGCAGGGCAGCCGAGGGCCTGGCCGCCGATGTGAGGCGACGCCTGAGCGGAGCTGCTGAGGCAACCCGTGTCGGAGTGCCGCCTGTAGCGGTTTCCGGTCTGGGCCGGGGATTCGCCAGCGGGCCCCTCAGTGGGCCCCCTCGGGGTCGCAAACGCCGTTGTCCCGGTCGTTGAACCATCATCAGCGAGCCCGTGCGAGCGGCGATGACACCACAGGGTCGACGAGGCCTTCCAGGACCCGGCCCCGGGACGGCTGCCGTGAAGTCCCGATCGGACGTTCCACGTGGAACATTGCTGTCGCCCTGGTCACGACGCGGATCGGCGGGTCCCGGTACCCGCACGCGCCGCCGAGGAGGGCGAGTGCGGGATGACCTGCTGCCTTCGTCGTGCGTCGCGGCCTCGCGCCGTCGATGGGCCGTCCCTGCCCGCACGACCCGCCAGTGACATGGGCGCGGAGGCCACGACGTCGCACCGCACGAATCCCGGCGCTGGCCCGGTCGGGCCGGGCAGGAAGCTGGATCAGGTGCAGGCGGGCACGCCATCTGGCCATCGCCGTCGACCTGGGCACTGGTGGATGCCGACGCTGCAAGAGGCCCGATCGCTCGCTGGCCTCGGCAAGACCGGAGGGCTTCGGCCGCGGCACGCACGCACGTGGGTTGAGATCGGAGCCCCTGGCGCCCGATCAGATCGGTGACCAGGCCCGGCGGATCGTCGAGATCGCGGCGTACCCCCCGTCACTGACTCCACCAGTCGGACATGAGCACGTCCCTGGATCAGGCGCCGATCTCGAGGGACGGCCTGGCCTCGCACGGCCTGCGGGGGTTCTGGCGGCCGACAGGTCCGACCCGGCGTCCGAGGTGGAGCGATGGGCCATCGATGGTGGCGAGTTGCCCGACCCGAGGTGGGTCGAGGAGCACCTCAGCCGACTGGCCGTCGGTCCGGCTGCAGACAGCGCCGGGGTCCGGCGTGTGCCGCGATCCAGGGGAGGTCAGTCTCGGCCTGGGCTGGCGCGGAATGACGATCCGGTTGCTGCGTGCTGTACGGCTGGCGGGCGCCGCAATAGGTGCGATGGCTGCCATGCCCTCTGCTGGCAAGGTCGGGGGTTCCGGTCCCCCTGCGCATCGCGCCAGCGGCCGGCGTGGGGTGACACGTGGGGACGGGCTGTGCCGGCTTCGCTGGAAGACGTGGGGAGCGACGTCGTGTCTGTCGGGGCTGCGCGCTCGGGCTCCATGTGACGCCGTGATCGGTAGGAAGCGCAGGTCGGGGCCTGTTCGGAGCAGGCCGGAGGCGATTTGACGATCCCTGTGCGACCTGGTGCGACGTGGCTTGGGAGTCATTCGACAATGGTCAGTGGGGCCCCCGCCTGACGAGCTACCGGGGGAGAGTCGGTGAGGTGCGTGTGGTGTCGTCCTGGCTGGTGGACGACGTGTTCCGGGATCGATGGGACTGCGCCAGGCCGGGTGGGCGAGCATGCGGTCCAGCGGTGGACGTCCTGCATGAGAGGCCGAGCCCCGGTCCTCGTCAGGCTGTCCAGGCACCGTGGCGGGACGAGGTCGGGTCGCTCGTCCGGGAGCTGTTGAGATAGGTGCCCGGACGACGGCCCGTTCGTGTCCGGCTCCACGCTGCAGCGGTGATCCATCGCCGATGCCCGTCAGGGTGCGCGACCGCCGGCGTGGTCTCCCGCGCCCTGTCGAGCGTGATCAGTCGCACCGGGCGATTCCCTGGTCCTGTGGCCCGCCTGGACGTCCGATCTCCAAGGTGGTCGTGTTCCACGTGGAACATCCGGTGCTCGTCACCGTGTCGGCCGGCCTCCATGGAGGATCGCCACGACGCGGGGCCAGCCGTCAGCGGGCGACCGAAGCCCCCCGGAACCAGTCCATCGGCTCGCGCCTCTCCGGTTTCCACGCGTGGCGCGCTGCTGCCGACGCTCACCAAGAGCCGTGATCGGTAGGAAGGGCTGGTTGTGGCCCCCGGCGGAGCAGCCAGCTGCGAGGTGCCCGATCCCTCGTGCGACGTGGTCTGGGAGACGAAACCCCCCAGGCACGAGGCGATTGGTTCGCGCCGGCGCCCGGATGTTCCCCGTGTGGCGGGTCACTGCTGAACGTTCCCCCAGGAGCCGTGATCGTCGGCAAGGGCTGGTTGCGGTCCCTCGCGAAGGAGACCAGCTGCGAGGTGCCCGATCCCTGGTGCGACGTGGTCTGGCAGACGAGTCCCGGGGGACCGGTCCATCAGCTCCGCGCCTCGGGTTCCACGTGGCGGGCCATGTTCCCCAGGAGCCGTGATCGGCGGGAAGGGCTGGCTGTGTCCCGGGCAGACCAGCCGCGAGGTACCCCGCTCCTGGTGCGCGTGCGAGACGAGCCCCCGGGCACCGGCCATCGACTCCGCGCTTCCCACGGATGTTCCACGTGGACCGCGCGATACCGAGGTGCCCGATCCCTGGTGCGATGTGGTCTGGCAGACGAGTCCCGGGGGACCGGTCCATCAGCTCCGCGCCTCGCGGGTTCCACGTGGCGGGCCCACTGTTCCCCAGGAGCCGTGATCGGCGGGAAGGGCTGGCTGTGTCCCGGGGCAGACCAGCCGCGAGGTACCCCGCTCCTTGGTGCGCGTCTGCGAGACGAGCCCCCCGGGCACCAGGCCATCGACTCCGCGCTTCCCACGGATGTTCCACGTGGAACGCGCTGCGATACCGCGGTCCCTCCTCCTTCCCGCCGGCGCCCGAGCCCGAGACCAGGCTCACCTCCGTGGCCTGATCAGCGTCCATGGAGGGGTTCCTGTCCTCGTTCCGCTCCTCCTCTCTCGTGCGCATGCCCTCCGTCATCGCGCTCAGCCCCAGGCAGGTCCGGTGAGTGGGATGCGGGAGCCGAGGCACAGTTGCGTAGGTGGGCTGGACCGCCATCGTCGACCGGCCGACCCGGACCTGGCAGGAGAGACGCCGTGGACCGACCGCCAGAGCGAGGTGGCGCAGGGGCCAGACCAACGCCCGAGCGGAGGCCAGCGTCGAGTGCGGAGCCCCCCTGGCGTCGACCAGCACCCCCTTCGCCCCGGCGCCTCGGGCGGTGGCTCCGAGGGGCTCCCGGGCCCACGGCTGGGTCGCGCGGAGGGTGGTATTGGGTCCTCTCAAGTCGCCTCGGTCTATCCTGAGCCAGCCCGGCGGGCGGTCGTGATGTTCCACGTGGAACGTCCGACGACCATCGTCGGGGCTTGACCCGACACCGCCGGCCCGGAAACATGTGCCGGATGACCGAGAGAGCGCCCGATGCCGTGACCCAGGCCAAGGCCTCTCCCGGGAAGTCCAGCTTCTCCCTCCCGGGTGTCGAGGGAATTCCCGCCCTCGATGACCTCAGCGGTGACCGATCGCAACCCACCCCCGAGGCTGCACAGGTGATGACCCCCTCTTCCGCCGTGCTCGAGGAGCATGACGATGGCCGCACGCCGGCTGCAGGTGACGCGTCGATGACGTCCACCGCCACGTCCGCACCCACGCCCTTCCAGCGACCTCTTCCTCGCACGATGGCCATCGCCAACCAGAAGGGTGGTGTCGGGAAGACGACCACCGCGGTGAACCTGGGGGCCTGCCTCGCCGAGCTGGGCTACCGCACCCTCGTCGTCGACCTCGATCCCCAGGGGAACGCGAGCACGGGCCTCGGCATCAACATCCGCGACCTGCAGGCGTCGATGTACGACGTCGTGCTCAACGACCTGCCGATCGAGGACTGCGTCGAGGCCACCGCGGTTCGCAACCTGTTCTGTGCGCCCGCCGCCCTCGACCTGGCGGGCGCCGAGATCGAGCTCGTCCCGGCCTTCAGCCGGGAGATGCGGCTGCGCCGGTCGCTCGAGGCCGTGCGCGACGACTACGACTTCGTGCTCATCGACTGCCCACCGTCGTTGGGTCTGCTGACCGTGAACGGCCTGGCTGCGGCCAGCGAGGTGCTCGTGCCCATCCAGTGCGAGTACTACGCGCTCGAGGGTCTCGGTCAGCTCCTGCGCAACGTGCAGCTCGTCCAGCGCAACCTGAACCCTCGGCTCGAGCTCAGCGCGATGGTGCTCGTGATGTACGACGCACGCACGAAGCTCGCCGATCAGGTGGTGCACGAGGTGCGTGACCACTTCGGCGAGAAGGTGTGCAACAGCATCGTGCCGCGGACGGTCCGCCTCAGCGAGGCACCGTCGTTCGGTCAGCCGATCATCACGTTCGACCCGACATCACGCGGGTCGATCGCGTATCGCAGCCTGGCGATGGAGGTGAGCGGTGGAGCGGCGCAGCGGGCTGGGTAGGGGCCTCGGGGCCCTCATCCCGCAGGACGTCACCACCGACGCGGCCGCACGCCCAACGGTGCGAGAGGTGCCGATCAGCCAGATCGCGCCGAACCCGTACCAGCCCCGCAACCACTTCGACGAGGAGTCGCTGGCCGGGCTGACGGCGTCGATCCGTGAGCTCGGGGTCCTGCAACCGGTCCTCGTGCGCGAGGTGGATCCCGACCGTTTCGAGCTCATCGCGGGGGAACGCCGCTGGCGCGCGGCGAAGCGGGCCGGCCTGCAGATCATGCCGATCATCGTGCGCGAGGTCAGCGACGAGCTGACCCTCCAGCACGCCCTGGTCGAGAACCTCCACCGCGACGACCTCAACCCGCTCGAGGAAGCTGCGGCCTACCAGCAGCTCATCGAGGACTTCGGGATGACGCAGGAGGCGGTCGCCCACCGCGTCGGCAAGAGCCGGTCGGCCGTGGCCAACCTGCTTCGCCTGTTCCAGCTCACCCCACAGGTGCAGCGGCTCGTGGCCGACGGGCAGGTCTCGGCCGGCCACGCCAAGGCGCTGCTCGGCACCCCCGACCGGTCCTTCCAGGAAGCACTGGCCCGGCGCATCGTCGCGGAAGGGCTGACGGTCCGCGACACCGAGGAGGCGGTGCGGCTGCGCACGGCCGCGCCCGAGGCCCCGACGCCCGATGGTGGCGCGCCCGGCGAGCAAGCTCCGGGCGCCAGGGCTTCTCGAGCTCGAGGGCTTGCTCGCCGACCAGCTCGACACCCGCGTGAAGATCAACATGGGTCCGAAGCGCGGCCGGGTCGTGATCGAGTTCGCAGATCTCGAGGATCTCGAGCGCATCTACCGTGTGATGTCGCCGGGCGACTCGCCCGCCCCGGCCTGATCCTCACGCTCCGCGTCCCCCTCCGAGGGGCACGTAAATGGATCCGCGTCAGATGTGATCCCCAGCCCGGGCCGCCGTGTCCACGTCCGGCTCCACCCGGCCCCCACCCGCACTCGGGCGCTGTGTCCATCCTCGACGTCACCTTGTGGATGATGGAGCACGCATCGGGACAAAATCACGCGAGATCTGCACGCATCGTAGCGACAAGGGGGTGGTGGAACATCGGGAGTCAGCGTGCGCCATCCAGTGGGATGGAAGGCTCCGAAAAAGACTCGACCCCAACCTGAGGATGGTTCGTCCTCAAGTTGGGGTCTATGTCATCCACAACCTTTCGCACAGGTTGTGGATTACGTCTCTGGGTGAGGGTCAGGGAAGGAACTCGTCCAGCTCAGCCAGAAGTTGACCCTTGCCCTTCGCCCCGACCAGGCGCTTCTGCGCCGAACCGTCCTTGAACACGATGAGGGTCGGGATGCTCATCACGTCGAAGCGCCGGGCCACGTCGGGGTTCTCGTCGACGTTGAGCTTGGCCACCGTGAGCTTGCCGGCGTGCTCGTTGGCGATCTCGTCGAGGATCGGGGCGATCATCTTGCACGGCCCGCACCACTCGGCCCAGAAGTCGACGACGACGGGCTCGGCGGCCGCGCCGATCGTCTCGTCGAACGTCGCATCGGTGAGGGTGCTGATGCTTCCAGCCATTGTGTCGGTGACCTTTCCTTGCGGATGTGGGTGATCTCTTGTGGGCCCCGCTGGAAAGCGTGCCCTCTAGCACGTCTGAACAGCCCCGGTGGGGGACTTGTTCCCTGGCCGGGGCCGACGTCAGCCGTGCTGCGCCTCGAGCCACCGCTCGGCGTCGATGGCAGCCTGGCAACCCGACCCGGCGGCGGTGACCGCCTGCCGGTAGGTGTGGTCCTGCACGTCGCCGCAGGCGAACACGCCTTCGACGTTGGTCGTCGTGGCGCCGTCGGCCAACCCGGTCACGAGGTAGCCCGACTCCTCCATCTCGAGCTGGCCCTTGAACAGGTCGGTGTTGGGCTTGTGGCCGATGGCGACGAACAGGCCGGTCACGGACAGCTCGCTGGTCTCGTCGGTGAGGACGTTGCGCACGGTGACGCCCGAGAGCTTGGCGTCACCCGAGACCGACTCGACGACGTGGTTCCACAGGAACCGGATCTTCTCGTTGTGGCGGGCCCGCTCCTGCATGATCTTCGACGCCCGCAGCTCCTCGCGTCGATGGATGATCGTCACGGACCGGGCGAACTTCGTGAGGAAGATCGCCTCTTCGAGCGCCGAATCGCCGCCCCCGACCACCGCGATGTCGTGGTCGCGGAAGAAGAAGCCGTCGCAGGTGGCGCACGTCGACAGACCGTGGCCGATGAGCTCGCCCTCACGCTCGATGCCGAGCATCAGCGACTGGGCGCCGGTGGAGATGATCACCGCGTCGGCCGTGTAGGTGGGTTCGGCCGCGTCGGGGTCGCCGACCCAGACGCCGAAGGGCCGGCTCGACAGGTCGACGCGGCTGACCTTCTCGGTGCGGATCTCGGTGCCGAAGCGAGCGGCCTGCTCGCGGAACCGAGTCATGAGCTCGGGCCCCATGATCCCCTCGGGGAACCCCGGGAAGTTCTCGACCTCGGTGGTGAGCATCAGCTGACCACCGGGTTGATCGCTCGTCGACGACGGCTCGCCCTCGAGCAGCAGGGGCTCGAGGTTGGCGCGCGCCGTGTAGACCGCGGCGGTCAGGCCGGCGGGGCCTGACCCGATGATGATGACCTTGCGCCTGTCGCTCACGGGCCCACCCTTCGGGATCCGCGCCGCGACCGCTCGGCGCGAGAGGCCGGGGAACGCACTGCGGTCATGGTTCGCTCGCTTCGCTTGCTCACGTCCAGGATGTCCTGTCTCGTCGATGCTGCTGTGCTGCCACCGGGGCGGCACACGCTGCTCAACGTCGTCACGTCAGGGGTTCTTCCCGGGGCCGCCGCCGAGCCCAGCTCACCGCGCCGCCGATCACCAGCACGAGGCCGACGATCAGGTAGGCGACCCAGATGTGGTGCTCGCCGAACACGCTGTCGGGGAGGAGCACGGTGTTGACGAACCGCACGGCGGCGATGATCAACACGACCACGCAGGCGATGGCGATGATGCCGCCGAAGGCGCCGTAGACGATCGCGCGGGCCACGGTGAGGGCAGGTCCGGTCGTCTTGTCGCGGACCTGCCCGACGACCCGTTCGATCGTGTCGGCCGCCTGGGCGGGCCAGTCTCTGTCGGGCGGCGTCGGCCCGGGGAGCATCGGTGCCGGTCGGCCGGAGGTGGTGGCGTTCGCCATGGCCGATGAGCCTACTTCCGCGTCGGCCCGCGCCTGGCGAGGACGGCGCGGTCCGATCGACCGGCCACGGCGGCGAGGGCGCTCACGACCGACCGCTCGCACGCGCCCGTCAGGGCAACGGGCGGTCGTGCCAGCACGGCGCACGTGGGGTCGAGGGCCACGAGGCGCGCCGCGTCACCCGTCCCGGTGCGCCACACCTCGACGGACACACCGTCGACCTCGCCGCTCGCCACGACCGCGGCACCGGCGCCGCCCTGCGCGAAGGGCGCAGGGGGACCCTCGGGACAGAGCGCCGCGAGGGCGCCGTAGGCGGGCGCGATGCTGTCGTCCTGGCCACCCGCCCCGGCCTGGGCTGCGGGCTCCGCGGCGGCGGCGTCGAGCAGGGCCTCGGCGTCGGGGAACGAGCCGAGCAACGCGCGACGCGGCGGCGCTCCCGGAGCTCGGGGCCTCGGCCGGGGAGTCGCCGGCGACCTCGCCGCCGTCTGCGTCGGCGTCGGGGGTGCTCTCGGCACTCTCCTCGGAATCGCCGCCCGGAGCCGACTCGGCTGTGTCGAGGGCAGCGGTGGCGTTGTCGGAGGCGTCCTGGTCGGACGACGAGGAGGAGACGAGCCCGGCGATCAGCACGCCCACCAGCAGCACCGCGGCCGCGGCGGCCCCGAGCCAACGCCCGGTCGCCTCCCGCCGCCGGCGGTGCTCTCCGATGTCGGCGACCGACGGGCGCGGGCGGGACGGTGCCGTGTGCGTCTGGTCGACCGCACCCCGCGCCTCCTCGTCGAACGCGTGCCAGCGCGGCCGCCACGGCGCGGTCACGGGCCGACGGGTCGGCCGGAGGCACGTCACGCAACGCCGTCCGGGCCGCCTCCATGGCCGCCGCCCGCGCCGCCACGTCGGGAGAACGGCGGGCGTCGGCCGCGGCCGGCGTCGTCGAGCAGCCCGTCGACCAGGGCCGATGCCTGCTCGTCCTGCGGCGCGAGGGGTGGCTCGGCGGCGGGATCGGGCGGGCGGGGAGGGTGGTCGTCGGGCGTCATGGCGCAGGGGTTGGACGTTCGGTCGGGGTGGCCGGGTTCCCCAGCAGGTCGGCGAGCTGACCCCGACCGCGGGCGATGCGGGACCGGACCGTGCCGGCCGGGAGGTCGAGGACCCGGCCGATCTCGGCGTAGTCGAGGTCGCACAGGTCGCGCAGCACGACGGCGACACGGAAGTCGTGGGGCAGCCGTGCCAGCGCGGCGTCGACATCGATCCGACCGCCGACGGCCTCGATCGCAGCCGCGCCCGACCCGTCGCCCGACGCGAACACCAGCCGGTGCCCGTCAGATCGGTCCAGGGGATCGTGCACCGCCGGCGAGGTGCTGCCGTCCTCGGTGGCCGCGTCGCCGGCGCCCAGCGCTCCGGGTAGCGGCCGCCGCCGCCGCCGGCGCAGCTCGTCGAGGCACGCGTTCGTCGCCACGCGGTACGACCACGTGCTGAAGGCGGAGCGGCCGTCGAAGCGCCGGATCCCGCGGGCGATGGCCACGAGCGCGTCCTGCAAGGCGTCCTGGGCGTCGTGGTCGTTGCCGACGACGCGCCGGCAGAGCCGCCACAGGCGCTCGTGGTGCCGTCGCAGCAGGGCGTCGAGCGCGGCCCGATCGCCGGCCTGGGCGGCGGCCACGAGCGTGCGATCGTCGGCGGCGGGTGTGATGCGCCGAGCGTAGGTCAGCGCGAGGTGATGCGGACCGTGGCGGGTGGTCAGCGCAGGACGCGGACGTCGTCGACCGTGACCTGCCGTTGTCCGCTGCCCGGGTGAACCACACCAGCACGGCGCCGCCCTCGGCGTCGACCTCGACCGTGCTGGTGCCGCTGTCGCTGGGGTCGAACGTGCCGACGGGTTCGCCCCAGGCCTCGAGCGAGTCCTCTTGCGGCGTGTCGGCGACGTACACCTCGGCTTGCCAGCCCGGACAGCGAGGTGTCGAACTCGACCGCGCTGATCGGGCCCGACCTCGTCGAGCTCGAGGATGAGGCCGACGCCGCCCTTGAGCCCCGCCCCACTCGGGGGAGTTGTAGGTCACGCTCGACCACGACGTCGCCGGGTCACCGTCGAAGGCGTTGCCGGCCTGGGCCTCGTCGGGGTTCTCGACCCCGTCGTCGCCCTGCGGATCGAAGTCGATGGACCGGGTGATCGTGGCCGCCGTCTCCTCGGCCGGTGGCGTCTCGGCGGGCGGGTCGTCGCCTCCGCCGCCGAAGATGCCGTCGCCCGACGACTGGAACAGCAGGCCGGTGACACCGAGCGCCACCGCGATGAGCACCACCACGAGCGTGGGGACCAGCCACCGGCGCTCGCTGTCGGCGAACCGCGTCGCCGGGGTGCCGGCCGGCGGGGTGAGACGGGCTCCGCCCGGGCCGACCGGGGGGACGGCGCCCGTGGTGCCTGTGGCTCGCCCTGCGCCGGGGGGAGGGGGCGGTGGCAACCGGTTGGTCGTCGTGCGGGTGCCACCGTCGGTCCGTCCGGCCGACGGCTGGTCGTCGGCGCCGGCGCTCAGCAGCGCGGCCCGGGCGTCGGTGGCGGTGGGGTAGCGGCCCGCGGGATCGCGGGCCAGCAACCGCATGGTGATGGCCTCGAGCTCGCGAGGCACGCCGGCCTTGACGAGCCGGGGCCGCGGCGGGTCGGAGTGCAGCCGGGCGAGTGCGGTGCTCGAGCTCGAGTCGGCCTCGAACGGCACGCGGCCGCACAGCATCTCGTACAGCACGATGCCGAGGCTGTAGAGGTCGGTGCGCCCGTCGACGGGCTTGGCTTCGACCTGCTCGGGCGCCAGGTACTTGGCGGTGCCGAGGAACGACCCCTCCTGGGTGAGGTCGGCCGACTCGGCGGCCTTGGCGATGCCGAAGTCGCCGACCTTCACGCGGCCGTCCTCGGACAGGAGGATGTTGGCCGGCTTGATGTCGCGGTGCACGAGGCCGGCGGCGTGGGCGACCGACAGCGCGCCGGCCACCTGGGCGGCGATGTTGGCGGCGACCCACGGGTCCATCTGGCCGTCGTCGAGACGGGTGCGGAGGGTCTCGCCGCGGACGAGCTCCATGACGATGGCCTCGACACCGTCGTCGCTGCACGTGTCGTAGACGTTCACGATCGACGGGTGCGACAGCCGAGCAACGGCGATCGCCTCGTGGCGGAAACGGGTGACGAACGTCTGGTCGGCCGCGAGGTGCTGGTGGAGGATCTTCACCGCGATGGCGCGCCGGAGCACCTCGTCGGTGCCGAGCCAGACCTGCGCCATACCGCCGGATGCCAGCAGCTCGTCGAGCCGGTAGCGCGCGCCCAGAAGCGCGCCGGCGGAGACGCCGGCGGCCTGCGAGGGGCCGGAAGAGGGAGGCGTCACTGCCACGGTGGACCCACCGTAGTCAACGGGTGTCCCTGACGCGGGGTCAGGCCGACGGTGAATCGGGTCCGATCAGGCCGGGTCGACCCAGGTGACACCCATGACCCGCGGGCCACCGTGCGTACCGATCGTGGCACCGATCGTCCGGACCTGGATGGCGTCGGCCGGGTAGCGCGGTGCGAGCAGGGCGAGCATGTCGTCGAGGTCGGTGGCCCCGCCGTGGGCGACGCAGAGGTGCTCGACCTCGGGCACGGCGAAGACCTGGTCGCGCAGCCACTCGAGCGCCTTGCGCCGCGTGCGGGCGCGGCCGGCTTCGGCCACCTCGCCCGACGAGATGTCGAGCAGGGGCTTGATCGACAGGAGCGACCCGAGCAGCGCCTGGGCCCCGCCGATGCGGCCACCCTTCTTGAGGTTGTCGAGCGTGTCGAGCGCACCGAGCACGTGCGTGCGCCCGGCCAGGCTCTCGACCAGGGCGACGACATCGTCGGCGCTCGCCCCGCCCGCGGCGGCTTCGGCCGCGAGGGTCACCTGGGTCCCCAGGCCCGACGTGATCGAGCGCGAGTCGATGACACGGACGTCGAGGTCGTCGCCGACCGCGGTGGCGGCGTTGCGGGCCGCCTGGATGGTGGCCGAGAGTCCCTCGGACAGGTTGATGCACACGACGGCGTCGGCGCCCGCGTCGGCCTGGCGGCGGAACGCGGCCTCGAAGGCGCCGGGCGAGGGCGCCGATGTCTCGGGGAGCGCGTCTGACGACGCCAGCTTCTCGTAGAACTCGGCCACCGACAGGTCGACGCCGTCGGTGAACTCCTCGGTGCCGAAGCGGATCGACAGGGGCACGACCTCGACCCCGAGCCGCTCGACCTCGTCGGTCGGAAGATCAGCGGCGGAGTCGGTCACGATGCGGACAGGCATGGGCGCTGACACTAGCTAGTGGTGTCTCCAGGGACCGCCGGACGTGTCCCGCAGGCAGGACAGGGTGGGTCCTGCCGTCAGTTCCCGCGCGTGCTGCTGCGGCTGCGACCCCGGGCCATGTGGGCGGGCCTGTACGGCTCGTCCGCCGAGCCTCGCCGCGAGCGTCCGCGGCTCGCCGTGTCGGGCGGCGCGGCGTGGGGCGGGGACGCCGAGGGGTCGGGTGCCGCCGGGCCGGGCGGTGGCGGCGGCGCGGGCGGTGGCGCCGGCGGCGAGGCAGGCACGGCCCACGGCGCGAGCGCGGCCGAGCGACGGTCGGCCATGGCGGGGGCGGGATCGGGTGCATGCTCCAGCCCGGCGCCCTCGGGCGCAGGCGGCTGGGTCGGGGCCTCCCGGCGGCTGCGACGTGTGCGGATCCAGTGGCGTCCCCACCACACCGCGAGGAAGAGCCCGGCGCCCACCGACAGCAGCAGGCCCACGCCCGAGATGGCGGTCGAGCGGATGTCGAACGTCGAGCGGTCGAGCACGAGCGTGTCGTCGGGGGTCGACACGGTCACGTCGAGCGTGAAGGCACCCGAGGTGCGGGTGCGGACGCGGACCTCGAGCCGGGTGGCGCCCGGCGGCAGCGCTGGGCGTGAGCACGTCACCGTCGGGGAACTCGAGCTGGTCGCTGTCGAGCTCGACCCGCACGCGGAGGTTCTGCTCGGTGTTGTTGGTGAGGGTGACGGGGATCGTGCTCGACCGGGTGGTGAGGGTGATGCGGAACTCGTCCGGCAGGGTCACCGAGCCGACGACCGCGCCGAGCTGGGCGTCGGCGTGGTCCACGTAGGCGGCCCGGTCGCCGTCGGGCGTGTCGACGCCCGTGCTCATGAACAGCGACTGGTTCACGGACGACCGCCACGCTCGGCGTCGTCGAGCAGGCCGGTGACCCCGGCGATCTGGCTGCGCACCGACTCGATCTGTGGGGCCAGCGGGCGGAGGTCGGGGCCGCGCTCGGCGGGCGCGAGGTCGACGCTGTCGGGCCCGTCCTCGGCGGGTGGGATGTCGGTGAAGATCTGGGTCACGGGGACGCCCTGCACCGCCTGGCCGTCGTTGAGCGCGGCGAGGGCGGTGGCCACGACACGGGGCTCGATGTCGACGTCGGGCGGCAGGTGGACGGCGATGGCCCGCGGGTCGGACGGTGCCTCGAGCCAGGTGGCGGTCAGCTCCGCGATGAACCGGTACGCGGCCACCATGCCGTCCTCGCTGGTCAGGTGGGCGGCCAGGTCGGGGTCGGTGACGACCGCCAGGGGGCCGTCGTCGCCGAGGCGCACCGGCGTGGTCGGGATGTCCTCGCCGTCTCCGTCGCCGACGGCCGTGGCGGGCACGACGGCGCGGTCGAACCCGATGGCGGCGGCCCGCTGCGCTCCTTCGGGACGCCACGTCGGGCCCGACAACCACACCCCGGGGGCGGGCTCGACCGCCAGCAGGCCGCGCGACACGTTGGCGCCGGCGTCGGACTGGGCGTACGCCTCGGAGTCGAGCCCGGCGTCCTGCAGCGAGGCGAGGTCGATGTCGACGAACGGGCGGCGCCACCACCTGCTGGGTCGTGGCCAGCTCGCGCAGCTGATCGACGAGCGTCGCGGGCGTGCCGCCCACGCGTGGCGAAGGCCTCGACGGTCTCGGGGAGCGGCGCGAGCGTCACCGGCGTGCCGCCCGCGGCGGTGACGGCCTGGATGCGCTCCCGTGCGTGCGCCGCGGCGTCGGGGGGGAGCTCGGTGGTGCCGTCGGGAAGGAGGGAGGGCGGCGCCCCGATCTCGACGAGGACCCCGACCTCGAGCGGTGGGAAGTCGGTGGGGGTGAGGTACGAGAGGTAGGTGACGGTGCTCGCCAGCGTCTCGTCGCCGGCGCGCAGCCGTATCTCGACGGGGTAGACGCCCCGGCTGGGCAGGCTGACGCCGCCGTCGCCGGGGGTGAACCCGATCCGGGCGACGCCGGGCGACGCGATGAGGTCGGAGACCGGTTGCGCGGGGACGGTGTGCTCGGTGCCGCCCAGCTCGTCGTCGAGTGACTCGCGGAACTCGGCCCGCGAGGCCGAACAGGTCGTGCACGACCATGTCGAGGGTGGCGTCGGCCGGGGCGCCGGAGACGCGCACGTCGACGTTGTAGGCCTCGCCGGGGTGCACCCACGTGGTCTGTTCGACCAGCTCGAGGCCCGGCGTCTCCTGGGCCGCCGCCGTCACGGGCTCGTGGCGTGGGCCCGCCGGCCCGGCGCCGGCGGGGGCGCCCCCCGCGCCCAACAGGCCGAGCAGGGGCAGCCCGACGAGGGCGGCGAGCCGCCGCCGCCGTCGGGTCACGGTCGATCCTCGGGGCGGCCCGGCCTGGTCGGGGCCACGGGCGCGTCCGCCGCGTCGTCGAGCGAGAGCTCGAGGACGGACAGGCCGTCGGCCTGCAGGACGAAGCCCGTGCGCTGGTACAGGCGCAGCGAGCGACGGTTGTCCTCCTGGGTGTTGACCAGCGCGTCCCGAGCGCCCCAGCGGCGCAGCCAGCGGAGCCCGTCGGCGAGCAGCGCGGCGCCGACGCCGCGACCCTGGCAGCGGGGGGTCACGGCCAGGCGTTGGACGTAGCCCCGGTGACCGGCTCGCCCGCACACCGCGTAGCCGACGATGCCGCCGGGGTCGCGGGCCACCTGGAAGTGGACCATGGTCGTGGCGGTGAGCGCCTCGGTCAGGCCGGCGTGGTCGAGGCGCCAGAACGGGGTGAAGGCGGCGCGGTCGACGTCGAGCGCGGCGTCCTGCTCGCGCCGCCGGCCGCGCCGCAGCTCGATGCCGCCGATCGGGCTGGTCGGGAGCCACGTCGCCCAGATCGTGGCGGAGCAGGTGGAGCCGCTCGGACTCGGCGAAGCCCGCCTCGGTGAACGGGCGCCGGTCGGCTCGGTGGAGCGCGGCCGTGATCACGGCGCGGTACCCCTGCTGCCGCAGGCGCTCGACGGCGTGTTCGACGTCGGTCGCGGTGAGGGGCCCCAGGTGGTCGACGGCGGGGGCGATGTGTGCGATCCGGCCGTCGGCCTGCCATGGCCGCACGCGCAGCCGAGAGCCGACGCTGACGGGCGCACTCACGCTCATTGGCTACGAGAGTAGGCAACCGCGCGACCGGGGACGGTGCCGGGCAGCGGCGCGCGCACCCGGGGTCGGTGCCGTTACCGTCTGTGACGGATGACCGTCCTCTACGTCACGCACCCCCACTTCCTCGACCACGAGACCGGCATCGGTCACCCCGAACGCCCGGCCCGGCTGGTCGCGGTCGAGGAGGGTGTCCGCCGTGCCGGCCTCGGGGACGAGCTGGTGCGGGTGGCTGCCGCGCCGGCCACCGAGGCCGATCTCGAGCGGGTGCACACGCAGACCTACGTCGCCGCGCTCGAGCGGTTCTGTCGCACGGGTGGCGGACGGCTCGACGCCGACACGACCGCGGTGCCCGCGTCGTG
The DNA here is from genome assembly GCA_963778415.1 of uncultured Acidimicrobiales bacterium. Classification (GTDB taxonomy): domain Bacteria; phylum Actinomycetota; class Acidimicrobiia; order Acidimicrobiales; family VFJN01; genus ZC4RG19. The sequence continues at coordinate 19,006 of CAVZUI010000012.1, forward strand.
GGACGCGGCGGTCCGCGGCCGCGGGCGCCGGCCTCACGGCCGTGGACGCCCTGCGCCGCGGCGACGCCACGGCCGCGTTCTGTGCCGTGCGCCCGCCGGGGCACCATGCGCTGCCCACCCAGGCGATGGGGTTCTGCCTCTTCAACAACGTGGCGGTGACCGGGGCCGCGCTCGCCGACGCAGGGGAGCGCGTCCTCATCGTCGACTACGACGCGCACCACGGGAACGGGACCCAGGACACGTTCTACGACGATCCGCGCGTCACCTACGTGTCGTTCCACGAGCACCCGCTGTACCCGGGCACCGGGGCACTGCTCGAGACCGGTTGGGGCGACGGTCAGGGCCGCACGGTGAACATCCCGGTGCCGCACGGGGCGACCGGGGACGTGTACCGCGCCGCGGTGGACGACGTGGTCAGCCCCCTCGTCGACGAGATCGGTGTCACGTGGCTGCTCATCTCGGCCGGGTTCGACGCCCACCGGGCCGATCCGCTGACCGACCTCGGCCTCACCGCGGGCGACTTCGCCGACGTCACGGCCGACCTGGTGGCGCTCGTGCCGCCGGGCCGATGCGTGGCGTTCCTCGAGGGCGGCTACGACCTCGAGGCCCTGCGCGACTCGACCGCCGCGGCCCTCGGCGCGCTGGCCGGCGACCGGGTGCACGTCGAGGCCCCGTCGGGGGGCGGTCCGGGACGCGACGTCGTGTCCGCCGCCGGTCTCGCGCACCGGCGTGCGCTCGTCGACGACGGGCACGCCGGCCTGCGGCTCGGCGGTTCACCCACCATCGCCCCGCGGTACGGCCTGGCGGCCGAGGAGGACGCCTGACCAGGGAGCCAGGCGCCGCGCCCGGTGCGGGGCCCGGGCGGCCGGCGTGGGACACTGCCGGCGTGGGCGACGGCACGCAGGCACCGGGGGATCCCTCGACTCCGGGCGGTTCAGCGGGCCCGCCGCCGCCGCCTCCGCCTCCACCTCCACCTCCAGCGCCGCCGCCCTCCTCCTCCTCCGGCGCCCGTGTCCGGCTTCCCACACCCGGCCGGCCCGCCCATGGCACCGCCACCGCGCCGGGTGGGCCGTGGTGTCGCCGCGCTCGGCGTCGTGGTGGGCCTGGCGGTGGCCGTCGCGGCCGTCGTGGTGTCCACGGGGCGTGACGACGACGGTGACCGCCGCGACCCTGAGGTCGCGGGCGACGAGGCCGACAGCGGCGACGAGCTGACCGACCTGCTGTCGACCGCCGGCGCGACGCTCGACCTCGCCCGCACGTTCTCGTACGAGGGGACGAGCCGGATGGAGGGGCCCGACCCGTCGTCGTTGGACGACTCGGTCGTGGTCGACCGCGACGTGACCGGCGATGTCGTGCTCCCCGATTCCGTCCGCCAGCGGGTCACCGATTCGGACGGCGTCACCTACGAGCACATCACCATCGGGTCGGACGTCGACGTGCAGACATGGCTGCGCGACACGGCGTACCCCGACCAGCTCGAGGCCCGACCGTGGGCCGAGGTCGACGGGAGCGCCACCGGCGAGCTCGAGCTGTCGCGACTGCCGGCCTGGCTGGACGGTGGCGGTCGACGCGCGACGACGAAGGGGAGGACGACGACGGGAACCGCGTCATCTCCGCGGGGGTCCCGCCCCGCCTCGTCAACGACCTCGGGCCCGACCTGACGCTGATCGACGTGGACCTCGTGGCGACCATCGGCGAGGACGACGCCCCGTTGCACGTCGAGCTCGTCCTGTCCGCCACCGACACGATCATCGAGGCCACCTACGACATCGTCCGGGTCGGCGAGGACGTCGAGGTGGTGGCACCGAGCGCCGCCGATCTCGACGCCACCCCGTGGGTCAACGAACAGGACCTGGCGGCGTTCGACGGCGCGTCGCCCCTCGGCCTGTCCCGCATCCCCGAGGGGTGGGACATGGCCGGCGCGTACGTGACCCCCGACCCGTCGGGCGGCGCGTGCCCGAGTGCCACCGTGGACTACACGAACCTCGACGACCCGGTGGGCCAGTTCCTGTGGATCGACGTGATGGCCCCCGGGTGCGTGCCCCCGCCCGAGGGCGACGCGGTCGAGGTCCCCGGGTTCTCCGGCGCGGTCGCCGAGGAGCCCGACGGCACGCGGTGGGGCGTCGTGTCGTCGTCCGACGCGGACGTGATGTTCTCGACCGACCTGTCGGTCGCCGACCTCCACGTCGTGCTGGCGAACCTCGGCCCGCTCGACCCGGCTGCGGTCCCCGAGCCGTTGGCGGGCATCCCGTCGTCCGGCACCTGAGCCGGCCCCGACGGGGGTTCCGCTGGGGGCCGAGGGGGTCGGTACCCTTCCCCGGTGATCCCCGAGCGGCTGCAACCGGTGCTCGACGACGTCCGCCCGCTCGCCGAGCGGTTCGTCGACGCGGGCCACGCCGTCTACCTGGTCGGCGGGATCGTCCGCGATCTCGTCCTCGGGCGGGTGCACCCCGACGCCGACCTCGACCTGACCACCGACGCTCGGCCCGACGAGACGATGGCGCTCCTGGCCGGCTGGGCCGACGCGGTGTGGACGCAGGGACAGGCGTTCGGCACGATCGGCGCCCGCAAGGGCGACACGATCTTCGAGGTGACGACCCACGGGCCGAGGCCTACCGCGAGGACTCGCGCAAGCCGCACGTCGTGTACGCCGACGACGTCGACCGAGGACCTGTCGCGCCGCGACTTCACCGTCAACGCCATGGCGCTGCGCCTGCCCGACGCGCGAGCTGGTCGACCCGTACGGCGGCGTGGCCGACCTGGCGGCCGCACGCCTCCGCACCCCGCTCGCCCCCGAGGTGTCGTTCTCCGACGACCCGCTGCGCATGCTGCGGGCGGCCCGCTTCATCGCCGGCTACGACCTGGCCCCCGACGAGGAGCTGGTGGCGGCGGTCGAGTCGATGCGCGGCCGGCTCGAGATCGTGTCGGCCGAGCGCATCCGCGACGAGCTGTCCAAGCTGCTCGTCGTCGACGACCCCAGCGCCGGCCTGTGGTTCCTGGCCGACACCGGCCTCGCCGACGAGTTCCTGCCCGAGCTGCGGGCCATGCGGCTCGAGCAGGACCCGATCCACCGCCACAAGGACGTGCTCGCCCACACCATCGCGGTCGTGGCGAAGACCTCGCCCCGGCTCGTGCGTGCGCCTGGCCGCGCTCCTGCACGACGTCGGCAAGCCGAAGACCCGGTCGATCGGCCCGAAGGGCGTGAGCTTCCACCACCACGAGGTCGTCGGGGCGCGCATGGCGCGCTGACCGCCTGCGGGCGCTCCGGTTCTCCAACGACGATCGTCGACGACGTGCAGCGGCTCGTGTTCCTGCACCTCCGCTTCCACGGCTACCGCGACGACGTGTGGAGCGACTCCGCGGTGCGTCGCTACGCCCGCGACGCCGGCCCGCTGCTCGAGGACCTGAACGAGCTGACCCGCTGCGACTGCACGACACGCAACGAGCGCAAGGCCCGGATGCTGGCCACCCGGATGGACGCGCTCGAGGTCCGCATCGCCGAGCTGCGTGAACGCGAGGAGCTCGAGGCGATCCGCCCCGACATCGACGGCAACCAGGTGATGGAGCTCCTGGGCGTCGGCCCGGGTCGGGTCGTGGGCGAGGCCCTCGACATGCTGCTCGAGGCGCGCCTCGACGAGGGCCCGCTCGGCGAGGCCGAGGCCGAGCGTCGCGTCGTCGCCTGGTGGGCCGAGCGCCAGTCGAGCGCCACCTAGTCTCCGCCGCGGGGAGCCCGGCGGGTTCGTCACGCGGCGCAGGGGTGCGCCGTGGACCGGCCACCCCCCTTCCCCGCCAAGACGGAGGGCGGCCGGCCCGGCGTGTCACCGACTGCGCTGGGTTGCAGCCGGTGAGCGGAGCTCGCGGCGCCCCAGTTTCCCGGGGCAGGGGTTATGTGACCGCGTGCTCATCACCTACTGGGACCGGGTGACGCCCGGTTCGTGACGCGCGAACAGCGGAAAAGATCCGTCGGGGTCAGGTCCCGAGCTTGCGCGCCCGCACGACGAGGGTGGGGGGCACCCAGCGCATGGTGTCGGACCACGCGTCGCCGGCGCTGGCGCGGTCGGCCGGTGGCTCGAGCACGGTGTCGACCGCGAACCCGGCCCGACCCAGCCCCGAGAAGAGCATGCCGAGCGTGATGGCCCGGTCGGGCTCGTCGGCGGACGCCTGTCGACCAGGTCACGGGGCTGGTGTCCCACCAGGCCCTGCGCAGCACCGGCTCGCCGCCGGCCGGGTCGAGCATGACGAACGCGGGGTGGGGGAGCGAGAAGACGAATGGTCGATCGGTGCGCAGCACCCGGTGGACCTGCCGGAACACCCGGTCGAGGTCGCCCACGGTGGCGAGCCCGTAGGTCGACAGGGCGGCGTCGATCGTGTCCGCCCGGACGAAGGCGAGCTCGGCGAGAGGGCCCTGGTGCGTCTCGACGCGCACGCCCTCGCGCTCGGCCCGGTCGCGGGTGTCGTCGAGGTTGCGAGCCTCGCCGTCGACGGCGATGACCCGGGCGCCCGCCTTGGCCAGCGCCACCGCACTGGCCCCGGCCCCGCACGCCAGCTCGAGCACCCGCCGGCCCTCGACGTGCCCGAGCAGCTTGAGCTCGTCCTCGGTGGGCAGCCCGGGGCCGTAGCGGACGGCGTCCGCGTCGAGGGTGGCGCCGGCGGCACCGGCGAGGGAGAAGCGGGTCCACGGCATCCACCCAGTGTGCCGCGATCGATGGGCCAGCGCCGGAGGGTGGTCGGTCGACCTGGGACGGCGCGATCGGTCGCACCGATGCGGAACGACCCGAGGGATGTCACACTCTGATCGGACATGGCAGCCGACGTAGAGGACACGACGGCGGGGCCTCGACCGCAGGTGACCGCCACCCCGGGCCCCGGGGCGGACAACCGGCACGCGCCACCGGCCGCGTCCGCCGGGTTCGCCCGCCTGGTCGAGGGGTTCAACCGCTCCCGCCGTCCGGTCGAGATCATCCGCGCCATGCTCGACGACGGCGTCGCGCTGCTGGGCGGGAGCACCGCGACGTTGCACGTCCTCTCCGAGGCCGGGGACGAGCTGGTGCTGGCCGGGTCGACCGGGGTTCCGGCCGAGGAGATGTCCGAGCGCTTCGGTCGCATCCCCCTGTCATCGGCGCTGCCCGCCGCCGAGGTGATCCGCACGGGTGAGCCCGTGGCGGTGTCCTCGGCCACCGACCGCCGCGCCCGCTACCCCGATCTGGACAGCCTGCGCGTCGCCCTCGACCCGACGTTCGTCGTCCTCCCGCTGAAGGACGCCCTCGGCCGACCCTTCGGGTCGATGGGCGTCGGGTTCGACAACCCCCGCAAGGCCCCTGCGGGCGAGGCGGACCGTGATCTGCTCGAGAACGTGGCCGCGCAGTGCGCCCTCGCCCTCGACCGCGCCCGCCTCGCCGACGCCGCCGAGCGTGACCAGGACCAGCTCGCGTTCCTCGACGAGATCAGCGGCACGCTGTCGTCGAGCATGAACGTCGACACGGCGCTCACCCAGCTCGCCGAGATGGTCGTGCCCCGGATCGCCGACTGGTGCGTCGTGCGCCTCATGGCCTCACCCGGCAACCCCCGCCCGCTGATGGGTGCAGTGCACGTCGACCCCGCGCAGGTGGGGCCCCTCACCCGCCTCGTCCACCGGCTCCCGCGGGACCTCGGGGCGGTCGGCGAGCTCGGCGAGGCGCTGGCTGCGGGGCGGCCGCACATCCGCGGGCGCGAGCCGCCGACATGCTCGCGCCGCTGTTCGACACCCCCGGCGACCGGGATGCGATGGCCGCGGTCGGCGTCGACGCCCTGGCGGTCTTCCCGCTGCAGGCGCGCGGGCGCCTGCTGGGCGTCATCGCGTTCGGCAATCGGCCGGGGCGCCCGTTCAGCGATGCGGACGTCTCCCTCGCCACCGCGGTGGCGAGCCGCGCCGGCGTCATCGTCGACAACGCCCGCATGTTCCACGAGCAGGCGGTCGTGGCGCGCGCACTGCAGGACAGCCTGCTCCCGGGTCGCCTGCCCGACATCCCGGGCATCGATCTCGGCGCCCGCTACCGGGCTGCGGGCCAGGGGCTCGACGTGGGCGGCGACTTCTACGACGCCTTCCCGGCCGACCGCAACTGGTGGATCATCGCCGTCGGCGACGTGTGCGGGCACGGCGTCGAGGCGGCCGCCACCACCGGCCTCGTCCGCCACACGATCCGCTCCTCCGCGTTCGACGGGGTGATGCCGTCGACGCTGTTGCGGCGCCTCAACGAGATGCTGCTCCGCGACGCGGCCGAGCGCGACGAGATCGGCGACGACGACCTGCCCGTGAGCCCGCGCTTCTGCACGGTGCTGGTGGGCGCGGTGCAGCCCACCGACAACGGGATCGACATCATCCTGTGCTCGGCCGGACATCCGCTGCCGCTGGTGCGGCGCACGGCGGGCGCCGTCGAGCCCGTCGGCATCCCCGGCACGTTGCTGGGCGTGACCGCCGAGGTGTCGTTGTCCGACACGGTGGTCCACCTCGATCCCGGTGAGTCGCTCGTCTGCTACACGGACGGGCTGACCGACCGGCGCAAGGGCCGGCGGGCGTTCGGCGAGGAGGGCGTGGTCAAGGCCCTCCTCCAGGGGAAGGGCCTGGGCGCCGACGAGCTGGCCCGCCTCATCGAGAGCGAGGCGCTCGGCTACGTCGACGACGAGCCGGCCGACGACATGGCCGTGCTCACGCTGCGCGCCGTGCCGCGCTGAGCGGAGCCGCCGCGTTCGGCTCCGGCTCCGGCATCCCGGCGGGGACCGCCGGCGGCCCGTAGCGGTCGACGGCGCCCGCCACGAGCCGCAGCCCCGCCAGACCGGGGAGCCGGCCCACCCGCTCGTCGATCCGCGTCGCCGCGTCCAGCCCCGCCGGCCCACCGAAGAGGGTGTCGACCATGAAGCGGACCTCGGCCTCGGGCATCACCCCCGCGCCGACGGGGCGCCAGAGGTGGGTGAGCGCCCAGCGGACGACCCGCTGGACGCCGCGCCGGCCGGCGAGTCGCCGCTCCGCCTCGGAGGCGTAGTAGGCGATGTGCCTGCCCTCCTGGCGCATGATGCGGCGCAACAGCTCGGACAGGACGGGGTGACCCGCCCGCTCGGCGAGCCGGGCGTAGCCCGCCTGGGTCGTCCACTCGTTGACCGCGCCCCACGTCATGTGGATGGCGCCGAAGGCCTCACCCGCCACCGCGGCGCCGACTGCGTGCAGCGCGGGCGCGAGGCGGTCACGCACGCCCAGGTGCTGACGCAGCCGGCGCACACGTTGGCGGCCGGCGTCCTCGCCGTGGGCGGCGAGGACGCGGGCGATGGCGTCGCCGTGCCACATCTCCTCGTAGTTCCACACGGTGAGGAACGCCGTGGCCGCGGGGTCGCGGTGCACAGGGGTGACGAGGAGGTCTCGGAGGTAGCAGACCGTGTGGTGCTCGATGTCGTGCATGTAGCGCAGGCAGCGCAGGGTGCCGGCGTCGAGCGGCCGCTCCTGGAAGGCGTCCATGTCGATGCCCGCCAGGTCGAGACGAGCCGACGATGCCGTGTAGCGCTCGAGGTCCAACCGCATGCCCGTGGTTCGGTGCCGGTTCACGACCCGGATGACGGCGCGACGACGCCCCCGCACCACGATGTGCGGGGGCGTCGGGCGTGCGGTCGTCAGGCCGGCGGCGGGCTCTCCGCTCGGGCGCCTGCGACGCGGGCCGTCAGGAGCCGGCGATGAACGCGTCGAGCGTGTCGCGGGCGACGTCGTCGTGCACCTGGGTGGGCGGCGACTTCATGAAGTACTGGCAGGCCGGGTCGACCGGGCCGCCGATGCCGCGGTCCTGCGCGAGCTTGGCGCAGCGCACGGCGTCGATGATGACGCCGGCCGAGTTCGGCGAGTCGTGCACCTCGAGCTTGAGCTCGACGGTCAGCGGCACGTCGCCGAAGTTGCGGCCCTCGAGGCGGATGAACGCCCACTTGCGGTCGTCGAGCCACGGCACGTGGTCGGACGGGCCGATGTGCACGTCGCGGTCGCTGATGCCCGGACTCGATCTGGCTGGTGACCGACTGCGTCTTCGAGATCTTCTTCGACTTCAGCCGCTTCCGCTCGAGCATGTTCATGAAGTCCATGTTCCCGCCGAAGTTCAGCTGGTACGTGTGGTCGATCGTCGTGCCGCGGTCCTCGAACAGGCGGGCGAGCGTGCGGTGCACGATGGTGGCGCCGACCTGCGACTTGATGTCGTCGCCGACGATCGGCACGCCGGCCTCGGTGAACTTGGCGGCCCACTCGGGGTCGGAGGCGATGAACACGGGGATGGCGTTGACGAACGCCACGCCGGCGTCGAGGCACGCCTGGGCGTAGTGCTTCTGCGCCTGCTCGGAGCCGACCGGCAGGTACGACACCAGCACGTCGGCCCGCGCGTCGCGCAGCGCCTGGGCGACGTCGACGGGCTCGGCCGGCGACTCCTCGCGCTCCTGCGTGTAGAACTCGCCGAAGCCGTCGAGCGTCGGGGCCCGCAGCACGGTGACGCCCGGTGTCGGGGACGTCGGCGAACCGGATCGTGTTGTTCGGCGCCGGCGTGGATGGCCTTGGCCACGTCGACGCCCACCTTGTCGGCGTCGACGTCGAACGCGGCCACGACCTCGATGTCGCGGACGTGGTAGCCGCCGAGGTCGACGTGCATCAGGCCGGGCACGGCCTCGGTGGGGTCGGCGTCCTTGTAGTACTCGATGCCCTGGACCAGCGAGCTGGCGCAGTTGCCGACGCCGGCGATGGCGAGGCGGATGGTGCTCATGGGGTGTCCTCCGGATTCGGTGTCGACCGGGTCGACCGGCGGGTGTGGAGATCAGTGGGTGGAACGGGTGGGTGGCGGGTCGAGCGGTCACGGGGTGGCCTCCGCGGCCCGCTCGTCGGCGATGAGCCGGTCGAGCCACGCCAGGTCGGCCTCGAGGGCCGCCGTGTCGCGCTCGAGCAGCGATCGCAGGTAGGTGTTGACCCGGCCGTCGCCGCCGTCGGTGCGGCGGCGCTGCTGGCGCGGGTGAGGAGCTCGGCGCGGCGACGCTCGAACAGGTCGAGCCGACCGGCCGGCGGCAGGTTGTGGCAGAAGCGCGACCCGCACCGGGAAGGCGCGGTCGTCGGACACGTCGGGGTCGGACAGCATCTCGACGAGGCGCTGCCGGCCCGCATCGGTGATGCCGTACACCTTCTTGCCGCGGGTGCCCCGGCTGCCGCCTGTGGCACTGCGGCGCTGGGCGCGGAAGGCGGCCAGCTCACCGACCAGCGACCCGCTCATCGGGGCGGCCGACTTGGGCGCGGCGGCGCGGTTGGACACCGCCTTGACGAGCCCGGCCTTCTCGAGGCGGCCGAGCGCGGGGTAGAGCGAGCCGAACGAGATGGCCAGGCGCAGGCCCAGCAGGTCGCCGAGTCGCTTGCGCAGCTCGTAGCCGTGGAGGTCGTTCTCTTCGAGGAGGCCGAGGACGGCGAGTTCCAGCATCTGTGGTCCAGCTCGTGGGACGGGATCGTGGGACGGGATCACGGGGCGACACCAGCGGTGCTCGATGCATCGCAACTTCATATCGCATCGATATATCGATCGGAGTCTGCCTGGACCGTCGCCATTCGTCAACCTCTCGGCCACCCGACGTTCGTCACACGGTGCGCCGACGCCGACGCAGTGCCCGTCGCCCGCCGCTACCCTCGCTGGCCATGAGCTTCCGGCCGGAGGCGATCCGCGGCTCCAACGCCATCGGTGGCGTCGTCGACTACCGCCTGACCCGTCAGGCGGTCGTGCGCGAGTACCGCAAGGGCCGGCTGTCCAAGCTCGACGTGTGCGACGCCCACCCCGAGCTGCGCCGGGCGGCCGCGGGGGCCGGCACGCCCACGCAGGAGCCGTGCCCGATCTGTGAGGAAGAGGCGGTCATCCTCGTCACCTACGCGTTCGGGTCGCGCCTGCCTGCCGGAGGGCGATGCGTCACGTCGGCCCGCGAGATGGCCAAGCTCGCTCGTGGCCGCACGCCAGGTGGCGTGCTACGTGGTCGAGGTGTGCCCCGGCTGCGCCTGGAACCACCTGACCCGTGTGTTCCACGTCGGCGGCGAGTAGAGCCCCAGGTCGCAGGGTCCGACGTGGCCCGGCCGGCGTCCAGAGCGATAGTCTCTCCGCCTCGGATGGCTGGACCGATTCGCGAGACCTCGTCGAACGGCGCGCGCCCGCGCGTGCGCCAAGCCCCCGCCCGCCGCGGGGCCCCACACGACGCGCCCGGGCAACGGCGCCCGTCGCCGCAGTCCGTGTGGCCGGGCGACCCACAGGGCCCGTCCGGCCCTCGCCCGGAGCCCGGCCCTCGCCCCGGTCCCGCGGCCGAGGCCCCGACTTCGGCGGCCCTGGCGCCGGCTGGCCGCTCGGCCCGGGCGACGACGTCCCTCGGCCGTCCGCGACCCGCAACGGCCCGGTCCCGGTGGCCGCCCGCCACGTGTCCCCGGAGGCAACGGACGCGGTCGTGGCCCCGGCGGCCCCGGTCGAGGTGGTCGCGGGCCCGGTGGTCCGGGCCGGCCCGGAGGTCCCGGTGGCCCTGGCGGTCCCGACGACCGGTCGTCACGGCCCGAGGGTGGTCCCTCGGGCGAGCGCGGCGCCGCCCGCCGCCGCAAGGAGATCGGGCGCAAGCGCAGCATCATCTGGCGTCTGCGCCGGCCCATCTTCCTCATCGGCCTGGCGATGCTGGCGATGATCGCGGGCGTCGGCGTGGTGGTGGCGCGCACCGAGCTGCCCGAGGCCACCTTCCTGGAGCAGGCGTCCTACATCTGCGCCGGCGACGTGGGTGCGGGTGGGTGCACTGCCGACAACGCCATGACGCGGCTGCAGAACGACAACGGCAACCGCACCAACGTCACGCTCGACGAGGTGCCCCCCGTGGTGGTGCAGGCGGTGCTGGCGGTCGAGGACCGCGACTTCTACGAGCACGACGGGGTCAACCCCGAGGGCATCATGCGCGCCATGTTCCAGAACGTGCGCAGCGGGCAGCGTGCAGCAGGGCGGCTCGACCATCACGCAGCAGTTCGTCCTCAACTCCTTCCGGCTCTCGCGCGACGGCGGCATCAGCCGCAAGCTCAAGGAAGCCGTGCTCAGCATCAAGCTCGAGCAGCAGATGTCGAAGGACGAGATCCTCGAGGGCTACCTCAACACCATCTTCTTCGGTCGAGGCGCCTACGGCATCGCCGCCGCCAGCCGCGCCTACTTCGGCATCGACGTCACGGTCAGATCACCGACCCCGGGCAGGCCGCCCTGCTCGCCGGGCTCATCCGGGCGCCGGCCGCCGCCGAGCCGACCGAGCACCCCGAAGAGGCCGCCCGGCGGCGCCACACGGGCCTCGTGGCGATGGAGGAAGAGGGCTACATCACGGCCGAGCAGCTCGACGCTGGCCGACGCCATCCCGGTGGCCGACGCCGTGGGTCTGGCCGCTGTCGGCGGTGAAGCAACATCGACACGCTGCGCGGCGCCGCCGCCGACGACTACATGGGCACCGACTACCTGTCGTGGTACATCGAGTCCGAGCTCAAGCGCATCGACCCCGACCGCTTCGGCGGCGAGGACGGCGAGCAGGTCATCCGCGGCGGCGGGCTCCGCATCTACACCTCGATCAACTACGACGCTCCAGCGGGCCGCGTGGCAGGCCGTCACGTCCAACCCGAACCTGCCCGAGGGAGGGCGACCCCCAGGCCGCCATGGTGGCGGTCGACGACCAGGGGCTCGTGCGGGCGATGGTCGGCAACCGGCTAGCCGTTCGACCCCGGCGTCAACGAGGCAGAACTACGCGGTGCGGGGCAACGGCTCGTCGCGGCCGCGAGCCCGGCTCGACGTTCAAGCCGGTCGTGCTGGCCGAGGCGCTCCGCGAGGGCTACTCGCTCAACTCCCGCTACGACGCCCAGGGCACGATGGAGTTCGAGCAGTGGATGACCGACGGGTGAGCCCTGGAAGGTCAGCAACTACTCCGAGAGCGACGCCGGCGTCATGGACCTCACCCGGGCCACCGTCGCAGTCGTCCAACACCGCCTACGCCCAGCTGATGCTCGACCTCGGCGTCGACCTCGTCCCCACCGAGAACAGCGAAGGGCAGCCCGTGACGGTGGCCGCCGGCGCCCAGAAGCGTGGCCGACGCTGGCCGAGCGCATCGGCGTCATGGGCGGCGACATCCCCGCCGACCAGACGCGCCCGCCATGGTGCTCGGCACGGTCAACGCCACGCCGCTCGAGATGGCCGGCGTCTACTCGACGTTCGTGAACCGGGGCGTGTACCGGCAGCCGCACATCGTGACCCGGGTCGAGCAGGTCAACGACGACGGCGGCGAGCCCACGTGCTCTACCAGCGCCAGGCCACCGAGGACCGGGTGATGAGCGAGACGCAGGCCGACCTGGTCACGCACGCCCTGCAGGCCGTCGTCGTACGAGGGCGGCACCGGCGAGGGCGCCGCGCTGGGCGACAGCCCGGCGGCCGGCAAGACCGGCACCTCACAGCGCAACCGCAACGCCTGGTTCGCCGGCTACGTGCCCGGGCCTCACCGCCGTCGTGTGGATGGGCTATCCCGAGACCGACTACGTGAGACCCCGACACGGGCCGGAACGAGCTGTGGCCCATGAACGACGACGGCCGGCTCGTCCACGGCCGCACCGCCACGGGCGGGTCGTTCCCGGCCGACATCTGGCGCGACTTCATGGAGGTGGCGGCGGCCAACGTCACCACCGACTTCGTCGAGGTCACCGACGAGCAGATCCGGAGCGGCGAGACCCTCAACGAGGGCGAGCTGCAGACGCCCGTCAGAGACCACCGTGCCCCCGGCGCCGGGCGGCCCGGGGTGGACGATCCCCGACATCACCCTGCCGAACTCCCCCGGTGGTCCCGGCGCGACGCGGCCCAACGGCACCACGACGACGTCCGAGCCCGACGACGCGACGACCACCACCACCGAGGGTCCCGACACCACGGTCGGGCCGCCGGTCACCGGCGGCGGGCCCTAGGGACCAGTCCGTCGATCGCGCCGCGATCCCCGCTGCCGCGCCATCCGGCGGCGATGCCGTTGCCCGTCAGGCCTCGACGGGCTGGTGGGGGTACTGGCTGCGGCACGGGAAGCACCACGTCTCGACCTCGTCGAGCACCTGCACGGTGTCGGGCGCCGGCTCGTCGGCCCCCAGGTCCCACGCTCCGGGCGTGACGTAGACACGGTGCACCTGGGCCAGGTCGTCGGCCGGCGCGCCGCACGAGTCGCACGGCCCGCTCGAGGGCGTCGAACCGAGGGAGGAATGCGCGGGCTCCGACATGGCGTTGAGGGTAGCGACCTCGCTAGTTTCGGAGTCACCGCCGGCAGCCACGAGGGCGCTGGACGGAGCCAAGGAGGAACGTGCCGATGCGCACGCAGACCGTTCCCGCCATCCGCGCCCGCAAGGTGCGCGACGGTGGCGACCCGCTCGTCATGGTCACCGCCTACGACGCGCCCGGCGCCCGCCAGGCGCACGCCGCGGGCGTCGACATGATCCTGGTCGGCGACTCGCTGGCCATGGTCGTGCTCGGGCTACGACGACACGCTGCAGGTCACCGTCGACGACATCGCCCACCACACCGCGGCCGTGCACCGCGGCCTGCGGGCGTCGACGGCCGAAGGCCCGACGCCGCTGGTCGTCGGCGACCTGCCGTGGATGAGCTACCACACGTCCGCCGACGACGCGGTCCGCAACGCCGCCACCCTCGTCCGGGCCGGCGCCCAGGCGGTGAAGCTCGAGGGCGGCCGCAAGCGGCTGCCGGTGGTCGAGGCCATCGTCGACGCCGAGATCCCGGTGATGGGCCACCTCGGCCTCACGCCCCAGTCGGTGCACGCCATGGGCGGGTTCAAGGTGCAGGGCCGCGAGCACGACGCCGCGCTGGCGCTGCGTCGACGACGCCAAGGCGCTCGCCGCCGCCGGGTGCTTCGCCGTCGTGCTCGAGGGCGTGCCCGACGAGGTGGCCCGGCTGGTGACCGACGGCGCTCGACGTCCCGACGATCGGCATCGGGGCCGGGCGCGACACCGACGGCCAGGTGCTCGTGTACCACGACGTGCTCGGCATCGAGGACCGCATGGCGCCCGAAGTTCGTGCGCCGCTACGCCGACCTCGGCGACGCCGCGGTGGAGGGGCTGCAGGCGTTCGCCGACGACGTGCGCGCCCGCCGCTTCCCGAGCGACGCCGAGAGCTACCACCTGTCGGCCGAGGTGGCCGAGTCCCTGAGCCTGTACGGCGCCCCGGTCCCGGGCTGACCGCCGCCGCGATCCCCGGCGCGCGCGCCGTGCCGGGGGACGCCGCGGTCGATGCCAGGATGGGCGGGTGACCCGGTGATGCCCGAGCCCGTCCGCGTCGGCCCTCGGCGCCGCCTCGCCCGCACGCTTGTGGCCGCGGCGTGTGCGCTGGCGCTGGTCGCGGCGGGGTGCAGCGACGACGACGGCCCGTCCGACGATGCGGCGGGCTCGTCTGCAGCCGACAGCGACGGCGGGTCCGCGACCGACGCGTCGGGGCCCGGCGCCGCCGATCTCGCTCGACGACCTCGCCGCGGCCTCGGGCGGGGCGCCGGCGGCCACGGGCGCGGACCTCGACGAGCCACCTGGACCGGCCGACCGCACCGGCCTGCCCGACGTCAGCGAGGCGGCCGCGTCGGTCACGGCCGCCGACGGCACCGTGACCGGGTGCTGCCTGCTGGTCGCGGCGAACGACGAGCAGCGCCAGCGGGGCCTGATGGAGGTGACCGACCTCGGCGGTTACCAGGGCATGGTCTTCGTGTGGGACGCCGACACCTCGGGCGGCTTCTGGATGCGCAACACCCCGACGCCACTGTCGATCGCCTGGTTCGACGCCGACGGCGAGTTCGTGTCGTCGGCCGACATGGCGCCGTGCTCGGCGACCGCACCCGACTGCCCGGTCTACCCGTCGGGCGGGTCGTACCGCTTCGCCGTCGAGGTGTTCCAGGGCGACCTCGACGAGTCTCGGGGTCGGGCCGGGCAGCCGGCTCGCGCTCGGCGGCGACTGCGCGGAGGCGACCGCCGAGACCTGACCGCGTGGCGCCGGTCGAGCCTCCGCCCAAAGTGTCACACCCCTCGGCGATGATGCGCGATGTGAGGAACCGCCGCGCCGCCCGGTACAGTTCCCGGGTCCATATCCACCCTGCTCCGCGCCTGCGGGGCCCCGGCGCCGCCGGGTCCGAAGGGAGTTGCCGATGCTCGCACCGCGAGCGTACGAACTGATGGTCATCATCGACGCCGAGCTCGACGACGAGGTGATCGACGCCACGATCAAGCGCATCGCCGGTCTGCTCGACCAGCGGGGCGCCACCGTGAAGAGCGAAGACCGCTGGGGCCGCCGGCGCTTCGCCTACGAGATCAACCACAAGCTCGAGGGCTACTACGTGGTCTTCGAGTTCGTGGGAGGCAGCGACCTCGACACGCTCGAGCGGGCGCTGCGACTCGCGGACGAGACGGTCCGCCACAAGGTCGTGCGCCTGCCCGACCACGAGGCCGCCCGGCGCGGCCTGGTCGAGCAGGCTGCCAAGTAGGAGGCAGCCACATGTCGTCGAACGTCACCGTCGTGGGCAACCTGACCCGCGACCCCGAGCTCCGCTTCACCCCGGCGGGCGCCCCCGTCACCACCTTCGGGGTGGCGGTCAACCGTCGCTGGCAGAACCGCGACAACCAGCAGTGGGAAGAGAGCACGTCCTTCTTCAACGTCACGTGCTGGCGTGACCTGGCCCAGAACGTCAGCGAGTCGCTCGAGAAGGGGGCCCGCGTCCTCGTGACCGGCCGCCTCGAGCAGCGCTCGTGGGAGACCCAAGACGGCGAGCGCCGCTCGGTCGTCGAGATCGTGGCCGACGAGGTCGGCCCCAGCCTGCGGTGGGCGACCGCCGAGATCCAGCAAGAACGATCGCCGCGACGGCGGCGACGGTGGCGGGTGGAGCGGCGGGCGGTGGCGGTGGCGGCGGCAGCAGCCGCGCCGTCAGCAACGAGGCCCCCGCCAACTTCGATCCCTCCGAGGAGCCCTTCTGATGCCCCCCAAGTCCCGTTCCAAGAACAAAGACAACGCTCGTCAGGGCCAAGAAGAAGACGAGCATCCTCATCACCGAGGGTGTCGAGTACGTCGACTGGAAGGACGTGAACCTGCTGCGCCGGTTCATGTCCGACCGCTCCAAGGTCCGGGCCCGCCGGGTCACCGGCAACAACGCCCAGCAGCAGGCCGACGTGGCCAAGGCCATCAAGAACGCTCGCGAGATGGCGCTGCTGCCCTACGTCACCCGCATCACGCAGCAGCGTGGCGGCCGAGGCGACCGCGGTGACCGCGGCGACCGTGGCGATCGCGGAGACCGTGGTGACCGCGGCGACCGTGGCGATCGCGGGCCCCGCGAGGACCGCGCCCCGCGCACCGACGCTCCGGCCCCCGATGGTGCCCGATCCCGTGGCCGTGTCCCCGGTGGCCGCCGAGGGGAGCGAGACCTGATGCAGGTCATCCTCCGCTCCGACGTGCCCGAGCTGGGCAAGCGCGGCGACATCCTCGATGTGGCCGACGGGTTCGCCCGCAACTACCTGGTCCCCAAGGGGCTGGCCATGAAGGCCACCGACGGCGCCACGTCGCAGGCGGCCAGCATGCGTCGGGCTCGCGACCTGCGTGACGCCCAAGACCGGTCGGCGGCCGAGACACTGGCCACCACGCTCGTGCCCAAGGTGATCACCGTCACCGCCCGGGCCGGCAGCGAGGGCCGCCTCTTCGGTTCGGTCACCACGGCCGACATCTCCGCCGCCATCGAGGCGCAGACGAACGCGCAGATCGACCGCCGCAAGCTGGTGCTCCCCGAGCCGATCAAGTCGCTCGGCACGCACGTCGTGCCGGCGAAGCTGCACGCAGACGTCGAGTTCCCGGTCACCGTCGAGGTGGTCGCCGAGTGAACGATCTGCCGGGCGGCGGCGGGGCTCCGTCCCGCCCGGCAGTCCACACGGTGTCCACAGTCCTGCCAACCAGCAATCGGGCGCTGGGTGAGCAGATGTGTGCAGAGAGCGCACAAACCGTGGCGGTGAGCGGCCCGGTATCCCCAGGCTGCGCACGTTCATCCACAGCTCGTCCCCCGGGTTGTGCCTCTTCCTCCCCACAGGCCTGCGCTGAGAAGGTGAACGGCACATGGCTGAGGAGCTCTCCCCGCGGCGTTCTGCTGGCGGCAGTCGCGTCCCCCCGCACGACCTCCACGCCGAGGAGTCGCTGCTCGGAGCCATGATGCTCGAGCCCGAGGCGATCGCCTCGGCGGCGGGCGTCCTCCGCGCCGACGACTTCTACAAGCCGGCGCACTCGCACATCTTCGACGCCGTCCACGCCCTCTACGCCACCGGGCAGCCGGTCGACGCGGTCACGGTCGCCGACGAGCTGCGGCGGAACGGGCTGCTCGAGACGGTCGGTGGCGTCCAGGTGCTGCTCGACATCATGGCGTCCACCCCGGCCACCACGAGCGCCGGGGGCTACGCCCGCATCATCGAAGAGCTCGCCCTGCTGCGGCGGCTCATCGGCGTGGCGGGCGAGATCGCCGAGATCGGCTACGGCATGCCCGAAGACGTCACCAAGGCGCTCGACCGGGCCGAGGCGATGGTCTACGACGTCAACCAGCGCCGGGTCACCGACACGACGCTCCAAGATCGAAGACCTGCTCGGTCTCAACCTCGATCGGCTCGAGCAGCTCTACGGCCGGGGCGACGCCATCACCGGCGTGCCCACGGGCTACGTCGACCTCGACGACCTGCTGTCGGGCCTGCAACCCAGCAACCTGGTCATCGTCGGCGCCCGACCCGCCATGGGGAAGTGCGTGGCCTTCGACACGCCGATCGTCGACCCGGCGACCGGTGAGCTGCGCACGGCCGCCGACGTGTACCGCGCCGGCGCGGCGGGCGATCCCGGTGCACGGTCCTGACCCTCGACCGACGACCGGCGCGTCGACGTCGCCGCCCCCAGCGCGTTCGTCGACGACGGCGTCAAGCGCGTGTACCGGGTGCGCACCCGCACCGGCCGCGAGGTCCGCACCACGGCCAGCCATCCGTTCCTCACCCGTTCCGGCTGGGTGCCGCTCGCCGACCTGGCCCCGGGCCAGGTCGTGGGCGTGCCGGCCGCCGTGCCGGTGTTCGGCGACACGCCCGCTCGACCCCGACGAGCTGGTCATGCTCGCCCATCTGGTCATGGCGCCGGGTGCCGACGACCAGGGCCCCAAGCTGTGGACCGAGAACCGCGAGGTCGCCAACGACATCGAGTACCGGGGGCGGCCTTCGACGTGCGGGTCACCGACCGCACCCTGCCCGGTGGTGGCCGCACGTGGGACGTCACCTACGGCGAGCCGCTCCGGGCCCTGCGCCCAACGCCACGGCGTCGCCGCCGACCCCGAGGCCCGCCGCGTCCCGCAGGCGGTGTTCCGCCTGCCCCGCGAGCAGCTGGCGCGGTTCCTCAACCGGGCGCTCGGGGCCGGCGGCGTCGGTGTGGCGTCCCCAACCGGGCGTCCCCGGCCGGCTGGCGCTGGCGGTTCCGCAGCCCGGGGCTGGCCCACGATCTGCGTCACCTGCTGCTGCGCTTCGGCGTCGGCGCCACGGTCGAGCGCGCGGTCGTGGCGGTCGACCAGGCCACCTGGAGCGAGGACGAGCTGGTCGTGACGGGCGCCGACGACCTCACGGTGCTGGCCGTCCGAGATCGGCGTCCTCGGGCCACGAGGCCGAGCTGGGCGCGGTCGTCGCCCACGCCCGGGCGGTGCGCGACGCCGAACACGACGCCGCCCGCGTCCCGGCCGCGGCGGGCGCCGGCCCCGGCCCGGTCAGCGTCGGCGGGCGCCGGCGGCGACGTGCTCGTGGCGGCCGCTCCGAGCCCGCCCTCCCGCGAGGGTGCCGTGCTCTGGGACGAGATCGTGGCCATCGAGGACGACGGCGACGTGCAGGTCTACGACCTCACGGTGCCCGGCACCCACAACTTCGTGGCCGCCGACGTGTTCGTCCACAACACGTCGTTCGCGCTCGGCATGGCCTCGCACGCGGCCCTCCACGCCAACAAGCCGGTCCTGCTGTTCAGCCTCGAGATGGGCAGCCTCGAGCTGTCGCAGCGCCTGCTGTCGGCCGAGGCCCGCATCGACTCCAGGCGGGTGCGCACCGGTCAGCTCAGCGAGGACGACTGGAGCCGCATCAGCCAGGCCATCGGCCGCCTCGCCTCGGCGCCGATCTGGATCGACGACAACCCGAACCTCACGGTCATGGAGATCCGGTCCAAGGCTCGCCGCCTCAAGAGCCAGGTCGGCGACCTCGGCATGGTGGTGGTCGACTACCTGCAGCTCATGACCGGCCGGGGCAACGCCGAGAACCGCCAGGTCGAGGTGTCCGAGATGAGCCGCGGGCTCAAGATCCTCGCCCGCGAGCTCGAGACCCCGGTCGTCGCCCTGTCGCAGCTCAGCCGCCAGCTCGAGCTCCGCGCCGACAAGCGCCCCATGCTGGCCGACCTCCGCGAAAGCGGTTGCCTCACGGCCGACGCGCGGGTCCTCCGGGCCGACACCGGGGCCGAGGCCTCGATCGGCGAGCTGGCCGCCAGCGGTGAACGTGACATCCCGGTGTGGTCGCTCGACACCGATCTCCGCATGGTGCCCGCGACGATGACCCACACGTTCCCGACCGGGGTGAAGGAAGTGTTCGAGCTGCGGCTTGCGTCCGGTCGCCAGATCACGGCGAGCGCCAACCACCCCTTCCTCACGGTCGAAGGCTGGTCACGCCTCGACGAGCTCGCCGAGGGCAACCGCATCGCGGTGCCCCGGGTGGTCCCGGCACCCAAGGACACTCACGCGTGGCCCGAGGCCGAGGTCGTGATGCTCGCCCACCTGCTGGGCGACGGCTGCGTGGCGCCGCGCCAACCCATCCACTACACGAGCGCCGACCCGACGTGCCTCGATGCCGTCGAGCAAGCGGCCGTCCACTTCGGCATCACGCCCCGTCGCGTCCAACAGGGCACCTGGTCACACGTGTACCTGCCCGCCCCGCAGCCGCTGGCTCGCGGCCGGCGGAACCCCATTGCGGCGTGGCTCGACCAATGGGGTCTGTACGGCAAGCGCAGCCACGAGAAGTTCGTCCCCGACTCGGTCTTCGCCCTCGAGGACGACCAGGTCGCTCTCTTCCTCGGCCATCTGTGGGCGACCGATGGATGCGTCGGCTGGTGGGGCCAGGGTCGCGTCTACTACGCGTCGACGAGCCATCGGCTGATCGACGATGTGCGGCTGTTGCTGCTGCGCCTCGGCATACGTTCCACCCTGCGAACCGTGAAGGGGTCACCGGGTCGACCCGGCTACCAGCTCTGCATCGATGGGTGCACCGACCAGATCGCGTTCCTCGACCGCGTCGAGGTGGTCGGCCAACGTCGGTCAGGCGCGGCCGACCTGCGGGAGCGGCTCGCGACGGTCGAGCCCAACACGAACGTCGACACGGTGCCCGTCGAGGTGTGGTCCCGTGTGCGGGAGGGCCTTGTCAGCTCGGGGATCACGACACGCAGCTTCCAGGCCGAGCTCGGCACCACCTATTGCGGTTCGAGCCTCTACCGCCATGCACCCAGCCGCGATCGTCTGCAGCGCGTCGCGGACATCGTCGACGATGACCGGTTGCGGTCCCTCGCCACCTCGGATGTCTTCTGGGATCGTGTCGTCGCGATCGAGCACCGTGGCGAGGAGCAGGTCTACGACGCCACGGTCGAGTCGACGCACAACTTCATCGCCAATGGCGTGGTGGTCGAGAACAGCATCGAACAGGACGCAGACGTCGTCATGTTCATCTACCGCGACGACGTGTACCACTCCGACTCGCCCGACCGGGGCCAGGCCGAGATCATCGTGGCCAAGCACCGCAACGGCCCCACCGGGGTGAGCCGGTTGGCGTTCCTCGAGCAGTTCACCCGCTTCGCCAACATGGCGAAGGTCGACTGACCCCTGCCTCGTAGATCTGCCACCTCCTCGGCGGTGGCCGACCACTGCGCGGTGCTCGCCCTGCTCGTCGTCGCCCTCGTCGCCCGCTGAGCCGGACCGGCACGGTTGTTCGCGTGAGCGTACGATGCGTCGTCGACGGCCGGAGCGCCGGCCCGACCTCACGGGAGGCGAGATGCGCAGGTTCAGGGGTGTGGTGACCTCGGCGATGGTGTGTGCGCTGTCACTCGGCGCCGCCGGGACCACGGGGGGCTCGATGGCGTCCGCCCTGTGCGCGCCTGCGGCGGGCGCGTCAGCGGCCGAGACCAGCGCCGTCGCGGTCCGCGGTGGTGACGGCCGCGAGCCCGACCTGGGCCAAACCCACGTCGACCTTCCCGCGTCCGCCAAGGGCGCGGCCCCGTCGAACTTCTCGACTCGCGTCCCGGTGTACTTCCACGTGGTCACCGACGGCGCACTCGGCGATCTGACCACACGGCAGATCAACGAGCAGATGCGCGTGCTCGACACGACCTTCGCCGGCGGCGAGGGCGGCGCAGCGACGGGCTTCTCCTTCCAGCTGGCCGGCGTGACGCGCACCGACAACGCCGCGTGGTTCCACGCGGGGCCGAGCGGTACCGATGAGCACTCGATGAAGCGGGCACTGCACCAGGGTGGGCCGAACGCCCTGAACCTGTACTCGACCACCGCCGGTGCCTACCTCGGGTGGGCGTATCTCCCCGACATCGTGACCAAGCCCGGGCAGGCACATCTCGACGGCGTGGTGATCGACTGGGAGTCGATCCCCGGCACGTCGACGACGTACGCCGACCGGTACGACAAGGGTGAGACCGCCACCCACGAGGTGGGCCACTGGCTCAACCTCGAGCACACGTTCTACGGCGGCTGCAACGCCAAGGGCGACTTCGTCGACGACACGCCCGCGCAGAAGACCCCGACGTCGGGGTGCCCCGTGGGCAAGGACACCTGTTCCGCGCCGGGGCTCGACCCGATCCACAACTACATGGACTACTCCTACGACACCTGTTACACCGAGTTCACCCCGGGGCAGACGCAGCGCATGCGTGACGCATGGCTGCTCCACCGCGCCGGGTAGCTCGGACACCAGTTGTCGGGACGCTGAGGGGAGCTCTGGTGCCGCACCGCATCCCGGGGTCCCTCGCCGACGCGTCACTGCCCGTTGACGGACCAGTGCCACGGTTCCGACGGGAGGTTGGCGAGGCCGTACCGGGCGGCGTTGGCGTCCAGCCACTGGAAGCACGGGTCCGAGCGGGAGTCGACCAGCTCGCCGCCGCATTCGAAGTCGATGGCGAGGCCACGTTCGTGCATCGAGCGGCCCGGACGGGCGGTGGGCGGCGAGCACTGCGACGACGGCATCTCGTAGACGGCGTAGTAGCTGGTCCCGCAGTGCTGTCGGCGCAGCTCGACCTGCCGCTCCGGCGACCGGTAGCCGCCGCCGGTGAAGGTGAAGCCGTCCGCCTCGGCCGCGGCGAGCAGGGCATCGATCTGGCCGGCGATCGCCCCGTTGACGGTGATGCCTCGCACCGTGACGAGATCGAGCCGGTCCGACCCGCCGGCCGACATGGCCGTCCACTCCTCGGCGGCGTTCGGCCACGCGGCCTCCTCGTCGGGGCTCTCGTTGAGGCCGACCACGTCGCCGCCGTCGTTGATGCCCAACGGCAAGGTGCGAGGTGCGTCGGGGACGGCGACCGTCGTGTACCCGGCGCGTGGCGGGCACGCCTCGGAAGCCGCTGGCGCCGGCGAGCATGAGATCGTCGGCCGTGTAGCCCACGATCTCGCCGCTGTCGTTGATGCCCATGGGGACGGTGGCCGACGAACCCGGCGCCGAGATCATCGTGTAGCGGCCCCCGGCCAGCACGAAGCCGTGGGCCGTCCCGGCCTCGTCGAGGTACATGCCGACGATCTCGCCGCGGTCGTTGATGTCCATCGGGGTGGGTGAGCCGCCGCCGGCCAGGTCGATGGTGGTGAACCGGCGATCTCGCCACAGGAACCCGTGGGTCTCGCCGCGATCGTCGTCGACGTAGTAGCCGACCACGTCGCCGCGGTCGTTGATGCCGGTGGGCAGCGTGTGCCGGGCGCCGGGGAAGTCGATCCGGGTGACGGCACCGCCGAGTCGCACGAAGCCGCGCACCCGGGAGCTGTCGTCGACCAGCCGCGTGTCCTCGCTGTACCGGCCGACGATCTGGCCGCGGTCGTTGATCTTGGCCGCCTCGGTCGCTTGCGCGCCCGGCACGTTGAACGTGGTGAGCCGGCCGTCCGGGCTGCGGACGAACCCCGACTCGCCGTCGTCGCGGATGTACTCGCCCGTGATCTGGCCCTGGTCGTTGATCCCGCTCGGATAGATCGCCACGTCGGGCTCTGGGGCAGGGAAGGCCGAGTACTGCCCGTCGCTGAGCAGGAAGCCCGGCAGCGCTGTGCTCCAGGCGGCGATGTCGTCGGCCGGGTCGTCCAAGGCCCCCGCGGGCGACGAGCCGGCCGCGACGAGACCCATCGGGACGGCGAGCGCCACGACCGCGGCGATGCCCCTCACGCCGCGGCGACGGACGCTCGTGCTCTTGCTGCCGAACCGCCTCATGACGGGTTCCCTCCCGATCGGTGTCTCCGCTCCGAGGGGTTGTTCGGAGCCGTCGACCGGGACGGATCGTGCGGGTCTGGGACGCGGGGGCGTCAGGCCGCGGCCGCGATGCCTCGCATCATCCGCTTGACCAGCAGCCGGTGCCCCCCGCTGCCGATGACCAGGGCGCGGTAGGCCGTGCCGGCGACGCCGGGGAACTCGGCCCAGGTGCGAGCCCGGACGTAGGAGCGATCGGGACCGGCCTCTGCGACCTCGAAGTCCAACCGGTAGCGCGAGAACCGGTGCCGGCCGCGCAGCGAGAGCAGCTCGCCGGGCCGTGAGGCCTCGACCGCGAAGCCCGGCAGGGCCGCGCCCGGTTCCAGGTCGGGGGACCACGTGCCGGCGGCGGTCGGGGGCTCCACCCGCAGCAGCTGCGCCAGCCACGCGTGGTCGGCGCCACCGAGCGACCCCTGCGAGACCCGCACGACGGCGCGCCAGGCCGCGTCGGCGCCGGCGTCGACCACCACCTCGTGGACGTCGATGTAGGGCAGTCGTTCCATATAGAGTGAACGTACCATATGGCGCCGCCCCGCAAGCACGACACCGATCAGATCCTCGACGCCGCTCGCACCGTCGCCTTGCGTGACGGGCCCCGTGCGACGAGCGTCGCCGCCATCGCCCACGAGAGCGGGGCGCCCGCCGGCACGCTCTACCACCGCTTCGGGCGACGCGACGGCGTGCTGCAGGCGACGTGGCTGCGGGCGCTCGGCCGCTTCCACGCCGAGGTGCTGGCGGACGCCGACGACCCCGACCCCGTCGCGGCCGGTGTCGCCATCGCGGTCGGTGCCGTCCGGTTCGCCCGCCGATGGCCCGACGACGCGCGCCTGCTCGTCGTGGTCCGGCGGACCGACCTGCTCGACGGTGGGCCCGACAGCGACTTCGAGCAGCGCCTGGCGGTGATGAACGCGCCGGTCGAGGACGCTCTCGCCCGGATCGCCCGCGCCCTCGGCCGCACCGACGCTCGTGCGAAGGAGGTGGTCACCGCGGCTGTCGTCGACCTTCCCGGCGCCGCCATCCGACGCCACGCGCGCCCTGGCACGGGCGTGCCGGGTTGGCTGGAGGAGTCGATCGCCGCCACCGCCCGCCGCCTGCTCACAACCCCGTTCGCGATGACGGCCGGCGAGCAACGCCCGTTCCCGAGTGACGGCCAGGCCGAGCCCGGACGGTCGGCCGAGCCGGCGGGCTCAGGGCAGGCCGGCCAGCACCCGCCCGGCGATGGGGGCGGCCACCTCGCCGCCGGATACACCGTCCTCGACCAGGACCGCCACGGCCAGGTCGCCCCGGATGCCGACGAACCACGCCCGGGTCGGCGGCGGGTCGCCCTCGCCGTACTCGGCGGTGCCGGTCTTGCCGGCGATGTCGACGCCGGGCACGGCTGCGGCGGTGCCGCTGCCTTCGGTGACCACCCGACGCATGAGGCCGAACAGCGTCTCGTTGACGCCGGCTGCCAGTGACGTGGGGGCGGGGGCGTCGTCCGCCGGCTCGTCGGGCAGCAGCACCGGGCGGCTCCCAGGTCCCGTCGATCACGGTTCCCGCGACCGTCGCCATGTGCAGCGGGCTGGCGGTCACCCGACCCTGGCCGATGGCGGCCGCCGCGTGCTCGGTGGCGTCGGCCGGAGTCGGGAAGCTGCCGCCCGTCGTGTCGAGGCCGACCGAGTACTCGGTGTTGAACCCGAAGCTCTCGGCTGCGGCCACGAAGTCGGCGTCGGGCATGTCGGCCGCCGCAGAGATGAAGGCCGTGTTGCACGACTGGGCGAACGCCAGGCCGAACGGGACGGTGCCGAGGCTCGACTGCTCGAAGTTGCGGAACGAGCGCCCTCCGGCGTTGATCGTCGGGGCGCACTCGACCGGCGTGTCGGGCGCGACGCCCTGGCCCAGCAGCCCGGAGGTGGTGACGATCTTGAACGTCGAACCGGGGGCGTACTCGCCGGCGAGCGCCCGGTTGAACTCGCCGAGCGGCCGGGAGGCGACGGCTCGCACGTTGCTCTGCGAGTCGACGACGACGACGGCCGTGGGGGCCGTCGTGTCGCCGAGGGCGGCCTCGACCGCCGACTGCACGGCCGGGTCGATCGTCGTGCGCAACGGCTCGGGGCGCCTCGCCCTCGAAGCGGTGGACCTCGGCCACGACCGCATCGTCCCCGTCGACGACCTGGATGGTGCTCGACGGGGTGCCGGCCAGCTGGGTCTCGAAGCGGCCCTCGAGGCCGCTCAGCCCCACCAGGTCGCCCGCCTGGTACGGAGGGCCGAGCTCCTCCAGCCGCTCGGCGGTGATCTCGCCGAAGCCGCCGATCACGTGGGCGGCGAAGTCGGGGGTCGGGTCCGCCCCGCAGGAACGTGTCGCGGAACCGGGTGCCGGGCAGCGGGTAGATCACGGCCGCCACCTGGTCGTAGCGCGCCTGGTCGACGGTCGTGATCGTGACGAAGTGGTCGGGTTGGACGCCGGGGGCGTTGAGCGCCTCGTCGATGGCGGCGGGGTCGATGCCGAGCTGCTGCTGGAACGCCGCCTTGATCGCGTTGAGGTCGGTGACGGCACGTGGCTCGAGACCGATGACGCGGGCCGGACGGCCCACCGACAGGGGGTCGCCGGCCGCATCGAGGATCGGGGCCCGGTCGGGAACCTCGCGGGTGCGGGCCAGGTGCTGGCCCTCGGCGAGGTCGGGGTGGATGTTCGACGGCGCCCACTCGACCAGCCAGTCGCCGTCGTCCTCGGCGATGGAGAGCGTCCCGTCCCACGTCCACTCGTCGTCGATGCCCTCGAGCTGCACGGCGGCGGAGTAGCGGGCCACGCCGGTGCCGCCCTCGCCGATGTCGACCGACGACAGCTCGTACGTCGCCTCGGTCACGGCGAGGTCGTCGACCACGGCCTGGTAGTCGTCGACGAAGGAGGCGGGAGCGTCGACGACCCGTTCCTCCATGGCGGCGAACTCGCCGTCCGACCAGTCGGCGAGGTACGCCTCGACCGCGGCGTTCGGGGCCGGCGTGTCGTCGCGCATGAGGGCGAAGATGGCGTACACCGCAGCCCCCAGCACGACGAGGCCGACGAGCGCCACCAGGCGGTTCCGGCTCGACATCGCCCGCAAGTTAGCGGCCACCGGTCGGTCCCGTTATCCGTGTCGGGCGGCGCCCACGTTGCGTGCGCCGCAGCGTGACGAGACCGGCGGCGAGGACGAGGGCGGGTCCGACGACCCAGACGGGCCGGGTCAGCCACCAGGCGGCCGTCGGCTCGTCGGCCAGCGCGAACCCCGCCCGCTCGTACAGCCACAGGAAGCCGACGAGGGCCGTCATGTGCCAGCAGAACACGGGCATGGCCAGGCCGTTGGCGGCGACGACCGCCCGCCAGGCGACCCGGCGCTGCAGCCAGGCGTCGAGGCGCGGGCGCAGCAGGAGGACGAGCCCGAGCTGGAGGGTCGCCAGCGCCGCGATGCAGGCGGTGGTGGGGAACATGTTGCTCGTCCCTCCGCCGCGGACCGCGACCATCGACGCCGGGTAGGGCCCCGCCACCGTGAGCACGACCAGGCCCCCGAGACCGCCGGCGATCAGGCCGCGGGCCCGCTGCGGGCCGCGGGCCAGCAGGGTCCCGTCCCGCCAGAAGTAGCCGAGCTGGTGGCTGAACAGCCACACACACGCCGAGCCCGCCAGCCCGACCACCGTGCCACCGACGTCCGCGCCGAGGCGGAGGGCATCGGCGGCCAGCGCCGCGACGGCCAGCGCGGCCGGCACCCGCCACCGCCAGCGGGCGTGCAGCCGGGCCGTCACCGGCACGGCCAGCACGACGCCCGCGTACACGCGCGAGGAACCAGAGGGGGACGAACACGACCATGCCCCACGCCACGACGCTGCGCCCTCCGGCCGCTCGCCACGCGAGATCGACCACGAGCCAGCAGCCGAGCCACGGGACGAGCGGACCGAGGAGGCGGCGCATGCGGCTGCGCAGGAAGCGGCCGGCGGCGCCCTCGCCGTCGCGCCCCGCCGCCTGCCATCCGGCCAGGTTGGCGTAGCCGCCGACGATGAAGAACACGGGCATGACCTGCAACACCCAGGTGGCGGCCCACAGGCCGGGGACGTCCCCGACCGGGTTGGGCATGGTCAGGGCCCCGTCGCGCCAGTGGGTGATCGACAGGCTCCAGTGCCAGAGGACGACCACCCCGATGCTGGCGGCCCGGAGCAGGTCGACGACCCGGTCGCGGGTGAGCGGGGTGGCATCGACGAGAGCCTCGAGTGAGGTCGGGCTGGCGGTCTCGCTGGGCATGTGAGCCAGGGTCTGCGACCGGCGCCCTGCGGACGATCCGGATCGACCCCCAATCCGCCTCGGGGGTGGCCCCAGGGGTTGTCGACTCCGAGCCCGTCGTGGAGGGGCGTCGACGACGGGGGCAGAGGCCGATCTGGCATCCTGTCGGCATGGCCGCGCCGGTTCACCCGCGGGTCCGACACGACCGTGTCGCCTCGGGGGCTCGGCCGCCCCGGTGGACGTTTCCGCTACTCGGGCCACGCCTGCGCGTCAGTGCCGGCCTCGCGGGCCTGACCGCGGTGGCGTTGGCGACCGCGGCCTGGGGACCGGGTGGGCGGATCTCGTGGCTCCCGCTGTTCGCCCTCGTCAGCGTGGTGGTCTCGACCCTCGTCCACGAGGGCGCCCACGCGCTGGCGGCGCACAACCTCGGCTACCGGGTCGAGTGGGTGGTCCTGGGTGGGCTCGCAGGCGTGACCGCGTACTTCGGCCGCGACGACCGTCCGCTGGAGCGGGCGGCCGTGGCCCTGGCCGGGCCGGCGGCCAGCGCCGCGCTGGTCCTCGGGCTGCTCGGGGCCCGGGCCCTGATGGGCGGCGGCTTCGCGGCGGCCGTCGTCGAGCTGGGCATCGCCGCCAACGCCGTCGCGCATCGTGGCCAACCTCGTGCCGTTCGGGCACACCGACGGCGCCCACCTGCTGAGCGGGCTGGCCGACCACGCGTCCGCGCCCGCCCGCCGGACGTGAACGAGGCGCCTCGGGCTGGGGTGGGACGCAGCCCGGACCCTACGCTGGTCGCCGATGTTCCTCGGTGAAGAGACCCCGGTCTTCCTCGGTGAGGACCTGCTCGCGTACCTGGTGCTGGCGCTCGGTGCGGCGATGGCGATCGGCAGCATCGTGGCGCTGGTGCGGCCGCCCGAAGCCCCGAAGGAGGGCGAGCTCGCCCGGGCGCCGGTGTCCCGCAGCATCGTGATGATCGTGGTCGGCACGATCGCCGCGCTGTGGGCCCTGGCCAGCCTGGTATCGGGGTAGTCGACGTGACCGCGTCCGACGGTGCCGGCCGGCTGGCCGACCAGCTGGGGTTCGTGCTCGAGGTCGACCGGCTCAAGTCGGTGATCCGCCGCGGCTACGTCGCCGACGGCTAGCCGCCGCGAGAACACCGCCGAGCACTCGTGGACGCTCGCCCTCATGGCGATCGTCCTGGCCGAGCACGCCGGCGAGCCCGTCGACGTCGCCGCGGGTGGTGCGCATGGTCGTGATCCACGACCTCGTGGAGGTCGACGCCGGCGACACCTACGTCTACGACGAGGCCGGGCGAGCGTCGAAGGACGCCCGCGAGGAGGCCGCCGCCGACCGCCTGTACGGCCTGCTCCCGCCCGACCAGGGCGCCGAGCTCCGTGCCCTGTGGGACGAGTTCGAGCACGGCACCGGCGCCGATGCCCGCTTCGCCCGCTCGGTCGACCGGTTCGCGGGCTTCCTGCTCAACCACGCCAGCGGCGGGCTCGCCTGGCGCGAGAACGGCGTCACCGCCGACCGCGTCCACGGCGTCAACTCGTCGATCGACGCCGGGTCACCCGGGTTGTGGGCCGAGGTGCAGCGGCGCCTCGCCGATGCGATCGACCGAGGGTGGATCGACCCGGGCGCCGACAGCGACTCGTCCGTCGCGGGTCCGACCGACCCGGCCGCGTTCGCCCGGTCAGGCCTGATCGGCGGGGATCCGCTCGAGCTTGAGCCCGAGGGCCTCGAGCGTCTCGAACGGCTTGTTGTAGCCGCGCTCGAGGTGGTGGATGCCGTGGAGCGTCGACGGCCCGTCGGCCACCGCGGCGGCGATGACCGAGGAGAACCCGGCCCGCACGTCGGGGATCGTGACCTCGGCGCCCCGCAGCTTCGAGACGCCGCGCACCACCGCGGAGTGCTTGGCGTTCGTGTCGTGGAACCGGCACGCCGGCCCGCCCAGGCAGGTGTCGAACAGCTCGATCTCGCCGCCCATGTCGGTGAGCGCCTCGACGTAGCCGAGGCGGTCCTCGTAGACGGTCTCGTGGATGACCGACATGCCCTCGGCCTGCGTCATGAGGACGATGAGCGGTGGCTGCCAGTCGGTCATGAACCCGGGGTGGGTGTCGGTCTGCACCGCGGCGGGTCGCAGCCCGGTGTCGGCGCTGGCCTGGATGTAGTCGTCGGTGATCTCGAACCGGGCGCCCATCTTCTGCAGCGTGTCGATGGCCGTGACCAGCCGGTCCTGCGCACACCCGCCGACCCGCACCTGACCGCCCGTCATGAGGCCGGCGACGAGGTACGAGAACGCCTCGAGGCGGTCGCCGTGCAGCCGGGCCTCGGCGCCCCGCAGGTGGTCGACGCCCTCGATGACGATGCGCCGATCGGGCTTGAACCCGATGCGGGCCCCCATGCGCTGCAGGAACAGCGCCAGCTCGGTCACCTCGGGCTCGACCGCGGCGTTGCGCAGCACCGTGCGCCCCTCGGCGAGGACGGCGGTGAGCAGCACGCTCTCGGTCGCCCCCACGCTGGGGTAGGGGAGCGTGATCTGGGCGCCGCGGAGGTGGTCGGCCTTGGCGCTGATGCCGTCGTCGGACACCATGATCTCGGCGCCCATCCGCTCGAGCGCGTCGATGTGGAAGTCGACGGGGCGGCGGCCGATGCGGTCGCCGCCGACGAGGGGCACGAACGCCTCGTGGTTGCGGGCGAGGAGCGGGCCCAGCAGCAGGATCGGGATGCGGTTGAGGCCGGTGAACTCGAGGGGGACGTCGGCCCCGGGGGCCTCGACCGGGTCGATGGTGATGCGGTCGCCGTCGATGTCGACCCCCACGCCGAGCGAGGTGAGGATGTCCGCGGTGATGCCGACGTCGCCCACGTCGGGGGCGTTGGTGATCGTGCTCGGTTGGGTGCCGAGCATGGCGGCGACCATGTGCTTGGTCACCGCGTTCTTCGACCCGCTCACCTGGACCTCGCCCACGAGGGGGCCGTTGGGGCGGATGTGCCAGGCCTCGGCCGTGGACGCGTCCATCGGTGCGAGGCTACTCGTCCCGTCCCGTGACACGGACGGGCCGGAGTGGCACTTTCGGTGCGATCACGGGGTGGTTGGGTGCGTCCCACACCCATGACCTGGGCCTAGACGCGAACGAGGGGTGATCGAGCGTGACACTCGACCACCCCTCGTCTGTCTGTGTGTGTCCCTGGTAGCGGGATCAACGCCGGCCCTGCCGCGTCCACCGGCGCGGGGGCGACGGGGGATGCGGGCGGGGCTTCGCCCGGTATCGCAGGTCGCGCTGGCGATCCTGGACGACGAGCGTGGCGGTGAGGTCGTTGTGCAACATGTCGGGTCCTTCGTGTCGGGTGCGCCGGGACGGCGCGCGTTCACAGGGAGCGCCGGTGGGGCGCGGGAGGGCGAGAGCCGATGCCGAACGGGACGTCAGCGGTCGCCGGGAGGCGACGGGAGGACGTGCGTCAGCGGGTGGTGAACAGGACCGGTGTGGTCGCGCCGCACGGTCGGAGTGCCGCACTGCGGTTCACGGTGGCGAGCTCTCGGGTCGTGATCATCGTCGGGGCACCTCCTCGTGTCTCGGCCGGCATCGCCTCGGATGGGCGGTCCGGCGGGCGGACGAGGATCAGCATGCCCCGCACGGACGGCGACGGCGAACGAATTTCGGTCGAAACCCGGCACCTGTGCGCCGTCAGGGCTTGAGCCGGGAGGCCCGCCCCTCGAGGTAGCGCTGCTCGGGTGTGCTCGCCGTCCGCCGGGCGGCTTCCAGGTACCCCGCCCGCGCCGCCTCGGTGTCGCCCGCCATCTCCTGCAGGTGCGCCCGGACGGCGTGGAGGCGGTGGTGGTTGGCCACCCGCTCGTCGTCGTCGAGCGTCGCCAGCAGCTCGAGGCCCGCGTCCGGCCCGAGCACCATCGCCCGCGCCACCGCGTGGTTGAGCGTGACCATCGGGTTCGGCCCCACCGTGCCGAGCACGTCGTAGAGCGCCAGCACCTGCAGCCAGTCGGTCTCGTCGGCCGTCGCCGCCTCGTCGTGCACCGCGGCGATGGCGGCCTGCACCTGGTACGGGCCCGAGCCGGGCCGTGGCGAGCGTGTGGGTGATGAGGTCGACGCCCTCGGCGATGGCGTCGCGGTCCCAGAGGCTGCGGTCCTGCTCGGCCAGCGGGATGAGGTCGCCGGCCGGCCCGGTGCGGGCGTCGCGCCGGGCGTTGGTCAGGATCATCAGCGCCAGCAGGCCGGCCACCTCGCCGTCGTCGGGCAGCAGGCGGTGGACCGCACGGGTCAGCCGGACCGCCTCGTCGCTGAGGTCGGCACGCTGCAGATCCGGGCCCGACGTGGACGTGTACCCCTCGTTGAGCATCAGGTACAGCACGTGGAGCACCACCTTCAGGCGCTCGTCCCGCTCGTCGGCCGGGGGCATCTCGAACGTGGCGCCCGCTGCCTTGATGTGCTGCTTGGCGCGGCTGATGCGCTGCGCCATCGTCGACTCGGGGACGAGGAAGGCCTGGGCGATCTCGGCGGTGGTGAGGCCGCCGACGGCGCGCAAGGTGAGCGCGAGCTGCGACGGCGCCGACAGCGTCGGATGGCAGCACAGGAACAGCAGCGTCAGCGTGTCGTCCGCGGCCGGGGCGGCCCAGGCCTCGTCCGCCGCGGGCGCGAGGGCGGCGTCGACCGGACGCTCGGCCGCGTCGAGGTCCTCGCGCCGGCGCCTCGCGGTCTCGCTGCGCACGTGGTCGGTCATGCGCCGGGCGGCCACGGTCACGAGCCAGCCCCGCGGGTTGGCGGGGATGCCGTCCTCGGGCCACTGCACGGCCGCCGCGGTCAGGGCCTCCTGGACGGCGTCCTCGCAGGCGTCGAACTGGCCGGAACCGGCGGACGAGCGCGCCGAGGACCTGCGGCGCGAGGTCGCGCAGCAGGTCCTCGACGATGCGCTCTGACCGGGACGGCCGCGCCGAGGTCACACGTCCGGGGCCGCCTCGTGCATGAGCGGCCGGACCTCGACCCGCCCGACGGCGGCGAACGGGATCCGGGCCGCGATCTCGAGGGCCCGCTCCTCGCTCTCGACATCGACGATGTCGAAGCTGCCCAGGTACTCCTTGGCCTCGATGTACGGGCCGTCGGTGACCACCGGCACGCCGTCGTCGAGGTGGACGCACTTGGCCATGACCTGGTCGCCGACGCCCCAGGCGCCGACGAACTCGCCCGAGGCGCGCAGCTCGGTCTGGAGCGCGTTCGTCTCCTTCACGATCCGCTCGAAGTCCTCTTGCGGGAACGAGTCCCACAGCTCCTGGTTGCCGTAGATCAGCAGCATGTACTTCATGGTGTCGTCACCTCGTGTCGGCGGTGCCCCGGTGGCGCCGCTCGTGTGGTGGTCGGAGCCCGCGGCGGCATCTCGACGTCACCGACCGAGATCCCGGGAGGGGGACCGGCAGCCGCGTGCGCCAGACTCGCGCGGTGCGCACCGTCCTCGTCATCGGAATCGGGTCCGGCGACCCCGATCACCTCACTGTCGAGGCCGCCCGTGCCCTGAACAGGGCCGATGTCGTGTTCGTGCTCGACAAGGGCGAGGACCGGGCCGACCTGGCCGCGGTGCGGGAGGAGATCCTGAGCCGCCACGCCGACCGCCCCCGACGCCAGGTCGTCGCCGCCGACCCCGCCCGTGACCTCGGTGGTCCGTCGTACCGCGACGACGTGGCCGCCTGGCACGAGCAGCGGCTCGCCATCTACGAGCGGTTCATCGGCGACGAGCTGGACGACGGCGAGGCCGGGGCGTTCCTCGTGTGGGGCGATCCCGCGCTCTACGACAGCACGCTGCGGATCCTCGACCAGGTCCGCGAGCGGGGGCGGGTCGACGTTCGCGGTCGAGGTCGTGCCGGGCATCAGCAGCGTGCAGGTGCTGGCGGCCCGCTTCGCCCGCCCGCTGCACGGCGTCGGCGCGCCGGTGCACATCACGACGGGTCGCCGGCTGGCCAAGGGCTGGCCCGAGGGCGTCGACGACGTCGTGGTGATGCTCGACGGGTCGTGCGCCTTCACGACCGTCGACCCCGCCGGAGTCACCCTGTACTGGGGCGCCTATCTGGGGACGCCCGACGAGATCCTCGTCTCGGGTCCGCTGGCCGACGTGGCCGACGAGGTCGTGCGGGTGAGGGCCGAGGCGCGGCAGCGCAAGGGCTGGATGTTCGACACCTACCTGCTGAGCCGCCGTGACCCGTGAGCGGGCCCCGGTGCGGGTGCTGGTCCTCGCCGGCACCGCCGAGGCGGCCGAGCTGGTCGGCCGGCTGGCCGCCGACCCCGCCTACGACGTCCGCGCGTCGCTCGCCGGGCACACCCGGGCGCCGGCGGCGCTGGCCTGCCCGGTCCGCATCGGGGGGTTCGGCGGGGTCGACGGCCTCGTCGACGGCGCTGCGCGACGGCGGGTTCGCGGCTCTCGTCGACGCCACCCACCCGTTCGCGGCGGTCATGCCGCACCACGCGGCTGCGGCCGCCGAGGTCGTGGGCGTGCCGCGGGTACGGCTCCTGCGTCCCCGCTGGGAGCCGCGGCCCGACGATCGCTGGCTCGAGGTGGACGACCTGGCCGCCGCAGCCGACGCGCTCGGCGCCCTCGGCGCACGACGGGCGCTGCTGACGACAGGGCGCCTCGAGCTGGAGCCGTTCGCCCGGGTCGACGGGGTGCACATGGTGGTGCGGACGATCGAGCCGCCCGATCCGCTGCCGCTCGCTGACGCCACCGTCCTGCTCGATCGCGGTCCGTACACGGTGCCCGGCGAGGTCGGCGCTCCTGCGTGATCACGCCGTGGACGCGGTGGTGACCAAGAACAGCGGCGGCGCCTCCACGTCCGCCAAGCTCACCGCCGCCCGCATGCTGGGGCTGCCGGTCGTGATGGTGCGGCGGCCGCCCCCGCCCCCCGGCCCGATCGTCACCACGGTCGACGACGCCGCGGCCTGGCTGGCCGCGGTGGCGACGGGGAGTTGACGAAGGGACTCGAAAGCTCCGCTCGGCAGCGAGAGCCCGTGTGCTTCGGCCTACACCGTGGGGTCGAGCAGCACGGCGCCGCACGTGGAGCAGCCATGTCCGGGACGGGGTTGCCGTCCAGTCGAGAGCCGTGACTTCGGCACGCCCTCTTCCTCGGGCACCCAGAACAGGGAGGAGAACGTCGGATAGAGGGCGAAGCCGCCCAACCGGACCCACCCGCGGTGCATCTCGTCATGGCAGAACGGGCACTGCACGGGCGACAGGATGACACGCCGGTCCGAGAGGGGATGACGGGGCTCGAACCCGCCGGTCCAGCCTCGAACCGCCTCGCGACCGATTCGTGCGCGGACGGACCGATCGACTGATCCGGGCACGGTGACGGCGCCGAACGAAAGGGGTGGGCCGACAGAAGGAGGAGGAGACATGACGACCCGTCACCGTCGCTGTGGAACTGCCGTCGTGGTCTCGTTGGTCGTCGTCGCCCTGTCGCTCGCCGCTGCGAGCCCGGCGGCGTCAGGTCCGCGTCCGCCACAGGGGTCCTCGCCGCCTGACGAGCCGGCCGTGCTTGGCTTCGCGGCTGGTGGCCAGGGGTACCTGCTGGACGACGGTCGTTTCCGGCCGATCGCCGTTCCCGGCGCCACGGGCACGCTGCCCTTCGGGATCAACGATCGCGGCGAGATCGTCGGCACCTACGACGACGCGGAGGGGCGCAGCCACGGTTTCGTGTGGGAGCGAGGCCGACATCGGACCATCGACGCCCCCGGAGCCACGGGATCCACCCCCGAGGGGTTCTCGGGCACCGGCGCGTTCGGCATCAACGACCGCGGCCAGATCGTCGGCACCTATGTCGGCGGGGACGGGCACCTCCGTGGCTACCTGTGGGAGCGCGGACGGTTCCGGCCCATCGACGCGCCGGGCGCCACCGACACGACGGGCTTCGACATCAACGACAGGGGCCAGATCACGATCCAGGCCGGGTCCGCAGAAGACCCGTTCCTGAACTTCCTCTGGGAGGACGGCGACTTCACCCCGATCCGGTTCCCGGGCGCGGTGGCCACCGTGGTGCACAAGATCGACGACCGAGGACGGGTCGTGGGCGTGTACGGCCAGGGCGCGTCCGACCAGTTCGGCTTCACGCTCGAGCGGGGCCGCTATCGCAGCATCGAGTTCCCGGGCGCCACCTTGACCGGCGTGAACGCGAGCAACACGCGGGGCCGCATCGTCGGCTACATCGTGACCGGCGACCCGTCCCGGCCGACGGTGCGCGGCGCCATCCTGAGCAGGGGGCGGCTGACCACCTTCGCGGCACCCGGCCCGCCGGCGGGGTTCGCCGCCACGACGGCCTACGACATCAACGAGCGCGACCAGATCGTCGGGGCGAAGCTCCCACCCCTCGACGGCGCGGCTGGTGGCTCGGATGACGCGGCGGGAATCGAGCGGGTGAGGAGAATCGAACTCCCGTACTCAGCTTGGGAAGCTGATGTTCTGCCATTGAACTACACCCGCGAGGTGAACGGCCGAGGCTAGCCCACCGCCGCCGGAGCGGGCGATCCTGAGGCGGGCCGCGCCCGGGCACGCGAGGCGACGCCCGTGCCCCGGCGGGCGAGCGGTCCGCCGGGGCCACGAGCGTGGCCGATCTCCTTCGTGACGGTCAGGTCATGAGGGCGGCGGCGTCGGTCGACGAGCCCTCGGTCGAGCCCTCGGTCGAGCCGTCGGTCGACGAGTCCGACGAGTCCGAGGAGTCGGACGAGCCCGAGTCGTCGCGCTCGGGGCAGTCGCCGCGTGCGCCACCCCGCGGGCCGCCGCGCTCCCCGTCGGGAGGCGTCGCCTCGCTGTCGCCGGGTGCGTCGGTGGTGCCGTCGTCGGCGTCGGCGTCGGGGCTCGGGTCGTCGGCGCTCGGGTCGTCGGAGTCGTCGTCGGCGCGTGGGCCGTCCGGCACGGTCGTGGTGCCGTCCTCCGCGGTGGAGTCGTCGGGCACGGTCGTCGTCGGGGCGTCGTCGCTCTCCTGCGCCGCGGCCCAGCCCGCGCCGCCGAGCAGAACGGCACCCGCCACGACGCCGGCTGCGAGCAGCCGCCGGGGGGTCCAGTCCATGAGGTTCTCCTTGGTTGTCGGGTGGTGTCACCGACGACTCAAGGGCACGAACCTCAGAGCATCCGCAGAGCCCGCCCCGAGTTCGCTGGACTCGGCTCTCGGCTGGCTCCCAGGAACCGCTCAGCGAGATCGCAGGTTCCCTGGTCAGGCTTCCCGCCATGTCCGGAGAACGTCTGCTGCTCGTCGACGACGAGGTGAACCTGCGCTCGATGCTCGAGGCGGCGCTGCGCCACTCGGGGTTCGAGGTGCACGCCGTGGACTCGGGGCGGGCGGCGCTGGAGGCCGTGGGGCCGCTCGAGCCCGACCTCGTCGTCCTCGACGTCATGCTGCCCGACGTCGACGGCTTCGCCGTCTGCCAGCGGTGGCGGCAGGAGGGCCGGCGGACCCCCGTCGTCTTCCTCACGGCCCGGGACGGCACCGACGACAAGGTGCGCGGGCTCACGACGGGCGGCGACGACTACCTGGT
The DNA here is from genome assembly GCA_963778415.1 of uncultured Acidimicrobiales bacterium. Lineage (GTDB taxonomy): Bacteria > Actinomycetota > Acidimicrobiia > Acidimicrobiales > VFJN01 > ZC4RG19. The sequence continues at coordinate 56,318 of CAVZUI010000012.1, forward strand.
GAAGCCGTTCAGCCTGGAGGAGCTGGTGGCACGGATCCAGGCGGTTCTGCGCCGCACCGGCACCGGCCGGGTCGATGCGGTGATGCAGTGCGCGGACCTCGTGCTCGACGACGACGCCCACCGCGTGACCCGGGCGGGGGAGGATGTCAGCCTCTCGCCGACCGAGTACAACCTGCTGCACTTCCTCCTGGCCAACCAGGGCCGGGTCCTGTCGAAGGCGCAGATCCTCGACCACGTGTGGCACTACGACTTCGGCGGTGACGGCGGCGTGGTCGAGACGTACATCGGCTACCTGCGCCGCAAGGTCGACGCCGCAGAGCCCCGGCTGATCCACACGATCCGCGGCGTCGGCTACGTGCTGCGAGAGCGGTAGAGGTGCCCAGCGTCGGCCGCGGGGCCCGCTGATGTCCCTCCGCACCCGCCTCCTGGTGGGCCTCGGCATCGTCGCGCTCGTGCTGGGCGGCGTGGCCGTGGCGATCACGCGCGCGGCCGAGAGCTACCTCGTCGCCCAGGTCGACGACCGCCTGCCGGCGCTCGACGACGACTCGGGCATGTTCGGCGGTCCGCCGGACGGCGGGAACGGCGACCAGGGCGGCGGGCCTCCGCCCGGCAGTGACGGCACCGGGGCGCCTCCGCTCAGCCCGTACTACGTGGGTGTGGTCACGGGCGACGACGTCGTGTACGTCCGGTCCCCCGACGTGCCGCGGTCCCGACGCCCACGACAGCGCGGACGGTCCGGCGCCCGCCGTGGACGCCGACGCCGCCCGGGCCGCGGCCGACGCGGGCGACGACGGGAACACGTTCACGGTCGGGTCCGACCCCTCCGGCGAGCGGTTCCGGGTGCGCGCCACCACCGGCGACGACGGGCAGGTCCGCGTGGCCGCGATCTCGCTCGACGACGTCGACGCCGCCGTCGGGCGGCTGATCGCCGTCGAGGTCGTCGCCACCACGGTCGTCCTGGCCATCCTCGGCCTCGTGGCGTTCTGGGTCCTGCGGCTCGGGGTGCGCCCGCTCAAGTCGATGACGCGGACCGCCACGGCCATCGCGGGTGGCGCCGATCTCGCCCAGCGGGTGCCCGACGCTCCCGCCGGCACCGAGGCCGGAGAGCTCGGGCAGGCGTTGAACACGATGCTCGCCCGGCTGGAGCGGGCGTTCGCCGATCAGCAGGCGTCGGAGGAACGGCTCCGGCAGTTCGTCGCCGACGCCTCGCACGAGCTGCGGACGCCGGTGGCGACCATCCGCGGCTACGCGGAGCTGCACCGCCGCGGGGCTCTCGACGACCCCGCGGAACGCGACCAGGCGATGCGGCGCACCGAGGCCGAGGCGCGGCGGATGGGCGAGCTCGTCGACGACCTCCTCCTGCTGGCCCGGCTCGACCAGGGCCGGCCGCTGGAACGGGAGCCCGTCGACCTCGGGGTGCTCGCGGTCGACGCCGCCGCCGACGCACGCGCCATGGCGCCCGGCCGGCCGGTGCGAGCCTCGACCGAGGCCGGCGTCGTCGTCGACGGCGACGAGCACCGCCTCCGCCAGGTGGTGGCCAACCTCGTGCGCAACGCCCTCGTCCACACCCCAGGCGACGCGGCGGTCACCGTCACGTCCCGGCGGCGCGGCGAGCACGGCGTGGTGGAGGTGCGCGACGCCGGCCCCGGCCTCGACGCCGACCGAGCGGCCCGAGCCTTCGAGCGCTTCTACCGAGGCGACCCGGGCCGGGCGCGCGACACGGGAGGCTCGGGTCTCGGGTTGGCGATCGTCCGGGCCGTCGCCGTGGCCCACGGCGGTACGGCGACGCTGACCTCCGCGCCCGGGGAGGGGACGGCCGTCAGCGTCGAGATCCCGCTGCGTGCCGAACGGGCGATCGAGCAGCAGCTGGACGTGACCGACCCGGTCGATCCCGCCGGGTAGGGTCGCCGTCCGATGATCCTGTCGGACCGCACGATCCGGGAAGAGCTGGCAGCCGGGCGCATCGTGATCGATCCGCTCGACGAGTCGTGCATCCAGCCCTCGTCCGTCGACCTGCGCCTCGACCGCCTGTTCCGGGTGTTCCTCAACCACACCGCGCCGGTCATCGACGTGAAGAAGGACCTCAGCGATCTCACCGACCTGGTCGAGATCGACGACGGCGACGCCTTCATCCTCCACCCGGGCGAGTTCGTGCTCGGCTCCACGGCCGAGGTCGTCGGCCTGCCCGACGACCTGGTCGCCAGGATCGAGGGGAAGAGCTCCCTCGGGCGTCTCGGCCTGCTCATCCACAGCACCGCCGGCTTCATCGACGCCGGGTTCTCGGGCCACATCACGCTCGAGCTGTCGAACGTGGCGAGCCTGCCCATCACGCTGTACCCCGGCATGAAGATCGGCCAGGTGAGCTTCCTGCGCATGACCACGCCCGCCGACGTTCCCTACGGGTCGTCGCAGGTCGGATCGAAGTACCAGGGCCAGCGCGGCCCGACTCCCAGTCGCTACTGGGAGAACTTCACCGACGACTGACGATCACGCCGCGCCGGCGGGATCGCCGTTCTCGCTGCCGTCCCCCCGCCGGAGGTCCAGGTCGTCGTCGAGCCTGGTTGCCTCGCGTCCGCCGACGACGAGCGCCAGGGACCGCACCTGCTGGCCGTTGCCGCTGACGACGAGCTGCACGTCGAAGTCGACGGATCCGGCCGCCGGGATCGTCGGCAGGACACATGTGATCGCCGTGTTCCCGGCGGCGACCTGGCTGCAGCCCGGCGTCGGGTTCCGTGGATCGAGGCGCACCCCGCCCGTCACCTCGATGCTCAGCACGGCGCCCGGCACGTCCCAGGCGGCTGCCTGCGCCGCGGAGACCGACAGGGTGCCGGAGCCCCGGTCCCCGACGGTCCACGGTTCGGTGCCATACCGGACCGACAGGCCCGACTCGAACTGGGTGAGGTCGATCGGTGCCGTGAAGCGTGCCTCCTCGACGGCTCCCCGGAACAGCACCATGTCGGCGGTCTGCCCGGGCCCGTCGACCTGCAGGTCGAACGCGAAGGTGGTGGTCGATCCGGTGGCGGGTTGAACGAGCGTGCAGCTGATGACCTGACCGCCGTCGGCTGTCGGCACGGGCGCGGCGCAACGGGCATCCTGCGCAGCCTCGGGGAACGCTCGGGCCCCCGGCGACAGGGTGAGGTCGACGCGCAGGGGAGCGGGGGCCGCCTGGAGTGCGGCGGTCGGGGTCACCGGTGCGCCGAGCCCGGCGGGACCCTGGAAGGCGGTGCTGGTCAGCCCCGCGGGCACGCCGCGCTCGCCGATCGTCACCGCCAACGCCCCGCGGCCGACAGCGGTGGGTGTCCACGTCGGGGCCGAGAACGCGAGCGGCGGAGGTGTCGTCGGGGGATTCGTCGGCGGGTTCGTCGGGGGGTTGGTGGGCGGGTTCGTGGGCGGGTTGGTGGGCGGGTTCGTCGCCGGGGGTGGGGTCACCGGTCCCGGTGTCCCGCCGCCGCCCGGGGGCGTCCCGGCCGATGACGGGATGCCGCCCGACGTCCGCGACCCGGGGAAGCCGAAGTCGTCACCGAAGTCGTCGAAGTCCCCGCCGAACCCGTCGCCACCGAACCCGAGATCGCCGAACTCGCTGTCGAAGTCGTCGCCGGCCTGATCGTCGAACGGGCTGAGGGCGAAGTCCTCGTCGCCGAACAACGAGTCGCCGTCGTCGGCCCCTCCCGATGACGACCCGTTGCCGTCGTCGGAGACCCCCAGGTCGGCGGCGTCGGCGGCCGAGTTGAGCGGCCCCGAGTCCTGGCGGGCGACCGCCGAGCCCATCCCGATCATGCCGGCGACCACCGCGGCGATCGCCGCGGTGCTGCCGACGGTCGGCGCCGCGTTCTTGATCTTGCCGAACAGGCCCGTCCCGCTGCTCTTGCCGGCGGCGGCGCCGGCGGCCGCGCCGCCGACGAGGGCCCCGCCCAGCGTGCCGCCACCCACCAGGAGGAACAGGGGCAGCACGGCCCGCGCCAGCGAGCGGTTGACGTCCTCGAGCTCGGCGACCAGCGCCCGGCACGACTCGCACCCCTCGAGGTGCTTCTCGACGGCCGTCGTGTCCCGCGGCGACAGCCCGCCGCGCACGTACGCCCCGAGCTGGGAGCGGTAGGGCTCGTGGTCGGGAGCGGGCGACGCCAGGAGGTGGGCCTGCAGATAGGCCTGGCGCAGCTTCTCGCGGGCCCGGTACGCCATCGCGGCCGCGGCGTTGGCCGACACGCCCAGCACGCCCGCGAGCTCACGCGGTTGCTGCCCCTCCACCGCCGTGTGCCACAGCACCGCCTGCCAGCGGTCGGGCAGCGACTCGAACGCCTCGCTGATGAGCGTCCGGTCGGCCTGCGCCAGCGCCGGCGAGTCGGCCGCCTCGCTGATCGGCTCGGGCACGTCGTCGAGGGACTCCTCGTCGGGCTTGCTCGCCTTCTCGGCGGCGTACCGTCGCAGCGTGACGAACAGGTAGGCACGGAACGACTCGGTGGGGCCGGCCCCACGCTTGATGGCACCGAGCACCCGTTCGAACGCGCCGTTGACCAGCTCGTCGGGGTCGCCGAGCCGCCGGTACGTGCGCGCCAGCCGCAGGGCGGCGGGCTGGTGGCGCACGTAGAGCTCGGTGAACGCCGCCTCGTCCCCACCGCGCGCCTGTTCGATCAGTTCGGCGTCGGAGAGCGCAGTGATCGGCATGGGGAGATCTGCCGCCAGTGTTGCCCAAAGTGGCGCCGTCGACCACCGCGGGCCGTTCGCGCCGTCCGATGACGGCGGTGCGGAGAAATTTCTGCGAACCGGCGTCATGAGTGCCCGGTGCCGCCCTCTCATCAGGCGTGAAGGAGACAAGAGCGCCGGCTCACCCCCACCACCCGGGCGTGGACGGCGATTCGCGGCTCCTTTCGCTCGTCGACCGGTCGGGGCCGCCTCACCGGTCGGTCGGCGGGCTGATCAACCGCTGGTACGCCGCGTCCGGCACCGCTCTGCTCTTCGACGAGTGGGCCGACCCGGCGACCGGCGATCTGGCCGCGGTCTTCGACCGGGAGTCCGACGTGAGGGACGTGGAGGACGCCGTCGTGGCGTTCGCCCAGGCCCGCGCCGGCGCCTCCCACCCGGTCGAAGCCGTGACCGCCGACCTCGTGGCGCTCGTCCGCGTCGGCTGGCCCACCGGGCTCGGCACGTGGGGCGAGTTGCTCGATCCTGTGGGCTTGATGGCCCGGGCGCTCGGCGCCTGGGCCGCGGAGCACACCGCCGCGTCCTCGTGCACCGACTGCATGGACGCGGTGACCGGGCTCGCCAGCTCCGGATACGTCCGTGAGCGCGTGCGCGAGCTGCACGACCAGTGCCGCGCGCTGGCCATCTCTCCTCCGGTGACCTTCGGCGCCGTGGTCGTGCAGCTCGAGCTGGGGGCCCTGCGGGCCACCGAGCGGATGGGGGTCAGGGCCGCGGCGGGCCGCGTCCTGGCCTCCCGCTTCCGCGCCGGTGAGACCGTGGCGGCCCTCGATCCCTCCCGCCTGGTGGTCGTCATGCCGGCCTACGGCATCGACCGCGCCATCCACCTGGCGACCGCCGACCTCGCCGAGCTCGCCGCGCTCGACGGGGTCCAGGTCTGCATCGGCCGGGTGTCGTTCGGCGTCGACGCCGACGCCACGGTCCGGTCCCTGGCGGGATCTCCGATGGGCTCGTAGACGGAGCGAACCCCCCGGTGCGGTGGGTGGGCGTGTGACGCGGCGGGCGCGTCGCACGCCCACCTTCCTGCATGCCCTGGCTTGCCGTACCAGCCCGGCTGACCGGTTCGGTCGTCGCTCAGTGCCGCATACCGCGGTGAGCGACGACAGATGGCTCAGTCCTGCATGGTCTCGAGGCGCTCGGCGTCGCGGGCCTCGAGCGCCTCGAGGAGGTGCATCGAGATGTCGGCGACCTTGACCTCGTCGTCTTCCTTGCCGGCGGCCTTCGCCCCGTCGTCGATCATGATGTAGCAGAACGGGCAGGCGACGGCGATGCGGCTGGCGCCGGTGGCGATGAGCTCCTGGCTGCGCTCGTCGTTGACCTTCTTGCCCGATCGTCTCCTCCATCCACATGCGGGCGCCGCCGGCGCCGCAGCACATGCCCTTGGTGCCGTTGCGGCCGGCCTCGACGATCTCGATGCCGCCGAGGCTGCCGATCACCTTGCGGGGCGACTGGTAGATGTCGTTGTGGCGGCCGAGGTAGCAGGAGTCGTGGTAGACGACCCGCTCGTCGAGGCGGGCGTCGCTCATGTCGAGCCGGCCCTCGGCGATCAGCCACTCGAGGAACTGGCTGTGGTGCACGACCTCGTAGTTGCCGCCGAGCTGCGGGTACTCGTTCTGCAGCGTGTTGAAGCAGTGCGGGCACTGCGTGACGATCTTCTTCACGCCCATGCCGTCGAGCGTCTCGATGTTCTGCATGGCGAGCATCTGGAAGATGTACTCGTTGCCCGAGCGGCGGGCGGGGTCGCCGGTGCAGTTCTCGGACGGGCCGAGGATGGCGAAGTCGATGCCGGCCCGCTGCATCAGCTTGGCCATGGCCACGGTGACCTTCTGGTTCTTGTCGTCGAAGCTGCCGGCGCAGCCGACCCAGTAGAGGTACTCGTGGTCGAAGGCGTCGCCGGGCGTCGACGATCGGCGACGCCGTCGAGCTTCGTCGGCCCAGTCGGCCCGCTCGGCCTGGGACAGGCCCCACGGGTTGCCCGAGTTCTCCATCGAGCGGTAGGCGGTGCCCAGCTCGGTCGGGAAGTTCGACTCCATCAGCGACAGGTAGCGCCGCATGTCGAGGATCTTGTCGAGGATCTCGATGTTGACCGGGCAGATCTCGTCGCACGCCTTGCACGACGTGCAGGCCCACACCTCCTCGGGGGTGATGCGCTCGAACAGCGAGTCGGCGACGACACGGTGATCTCGGGGTCGACGCCGATGGGCGGCGACACCGGCGGGCGTGCCGGTGCGGGCCATGACCTCGCCGGTCTTGAGCACGATCTCGCGGGGGTCGAGCGGCTTGCCGGTGGCGTGGGCCGGGCACACCGACGTGCAGCGGCCGCACATCGTGCAGGCGTCGGTGTCGAGCAGCTGCTTCCAGGTGAAGTCCTCGACCGTGGCGGCGCCGAACGTCTCGAGCTCGGTCTCCATGAGGTTGGGCATCGGCCTTCATGGCGCCCTTGGGCCGGTCGCGGTCGCGCAGGTACATGTTCAGCGGCGACGTGAACATGTGGCGCAGCATCGTGATCGGCAGGATCACGAGGAACACGAAGAACGTGAACGACGTGGGCGATCCACCAGCGCCTGGTGCCAGCCGGCCAGGCTGTCGCTGCCGTCGACCAGGCCCGACAGCGGGTAGCCGACGACCGACCACTTCTCGAAGTCGGGCCGGCCGCTCGAGGGCGATGCGGAAGACCTCGGCGACGAAGCCGGTGACGCCGATGGCGAGGAACGTGCCGAGGATGACGGCGTGCTCGGGCTTGGACTTGATGCGGATGCGGTACGGCCGCTGGACGTAGCGGCGGACGATGGCCCAGATCACGCCGACGAGGAACAGCGGCGCCGGCCACGTCGCCGACCAGCGAGTAGCCCTGGTAGACGTCGCCGTGCAGGAACTTGGCGCTCTCGGGCAGCTGGTGGTTGATCTCGAGCACCGTCGTGACCGCGAGCAGGATCAGGAAGTTGAAGTAGATGAGCGAGTGCATGACGCCGGCCGCGGGGTCGCGCAGCAGCGTCTGCATGTAGACGCCGGCCCGGAAGTCCTTCAGCCGCGCGGCCGACGTTCTTCTGCGTGGTGGCCCGGTTGTCGGGCTGGCCCCGCTCCCAGTTCTTGACGCGCTGGGCGAACAGCACGGCGCCGTAGACGATGAGGATCGGCAGGACCGTGTAGAACGCGACCTTCCACGCCGACGGGATGTTGCCGAACACCTCGCGCTGGACCGCGCGAGTCGTCGTGCCACTGCAGGGCCGTGGCCGCGATGCCCGACGCGACGGTGAGCGGCGGCGAAGGCGACGCCGATGGCCAGGACGAGCTGTGTCGGCTTGATGCGACGGGTCGCGGGCGTCGCGGCGGTGCTCTCGGGGCTGCTCATCGGCGCACGCCTTCGGGATGCGCGCACCGAGCAGTCGGCCCTTCGGGCCGAGAGTCGCACTGTGCTGATGGTTCGCTCGCTGCGCTCGCTCACGGTGCCCGAACCTACCCAACGCAGGCGGAGCGGGCGGAATCGTGCGCGGCGATCGACCGACGGGTTACCCGTCGGTCACTTGGTGCGCTGACCGTGGTCAGCCGTAGTTCTTGGAGTCGAGCTCGCGGACCCGGCCGGCGAGCGCGGCGAGGATCTTGTGCGTGAGCGTCGGCACCTCGTCGAGCAGGCCCGAGAACTCGCGCGGGCCGAGCACGAGCACGGTCAGCGGGGTGGCCGCCGTGACGGTGGCGGTGCGGGGACCGTGGTCGAGGAGCGCGAGCTCGCCGACACAGTCGCCCGGGCCCAGCTCGGCGATCGTCTGGCCACCGCGGCTGACGTCGGCGGTGCCCTCGACGATCACGAACGCCTCGCGACCCACGTCGCCCTGGGTCACGAACTCCTTGCCCTGGTCGAGGCTCAGCTCGACGGTCGCCTTGGCGATGTCTCGGAGCTCCTTGGTGGTGCAGCCCGAGAACAGCGGGACCGAGGCAAGGTGGTTCAGGTATTCCTCGCGTGCCATGGCGGCGCAGCTTACGAACCTCTGGTGCGTCGTGCTGACGAACCGCTGGTCATCACGCTGCGTGACGTCACGCGTCTCACGTACCGCGGCGGCGCCCGGCGCGAGCGTGACGTTCATCCGACCGAAACAAACGCGAAACGCTTCGCTCCGTACCTTTCGTGTCCGTGGAGGTGGCACTCGTGCAGTGGCCGGCCGAGCAGGACCGGCGTGAAGAGCTCCGCCGTGCTGGCCAACCACGCCTGCTGCTGGTCGAGGCCGGTGCGCCGCCCATCCCCACCGACGAGCTCGAGGACTGGATCCGGCTCCCCGCCGACGACCTCGACCTCCGGGTCCGGGTCGAGGCGCTGCGTCGCCGCACCGACAGCGACACCGGCCTCGTTCCCGCCCTCGACGACGACGGCGTGCTGCGACTCGGCGACCGGTGGGTGTCGCTGCCGCCGGTCGAGGCACGGCTCACACGGGCGCTGCTCGATCGGTTCGGGGCGGTGGTGTCACCGCGAGGCTCTCGCCCGATCGGGCTGGCCGGGCGGGTCGCCGGGGCGCAACGCCCTCGACGTGCACGTGCTGCGCCTCCGCCGGCGCCTGTCGCCCCTGCGCCTCGCCATCCGGACGGTGCGCTCGCGGGGCTACCTCCTCGAGCGGTCCGACGGCGGCGGCCAGGTGGCGCCCGATCCCGGCCGCTCCAGCCAGGCCAACGGCGTGCGGCGCATCTCCGTCGGCTGACGAGCGGCGTCGCCGGCGCACGAGGCGGCGTCTGAAACTACCGCACGCGGGGTACGCCCTCCCTGCCGGACGGGAGTCGTCCGAGCGCTGGGTCCGGGAGCACGTCCCGGAGGGAGGCACATCAATGCGTGGACGCGTCCGCATCCCCATCGTCCTACTCATCTGGCTGGTCATCGGCGTCCTGGTCGCCGTCAGCAAGAACTACGCCGACAGCATGGAGAACGCCTCGCAGGTGGCGACCTTCGTGCTCGCCGCGTTCCTGTGGCCGATCCCCGCCCTGGGCGGCGCGGTCGGCATCACGTTCTGACGAGTTGCCGATCAGCCGCCGACCAGCTGCACCGAACGGGGCGCACGGACCGAGGTCCGTGCGCCCCGCTCGCGTTCAGGCGGGCGGAGGGGCCGTGCGGGGCACGGTCGTCGCGGGCACCGAGCCGAGCGAGCCCGCGTCCGTGACCCAGGTCCCGTCCGCCAGCCGCGGGTCTCCGACCGGGATCAGCAGGTCCGCGGCCTCGGCCTTCGCCGCGTCGACGAAGTCGGCACTCACGCCCTCGACGTTGCCGGAGGACACGATCCCGATCTCGCGGAGTGGTGCCGGCGCCAGGTGGACGAGGCCGGCGCCGCCCTTCACCGCCGTGGCGGCCTCCCGGCCGTAGGAGAACCAGGCCCCCGCGCCCTGCTGGACGAGCGAGACCATGAGGCTCCGGTCGTTCGTCTCGGCCGCGATCTTCGGCTCGATGCCGGCGGCCCGCAGGCCCTCCATCATCCTGTCCCGCCGCCAGTCGTCGCCCTCGGGCGCCAGGAGGGAGATCTCGGGCAACTGCGTCAGGTCGAAGGGGTCGGGCAGCGCCCAGTCGGGTGGGTGGAGCATCACGATCTCCTGCCAGCCGAGCGACGTCGCCTGCAGGCCGGGGGGCGCGGGCAGCTCGAGCACGCCGAGCTGGGCCCGGCCGTCGCGCACCCGGTCGGCGACCTCGTCGGGCGTGTCGACGACGTCGAGGCTGACCCGACCGCCGCCCGACGCCACGAACCGTCCGACCGCGGCGGACGCGATCTCCCGAGCTTGCGCGGTGATGGCGCTGACGCGCAGCACGGTCGAGGCGTTGAGGCTCGCGATGCGGTCGACGTCGGCGAGCACACGGCGGGCGAGCGCCACCACCTCCCGGCCCTGGCGGGTGACGCGCACGCCTCGGCCGTCGCGCTCGAACACCGCGACGTCGATCTCGGCCTCGAGGGCGCGGATCGCCCGGCTCAGCGCCGGCTGGGCGACGTGCAGCACCGCCGCGGCCTGCGTCATGGTGCCCTCGTCTGCGGTGGCCACGACGTAGCGGAGCTGCTGCAGGTTCATCGTGGGCGCGCCCCAACGCTGGGTCGCCTTCCGGGGGTCATGCCCCGACGGTATCGGTCCGGGACCCGCTCGGTATTTGACTACGCAACTGGTTTGACGCATAGTGGTTACCGACGGGTAGCAACCGGCGCAGGAATGCGGGCGAGCGTGAGGCAGTTTCGCGCAGCGGACCGAGGCGAACGCCGGCTGACCGTCGTGTCAGTCAACCGAACGAACGGCAGTTCGTCCAGTTGAACGATGGCGCGGGGTCATCGCCGCTCCGTCACCGTGGGTGGTTTCGGGTTGAGGACGCGCTGGGGCGTTCTCGGTACGAGACCGAGCCCACACGATCAAGAGGGACGACGCCGATCCATGCCGGATCGGTATCGGACGCCGGGCCGACTGCTGGATCGCGCCGCCACACGATCCGCTCGGCCCGGCCCCTCCGGGGGCTGGCGCCTTCCGGCCGCAGTGCGGCCGGAGGTCAGCCGCCGGCCTGGCGGGCCACGGCCTCGGCCGCGGCGGCGATCTCCTCGGGGGAGCGCAGGTAGCGCTCGATGACCGGCCGCCCGTCCGTGGGGCGGAAGTCGTCGCCGAGGTCGTAGACCAGGGGCTCGCCCGTCGGGATGTTGAGCTCGACGATGTCGTCGTCGGAGATGTCGCTCAGGTGCTTGACCAGGGCTCGCAGGCTGTTGCCGTGGGCCGCGACGAGGACGGTCCGGCCCGGGCGCAGGTCGGGGACGATGTCGTCGTACCAGTACGGCAGCATCCGCTCGACCACGTCGGCCAGGCACTCGGTGTCGGGCACGAGCTCGGGCGGCAGGTCGGCGTAGCGCGGGTCGCGGCGCACGTTGCGCTCGTCCTCGCGCGCCATCACGGGCGGCGCCACGTCGTAGGCGCGGCGCCACACCTTCACCTGGTCGGCGCCGAAGCGCTCGGTCGTCTCCTTCTTGTTGAGACCCTGCAGGTCGCCGTAGTGGCGCTCGTTGAGGCGCCAGTGGCGCCGCACCGGGATCCACGTCCGGTCGAGCTCGGCGAGGGCCAGCTCGGCCGTGCGGATGGCCCGCGTCAGCACCGAGGTGTGCAGCACGTCGGGCAGCACGCCATGTTCGGCCATGAGCCGTCCGCCCGCGATCGCCTGGGCCTCGCCCCTCGGGCTGAGCGGGCAGTCGTACCAGCCGGTGAAGAGGTTCTCCAGGTTCCACGTGCTCTCGCCGTGGCGGAGCAGCACCAAGCGTCGGGCCATGGCGGCTCAACCTATTGGGGCGCGACGGGACCGGACGAAACGCGCGCCGAGTCAGTCGCCGCCGTCGCCGGGCGGGGTGACGGCCAGCCTGCCCACCACGATGTTCACCGTGTCACCGCGGTTCACCTGCTGGTTGGCCACCGGGCTCTGGCTGAGGACGCGGCCGTCCTGGCCGGGGTTCGACACGTCCTGCTCGGACACGCTGACGACGAGGCCGGCCGCCTCGATCTGGCTGCGGGCGTTCTGCTCGTTCAGGCCCTCGACCGGGGGCACGGTCGCCTGCTCGCGGCCCGACGAGACCACCAGCGTGATGGCCTGGTTGGGCGGCACCTCGGTGCCGGGGGCCGGGTCGACCCGGATCACGTTGCCCGCCGGCACGTCGCCCGACGCCTCGTTGGTGACGCTGATCGACGTGAAGCCGGCCGAGTTCAGGTTGGCGCGTGCCGTCGCCTCGGACTGACCGGTGACGTCGGGGACCGGGATGGTGCCCCGTCCCGACGAGACCTTGATGGTGATCGTCGCACCGGGAGGGACCTGGCCGTTGGCCGGTGGGTCCTGCGCGAAGACCACGTCCTCCTCGACCTCGCCGTTCTCCTCGGCCACCGGGTTCACCACGAAGCCCTCGGCCGTGAGGATCTGGCTCGCCTCGGTCTGCGTCCTGCCGACGACGTCGGGCACCGCCACGCGCCTCGGGGCCCTGGCTGACCGTCAGCGTCACGGTCGAGCCCTCGTCGGCCTCGGCGCCGGCCTCGGGGTCTTGCGCCGTGACCTGGTTGGCTCGGGCGCGGGATCGTTGACGAACTCGGTCGCGACCTCGAACCCCTCGGCCTCGAGCGCCTGGGTGGCGGCGACGACGTCTTGCGGTGACCACGCCCGGCACCGTGACCTGGGGAACCTCGGGCTCGTCGTCGCCGCTGAAGTTGCTCGCCAGCAGGAAGAGCAGCCCGGCCAGCACCAGCAGCAGGAGGACGAGCGCGACGAGGAACCACTTCGACCGCTTGGGCTCCTGCTCCTCGTCGTCGTAGTAGTCGTCGTCGTAGCCGTCGTACCCGCCCTGCTCGTAGCCGACGGGTCCGGCGACGAGGGCGGTCTGCTCGCCGTACTGGGTGTTGGCCATCATCGACGTCGCACCGGGATCGATCGGAGGCGCCAGCACGGGCTCGGCCATGATGCGACTGCCGTCGAGGAAGCGGCCGAGGTCGGCGCGCAGGTCCTGTGCGCCCGGGTAGCGGTTGGCCGGGTTCTTGGCGAGGCACTTGAGCGTGATGGCCTCGAGCGTCTCGGGCAGGGCAGGGTCGTACCGCCGCGGCGGCACCGGGTTCTCCTGCACGTGCTTGTAGGCGATGGCCACCGCGCTGTCGCCGGTGAACGGCGGGTGCCCGGTGGTCATCTCGTAGAGCACGCACCCGAGGCTGTAGATGTCGCTGCGGGGGTCGACCGCCGCGCCGCGTGCCTGCTCGGGCGAGAAGTACGTGGCGGTGCCCATGACCGAGCCGGTCTTGGTCAGGTTCTGGTCGGTCGAGTCGCTGAGCGCCCTGGCGATGCCGAAGTCGGCCACCTTCACGCCGCCGTCGCGGGTGATCAGCACGTTGCCGGGCTTGACGTCGCGGTGCACGACCCGGTTGCGGTGGGCGAAGCCGAGGGCCGCCGCGATGTCGGCCGTGATCTCGGCGGCGCGGTCGGGGTGCAGCCGGCCCTCGTCGCGCAGCATCTCGGCCAGCGTGTGGCCCTCGACGTACTCCATCACGATGAAGTACGTGCCGTTGGCCTCGCCCCAGTCGAACACGCTCACGATGTTCGGGTGCTGCAGGTTGGCGGCCGCCTGCGCCTCACGGCGGAAGCGCTCGACGAAGCCCTGGTCGGTCGCCAGGGCGGGGAAGAGCACCTTGACCGCCACGGGACGGTCGAGCAACTGGTCGCGCGCCAGGTACACCTCGGCCATGCCGCCGCGCCCGAGCCGCCGGTGGAGCTCGTACCGACCGTTGAAGATGACTTGGTTCTGCTGCGACATGCGATCCCCAGATTACGAGATGGGGGTATGTGGCCCCGAGTCAGGCGGCGTGCTGGTCAGCCGCCGTCGCCCGAGTCCCCGTCCTCCCGGCCGTCCTGTCCACCTTGTGCGCCGTCCCCGGGCGGGGCCAGCGCCGCTTCCAACACCGCATTGGCGATGGGCGCCGCCACCTGGCCACCAGTCTGCTCGCTCGCACCGGGCTGCGCCTCGACGATGACCGCCACGGCCACGTGCGGCGTCTCGCCGGGGGGGCCGGCGAAGCCGATGATCCAGGCGTGCGACTGCGGCGGTTCGATGCCCAGCTGCGCCGTTCCCGTCTTGCCGCCCACCACGAAGTCGTCGAGCCCGTCGTCGAGGCGGTTGGCCGTGCCGTCGGTGACGACCGAGATCATGCCCTCGCGCAGCGTCCCTGCGGTCTCGGGCGACATGGGCTGCGAGAACTCGTCCTCGTCGTACTCGGCCACCTTGTCGCCCTGGTCGTCGCGGACCTCGCGCATGACGTGGGGCTCCATGATGACCCCGTCGTTGGCGACCGCCGCCGCCACCAGGGCCATCTGCAGCGGGTGTCGCCTGCACCTCGTTCTGCCCGATCGAGGCCTGGGCCACGAGCGGCGGATCGTCCACGATCTCCTCGGGGAAGTTCGACTGCACGCCACGCGGCAGGTCGAAGGGGACGTCCCGGTCGAAGCCGAACCCCTGGGAGATCTCGTAGAGGTCCTGGCCGCCGGTGTCGACGCCCATCTGCGCGAACGCCGTGTTGCACGACTCCTGCAGGATGACGAACAGGGTCCCGCCGCAGGTCGACCCGCCGAAGTTGGGGATCGGCTGCCCGCCGCCCGGCGGCTGGTAGCTGTCGCTGACCGGGTAGTCGGGCGAGTCCTCGGTGACGCCGCCGCGTTCGATGCCCGCGGTGGCGGTGACGATCTTGAACGTCGAGCCGGGGAACTCGCGCTCGCGGATAGGCGCGGCTGACGGTCGGCTTGGCGGGGTCGAGGTTGTAGGCCTCGTTCTGCGCCTGCGCGGCGTCGAAGTCGTGGGTCGCCAGGAGGTTGGGGTCGTAGGTGGCCGACGACCACATGGCGAGGATCTCGCCGTTGCGAGGGTCGAGCGCGACCACCGAGCCGGGGTTGTCGCCCAGCGCGTCGCGGGCGGCCTGCTGGACATCGGAGCGGACGGACAGGATCACGTCGCCCACCACGTCGCGGTCGACGAACAGGTCGCCGAGGCGGTCGAGGTCGAACCCGATGTCGTCGCCGGTGAGGTAGCCGTTGTACTCGCGCTCGACGCCGGTCGAACCGAGCGTGAAGGCGAAGTACCCGGTGATGTGGGCGAAGAGCTCGGCGGTGTCGGCGGGGTACGTGCGCTGCAGGTCGAACCGGTCGTCGGACGGCACCGACTCGGCGAGCACGACGCCGTCGGCGCTGACGATGTCGCCCCGGGGGCTCGAGAAGTCCCGCTCGACCGCCCGGGTGTTCTGCGGCTTGTCCTGCAGCGCCTCGGCCTCGAACACGGTCAGCCGGTTCACCTGCAGGAACAGGGCGACGTAGCAGATCGCCAGGAACACCCCGAGGTTGCGGATCTGCTTGCTCATCGGCCGTGGCCCTCATGGTCGCGGTCGAGGTCCTCATGCCCGCCGGCCGATCACGTCGGTCATCTGGTCGGCCGCCATCCGGTCGGCCTCGCGCTCGGCCGAGTCGTTCGAGATGCGCAGCAGCAGCGCCAGCAGCACCCAGTTGGCCAGCAGCGACGAGCCGCCGTACGAGACGAACGGCAGCGTCACGCCGGTGAGGGGCAGGAGGCGGGTCACGCCCGCGAGGATGATGAACGCCTGGAACCCGAGGAGGGTCGTCAGGCCGGTGGCGAGCAGGCGCTCGAAGCCGCTGGCGGTCTGCTGGGCGATGCGCAGCCCGGCGCCGATCATCAGCAGGAAGGCGATGAGCACCGCCGTCGCCCCCAGGAGGCCCAGCTCCTCGCCGATGGCGGCGAAGATCATGTCGCTCTCGACCACCGGGATCTTCCGGGGCACGCCGAGGTTGAGACCGGTGCCGAAGATGCCGCCGTCGGCGAAGGCGAACAACGACTGTTCGATCTGGTACCCCTTCACCTTCCCCCAGGGGTTGAGCCAGATGTCGAAGCGCTCCTGCACGTGGTTGAAGGCGCTGAAGGCGAGGTAGCCGCCGGCGAAGAACATGATCACGCCCACCGCCAGGTACGACGCCCGCTCGGTCGCCACCCAGATCATCACCAGGAACAGGGTGAAGAACAGCAGGGACGTGCCCAGGTCCTTCTGCATGATCATCACCACGAGGGCCACGCCCCACGCGATCAGCACCGGCCCGAGGTGCTTGGGGTCGGGCAGCGCGAACGGGCCGAACGCCCGGTTGATCGGCCAGCAGCTCGCGCTTCTCGACCAGGTAGCCGGCGAAGAACACGGCGAGTGCCAGCTTGGCGAACTCGCCCGGCTGGAAGTTGACGGGCCCGAGCGACACCCAGATGCGGCTGCCGTTGATCTCGCGACCGACGACCGGCAGCAGCGGCAGCAGGAGGAGGGCCAGGCCGACGAAGCCGGCGGTGTAGCGGTAGCGCTCGAGCTTGCGGGCATCGCGCACCACGACCAGCGTCCCGAGGAAGGCGGCCACCCCCAGCACCATCCACACCGACTGCAGCCCGGCCAGGCCGGCGGGCTCGGGTGCCGCCTCGTCGAGGCGCACGATGAACACGTAGCCCAGGCCGTTGAGCAGCGATGCCAGCGGCAACAGCATGCCGTCGGCGTGCGGGGCGAAGCGCCGCACCGCGAAGTGGGCGGCGAGCGGCAGGCCGACGATGACGCCGAGGAACGGCCCGACGGTGGTGGGGATGTCGCTGTCCTCGGGGACCGACGCCAGCAGGTAGGCGCCGACGACGAACAGGGTGCCCAGGACGAGCAGGCCGAGCTCGGTCGTGCGGCGCGACGCCGTGTTCATCAGGGCGCCGGGGTGGTCGTGGTCGTGGCCCTGGGCGCGGTCGTGGGCGGCGGTGGTCGTGGTGGGCGCGGTCGTCGTCGTGGCGGGGGGCGCCAGCTCCTGGGCCTGCTCGGTCACGTTGGCGACGTAGCGGCGGGCGTCGGACAGCGAGCCCTGCTCGACACCCTCGTCGATGTCGGCCAGGCGGGCGTCGGGGACGTCGTCGCGACCGAGGCCGGTGACGTCGACCAGCTCGGGGTCGATCCACAGCACGCCCCCGGGGCGCCCCTTGTAGATCGCCACCTGGTCGCCGTCGAAGCCCACGAAGTAGGCCGACGTGCCGTACCACTGGATGGTGGCGACCACGCCGCCGACCAGCGCCACCACGAGCAGGACGAACAGGAGCACCCGCCACGTGACCCGGCGCGCCTTGGGCCCGTCGGCACGGTGACGGGCGCGGCGACCCCGCCGGCGGCCTGCGTCGGGCGCCGCCTCGTCGTCGAGGTCGACGCGGTCGATCTCGGCCGTGTCGGACCCGCGCCGGAGCCGTCGCCACGACGGCTCGTCGGCCGCGTACGCGGGGCTCGGCTCGGGCCCGTTGCGCGGCGCCGAGCCCGTGGCCTCGCCGGCCAGCGCCGCGGAGGCCTGGGTGGCCCGGCCCCCGTCCTCGAGCACGTCCACCACGACGACCGTGACGTTGTCCCGGCCGCCGCCGTCGACCGCCAGGTGGACGAGCTCCTCGGCCGCCTCGTTGGGGTCGTCGATCGTGCGCAGCACGCCCGCGATGCTGCGCTCGGGCACCTCGTTGAACAGGCCGTCGGAGCACAGCACGTAGCGGTCGCCGGGGTACGGATCGACCGCGAACACGTCGACCGGCACCTCGTCGTGCACGCCGAGGACGCGGGTGACGATGTTGCGCTGCGGGTGCACCGCCGCCTCCTCGGGCGACAGGCTGCCCTCGCGCACCATCTCTGCGACCAGGCTGTGGTCGGTCGTGACCTGGTCGAGCTCGCCGTCGGCGTAGCGGTAGCAGCGCGAGTCGCCGACGTTGGCGATGGCCAGCACCTCGGCGGCCTCGTGGTCGACGACGGCGAGCGCCACCACGGTCGTGCCCATGCCCGTGAGCTCGGGGTCCTCGACCCCCGCGTCGTACACCGCGGCGTTGGCGCTCACCACGGCCTCGATCAGCCCGTCGATGCTGCGGTGGACGAAGGCGCGGCCGACGGTCTCGCTGGCGATCTCGCTGGCGATCTCGCCGCCGTTGTGGCCGCCCATGCCGTCGGCCACCACCCACAGGTTCTCGTCGGGCCGGGCGACGAAGTGGTCCTCGTTGAGGGTGCGGACCCGCCCCACGTGCGTGGCGCCGCCCCACCGGAGCGCCGTGCGGTCGGCGCGGGCGGTCATCGCTCCCCGCTCCTCGCGGCAGACGGATGCGCGCTCATTGCAGCTCCAGCACGGTGTTGCCGATCTGCAGCTTGTCGCGGCGCTTGATGACCATCGGGCCGGCCACGCGCCGCCGGTTCAGGTAGGTGCCGTTGGTCGAGCCGAGGTCCTCGACGTACCACTGCCCGTCGCGTTGGAACACGCGGGCGTGCACCTGGCTGGCGTAGGCGTCGTCGAGGGGGACCTGGCACCCGGCGGCCCGGCCGAGGGTCACCTCGTCGGCGAGCGGGTAGCTGCGCCCCCGGAGAGCGGACGGCTCGAGCGCCTTGAGCTGGGGGTGGTTCGTGCGACCAGATCGGGCCGAGCGGCGGTTGCGGCCCTTGGGCTTGCCCGCCGGTGCCGGCGCGTCGGCCAGGCGCGGGACGTTCACCTCGGTCCACACCGCTCGCAGCACGCGCAGGAAGAACAGGTAGAGCAGCACGAGCAAGAACAGCTTGAGCAGGTTCAGCAGCTGGTCGGGCACCGAGGCGGAGATTATCGGTCAGCGGGTCGCCCTCCCGACCGCCGCGCGGAGCGCGTCCGCGTCACCGCAGGTCGGAGGGTGTTTCGGCGGTGGTCTCTCGGTCAGCTCGCCTCGAACCGCATCCGAGTGTTGCCGAACATGATCTCGTCGCCGTCGGCGAGAAGGCGCTGGTCGACCCGCATGCCGTTGACCTTCGACCCGTTGGTCGAGCCGAGGTCGACGAGCAGGAAGCCGTCGCCCTGGGGTCGGATCTCCGCGTGGTTGCGGCTGACGTTGGGGTCGGCCAGCACGATGTTCGACTCGGGCCGGCGGCCGATCGTGATGACGTGCTCCTCGAGCGTGAAGCGGTCGCCGGTCGGCAGCACCAGGCTGCCGGCCCCCGCGCCCCCGGCGCCCTCGCGGAAGCGGCCCTCGATCTCGAACCAGCCGGTGCCGAACGACTCGTCGACCACCAGCTCGACGTCGACCGGGCCCATGAAGCGGTAGCCCTCGTCGCGGGCGTGGGCCCTGGCCGCGTCGCACAGCTCGCGGCGGAGGGCGTCGCGGACCTCGCCGAACTCGCGGAAGTCGCCCGGCGAGAGGTAGATCGTGAAGTGGTTGGCGGCCACCGGTGTGCCCTGGACGCCGATCGACACGTGGTCGTCCATCTCGCGGGCCAGACGGCGGGCCAGCTCGACGGGACGGATGCTGGACCTGAACGCGCGCGCGAACGCTCCCTCCACCATGCGTTCGAGTCGACGTTCGAAACCGCGGATCGCCACGGGTTCGAAGATTACCGGTGCGGTGCGTGACTCACTGGTCGGTGGTGGTGGTCGTGCCGCCTGGCACACGGGTTCCCGTGCGCTCGGTGGCACCCTCGGTGCCGAGCGCCACGGTCGCCACCCGGGCCGCCAGGTCGTCCCGGGCGGTGGCGTCGAGATCGGGCGCGTGCACGGTGACCATCAGCACGTCGCCGGCCCGCCGGGCCATCAGGGCGCCCGCCGCCCGAGCGTGGTACGCCTCGTCGCCCACGCCGGGGACCAGGCGTTGGCTGGCCGGGGGGAGGGCCCGGTACACGTCGATCGCCACCGCGGGCACCCAGGCGAGGAGCACGGCCCGCTCGCCACCGGGGCTGCGGTAGAGCGCGGAGCCCCCGGGCAGGGCCGCAGGGTGGGGCGAGGCATGGGGGTCCCGCGTCAGCGCCCCGCCGGCGGCGGTGGAGATGGCGGCGTCGTCGGGCAGGGGAGGGGCAGGCGGCGGCGCGGAACGGACGGCCTCGCCGTTCTCGGCGGGTGTCGCCGCCGCGACCAGGGCCGACATCACCGACACGACACGGGGAATCGCGCCGCCGCCGGTCGCGATGTCCGCCCCGGGCAACGACGCGGGGCGCCGGTGCCCGGGCCGGCCGGAGCTCCCGTCGACGCGGCGGCCGTGGGCACGGGAGCGGGAGCCACTGCCGGCCGAACCACCTGGATCTCCGTCGCGTGCCGGAGCCAGCGGGTCACACGCGCCCGCACGATCGCTCCCTGGGCCACGCCGACCCGTGAGCGGAGCAGCCAGGCGCGCACGGTGTCGCTGCTCCCGTCGTCCACCGCCACGTAGACGCGCACGTGGTCGTCGGTGCTGCGGTCGCGCACCCGCACCGCCCGCCCCTCGACGGTCGTACGCCCGGTGACCAGGTCGCCGAGCCCCGCCAGCGTGAGGGCGGCGCCGCGCAGGCTGACCCCCGCGGCGACGACGGCCACCACCGCCACGACGACCGTGATGGCGATGCTGTAGCCGGCGGGGACGTCCCGGCCGAGGGCGTCGGCGGCCTGGCCCGACGTCACCGAGTCGCGCACCGCCGAGGCCGCGCCGCGGGCCAGCGGGACGAGCGGGATGCCGATCGCCAGGTGGAGGAGGCCGAGCAGCAGCGCCAGCGCCGGGTGGCGCCCGTACCCGGGCGGGATGGCCTCGGGGTAGCGGACCCGCACCACCCGCCAGCGGCCCCCGACCGAGCTCCACGCCTGCCGGTCGTTCTCGGCGCCGAGCGGAAGGGCCCGCACGACGCCGTGGGCGGCCCCGAGGGCGGTGCCGTGGGCGAGGATGCGATCCCAGATGGCGACCGCCGCCGGCGGCTGCTCGCCGAACAGCGGGTCCTCGCCCAGCAGCTCGCGCATGCCCAGCCACCGGGCCGCGGCGGTGCGGCCGGCGGCGGTGTCGCGCTCGCCGTCGAGGCGCCCGACCACGACCGACAGCAGGCCGAAGCCGACGATCCCGATCCACACCGCGGCGGCGAACGGGTTGTCGTCGCTGTCGGCGGGGTCGTCGGGCAGGGTCGAGACCGCCACCGAGACCGCCAGGGCCACCGGCACCGCCAGCCCGACCAGGAGCACCTTGAGCCCGGGTGACCACCGGGGCCGCGACAGGCCTCGCCCCCGCGCGTCGGCGACGACCGCACTGCGGAAGCGGTTCCACCAGCTCTTCGAGGTGTGCTCGGGCCCGGTCGACATGGCCGCCGCCGGGACCCGCCCGTCGCTCGTCTGGGCCGCCAGGTGGCGGACGTGGGCGAGCACCATCTCCTCGTAGCCGGTGAGCGGGTCGGCCGGCCCGGCGCGGCGCCCGCGCAGCCGGACGTGGGTCTCGCCGCCGACGAGGTCGATCTCGAGGTGACGCCGCGCGGCCAGGTCGACGAGCGTGGCGGGCACCGCCTCGGGCCCGAGGTCCCAGTCGGTGGCGAGCAGGTTGACGACCGCCGGCGGCTCGTCGCCCGGCGGGTCGAGCGTCGCCGGCCCCGGCGCGACCCGCCGCGGATCGAGCCACGCGCCGAGCAGCGCCACCAGCCCGAACCAGGCGCCCGCCGCGCCCGCGGCCACCGCCCACATGACGGGCCCGAGGTCGCGCCACCGCTCCACCAGCCCGTCGCCCTCGGCCACCGCCGCCTGCACGCCCGCGAGGATCATCCCTGCCCGCCCGTTCGGCCTCGTCCGCCCGTCTCGCCGTCACGACGGCCGCCCGCCGAGCGGGCCGTCGGAGCCCGACAGTACTCCCGGTTCGATGGTGGACGGCCGGGCGGGGCGCGCTATCTTTTCCGTCTTGTCACTCGGGCGAGTGGCGGAATTGGCAGACGCGCTGGCTTCAGGTGCCAGTGGCCGTAAGGTCGTGGGGGTTCAAGTCCCCCCTCGCCCACTCCCCAACCACCACACGATCACGCAATTGCTGGTTTACGCTATGCCGGCCCGGCAACGCCGATCACATGGCCCTCGGGGTCAGCGAAGTGGCCGACCACAAGGTCTGCTCCTGGATTCCTTTCGGGACCCATCAGGCGGGTCCCGCCGAGGCTCTCGGCGTTCTGGAGCGCGGCCTCGACGTCGGGAACGCCGACGTAGAAGATCGCGTGGCCGTCGTGATCAGCGCCTCCGCCTACGCCGCCTGGGATTCCGGTTCCGTCGCTGGTCGTGTTGCGCTCGACGAAGCCGTAGTTGCCCGGCTCTGAGATCGCCCCCGCGACCGGGACGCTCGTGTCGAACTCCCATCCGAACAGGGCGCCGTAGTAGCTCCGAAGCCTCACAGGATCCTTCCCAGTGACCTCGAAGTGCACAACCGGCTGTCCCATGGTGTCGTCCTTTCTGGCCGACTGTCCTCGCTCCCATGTCTACCCAATGCACTGGCACGCCACGCGACGCTCCACCAGCAAGGTCTCCGCGTCCCCGAAGTGCCGTCAGACCACAGCCGAGGGACTTGAGCCGGTGACGGCCGACCGTCGGTCATCAGAGCGGCACGGCGGCACGATGCACGAGGTGGAGTGCCTGTCAGGGGGGCGCGGGAGCGTCCCCAGCCACGAGGGCCTCCCGCGTTGCGCGGGATGACGATGGGCCTCGGCTGACTGACCGTCTGCCGCGTGGCGCGGCGAGGAGTACCGTTCGCGACGATGAGTGCGCTGGTCGCGATCGAGGAACGCAAGAAGCTCCTCAACGACGTGTGGCTGTTCCACGGCGCCACTGACGAGGAGCTCACGAGGCTCGCCGAGCTCGCCTACGAGGTCTCGGTCGGACCCGGGGTCGACATCGTCACCCAGGACGAGTTCGGGGACGAGCTGTTCCTGGTCGTCGATGGTCATGCGGCGGTGAGTCGGGATGGAGTCGACCTCGGTGCCGTGAACGCCGGAGACTTCTTCGGTGACATGGCGCTGCTCGGCACGGCAGTGCGGACGTCCACCGTGCGGTCGATCGTCGCGACGACCCTGCTCGGCCTCCGTGCCGAGCATTTCGATGACGTGTTGGCGTCGGATCCGCTGGTCGCCCGACGGGTGCTCAGCGTGGTGGTGAGGCGGCTCGAGGCGACCAACCGCCGCCTGGCCGAGCTCGAAGCTCGCGGGTAGAGACGCCCACCATCCAACTCGATGATCTAGGCCGGGACAGGTGCCGCAGGCTCCATGCCGGCGGCCTGGCGGAGCACCGCGGTCCAGCCAACCGCGTCGACGCCGAGGGCGGAGAAGCGGTCCGCAGCGGCCTCTTCGAGCTCGCTCGCATCCGGGTGGCCCACGGCGTGACGGGCCATCGCCCATCCGAGGCGGATCAGGGCCTGGGCGACCTGGTCGTCGGTGGCGTCGGCCTGGGAGCACAGCTGTGTGAAGCGCTCCTCGACGGCCTCCCGATCACCCCTGCGGGCGGCGACGGCGCCGGCTGCCAACCCCGCCCACAACCGGTCGAGGTAGGTCGAGCGCTCGTCGCTCTCGACCCCTCGAGCGGCGTCCAGGGCGTCGCCGCCCCGACCGGCGGCGGCCAGGGCCAGGGCGGTCACGGCTCCGCAGTAGCCGACCTCAGCACGCTCCCCGATGGCCCGGGCCACATCGACCAGGAGCTCCAGCGCCACGGCGGGGCACGAGCGCTGGACTTCCAGCAGCGCCCGGGACACGAGGTACTCACCGGCGCCCGCAGTGGCGAGGTCGTCGGACGAGAGCTCGTGGGCCGGGAGGACCTCGAGTGCGGCGGCCGCCCGCTGCCCGTCTCCCACCTGGACCGCGGCGCTCAGGAGCCCGGTCGCGGAGAAGGCGGTGAAGCGCGGCGAGTGGCTGGGGGGCAACGTCACGCGGGCCTGCTCCAGCACTGCGAAACCCTCGTCGATCCTGCCCGCCGTCACGAGTGCGCGACCGAGCGGGAGGCGGGCCTGGACGCGGCCGTAGTCGTCGTCGATGGCGTCGAAGGTCGCCAGGGCCTGTCGGGCCCGCTCGACGGCGGACTCGGCCCGCCCCGTCCAGAGGCGGATGCTGGCGGTGAGCACCTGGCCCATGCCGAACGCCCAGCGGTCGCCGGCCTCGCCGGCGGCGCCGAAGACCTCCTCGGCCATGGTCTCCGCCTCCTCCGGATAGCCCGAGTAGAAGCGCGTGAACGCCAGCAGACCCATGGCCCATCCCAGCCCGGCCCGGTCACCGAGCTCGGCGAAGAGGGCCGCCGAGTCGTGCAGGAGCAGCTCGGCGTCGTGGATGCGGCCTGCGATGAAGTGGGCCCACGACAGGTTCTGCAGCGCCCAGGCCCGTCCGAGGCGGTCGCCCTGCGCGGTGTAGAGCAGGAGGGCCGGTTCGAGCGACGTCACCGCCGCCTCGGGGTCGTTGCGCAGCAGGGCCGCGAAGCCCCGCACCCGTAGCGCCGCCGCCCGACCCTTGTCGTCGCCGGCGGCACCCGCCCGGGCGAGAGCGGCGCCGAGCAACGCCTCGGCCTCGTCGGCGGAGCCGCTCCGCAGGGCGATCTCTGCGACCTCGATCGTGGCCCGCACGGCCGCAGGCTCGTCGCCGGCCGCTTCGGCGAGGGCCGACGCTGCCTCGGCGTCCGTTCGCGCCGGGCGCGAACTCGCGCAACTCGCGATAGGCCGCCGCCCGCGCCAGCAGCAGCTCGGCGCCACCGCCGAGGGAGGCGTCGTCGGCCGCAGTCGGCGCTGATCCTGCGGTCGTTCCCAGGAGGGTGATGGCCTCGGAGAACATGAGCGCAGCGCGCCGCGGCGTGTCGGCTTGCGCCGCCCGCTGGCCGGCGCTCCGCAGCCAGCGGACCGCACGGGGGACGACGTCGTCCAGCCTCCCCGGTGCGCCCCCGAGGTCGACGGCCAGGGCTGCCGCCCGCCCATAGTGGTGGGCAATGGTGTCGAGCACGGTGTCGTGGTGCGGGTACTCCTCGCGCTCCAGCCACGAGGCGATGCCCGCATGGACTTTGGCCCGCCTCTGTTTGGTCATCGTGCTGTAGGCGACCTCCCGGACGAGCTCCGAGTGGAACTCCCACGACTCGCCCTCGACGGCGAGGAGCTCCTTCGCCTGGAGCCCGCGGATGCCCGCCTGCACGGTGCCGTCGCCGCCGTGGGCCTCGCGCTGCATGGTCGCCAGCCAGTCGACCCGCCCGTTCGAGCCGAGCACGGCGGCGTCCTCGAGGACGTTGCGCTCGGACCGCGTCAACCCGTCGAGCCGGGCCGCGACCAGCCCTCGCAGCGTGTCGGGCAGGTCGGTCGAGCCCGATCCGTCCAGCCACGAGAGCAGCTCCTCCAGAAAGAAGGGGTTGCCGCTGGCCCGGTCGAGCAGGTCGGTCGCCACGCCGTCGTCGAGCGTGGCCATGCGGTCACCGGCGAGGGAGCGCAGCAGTTGCGCCGCGGCGTCGCGTCCGAGGGGATCGAGGTGAACCAGGATCGAGTGGTGCCCGCCCTCCGGCGGCGACCAGCGCTCGGCCAGTGCCGGGCGCGCGGTGGCGAGCACGACGAACGGCAGCCGGGTCGTGCGCTCGACCAGCCCGCCGACCAGATCGAGCACGGCCTCGTCGGCCCAGTGGAGGTCCGACAGCACCATGACGACCGGGCGCCGGCGGGCGAGCGCACCTGTGAACGCCAGCAGCGAGCCGACGACCTCGTCACGGGCGCGGCCTGCGTCGATGCCCCGCAGGTTCCCGTCGAGCCCCAGGAGGTGGAGCAGACCCTCGACGACCCGGTCGACCGCGCCCTCACCCGGCCCAGGACCCTGCAGCGCCTCGGCCACCGCGGCCCGCACCTTGCCACTGACGACGTCCTGGTCGTCACCGGGCTCGACCCCGCAGGCGGCCTGTACCGCGCTGGCTATCGGCCACCACACGTTCGCCTCGCCGTACGGGACGCAGCGGCCGGGCAGAACGAGGGCGTCGTGACAGACACGGGCGATCTCGGCCACGTCCTCGGCCAGACGCGACTTGCCCAACCCGGCGTCGCCGAGCACGAGCAGGAGCGCAGCCCGACGGCGGTTGATCGCCAAGTTGAGGGCGTGGGACAGCAGCGCGACCTCGTCGTCGCGACCGACCAGCGGGGCCCGGCGGCGGTCGGACCGGTGACCGGGCGGCAGGCGAGCACCCTCCGCCACCCATGCCGGGACGGGCGCCTCGCGCCCTTTGGCGGCGATGGCGCTCACCGAGCGATACGTGACCGCCCGGCGGGTGGCGAGATAGGTGTCTTGCCCGACGAGCACCTGCCCGGGTTCAGCCGCCGTCTGGAGTCGTTGTGCGGTGTTCACGACGTCGCCCATCGCCGTGTAGTCGCCCCCGGCCCGCAGGGATCCCACCAGGACCTCGCCCGTGTTGACGCCCACCCGAAGCCGCACGTCGAGCCCCAGGTCGGCCGCGGCCTCGCACAGCGTGACGTGGAGCCGGAGCGCGGTCCTGACCGCCCGCTCGGCGTCGTCTTCATGGGCGATCGGGGCTCCGAACAGCGCCAGGATGGCGTCCCCGACGATCTTGTCGACCCGGCCACCGAACTCCTCGATGTCGGCGACCAGTCGCTGGAAGCACCCGTCGACGATGCCTTTCACGTGCTCGGGGTCGCGATGTTCCGACATGGTGGTGAAGCCGACGATGTCGGCGAACAGGACGGTGACCACCCGCCGCTGGTCGCCGCGCAGCCCCAGGTCGGCGCCGCAACTCGGGCAGAATCGAGCACCTTCAGGGACGTCCGCGCCGCAGACGGGGCAGGTCACCCGGCCAGTGTATGGACCGCCTCGCGCGTGGTGGGCGTCGATCCCACGGGCCGGTTCATGCTGCCGGCGGGCGCACGTACCTTGGTGCCTGGGGTGCGTCGGGGCCGTCACCCATGGGCGTCTCGCGCGTTCGCCGCAGGTGCCTCGGTTCCCGCAAGGGCCGGATCGCCGATACCCACGCGCCGGTGGCGCTCGGCGCGACCCGGGTCGACATCGGCCAGGGCAACGTCGACCGGGTCGTCATGGCCGATCCCGACAGCAACGAGTTCTGCGTCTTGCGGCCCGTGTCGTCGTCGCGACGTCCGCCCTCGTCGTGACCCTCGGTGAGCGGGGGTCGCGCTTCTCGGGGCGAACCGTTCACGACGTGGCCATCGTCGTCGGGCCGGGTCGCACCCACCTCGGTCGCGGCCGGCGTTCGGTGACGCTTACCGCTCCCTCACGATCGCGTGTTCGGGGACACGGTTCTGCGCCGCCTGGCCACCACCAGATCGATCCTGCCGATTCCGGCGCGTCCGGACGAGCGAGCCTGGCCGCTGCGCGAGCGGAAGTTGCTTGCGCACTCGAACGGCGCTTGGTGGTTGCGGCGGGTGGCGACCGTGGCTCGGCGCGGCATCAATGAGAGGTGAACGCGCCGAGCTGGCGGAGCATCGTGAAGTCGTCGCGCATGGCCCAGCGTTCGGCGATCTTGCCGTCTTGGATGCGGTAGCAGAACGCGACGTGGCGCGAGTAGGGGCCGGGGCTGACGTCGAATCCCAGGAACGGGCCGCCTCGCCAGGTGCCGGCCCGTAGGCCGAACTGCACGACATAGTTGCCCTCGGCCACCACCACGCTGTCGGTCCAGCCGTCGCCATGGAACTGGGGCATCCCGGTGCGAAGGAACTCGCGGGTGCCTTCGAGCCCCGTCGGTCGATCGGGAGCGAGGGCATGGTTCACCATGTCCTGTGTGCACAGTTCGTCGAGCCCGTCGACATCACCTGTTGCCACCGCCACGTCGAACTGCCGGATCAGCTCCTTGTTCCGCTCGATCGTCATCCGAACACCCCCCCATTTCGTGAGAGTCTGACTATCGTGATAGGGTGACTATCGCGAACATGAGCGATTCGGTCAACACTCGTCCCTACGACATCAGCCGCCGTGCCGAACGGACCCAGGCCAGCAAGCGAGCCGTCGTCTCTGCCGCGGACGAGCTGTTCCTCGCGGGCGGCTTCGCCGACACCACCGTCGACGCGATCAGTGGGGCCTCGGGAGTGCCGATCGCCACCGTCTACCGACTGTTCAAGACCAAGACTGCCATCTTGAAGCAGGTCATCGATGAAGCCGTCGTCGGCGATGACGCGCCCGTGCCGCTCGGGGACCGCTCGGTCGTGAGGGACGCACAGGCGGCGGACGATCCGAAGGCCATGACCGCCGCATTCGCACACGTCGCGCGCCAAGTGTTCGACCGCACCGCCGCGGCGCGGCTCGTGCTGCGCGTCGCTGCCGCACTCGACACCGAGGCAGCCGCGCTGCAGGACTCCATTGAGGAGCAGCGCCGGGTTGGCCAAGCTCGCGTCGCCAGAGCGCTCGCTGACAAAGGGTTCCTCGCGCCCGGTCTGAAGGAGTCCGAAGCGCGTGACATCGTCTACGCGCTCATGTCCATCGACACGTACCGCATCCTCAGACTCGAACAGCGCTGGAGCGGCGCACGCTACGAACGGTGGCTCGCCAACGCGCTCTACCGCCTAGTAGTCGCTCCCAGCGAGGTCTGAACCACCTCCCTGCACCGCCAAGCACACCCTCGTACCGACGGCTCTGGGCGCGTCCGGGAGGCGACAGGGTGTCCCCGAACGTGCGGACATCTCGGCATGGGGGCATCGCCCCGATGCCGATCGGGGACGGCCGTCAGGCGATCCGGGCGAGGTGCCACGACAGCGGAGCACGAGGCATGATGCGGCGCTGAGCCGGGCGTGTGGGATTTCGCCGCCGACCGGGTGGGAAGTCCGGTCAGACCGCCACTACGCCCCTGGTCAGACCTGGTCGTAAACCAGCCGCTCCCAACAGAGGATGGTTCGCGCTTCATCTCCTGAGGCGTTGACCATTTGGGTCGCAGTCGGGCGCTCCATGCGGGGATCACCGTTGGGCACCCTGGCGGCTTGTCGCGTGGAACGCGTATCGCTGCCGTTCGTCGTAGAGGGCGGTGCGTTTGCGGGTGGTCTCGGCCCGGGCCCGGGCGCGAGCGACGGCAGCGCGTGCAGGCCTTCAGGCGCGTCAGCGCAGTACAGCGAGCCGTCGTGGCGCGAGCGCCGCTGGTCGGCTACGGCCGCGGTCGTGCGGAGAGGCCTCCCGACCTGGTGACTCCGTCCACTCTCGTTCGCCCCGTCCGCCCAGGCCGCGCTTGCAAGGCAGACGTCTCCGCCGGCGCCAGGCGCTCCGAGCAGTTGTGAGCGGCCGTCCGCCAGCCACGGAACTGCGCCACAGCCTGAGCGAGCCCGTCGCCACGATCCGCGCCTGGACCGAGAAGCACATCAACGCCGTCGAGCGCGCCCGCAGCCGCCAGACCTCAGGGTTCCAGCCCACCTTGGGCTGTCACCGTCGTCGCGGTGGCGGCTTTCGCGGTCGTCGGGTCCCGACCTCGACGATGTCGGCGGCGAGATCGATCGCCGCGGCGGCCGAGCCGTTGGTGCCGAGGATCGCGCCGTTGGTGAGAAGGCCGTCGATGACGAGCATGAGCCGGTCGGCCAGCTGCGCCGGGTCGGCCGCGCCAGCTTGCTCGGCGAGATCCCGCAGGCGCGTGCGGACGGCCGTCAGATGGTCGACCGCGATCTTGTGGACGGGATGGGCGGCGTCTCGGAACTCGGCCTGGGTGCTGCGTACCGGGCAGCCACGGAAACCGGAGCTGGTTGCATCGTCGGCGGACACCTTCACGATGGCAACGAGCTGACCGGCCGGGTCGTCAGCCAGGGGAGCCGTCGCCGACTCCACGGCCGCCGCCCAGCGGTCGATGCACTCCTGGAGCCAGGCCGCGACCAGGTCGTCCTTGTTGGCGAACTCGCGGTAGAGCATCTGCTTGCCGCAGCCGCAGTCGTCGATGATCTGCTGCAGCCCGACGGTATGGACGCCGTGCTCCTCGAAGAGACGGCCCGCGTCGGCCAGGAGCCGGTCCCGTCCTCCTGGGGTGGGTGTTCGCGCCATCCGGTCACCTCCTCGACAGCCGAGAATATCGGACTGATCGGTCCGATAGTTGACAGCCCGCACAAGCGCCCCTCAGAATGCGGACTGCTCGGTCCGGACCGACCGGTCCGGTATTCTCGTTCCGTCCCAGGAGTCGCACCTGTGCCCACCTCGCAACCTGACGTCGACGCCGCGGGTGGACAACTGAGCGGCCGTGCCTGGGGACTGCTCTTCGTGCTGTGCGGTGCTCTCTTCCTCGACGCGCTCGACGTGTCGATGGTCAACGTGGCCCTCCCGTCGATCAGCTCCGACCTCGACATGTCCACCCGCGAGCTGCAGTGGGTGGTGAGCGCCTACGTGTTGGGCTACGGCGGCTTCCTGTTGCTGGGGGGCCGGGCCGCCGACCTCTTCGGGCGACGACGGATGTTCCTCGGCGCCTTGGCCGTGTTCCTGGTCTTCTCCGGCCTCGGGGGGTTGGCGACCGACGGTTCGCTGCTGATCCTGGCCCGGTTCGTCACCGGCGTGGCCGCCGCCTTCACGGCCCCGGCCGGCCTTTCGATCATCACCACCACCTTCGCCGAGGGCCCGGCCCGCAACCGGGCTCTCACCATCTACACCGCCACCGGGGCCACGGGGTTCTCCCTCGGGCTCGTGCTCGGCGGCGTACTCACCGAGGCCAGCTGGCGCTGGGTCTTCTTCGTGCCCGTACTGATGTCCCTGGCGATCCTGGTGGCCGGCATCCAGCTGGTCCCCGTGTCCCGGCGCCCCACCCGCCGGGCAGCTGGGTTCGATGTCGCCGGGGCGGTCACGCTCACGGGGGCGATGCTGCTGCTGGTCTTCACCTTGGTCGAGGCGCCGGAGGTCGGCTGGGGTTCGGCCCGGACCATGGGCGGGTTGGTGGCCACCGCGGTGATCCTGAGCGGCTTCGCCACGATCGAGCAGCGGGCAGCCGCACCGTTGGTGCGCCTCGGCATCTTGCGCTCAGCCTCGCTCCTCCGAGCCAACGTTCGCGGCCATGACGGTGCTCGGCAGCTGGTTCGGCTGCCTGTTCGTCGCCACCCTCTACATGCAGCAAGTGCGCGGCTGGTCGGCGTCGGAGACCGGTCTCGCCGTCTGCCCGGCCGGGCTGGTGGTCGCCGTTCTGGCTCCCCGCATCGCCGCACCGCTCGTCGGGCGTTTCGGGACCACACCCCCGATCCTGGCCGGACTGGTCTCCCTGTCCGTGGCCTACGCCCTGTTCCTGCGGATCGACGAGAGCTCCGGCTACGCAGCGGTCATGTTGCCGACGTTCCTCCTGGTCGGGCTGGGCTTCGCCCTCGCCTTCGGCCCGTTCAACATCGCGGCCACCAACGGCATCGCCCTCGAGGAGCAGGGCTTGGCCAGCGGTCTGGTGCAGACCTCGATGCAGCTGGGCCCGGCCCTTGTGTTGGCGGTCGTGACCGCGGTCAACGAGGCCAACGCCGGCTCCGACGGCTCGGCCCCAGCCTTGCTCGACGGCTTCCACGCCGCGCTCGTCGTGCCGCTGGTCGTCGCGCTCCTCGGTGCCGCCGTCACCGCGCTCGGCCTCACGCGTCGTCGAGCCCGACCCGTGGTCGGGCGCGAGCCGGAAGCCACCCAACCGCAGGCCGCCACCGTGCCGGCGGGCAAGTGAGCCCGCCCCAGCTCGACCTGACACCTCAACCCCGACATCAGGAGGACACACCATGGATCTGCAGCTCGCCGACAAGACCGCCGTCGTGACCGGAGGAAGTCGCGGCACGGGACTGGCCATCGTCCAGACCTTGCTGGACGAGGGCATGCGGGTGGTCACCGGCTCACGTCGACTCACCGACGAGCTCGAGGAGACCGACGCCGTCCACGTCGCCGTCGACCTCGCCACCAGCGATGGGGCGACGGAGCTGATCGGCGAGGCCATGGCCCAGCTCGGCGGCATCGATCTCCTCGTGAACAACGTCGGCATCGGCGACACCGACGACCTCGTCAAGGGTGCCCTGCTCGACCTGCGCGAGCTCCCCGACAGCGCTTGGCAGCAGACCTTCGACCTCCACTTCTACAGCGCCCTCCGGGTGACCCGCGCCGCCCTCCCCAGCCTCGTCGAGCGCAAGGGCGTGATCGTCAACGTGTCCTCCGCCGGCGCCCGCGTCGTCAGCGCCGGCCCCGCCCACTACAACGTGGCGAAAGCGGCCCTCAACGCACTCACCAAGGTGATGGCCGAACAGTTCGGCGGCCATGGCGTCCGGGCCGTAACCGTGATCTCCCGGCCCCATCCGCACCGGCGTGTGGACCGACGACGACGGCTTCATCGCCCGCGTGGCCCGAGAACAAGGGATCACCCACGCAGCGTTCGTCGACCAGATGACAGCCTCCCTCGGCGCCAGCACCGGCCGCATCAGTACCCCCGAGGAGGTCGCCCGACTCGTGGCCTTCCTCGCCTCCCCCAACAACATCACCGGCACCGAGCACCTCATCGACGGCGGGATCGTCAAGCAGCTCTGAGTTCTCCGAGTTCAGAGTCCTATTCAGAGAGCTGAGGCCGTAGTAGTAGTTCTGATCAGGACCGGCATTGGCGGGCCGGCTCGTGCAGGTGTCGCCATCGTGAAGGGTGGGGGTGGCACGTCCGAGCTGCGTTCGGGGCCGCTCGTCGGGCTCAGTTGTCAGCTCCGTAGCGCGGCACTGGCCCTATGGCGGATGGCCACCCAGTGGCAGTCGGATCGCGGCCCACGCCAGATGCGCCGGATCGCCGCCGACGAGAGAGGCTCGGTGAACCAGGGCCCCCGGTGTGAACGATCGTGAGGTCGGGGCGTACACAATGAGCCGGCCACCCGGATTGCCGGGCATGCGACGAGACGGTGTTCGATGGCCACAGTGGCGAGGTCGCCGGCCACGCCTCGCCCACGACACGGTGGTGGCCCCGATGGACGGGTCGAGCGTCTCGAACTGGAAGCCGGAACCGGGAGAGCCGCCCCACCAGGACTTGGACGTCCGCGACCGAAAGGATGTCGCTGGTAACGCCGGCGAAGGCGAGCGCCAGCGAGACGGCGGTCTCCCTCGGGCTGGCCGCTGGTGTGACTGGTCAGGGGCAGTGGGTTGCGGGGTCGCCGTCGATCTCACCGAGGAAGGCGCCGAACTCACCGATGTGGGCACCGTCGCCAAGGACCAGGCGAGCCACGTTGCCGAGACCGAGGCGAGGCTCTTCCTGTGAGGACGCGTGCTCACCGATGTCGTGGTGGGCCACGGCTCGCTGGGAGGAGACCACGCCGAAGCAATTGGCGTCGTCGGGTGGCGTGGCGCCCAGGGCGGGAGTCGCCGTGAAGAGCACGGCGGTCAGACCGGTGGACAGGACGGCGGACAGGACGGCGGTCGATCCACGCACGTTGGAACCTCCGTGGCGTGCTTGCGCTGAGGGGCACAAAGTGAGCCGAAGGACCGGTCGACGGCAAGCCTTTCCGCCACGACCGAAACTCCTTGACATGGTCGTTCGCCGGCCGAACGATGGGTGCCGCCTGACTCGTCCACGGTGTCGAGACTCGGGTGGTTCCACGCATGATTCGACTGCGACTCGGTGTCGACGACGTTGCTCGAACGAGGTTTGCTGCGGGCAGCCCGTACTGCGAGCTCTCAGTGAGCGCCCAGGTGATACAGCAGCCGACGAGCCCCTTCCGCCGACTCTGCGCGACCAGCGGGGTCCGTCCCCCGGCATCCGCGAGCCACTTTCTGGAGTTGGTGCCCGCTCACGGCAACGTCCCTGACTTCCTCGCGCCGGAGGGGGCGAACAGTTTGGAGGAAGCCCTCGACGTCGTCATGTCCACGCCCGACCGGCTGGTTCGGAGCGACGTGACGACGCTCACACACCGGGCGGCGTCGTCCTGGATCCTCGATCTGGCGGACGGCTGTGTGAGGGCTCGGACGGAACTGGCGTCGTCCATGCGTGACTACCACGACAACGTGGTCAGCCCGCTGTGGCCGGCGATCGAACACGTCATCGAGACCGACCTGCGGTTCCGCGCCTGGCAGCTGGCAGCGAAAGGTGTCGCAGAGACCGTTGATGGCCTCCACCCGGCCATTCGGTGGCGCGACGGAGTCATCGAGGTCGACGGGCCCCTGGACGCGGATGTGGAGCTGGCGGGTCGAGGGCTTCAGCTCATGCCATCGCTGTGGACCCGCCCGGCATTCACCACACACTGGACGCAACCCACGCTGGTGTACCCGCTCGGACGCTTCGCCTGGATGGCCCCGACAGCGAGCGACAGCCACGGCGATCCGCTGGCCGCAGTACTGGGCACGACCCGGGCGCGCGTGCTCCGCGCTCTGGCCGACGAGCACACGACGAGCGGACTGGT
>CAVZUI010000013.1:0-175142 GCA_963778415.1 uncultured Acidimicrobiales bacterium
AGCCCTTGAGCTTCAGGCCAGCGAGCCCGAGAACATCGCCGATCTACAGGTGATGACCGAGTCTCTACTCGGAGCGGACGCACGCGCTCGTGGCTGCCGCGCAGCGGGCTGAAACGCTTGCCGATCTGAGGCGGGCGCTCGACGTCGACCTCGAGCCACTCAACGAGGCTCTAGCCGACCCCTCTCGGAAGGTCGCCTCTTCACTTTCCTCAGGTCCACGAGGCGGCGTTGCGGTCCTACGTCAGCCGGCGACCGCGACTCGATTCTCGACCGGCTCCGACTTCAGCACATGCGAGCGTTTGATCAGCAGGACCCACTCGACGCATACCTGGCGTGCCGTGATCTCCGGACGATCCGCCCGGACCCCGAGTGGCTTCCTCGCTATGAGGATCCGCCGGAGGAACGGTTGGCGGAGGTGGTTGAAGCATGGCTATTGAGTACAGGAGACACGAGCGCACCCCTGACGAGCGGTGGAGTGCTGTCGACCGACGAGACTCGACGCATCAATGCGGCGCTCGCCCACGAGCACCTACCACGACTTCGTCAACTCGTTGCCGCGTGGTGCCTGAAGCGGAGCATCGAGCGGCCGGACATCTGGTTGAGCACGAGCGCCGTGAGCGACGAACTCGACGCCAGCGGGTGCCTGGACTTTTCCGTGCGTAGACGTTTCGAGCAGTTGTGCAATCGGTCACGCGGTGCTCGGTCTCCTGCCTCCTGACATGCCGCCGACCGACCAGCTGTCGGTTCTCGGACTTACCGACCAAGACCTCCTCGCGGCAACCGTGCGAAGAAGGCTGACGACGCGCACCGGCGTCAGAGGACCGCACTTCGTCGGGTGACCGAGACTTCGACACCTCCGGCGATGAACTCCGGGAGCTGATCGACGCGGTAGCTCAGTCTGCGACCTCAAAGTTCCTCGGGCACACGAACGACCGTCACGAAGCTGAGTGAAATGGTCACAAGGGCGCAGGTTCGCAAGCCTCCTCGGAGCGGCGGCGGAAGTGGACGAACGTATGGGGGGACACGCCTGACGCAGGAACAGACGAGCGCCATTGGCCTTGCGGGCGAGACCCTCGCCTACGCGTGGCTCTGCGAGCACTACCCCGACGTCACGCCGGACTCGTGGGTATCGGGCTATCGCGTCGCTCGGCTCGGAGGCCACGAGGGCGATGACACGTTGGGCTTTGACTTCGAGATCCAGCGCAAGAGCGACCGCCTGCTGTTCGAGGTGAAGGCAACAATCACCGACGACTTCGAGTTCAACATGGGCGAGAGCGAGGTCCGTGCGGCCAGTGCGGCACGCAAAGGCTCTTACCGGATCATCTTCATTCGATCGATCCTGGAACCTGAGGATCGCGAACTTCTACATCCTCCCAATCCATTTGAGCCGGGACATGCGGCGGCGTACGCGCAGCTCAACCAGGACTCGCGCTCGCCTTCGAGCCGTCGGTCTACTCCGCACAAGCCACGTCCTGAGCGGCGGTGCGTCGACATGGCACCGGTTGCGGTTGCGGTTCGGAAGAGCCTGAGCACGCTACGGGGTGGTGCCGAAGATCGATCTTGCAACCCGCTCGGCCGCATCGCTCTGCATCGGCGGAGTGACGTGCCAAGTAGAGATCTGTCCTCGTCACGAAGGTGCTGGAGTGATTCAGCCGGTCGCTGACGATCTTGATGTTCGCGCTGAAGACGCCGATGCGCTCAGCGAGACTCCTTCGGATCTCGTACAACTTCGCCGATGGCGCCAAGTCACTTCTCACCCTCGTCGTCGGGCTGTCGGACTTGAAGCCGCTGCTCTTCTGGCTCACGGTGCTCGAGCAGTCTCAACTCGCCGAGCGATTCGCTGACTGGGGTCTGTCCGATCTCGTGTGTAAGTGGCCGTGGCGGTGGTTGGTTCAGTGATGGTCGGTGACGCGCGCACCGTAGTGAACGGTGAGCACGTTGAGGATGGCCTTCCAGCCGTTGGTCCGGCCGACGAGGTTCTCCCGGTTCTTCCGCCGCCGGGTGGCGACCAGGTAGAGGACCTTGAGGGCGGCCTGCTCGGTCGGGAAGTGCCCCCGGTGGCGGATCGGCCCGCCGGAACCGGGCGTTGAGGCTCTCGATCGAGTTCGTCGTGTACACGATGCGGCGGAGCTCGGTGGGGAACTCGAGGAACGGCACGAACTCTTCCCAGGCCCGTTCCCAGCCGCGCGATCATCGCCGGGTAGATGTCCCGCCACTGCTCGGCGAAGCGTTCGAAGGCTTCCTCGGCGGCGGGGACGGTCGGCGCTGTGTAGATGGCCCGCATCTGGCGGGTGATGGTCGACCAGTGCTTCTTCGACGCGTAGCGCAGGCTGTTGCGCACGAGGTGCACGACGCAGGTCTGCACGGTGGTGTCGGGCCAGATCGTGCGCACCGCGTCAGGGAGGCCTTTGAGCCCGTCGCAACACGTGATGAGCACGTCGCGGACGCCGCGGTTGCGGAGCTCGGTGAGCATGGTCATCCACTGCTTGGCGCCCTCGCCGCCGGTGGGGCCCATCCACAGGCCCAGCACGTCGCGTTCGCCGTCCAGGTTCACGCCGATGGCCACGTAGACGGGCCGGTTCGCGACCTGGGTGTCGCGGACCTTGACGACGATGGCGTCGATCAGCACGACCGCGTACAGGGAGTCGAGAGGCCGGGACTGCCAGGTCTCCATGTCGGCGACGACCGCGTCGGTGATCCGACTGACCGTGTCCTTGCTGATCGAGGTGTCGTAGATCTCTTCGAGGTGGCCGCTGGATCTCGCCGGTGGTCAGTCCGGACGCGTACAGCGAGATCACCTGGGCTTCGAGCCCGTCGAGGCGGCGGGTGCCGTGCGGGACCAGCTTGGGGTCGAAGGTGCCGTTGCGGTCCCTCGGCACCGAGATCGGCACCGCGCCGATCTCGGTGGTCACCGTCTTGGCGAAGCTGCCATTGCGGGAGTTGCCCGAACCCCGGCCCTCCAGGGCGTGGGGCTCGTAGCCGAGATGGTCGGTCAGCTCGGCCTGCAGACCGGTCTCGAGCACCCGGGCCACCAACGCCGGCAACAACCCACCGTCGCCGGTCAACGCGATGCCCTTGGCCCGGGCCTCGTCGACAAGATCCCCAGCGATCGAGTCGAGCGTCCCGATCTCGCCGAGCTCACCCGGAGACCCCGGTACCGCCAGCTCCCCAGCCTTCTTCGATGTGGTCACGTGCGTGATCCTCTCCGGCCCACGACCCCTGGCCGCGGACCCTCAGGCCACGCCGCTTACACACGCCATCGGACAGTCCCTCCCTGGGATTTGTCCCAGGAATCGGTGTTTCGAGCGAATCTCGGCAGGTCCGCCGTACGGGCCCCGCTTGAACACCACACCCGGTGCGGGCGAATCGTTCGCGACCAGTCCCGCTAAGTCGTGACTGCGCCGCTGAAGAACTCTGCTTCTGCCGTCTGCCAGACCTTGTGCTGGTATCGCATCATGGCGACGAGAGCCGTTGCGCCGACGGCCCCGCCCGTGGCGAGACCTATCCCGAGCGATTCATCCGACGACACGGCGGCAAGGAGCCCTGCAGTCGAACCGGCCAACACGCTGGTGATCATCGCGACCATGCCAGCGACGGTCCGAAAGCTCTGGAAGACCCCGCCTCGCAGTCCCTGGATGGCGATCCGTCTGGTCGGCGGGACGCTGTAGAGATACGGACCGAGTTCGGGCGCGTTGTCGAAATAGAAGGCACGAAGCTGTGCGATTCGGTGGGCGTAGCCAAGGTCCTCGATTCCGGATTGCAACGCCCTCTCGAACGTGACGAGCCCAACGAAAGCGAGCGTCGCGAAGAGGATGAGACCGAAGGCATAGAACGCCGTGCCGACCTGGGTGGCCGTCGCCAGGAGACCGAGGGCGACCAGTCCGGCGGAGACCGCGCCGAGGAACATCGTGGCCCGAGCGGTCGACTCCGCGACCGTCATGGCGCGCGCACCCTGGAGGGTGAAGTGCTCGGTCGTGATGAACGAGACCGCGGCCGAACGCGGCTCCATCCCGGATCCCTTGGTCGTCGGCGCGGCTGCATCGTCGGCCATGAGCCAACCTCCTCTTCGCCGTCGACCCGAACCTAACGACGTGTGCATCCCACGATTCGGCAGAGGGAGCGGATGACGCAGCGCACCACGGCGCGCTCAGCCGGCGTCTCCGGCGCCCCACTCCTTCAGCCAGGCATCGAGAGTGCCGCTCAAGGCCTTCAGCTCGTTCTGCAGTTGCTTTGTGTCCGGCGACCCGGGGGACGTCGCTGTCGAAGGCGGCAGCAGCGGTGTCAGAGGTCTCGTCGTCCAGCCGCGAGACGACGCCGACCAACTTGTTGACGACGGCGGCGAGGGCGACGACGCGGTCCTCGAGTGCGGCCGGACTGGGGACCGGATCCGTCATGGCGCGGTTCTATCACACGTGCTCACCATCAGTGGCCGCCAACCGCCGTGGGTAGCGTACCAGTTCAGGCCGCTCGCGATCCGGAACGGGGGCCGCTCGATCAGCCCGCCCGCAGCTGTGTCCGTCCGGAAGCGGAACTCGTCCGCTCTCCTCCAGCTCATTTCCCGCGCCGCCCCGCGGTTTCGCGGTCCCGTGTGTGCATTTGGTGAATGGAGATCGACGACAAGTAGGCCGGCGCACGACGAGGGGGACCGTGGGTGAACGCTAGCTCCGTGGTGCCCGGCCTCCCGCAGGGTCGCCCGCACCGGTCGCCGGTGCTCGACCTCTCCGTGCTGGGGCGAGTCGAGCTGCGGATCGACGGGACGCCGCTGCGCCTCGGGCGGGCGAAGTCGGAGGAGCTGCTCGTCTACCTGGCGATGCACCAGGGCGAGGGAGGGGTCGACACCGACCAGCTCTGGGAGGCGTTGTGGCCCGGCCAGGTGCCGAACAGCGCCGTGCTGCACACGACGGTCTCGGTCGCCCGGCGCTCGGTGGGCGGGGACGCGGGCCGGCAGCCCCTTCTGTCCGACGCCCGGGGCAGGCGGGTGTACGAGCTGACGGGGCGGCTCCGACTCGACTGGGACGAGTTCGAACAGCTGGCCGCCCACGGGCACGCCTGCCCGACCGTGGCGGTGCCGGCGCTGGAGAGGGCACTCGCCCTCGTGCGCGGCATCCCGTTCACCTCGGCCGCCACCGGAGCGTACGACTGGGCACGCGGCCACCGGGCCGACATGGTGCAGGCGATCGGCGCCGCCGCCGAGCGCCTCGGCAACGTCCTGCTCCAGCAGGGCGACGTGCGGGGCGCCCGGCGGGCGGCGCGGCACGGCCTCTGCGCCGCGCCCTACGACGAGCGGCTCTACCGCGTGCTCCTGCGGGCCGCCGACCATGCCGCCGGAGTCGAGACGGTGATGCTCGAGCTCACCGACGCGCTGGGCGTCGACCTCGACGGCACCGAGCGCTGCACGCGCGACCTCTACCGGGATCTGCGCCGCTCCTCGTCCGGGTGACGCTCGGGCCGCCAGTTCACGTGGCCCTCAGCGCCTCACAGCGCCCAGCAGCGCCCACAGAGGCACGGTGGCTGCGGCCCACGCCACGACGGCGAGGGCGCGCCAGCGGGCCCGCCGCGCCTCGAGGCGGGGTGGCCGCGGGCCGAAGGTCTCGGTCGGGCGGGTCGGCTCGGCGCCGACCTCGAGCGTCGCGGCCGCCAGGGCGGGCGCGGTCCGCGTCCCCGACGTTCCGGCACCGGTGGTCCACGGCAGGCGGACCTCTGATGGGGGGACGGCGGCGCGCAGGGCCCAGGCGAACGCCTCGGCCGACGCGAAGCGGTGGCGGGGATCGCGGGCCATCGCCCGCTCGATCGGCTCGGCGAGCGGGCCGAGGCCCGGCACCGGGGCGGCGTGGCCGGAGGTCGCGGCTGCGAACGGTACGTACCCCGCCAGGGCCTCGTAGCAGACGACGCCGAGGGCGTACACGTCGCTCCGACGATCGGGGGGCTCGCCGACGAGCAGCTCGGGGGCCAGGTACTCGGCGGTCCCGACGATCTCGTCGCCGGCCGTGCACCACGCCGAGCGGGCCACGTCGAAGTCCGCCAGCAGCGACCGTCCGTCCGCCCCGAACAGGATGTTGGCTGCCTTGACGTCGCCGTGGACGATGCCCCGCCGGTGGGCGGCAGCCAGGGCGTCGGCGATCGGCGCGGCGACCGCGACCACCTCTCCCGGGGTGAGCTGGCCCCGCTCCGCGAGGAGGGCCTCGAGGGAACCGCCGGGGGCGAGCTCCATGACGAGGGCCACGCCGCCGCCGTCGTCGACCACGTCGACCAGCCGCACGACGTGGGGGTGGTCGAGCCCGCCGAGCACGGCCGCCTCGAGCCGCAGGCGGCGCCGGCCGGCCCGGCCGGCCGCACGGGGGGAGCGGAGCCGCTTCACCGCCACGATCCGGGCCGGCGCCCCCCGGCGGTACGCCTTCCACACCGCGCTGGTGGCGCCCGTGCCGATGCGGGCCCACAGCTCGTAGTCGCCGACGCAGGTCACGGGTGCCACCGCCCTCACGTGCCCAGCAGGGCCGGCATCAGGGCGGTCTGGACCAGCATCGCCGGCCGGCGCCGGTGGACGAGCAGCCCGCGCCCGGCCGGATGCTCCGACGCCCGGTGCCCGCCGATGATCGGCCCCTCCTGACGATCGCCCGACAGGATGATCCCGGGGGTTCCCATCTCGTGCAGGCGGGCCATCAGCGGTTCGAAGGCGGCGCGGGCCGCGCCCGCCACCCGGCGGCTCAGCACGAGGTGGAAGCCGAGGTCGCGCGCCAACGCCACGAAGTCGACGAGGGAGAGCCAGCGGGTTGCCGGCGGGGAGATGACGAGGTCGTAGTCGTCGACGACCACGTACACCTCGCCGCCGGTCCACCAGCTCCGATCGCGCAGCTGGCGGGCGGACAGGTCGGCCGGCGGCAGGCGCGAGGCGAGCACGTCGGCCACCCGGGACACGAGGTCGGTCGCGGCCGGCGCGGCCCCGGCGTAGCCGACGAGATGCGCAGGGGGCACGACGTCGAGCAGCGTGCGTCTGTAGTCGACGACCACGATCCGGGCCCGGTCGGGGCCCTGGCTGGCGACGAGGCCGGTCAGGAACAACCGGAGCAGGTTGGTCTTGCCGCTCTCGCCGTCGCCGAACACCAGGAAGTGGGGGTCGGCACCGAGCAGGTCCAGGCGCACCGGCTCGAGGTCGGCCTCGTCGACGCCGATCGGCACCCCGGGCCCCGTGCGCCGCGGCCGGCAGCTCGGTGAACGCCAACCGGCGGGGCAACAGGCGCACCTCGGGGGCCGCCGGCCCGCTCCAGGCGCGGCGGACCTGGGCGACGAGGCTGTCGAGCCCGGCGGCCGCGTCCGACCGGGGACGCGACGCCGTCGACGCGGGGGAGGGCGGCCTGGAAGTGCATGGCGCCCTCGACGATGCCGCGCCCCGGCGTCTCGGCTTCGACGTTGGCCGCGGCCCGCCGGTCGATGTTCGAGTCGACCGGGTCGTGCAGCCGGAGCTCGAGGCGGGTGCCCAGGTTGTCGAGCAGGTTCGAGCGGATCTCCATCCAGCGGTTGCTGGTCACCACCACGTGCACGCCGTAGCCGAGGCCGCGGGCGGCCAGGTCGAGCACGACGGGCTCCAGATCGTCGAACTCCTGGCGGAAGCGGGCCCAGCCGTCGATCACGAGGAAGACGTCGCCGAGCAGCGAGTCGTCCAGCTCGCCCGCGGCCCGCCGAGCGCGGAAGGCCTGGGCCGAGTCGATGCCGGCCGATGCGGAACAGCTCCTCCCGGCTCGCCAGCGCGCCCTCGATCTCGACCACGAGCCGCCGCACCCGCTCGGCGTCGAGCCGGCTGGCCACGGTGCCGACGTGGGGCAGGCCGTCCAGCGCCTGCAGCGGGCCGCCGCCGCAGTCGACGCAGTAGAACTGCGCCTCGAGCGGGGTGTGGGTCAGGCGCGAAGGCGGCCACCAGCGTGCGCAGCAGCGTGCTCTTGCCCGACTGCGGGGCGCCCACCACGGCGACGTTCCCCTCGCCGCCGCCCAGGTCGAGCACGAGCGGCACCTTGGCCTGGTCCTCGGGCCGGTCGAGCTCGCCGACCGCCACCGACAGCGGGGCGGCGCTGCCGGCCCGTGCCGGCTGCTCGATGCGGTCGAGCGGGATCGCCCGGTCGAGCGGTGGCAGCCACACCTGGTGGGCTCGCCGGCCGGGGTCCTCGAGCCGCGCCCGACCGCGACGTCGAGCTCGGTCGGGGCGAGCGGGTCGCCGGAGGTCGGCGCCGACACCCAGG
This sequence comes from uncultured Acidimicrobiales bacterium, assembly GCA_963778415.1. Classification (GTDB taxonomy): domain Bacteria; phylum Actinomycetota; class Acidimicrobiia; order Acidimicrobiales; family VFJN01; genus ZC4RG19. The sequence continues at coordinate 8,232 of CAVZUI010000013.1, forward strand.
CGGCGGTGAAGCGCTGGAGCACGTCCGAGTCGAGCTTCAGGTAGCCGCCACCCGGCTGGGCCGGCAGGCGGTAGGCGTCGTCCACGCCGAGGACGGCCCGGCTGTCCGCGGTGCTGAACGTGCGCAGGCTGATCCTGTACCGCAGGTTGCTCTCGAGCCCGCGCAGCCTCCCCTCGTCCAGGCGCTGTGAGGCGAGCAGGAGGTGGACGCCGAGACTGCGGCCCAGCCGCCCGATCGTGGAGAACAGGTCGCCGAAGTCGGGCTTGCTGACCAGGAGCTCGGCGAACTCGTCGACCACCACCAGCAGGCTGGGCAGCGGCGGGAGGCGCCTCGCCGGCGTCGCGCCGACGGGTGTACTCGTCGACCGACGCCAGGTTGCCGGCCCGCTTCAGCAGCTCCTGGCGCCGGCGCTGCTCGCCGTAGAGGGCGTCGCGCATGCGGTCCACCAGGGACAGGTCGTCGGCCAGGTTGGTGATGACGCCCGCCACGTGGGGCAAAGACGCCATCCCGGCGAACGTCGCCCCGCCCTTGAAGTCGACGAGCACGAGGCTCAGCGCCTCGGGCGGGTGGGTCGCGGCCAGTGCCAGCACGAGGGTCCGCAGCAGCTCGCTCTTTCCGGAGCCGGTGGCGCCGACCACCAGCCCGTGCGGGCCCATGCCGTCGAACGCCGACTCCTTGAGGTCGAGCGTCACCGGCTGGCCGCCCTCGTCGACGCCGATGGGCACCCGCAGGTGGTCACGCCGGGAGCGCCTGCGCCACGCAGCGCGCCGGTCGACCGCGGCCGCTCCCGGGATGCCCAGCAGATCGAAGAGGCCCACGCTCGGGATGGGGACGTCGCCCCCCGTCTCGGGGGACCACAGCAGCGGCGGCGGGTCGAGCCCGGCCGTGAGGAACGCCGCGTTCACCGCCACGACCAGGCGGGCGAGGTCGCTGGCCTCGTCGCCGGTGGGGTCGTCTCCGGGACCGTCCGGGCCGCGCGACGCCGCGCCGAACGGAAGCACCGACAGGGCCTCGCTCTCGGGCGGCCCGGTGCCGCTGACCAGGGCGATCTGCACGGCCCGCAACTCGTGTGGCCCGGCCCGCAGGTAGGCCCGGCCCTTCAGCTCGGGCGGGATGCGGGCCGCGGCGTCGGTGTCGACGACGTCGTGTGACTCGGTGGCGTCCTGGACCCGCAGGGCGATGCGCAGGGTGGTGTTGGTGCGGATGCTGGCGCCGACCACGCCCCGGGGCCGCTGAGTGGCGAGCAGCAGGTGGAGGCCGAGGGATCGTCCCCGCTGGGCGACGTCGACGAGGGCGTCGAGGAAGCGCGGCAGCTCGGTGGCGAGCGTCGCCAGCTCGTCGACCACGACGACGAGGCGGGGGAGCGGCGGGAGGTGCGGGCTCGCGGCCCGGGCCCGGTGGTAGGCGGCCAGGTCGGCGGCGCCTGCCGCCCGCAGCAGCCGCTCGCGGTGGCGGACATCGCCCTCGACGGCGCGCAGGGCCAGCGCCGCCGTGTGCTCGTCGAGGTCGGTGACCAGCCCGACGACGTGCGGCAGCGCCCCGCAGGCGTCGAAGGCGGCGCCGCCCTTGTAGTCGACGAGCAGGAACGTCACCTCGTCGGGCCCCAGCTCCAACGCCAGCGAGGCGACCAACGTGCGCAGCAGCTCGCTCTTCCCCGAACCCGTGGTTCCCGCGATGAGGCCGTGGGGCCCGAGGGCGTCGAGGTCGAGCCGGACGACGCCGCCGTCGCCCACGCCGATGGGGGCGGCGAGCCGGGCGCAGCCGCGGTTGGCGTGCCACCGGGCCGCCACCTCGTCGGCGTCGAACGGGTCGATCTCGGTGATCGAGGAGAGGTGGACCGCGGGCGGCAGCGCCGCACCGGAGACGTCGATCTCCGGGTCGTCGAAGCGGGCCAGCAGCCGGGCCCACCTCCGGGCCGTGCCGCGGCCCACGCCGGTGGCGAGGAAGCTCTCCACGGCCTCGCCCTCCTGCGGGCGGACGAGGTGGCCCTGTCCGAGGTGGTCGTGGAGGTCGACGACGGCCCGGCACGACGCCGGGAGGCGGGTCGCGTCGGCGGCGAGGACCAACCCGGCGATCCGCCCGGACTCCGTGGCGAGCGCCGCGCGGGCCAGGGAGCCCCGGCCGCGTGATCAGCCCCTCGTCGTCGAGGACCACCAGCCAGGTGGGGCCCCCGTCGCCGTCGAGCCGGGCGCGGAGGAAGTCCTCGGCCCCGGCCCGGTCGACGATCACGAGCCGCCGGCCCGACACGGGCTCGGCGGCATGCGGCAGCCACTTGACCCAGTCCCACTCGGCGCGGCCGGCCGGCGTCGTGAGGACCGCCACCCGCAGGTCGGCCGGCCCGGCGTGGGTGGCGGCCTGGCAGACGAGGCTGCGGGCCACGGCCAGCACCGCGGTCCGGTCACCGACCAGCCCGACGGGTCCGTCGAGCGGGTCGACGGGCACGGGGACGTCCTGCAGCCGGATCTCCTCGAGCTCGCGATCGACCTCTGCCGGGCGGGGGCCGGCCTCGTCGAGCGGCGGCGCCCACCGCAGGTTGCCGGTGCCGGCCACCAGGCGGAGGAAGTCGTCGTGCGCCGGGCGACGCTCCCACAGGCGCACGCTCGGGGCCTCGGCCCGGCGCAGAGCCTCTGCGGGATCGACGAGCGTGGCGCGACGGCGCGCGCCCTCCGCGGCTCGGGTGGCGTCGAGTTCGGCGAGGAACTGCTCGAGCGCCTCGCCGAGGCTCTTGCGGGCGCGGCGGGCCTGCTTGCGGTTCCGCCGGCGGCCCTCGAGCCAGTTGCCGAGCACCATCACCGGGCTCAGCAGGGCGAACAGCGCGAAGCGGGCGTCGCCGAGGACGCCCACCATCACGCCCGCGAGCGCGAGGGGCGCGACGAACGACACGAGGCTGAACGGCGGCGCCGGACCCCGGGCCGGTTCGGCCGCAGGGCAGCGCAGCGGCCCCGGTTCCGCCGGTGCTGCCGGTCGGGGAGGGCGGTTGAAGGTCACGGTGCCCGCCGACCCGCCCGCCGCGGCACCTTGCGCCCCGCGGTCGAGCGCAGGGGCGCGGTCGTCGGGAGGTACGTAGACCGTGACAGCCACCGCGCCGAGACGGAGTGCGTCGCCGAGCGCGATCGCTGCATCGCGACCCAGGGCGTCGCCGGCCCGCCAGGTGCCGTTGTGGGAGTCGAGGTCGGTGACCGTGAGCGCGATCCCGACGCGCCCGTCGCCGCCGTTCCCGCCGGGTCCGTCGCCCTCTCCTCCGTCCGTTCGGTCGCCGCCGGCGCGCACGTCGATCCGGCAGTGCACCGCGGAGACCGTCGGGTGCGCGATGACGACGTCGCAGCCGCGCTCGCGCCCGACGACGGTTGCACCGGCGGCCAGGGGCCAACTGGGCCCGGCCTCGAGCCCACCGGTGACCGCCAGGAGCGGACGCGGCGGATCGGCCGCGAGCTCGCCTCGCCCGCCCGTTCCGCCCCCGGTGCGGCGACCGCCGCGTCGGGGGCGGTGGCGAGCACCGGGCAGGTCGGGGGCGGGCGTGATCGCCGCGCCCTCGTACAGGCCCGCCTCGGCGAGCGGGGCGCCCGGCTCCATCGTCCGGCCGTCCACCCGGAGGGCGGTGCCCGCGGGCGCGCCGAGCGCGACGGCGAGCTCCGCCACAGCCAGGTCGGGTTCGCGGGCGCGCACCTCGACGTCCCGCTCCCCGCTGCCGTCGTCGTAGACCAGGTGCATCGCCGCCGCACGGTCACACGCGGGGCTTACCCGAACCTGACGCGGGCGTGTGCTGCGATCCCGTCAGGATCTCGTCAGGTCGCCTCCTTACCCTGCCGCGGAGCACAGAACCGAGCACGTGACGGAGGAGGTGGCTGTGTCCAAGACGTTCGAGGCCGACAGCGCGACGCTGAGGGACAAGGGCCAGAAGGTCCTCGACAATGCCGAGCAGATCGGCGCCGAGGTCGAGGGCCTCATCGGCCGGCTCCAGGCGGTCGACTGGCGGGGAACCGCGGCGGACAGCTTCCGCGGGGTGACGGAGGAGTGGCGGCTGCAGGTCGTCGCGGTCAAGGAGCAGCTGGCCGACGTGGCCGCCCGCCTCGGCGTCACCGGTGCGAACTACGAGACCGCCCACGAGGCCAGCCGGGCCGGCTTCGAGCGGCTCCGCGGTCAGAACCTGACGATCTGAGGGAGCGAACCACGTGACCACCTTCATGCGTGCCAGCACCGGGACCATCGCCGACGGCGCGACCGACATCACCGGCACGATGGGCCGAATCGACGCCCTGCGCGATGAGCTCGAGACCCAGGTCATCCTGCCCCTGCAGGAGGAGTGGCAGGGCGACGCCGCCAGCGCCTGGACCGACGTCCAGCGGGAGTGGAACGAGGCCTCGATGGCGATCAACGAGCTGCTGACGCAGATCGGCCGGGCGACGGGTGCCAGCGCCGAGGATCTCCTCAATGCGGAAGTGGCGAACATCCAGACCTGGACGGCCTGAGGTCCGGTCCCGTGGCCGGCAAGTTCTTCGAGACCGAGGACGAAAGGCTCGGCGCCGCCGCGGGGGCGATCGAGGAGGCGCGGCTGCTGTACGCGCAGGCGCTCGGGACGTTCGACGAGCAGGCCAACCAGCTCAGCGCCGGGCAGGGGGCGCTCGACGCCTACAACGACGTGATCCAGGACGTGCTCCGGAACACGGCAGAGGCCGTCGCCGCCTTCGAGGCGCTCGACGCCAACCTCCTCGCCCGGGCCCTCAGCCTCGGCATCACCGCCGGGAACTACCTCATGGCCCGCTTGGAGCTCGAGCAGCGCTACGCCGGGCTCGGCGGGGACGGCTGAGCGCCCGTGTACGAGGACGGGACGACCACGGCACCCACCATCGGGCCACCCGCGCCGGGGGCGACACCCGCCCCCGCGACGCCTGCGGCGGAGGAGCCCGCCGAACCGCCTCCTCCTCCGGTCTGGTCCCCGGCTCAACTCTGGGACCCGGCCGGCGAGCCCGGACCGTGCGAGGTGGCGGCCGGGGCCTGGCGGCGCCAGGGCGGTGCGTTGACCGCACTGGCGGACTCCCTCGAGGAGATCGGGAGCCCGCTACCCGACTTCTGGGTCGGTGAGGCCGCGGAGGGCCAGCAGGACTCCTCCGTCGACCTGATCGCCGAGATCCGTGAGGCGGCCGGCGAGTGCCTCCGGCTGGCCGACGGCCTCGATGAGCTGGCAGGCGAGATCAAGGCGTTCAACGACAGCATCCACGAGCTGTGGATCGCCGCGGCCAGCATCGCCGTCGTCTCGATCGTCGGCGCGTTCGTCACCTTCGGTGCGTCCACCGCGGCGGGCGCGGTCGCGGCTGCGGGCCTGGCGGCACGGGCGGCGGCTCTGGGCCGCGCTCTGTACGCGACGCTGACCGTGTGGCGGGCGGCGCGGGTCGCGGCCGGCGTGACGCGGTTCGCGGCGCTCAGCGCCAGGTGGGGCAAGGTCGTCCAGGGGATCAGCGTCGTGCCCCGGGTCGTGGCACCGGGCGAACGCCTCGTCCGATTCGGCAACTTCTACGTCAACTCGGGCAAGGTCTTCCTCGGTGGGCTGCCGTTCACCTTCGTGAACAAGGCAGTGAGCGGAGGCAACCCGTTCGATCCCGGGCAGTGGCGGGTCGAGGATCTCACCGCCTCGCTCGTGGGCTCGACGTTGTTCGGGGGAGTGGCCGGCCGGATGACCCCGCTCGCCGGCCAGGTGCCCAGTGTGGGCCTGGGGACGACATCGCGGCTCGCCTACCTCAGCCAGCTCGGCACGCGGGGCATCGACGGGTGGGGTCGCGGCGTCATGATGGGTTCGATGGCCGAGCCGGTCGGTCGCTTCGTCATCTACGACAACCCGCTGACCGGCAAGGAGCTGTTCCAGGCGGGCCTGAGCGGCTGGGGCTCGACAGGCGCGGGCTTCTCGCTCGGGCAGATCTGGACCGGCGTCAGCGGTCCCGCCAGCGGTCCGATGAGCATCGCCCGCAGCGGCATCATCTTCGTGCCGTCCACGGCGATCGCGCTGTACGGGACGTTGCGGTACGGGACGCAGATCCAGCCCCAGACGGGTACCCCACTGTTCCCGGCCTACGCCCAGGCGCCGGAGATCTCGGCGGCGTTCTCGGAGGCGTTTCCCGGCGTTCCCGCACCGGTGGCCCCGGCGCCGCCCCGGCTGCTCGAGCCGGGCGAGGTGCTGGACGCCCCGACGACCGAGCCCCTTCGGGTCGTCGTGCAGCCGGGCGAGCACCTGTGGGGCTTCGCCGAGCGCGTGTACGGCGACGGCCGGCAGTGGGAGCGCATCTGGCGGGCCAACTTCGGCTTCGTGGACGGCCTCACCCCGGATCCCGACCTGATCCACCCGGGCATGGAGCTGCTGGTCCCGCCATCTCCCGGCGCGCCGTCATCCGGGCAGCCGTCGTGACCGGGGGCCACCCCGGGACCTGTCGGGCGATCGCCCGGGAGGTCGGGCTGATCCAGGGCGACCGGGAGGTGCGGTGATGTTGGTCGTGGTGCGGTTGGGGGACGATGCCGTGCTCCCCTGTGGTGCGCCGCTCGGCCTCGAGGAGCATGCGGACCGGGTGGCCGAGGCTGCCCGGCACCTGTCCGCGGTCGCCCGCGACCATCACCTGGTGGTCACCTACGGCTTCGACTCGCGTCTCGGCCCGTCGAGCCTGGAGCGGGCGCTCGCCTGCCGCCTGCCCGCCGACCGGCTCGCGACCGTGCCGATCCGCGTCGTCGTCGGCGCCCACGACGCCGTCGGGCCGCGGTCGATCGTCGAGCTCCGCACCTTCCGCATCCTCGTCGACAGCGGGGTCACCGTGCTCTGCCCCGGCGACGCATGCATCCCGGTGGAGCGGACGCCGACGGGTGCTCTGCGAGCGGTCGGTGCGTTCATGGACGGCGACGTGGTCGCCGGCCGGCTCGCCACCGAGCTCGACGCCGACGCCCTGCTGCTGCTCACCGGTGGTGATGCCAACGGAGGGCCGGCCGGCGGGACCGGCCCGAGGATCGAGGCGCTCCGCGAGTTCGTCGGGGCAGGTGGCTGGCTCGGGGCGGTGGGCCCGCTGTTCGCCGCGGCCGAGATGCTGCGCAGCCGGGCGGGCGTCGTCGAGTGGGGCGTGGAGGCGACGGCGCCCCTGGCCGTCCGCCAAGGCTGACGAGGACCGCGACGGGCCAGCTGGACCGACCACGGTCCACGTCGCGGGGCGGCTGCTCCACGCCGGGACACGAGCCGAGTCGACGTCGTCGCGCGCCATCCGCCGCGTCCCTCGGCGTCGCCTAGGCTGAGGCGGAGCACGGGGATGCCGGGGAGGCCATGGGGAACACCGGGGGAGCAAGGCGTCGGATGCAGGTTTTCCGGGCGTCGAGCGGGCACGGCTGCGGCCGCAGCGACGCACCCGCTGACTGACGCGGCACGGGTTCGTCGACGATGTGGCGCGTCGCGGCTGGGCGGCTGGCGTCGGCGGTACCGCTCATCCTCGTGATCACCATGGGCACGTTCGCCCTCGGTCAGCTGATGCCGGGCGACCAGGCGTACGCCGTGGCCGGTCCGGACGCCACCGCCGAGCAGGTGGCGCAGGTCCGCCGGGACCTGGACCTGGACCAATCGGCGCCGGTCCGCTACGTCACCTGGCTGGGGGACGCGGTCGGCGGCGACCTCGGCGTGTCGGCGGTGACCCGTCGGCCGGTCGTGGACGAGCTGAGCCGCCGTTGGCCGGTGACCGCGTCGCTCGCGGTCGCCGCTCTGGCGATGTCGCTGCTCGCTGGGCGTCCCGATCGGCGTGGCCCAGGGCCTTCGGCCCGGCTCGTGGCTGGACCGGGCCCTGCTGGCGCTCGTGTCGATCGGCCTGGCGGCGCCGGCCTTCTGGCTCGCCACCATGCTCGTCTACCTCTTGTCGGTGCAGAGGCAGTGGCTGCCGGCGATGGGGTACGTCCCGTTCGGCGAGTCGCCGGTCGACTGGGCGCGCCACATCGCCATGCCGGCGTTCACGCTCGCGGTCGTCGGTGCCGCCGAGATCGCCCGGCAGCTCCGCGGGGGGCTGGTCGGCGTGATGCAGCAGGACCACATCCGGGCGGCGACCGCCCGGGGACTCAGTCCCTGGCTGGTCGCCGGCAAGCACGGGTTGCGCAACGCCGCGCTCCCGGTCCTCACGATCATCGGGCTGCGGATCGGGCAGCTGCTGGCCGGCGCGGTCGTCGTCGAGGAGATCTTCGGGCTCCACGGCCTGGGCAGCTACGCCCTCGACGCGATCCTGAACCAGGACTTCGCCGTCATCCAGGGCGTGGTCCTGCTCACCGCGGTCGTGGTCGTGGCAGCGAACCTGCTGGTCGACATCCTCTACCACTGGGCCAACCCGAAGGCGCGACCCGCGTGAGCGAGCGGAGCGGGCGAACGATCGGCAGAGTGCGGTTCCCGGCCCGCAGCGGCGGCTCCGGCGACTCCTATGTCCGGCGAACGGGGATGCGCTTCCTCGGTCGGCGCTCCGGCGTCGTCGGGCTCGCCGTCGTGTGCGTGGTGGGGCTCGTCAGCCTGCTGGCGCCCGTGATCAGCCCGTACGGCCTGGACGAGGTCACGTCCCAGTTCCGGGCCGGGCCGTCGTCGGACCACTGGCTGGGCACCGACACGATCGGCAAGGACACGCTGAGCCAGCTGCTCTTCGCCTTGCGCACGTCGCTGTGGGCGAGCCTCGTGGCGGTCACGCTCGCGGTCGTCACCGGCACGGTCGTCGGCCTGGTCAGCGGGTACTTCGGCGGTCGCACCGACCAGGTCCTCATGCGGCTGGTGGACGCGGTCCTCTCCTTTCCCGGGCTGCTCACCGCCATGGTGGTGGTGGGGCTGCTGGGCCCGAGCGTCGTCAACGCGATGATCGGCCTCTCGATCGCCTTCATGCCCCTCTTCGCCCGGCTGGTCCGGGGGCAGGTCCTGGCCGTGCGCGAGGAGGGCTACGTGAAGGCGGCCCTGGTGGTCGGCTGCGGGCCGTGGCGCATCATCCGGCGTCACGTCCTGCCCAACGTGGCCCCGCCGCTGGTCGTGCAGGCCTTCATGACCCTGGGGTTCGCGCTGCTCGCGGAGGGTGCGCTGGCGTTCCTGGGGCTGAGCGTCAGCCCTCCGGAGACCAGCCTGGGCAGCATGCTGCGGCGGGGTTTCGGGGCGGTCAACGCCACCCCGCGGCTGGTGATCGTGCCCGGCGTGGCCATCACGGTCCTCACCCTGGCCTTCAACGCGATCGCCGACGGGTTGCGCGATGCGATGGCCCGCCAGGACGTCGGCCGGGTCGAGGGGCGCGCGTGACGGCGATCTCGTCCGACCCGCTGGCCGACGCGTCGCCCCACGACGCCGGTCCGCTGCTCGACGTCAGCGACCTGGGCGTGGAGGCCCGGGCAGCCGGTGGTGGCGTCACGCTGCTCGAGGAGGTGGCGTTCGCCGTCGAGGAGGGCCGGACCCTGGGACTGGTCGGCGAGACCGGGTCGGGCAAGACGTTGATCGCCCTGTCGGTCCTCGGCCTGCTCCCCGCCGGCGTCCGCCGGGTGAGCGGCCGGGTCCGGTTCGGCGGGCAGGACCTCGCCGCGCTCGTCACCCCGCCGGCTCCGATCGGTCCGGGGGCGGGACATCGGCATGGTCTTCCAGGACCCCGTCGGGCACCTCGACCCTTCGTTCACCGTCGGCAGCCAGCTGGTCGAGACCCTCCGTGCCCACACCGACCTGTCCCGCCGGGCCGCACAGGAACGGGCGGCCGAGCTGCTGGACCGGGTCGGCATCGCGGCACCCGGCGACGCGGCTGCGCGACTACCCCCACCAGCTGTCGGGGGGCATGGCCCAGCGCGTCATGATCGCACTGGCCATCTCGTGCCAGCCGCGGCTCCTGATCGCGGACGAGCCGACCACGGCGCTCGACGCCACCGTGCAGGCCCAGGTGCTGACGCTGCTGCGCTCGCTGCAGGACGAGCACGGCATGGCGCTGCTGCTCATCTCCCACGACCTCTCGGTGCTCTCGGAGATGGCCGACGACGTGGTCGTCCTCTACGGCGGCCAGGTGGTGGAGCAGGGCGCGGTGACCACGGTCCTCGACCGGCCGCAGCACCCGTACACCGAGGCGTTGCTGGGGGCGCAGCCCGGGAGCGTTGCCCCGGGCGAGGGCCTGGTGACGATCCCCGGCTCCGTGCCCGCGCCGGGGACGCTGCCCGACGGGTGCCGGTTCCACCCGCGCTGCCGCCACGCGACCGATGCCTGCCGGTCCGGACAGCCGCCGCTGGTCCACCTCCGGTCGCCCGACGCCGCCGGCGGGCTGGTGGTCGGCTCCCGGACCACGCGCTGCCTACGCCACGACGAGCTCTCGCTGCGGGGCCTGACCGAGCCGACAGAGGCGGCGCCGGGCCCGGGGCGGGCGGCCACGCCGGCCACGCCGGCCACCTCGGCTGCGCCGGCCACGCCAGCCACCTCGGCTGCGCCGGCCACGCTCGGCTGCGCCGGCCACGCCAGCCACGTCGGTCACGCCGGCTGCGCCCGAGGATGACGACCCGGAGCGCCCGGTCCTGGTGGACGCCCAGGACCTCGGCAAGGACTACGTCGTTCGAGACGGGCGTTGGCCGCGGTCGCAGCACCGCGGTGCCGGCGGTCGACGGTGTGACGTTCCAGATCCGGGCCGGGGAGACGTTGGGGCTGGTCGGCGAGAGCGGGGCCGGCAAGTCGACCGTCGGGCGCCTCGTCCTCGGCATCGAGGAACCGACCCGGGGCCGCGTGATGATCGACGGCACCGAGCTCCGCCGGGCCCGCGGCCAGCGCCGTCGGGAGCTGCGCCGCGACGTCCAGGTCGTCTTCCAGGACCCGCACAGCTCGTTGAACCCGATGATGACGATCGGGGCGATCCTGGCCGAACCGCTCGAGGTGCACACCACATCGGGCCGGGCCGACGTGCAGGCCCGTGTCGCCGAGCTGTTGGAGCTGGTCGGCCTGGTCGCGGCCACCGCCCGGCAGCGACCGGACGCGCTCTCGGGCGGCCAGCGTCAACGGGTCGCCATCGCCCGGGCCCTGGCGCTGCGCCCGCGGTTGATCGTGTGCGACGAGCCGGTCAGCGCCCTCGACGTCTCCACCCAGGCCCAGGTCGTCAACCTCCTGGTCGATCTCAAGCGCGAGCTGGAGGTGGCCTACCTGTTCATCGGCCACGACCTCGCGGTGGTGCGCCACATCAGCGATCGGGTCGCCGTCATGCGTCACGGCCGCATCGTCGAGATGGGGACGAGCGACCAGGTGCACCGTCGTCCCCGCCACGAGTACACCCGGGCGCTGAACGACGCGGTGCTGTCGGTGGACCCGCGCCGCCGCCGCGGGCGGGCGCCAGGCGATCCGACCACGACTTCCGACCAGACCTGAGCAGAGGAGAGCGCAGTGGGGATTTCGGCGAGCAGTTCGACGATGCGCGCGGCCATGCCGACCGACGAGCGACGGCCGAAACGCCGACGCCGGCGGCGGTCCACGGCACTGGTCCTGGCGACCGCGATGATGATGGCCGCCTGCGGCGGCGGCGACGGCGACGGCGGAGGGGGCGCCTCACCGGACGGCGGCGAGGACCCCGGTGGATGCGGCGGCACGCCAGCCGCCGAGGCCGGTGGGGGCGAGGATCTGTCGGCCGCCGACGCCGATCGGTCCGCCATCCTGCGGTGGGGGGCGATGCGGGCCGAGAGCATGGACCCGATCCGGGCGGTCGGCGTCGACTACGCCCAGCTGCACGCGGTCTTCGACACGCTGGTCTCGATCTCACCCGAGGACGGGTCGATCGTGCCCCGCCTCGCCACCGAGTGGGAGGCCGACGAGGAGTCCGTCGTGCTGACGTTGCGGGACGACGTCACGTTCCAGGACGGCACGCCGTTCGACGCCGAGGCCGTGGCCTTCAACCTCGACCGGGCGATGAACGACCCCGACTCCAACATCACCGAGATGCTGGCGGCGGTCGAGGGCGTCGAGGTGGTCGACGAGCTCACGGTCGAGATCCAGCTCGCCGAGCCGACGCCCCTGGCGGTCCTCCAGCTCCTCGCCGACCGGCCCGGCATGATGGCGTCGCCCGACGCCGTCCGGGACGCCGGTGACAGCACCGCGTTCAGCGAGGCGCCGGTGGGGGCGGGCATGTATGCCATCGAAGGCGAGTGGTTCCCGCGGGAGTCGCTGTCGGTGCGGGCCTGGGACGGCTACTGGGACCGCGACGCTCAGACGCTCGGCGGCGTCGACTTCACGGAGGTGGAGCCGGACGCGAAGGTCAACGCCCTCCTCTCGGGCTCGGTGGACGTCGCCACGGTCGGGGGCGCCGACGTCTCCGCCCTGGAGGACGATGCCGACGTCGCACTGACGATCGGGTCGGCCACGATCGGGCGGGGCCTCACGGTCAACCCGACGATGGAGCCCTTCGACGACATCCGGGTCCGCCAGGCCGTCGCCCACGCCATCAACCGCGACGCCATGGTCGAGGGCCTCACCAACGGCTACGGCGAGGCCCGGTGCCAGCTCTTCTCCGCCAACTCGCCCGCCTACGACGAGGAGCTCGACGGGCTCTACCCCTATGACCCGGCCCGGGCCAGGGAGCTGCTCGAGGAGGCCGGACACGCCGACGGGCTCGAGTTCCGGGCCATCATCGGCAGCGGGGCCACGGCCTACGTCCAGTTCGGCGAGCTGCTCCAGGCGCAACTGGCCGAGGTCGGGATCACGATGGACCTGGAGCTCGTCGACCGGTCGCGGACCTTGCCGATGCTCTACGAGGAGGACGCCGCGCCGGCGGCTCCGATCGGCGGGGGCGCCGACGCCGCGCTGACGGACGTGTTCATCCGCAACTACCTCCTCGAGGACGGCAGCTTCAACGCCGGCGACGTCGAGCTTCCGGAGGTGCGTGACCTGCTGGACGAGGCGGGCGCCCAACCGGACGTCGACGCCGCCCGTCCCCTCTATCAGGAGGTGAACCGGGCGGTCGCCGAGGACCTGTTCCAGATCATCCCGGTGTACGCCGACGCGGTCGTCACCGGCCACCAGGCCAACGTCGGCGGCCTGCATCCGGGGCACCTCGATGTCGACCCCAGCCCGGAGCTGCTGCGCGGGGTGTTCATCGTCGAGGAGTAGTGCGACCCGACCTTGGCCTGGCGGCGCCCGCCGCCAGGCTCAGGTCGGCGTCGCGTTCCCGAGATCGACGGGTGGGCGCAGCCGGGCACGCAGCTCAGGGGTCAGCACGCCGCCGATCCGGCCGATCAGCAAGCTCATCTCGTAGCCGATCAGGCCGATGTCGCAGCTCGACTCGCACATCACCGCGAGGACCGAGCCGTCGCTGACCCGGGCGACGAGGAGGAAGCCCTCGTCCATCTCGACGATCAGCTGCCGGACCGAGCCGGCGGCGAAGAAGAGCGCAGCGCCGTCGGTCAGGCTCGCCAAGCCGGAGGTGATGGCGGCGAGCTGGTCGGCCGAATCACCGGAGATCTGCGCCGAGACGCAGAGGACCAGCCCATCGGCCGTCACCACCTCGGCGCTGGACGCGCCGGGCACACGGTCGACGAAGTCTTCGATCAGCCAGTTGAGGTCGGACTCGCCGGGCTGGTAGCCGAGCCCTCCGTCACCTACGTTCACCGTCCCAGGCCCCTTTGCCCTACGTCTGCCGCGCGAATCCCGATTCAGCCACACGGCAACCAGGCGGTCGCGCGCGTGCCAAGCACGCCGGACGTCGGTGCACGGCCGTCCCCACAGCTGCTGATTCGTCCGGTTGGAGGCCGCTGCGCAGGCGAACGAACGTCGGTCGACGACCTCGAGTGGTGACTATAACCGCGCCGTCGTTCGCCATCGAGAGCGCGACGGCACGCAGCGTCGAGGTCGGACCGGACGACCCTTGACGCTGTACTAGCGTGATCCGTCGGGATGCACGGCCCGTTCGCGGGGTCCTGCCGGGGTGGGCAGGCGGACGAACCAGCGTGGGGTCGAGCAGCTGACGAGAGACTGGGGGAACGTTGGGCGTCCGAGTGAAGCGCGTCATGGCCCGGCTCCACGGCGGTAGGTTCCCCGTCCGTTCCAAGCTGGTCGCGGTCCTCCTGCTGCCGGTGCTGCTGCTGTTGGTCCTGGGCGCCTCGCAGGTCGTCCGCGTCCGCCAGGACGCACAGGAGGCCCGGGCCGAGTCCCGCCTGGCCGCGGCCGTCACCGGGCCGGGAAGCTTCCTCAACCTCGTGGTCGACGAGCGCAACCACACCGCGGTGTACCTGCTCGGCGCGGAGGAACTGATCAGGAGCGTGGGGCCGGGCCGGTACCTCGAGACGCGGGAGCTGGTCGACGAGGCCCGGCAGGAGTTCGTCGACTTCATCGCCGGCGAGGACGAGCAGGTCCAGGCCATCTACGCGCCGGCGTTGACGGCCGTCGCACAGCTCGACGAGCTGCGCGCCGGCGTGGACGCCGACAGCGGTCCCCACGACTTCCAGAACGTCGCAGCCGTGCAGGCCCTCTTCGAGCGGTTCGGCGAGGTCACCGGCCCGCTGTTCGAGGCCAACCGGCGGGTCTCCCTCATCGTCACCGAGCCCGTCCTCCAGCGGGGCGCTGCCCTCGTCGACCAGTCCCTCCGCCAGTCGGACACGATCGCCCTCCTGACCTACAACCTGGTCGTCGCGGCCCTCGCCGGCGACGCCGACGGCGTCAACACCGGCGACGAGTACGTCGCGGTGGCGACGATGCTCCGCGACCTGCGGGCCGGCGAGCAGCTCATCCGCCTCAACGGCGAGGGCGACTACGCCGAGCTCGTCGACGCGCTCTTCGCCAGCGAGCACGTCCAGGTCTTCCCGGAGCTGGTCGAGAGCGCGCTCGACACCGCGGCGCCGGACGTCGGAGGGCTGTTCGCGAATGCCGGCGACGAGGAGGCCTTCGGCTACGACAAGCTGCGCGAGGAGGCGGAGGCCAGGATCCAGGTCATCGCCGGTGACATCAACCGCGACGCCCAGCGGACGCAGACCACGTTCATGGTCGTCGGCCTGCTCGTCCTGCTGGTGCTCGCCATCGTCACCACGCTGGTGGCGCGGTCGATCACCCGACCCCTGCGCTCGCTCACCCAGCAGGCCATGGCGATGGCCGACGAGCGGCTCCCCGGTGCGGTCCAAGACATCCTCTACGCCCCGTCCAACGTGGCCATCGAGATCCCCCGGCTCGAGCCCATCGACATCCGCACCCGGGACGAGGTGGCCGACGTCGCACGGGCCCTCACCACGGTCCAGGACTCCGCCCTGGGCCTGGCGGTCGAGCAGGCCGCCCTGCGGCGAAACACCGCCGACAGCTTCGTGCACCTCGGGCGCCGCAACCAGACCCTGTTGGGGCGCCAGCTCGACTTCATCACCCAGCTGGAGCAGGGCGAGACGGACCCGATCGCGCTGGGCAACCTGTTCCGGCTCGACCACCTGGCGACCCGCATGCGGCGCAACGCCGAGTCGCTGCTGGTGTTGGCCGGCATCAAGCCACCCCGGGTCTGGCGGGTGCCCATGCAGATCGCCGACATCGTTCGGGCAGCCCTGGGAGAGGTCGAGAACTACCACCGGGTGGAGATCGTGGGCGTCGAGCCGGCCGCCATCGTCGGTTCCGCCGCCGCCGACCTCGCCCACCTGTTGGCCGAGCTCATCGAGAACGCCCTCGCCTTCTCGCCGCCCCACCAGCGTGTCGAGGTCAGCGGCCGCTTCCGGCACACCGGGCCGTACGCGTACGACCGCCGCTCGTCGGCGGTGGAGCCGGACGACGGCGCGTTCATCATCACCATCTCCGACCTCGGCATCGGCATGTCCGCGGAGGACGTCGCCCGCGCCAACCAGCGCCTGGCGGGCAAGGAGTCGTTCGCCGTCGCCCCGTCCCAGTACCTCGGCCACTACGTCGCCGGGATGATCGCCCAACGGCACGGCATCACCGTCCGGATGGACAGCGACGGTCGTCGCGGGTCCCGGGCCACGGTGACGCTGCCCTCGAGCCTCCTGTCCACTGACGGCGCATCGACCGGTCCGGTACCTGTGGCGACCAGGACGTTCCCGCCGCCGCCCGCCCCCCGGATCGCCCCGCCGGCGCCGGTTCGGGCCGCCGCCCCACAGACCCCGGCGGCGGCGCGGGTCGTCCATCCCCACCGCTGGGCGCCGCAAGCCCACTCCGGCGGCCACCGGTCCGGCCGGGAGCGGCCCAGCCGGGCGCACCACCGTGCGCGCCGCGGGGGTCATCGACACGATGGCGATCGCCGAGGCGCAGCGTGCCCGCTACGTGCGCGACACGCTGTCGAAGCTCTCCGCCGGGCTGGCGAGGGGGCGGGGTGCCGTCGCCCGCGAGCACGACGAGCGGGACACCGCCGGCAGGGTCGGTGCCGAGGCGTCGCCCCGGCAGGACGGGCAGGACGGGCGGGCCGATCCGGGCCAAGGCGACGGATGACCGATCTCGACCAGGTCGACCTGCTCGTTCGGACGTGTTCGGGCGTCGGGTTGCCCCACGAGCACGTCGAGCAATCCCCGCGGCACGCGCCTGCGTACCAGCACCCCGGGCCGCACTGACTGCCAGCGGGACCCGGGACAGGGGCCGGGCTACTCGCAGATCGGACCGAGAGCGCCGACCTCTGCCACGTGCGCCGCGAGGGCCTCGTCGGGAAGGGGCGTCGAGGACACCTGGGTGTCCGAGGACACCTCGCCGCCGCCCATGTCGTACACCCGGTCGTGGGGAACGCCACCGGCGACCAGGGGGAACACGGTGTCCTGATCGCCGGCGTAGCCGGCGTCGACCTCGGTGCCGGCGGCGCCCATGCGGGCCAGCTCCTCGATCAGCGCGACCGACGGGTCTCCCTCCGGCACCCACACGCGGGCCCCCTCGCCGACCGGGAAGCCGTTCATGCCCAGCCAGACCGTGATGGCGTCGACGACCGGCCGATCGCCGATGAGGGACTCGGGCGGGACCATCGCGACGTAGAGGAGGTGGTACCCGGCGTCTCGGTAGGTGCTGGCGAGCGCGGCCGCGTTCGGACGCGCCGTCGGTGCGGCGTCCGGTTCGACCACCCACGTGGCGGCCTCGCCGGCTGCCCCGACCGTGGCCGCGCCGAACACGCTGAAGACAACGGTTCGGTCGACGTCCCGGCAGGAGGCGAGACCGGTGTCGGCGGTCGTCTCGGCCCCCGAGGTCGCCAGCGGCGCCGCCTCGCTGTCGCTGCCGTCGCCGCAGGCGAGACCCCCCAATCCCAAGGCCAAGACCGCAGCGACGTGCCATCGCACGCGGCGCGTCGCCGACCGGTACGGCTCCCCAGCTGCCACGTGGTCATCATTGCAAACTCTGGGCAGGCCGGTTGCCGGTGGACGCCGAGCTGCACCTTGCTTCCCTCGGGAAACGAGGCGGCAGTCGGACCGGTCATCGACCTGTCCGCGAAGCTCCTGGACACGGGCCGATACGAGCGGTGTGGGAAGGCACGCGGCAGGCCCGGTTCAGCCGTGTGGCCGGTGCGCCGTCTCGGCCCCGATCCGGTCGAGCGACCGCGCGATCCTCGTGGCGTCGAGCGGGTCGGCGGGCAGCGCGTGCCTGGCGAACCACCGCGCCGCCTCCGGCGACGGGCTCGGATCCATGAACCGGGGGCCGGCGTAGTCGTCGAGCGGGGGGTCGTAGACGTAGCCGACCACGACGCCCCGCCGGCCGAGGGCGGCGACCACGTCGTCACGGTCGCGGACCAGAAGCGGGACACGGAACAGCGGGCGCAGGGGCTCGTCCTCGGAGCCGCCATCCCGGACCGCCGGCGTCGCCGAGGGCAGGGACGCCAGCCGTTCGACCCCGGCGAGCCGGGCCCGGCGATCGGCCTCGACGGCCTCGAGCCGCTCGCACAGCCACCGAGCCAGCAGGGGGCTCGTCCGCCGGCGGTAGCCGGCCAGGTCGACCCGCACCCAGCGGTCGAAGGCATCGAGGCTCGGGGCGCGGGGGAGCGCCCGGCCGAGGTCGTCTGCACGCAGCTGCATGCGATAGCCGCCCGACCGTTCGAGCATCCCCGTGCCCCGCAGTGCTGTCCAGAGCCGGCCCCCGATGGCCGACCGCTTCGCCGAGCGGCGGGCGACCGTCTTGGCGACGGTGGCGACGTCCCGGGACACGGAGGCGCCGGCGGTCACCTCGTCGCGCAGGCGTTCCAGCGCCGGCAGCTCACGCGCCTCGGCCACGGCGAGGAAGCCGCCGGCCATGGCGTTGCCGTGCTTGGACAGGCTGAACGCGCCCGCCTTGCCGAAGGTGCCGACCGGACGCCCGCCGACGGTGGTGTCGATCGCGTGGCAGGCGTCCTCGATCAGCGTCAGCCCGTGGCGGTCGCAGCGCTCCCGCAGATCGACCACGGGGTCGGGGAGGCCGTAGAGGTTGGCCGTCAGGACGCCGGCCACGCTCGTCCACGTGTGGTCGGGGACGGCCGCCACGTCGATGTTCCCGGTCCACGGCGACACCGGGGCGCCGACCGGTCGCAGCCCGGCCGCCAGGACGACGAACAGGACGACGTCGTCGGTGATCGGCGACATGAGGAGGCGGTCGCCCGGCTGGAACCAATGGCACAGGGCGAGGTACAGCGCCAGCCGCCCCGAGCGCACCACCACGCACGGGCACCCGGTCCGCTTCTCCGCGGCCGCGCGCAGGCGGCTCTCGGCCCCGGCGTCCCGGCGGGTGCCCGATGCCCGCAGGGCGTGCGGGGTCACCGCTCGCCCTCTCCCGTGGCGGGCCGCCCGCCGACCGGCTCGACGCCGGCGTCAGAGCAACACCGCGGCGGAGTCCGGATGCTCGCTTGCTCCGCCGGTGTTCACCCTCTGTCATGGCCTCTCCCCGACAGTGAGCATGACACGTGATGTCGCTGGCCACCGATGTCCCTCACCCGCATGCCGCGATCTCGGCACCTCCTGATGCGGCTGCCAGAACGGCGCGCCTTTTCAGACAGGTCCGAGGCGAACATAGGTCCGGGGTTGACGCGCGCGCTCAGCGTTCGGATGATCACTGCTGAGCGGCGGACTTTTCCACAGCTCAGGCGGGAGGACGCAACCCATGGACAGGGAGTTGCGTGTGCAGCCAGTCGTCGGTCGACGCCCTTGGTCGGTCGACGACTCGGAGACCAGCCGTCACACGCCGTACATGGCCGGGCCAGGCGCCGACGACATCATCGTCGACCTCGCCTGAGGCCGTGGACGCGCGTGACGCGTCGACCACGCAGAGACCGAGCGCTACCAACGCCGACGAGTTTCAAGCCATCACGCCGGACCTGGCGATCGCTCCCGCGGTGAGCGTGGTCGTACCGACCTTGAACGAAGCCGCGAACATCCCCCACGTCTTCGAGACGATCCCCGATTGGGTGTACGAGGTCATCCTCGTGGACGGCCACTCCACCGACGGGACCGTGGCCGTCGCCCGGCGACTGCGTCCCGACGTGAAGGTCATCCACCAGGTCGGGACCGGCAAGGGGAACGCGATGGCAGCCGGTTGCGCCGCGGCGACCGGCGGCATCATCGTCCTCATCGACGCCGACGGCTCGACCGACGGCAGCGAGATGCAGAGCTTCGTGAGCGCTCTGGCGGCCGGAGCCGACTTCGCCAAGGGGTCCCGCTTCGCCCACGGTGGCGGGAGCAGCGACATCACGTTGCCGAGGCGGCTCGGGAACCGGATGCTCGACATGCTCGTCAACCTCATCTACGGCACCCACTTCACCGACCTCTGCTACGGCTACAACGCGTTCTGGACGAAGCACCGTGACGCGATCGTCGCGGACTGGGACGGGTTCGAGGTCGAGACCCTGATGAACCTCCGCGCCGCGAAGGCCGGGCTGCGGATCCAGGAGATCCCGAGCCACGAGCGGAGCCGCATCCACGGGACGAGCAACCTGAACGCTCGGCGCGACGGCTGGCGGGTGCTGAAGGTGATCGTGAAGGAGCGGCCGCGCCGCGTGCGTCCGGAGCGCCCGCGGCCGCCGGCGCCACTGAGACAAGACCGCGGTGATGGTCGCGCGGTGAGGCTGGTCGGCGAGGACGACTCGTGACCGCCTCCGCGCCCCCGAGTCCGATCGTGCCCGAGCGGGCGGCCGAGCGGGCGGCCGACGTGTCGGTCGTGATCTGCGCCCACCTCGAGGAGCGTTGGGACGAGACGCTGGCGGCGGTGGCGTCGATCGCAGGCCAGCGGCTGGCGCCCCGCGAGATCGTCATGGTGGTCGACCACAACCGACCGCTGTACGAGCGACTCGCGCGCCGCGCTGCCCGACGTGATGGTCGTGGAGAACCGGGAGGCCCGCGGGCTGTCAGGGGCGAGGAACACCGGAATCGCCCTGGCCGGCGGCGAGATCGTCGCGTTCCTCGACGACGACGCGATCGCGTCGCCCGATTGGCTGCGGTTCCTGACCGGCCCCTACGCGCGGCCCGAGGTCGTGGGCGTCGGTGGGCTCTCCCGTCCTCTGTGGGCCACGGGACGGCGCCCGTCGTGGTTCCCCGAGGAGTTCGACTGGGTGGTCGGCTGCGGCTATCGGGGCCTGCCGCACGACGCCGTCCCCGGTGCGGAACCTCATGGGCGGCAACGCCTCGTTCCGCCGCGAGATCTTCTCCTCACGTGGCCGGCGGCTTCCGGTCGGACATCGGTCGTCGATCGGACAGCCAGCTGCCGTTGGGCTGCGAGGAGACCGAGTTCTGCATCAGGTTGACCCAGCGGCGCCCCGGGTCGGTGCTCGTGTACGACAACCGGGCCGTGATCTGGCACCGGGTGCCGAGGGATCGGGCGCACTTCCGCTACTTCCGGACACGGTGCTACGCCGAAGGGCTGTCGAAGGCACTCGTGACCGACAGCGTGGGAGCAGCCGTCGGCCTGGCCTCGGAGCGCCGCCACGTGGCCCGGGCACTCCCCGCCGGTGTCGCCCGAGGGATGGCGGATGCGTTGCGGGGCCGGCCCGCGGGGCTGGCGCGCGCCGGGGCGATCACGGCCGGGCTCGGGGCCACCGTGTGGGGCTACGGCGTGGGCGCCGCCCGACACCGGGTCGGTCCGGCCTCGGTCCGCCGGCCGGGTACGAAGGCCCCGAACCGGTGACGGTGCGGGTGCCGGTCCTGATGTACCACGGAATCGCCGACGAGCCCGCGCCGGAGGCTCGGGCGCTGTCCGTCCGCCCTGGGGAGTTCGCGGCCCAGCTCGAGCTGCTGCGAGATCTGGGCTTCACACCGGTGACCTTCGCCCACCTCGTGGCCGGCCTGCAGGGCGGGCGCGACCTGCCCGAGCGCCCCGTGGCGATCACCGTCGACGACGGCTACGCCGACTTCCACCGCGAAGCCCTCCCCGTGCTCGTCCGTCTCGGCATGCCGGCGACCCTGTTCGTGACGACCGGGTGGCTGCGCGATGCCGGCGCGTTCGCGGCGGGACGCCCTCTCGACGAGATGATGACCTGGGACCAGGTGATCGAGGCGGCTGCCGCCGGGGTGGAGATCGGGGGTCACAGCCACAGCCACCCCCAGCTCGACCAGCTCGCCCCTCGGCCGCTGCGCCAGGAGCTGAGGACCTGTACCCAGCTCCTGGAGGACCGCCTCGGGCCGGGCAGTGACGAGCTTCGCCTACCCGTACGGCTACTCGAGCCCCCGCGTCCGTGACGAGGTCCGAGCGGCGGGCTACGCGGCAGCCTGCGCGGTGTCGAACGCCATGGCGACTGCCCGCCACGCCCCCTACGTCGTCCCGCGACTCACGGTCCGGCGGTCGACGTCCCTGGCGCGCTTCGAGCGGTTCGTGCGCGGCCAGGGGCTGGCCGTGACGTTCTGCAAGGACCACACGCTCGTGAAGGGGTGGGCGATCGTCCGGCGGTCTCGGTTCGCGGTCAACCGGGCCCTTGCGCGGGTGTGAGCATGCGGTGAGCGGCGTCGCCGCACCGGTCCGGGAGCGTGGCCCGCTCGTGGACCGCGTCGCCGCAGGCACGAAGCGGCATCTCGCCGATCCGCTCTTCCGGAACGCCTACGCGCTGATGTTCAACGCCGGTGCGACCGGCGCACTCGGCGTCGTCTACTGGATCCTGGCGGCGCGCAACTACGACGCCGCCGACGTGGGCCGGAGCTCCGCGGCGATCGCGGCGATGATGCTGCTCTCGGGGCTCACCGCGGTGGGCCTGACCGGCATGGTCAGCCGCTTCCTGCCCCGGGCCGGCCCCGCAACAGGCGCCTTCGTCCTCAGGACGTACCTGGCGAGCGCGCTCGTCGCTGGTACCGCGAGCGTCGGGTTCCTGCTCACCCTCGAGCACTGGGGACCGTCGTACTCGGGCTTGGACGGTGCGGCAGCGGGCCTCGGGTTCACGATCTCGGTGATCGCGTGGGGGATCTTCACGTTGCAGGACGCAGTCCTGCCCGCGCTGCGGAGTGCGGTCTGGGTTCCGATCGAGAACATCGTGTTCGGCGTCGCCAAGATCGCCCTGGTGATCAGCCTCGCCGCCGCAGCCCCCGGCGCCGGCGTCTTCCTCTCGTGGGTCATCCCCGTCGCCGCGTCGATCGTGCCGATCAACCTCCTGATCTTCCGTCGGCTCGCTCCGCGGCACGTGTGGGCCACCGAAGACCGGCACGTCGCCCCGACGATCCGGGATGTCGGCCGCTTCCTCGCCGGTGACTACGTCGGCGCCCTGTTCACGCTCGGCGTCGTCTACCTCGTTCCGGTGGTCGTGGCGGCACAGGTCGGGCCGACCACCACGGCGTACTTCTACATCGCCTGGATCATCGGCGGGGTGATCGACCTGCTCGCCGTCAACATGGCCATCTCGCTGACCGTCGAGGGCACGCTCGACATCGACCGGTTGGGTGACAACACGCGGGCCGCGCTCCGTCGCATCGTGCAGATCCTGCTGCCGATCGTCACCGCGGCGGTCGTGCTGGCCCACCCCGCGCTCGGGGTCTTCGGGGCGAACTACGCCCGATCCGCCGCCCCGCTGCTTCAGCTCCTTGCTGTGTCGGCGCTGCCGCGCGCACTGGTCGAGCTCTACGTCGGGGCGCTGCGCGCGCAGAGCCGGACCAGGCAGCTGGCCCTGGTCCAGGGGCTGCGGTGCGTCATGATCGTCGGCCTCGCGGTGCCGTTGACCGTGGCGTTCGGCATCACCGGTACCGGGTGGGCGGTGCTCGTCGGCCAGTCGATCACGGCTGCGGTCATCGCGCCGGGGCTCGTCGGCGTGCTGGGCCATCGGCCACGCGCGGGGTGGCTCGCGGCCCGGGCCGCGCGCGTGGGCCACGCCGTGCTGCGGTGGCCGATCGCGGCGCTGAGCCTCCTCGCCGTCAGCGGGCTCGCACTGTTCCTCGTGCCGCTGCGGACCGTGAACCTCGAGGCGATCAACGGCTACGGGCTGGTGTCGGTTCTTCCGCTCACCTCGCTCCTCGGCGTTGCCCTGCTCACGCTGTGCTACGTCCTGACGCTCTCCCTGAACCGGCCGCACCCGGCGTTCCTCGTGGCTCAACTCGTCGCGCTCGTGGTCTGCCTCCACGGTGTGACGTCCTTCGTGGAGAGCGAGCCTCGCTTCCCGACGGCGTGGCAGCACCTCGGCTTCCTCGACTACATCGGCCGCACCGGCGAGGTCGCCCCGACTCTCGATGCCCGCTTCAACTGGCCCGGCTTCTTCGCTGCCGTCACCTTCGTGGCGCGGGCAGTCGGAATCTCCGACCCATCGGTGCTGCTCGGGCCGGCTCCCGTGGTCGCCGAGCTGCTGTACCTGCTGCCCTTCGTGGTGTTGATGGCCTGCATCCGGGCCAACTGGCGGACCAAGTGGTTCGCGGCCTTCCTGCTGATCGCCGCGAACTGGGTGGGCCAGGACTACTTCTCCCCACAGTCGCTCAACTTCCTCATCTACCTGCTCGTGCTCGCCTTCGTGCTCACCTGGTTCGGCGTGTCGCAGCCGTTGCGGTCGAGCGGGGCGGTCGAGCGGGCACTGCGCCGCATGCCGGCACTGCGGCGGCCCGCCTGGCTCGACGGGACGCGCGTGTCGGCGCTGGCAGAACCGAACGAGACGGGGGAGCTCCCCCGCGCCCCGCGACGACCGGGCGGCGCCTGGCGGTGGCGGCACTGATCCTCGGCCTGTTCGTCGTGTCGACCACGAGCCATCAGATCTCGCCGTTCATGATCGTGGTCGCGGTCGCGGCGCTCGTGGTCGTCGGGCGGTGTGAGCTCACGGGGCTGCCCCTGTTGTTCGGGGTGATCATGGTGAGCTGGCTCAGCTTCTTCGCGACCGGCTACTGGACGGGCCACCTGGACGAGATCTTCGGCGGGGTCGGGAGCCTCGGGACGAACGTCGGGTCGAGCGTCCAGGGACGTGCGGCGCACGCCGATGCCCAACACTCCGCCGTCGCCTACACCCGGCTCTTGTTGGCGGCCGGACTGTTCGGCCTCGGCGCGCTCGGGGCGCTGCGGCGCCGACGCAGCGGCGTCCGCGACCGGGCGCTGCTCGTGCTCGCCGTCGTCCCGCTCTCCGCCTTGGCATTGCAGAGCTACGGCGGGGAGGTGGGGCTACGGGTCTACCTGTTCGCGCTCCCCGCGCTGTGCCTCCTGGCCGCGTCGGTGTTCTTCGAGGGGCGGGTCTCGCAGATGTCCTGGATCGAGGTGGCCGCCGCGTGCGCGTGTGCCGTGCTCCTCGTGGGCGGCTTCCTGGTCGCGCGGTACGGCAACGAGCGCTTCGAGCACACGACGTCCGACGAGGTGGCCGCGCTGGATCATGTCTTCGACCGCGGGTCGGGCCCCGCCCGCGTCATGTGGCTGTCTCCGGTCCCGGAGGTCGACGCCACCCCGGCCATGCCGTGGGGGGCCCGTGACATGGAGAGGGTCCTGTACTTCAGCCGCGTGGCGCCCAGCGATCCTGACGACATCTCCAGCGTCGTCGGGAGCCTGCGGAACCTCGGCCCGAACTCGTACCTCATCGTCAACCGGGCCCAGGCGGCCTACCTCCAGCTCACGTACAGCTACGCACCCGATTGGGGTGAGCGGCTGCGCGCCAACCTGGACGCGCGTTCGGACCTCACGCAGGTGTTCGCCACCCGCGACGTCGCTGTGTACGCGCTTGCATCGATGGTCACCGACCGGCCGGAACGAGCGCCCACCTATCCGGGGTTCTCGCTCGTGACCACGCCGTCGACACCTCTCGGGGCTGCGGTGACGATCGCGCTGATCGGAGTGCTGGTGGCCCGGGAGGTGCTGCGGATACGCGTCCCCGCGAGCGCTCGTGCGCGCTCGGTTCCCTTGACCCGGGCGGCGTACGTGCTGCTCGCAGCGTGGGTCGCAGTCGTGCTCGAGCGGTTCGTGTCCTTGTCGTGACAGATCGGAGTCAGTCACCGTGACGGATGAAGCGCACCTCGTAGGCGTCGAGGGACAGGGCGTCGTCGCCGACCGTGACCTGCATCGGACGGGCGCGGGTGTTCACGACCACCGCGTGGGTCGGCTGGGCCAGCACCAGGACGTCGCGGGACGATGCCGTGAGGCTTCTGAGCTCGGCGCCCGCGGGAAAGTAGCGGGCGAACCCCGAGAGCAGGTCGGCCATCCGTGTCGCCGCACCCCCGCTGTGGGAGGTCGTGTCCGTCCAGAGGCAGCCAGGGCAGCGTGGCCCGGTCGTCTGGGGGCTCCAGTAGAGGGCCGTGGTCACGTCGCTCTTGGCCAGCATGATCATCGTGGCGGCCTGGAGCGCGACGCGCTTGGGCTCCTGCCATCCGGACCCGGGGGGCTCGACGTACCACTCCGGGAACCACACCGGGAGATCGGTCCGCTGCTGTACCCATCTGATCACGGTCTCGAACTTGTCGATCGCAGCGAACGGATCGGTCGTCAGCCGACCCTCCCGCGTCGTGGTGGCGCCGTCGAGGGCGATGAAGTCGGCGCCCTCGTTGTGATCCAGCCAGTACTCGATGACATCGAGTGGCCGTTGGTCCACCACCCCCCACGATCCCGCGAGTTGCGACGGCGCCCCGTCCCACCCCGGAGGCTCGGTGACGATCGTCGGGTACGGCCCGCCGACCTGGTTGTCGGGGTCGACGCTCTTCACCGCCTCGTGGACCAGGTTGTACAGGCGGGTGTAGCCCTCGTAGTCCCACCGATCGGTGCTGTCGTCGTAGAACCCCTTGAGCTCGTTCCAGACGATGAAGTGGCGCACGTGCGGGTAGCGGGCCGCGACCTCGCCCGCCAGATCGGCGAAGTCCTGGTAGTGCGCTGGCAACGGCGCCTGCTCGATCCTGTCCCAATCGGTCTGCCCCGGCTGGCCCCCCTTCATCCAGTCAGGGGCGCAGCACAGGGTGATGACCGGAACGCCACCCGTACGACGGATGAGGTCCATGCGCCGGTCCAGGTCGATGAAGTCGTAGACCCCCGGCTCCGGCTCGGGATTGGCCGCGCCCCAGCCCATGATGTGCTGGTTCTGCAGGAGTGGCTGGCGGCTGAGCACCTGCTCGGCTGCGGCGATGGCGGTCGGGTTTCCTGCGTCGGCCGAGACCTCGGTGTGCGTCAGCCCCCAGCGAGGCCATGGTCGGGTCTCCCTCGCAGCAGGCTCCGCCGCATCGCCGGAGATGCGGTCGGCGACCTCGAAGGCCCCCGGAACCAGAGCCGCCGCGCAGACGACGACGCCGACGAGCACACCCCGGGGGCCGATCCGCCAGCGCCGCTGTGCCCGAGCGGGCCGGGCCTGACGGGCACCCCGTGGTCTCACGACATCCCCCGATCTCGTGGCGAGTCGGCTCGCGGTGGGGTCACCACCGTAGCGGCCCTCGCCAGATCCGACCGGTCACGACCGCGAGCGGCCTGCCGCACACGACCGGCTCGCACCCTCGAGGACGGGAGACCAGGACGATGACGGCGCTCGGGGGCCGGAGACGCTGGGCCGGCGAGACGACGCGCAGACTCGGGCACGCCCGGTCTCGGTGGGACACCGAACCCGTGACGCGAAGTCTGGTCGCGGTCGGCGTCATGGCCGTGGCGTTGCTGCTGGCGAGCGCGGACACACCGGTCCGCGGGGTGTTCAGCGCCCTGATCCTCCTCGTGGCACCGGGGGCGGCCGCGGCGTGGCTGTTCCGGGAGAACCCATGGCCGACGACGGCCGCCATCGCCGTTGCCGTCACCCTGGTGGTGAACGTCGCCGTGGCCCAGATCATGATCGTCGCCGACGTGTGGTCGCCGCGCGGCGGTGTCGCGGTGGTGGCGGTCGTCAGCGGCGGTCTCCTCGCCTACGGACTCACTCGGCCGGCGGCGGTGGCGCCCGCGGGGGGCGACGTCGGAGGGCCGCGATCGATCGGCCGACCCCTGGCCGAGGCGCCTGCGCCTCTGGTTCCGCCGTCACCGGCGGGCGCGCTGCGGGTCGAGGTGGTGCGCCCGATGGAGCTGGGGGAGGGCGAGTGCGAGCAGTGGGACGCGATGCAGCGTCGCGCTCCCCACCTCGGCAACCCGTTCCTGGCGGCGGCGTTCGCGCGGTCCGTCGGCCGGGTCCACGACAACGCCCGGGTCGCCGTGCTCTCGAGGGGCGCCGATGTCGTCGGCTTCTTCCCGTTCGAGCGGAACCGGTTCGGCATCGGCAGACCGATCGGGGCAGGGCTCAGCGACTGCCAGGGACTCGTCCACGTCCCCGGGTTGGAGCGGGAGCTGGACGCCAAGGAGCTCATGCGGGCATGCGGCCTCTCGGTCTTCGAGTTCGACCACCTGGTCGAGGGGCAGGCGCTCTTCGAGCCCTACACGACCACGCGGGCCGCATCCCCGGTGATCGACCTGGGCCACGGTTACGAGACCTTCAAGGATCAGCTGCGCGAGCGGGCGCCCAAGTTCCTGAGGACCACGCGGAGCAAGGCACGCAAGCTGGGTCGCGAAGTCGGTGAGCTGCGGTTCGAGGACGACGTGCGTGACCCCGTCGCGCTGTGGCTGCTGATGAGCTGGAAGTCCGCTCAGTACCGGCGGACCGGCAGGACCGACCGGTTCGCCCGCCCGTGGATCGTCGCGCTCGTCGAACACCTCCTCGGTGCCGAGGACGCCGCGTGCGCGGGCAGGCTCTCGATGCTCTACGCCGACGGCCAGCCGGTCGCGGGCCACTTCGGCCTGCGCAGCGAGACCGTCCTCGCGGCGTGGTTCCCCGCCTACGACGTGCGCTTCGCCCGGTACTCGCCGGGGCTGATCCAGCACCTCGCCATGGCCGAGGCCGCAGCCGCGACCGGCATCGAGGTCATCGACCTGGGCCGGGGCGACCGCGAGTACAAGGACGCACTCAAGAGCCGGGAGCTCACGGTGGCGGAGGGACGGGTGCTGCGCGCCGCGCCAGCGGCGTCGGCGTACTGGGCCGTGCGCGCCCCTCTCCGCACCGCCCGCAACGTCGTCGTCAGCCGCCCCCGGCTGTACCGAACCGTCGACCGTGCGATGAAGCAGTACGGGCGCGTCACTCGCGGCTGGACGCGGGCCAGGGGTTGACGTCGGCGTCGGTGGCGGACGGACGGCGTCGATGGTGGGCGATGGGCCTCTGGCCAATAGAGTTGAACGGCGACCGATCGAGTGATCGGTCCAGTACAGAAGAGAAGCAGATCAAAGTGCCTACAGGAACCGTGAAGTTCTTCAATGCTGAGAAGGGCTTCGGCTTCATCTCACGCGAGGGTGGCGACGACGTCTTCGTCCACTTCTCCAACATCCAGGGCGAGGGCTACAAGTCCCTCGATGAGGGGCAGCGTGTCGAGTTCGACGTCGCTCCCGGCCGGAAGGGCGAAGAGGCGCAGAACGTCCGCGTCGTCTGACCGGGACCAACCTCCCAGCACGCGAGCCGTCGACACTGTCGGCGGCTCGCTGCGCGTCGTGGCACCGACCGGTCCGCGTCGCGGCGCTCCTACGGCAGGGAAACGTGGTCGAGGGGGAGCGAACGGAGGAAGTCGCTGGCGTCGAACGCTTGGCCGGCGGTGAGGGTGCCGGTGCGTTCGACCAGCCCACCGAGGACGCGCTCGGTCGCCTCCACCACGAGCGGGGCGCTGATGGCGTAGATGTCGCGACCACCGGCCACGGCTCGACGCTCGGTCGTTCCGGATCGGACCACGACGTCGACCAGGAAGGTCTGCGATGACCGCCCGCTCTCGTCGACGGCGACCGGGGGTGACGGGTCCGGGTCGCTGACGTCGTCTGCTGCGGAGATGGTCATGTAGCTCCTCATGGCGGGCGTGGCGAGGTGGCGGGGGATGGTGACGCAATCGGCCATGGTGAAGTCGGCCTGGACCTTCTGCGTCCCGAGCGGCGCCGGGAACTGCCACTCGTCGATCGGTGCGTCGTCGGTGCGGAGCTCGAGGCGTCCGTTGCGATAGGCGATGCGGCGTCCCTCGCGGCGTTGCCTCGAGACCTTGCCCGAGGCAAGCGTGCCCCGCGTCGGCCGCCAGCTGTTCAGCCCGTAGGCGATGGTGACCTCGTCGGCCGACGTCCACCCCGGTGTCGCGGCGGTGGCCAGCAGGTCGCCCAGCCCGCCGTAGAAGGCCATGGCCGGCACGACCACGATGCCGGCGTCGCGAGCTCGCTCGTCGTAGTGGGCGAACGTGTCGGCGACGGCCTCGATCTCGGCCGCCACGTCCAGGTAGGGGATGCCGGCGCGGAGCGCCGCCTCGATCACCGGCGCCGCGGTCCAGCGGAACGGCCCGGCGCAGTTGATCACCGCCGCCGAACCGTCCAGCGCATGATCGATCGCGGTCGGCGAGTCGATCGCCGCGGGGCGGATCTCCAGCTCGCCCGGTCCGCCCTCGGCGGCGGCCCGCAGCTTGTCGGGGTCTCGGCCCGACAGGACGGGCACCCAGCCGCGTCGACGCAGTTCGGCCACGACGAACCGTCCGGTATGGCCGGAGGCGCCGTAGACAGTGATGGTGCGGTTCGCAGTCATGGCCGGCCACTGTGCCGGCCCTCCAGGTCGAGCTCTTGGACATTGCTGCGCGGCGTCGCCGGAGCCGACCCGATGCTGAGCACCCATCGGCTACTCGACCACGGTGGTGTGACGCTCACCGATGTCACCTGCCGCCTGCCGACCGGCCGCGGCCACGCGGACGAAGCCGGTCACCATGCGATCGTGTTCGTGCGCCGCGGCTGCTTCATCCGCACCGCCGACGCGACGAGCAACCTCCTCGACCCGACCCAGGCCTACTGCATGAACCCTGGGCAGGAGCAGCGCTACGACCATCCTCACGGCGGCGGCGACGACTGCACGTCGGTGTGGCTCGACCCGACCCTGCTGGCCTCGTCGTGGGGCGGCGACCCGGTCCTGCCGTCAGGTCCCGTGCCCAGCACGCCGTGGGTCGATCTCGAGCACCGCCTCCTCCTCGCGGCGGCACACCGGGGCGAGCCGGCGGACGCCTTGTACGAGCGGGCACTGTCACTGGTCGCAGCAGCTCTCGGACAGGTCGACCCCGCACGGGTGGAGTCCGGTCGACCTGCAACGGCCCGCGCCCGTCGCGCCCTCGTCGACGACGCCCGACAGGCGCTGGCGGCCGATCCGGACCGTTCCTTGGCTGACCTGGCCGCCACGCTGAACGTCTCCGCGACACACCTCAGCCGGCTCTTTCGCGCCGCCACCGGCCACACCGTCGCCAGACACCGCATGCGCCTCCGGGCCCGGGCCGCGCTGGATCGCCTGGCCGGCGGCGAGGACCAGTTGGCGCGGCTCGCCGCCGACCTCGGCTTCGCCGACCAGAGCCACCTCTGCCGCGTGATCCGCAACGAGACAGGGCACACACCGTCCAGCCTTCGCCGCGCCCTCAGCTGAGCGGCCGCGACGTGAGACGCCGATCGACAGGTCGTGACGTGATCGTCGTGCCGGCGTCCAGCGCCACCGTGGTCCGGTGAGAAATTCTTGCCGGCAGCCTGTCGGATCCGGACCGAGGCGTTGGCCGACCGGCAGTGCTGGGACGATCATCGAGCGGCTCGCTCCCGCCCAGGGTTGGACGAGGGCGTCGAGCTCGTCGACGGTGATGCAGGAGCGTGTCATGGGCGACGCTCGCACTCCGTCCGACACGCGCGCCGATCTGAGCTCATCGACGAGCACCGGTTCAGCAATGGCGTCGTGCACCTCCGCTACCGCCTTTCGTAAACCTGGCACCGTGGGGGGGCGGGGGTCGGTCGGTAGCGTCGGCTCGAGATGGACGGCGTCGACGACCTCCAACTCGCGTTCGACACGTCGGATCTGGCGGCGGACCTCGCGCTCGCTCACTTCGATTCCGGGGTTTCCGCAACGCTCAAGGCCGACGGCACACCGGTCACCGAGGCCGACCACGCAGTCGAGCGGCTGCTGCGGAAGAGGTTGTCCGAGGCACGGCCCCACGATGCGTTCCTCGGCGAGGAGCTCGGTCAGCTCGGTGAGTCCGATCGGGTCTGGATCCTCGACCCGATCGATGGCACCTCGTTCTTCCAGTCGGGCGATCCGAACTGGCGAATCCACATTGCACTGGACGTTCGAGGGACCACCGAGGTCGCGGTCGTCACCGCTCCCGCGCTGCGGCGATGTTGGTGGGCGACCCGCGGTGGCGGTTCCTTCGAGTCGTCATGGCCACGCGAGGACAGCAGGACGAGGCGCCTGCAGGTCAGTACGACATCGATCCTCGCCGATGCCGTGATCGATGCCCTGGACGACGAGTCCCGAGCTCGTCTCCCACCGAGTGCGGCTCGCGCACCGGCGAGCCCCCTCCCGCTCGTCGAGCTCGTTCGTGGCGAGATCGATGCCCTCTTGGCCGAGTGCTGCCACATCTGGGATCACGCGCCATGGGTTCTCCTCGTCGAGGAAGCCGGCGGCCGTTTCACCGATCGCACCGGAGGACGCGCCAGCGATCGAGGTGGCGGCCTGTACTCGAACGCAAGCCTGCACAGTCAGCTGCTCGCTTCGCTTCACTACCCAGCGCGTCCCTGACCGCCCCCGGTACTGCTGGGGGTCTTCGAAATCCCGGGCGGGTGTTTCCCGTGCCCGCGACACTGTGCCCCATGGGTGACCTCGTGCCGCCCGATCCGCCGCTCGCCGGAGCTCACGCCGCTCTGCGCCCGTTCCGGGTCAGCGATGCGGCCGCGATCGCAGAGGCCTGCCGGGATCCCGACATACCCCGGTTCACGATGATGCCGGAGGCGATGACCGAGGATCAGGCCAGGCAGTGGGTCGAGCGCGGCCTCGAGTGGTGGCCTCGCGGTCTGGCTCGCTTCGCGGTGACAATGCCGCCTTCGGACGAGTGCGCTGGTCAGATCGGTATCCAGTTCGATTTCGCCGCGCGTCGAGCTGAGGCGTTCTATTGGCTCGATCGTCGGGTTCGAGGCCGTGGCATCGCGGTGGAGGCGCTCGGTCTCGTCAGTGAGTGGGCCTTTCGAGACCATGGAATCGTGCGGGTTCACGTCGTCACCTACCTCGACAACGAGCGCTCGCAAAGGGTCGCCGCGCGCTGCGGCTTCAGCCGCGAGGGCGTCCTGAGGGCATGGGAACCGGTCAAGGACGAGCAGCCCGACGTCGTCATGTGGAGCCGCCTCGTCAACGACCCGGCGCCGACTGTCGGTCACGGATAGCGCCACGGCCGCCGCCACGATCAGCACAGGAAGGATGTCATCATGACGGACAAGGCCACCGACCTCGACGTGTCACCGATCCGCGACGCAGCCAGGCCGCCGATCGCCGATCGAGCCGCGTTCCAGGCCGAACTGGACCGGCTTCGGGTCCGGGAGAAGGCCCACACCCGCGAAGGCGACGCGATCGCCGCCGCCCGCCGCCGCCTCCCGATGGTCGAGGTCGATCCGCAGACCCCGCTCACGGGAGCGGACGGTCCGGTCCCGTTGATCGACATCTTCGACGGTCGGTCCCAGTTGATCGCCTACTTCCACATGTGGCACACCGGCCGGCCCGCCGCGGAGCAGTGCGAAGGCTGCACCTTCAGCACGGCCCACGTCACCGAGCTGGATTACCTGCACTCACGCGACGTCAGCTACGCGGTCTTCTCCGAGGGACCGTACGAGGAGGCCTCGCGGTATCGCGAGTTCATGGGCTACCCCGTTCGCTGGTACTCGGTGCCACCGACCTCCGTCGACCGGCTGATCGCACACCGGTACTTCGGCATCCTGGCGTGCTATCTCCGAGACGGTGACCAGGTCTTCGAGACCTATTGGACCAGCGGTCGGGGCAACGAAGTGATGGCACCGTCGTACGGACTGCTGGACCGGACCGTCTACGGCCGGCAGGAGCTCTGGGAGGATTCGCCCGAGGGCTGGCCGCAGCGTTGGGGCACCCAGGGTGGCCAGTTCCAGCTGGACGGTCGCCCGACCGCCCAGTCCTCGCGGATCCAGGCCGGGCGCGACGACGACCTCGGCCCCATGCCGGACGGATGGACGGCGTGTTCCTGCGGACTGCACACCGCACCACCGAGCGCAGCAACGGACTGATGGGACCGTCGTACCGACCGCTGGATCCGACCGGCCGCCAACTCTCGGCGCGGTCCGACCTCCTGGGGCCTCCGTGACGGCCGGGCCGCCCCGGTGTCCCTGACCGCGTGCTGGGCATCATCGTGACGCGCCGCTACGTGGATCCGACGAGCCAGCGGGCAAGGACGGTCACGTCGGCGTCTTCGTACCCGAGCCGGCGGTAGAACCCGAGCGCCCGGTCGTTGCCGTTGCGGACCATCAGGTTGAGCTTCACGACCCCGCGCTGCCGCAGCCAGCCCTCGGCCGTCCGCATCATGTGGCGTCCCAGGCCACTCCGACGCTTCCCCGGGTCGACAGCGAGGTAGTACACCCACCCCCGGTGACCGTCGTGTCCGACCATCACCGTCGCAGCCACCCGGCCCGCGTCGACCGCGCCGAGCACCGTCGACGTCGTGCCGCTGACGGCGCGGTCGAAGTCGCTGGTGGGATCGTTCCACGGGCGAACCAGGCCGGCCGCTGCCCACAAGGCGGTGGCCGCATCACGATCGCCGGCTGTCAGCTCGCGGATGTCCATCGACGAAGTCTCGTGCACCGGACGACTGGCGACGTCGACCTGCTGCCCGGCCCGGGCGCAGCCCGGTGATCGCCCCTGCTAGGTCTCGTCGAGGGCGTACGCGAGGGCTGCCTGGGTGGACATCGCCGCGCCTTCGGATCGAAAGCGGGTGAAGTCGTCGGGCGGAAGGTTCTCCCCGAGCGTGGCGACGGATTCCTCGTACTGCACGCGTTCGTCGGGTGGCCACTCGCCGCCGGCGCGGTCGAGCGTCGTCTCCGCGAATCCGAGGAGTCGCGCCGCCCGGTCGTGGTCGCCCTGGGCGGTGAGGACTGCTGCGAGCCCGTTGATCGACCAAGCGATCATCATCTCGTCCCCGCCGGCAGCCTCGAGCTCGAGGACGTGCCTCGAGAGCCGCGCCGCCTCGTCGAGGTTGCCGAGCTGTCGCTCGACCATGCTGAGGTTCGCCGACTCCACCTGCACGACGAACGGGTCGCCGCCGGCCTCGCCGGCAGCCAGCCGCGTCGACATCACGGCTCGGGCCCCGAGCAGGTCGCCGGACATCTGCAGGGCGACACCGAGCACGTGCAACGCGCTGGACCGGCCCGGGGCCAGGTCGTCCGCGCCCTCGGTCAAGGCCAACGCGTCGCGCAGCACCGATATGGCGGCGGTGACGTCGTCCTGGAGGTAGACCCGTCCGAGCCCCGCCAGAGCGAGCGCTTCGATGTTGCGGTCGTCCACCTCGGCCGCGAGCGAACGGGCGGCCTCGAACCGTTGCCCAGCCACGTCGTACTGACCGGCCCAGAACACGAGGTACCCGTGTGCGTGGAGGGCCTTGGCGCGGATCGCGGCTGAGCCTGCCTCGGTGGCGAGCGCGTCTCGGAACCACGCGTCGCCGTCCTCGATGCGCCCTGTACCGATCCAGAACCCGACGAGGTCATCGGCGAGCGAGAACGCCTCATCGTGGCGGTCCTCTGCGACGAGCCAGTCGAGCGCAGCGAGCATCTCGGGGTACCGCGCGTCGATCGCTTCGAGCACGTCAGCGCGTTCGAGCGTCCGGTCCCGCAGGCGCTCCGCCAAGGCCACCAGCTCCTGGGCAGTGACACGATCCATCGCTCGAGCGTACGTGAGCGCACCGATCCGCCCGAGCACGTCCGCGTCGGCTATCCCGCGGGCCCCGAGAACAGCGGGCCCAGCTCGACTCGGCCCGAGATCCCCAGCTTGGAGTAGATGCGGTAGAGGTGGGTCTCGACGGTGCGGCGGGACAGCGACAGGCGGGCCGCGATCTCGAGGTCGCTGAGGCCCCGGGCGGCGAAGCCGGCGACCTCCCGTTCGCGGGTGGTCAGGCCGTCGCCGCCCCGGCTCCGCAGCAGCTCCGTCGTGGCGCCGTCGCACCGCTCCCCGAGCTGCTGCGCACGGGTGCGCAGCCGGGCTGCCGCCGTCCGCTGCCCCCGGCCGGCCGCCACGGCGGCCGCCGCGGTGGTCAGCTCGGCGGCGTGCAGGATGCAGCCCAGCTCTTCGAAGCGACCCGCGACCTCGGCCAGCCGGTCGCCGTCGCGCTGGGCGAGTGCCTCGATGGCGGCGGCCAGGGCGGGCAGGAGCTGCCCGTCGGTCTTCGGCAGCTCGCCGAGGATCTCGGCGGCCGCGGGCGCCGCGCCATGGCGAGCCGCCTCGTACAGGGCGAACATCGCGTAGGAGACGTGGCCGGCCGCGAGCCCCCGCCGGGCCGCGCCGAGGGCGACCGAGCGAGCGTAGGAGAGGTCGCCTGCCGCAGCCTCGACCGCGGACGACAGGAACTCGTGCTCGACGGCGTACATGGCGCCCGGGGCCAGCGCGCTCGGCATGTCCGACCGGCCCATGAGCGCCCGGGTGTAGCGGATGTGGTCGACGGCGCTGGCGCGGGTCATCGCGTCCCCCTCGAGGGCCATCACCGCCTCGAGGAAGTACTGCTCGGCGCGCCCGAGCGCGCCGCGCCACAACGTGATCTGCCCGAGCCGCAGGGCGTAGACGCCGCGCAGGAGGTCGGCACCCTGCAGGGTCACCCGCTCGTAGGCGCGCTGCGCGGCCTCCTCGGCGGCGTCGAGGTCGCCCGCGTAGCGGTGCCCGGTCGGCAACGCGGTCTCCAGTTGGCCGACCACGTACTCGTTGAACGCCGGGTGGTCAGCCAGTCGGGGGAGGACCGTCGCCGCCCGTTCCAGGGCGTTGACGGGCTGCCCGACCAGGTTGAGCGCGGGGATCAGGACGAGCTCGGCGCTCAACCGGTCCGCGTCCGACGCCCGGTCGTCGACGAGCACGTCCTCGGCGGCGCGACGGGCGCGGTGGATCTCGCCCGCCAGCAGCCACATGAGGGGGATCTGCCCGGCGATGGACCCCCACTGCGCATCGTCGATGCCGTCGAGGAGCCCCTCGAGTCGTTCGGCCGCATCCCGCGACCGGTTGAGGCCGAAGGCGAGCACGAGCGCCAGGTCGACCTCGCGGAGGCAGTCCTCGCTCGACGAACCGGTCTGCAGGCTGGCCAGGAGGGCGGCGGCGTCGTCGGGGCGGCCCGAGAACGTCATGATCTCGGCCAGCGTGATGAGGGCGGCGGGGCTGTCGCCCTCGGCCGCCAGGGCGCGGCGGGTGAGCGACTCGGCGAGCGGGGTGTCGACGAGGATGTAGCGCCGCGCCGTGCTGAGCAGCTCGCCGGCGGACACATCCAGGCCCGCGTCGATGCGCCAGCGCACGACGCGATCGCCCGCGTCGAGCGGCAGGGGTCGGTCGGACACTGCGGTGACGAGGTCCTGCAGCAGCCGGCGGCGCCTGATCGGTCCGAGCGCGTCGACGAGGACGTCGCCGATCAGCGGATGGCTGAGCCGGGTGTCCGGCTGGACCGTGCCGTCGTCGAGGACCAGGAGGCCGCGTTCCTCGAGGCGTTCGAGGGTCTCGCCGCCGACCATCTCCAGCAGGAGGCGGAAGGGGAGGGGCTCGGCGACGGCCAGGAGGTCGAGGGCGGTCCGCTCGTCGGGGCGCACGCCCCGCAGTCGCCCGGCGATCAGCTCCCGCAGGCGCGGAGGCGCGGTGAACGGGCCTTCCAACGTCCAGATGTCGCTGCGGGTCGTGAGCGACGCGCTCTCGACCGCCGCGGCGAGCAGCTCGCGGGCGAACAGCGCGTTGCCGAGCGTCCGGGTCCACATGAGGTGGAGGAACTGGCCGTCGACCGGCCCGCCCAGCGCGTCGACGACCAGGTGGTCGAGCGCGGCGCGGCTGAGCGGCTCGATGTCGAGCCGCTCGCACACCCCGTCCTTCCAGAGGGCCACGACCGCGTCGGGCACGTCCTCCCCCCGCCGAACGGTGGCCACGACCCGTACCCCGTTCTGGGTGGCCAGCTGGTGTGTCAGCGCCGCGGAGGCCTCGTCGAGGGCGTGGGCATCGTCGATGGCCAGCACGGCGGGGGCGCGCGCCAGGATGGCTTCCCGGGCCCGGCCCAGGGAGGCGGCGGTGTCGTCGACGGGCAGGAGAGGGGCGAAGGCGCCGAGGGGCACGACGCCGGACGACCGCGTCGCCCGCACCTGCAGGACGCGCATCCCGGCGTCGCCGGAGCGCTCGACGGCCTCGACGAGCAGCCGGGTCTTGCCCACGCCGGCCTCGCCCGCGAGCACGACTCCCCGGCCTGCTGCGAGTGCTGTCGTGACCTGGTCGAGCTCTGCCTTGCGCCCGACGAACGGCGATCCGAGCTGCAACCCCGCGACCTCCTCCCCAACTCCGAGACGCATCCTACGTAATCGGCAGCGGCGATATACGTACTCGCGCTACGGATGACCGCGG
Organism: uncultured Acidimicrobiales bacterium; assembly: GCA_963778415.1. Taxonomy (GTDB): domain Bacteria; phylum Actinomycetota; class Acidimicrobiia; order Acidimicrobiales; family VFJN01; genus ZC4RG19. The sequence goes on from CAVZUI010000013.1 coordinate 45,866, forward strand.
CGTGGGCGCATGCGAGATTGCCGTCGCAGTCGAAAGCCTCTTCCCCTCGATCGCACAGGTGGCGGGACGGGTCGGCGCGGTGAGCCACCAAGGCTCACCGCGCCCACTCGCGATCGGTGTCCCGTGCCCGCCGCGGCGCCCGTCGAGCGCCGGGCCCGGATCTCCCCACGGAGCCGACGCTCGACGGTGACACCGCGGCGGGCACGCGACACCGATCGCGGGCGTGGGGGTCAGGTGCGGGTCGGGACCTGGTTGCGCTGGCCGGCGGTCGCGCCCCAGTGCCCGATGTCGAGCAGCGCGGCGATGCCGACCCAGAACCAGTCCCACCCTGTGACGCCGACGCCCGGCATCCACAGGAGCACGTACATCAGCGTCGCGAAGGGCATGAAGATCAGGCCGAGCAGGGGCCAGATGAACGACGTGAAGATCGCGTCCATCCGGTCGGGCCGAGCGATCCAGAACACGAACAGCACGAACCTCGGAAACAGCCCTGCCATCACGGCGAGCAGGCAACCCATCTCTGCACCTTCCTGTCGGTCGTGCCCAGGACGTCATCGCGTGCACTCACATGGGAGCAGCACAGGGGCCGACGGGCCGACACTGACCGATCACGGTCGCGCCGGCATCATCCGTTCCGGGTGATCCGACCGGCGGTTCCGGCCGTCGGAGATGCGGGGCGTCGGCCCGCTCTGCTGGCTCATCTCGTCGATGAGATGGGGGCCGTCGAGCGAGGGGCCGACGAGCGATGCCGAGGCCTGGGAGTGTTGCCAGAGGAGTCCCAGGAAGGAGAGGCCGGGGACGTCCGAGACGCCCCGGGCGTTCCGTGGATAGCCCATCCCGTCGAGGATCGGGGCGTCGATCCATCGGTGGTCGAGCGCGTATCCGGTGGCCCAGATGATCGTCGAGACGCCGGCGCGGCGTAGGTCCAGCTCCCTCAGGCTCTGGGGCTGGAAGACGACCGCCACCCGGTCGTCGGGGGGCGCGTCGATGCCGGCGCGCTCGATGTAGGCGTCGATCGTCCCCCTGAGGCGCTCGTCGAAGAAGTCGTCGGCGCGCTCGAGGTTGAGCCCGAGGTCGTCGGCGAACGTCAGCATCTCGCCGTCGGCGCCGGTCAGGCGCCCGGCGAGCGCGATCCCGTCCGCCGCGTACTGGCGCAGGTTCGTGTCGTGCCCACCTCCGTGGCCCGAGAGGGTGGGCATCGGGTTGAACCGGCCGGCGGGATCGGGCAGCTGCTCGGCGGTCGGCAGGGTCACGCCATGGGCGGCGCCCTGGCGGATCAGCTCGACGAGCCAGCCGAAGATGTCGCGCCCACGGTAGCGACGGGGCACCCGGCCGGCGGACCCGACGGCGATGTACACGGAGCGTCCTGCGGCGAAGAGCTCCTCGGCGAGCTGGAGGCCGGTCTGTCCCGACCCGACGATGAGCACCGCGCCGGCGGGCAGCGTGGCCTCGCGGCGGTAGTCGTGGGAGTGGACCTGGAGGACGCGGTCGGAGATGTGGTCGGCGATCGGCGGGATGCGCGGCCGGTGGTAGCTGCCGGTGGCCACGACGACCTCCCGAGCCGTGACCAGGCCCCCGCTGGTGGTGGCGCGAAACCCTCCCTCCGCCAGGGGGCTCAGGCGCTGGACTTCGGTGCCGAGCGCCACGGGGGCGCCGATCACATCGGCGTAGCGGGCGACCCGCTCGGTGATCTCGTCGCGGCGCATGAACCCGTCGGGATCGGTGCCGTCGTAGTCCCAGCCCGGGAACGACGTGGTCCAGTTCGGGGTGACGAGCCTGAACTGGTCCCAGCGATCCTGCCAGCCTCCCCCCAGGCGATGGCGGCCGTCGACGACCAGGTGCTCGTGGCCGGCGTCGCCGAGCAGCCCCGACATCGCCAGGCCGGCATGGCCGGCACCCACCACCAGGACGTCGACGGTCGAGGGCATGGTGAGGCCGTTCGACGGTGCCGTCGTGTCGCGTTCCATCTCCGAAGGGTGAGGCAGGACGGTGGCGCGGTCGATCCCAGATTTCTGGGTGCGAGGCGGTCACCGACGCGGCGGGCGGGGGCGAGCAGGCTTCGTCGTCAGCGGTGGTCGGGGGTGAGGACCTGGCGGGCGCAGACCGGGCAGACCGACACGTTCGGCAGGCGGTCGCGCGTCAGGCTGGCGGTCACGGCGTCGACCTCGGCGGCATCGTCGGCCATGCACCGCCAGGGCAACCCGCACATGGTGCGCTCGGTCCACGCCGGCACCGCGAGCAGGGCGGGGTCGTACTGGTCGAGCGCTGCGTCCCACCGGCGCGTCGGTGCCGGGGCGCGGCGGGCGACGCCGGGCAGTGCCCGCGGGGCCAGGTGGAGCAGGTCGCCGTGCTGCAGGGTCACGCGCAGGTAGTCCTCGCCGGCGACCGTGGTCACGTTCAGGCGGCACCGCCGTTGAGCGGTCCGGGCATCCGGGGAACGCGCCGGCGGGACAGGCCGGTCGCGGCGGTGGGGACCCGTCACCGGCATGGCGAGCGTCGGAGGAACGGGGTGGTGGCCGGTGGGGGACGGTCGGGGAGCCGGACCGGCGCCTCCGGTCAGCGCCAGGAGGCCCGCGAGCGCTCCGGCGAGGCTGCCGCCGACCAGGACGAGGGTGACCAGGCTCGTGAGAGGGGATCCCACGCCCTCTGACCTACCCCGGGCGCGCCCATTCTGAACGCTTCGTGACGCGGTCTCGGCACCCTGGGCGGTCAGGTGCCGACGACGCCGCCGTCGTTCTTCGTGATCACGATCAGGGACGATCTCGGCCGGCCGCCGGCGGCACCGTCGGGCCAGGAGCTGAACTGCTTGGGGTTGGCCGGGTCGTTGTCGCCCGAGGGCGCCTCGCCGGGGTGCTGGATGCCCACGAACATCGCTCGCCCGTCCGGTGTGGAGAAGCAGCCCGTGATCTCGCACCCCTTCGGGCCGACCAGGAAGCGGCGTATCTCCTTGGTCGTCGGGATCGGCGGCGAGCATCTGGTTGTTCCCGAACCCGGCGTACGCGCCCGCGTCGATGGTGCTGCTCGACACGTCGGTCTGGATCCAGAGGCGCTCGTTCGGGTCGACGTAGATGCCGTCGGGCGACCCGAACTTGTCGCCGACGATCGTCGAGCCGTGCGCGGGCACGGCGGGGTCGCCGGCGAGGGCGAAGATCTCCCAGTAGAAGACCGGGTCGCTGAAGTCGATCTGCGTAGCCCCAGCGGACGATGTGCCCGTAGACGTTGTTCGGCCGCGGGTTGGCGGCGTCGACGGTCGCGGCGGTGCGACCGGTGTTGTTCGTGAGGGTGACGTAGACCTCCTTCTTGGAGTCGATCACGTCGATCCACTCGGGACGGTCCATCTTGGTGGCCCCGACGGCGTCGGCCGCCGCGCGCGTGTTGATGAGGATCTCCGCCTGGGTCTTGCCGGCGAGCGCAGGGTTCGCGGGCGTGAGCGGCAGCCAGTCGCCGGTGCCGTCGGCGTTGAACTTCGCCACGTACAGCACCCCGTCGTCGAGCGGGTGCTTGCCCTCGCAGGAGCGCTGCTTCCAGGGCTGGTTGGAGAGGTAGCGGTAGATGTACTCGCCCGCCTGGTCGTCGCCCATGTAGACGACGACCCGCCCGTCCTCGGTCTCCTCGACCCAGGCACCCTCGTGCTTCACGCGGCCGAGAGCCGTCCGCTTCACCGGCGTGCTCCTCGGCGACCACGGGTTGATCTCGGTGACCCAGCCGAAGCGGTTCGGCTCGTTCGGCTCGACGTCGGCGTCGAACCGGCTGTCGGTCGTGTACCACAGCGTGCTCGGGCTGGCCGCGGTGACGCCGTAGCGCGTCTCGAGCGCGTTGGGCGCGGTGTTGCGGAAGTAGCCGTTGAAGTTCTCCTCGCAGGCGAGGTAGGTGCCCCACGGCGTGAAGCCCATCGCGCAGTTGTTGAGCGTGCCGAGCACTCGCCTGCCCGTCGGATCGGCGCTCGTCTTGAGCAGGGCGTGGCCCGGCGGCGGGGCCGCCGATGTCGATGGGCGTCGACGCCGTGATGCGGCGAGCGAAGGACGAGGGCCGGCGCACCCGCCACCGGCCGAGGAGCCTGAACACCTCGATGACGCCGACGCCGTGGGCCGCCTGGGACTTGGCCGTCTTCTCGGCGTTCCAGTCGGCCTTGCCGTCGGGGAACAGCAGGACGTCGTCGGTGTACTCGTGGTTCTGGACGATCAGGCCCCGATGGTTCCCGAGGACGGGGAACGGGAAGTACACGATGCCGTCGTTGTGCATGCCCCACTGCTGCGCCTGCTCGGCTGCGGTGTTGCTCGCGTCGGGCTTGAACGCGGGCCCGTTCGGACACCGGCTCGCCCCAGGCGATGAGCACCTTGGCCGTGTAGCCGGGCGGCACCGTGACCTCGTCGGCGGTCGACGGTCGCGATGCCGGTGAACCCCAGGAGGGGCCGACGTCGGCGATCCTGGGCGTCAGCCGGTCGGGCGTCGACCAGCGTCGCGACCCCGCCGCCGGCGGCACCCACCACGGTCGCCGTCGCCGCAACCGCCAGACCGCCTCCGAGCACCGAGCGGCGTGAGACCCGACGCTCGAGCACCTCCTGGAAGGTCTCGTTCGACGACAGTGTTGCAGATCGTCGTCGTCCTCGTGGAGCTCGTCCATGACCGCTCACCCCCGCACGTGGCCTATGGGCGGGAAGCTAGAGGAGCCGCATGGCCGGCAGCGGACTTCCAGGTGAACGTCCGGCAATCGTTCTCATTGCGGCGTCGGCCCGAGCCGCCCGACGGCGGGACGCAGGGGGACGTCGAGAGCGTCGTAGAGCCCGGCCCCGCGTCGCGCGAGCCAGTCGATGGCGTTGACCAGGCGGCCGACGGCGGTGGCGTTGCCGCCGGCGGACCGGTTGCCGCCCTCGTCGGTGGCCTCGATGGTGACCTCGATGCGGGGGCGGCCCTCGATGATCACCCGGTGCGCGCCGTCGCCGTCGGCGGGCGCCGGCCAGTCGGGGGCGCACGACGGGTGGATGCGGGTCACGTGCTCGACGACGATGCGCGGCTCGCCGCCGACGATCCCCTGCACCTCGAAGCGCAGCCGCGCCCTGCGTGCCCGCCGCGAACTCGCCCATCGTCTTGGTGCTCACGGTGGCGTCGAGCGGGCGGCGGTCGAGCGTCTCGCGGATCTCGTCGAGCTCGACGCCCAGGGCCCGGGCCATCAGCCGCACCTGTCCGCCCCACACCATGGTCGGGACCGTGGGCGCGATCATCGGCGGTTCGTAGTCCATCGGCTGGCCCATGCCGACGAGGTAGCGGACCGAGTCCTCCTGGTCGTAGGTCGAGTAGTCGAAGATCTCCTGGCAGCGGACGGCCTCGATCGTGGTCCCGAGCCCGCTCATGAGCAGGGGCAGCACGTCGTTGCCCCAGCCCGGGTCGATGCCCGAGACGAACAGCGACGCCGCCGCCCTCGGCGATGGCGGCCAGCGACCGGGTCGCGCAGCTCGGGCGGGGCGTGGCGCGGGTCGTACAGCGGGTAGATCGACGGGGGTCACGACCACGGCCCCGGCCCGGATCGCCCGGACGATGTCGGCGAGCGCGTCGTCGGGCCGGATGTCGCCCGAGGCCGCGTACACGACGGCGCCGGGATGCGGCGCCGAGCACGGCGTCGATGTCGTCGGTCGCCGCCACGCCGAGCCGGCGGTCGAGGCCGCCGAGATCACCCGCGTCGCGGCCGACCTTGTCGGGGTTGTGCGACGATCACGGCCGCGAGGTCCAAGCGACGGATGGGCGGCGACGGCACGGATGGCGGCGCGGCCGACGTTGCCCGGTGCCCCACACGACGGTGGAGATCATCGTCGGAGGCTAGCCAGCGTCGTCGATCACGAGCCTCGTCCCCGACTCGGCGGTTGTCGTGCACCTGCACGCGGCGGCAGCGCGGCCGCCACGGGCGGCGGCGGATCTCGGGATGTGGGGGTACGCTCCGGTCCGGTCGGACGACAGAGTCGGAGTGGACGCCATGGGCAATGAGACGGGGGCGAAGATCAGCGTCGACGACCTGCTGCGGATGCGCGAGATCGTCAGGGATTCCGACAGCATCGAGCTGAAGCTGACGGTGCCCGAGACGGAGTACCGGTCGGGTGCCGGGGCGCTGGGCGTCGATCCGCTCGAGGGCTCAGATCCGGCAGGTGTTCTTCTTCGACACGCCCGACCTGGCGCTGAATCGGGCCGGCCTGGTGGCGCGGGCTCGCCGCGTTCAGGGCCGCGAGCACGACTCGGTGGTCAAGCTGCGGCCCGGTCGTGCCCGACGAGCTCCCTCGACGAGTTCCGCAAGTCACCGAACATGGTCGTCGAGGTCGACGCCATGCCGGGCGGCTACGTGTGCTCGGCCTCGATGAAGGGCAAGCTGCCGACAAGGCGATCCACGGCTCGGTCGAGGGTGGGAAGCCGTTGCGCAAGCTGTTCTCGAAGGAGCAGCGGGCGTTCTTCGCCGCCCACGCCCCCGAGGGCCTGGCGATCGACGACCTCGCCGTGCTCGGCCCGATCTTCGTGCTCAAGCTGAAGCTCGCGCCCGAGACGTTCTCGCGCCGGCTCGTCGTCGAGATGTGGATGTACCCCGACGGCGCCCGCGTCGTCGAGCTGTCGACCAAGTGCCGTCCCGGGCGAGGGGCTCGACGTCGTGAACGAGGTCCGGACGTTCCTGCAGGGCAAGGGCATCGACCTCGGCGGCGAGCAGCAGACCAAGACGAAGACGGCGCTCGAGTTCTTCTCGGCGGAGCTGCTCGCCCAGCCGACGTGACCGCCTCAGGGGGCGCCGCGCGGCAGCCGGCGGGCGTCACCGCGGCCCCGCTGACCACGACCGGGTACTGGCGGTCGGGAGCATCGCAGGCCTCCCGGCCGGTCGGCGGGCCCGCGTGGGGGTCGCCCCGGAGGATCTCGGCCCCGGCCGGGGCGTACTGGAGGATGTACGCCTTGCGCACGTCGTCGGTCGTGTTCGGGCCGGTGAGGTGCGGGCGTGAGCGACGAGAACACGACCGCGCCGCCGGCGGGGACCTCGGCGCGCCACCGCGCCGTCGGGGTCGCGCAGGCACTCCCACCCGAGCGGATCGACGTAGGTGTGGGCGATCGTGCCGCAGCCGGTGGAACCCCGGTGCCACCATCGGGCAGCCGTTGGCGAGCGGTGGCGTCGGTCAGCGCCAGCCACACGGTCAGGTACTGCTGGGGCTCGACGAACGCGTAGCCGTTGTCCTGGTGCCACGGGAAGCGCCGCGGCTTCTCGGGCTTCTTGTAGACGGCCTGGTCCCAGTACAGGTTGACGTCGGGACCGACCAGGTCGGCGCAGATGCCGGCGATCGTGGGATGCAGGCTGAGGCGCGCGCAGCACGTCCGACCGGGCGACGAGGTGGGTGGTGAACGTGATGGCGCCGGCCTCGGCGATGGCGATGCGCCCGCCGTCGACGCGACGCGAGGAACGCCGCCGACCTCGTCCTCGAAGCGGTCGATCTCGGCGCGCACCCGCGCCAGCGTCGTCGCCGTCGAGGAGGGAGGGCACCACGACGTAGCCCTGCGCGTCGAACTGCTCCACCTGGTCGGCGGTCAGCGTGCGGAACGGACCCGTGCGGTCGGTCCACGTGAAGTCGGTGTTCCAGGGGTGCAGCCGGGTGGCGGCGGGCGTCTCGGTCACGGGCGTCCTTTCGTCAGCGGACGGTGACGAAGTCGTTGACGACGCTCGGGCCACGGTCGACCGTGCCGGTGGCGGCGTAGTGGAACACCATCGCGGCGCGGATCCCCGCCGACCGGTTGTCGGTCGAGCGGTGCATGAGGTGGCTGTCGAACAGCAGCAGGTCACCCGGGTCCATCAGGACCGGCTCGGCGGCAGCCATGTCATGGTCGACGATCTCGACGTAGCCGTAGTTCGCTCGGGCGGCGGTCGGGGACGTGCTCGTGGACGGGCTCGCGGTGCGAGCCGGGCAGCACGTGGAGGCACCCGTTCTCGAGCGTGGCCTCGGTGACCGCCAGCCAGGCGCCGACGATCGGCCGGGCCGGCTCGAACGCGAAGTAGAAGCTGTCCTGGTGCCAGGGCTGGCCCCACGCTCCGGGTTCTTGAAGATGAACTGCGACAGGAAGCAGTCGAGGCGGGGCCCGATCAGGTCGGCGAGCGCCCGTCACCTGCGGGTCGGCCGCGAAGCTGCGAACACGCGTCGCGGTGAGCGGAAGACCTTCGACACGAGGTCCTCGGGGTCCGCACGACCCGCCAGGTTGGCCTCGGGCAGGACCAGGCCGGGGGCGTCGCGGTCGCCGTCGGCGTGCGCACGGGCGAGGGCGACGACCCGGGCGAGCATGCGCTCGCACACGTCGAGGTCGGCGAAGCCCGCAAGGCGCACGAACCCCTCTCGTCGTACTGGGCACGCTGTTCGGGCGTCAGCTCCTCGGCGGCATGGCCCCTCGTCCCGCGGTCGCCTCGTGCCGAACGCGTGGCACCGTACCTGCGCGGCCGCGGGCGATCGTGCGGGGTCGCCCGCTCACCCTCGACCGGGGCGCCGACGAGGATGCCGGTCACCACCATGACCACGACGCCGAAGGCGATCTCGGCGCCGAGGAACAGCCCGAGCAGGTGGAGCGGCGGCGGTGCATCCGTGGACCGCGGCCGGCTCTCGACGTGACGCAGGACGTACAGCCGGTTGCCGTTGGCCACGACCAGCATGGCGATCACGGCGGCCAGCTTGAGCCAGAAGGCGTGGCCGTAGCCGGTCGTGAACAGGTCGCCGAGCGATCCGGCCCGGCTCCACCCGTGGAAGGCGCCCGAGACGGCGAGCACCGCCACGCACCCCGTCGCCAGGCGCGAGAACGATGAGAGCGGACGCTCCAGCGGGCCCGAGGAGCCGCGGGGGAGCAGCACCACCGCGAGCACGAGCGAGGCCTCCGAACCACACGCAGGCGGCCGAGATGTGCGCCACGCGTGACCACGACCGTGAGCCAGCCCGGCGCCGCGGGCCCCGCGTACACCCAGGTCCCGGCGAGCACTAGCGGCGAGCGCGAGGCCCACGACCCTCGGGGCCGCCCGCCCGGTGAGGGCCGCGGACACCCAGACGACCGCGGCGAGCAGCACGGCGAGGCGCACGCCGAGCGCGGTCACCACCCGGTCGCCGTCGGGCAGCGGGACCCCCGACCCGTCCCGGAGCAGCATCTGCGCCACCGTGGCCAGCACGGTGACCAGCCAACCGATCCACACGATCGAGGCCAGCCGGCGGGACCGCAGGCCCTCGGGCCACGCGAGCAGGGCGAACGCCAGGGTCCCGGCGACGAGGACCAGGCCGACGTAGGACACGCCTCGCATCGCCGGCCACGACCGCGGGGCCCGCGGCCACGCCGTCGGTGCCGCGGGCGACGGCCGCGCCGATCGCGACCACCGACGTGCCCAGCAGGACGAGGGGCGCCTGCCAGAGCCACGGCCGGGCGGCGCCGGGGCCGCCTCGGGCCCGGGTTGGCGGTCGCGGCGCCGGCCGGCGGGCGCTCGGCCCCGGCCTCGTCGCCGGGCGGCGTCCCCGCCTCGGCGGGCGTGCCCGGATCGGACCGGGCCCGCAGCCCGGGTCGGAGCGCGCCGACCGACGACGGGTCGTCGCCCCCGTCGCGGCTCGGCGAGGCCCGGACGCAGGGCGCCCACGGGCTCGGGCGGCGCCTTGCGCTTGGAGCGCCACACGGGCGCACCGCCGGTGTCGGCGGGCATCACGTCCGGTGGTGGTGCTCACGGATGCGAGTATGACGAGGTTCGCCGAGCGACGGCAGCACTCGAAAGGGAACGAGAGCGTTAAATCTGCGGTCGCCGGCTCCGTCGTGGCGCCAGCGGCGGCGGCGGGGCGGCGCACAGTGGTCGGCGCACCATGCCCGCGACGCCCCCCGAGACCGCTGGCGCGGTCGTGCGCCCATGGACCGAGACGACCTGCCGCCCGGCACCACCTGCCACCCGCGCGACGTCGCCCTGGCGCAGCGCCGGGTCGCTGGTGGCCGCCTGGCGGCGCCGCTGGGACGACGATCCCGGCCGCGTGCTGCTCACCGACGCCGCCGGCGCCTCGCTGACCGCGGCGGCCCTCGACGACCGGTCGGCGGCCGCAGCGTCCCGCCTCTCGGCCGCCGGTGTCCGCCCCGGCGACCGGGTGGTGTGTCGGCCGAGGCGTCGCTCGACCACGTGGTCGCCTACGTCGGCCGTGCTGCGGCTCGGGCGCGGTGGCGCTGCCGTTGAACGGGGCGTACCGCGAGCCCGAGATCCGCCACATCGTGGGCGACGCCGACGTGAGCGCGGCGGTGACCGACGACGCCGAGCGCGGGCGCTGGATCGAGGCCGCCGCACCGGGGCGGTCGTCACCCCGCCCGACCTGAGCGGGCTCCCCCCGGCCGGGAGGCGCGCCCGACGGGCTCGATGCCGCCACGGGCGACGACCCGGCGCTGCTCGTCTACACGTCGGGGACGACGGGCGCCCCGAAGGGCGCCGTGCTCCGCCACGTCAACCTGCTGGCGTCGGCCGAGGCGGTCGCCCTGGCCTGGCGCTGGACGCCCGACGACCGGCTGGTGCTGGCCCTGCCGCTGTTCCACATGCACGGGCTCGGCGTCGGCCTCCACGGCACGCTGGCTGCGGGCGCCTCGGCCGTGCTGCTGCCGCGCTTCGACCCCGCCGACGTGCTCGCCCGCGTGCGCGCCGGCGGCACGATGTTCTTCGGCGTCCCGACGATGTGGCACCGGCTCGGCGGCGGCCGACGGGGCCGAGGCGCTCGCCCGGCTGCGGCTCGGCGTGTCGGGCTCGGCACCGCTGCCGCCCGACCTGCACGCGGCGGTCGCCGCCCGGGCCGGGCGCCCGCCCCTCGAGCGCTACGGCATGACCGAGACGGTCATGCTCGTCTCGAACCCCTACGACGGCGAGCGGCGGGCCGGGTCGGTCGGGCTTCCCCCTCCCGGGCGTCGACCTGCGGCTGGCGGCCGGCGGCGAGATCGAGGTGCGGGGGCCGAACGTGTTCCCGGGGTACTGGCGCCGCCCCGAGGCGACCGCCGACAGCTTCCGCGACGGCTGGTTCCGGACGGGCGACCTCGGTGCCGTCGACCCCGACGGCTACCTGCGCATCGTCGGGCGGGCCAAGGAGCTCATCATCAGCGGGGGCTACAACGTGTACCCCCGGGAGGTCGAGGAGGTGCTGCTCGGGCACCCCGCGGTCGTCGACGCCGCCGTCGTCGGCGCCGCCGACGCCGAGTGGGGCGAGCGGGTGTGCGCCTTCGTGGTGGCGGCCGACGACGTCACCGACGCGCGACGCTCGCCGACTGGTGCGCGGCCCGCCTCGCGCCCTACAAGCGGCCCCGACGCTGGGAGCGGATCGACGAGGTCCCGCGCAACGCGCTCGGCAAGGTCCTGCGCCACGCACTGGGCGACCGTCTGTGACCCGCGCCCACGGGCACCGCCGGCGGCGGGCCGCGCCGCTGGTCAGCGGTCCGGGGCGACGGTCAGGTGGGGGCGGCCGGGGGCGGGGTCGCGGCGGACCCCCGCCGGCGGCATCGCCGAAGCGGACCCGGACGGTCGTGCCGTCACCCGGACGGCTGTCGACCGTGAACGTCGCGCCGGCCAGCGCGGCGAACGACCGCATCGTGGCGATCCCCGACTCGCGGCGGACGGCGGCAGGGTCGAACCCGTCGCCGTCGTCGGTGACGGTCAGCTCGATGGTGTCCTCGACGACGGCGATCGACACCACGAGCTCGCGGGCCGCGGCGTGGCGGGCGACGTTGCCGACGGCCTCCTGCACGATGCGCAACAGGATCGTCCCCGTGGTCCAGTCGAGGTGGATGGCCTCGTCCACCTCGACCCGCAGCTCGGGCGCGCGGGCGTCGCCGTAGAGGCTGTCCACGTAGGCGCGGACGGGGGAGCGGAGACCGGTGGCCTGCGACCGCGCCCCGCCCGGGCTCAGGGGGCGCACAGCGAGCATGAGCTGGCGCAACGACTCGGCCTGGGCGGCGAGGTCGTCGCGCACCCGGGCCGACACCCCGGCGAGCAGCGAGCCGGCCGCGGGCGCGACGTCGGACGCGGTCCGCGTCATCGAGTCGAACGCCACGTACGAGAAGATGGCCTGGTCGTGGAGCTGGGACGCCACCCGGTGACGGTCCTCGTCGACGCTGTGCATCACCTCGGCGAGCAGGCGGCGCCGCTCGTCGGCGGCCTCGGTGACGAGCCGGTAGAGGCGGCGTGTCTCGTCCACGGCCAGGAGCTGGCGGGCCATCGACAGCAGGAGCAGGACGACCACGCTCACCGTGAACAGCTCGGGAGCCCACGACAGGTCGTCCTGGCGCCGCACGGCGAGGACGAAGAGGACGGGGAGGCCCGCCAGCGTGACCGCGACGACGCCCCTGCCTCGCCGCACCTGCGCGTGCGGGGGGAGGCGTTCGAGCCCGGCGGGGGCGGTCCGCGGGACGTACAGCGGCACGAGCAGGAGGAGGCCCATCGTGAGGGCCTGGAGGAGGAGCAGGGGCGCGCTCGGCAGAGCGAACCCGCTGAGGCCCTGGGCGAGCATCGCCCACGCGTCGATCGGTGCCGGCGACCGAGAGGGCGAGGCCCAGGGCCTCGAGCTCGCGGCTGGCGTGCGGCACGCGGGCGTACATGATCACGGTCCAGACCAGGCCCGAGGTCACCGCCGCGGTCACGAGCGCCGCCGGGACCGTGAACCACGCCTCCTCTCCCGTCCAGATGCGGTCGCCGGCCACGAGCAGCAACCCGAACAGAACCACCGCCACGACCATCGTGGTCTCGACGGCGTCGACCGACACCGCCCACGATCCCGACCGCGCCCGCATCATGGCGACGCCGGCGGCCCCGAAGAGCACGACGCACGGGATGACGGCCACGACCGCCAGGCGCTCGACGGCCTCGTTGGCGGCGACGGTCGTGAGCAGCAACCCCGCACCGTTGAGGTACAGCGCCACGACGCCGAGGAACCAGAGCCGCCACGCCGTCGCCTGGTAGCGGGTGCGACGCGCCGCGGCCCACGAGACCACCATGGCCGGGGTCGTGTACACGGCGCTCGTGTAGACCCAGGCGAGGAGGAAGGGGTCCCGGCCGTCGATGAACAGGCCGGCCAGCCCGGCCAGCGGAGCCGTGACCGCGATGTACACGATCGTCGGCCGGCGCAGCCGTCGGGGCAGCACCCCGTTCTCGTCGGGCGCCTCGGCGAACCACTCCTGGCTGACCATGCCGACCGTCGATCGTCGGCGCCCGTCGTCGGTGACGATCCGCGGGGCGTGGATCGGCACGAGCAGCAGGAGGCCCATCGTGATCGCCTGCACGGCGAGGAGGGGAGACGCCGGCAGGGTGAACCCGCTGAGGGCCTGGGCCATGATCGACCAGGCGGTGACCGCGCCCGCCGACAGGCTCACCAGGCCGAGGCGGATCACGGGGTTGGCGGGCCAGCCGGCGCGCCACTGGTACCACGCGGCGGTGGCCGCGGCCGAGGTCGTCAGGACGCCCACGAGCGCGGCCGGCCGCGCCAGCCACCCGGCGTCGGCGGTCGCCAGGTGCCGTCCGGCGAGGAGGACGACTCCGGTGCCGAGGACCGCGGCCAACACGACGGTGGTCCGCACGACCTGCCGCTGGGGGACCGCCGTCTCCTGGCGCCGGCCGAGCTCGACCACCGCCGCCCCGAGGCAGGCGATCGGTGGCACCACCGCCACGACGCTGACCGCACGGAGCGGGGAGTCGGGGCTGGCCGTGATGTGCAGCAGGCCGAGCCCGTCGAGGTAGATCCAGATCAGGCCCCAGCACCAGGCCCGGCCCCCAGGCATGGCGCCGAGCTCGCGGCGGGCCACCATCCACGTGACCAGCAACGCCGGCAGGGCGAGAGCGCCCCCGGTGTAGATCCAGGCCACGAGGAAGGCCCGCTCGCCGTCGACGAACACGCCGCCGGCGGCGGCCAGCAGCGTGACGGCGACGAGGGCGACCACGGCCGCCCGACGCAGGCCGCCCGGCTCCACGGCCCGCAGCTGCTCGCCACCGGTGCCGGCGCGCGTCGCGCCGAGCACCCCGGCGCGTGCGCGCTCGGAGCGGGCCTCACCCCCCATCGACCTCCCCCTCTCCGGTGCTCCCCCGAACACCAGGACATGTCTGGCCGCGCCCACCGCCGCGCCGTTGCCGCGGCCCCGCGACCGTCCGCGAGAGGCTACCCGGTGAGCGCCGGCAGCCTGCCTGCCGCGCCCGGCGGTGGCCACGCGGGCGCCGACCCGGTCCCGGTGCTGTCCGCCGGTGTAGAAACGGCGGCCATGCGCGACGAACCGGTGCTCCTCGTCCACGGCTTCGCCACGTCCGCCGCTCGCACGTGGCGGGACAACGGCTGGATCGACCTCCTGGGTGACGTCGGCCGCGACGGTCATCGCGCCCGACCTGCTCGGTCACGGGCAGTCGGACAAGCCCCACGACCCCGAGGCGTACGGAGCCCTCGAGAGCGACGTGGCCGCCCATCTCCCCGACCGGCCCGTCGACGCCGTCGGCTTCTCGCTCGGGAGCCCGGGTCGTGCTGACGCTCGCGGCCGACGATCCCGGCCGCTTCGCCCGCATCGTCGTCGCCGGGGTCGGCGCCAACCTGTTCCGCGACGACGGCGCGTCCGACGTGATCGCCGGCGCCGTCGCCGGCGACGGAGACCCGGCCAACCCGGTCGTGCAGTACTTCGCCGGCCTGGCGGCCCAGCCCGGCGTCGACCGCGCCGCGCTCGGCCGCCTGCATCCGCTGCCGTCGCCCACGCCTCGACGCCGCCGTCCTCGGCAAGATCACGTGCCCGGTGCTGGTCGTGCTCGGCGACCGTGACTTCGCCGGCCCCGCCGACCCGCTGGTCGAAGCGCTGCCCGAACGCCACGTTCTGCCCCTGCGGGGCGTCGACCACTTCGCCACCCCGAAGGACTTCGGGTTCCTCGACGCCGCTCTCGGCTTCCTCGACGCCCAGCCCTGAGCCGACGGGGCGGGGCAGGGCGTGCCATCGTCGCGACGTGGAAACGAGCGGGCGCACCGGGCGTCCTCCCGACTCTCGTCGCCGCGTGCTGGCGCGGCGGCTGATCGTCGCGCTCGTGGTCGTCGTGCAGCTGGGCCTCGTGGCCCGGGGCTACCGGTCGGACCACAAGGAGCTGGCCTTCCAGATGTTCCCCGAGTCGAGCACGTGGCGGGCCGACATCGTGCGGGTCGAGGCCGACGGCGACCGCGTGCCGATCGACGAGGCCTGGACGGGCTACCGGTGGGCGGACATGGTCGACGGGCGCGGGCTCGACCGCCCCGAGGTGCGCCGTCACGCCGATGCCGGGCTCGACAACCAGCTGGCCTTCCTCGACGCCGCCCTCGATTGGGTGGCGGCGCACACGCCGCTCGACGACGACACGCTGTACCTCGAGGCCACGGTCACGGTCTGGCACAACACCGACCCGCCCGAGGTCGTGGTGCTGCGCAGCCCCGACCGGGACGTCGTCCGGTGACGAGCGTGGCGGCCGCTGCCGGCCCTCGACGAGGCGCTCGGCCGCCGCGTCAGCATGCGCGCCCTGGCCCTGCTGCGGGTCCTGGTCGGGCCGGTGGTGCTGCTGCACCTGCGTCCGTTCGTCGCCGACGCCGCCGACGGGCGCATCTACCGCGACACGTTCCACGAGCCGTACGCCGCCTGGTATCCCGAGCTGCCGCGGGACCTGTACGTCGCCCTGCTGTGGGTCGGCGTGGCCGCCGCGGTGGCGATGACCGTCGGGTTCGCCACCCGGGTCGCCACGGCCACCACGGCCGGGGTGGTCGTCTACAACCTGTTCCTGTCGACCACGCACGTCCACAACAACCGGGCGTACCTGGCGATCGTGCTGGTCGGTGCTGGCGGTGGCGCCGTGCGGGCGCGAGCTGTCGGTCGACGCCTGGCTGCGACGGCGCCGCGGCCTGCCGGCGCTGGCGCTGACCGCCCCGGCCTGGCCGCTGCTGCTGTTGCGCTTCGAGGCATCGGTCGTCTACGGCGCCTCGGGTCTGTCGAAGCTCGTCGACCCCGACTGGTTCGGCGGCACGGTCACGTGGCACCGGGTCGTCCGCGTCCGCGACGAGGTCTGGCGCCTCGCCCCTCCCCGGTTGGGCGATCGACGTGCTGACCGACCGCTCGTTCCACATCTACGCGGCCAAGGTCGATCGTGCTGACCGAGATCTTCCTGGCGTTCGGGCTGTGGTGGCAGGCCCACGCGGGACGCGACGGTGTGGGTGGCGGTCGTCTTCCACGTCATGATCCAGCTCACGGCGCGGGTCGAGGTGTTCTCGTACCTCGCGATCGCCGCCCTCGTGATCTGGGCGGTGCCCGCCACCCGTGACCGGGTGCTCGTCGTCGACCCTCGCCGCCCCGGCGCACCGCGGGCTCGCAGCGTTGGTGCGGCGGCTCGACTGGCTCGCCCGGTTCCGGGTCGAGGACGGCCCGCCCGGCGATCCCGTCACCGTCGTCGACCGCGGACGGCCGGGTCCTGACCGGCGCCGCGGCCGGTGCCCGCGCGCTGAGCCGCTTGCCGCTGACGGCGTGGCCGGCGCTCCCGGCGACCGCGCTCCTGCCCTCGCGCCGCCCCGTGCGCGGCACCGTGACCACTCCCACGGAGGTGTCGTGACATCAGACCCGACCGCGCACGGTCCGCCGGCGCGTGGCGCATGGCGGGACTCGCGCTGCTGGGCGTCGGCGTCGTCGCGTTCGGGGTGGCGGCGCCGCCCGAGCGGTGCCCCAAGGTGAGCGCAGCCGAGCTGCGCGACCGCCGCCACCGAGGCGGCCGACTGGTTCGCCCGCAACCAGGAGGCCGACGGCACCTGGCTGTACCTCTACGACGCCGACGCCGACGTCGCCCGTCGACGACTACAACGTGGTGCGCCACGCCGGCGGGATCATGGGCCTGTACCAGGCCGCGGGGGCGGGCATCCCCGGCGCGCTCGAGACGGCCGACCGCGGGTTCGCCTGGGCCGAGGACCGGCTGGTCGAGCGGGACGACTGGGCCGCGCTCAGCGACCAGGGCCGCACCGCCACCGGCGCCACCGCCTGCTGGTGGCGGGCCTGGTCGAGCGCCGCGAGGCCACGGGCGACGACCGCTACGACGACCTGCTCGGCAGAGCTGGGCCGGTTCCTGGCCGCGCAGACCGAGCCGTCGGGGGCGGTGCTGGCCAACTACGAGCCTCCGATCCGACGCCCCCGAGCCCGGCGTGTACTCGGCGTACTTCACCGGCGAGACCTACTGGGCCTTCGCCCGGCTCCACCGGCTCGACCCCGATGCGGGGTGGGGCGAGCTGGCCGACCGGGTCGGCGACTACCTGGCCACGCGACGAGACGACGTCGAGGACCACTGGCCACCGATCCCCGATCACTGGGCGGCCTACGGGTCTGGCCGAGACCGTGGCGTTCGACGACCGGCCCGCCGACGTGCCGCTGACCGACGACGAGGTGGCGTACGCCGAGGAGCAGGCCGGGCTCCTTCGGCGCCCAGGTGCGGTGGGTGGCCCAGCGCCACGGCCCCTGGGGCGCGATCGCCCGCACGCCGCAGGTGCCGCGCGGCGGCGGCTACGGCGTCGTCGGCGAGGCGCTGACCGGGCTGTGGCGGACGGCGGGAGCCGAGCCCCGGCTGGCCGACCTGCGCGGAGCCGCTGGCCGAGCGGGCCACCTGCATCGCCGGCCTGGCGGTCGATCAGCAGGTCGACGCGACCGAGGCGGAGGACTACCCGATCCCGGCCGGGCCCGCGGCGCGTGGTTCCACCACGGCGAGACCCGCATGGACGACCAGCAGCACGCGCTGTCGGCCCTGATCCGCACCCAGCCCATCGCCATGACGCTCGCCACAGATGCGGACGGCGCCGACGGATCGGGGACGCCCGCCCCGGCCGCCCTGCTGTGGGCCGTCGCGCTCGTCGCCGCCCTGAACCCCGTCCGCGCCGCGCTCGGCGGTGCCCCGCGCCGCGGGCCGTCCGGCCGTCAGCGTCGCCGCACTCGGGGGCGCTGCTCGGCGCGGCGGTCGTGCTGGTGGTGGCGCTGGCCGGCGACCCTGCTGCTGGACGCGCTCGACGTGAGCGACCCCGCCTTCCGCATCGCGGCCGGTGTGGTGGCGGTGATCACCGGTGCGATCGACCTGTCCCGCCGGCCCCCGTCGGCGGAGCCGGCCCTGCGCCGGCTGGCGGCGCGGCGCTCGTGCCGGTGGCGGTGCCCGCTCGTGATCCGGCCTGCGCTCGTCCTGGGGGCGGTGAGCGCCCGACGCGGACCATGGACGCGGGCGTGGTGGCCGCCGCCCTGCTCGTCGGCGTGGCCGCCCTGGCGGCCGCCACGGCGGCGCCCGCCGAGGACCCGCGCGTGGCGGGTGGCGCGCTGGGGCGCCGCCCTCACGGGCGCGGTGCTGACCGCGACGGGCATGCTGCTGGTCGTCGACGGCGTGCTGGCGGTGTGATCCGGGGCGCCGGGCGGCTCAGCGCCGTGCCCTCGCTCGCAGCACGGCCTTGTACGCCTCGCCCGCCACCAGCACCGTGGCGCCGAGCGCCGCGCACACACCCCACTGGGCGAGCGACAGGCCGGTCGTGTCGAAGGCGTCGTTGAGCAGCGGCACGTGCACGACCGCCACCTGCAGCAGGAGCGACACCGCGATGGCCGCCCACAGCAGGCGGTTCGCGAACAGGTGGTGCACGAAGCTGGCGTGGTCGCTGCGGGCGTTGAGGCAGTTCCAGAGCTGGGCCAGCACCAGGGTGGTGAAGGCCACGGTCCGGGCCTCGGTCAGCGACGACGAGCCCTCGATCAACCCGCCCGGCAGGTACAGCGTCGAGGCCCACGAGGGCGGCCACGGCCATGGTCAGGCCCACGACCACGATGCCCACCTGCATCTCGGCGTCGATCACCCGGTCGGTCAGCCGCCGGGGCGGGCGCTCCATCACGTCGTCGGGGGGCGGGTCGAAGCCCATCGCCAGCGCCGGGCCGGTGTCGGTGAGCAGGTTGATCCACAGGATCTGGGTGGCGAGCAGGGGGACGGCCACGTCCTCGCCCTGGTTCAGGCCGATGATGCCCGCGCCCACGACGCCGAGGAACATGGTGAGCACCTCGCCCGCGTTCGACGACAGCAGGTAGCGGAGGAAGGCGCGGATGTCGGCGAAGATCCCGCGGCCCTCGCGGACCGCGACGACGATCGTGGCGAAGTTGTCGTCGGCCAGGATCATGTCGGCCGCTTCCTTGCTCACGTCGGTGCCGGTCACGCCCATGGCGACACCGATGTCGGCCGACCGGAGCGCGGGGGAGTCGTTCACCCCGTCCCCCGTCATCGCCACGATGTTCCCGTCGTCCTGGAGCGCGTCGACGAGGCGGAGCTTGTGCTCGGGGGCGACCCGCGCGTACACGGAGGTCTCCCGGGCCACGGCCCGCAGGCCGTCGTCGTCGAGCCCCTCGAGGTCGGACCCGACGCGCACCGGCGCACCCTCGGCGGCGATGCCGAGGTCGGCCGCGATGCGGGCCGCGGTCCGCGGGTGGTCGCCGGTGATCATGACCGTGCGGATACCCGCCTGCTGCGGCCTCGCCGATGGCGATCCGGGCCTCGTCACGGGGCGGGTCGATGATCCCGACGACGCCGAGGTACACGAGCTCGCGCTCGAGCCCCTCGAGGCCCTCGGACCCGTCGTCGGAGGCTTCCGGGCGCCGGCGGTGGCTCCACGTCGGGCAGCGGGCGGTACGCCACCGCCAGCGTGCGCAGCGCCTTGTCCGCCAGGCCGTCCACGTCGGCGACGATGGTCGCCCGGCGGTCGTCGGTGAGGGGGCGGACCTCGCCCGCCACCCGCTCGTGGGTGCACCGGACCAGCAGGGCGTCGGGGGCGCCCTTGGTCACCACGTCGATGCGGCCCTCGCGCTCGACGTCGGCCTCGAGCGTGGTCATGAGCCGGCGCTCCGACGTGAACGGCACCTCGCCCACCCGCTGGAACCGGGCCCGCCGCGCCTCGGCGATGCCGAGCTTGGCCTCGGCCACCAGGAACGCCCCCTCGGTGGGGTCGCCCTGCACGGACCAGGCGCCGTCCTCCTCGTGCAGCACGGCGTCGTTGGCCAGGCTGCCGCCGCCGAGCACGAAGCGCACCTCGTCGGCCAGCGCGGCGTCCGCCCGGGATCGAGCGTCCGCCCGTCGACGGTCGGCCTCGCCCTCGGGCCGGTAGCCGGTGCCGGTCAGCTCGACCGAGCCCGACCCCGTCACCACGGTCGTCACCGTCATCTCGTTGCGGGTCAGCGTGCCGGTCTTGTCGGTGCAGATCACCGAGGCCGAGCCCAGCGTCTCGACCGACGACAGCTTCTTCACGATCGCCCGCTCCCGGGCCATGCGCTGCACGCCGAGCGCCAGCACGACGGAGAGGATGGCGGGCAACCCCTCGGGCACCGCGGCCACCGCCAACGACACGCCGACCAGCAGCACCTCGACCACGTCCGAGGCCGTGTCCACCTCGGACGTGAGCAGGATGGCGGCGACGACCACCACGGCGATGATCACGACCGCGATCCCGAGGGTGCGGCCGATCAGGTCGACCTCGCGCTGGAGCGGCGTCCGCTCCTCCTCGGTGTGGCCCAGCAGACGGGCCACGTGACCCATCTCGGTGTCCATCCCCGTGGCGGTGACGACGGCACGGCCCGCGGCCGCTGGCCACCGCCGTGCCGCTGAAGGCCATGTCGAACCGGTCGCCGAGGGCGACGTCGGGGGCGAGGGTGGCCACGTCCTTCAGCACCGGCTCGCTCTCGCCGGTCAGCGACGCCTCGGCCACCTTGAGGGCTCGCGCCTCGACCAGCCGGGCGTCGGCCGCCACCGCGTCGCCCTCGGCCAGGGCCAGCACGTCGCCCGGCACGACCTCGGTCGCCGGCACGCGGCGCACCTCGCCGTCGCGCACCACTCCGGCGCTGGCCGCGGCCATGCGGGCCAGGGCGGCCACCGCCTGTTCGGCGCGTGCCTCCTGCGCGTAGCCGAGCACCGCGTTGGCCAGCAGCACCGCCAGGATCACGATGACCTCGAAGGGCACCCCGTCGGCGCCCTCGATCAGCCAGGCCACCAGCGACACCACGACGGCCACGAGCAGCAGGTACACGAGCGGGTCCTGGAACTGCGCCAGCAGCTTGCGCCACCTCGGCACGGGCGCCTCGGCCTCGAGCTGGTTGGGACCGTGACCCTCGAGCCGCGCCGCGGCCTCGTCGCTCGACAGGCCGCGGGCGGGGTCGACGTCGAGGCGGGCGGCGACGGCCACCGCGTCCTCGGCCCACGGCCCGGGCGCCGTGCCCGTCACCACCCGGCGGAGCCGCGGCGGTCGACGTCATCGCCGTCGACCCTACGGCGCCCTGGCCCGGGCGTCATCGGTCCCGGCGTGTCCCGCCCGCCCCTCGGGCCCGGTTCGCTACCGCCCGCTCGGGCTCAGCCGGCGGCGCAGGGCGGCAGCTCGCCCAACACGGGGAACGTGAGGTCGGGTGTCGTGGCCGGCGGCCCGCCGTCGGGGCCGGCCACGGCCACCGCGATGACGAACACGAACGGCGAGCGGGGCGGCTCGACCCCCTGGCACAGCGCGGCGGGCGCGCCGTTGGCCAGGTTGCCGCTGTCGACGGTGCCGGTGTGCGCGGTCACCCAGCGGTAGGGGTGGTCGTTGCCGGCGATCGTCGAGCGGTTGTCGACGAGCTGGGTGCCGGTCACAGGTCGGTCGAGCACCGTGGTGCGCAGCGGCGTGCCCACGATCACGGCGTGGCGGTCGGGGGTGGCGGCCTCGAACGTGTTGGCCTCGATGCGGTTGCCGTCGTCCTCGACCCGGATGCCGTAGGTGACGTCGACGAAGCGGTTGGCCCGCACCGTGTTGTCGTTGGCGCGGTCGAGCACGACCCGCCGGAGGGGCTCGTCGATGTAGGCCGGGTCGGTGCAGTCCATCGGGAGCGTGTTCTCGCCCATGCGGGACCCGATCCAGATCCCGTTGGTGCCGCCCAGGAACACGTTGGCCTCGATGAGGTTGTGCTCGGACGGGTAGCGACGCTCGAAGTAGGCGGGCCGGTCGGGGTACTCGCCGCAGTTCTTGTACAGGAAGAGGCCGCCGGCCGAGTTGCTCGTGGAACAGGTTGCCGACGATCGTGTTCTCGTAGGAGCCGTCGACCGAGATGCCCTCGCGGCCGATGCCCCAGAACCACAGGTCGGCGCCCGCGAACGAGAACGGCTGGCCGCCGGGCCCGTTCTCGCGGTAGCCGTTGGCCAGCAGGATGTTGCCCTCGACGTGGCTGCGGCGCGAGCCGGTCTCGAGGTAGATGCCGCTGCTGCCGGCACCGTTCACCTGGTTGCGGCGCAGGGTGACGCCCTCGACGTAGCCGTCGACGAAGATGCCGACCCCGCGCGAGCCGCGGAAGACCGAGTCCTCGACGACGATGTCGGCCGTGCCGTTCTCGTACTCCTGGCCCTGGGGCAGGGTGCGGAAGCCGTCCCGGGTCACGCGGAGGCTGTTGAGGAAGCCCTCGACGGTGCAGTTCCGCACCGTCACGCCGTGCAGCGGGGTGTCGATCGGGGTGGACACCAGGATGCCGCGGCCCCCGGCTCCGGGGGCGCTGCGGATCGTCGCGCCCTGGCAGTCGAGCGTGACCCCGGACGCGGTGATGTCGACGCCCAGCGTGTAGGTGCACTCCGGGTCGAGGTGAGACGTCTCGGTGAGCTGGATCCGCTCGTCCGCCCGGTCGCACCCGATCAGGACCGAGCCCTCTTCGGGGGGCGGCGGCTCGCACGCCACGACGGCGCACAGCGCCAGCACGGCCGCGCCGCTCGCCATGACCAGCCGCTGCGTGTCCATCTCGCGTCCCCTCGCCTGCGCCCGTGCGGGCCGAATGTAGGCGCGGGCCGCGGGGTGTGGACGATCCGACGCCCACCGGGCCGCGGGTGGCGCTGTGGCAGCCTGGGCCGGTGCGCACCTTCGACGTGGCCGAACGGCGGTCCCGCCTCGTCCGGCGGCACCACCTGGCGCCCGGTCACAAGGCTCCCGACGTCGAGGCGGCCAGCGACGGCGTGGTCTGCCTGCACGCCACCGACCCGCCGACGGTGTACCTGTCGGCGTGGGCGCGGGTGGACGGTCTGACCCGGACCGACGTCGACAAGGCCCTGTACGCCGATCGCACCCTGGTCAAGCACCTCTGCATGCGCCGGACGCTGTTCGTGTTCCGGCGCGACCTGTTCGGCGTGACGGTGGCGGCGGCGAGCACCCGGGTGGCCGACCAGGAGCGGCGGCGGCTCGTGAAGGCGGTCGAGAAGGCGGGGTTCGTCGCCGACGGCGCGGCCTGGCTGCGGGCCGCCGAGGCGGCCACGCTCGAGGCGCTCGACGAGGTGGGCGAGGCGAGCTCGACCGAGCTGCGCAACGCGGTCGAGCTCCTGCAGGGGTCGACCGTGTACGCGCCGCACAAGGCCTACGGCGGCAACGTGCCCGTGGGACCGCGCGTGCTGACCTGCCTGTCCGCCGCGGGCGAGATCGTGCGGGCGTCGAACCGCGGTGGTTGGTACGTGTCGCGGCCCGCCTGGGCGCGGACGTCCACGTGGCTGGGGGAGCAGCCCCCGGTCGTGCCCGAGCGCGAGGCGCGCGCCGAGCTGGTGCGCCGGTGGCTGTACGCCTTCGGTCCGGCGACCGAGGCCGACCTCAAGTGGTGGATGGGGTCGACGGTCACGGCGACCCGCGCCGCGCTGGCCGACGTCGGCGCCGTCGAGGTCGATCTTCACGGCGGGCCCGGGGTCGCTCTGGCCGACGACCTCGATCCCGTCGATCCGCCCGAACCGTCGGCCGCGTCTGCTGACCGGCCCTCGACCCGACGACGATGGGGTGGTTCGAGCGCGACTGGTACCTCGGTGGACATCGGCCCGTCATCTTCGACAGCACCGGGAATGGCGGCACGACGGCCTGGTGGGACGGTCGCATCGTCGGCGGCTGGTGCCAGGCGCCCGACGGTGAGGTGCTCCTCCAGCTCCTCGACGACGTGGGGGCCGACGCCACGGCGGCGCTCGAGCGGGAGGCGGCCCGCCTCACGACCTGGGTCGACGGGGTCAGGGTCGCGCCGCGCTTCCCGTCACCCCTGTCGCGGTCGGTCTCGGGGTGACCGGCGATCGTGGCGGCGGGCGGTCAGAGCACCGGGTTGAGGTCGTGGTCGGCGAGGGCGCCGAGCGGGCGTCCGCCGAGCCACGCCCGCCGGTCGACCTCCTGCGCGTCGGTGACCTCGGGCAGGACCCGGGCGCCGTCGGCGAAGTAGATCACGGTCATCACCGGGCGCAGGTGGTCGGTCGGGTTCGGCCCGGCGCTGTGGAACGTCCACCCGCCGTGGAAGGTGGCGTCACCGGCCGTCAAGCGCGCCGTGGGTGTCGAGCGGGCAGCTGCTCGCTCGATCAGGGCGGCGAAGCGCGCGGTCGGACTCGTCCGAGATCGCGTACCCGCCGAGGTCGCCGAGCAGGTGGCTGCCGGAGGCGAACGTCATCGATCCGATCTCGTCGGGCAGGTCGATGAGCGGCATCCACATCGTGATCGTGCGGTCGGCGTCGAGCGGCCAGTAGTACTGGTCCTGGTGCCACGGCGTGCGACCGCCGCCGGCCTCCTTGCACAGCGCCTGATCGTGGTAGAGCCGCACCCGCTCGACACCGAGGAGGGCTGCGGCCACTCCGGCGAACCGCGCGGGCGAACACGAAGCGGCGCGATCCGCTCGTCGACCCGCCACAGGTTGAACGACTGGAGGAAGAGGCTGGCGTAGCTGCCGACCTCGGCCGGCTGGTCCTTGTTCCAGGCGTGCTCGATGGCGGCGGCCTCGATGATCGGGCGGTAGGCGGCGGCCTCCTCGGGTGACGCGAGGCCGCGCACGACCACGTGCCCGTGCGCGGCGAACTCGGTGGCCGCGGCCGGGTCGAGGGGGAACGGGTCGTCGAGCGTGGGCACGTCCTGGCGGCCTGCGGGCCGCACCACATCTGCCATGGCTCCCCCTCGACTCGTGGCGTCACGGTACCGGTGCCGACCGGTACGGTCCGGCAGATGACCGTGCACGAGGCAGAAGGCGACGTCGGCGCGCTGTTCCACCGGGCCGGCACGTGGGCCGACATGGACGCCTGGCACGAGCGGGTCGCCGAGCTCCGCCGCACCGACCCGATCCTGCGCGTCGACGACGCCGGGCTTCGCGCCGTTCTGGGTGCTGACCCGCCACGCCGACGTCTTCGCCGTGACCCGCGACAACGAGCGCTGGCTCAACACGCCCCGCTCGGTGCTCGGGCCCGACGACGGACTGGCAGCAGATGCTCGACGGCGGGCATGCCGCGTGCCGGCGACGCTCGTGCACCTCGACGGCGACGACGCACCGCGACCACCGGCAGGTCACCAACGACTGGTTCAAGCCCGCCGCGGTCGGCGCACCGCCAGCCCCGCATCGACGAGCTCGCCGACCTCTTCGTCGAGCGCATGCGCGAGCTCGGCGGCGAGTGCGACTTCGCCAAGGACATCGCCCAGCCCTACACGCTGCGCGTGATCATGGACATCTACGGCGTGCCCGAGGAGGACGAGCCGCTGATGATGGACCTCACCCAGGGCATCTTCGGCGCCGCCGACCCCGAGTTCCTCGGCGACGCCGAGCGACCCGGGCGAGCGGATGATCGCGTCGGTCATGAAGTTCATCCAGTACTTCAACGAGCTCACCGACGACCGCCGGGCCTGCCCGGCCGACGACCTCGCCAGCGTCATCGCCAACGGCGAGGTCGACGGCTGCCCGATGGGCGACATCGAGCGGCTCTGGTACTACATCATCGTCGCCACCGCCGGCCACGACACGACGTCGTTCGCCCTCGCCGGCGGCATGGAGGCAGCTGCCCGCGACCCCGAGCAGCTCTGCGGCGCTGGCGGGCGACGACGAGGCCGTCGTCAACGCGGCCGACGAGATCATCCGCTGGACCTCGCCGGTGCGCCACTTCCTCCGCTACGCCACCGAGCCGACGGCGATCGGCGGCGTCGACATCCCCGAGGGCGGGCGGGTGCTGCTGTCGCTACCCGTCGGCCAACCGCGACGAGGACGTCGTTCGCCGACCCGATGACGCTTCGACGTCCGCCGCCCCGACGCCGACAAGCTGCTCGCGCTTCGGCGTCGGCGCCCACTTCTGCCTCGGCGCCCAGTTCGCCCGCCGGGAGCTGCGCACGATGCTGCGACCGGCTCAGCCGCGAGCTGACCCACGTCGAGCTCGGCGGGCGAGCCCGAGTGGGCGCTGAGCCACTTCGTCAGCGGCGTCAAGCACCTGCCGATCGCCTACCGCATGCGCTGAGGGTCAGAGCGTGTCGCGGTAGGCGTCGACCCACAGCTTCGGGTCGACCGGGACGAGCATCCCGGCGGCCAGGTACATGTCGAGCTGGAGCAGCAGGGCGTGCCAGGTGGCGGCCAGCTCGGCGTCGGTGCCGATCCCGGCATGGGTCAGGCGGAACACGCTGCCGTGCTCGACGGGCTCGACCTCCCAGGTCAGGGGGTCGCCGGCCCGATCGGCGGCCCCCCAGCCCGCCATCGCCGCGGGATCGCTCGTGGCGGCGCGGACGCGGTCGGGGTCGACGTGGGTCGCCCGCTCCCACCGCAGCGCGCCCCGGCCGTCGGGCCGGCCGAGCTCGGGCCCGATCCGCTCGACGTAGTGGTGGTACAGCGCCAGCCCGTCGTCGCCCTCGGGCGGGGCGTCGGTCTCGGCCAGCGCCCGCCCGAGCGCGTCGAGGCAGGCGTGCCAGCCCGAGCCGTTCCGGGCCGCCACCGACTGGTGGCTGAGCAGCTGGGTGAAGACGAGGAGCGTGCCGCCGGCGTCGGCGAGGAGCTCGAAGCGCAGCACCTCGCCGCCCCACGTGAACGAGAAGACCGTGGGCGGGTCGTAGACCAGGACGTGGCCGCGGAAGGGCGGGCCGTCGTCGCGGGTCGGCTCGCCCGCGGCGCGTGCGGCCGCCCGCTGCGCCTCGTCGTCGAACACGAGCTCGGCGCCGAGGGTGCGCTCGCCGATCACGGCCGACGGGAACCACGCACCCATCTCCTCGGGGGCGCTGATGGCGCGCCACACGCGCTCGACGGGCTGGTGGAACCGCCGCTCGAACCGCAGTGCGGGACGGCCGTCGACGGTGACGAGGGTGCCGTCGTTGCTCATGGGGTGACCTCCAGGTGGCGCTCGAGGCGGTCGAACGACCGGCTCCAGAGCCGTCGGTACGGGGCCGAGCCACTCGTCGATCTCGGCGAGGGGCTCGGGTCGGACGCGGTAGAGGCGCCGCTGCGCGTCGGCCCGCACGTCGACGAGGCCGGCGTCGCGCAGGACGCGGAGGTGCTTGGACACCGCGGGCTGGCTGATGGAGAGCTGGTCGACGAGGTCGCCGACAGGGCGCTCGCCCTCGCACAGGAGGTCGAGGATCGCCCTGCGAGTCGGTTCGGCGAGGACGGCGAAGCTCACGTCCCCGAGCATGCTCCTCCAGCTATATAGCTGTCAAGGCATGTATGGGCCGCGGTTCGGGATGCCGGCTGAGGACTTCCGTCACTTGCCGGGGTCGTCGAGCGTGTCGCAGGCTGACGCCATGGCAGAGATCGTCGTCGGAGTGGACGGGTCGGAACACGGGGCGGCGGCGCTGCGCTGGGCGGCCCGCGAGGCGGGGTTGCACGGCCACGACCTGGTGGCCGTGCTGGTGTGGGACCTGTTCAACCAGCACCACGCGGACGGCAGTCAGCGCTTCGACCCCGACTACGGCGAGGACGCCGCCGACGCCGCCCTGGCCGCGGCGGTCGAGGCGGCCCTGGGCGCGGAGGCGGCGTCGCAGGTGGTGCGCCGCGCGGTGTGCGACCTGCCGGCTCCGGGCCTGCTGGCCGCGGCGCACGGCGCGGACCTGCTCGTGGTGGGTGCTCGCGGGCTGGGCGGGTTCCGCGGCCTGCTCCTGGGATCCGTCAGCCAGCAGTGCCTGCACCACGCCGAGGTTCCGATCGCGATCGTGCGCGGCGACAGCGATGACGGTCCGCACGAGGGGACCCGCGAGCGGGTCGTGGTCGGCGTCGACGGCTCCGACCAGTCGATGGCGGCCCTGCGGTGGGCGCTCGCCGAGGGGGCGGCGCGCAAGGCCGTGGTGCAGGTGGTGCACGCCTGGACCGCACCCATGATCTACGGGCCCGTGAGCGGCGCGTCGGGGTCGGACGTCGGCGTCATCGAGGGCGGGGCCCGCCGCATGGTGGACGACATGGTCGACCGGGCGGTCGAGGGAGCGTCCCCTGTCGACGTCGAGCGGACGGCGGTGCCCGGGCGGGCCGGCGTCGAGCCTGGTCGACGGCGGCGGACGACGCCGATCTCGTCGTCGTGGGCCGGCGTGGCCTCGGAGGTTTCGGTCGCCTCCTCCTCGGATCGGTGTCCGAGCACGTGGCCCGGCACGCCGGCTGTCCGGTCGTCGTGATCCCACCGGGGACGAGGGCTGACACACGGTCGGACCGCCCACCGGGGGCTCGCCGCTCGGCGTGGTCTTGACCGACGGAAGCGCCTGACCAGGCCCAGCACTACGCGGCCAGCGACTACTTCCCGCAGCGCCGGGTGATGGACCGCATCAGCATCGTGGGGACGCCCGTTCGGGGTCGCCGGACCACCGCACCCACCGCGTCGACACCGACCTGATCGCCGCGAACGCGTGGCGCGGTCGCCCGCCCGGCACGGTTGTCGCGCGTGGCCCTCTCCGTGAGGCAGAATGGCGAACGCGTGGGGACGTGGATCGGCGGACGCCGTCGCCCCGCCGTGGCGGAGCCAGACAGGGCATGCGGGAGCGAGGACGATGCGGGACCTCTGGGCGGAACTGAAGCAAGCCGTGGGCGCGGCCCTCGACCGGGTGCACCCCGGGGTGCTGATCGTCACCGGCCTGGCGGCCGTCGTGATCGTGTTCGGCGCGCTGGGCCTGGCGATGCTCGCGGACGGCGACCGTGGCGTCGAGGACCTCGGGCTCGGCGCTCCGCCGGCCCGGTCGGCAGGAGGGCGAGGCCGCGTCCGACGACGGCGGGTCGGCCGGCTCGGGCGGCGGGGGCGACTCGCTGTCCGACGGCCTCACGACGCGTGGCGAGGACCGATCGGGCGACCCGGGCGGCAGCGTCACGCCGCCGCGGCGGGCCCGGCTGCCGCGACGGGCGCCGCCGCGCCGTCGTCCGCACGCGGACGGGGCCCCGCCGACGGCGGCGGTCGCCTCCCGGCACCGGTCCCACGACGACCGGCGCCCCCGCGCCGAGCCCACCGCCCCCGCCACGACGGCCACGACCGCGGCCCCCACCACGCCGCACGACCGCACCCGATCAGTCGAGCCCCGGCCTGCTCGGCGGTCTGCTCGACGTGCTCGGCCTCGTCTGACGGCGCGGCCCCGGCTCAGGCGGCGGTCAGGCGACCGCCGCCGCCGCGTCGGACGCCTCGGGCTGCTCGTCGGTGCGGGCGGTGCGCACGTCGTCGACCGTGACGTTCACCTCGACCACGCGCAGGCCGAGCATCCGCTGCGTCTTGCGGGCCACGTTGGCCTGCACCTGGCGGGCCACGTCGAGGACGACGTGGCCGAACTCGACCATGATCGTGACGCTGATCGCCACGTCGTGGCCCTTGACCTCGGCCTTGACGCCCTGGTCGCCCACGCTTGTTGCCGAGGCCGATGCGCTCGCGGACGCTCTCGACCGCGCGCTCGAAGTCGCCGCCGAGGTCGGCCACGCCCTCGACCTCCATGGCGGCCAGCCCGGCCACCTTCTCGACCACCTCGTCGGCGATGTGGATGCGGCCCTTGACCTCGGGCGAGCCCGCCGGCCCCTGGTCGGGGCGGGGCTGCTCTGGTCGAGGTTGCTCGGGCCGCGGCTGTTCCGCCCGGGGTTGCGGGGCGAAGCGCGGTGCGGTCGCGGCCGCCGGTCCCGGCGCCGGATCGGGGCGCGGCCCGAACGGTGCCGGGCCGTTCTGGCCGGGGGTGTCGGTCGTGAAGTCGGACATCGTGTGCCTCCTGGTCGCCGCCCACCCGGTGGCAGGCACGCGCGCGCCGGGCCGCCAGGTCCCCAGGTGTTCGCCAGCCCAGCCGCGGCGCCCGTGACTGTACGTCCCCCGGGCGGCCCTGTCAGTGCCGTCCGGACGGGCGGCGTTAGGGTGGCGCCATGGCCAAGCCCGACGTGAGCATCCCCGCCTCCGAGCCGCCCGCCGACCTCGTCGTCGACGACATCGTGGTGGGCGACGGAGACGAGGCCACCGCCGGCAACGACGTCGAGGTGCACTACGTCGGCGTGGCGTGGTCGAACGGCGAGCAGTTCGACGCCTCGTGGGACCGGGGCGACACGTTCTCGTTCCGACTCGGCGCCGGTCAGGTCATCGAGGGCTGGGACACCGGTGTGCAGGGCATGCGGGTCGGTGGCCAGCGGCGCCTCACCCTGCCCCCGCACCTCGCCTACGGCCCGCGCGGCGCCGGCGGGGTCATCGGCCCCGACGAGACGCTCGTGTTCGTGGTCGACCTCGTGGGCGTGAGCTGAGAGAGGCCGAGCAGGATGGGCTCTCGTCGCAGCCCACGCGTGGGGATCTCGGAGCGTGAGGACCGGCTCGGCAGCCGGCCGCCAGGCAGCACGTCAAGCGGCGATCCGCGCGGCCGTACCGAACCGCCCCGCGCCCGAGGGTCGTGTGAACGGGCGGGCCGCGTCCGGGCGGTGGGCGGCGATCGTCGCCTGCCTGGTGATCGCCGGCGCGGCCGCGTGCGTGCAGGCCGACGTGCCCGAGTCGCTGCCCGGGCCGACGTCGACCACGACGACGACCGCGGCGCCGACGCCCGAGCCCGACTGCGGGGTTCCCGAGGCGAGCCTGCGCCCGACCGGCCCGGCCACCACCGCGGTGCCGCCGGGCTCGACGATGGCCGAGATCCGGGCCCGCGGGCGGCTGCTCGTCGGGGTCGACACCGCCACGTTGCGCCTCTCGAGCGTCGACCCGCAGACAGGCGCTGTTCGAGGGGTTCGACGTGGACATCGCCCGCGAGGTGGCCGCCGCCCTGTTCGGCGACCCCGATCGCATCAGCTTCGTCGGCATCCCCAGCAGCGACCGGGTCCAGGCCCTGGTCGACGGGCGCGTCGACATGGTCGCGGACGTGTTCACCCCCACGTGCAGCCGCCGCGAGGACATCGACTTCTCGACGAACTACTACGACTCGCAGCAGTTGGTGCTGGTGCGCGACGACGACCCCGCGCGGACGACCGACGACCTCGCCGGCCACACGATCTGCGGCTCGGCCGGTTCGACCACCCTGGCCCGCGTCGCCGAGCTGCCCGACGTCGAGCCCGTGCCCGCCGCCGAGCGGGCCGACTGCCTGGTGAAGCTGCAGGAGGGCGAGGTCGACGGCATGTCGACCAACGACACGATCCTCGTCGGCTTCCGCGCCCAGGACCCCAACCTGCGATTCCTCGAGGGCTCGCTCAACCGGGAGCCCACCGCCATCGGCCTGCCGCGCGACCGGCCCGAGTGGGTGCGCTACGTCAACGCGGTGCTCGACCAGGTACGGACCTCGGGGCGGTGGGTCGAGCTGTACGACCTCTGGCTGGCTGACCTGCTCGGGCCGACCGCCGGCCCGCCTCCGCCCGTGTACGTCGATTGACGCTGCGCACCGTGCCCCGCACCCTGGCGGACCACCTGGCGGAGCTCGGCGCCCGCCCCGACCCCGACGCCGTGCTCGACGCGTTCACGACGTGGGCCGACGGACGCGGCCTCGCGCTGTACCCGGCGCAGGAGGAGGCGGTCCTCGAGATCCTCGGCGGCGCCAACGTCATCCTCGGCACGCCCACCGGGTCGGGGAAGTCCCTGGTGGCGCTGGCCGCCCACGCCGCCGCCCTGTCCGCCGGGCGCCGCACCTTCTACACGGCGCCGATCAAGGCGCTCGTGTCGGAGAAGTTCTTCGACCTCGTGCACGAGCTGGGGTCGGACCACGTCGGCATGCTCACCGGCGACGCCGCCGTCAACGCCGACGCCCCGGTCATCTGCTGCACGGCCGAGATCCTCGCCAACCTGGCGCTGCGTGCCGGCGAGCGGGCCGACGTCGGCCAGGTGGTGATGGACGAGTTCCACTACTACGCCGACCCCGACCGCGGCTGGGCGTGGCAGGTGCCGTTGCTCGACGCTGCCCCAGGCCCAGTTCGTGCTGATGTCCGCCACGCTGGGCGACACCCGCCGCTTCGAGGTCGAGCTCAGCGAGCGGACGGGCCGCACGACGGCCGCCGTCCGCAACGCCACCCGACCGGTGCCGCTCGACTACGAGTACCGCCACACCGCCCTGCACGAGACCATCGACACGCTGCTGGCGACCGACCGGGTGCCGGTCTACGTCGTGCACTTCACCCAGCGCGAGGCCGTCGAGCGGGCCCAGTCGCTGATGAGCGTCAACATGTGCTCGCGGGCCGAGAAGGACGCCATCGGGGCGGCCATCGGCGAGTTCCGGTTCGGGCCGGGGTTCGGGCGGGCGCTCAGCCGGTTCGTGCGCCACGGCATCGGCGTCCACCACGCCGGCATGCTCCCGAAGTACCGCCGGCTGGTCGAGCGGCTGGCGCAGGAGGGGCACCTCAAGGTCATCTGCGGCACCGACACCCTCGGCGTGGGGATCAACGTGCCGATCCGCACCGTGCTCTTCACCCAGCTCTGCAAGTACGACGGCACGTCGTCCCGGCTGCTCTCGGCCCGCGAGTTCCACCAGATCGCCGGCCGGGCCGGCCGCGCCGGGTACGACACGGTCGGCTACGCGTGGGCCCAGGCCCCCGAGCACGTGATCGACAACGAGCGCGCCGTCGCCAAGGCCGGGGACGACGCCAAGAAGAAGCGCAAGATCGTCAAGCGCAAGCCCCCGACCCGGGGCTACGTGCCGTGGAGCGAGGACACGTTCACCAAGCTGGCCGCAGCGCCGCCCGAGCCGCTCACGTCCAGCTTCACCGTGTCGCACGCCATGCTGCTCAACGTGCTCGACCGGCCCGGCGACGGCTGCGGCGCCATGCGTCGCCTGCTCCTCGACAACCACGACCCGCGGGCCCGCCAGCGCCAGCACATCCGCCGGGCCATCGCCATGTACCGGTCGCTGCTGCGCTCTGGCGTGGTCGAGCGGCTCGACACGCCCGACGCCGACGACCGCCTCGTGCGCGTGACCATCGACCTGCAGGCCGACTTCGCCCTGAACCAGCCGCTGTCGCCGTTCGTGCTCGAGGCCATCACCCACCTCGACCCCGAGTCCGACACCTACGCCCTCGACGTGCTCTCGATCGTCGAGTCGGTGCTCGAGAACCCGGGCGTCGTGATCGCCGCCCAGCTCGATCGCCTGCGCACCGAGACCATCGAGCGGCTCAAGCGGGAAGGGGTCGAGTACGAGGAGCGCATGGCCGAGCTCGACAAGCTCGAGCACCCCAAGCCGCTGCGCGACTTCACCTACGGCCTGTTCGACGCGTACGCGACCGAGCACCCGTGGGTCGTCGACCACACGATCCGGCCCAAGTCGGTGGCCCGCGACCTGTACGAGCGGGCCATGACGTTCACCGACTACATCGCGTTCTACGGGCTGGCCCGGTCGGAGGGTCTGGTCCTGCGCTACCTGACGGACGCCTACAAGGGCCTCGTCCAGAACGTGCCCGAGGACACCAAGACCGACGACCTGCTCGACCTCACCGAGTGGCTGGGCGAGCTGGTGCGCCAGGTCGACTCGAGCCTGCTCGACGAGTGGGAGACGTTGCGCCACCCCGACGTCGACGACGAGGTGGCGGCGCCGGCCCGCCCGTCGCTGGCCGACGAGGGCGCGGCGCGGCGGGGCGTGACCGCCAACGAGCGGGCCTTCCGCGTCATGGTGCGCAACGAGCTGTTCCAGTGGGTCGAGCTGCTGGCACGGCGGGCCTACGCCGACCTCACCGAGCGCCTGCCGGGCACCGCCTGGTCGGCCGGCTCGCTGGCGGCGGCGATGGCGCCGTACTGGGAGCGGCACGAGGCGGTCGGCATCGGGCCCGCGGCGCGCGGCCCCGACCTGTTCCAGGTGGCCGAGGCGGCGGGGGAGTGGACGGTGCGGCAGGCGCTCGACGACCCGGACGCGGAGCGGGACTGGGCGATCTCCGCTCGCGTGGACCTCGAGGCCTCCGACGAGGAGGGGCGGGCGGTCGTGGTGCTGGAGGGCGTGTCCGCCGGCGGCTGAGGTCCCGCTGGCGCCGCTCGCGCCCAGCGCCGAGGATCGCGTGCATGGATCCCCGTGCCGCCCTCCAGGACGCCTTCGCCGCCGCCGGTCCCGCCCCCGACATCGCCGAGAAGCTGGCGCTGTTCGGCCAGTTCGTCGGCTCGTGGGATCTCGACGTCACCGACGTCGCCGCCGACGGCACCGAGACCGTGACGGCCGGGGAGTGGCACTTCGGGTGGGCGCTCGGCGGCCGGGCCGTGGCCGACGTGTGGATCTGCCCGCGGCGGACGGCCGACGGCGCCTCGCCCGGCGAGCACGGCACGAGCCTGCGGTTCTACGACGACGGGCTGGGGGCGTGGCGGTCGACGTGGGTCGGACCGGGACGCCAGGTGGTCCGCCAGTTCGTCGCCCGGGCCGACGGCGACGGGATCGTGCTGTCGGGCGCCTTCGACGACGGCGCCCTGCGGTGGGCGTTCTCGGACATCGCCCCCACGTCGTTCCGGTGGCGCAACGAGGTGTCACACGACGGCGGCCGCACCTGGCGGGTCCAACAGACGTTCGCGGCGTGCCGGGCCCCGGGGTAGGCCGTCGCGTCAGGCCGCGGGGAGGAGCTTGCGGCGGAACAGGTCGAGGACCTGGTCGAGCGCGGCTCGGGTGCGCTGACCCGGCTCGTCGATCAGGTGCTCGGTCAGCACGGAGTGGGCGGGCATCTGCGACGCGGGGTTGGCGTCGGCGTCGCCGAGCTCGACGGCCACGAAGGCGTCGCCCAGCTCGTCCTGCAGGAACTCGAAGCGCTCGCCGGGCACGAGCCGGTCGCTCGTGAACCGCAGGCCGAGGACCTCGAGGCCGTCGGCCGCGCACCGCTGCTTGACGACGCCGAGGTCGGCGTCGGAGATGTCGATCGTCCGCTTCCACCGCACGGTCGGACCGAACGGGAGCGACGGCTGCGAGAGCACCGGGGCGAGCGAGGGTCGGCGACGTCGCCATGGCCAGGGCGAACCCCCCGGTGAAGCACATGCCGACGGCGCCGACCCCGGGACCGCCGCAGCGCTCGTGCTCCTCGGCGGCCAACGCCCGCAGCCAGTCGACGACGGGCGACGTTCGCCCCGTGGCGAGCACCGTGAACTCGCGGCTGACGCACGTCGGCACCAACGACGACAGCGCGTACCGGACGGAGCCGAGCCGGCCGCCGGCGAACGGGTCGCGGCCGGGCTCGCCGAACAGGTGGGGCAGCACGGCCGTGCAGCCGATGTCCACGACCCGATCGGCGAACTCCACGACCTTGGGCGTGATGCCCGGGATCTCGGCGATGACCACCACCGCGGGCCCGGTGCCGCGGCGGAACACCGCGCGCTCCTTGCCGTCGTGGGTGAACGTCGTGCGTTCGTAGCCGTCGAGTGCGTTGCCCGTCACGGCGCCGGACGGTAGCGCGCCCCGTCCGCCTCGGGACGGCCGTGTCGCGCCCGCGTCGGCCCGGGCGCGGCGGCGATCAGTAGGGTCCGCCCCGTGGCCGCCACCGCCGTGCGCTTCGTCCCCCGCAGCGGTGAGGGATGGCGCGACCCGTTCCCGATGTACCGCGCCCTGCAGGACGTCGACCCCGTCCACCGTGTCGACGACGGCGGCTACTGGGTGCTGTCTCGCTTCGCCGACGTGTTCGCCGCCGCCCGCGACACGGCCACGTTCTCCTCCGCCGAGGGCCTGACCTTCACCTACGACGAGCGCCGCAGGGCCGGGCTCGACGAGATTCGCCCCCATGGTCATGCTCGACCCGCCCGCCCACACCGCCTTCCGGCGCCTCGTGGCCCGGGGGTTCACGCCCCGGCACGTCGCGACCGTCGAGCCTGACGTGCGCGCCTTCGTCGTCGAGCGGGTCGAGCGGCTGCGCGCCGCGGGCGCCGGCGACGTCGTGGCAGAGCTGGCCAAGCCGCTCCCGAGCTTCGTCGTCGCCCACTACCTCGGCGTGCCCGAGGCCGACCGGACCCGGTTCGACGGATGGACCGAGGCCATCGTCGCCGCCAACGCGCAGGGCGACCCGCTGCGGCGCGGCCACCGCCGTCGCCGACCTGGCCGCGTACTTCACCGAGCTGGCCGACCTCCGGCGGCGGCGCCCGGGCGACGACGCCGTCTCCGAGCTCGTGCGGGCGGGCGACGCCGCCGGCGTGTCCACGCTGCGACGTCATCGGCTTCGCCTTCACGATGGTCACAGGCGGCAACGACACGACGACCGGCCTGCTCGGCGGCGCCCTCGAGCTGCTCGCCGCCGCCCCCGACCAGCGGGCCCGCCTGGTGGCGCGACCCGGCGGCATCGCGCGACGCGGTCGAGGAGCTGCTGCGGCTGACCTCGCCCGTGCAGGGCCTGGCCCGCACCGCGACCCGCGACGTCGAGATCGACGGCACGACGATCCCCGCCGGCGACAAGGTGATGCTGCTGTACGGCGCGGCCAACCGGGACCCCCGTGAGTTCGGGCCGGACGCGGACCACCTCGACGTCGCCCGGCGTCCCCACCGCATCCTGACCTTCGGCAGCGGGGCGCACTTCTGCCTGGGCGCGGCCGCGGCTCGCCTGATGGGGCGGGTCGCGCTGGAGGAGCTGCTGGCCCGATGCCCCGACTTCGCGGTCGATGCGGCCGCGGGCGGTTCGCGCCCGGTCACTTCGTCCGCCGGTACGAGTCGCTGCCC
Source organism: uncultured Acidimicrobiales bacterium (assembly GCA_963778415.1). Lineage (GTDB taxonomy): Bacteria > Actinomycetota > Acidimicrobiia > Acidimicrobiales > VFJN01 > ZC4RG19. Next base: position 82,618 of record CAVZUI010000013.1, read on the forward strand.
TTCACGGCCGCCGCGTGACGGGCAGGCGGGAGCGGCCCGCCTGTCGCCGAGCGTCCCCGCCCACCGAGGGCCGCTAGCTTCGAAGCGAGCGGGCCCGACGAGGAGGACGGTCCATGCCAGCACGCACCGCGTCCGCACGGTGGGAGGGCGGCCTGCGCGGCGGCTCCGGGACGATGCGCCTGGGCAGCGGCGCCTACGAGGGCGCCTACTCGTTCTCGTCCCGCTTCGAGGACGGCACGGGCACCAACCCCGAAGAGCTGCTCGGCGCGGCCCATGCCGGGTGCTTCTCGATGGCTCTGTCCGCCGGGCTCGAACGGGCCGGGCACCCGCCGACATCGGTCGACACGACGGCCCGGGTCCACCTCGAACAGGCCGACGGCGGCTTCGGCATCAGCCGCATCGAGCTCGAGTGCACCGCGGTCGTGCCCGGCCTCGACGACGCGGCGTTCCAGCAGGAAGCGGCCGCCGCCAAGGCGGGCTGCCCGGTGTCCCGGGCGCTGGCCGCGGTCGACATCACCCTCACGGCCACGTTGGCGGCGTGACCGTCACGAGGACAGGTCTGCCAGCGCCCTGCGGACCCGCTGGACGCTGACGGGACGGGCCGTCCCCAGGACCTGGGCGAAGAAGCTGACCCGCAGCTCCTCGAGGAGCCAGCGGGCCTCGACCACGTCGGGGTCGCCCCGGCGGGCCCGAGGGAGCGCGGCCACCGCGTCCGCGTACTGGCCCTCGACCGCCCGGGCGGTCGCCATCAGCTCGCGGTCGCGGGCCGGCCGGTCTCCGAGCTTGTCGAGGCGGACCCGGACGCCTTCCAGGTAGCGCCCGAGGTCCCGCAGGCGGGCCAGGCCGCTGGCGGTCACGAACCCGGGCCGGACGAGCGTGCGCACCTGGGCCCGCATGTCCTCGACGGCGGGCTGCAGGGCCGGGGCGCGGGTGGCGTCGAGGCGGGCCTCGAGTGACACGGCCGCGGCCACGAGGTCGGCGGCCTGGGCCGCCGCGCCGGCCGCCAGGGGCGCGAGCCGGGACCGGGCGGCGGCGGTCAGCCGGGCGAAGCCCTCGTCGTCCCACGCCGGGCCCCCCTCGCTGGCGACGATCCGGTCGGCCGCGGCGGCGACGCAGTCGTCGGCCAGGTCGGCCACCGACGGGACGTGCGCGGGGGCGGCCGCCAGGGCGGGCACGGCTCGCAGCCGCCGCTCGGCCTCGCGCCGCGCCGCCGGCAGCGCCAGCACCAGCAGCCGCCGGGTCCCCGCCCGCATGGCCCGGGCCTGGTCGTCGGCCGAGGTCATGACCCGCACCGCCACCGAGTCGCCCTCGTCGAGCAGCGCCGGGTAGCCCCGCACGGGCCGGCCGCCGGCCTCGACGTCGACGGTCCGGGGCAGCGTCCCGATGTCCCACGTGGTCAGGCCGCGGCGTTCGATGCCCGGCGCGGCGTCGGCGACGGCCCGCCGCACGCGGCCGCCGAGGCGGCGCCGCAGCTCGCCGAGGTCGCGGCCGCTGGCGACCTCGGCGCCGTCGCCGTCCTCGATGCGGAACCGCACCCGCAGGTGGTCGGGCACCTTGGTCAGGTCGAACTCGCCGGCAGCCACGGCCTCGCCCGCCAGGGTCGCCAGGCGCCGGGCGAGCACGTCGAGCAGCGGCCCGTCGTCGGGACCGATGCTCCGGAGCGCCTCGCGGGCCCGGTCGGGTGCGGGCACGAGGTGGCGCCGCACCGCCTTGGGCAGGGAACGGACCAGGGCGGTCACGAGGTCGAGGCGGTGACCGGGCACCTGCCAGTCGAAGCCGTCGGGGCGCACCTGGTTGAGCACCGCCAGCGGCACGTGAACGGTCACGCCGTCGTCGTCGGCGCCGGGACCGAACGTGTACGAGACATCGAACGCCAGGTCGCCCTGCCGCCACGTCGTCGGGAAGGCGTCGAGGTCCACGCCGTCGGCGTCGGGGTCGATCAGGTCGTCGCGGGTGAAGGTCAGCAGGTCGGGCTCGGTGCGCCGGGCGTCCTTCCACCAGCGGTCGAAGTGACGGGCGGAGACCACGTCGTCGGGCACCCGCGCCGCGAAGAAGTCCACCATCCGGTCCCGGGTGACGAGGAGGTCGCGCCGGCGGGTGCGCTCCTCCAGCTCCTCCACCTCGTCGACGAGCGTCCGGTTGGCGGCGACGAAGGCGTGGTGGGAGCGCCAGTCGCCGTCGACCAGCGCGTGCTCGATGAACAGCGTGCGGGCGAGCGCGGGGTCGACGCGGCCCAGTTGGACCCGCCGACCCTCGACGATCGGCAGCCCGTAGAGCGTGACGCGCTCGGTCGTCATCGCCGACCCGCGGCGCCCGTCCCACCAGGGGTCGCCGTACGAGCGGCGCACCAGGTGCTCGGCTGCGGGCTCGATCCACGACGGGATCGATGCGGGCGGCCATGCGGGCCCACAGGCGGTTGGTCTCGACCAGCTCGCCCGCCATGACCCAGGCCGGCGACTTCCGGTTCAGGACCGAGCCGCGAGCGATGGTGAAGTGGGCCTGGCGGGCGCCGACGTGGTCGCGCGTCGTGCGGTCGTACATGCCGACGTGCGACAGCAGCCCGGCCAGCAGGGCGCGGTGGATCTGATCGGCGGACGCCGGCTCGCGGTTGCGGCGCAGCCCGAGGTCGTTGGCGACCTCCCGCAGCTGGCGCACGAGGTCCTGCCATTCCCGCACGCGGACGTGGTTGAGGAACTCGGCGCGGCACATCCGTCGGAACGCGCTCGACGACCGCGCCCGCTGCTCGGTCTCGAGGTGGTGCCAGAGGGCGAGCACCGACAGGAAGTCCGAGTCGGGGTCGGCGAAGCGAGCGTGCATCTCGTTCGCCTCGGCCTCGTGGTCGGTCGGCCGCTCGCGGACGTCCTGGATCGACAGGGCGGCGGCCAGGATCACGACCTCCCGCACGCAGGCCTCGTCGCCGGCCTCCAGGATCATGCGGCCGAAGCGGGGATCGACGGGCAGCCGGGCCAGGCGACGCCCCACCTTGGTCAGCGTGCGGTCGGGGCGCATGGCCCCCAGCTCGACCAGCAGGGCGACGGCGTCGCGGATGGCGTGGGCGTCGGGCGGGTCGACGAACGGGAACGACTCGACGTCGCCGAGCCGCAGCGCGGCCATCTGCAGGATGACCGACGCCAGGTTGGTGCGCAGGATCTCGGGCTCGGTGAACTCGGGCCGGCCGGCGAAGTCGTCCTCGTCGTAGAGCCGGATGCAGATGCCGGGCGCCACACGGCCGCACCGACCGGCCCGCTGGTTCGCCGACGCCTGGCTGACCGCCTCGATGGGCAGCCGCTGGACCTTGGTGCGGCGGTTGTAGCGCGAGATGCGGGCGGTGCCCGGGTCGACGACGTAGCGCACGCCGGGCACGGTGATCGACGTCTCGGCCACGTTGGTGGCGAGGACGATGCGCCGCCCGCGGTGGGGGCGGAAGGCGCGCTGCTGCTCGGCCGCCGACAGCCGGGCGTAGAGCGGCAGGATCTCGGTGTCGGCGAGCTTCTCGTCGGTGAGGGCGGTGGCGGCGTCGCGGATCTCGCGCTCGCCGCTGAGGAACACGAGGATGTCGCCCGGGCCCTCACGCCGCAGCTCGTCGACCGCGGCCCGGATGCCGTCGACCTGGTCGCGCTCGAGGGGCCGGTAGCGCATCTCGACGGGGTAGGTGCGGCCGGACACCTCGACGACGGGGGCGTCGAAGTGGGCGGCGAAGCGCTCGGTGTCGATGGTGGCCGAGGTGACGATCAGCTTGAGGTCGGGCCGCCGGGGGAGGAGGCCGGTGAGGTAGCCGAGGAGGAAGTCGATGTTCAGGCTGCGCTCGTGGGCCTCGTCGACGATGATCGTGTCGTAGCGGCGCAGCATCCGGTCGCGTTGCAGCTCGGCGAGCAGGATGCCGTCGGTCATGAGCTTCACCTGGGTGTGCTCGCCGACCTGGTCGGTGAAGCGCACGGTGTAGCCGACCCGGTCGCCCAGCTCGGTGCCCAGCTCCTCGGCGATGCGGGCCGCCACGGTGCGGGCGGCCAGGCGCCGGGGCTGCGTGTGCCCGATGAGCGCCTCGCGTGCCGCGGCCCAGCTCGAGGCACATCTTGGGGAGCTGGGTGCTCTTGCCCGAACCGGTCTCGCCCGCGACCACGACGACCTGGTGGTCGCGGATGGCGGCCATCACGTCGTCGCGCCGCTCGGTGATCGGCAGGTCGGGGTAGGTGATCGGGGGGAGCGTTGCCATGACCGGTCGGTCATCCTACGGAGCAGGCCTTCCGGGAGGACCGGGAGTTCGAACACCCGCATTAGAACGTCCGACGCGTGACCCAGGTCACGGCTAGGGTGCCGCCGTGCACTCCACGCTGGACCTCACCGTCGACCCCACGGGCGCCGGGTTCGACCCCGCCCGCCTCGGCCGGATCGACGACCACCTGCGCACCCGGTACGTCGAGGCCGGAAAGATCGCCGGCTGCCAGGTGCTGGTGTCCCGCGGCGGGACGCTGGCGCACGCCGCGACCATCGGGCTGGCCGATCGTGAGCGCGAGGTCCCCGTGCGCCCCGACACGATCTGGCGCATCTTCTCGATGACCAAGCCGGTCACCGGCGTGGCGCTCCTCACCCTGTACGAGCAGGGCAAGGTGGCGCTGAAGGACCCGGTCGAGCGGTACCTGCCCGAGTTCCGCGGGGTCAAGGTGCGCGAGAAGGACGCCGGCGGTGAGGTGCACCTCGTCGACCCGGTGCGGCCGATGACGGTGCGCGACCTGCTGATGCACACGTCCGGCATCGGCTACGGCCCGCCGGAGCGCCCGCATGGACCTCGCCACCCTCGGCGACCGCCCGCCGTCGGCCCGGATGTCCGGCGGCGGCGACCTCCAGGTGCTGGTCGAGCGCCTGGGGCCCGAGCCGCTGCGCTTCCACCCGGGCGCGCACTGGCTGTACTCGTGGTCGACCGACGTGGCCGCCCGGGTCGTCGAGGTGGTGTCGGGGTCGCGGTTCGACGAGTACCTCCAGGACACGATCTTCGACCCGCTGGGCATGGCCGACACCGGCTTCTCGGTGCCCGACGCCTCGATCGACCGCTTCGCCGCGCTGTACCGGCGCGACCGGGCCAAGCGGCTGGTGCTCAGCGACGACCCGCTGACCAGCGCCTTCCGCACGCACCCCGAGTTCCTGTCGGGCGGCGGTGGCCTGGCGTCGACCGCGGCCGACTACCTGCGCTTCTGCCGGATGCTGGCCGGCGGCGGGGCGGTCGACGGCGTGCGGGTGCTGGCGCCTCGCACCGTCGAGCTGATGCGGACGAACCACCTGCCGGGTGGGGGCGACCTGCGCGGCGTCGCGCTGCCGGGCGGCTACGGCGAGGTCGGCTTCGACGGCATGGGCTTCGGGCTGACCGTGGCGGTGTCGTCCGGGCCGGCCGGGACGCAGTCCGCAGGGTCGGCCGGGACGTTCATGTGGGGCGGCCTGGCGTCGACGATCTTCTGGATCGATCCCACCGACGACGTCGTCGTGGTGTTCATGACCCAGCTCGTGCCGTCGGGGACGTTCGACTTCCGGGGCCAGCTCACCGCCCTCGTCTACGGCGCCCTCGTGGGCTGACGGCGGGCAAGCCGCCCGTGCGGCTACTCGTCGGGGTCGCCGATGAGGTAGCGGGGACCGGCGCCGTGCTCGCCGGCGACGTCGCCGGCGTTCAGCAGGCGGCACGCCTTGAGGGACAGGCAGCCGCACCCGATGCAGCCGTCGAGCCGGTCCTTGAGCCGCTCGATCAGCTCGATCTGCTGGTCGAGGCGGGGACGCCAGGCCTGGGAGATGCGGGCCCAGTCCTCCTGGGTGGGGGTGCGGGCGTCGGGCAGCGACGCGAGCGCCTCGCGGATCTCCTCGAGGCTGAGGCCCACCCGCTGCGCGACCCGGATGAACGACACCCGGCGGAGCACGTCGCGGTGGTAGCGCCGCTGGTTGCCGGCACTGCGCTCGGCGCAGATGAGGCCCTCGTCCTCGTAGTAGCGCAGGGCCGAGGGCGCCACTCCGGTGCGGTCGGCGACGGCGCCGATGCTCAGCTCGGTCTCCATCCGCGGCACGCTACCGCCACAGACATCCACTTCAAGCGAGCTTCACCTTCCCTCCGACGGGATTTCCCCCGCGAGATCGGTCGCTCCGGCGACCGATCTCGCGGGGAAATCGTGGAACGGGTGGTACAGCCGGTAGCTTTCGGCACACCCACCTGACGCTGGACGCGGGAGGACGCGTGACCGAGCAGATTCCGCTGGTCGACTACCTGGTGCTGGGGGACGACCCGCACCTCGTGGCGCAGGAGTGCGACGCCTGTGGCGCCCGCTTCTTCGATCGCCGCAACGCCTGCGCGGCGTGCGGGGGCACCGGGTTCACGCCCGTCCCCGTCGCCACCGAGGGGGAGCTGCGGACCTTCACGATCGTCAGCTTCGCCGCCCCCGGCGTCCCCGTGCCCTTCGTCGCGGGCGTGATCGACTGCGACGGCACCAGCGTCCGGGGCAACGTGGTCAACGTCGAGCCCGACGCCGACCACGTGCGCACGGGCATGAAGGTGAAGCTCACGACCGTGCCGGTGGGCGTCGACGCCGCCGGCACCGAGGCGGTGGGGTTCGGGTTCGAGCCGAGGGAGGCCTCACGTGGCCAGTGACGACATCTGGATCCTCGGGATCCACATGACGAAGTTCGGGAAGCACCCCGACGAGGACCTCGTCGACCTGGCGTCCGAGGCGGCGATGGCCGCGCTCGCCGACGGCGGCGTGACCATGCAGGACATGGGCGTCGTGGCCGCGGGCAGCCTCATGGCGGCCGCCGCCGGTCTCGGGCAGCAGGTCCAGAAGCAGATCGGCCAGACCGGCATCCCCGTCTACAACGTGGCCAACGCCTGCGCCACGGGCGCCACCGCGCTGCGCACCGCGATCATGGCGGTCAAGGCCGGAGAGTGCGACATGGGCCTGGCGGTCGGCGCCGAGAAGCTGGCGGGTGCCGGCCTTCTGGCGGGCGGGAGCCGCAAGGACGACGGCGACACGTGGACGCCCCACGGGCGCTACGGGGCCGTGGCTCCCGTCGACGGGCGCATCGGCACCGAGATCATGCCCGGCGTCTTCGCGCAGATCGGCATGGAGTACGGCCACCGCTACGGCGGGGCCAGCTTCGAGCTGTTCGCCCGCATCAGCGAGAAGAACCACGCCCACTCGACGCTCAACCCGCTGGCGGCCTACACGAAGCGCATGTCGCTCGAGGAGATCATGGGCGACGTCATGATCGCCTACCCCAACACCCGGCCGATGTGCTCGGCCAACTGCGACGGCGCCGCGGCCGCGGTGGTCGTGTCGGGCGAGCGGCTCAAGACGATGGACCCCGACCAGCGCCGCCGGGCGGTGAAGGTGTCGGCCTCGGTGCTGACGAGCGACCCGTGGGACGAGGCGTGCCAGGTGCTGCCCGACGTCAACACGCTCACCCGCAACGCCGCCCGCCAGGCCTACGACGCGTCGGGCGTCGCCCCCGAGGACCTCGACCTGGTCGAGCTGCACGACTGCTTCGCCACCGCCGAGCTGGTCCACTACGACAACCTGATGCTGTGCCCGCCCGGCGAGGCGGCCGCGTTCTTCGAGTCCGGCGCCACGTGGCGCGACGGCTCGACGCCGGTCAACGTCTCGGGCGGCCTGCAGTCGAAGGGCCATCCGATCGGGGCCACCGGCATCGCCAACATCTGGGAGGTGTGCCACCACCTCCGGGGCGAGGCGGGCGACCGGCAGATCGAGGGGGCGACGGTGGGGCTCGCCCACGTCATCGGCCTCGGTTCGGCGTGCGGCGTCCACGTCCTCGAGAAGGCCGCCTGACGGCGCACGTCGGTGACGTGCTGCCGGCCCCGGCCGGCAGCACGATCGGCCCCGCCGTGTCAGACTCGATCGAAGCTTGCGAAAGGTAAGCACCCGAGAACGAGGGGGACACGATGGGGACCGACACCAGCCGCGCCGCCGAGGCCCGCGAGGCCTACCGCCGCTACGTCGAGGAGCGGGGCCGGGCCGAGCGGGGCGAGATCCCCTGGTCGGCCGTCGCCGAAGGCTTCTTCACCGAGGACGCCGTCTTCATCGATCCCGCGTGGGGCCGCATCGAGGGCCACGCGGCCATCACGAAGTTCTTCGACGAGAGCATGGCCGGGCTCGAGGGGTGGACCTTCCCCGAGTCGTTCGCCCTGTCCGACGGCGAGCGCATCGTGGCCCTGTGGTGGAACCGGCTGGAGGGCACCGGGCCCGACGGGCGGCCGCACGAAGCGCCGGGCGTCTCGATCGTGCACTACGCCGGCGACGGCAAGTTCAGCTACGAGCTGGACATCCTCAACATGTCCGAGGTGATCGAGGTCATCGGGGCCAGCGGCTGGACGCCGCCGGCCGACTTCAACCCGCCGCCGCGCCATCCGGTGCGGGACACGACGCCGACCGACGGGATGCCATCGGCCTGACGGCGTCGCCGCTCACGTGACCGCCTCGTCGGGCCGCCACGGGCGGAGGCGGGGCACCCACCCGGGCACCGCCCGCCGGTAGGCCAGGTACTGCTCGCCGTAGCGGGCCGCGAGCAGCGGCTCCTCGTGCCAGCGGACGAACGCGGCCATCCCGGCCCCGGCCAGCGCGGCGTACGCCACGAGCACCGGCCGCCAGAGCAGCAGCGCCTGGCCGAGGATCGCCCCGACCACCGCGACGTACATCGGGTTGCGCACGTAGCGGTACAGGCCACCGACGACGAGGCGCTCGGTGGGTGCGATCGGCGCCGGCGTCCCGCGCCCCTCGCGGACGAAGCGGACGAACGCCTGCACCAGCACGACCGCGCAGGCGCCGACGTCCACCGCGCCGGCCAGGCGCAGCGGTGGCGCCCAGCCGGGTGCGTCGCCGGCCTCCCAGCCGGTCAGCGCCCAGGGGACGAGGCCCGCGACGACGCCCGGCGCCACGGCGAAGAACACGGAGCTGCCGACGGCGGCAGCGGAGGTGCGCACGCGGTCATCCTGGCCGGGTTCGGCGCCCGCCGCACCGAGGCCGCGGCACGGCGGGCACGCGATCCGGCCGGTCGGCCATCAGGACTCGCGCTCGGGTGCGGGTCCGAAGAAGGCGGCGATGCGGCTGAGGCGGCCGTCGTCGGCGACGATGCCGACGTCCAGGCCCGCGACGGTCACGGTCCCGTCCTCGGCGGCGAGCTCCCACTCGAAGCGCACGAGCCCGTGGTGGGCGTCGATGCCGCTGGTGCGGACGAACCGCTGGCCGGGGAACTGCTCGTGGGCGAGCACGGGCACGGACACCAGCTCGTCGTGGCCGAGCGCCTGCTGCAGCGGATCGAAGTACCCGCCGTCCTCGGTCCAGGCCTGGCGGGTCAGCTCGCGGCGGGCCGTCGGCGTCGGTCTCGTTGAGCGCGGCGATGTAGCGGTCGATGACGGGGACGTAGGTTGTCGGGTCGGTGGTGGTGTCGGTCATGGCCAGCACTGTCGGCCACGTCGGGCCCGGGAGCGATGACCTGAGAGGTAAGCGTCGCCACGACCGCCGGTCGTTAGGGTCGATGCATGGCCGCGACCCTCACCGCTCCCGGCGGCGCTCCCACGGTCGGCACGCTGCTGCGCGACTGGCGCCGCCGGCGCCGGCTCAGCCAGCTCGACCTGGCCAACGAGGCCGCGGTCTCGGCGCGGCACCTGAGCTTCGTCGAGACGGGGCGCTCGCGGCCGAGCCCCGAGCTGGTCATGCACCTCGCCGAGCACCTCGACGTGCCGCTGCGCGAGCGCAACGCGCTGCTGCTGGCGGCCGGGTACGCCCCGCGCTACGCCCAGACGCCCCTCGACGCGGCGGCGATGGCCCCCGTGCGCGACGCCCTCGAGGTGGTCCTCGCCGGTCACCACCCCTTCCCGGCCGTCGTGGCCGACCGGCACTGGAACCTGGTCACCGCCAACGACTCGGCCATGACCCTGTTGACCGACGGGATCGCCCCCGACCTGTTGGCGCCCCCGGCCAACGTCTTGCGGGTCAGCCTCCATCCCGAGGGGATGGCCCCGCGGATCGTGAACTTCGGGTCGTGGGCGGCGCACGTGGTCGACAGGGTGCGGCGCGAGGTCGAGGCGACCGGCGATCCGGTGCTGGACGAGCTGCACGCCGAGCTGTGCGGCTACCCCGGCGTGGCCGGATCTGCGTCGGCCCACGAGACCGTGGGCGAGCTGTTCGTCCCCCTCGTGCTGCGGATGCCGGACGGGTCGGAGCTCTCGTTCGTCAACACCGTCGCCACGTTCGGGACCGCACGCGACGTGACGGTCGACGAGCTGACGATCGAGTCGTTCTTCCCGGCCGACGCGGCCGACCGCGGCTGCCCTGCGCGCCCTGTGGGACTGACGGCCGCGCGCGGTCACAGCAGGGTGAGCTGATCGGCCGCGGGGGAGCGCGGCCGATCGACCTGCCCCGGTAGCGCCACGGGTGTGGCCGGCGCGGCCGGCGCGGGGCGCCGGCCGGTCATGTGCTCGGGGTCGCCCCGCTCGGCGGAGGTGCCGCCGTGGGCGCGCACCAGCTCGCGCACCTGGGCGGCGAGCGCTTGCTGGTCGGCCTTGGGGGCGTAGACGCGGTCGCGATAGCGGCGCTGTATCTCGGGCACCAGGTGGGGGTGCGTCTCGGCGAGCCGGGAGAGGTAGACCTCGCGCACCCCCGGCCGCAGGTGCAGCAGAACGGTCGAGATCGACGTGGCCCCTGCCTCGACACACGCCTGCACGACGGCGTCGAGCTGGTCGGGGCCGTCGGACAGGCCGGGGAGCACGGGCGCCACCAGCACTCCGCGTCTCGATGCCCGCGGCGTTGAGCGCCTCGACCGCCCGGACGCGCCGGAGCGGGTGCGGCGTGCCCGGCTCGGTGGCGCGCCACACGTCTTCGTCGAGCGTGCCGATGGAGAAGTTCACCCGGACGCTGGTGCGCCGGGCGGCGCGGGCGAGCAGGTCGAGGTCGCGGAGCACGAGGGTCGACTTGGTGAGGATCGAGAAGGGGTTGGCGAACTCGCTCAGCACCTCGACGATGCCCCGGGTGAGGCGGTACTTGCCCTCGGCCCGCTGGTAGGGGTCGGTGTTGGTGCCCATGGCGATGAGCTCGCCCCGCCACCGCCGGGGGTCGAGCTCGCTGCGCAGGTGCGACACGGCGTTGACCTTGACCACGATGCGCCGCTCGAAGTCGCGGTCGGCGTCGAGGTCGAGGTAGGTGTGGGTGGGGCGAGCGAAGCAGTTGTGGCTGACCACCCCGTTGGCGATGAAGTCGCCGGTCCCGGTGGTGATGTCGAACATCGGGAGGTCGAGCCCCATCGGCTCGATGGCGACCACTCCGAGCCGGGCATCGCTCTTGATGGCCACGTCGTCGATCGTGCGCTTGCGGGTGATCGCCGGATCCACCGTGTGGAAGAAGGCGAGGTGCCGGCGGAGGCCCGCCGACCAGGCGTACGTACCGCACGCTGTTCGGACGCCCGCCGTCGTCGAGGACGTGGTCGAAGCCGAGCCGATCGAGGCAGAGCTGCGTCCACTGGATCATCTCGTCGTCGGCGTTGCAGATGCGCAGGATCCCGCGGCTGTACGAGCCCTCGGCGTCGAAGATGCCGGCGAGGAACCCGCGGCACCAGTCGATCGATGGATCGTTCGGCCACACGACGAGACGCCGGACGGACGCGACGCCGACGGCCGACTGCGTGCGGATCGCCGTGATGGCGCGACGCGTCGCCGACGCGGGCGCGAAGGCGAACTCCGTCGTCGCGACGCCTGCGTGCGCCAGGTACTCGCGCGCTCGATGCAGGGCCTCGGTGTCGGCCAGGGCGAGGCGGAACCGATGGACCGTGCCACCTCCGGGCCACGAGCGCCGGTCGTACGTGTACGTACCCAGCGTCCCGTCGCCACGGATGAGGCCGCCGAGGTAGCCGCGCTCGTACTCGGGCTCCACCTTGGGCGTCTCGGGGAGCGCGCCGATCCCGAGCAGCGAGTTGTTCAGCGTGAGGTGGGGTCGCCGTGCGGCACCTTGGCCAGCGCCGGTGACGTGCTTCCAACCGCGGTCGGTGAGGAAGCGGTGGTCGCCGCTCGCCATCAGGGTCGTGCCGTCTTCGAGCGTGACCCGGTACCCGGGCTTCACCGTCGACCAGTGGTCGAGCACGGGAGTCGGGACGTAGCGGCGGTAGGCGCCCTTGTCGCACGGTGCCGTACACCAGGTCGCCGGGTCGCACGTCGGCGAGCGCCTTCGACCGACCGTCCGCCATGAGGACCGGCGTGTCGCCACTGAGGCAGTAGCTGCATGCATGAGTGCAGCCCCGGTAGGGGTTGATCGTGTACCGGAAGCCGAACGGGGCGCCCTTGACCTCGTTGATGACCCGTTGGGCCCGCACGTGCAGGAACTCGATGCCCCGGTACTCGCCCCGACCGGGCTGGCGCTCGAAGATCGGCTCGTCGAACAACGTCTGCTGGGGCCGCGGCTCTTCGGCTCGGTCCCACCGCAAAGCTGCCATGGGCCCACCCTAGCGAACATGTGTACGGGTCGGCGTCTCCGTCAGCGCGCCAGGAGCGTGCGCAGGACGTCGCGTGTCGTCGCGATGGGCTCGGTCGACTGCTCGCCCCGGGCCATGACGATCGTGCCCTCGATGCCCGCGATCACGAGGGTGGCCAGGCCGTGGGCCTCGTCGGCCGTCCGGCCCTCGGCCTGCAGCGCGGCGTCGCAGCACGTCGGTCCACTCGCGCAGGGCCTTCCCGGTGGCGTCGGCCAGCAAGGGGTGCGTGGACGCCGCGTCGAGGGCGACCGTGGCCACCGCGCAGCCCTCGGCGTAGGCGGTGCGGTCGAGGTGCTCGACGTAGCCGTCGAAGATGGCGGCCACGGCGTCGGCCACCGTGTCGTGTTCGGCCAGGATCTCGTGCATGCGGCTGGTGGCCCGCTCCGGCGAAGCGGTCGACCGCGGCCGCGGCGAGCTCGACCTTGCCCCCGGGGAAGTGGAAGTACATCGAGCCACGCGGGGCCTCGGCCTCGGCCATGACCTGGTTGAGACCGGTCGCCGCATAGCCCTGCGTGCGCAGGAGCCGGCTGGTCGAACGGACGAGTCGATCACGCGTGTCGGATGCCACAGCGGACAGCATAGCAATATGACGACTGGTCTATTGACTATGACGACTGGTCTAGTTACGTTCGACCCATGACCGTGATCCCCTCCACGGCGATGCCCCGCAGCGACACGGCCGGGCCGGCACTGGCCCTCGTGGTCGTGCGACCAGCGGGAGCGGACGACCGTGCCGCACTGGCGGCGATGGTCGAGCGGGCCAGCGACGACACCCTCTGGCGGCGCTTCCACGGCGCCGGCCGCCGGGTCGTCGAGCGCGAGCTCGACCGCATCGCCCACCCCACCGACACCCACCGCTCCTGGGTCGCGCTGTCGCCCGGCGGCGCCGTCCACGGCACGGCGACGCTCGCCTTCGGTCGTGACGGCACGGCCGAGGCCGCGTTCCTGGTCGAGGACGCCTGGCTCCGGCGGGGGATCGGACGCACCCTGTTCGCGGCGATCGCCATCGAGGCTCGGCAGGCCGGCGTGGGCGAGGTCGTGGCCCGGGTGCAGGCCGACAACGAGCGCGCCATCCGCTTCCTGCGGCGCCCTGCGCCCCGCCTCCCGCGCCACCTTCATCGGCGACGGCGAGGTCGAGGTCGTGGTCCCGGTCCCGCCCGCGATGCGGGCCGCCGACCGGAGCGCGGCATGATGCGCCGTTCCCGCCCCGATCTCTCGGCGTTCGCCGGGGCCGGCCCGTTCGCCGGGTACTCCCCGCACGAGCTGGCGCCGCTGGCGCCGCACGCCGACCGGCTCGTCGTGCTGCCCGGCGCGTCGCTCGCCGAGGCCGGCCGCCGGCCGAACGAGGTGCTGATCCTGCTGTCGGGCGAGGCGCACGTGTCCGGTGGGCCCGACGACGGTGCGGTGCTCGGCGCCGGTGCCGTGGTCGGCGCGCGCGAGGAGCTGGCCGGCGAACCTCACCCGGTGACCGTGGTCGCCGGCGGCGGGGTGTCGGCCCTGGTCCTCACGGGCGTGGCGTTCCGGTGGGCCGTGCAGTCGCTGCCGGGGCTGCGCGACCGCCTCGGGCTCGATCAGCCGGCCGGCGCCGACGCCGCCGTGGCGTAGGCGTCCAACACCGCGGGCCACCCGTTGCGGAACCCCTCGACCTCGGCGGCGCCGTCGGGTCCGAGGTCGTCCCACCCGCGGTGCTCGACCTCGACGCGGGTGAGCCGGTCGTCTCCCGCGAACGTCACCTCGACCTCGGTGGCGCCCGACCAGCCCGGTGCCTGCCACGTGAACACGATGCGCGACGGAGGCTCGCAGGCGATGACCTCGCCCACCTGCAGCTCGTCGCCGTCGGTGAAGCGCTCGAAGAAGCGCCCGCCCAGCCGCGGCTCGAGCGCGATCGTCTCGGCTCTGTCGCCCCCGTAGCTGAAGCCGTGGTGGAGGGGCCACCAGCGGGCGATCCCGGTCGTGAACAGCTCGAACGCAGCCGCGGGCGGGATCGCCACGTCCACCGAGCGCCGGACGGTCACGGCTCCTCGCCCGTCGGCCGCGGCGTCGGCGAAGCCCTGCAGGGCCGACGACCAGAGGTCGGACGTGTAGCGCTGCAACGCCTCGACGCCGGCGGGATCGAGCTCGTAGAGGCGGCGCGTGCCGTCGGCCCGGTCGACGACGAGCCCGGCCTCCTTCAGCACCTTGAGGTGCTGCGACACCGCCGGCCTGGTCACCGGCAGGGCCTCGGCCAGGCGGGCGACGGGAAGCGGCCCGTCGCGCAGCACGTCGAGGATCTGGCGCCGGGTGCGGTCTCCGACTGCGTCCAGGGCGGCGTCGATCACCTGGGCGTCCGCGGTCGAAGGTTCGTGTTGACTAACGGTTCGTGCTAGACTTACGGTTCGTCACCACTGACCAAGTGTCCCACGTGGACCCGACGAGAGGAAACCCCCCATGACCACCCCCGTGACCTGGTTCGAGCTCACCGGCACCGACACGGCCGCCCTCCGCACGTTCTACGCCGACCTGTTCGGGTGGGACATCGCGCCCGTCGAGGGCATGGACTACGGCATCGTCGCGGCCGGCGACGGCGGCATCGGCGGCGGCATCACCGCGGCCGACGGCGCCGGAACGGTCGTCTACCTCCAGGTCGACGACATCCAAGCCACGCTCGACCGCATCGAGCGAGCCGGCGGCAAGACCGTGGTTCCCGTGACCGTGATCCCCGACATGGTCACGTTCGCCCAGTTCGCCGACCCCGAGGGCAACGTCGTCGGCCTCACCGGGAGCTGACCGGTCACAACCAGCCGCGGCGCCGGAACAGCACGTACAGCCCCAGCGAGATCGCGAGGATGATGATGGCCGATGCGATCACGCCCGACGTCTCGCCGGAGCCGGGAAACGGGACGTTCATGCCGTAGTAGCCCGTCACGAGCGTCGGGGCGGCCACGATGGCCGCCCAGCTCGACACCGTCTTCATCACCTGGTTCTGCCGGTAGTCCCGCAGCGCGAGGTTGGCGTCGACGAGCGAGCTGGCGATGTCCCGCAGCCCCGCGGTGGTCTCGCTCACCACGACGACGTGGTCGTAGAGGTCCTGCCAGTACGGCAGGACGGCGGCGTTGACGAGCGCGTGCTCGTGGCGCACCAGGCCGCTCAGCGCCTCGCGCAACGGCAGGACGAGGCGGTTGAACTGCGACAGCGCCCGGCGCATGTCGAACCACTCGCGCTGCTGATCCGGGCGCAGAGGGCGGTCCGCGAAGACGGAGTCGCTGATGTTCTCGTAGTAGGTGTCGAACTGGTCGGTCACCGCGAAGTAGCCGTCGACGATGTCGTCGAGCAGGGCGTACACGAGCACGCCGACGCCTTCGGCCGTCAGCGTCGGTGTCGCTGTCCCAGCGCTTCACGACATCGTCCATGGCGAACTTGTCGTCGGCCCGCACCGTCACGAGCCAGCGATCGCCGACGAACGCGTCGATCTCGGTCTTGTCCAGTCGGCGCTCGTCGACGTCGAAGCGCACCGCGTGGCGAGGACAGGAACAGGTGGCTCGGGTAGTGGTCGATCTTCGACCGCTGGTGCGGCTCGAGCGCGTCCTCGATGGCCAGCGCGTGCAGCCCCAGCTCGTCGGTCAGCCCGGCGAAGTCGGCGGCGTCGGGCGCGAGGAAGTCGACCCACACGATCGTGTGCTCGTCCGCGAGCCGTTCGGAGACGTCGGCGACCGGGAAGTCCTCGTCGGCCAGCACGCCGTCGCGGTAGGCGCGGGTTCGCACGTGACCCATGCGGACAAGTGAACCACCCGGACCGCTCGACGTGGTCTACCCGACGCCGCGACGGCTGCCTGCTCAGATCCCCACCGGGTGCCAGACGGTCTTGGTCTCGAGGAAGGCCGTCATGCGGTCGAGGCCGGGGTCGGCGGCCCAGTCGATCGCCCCGGCGGGCGGGCGCACCACCCGCTTGAGGTTCTCGGCCGCGGCGCGTTCGAGATCGGCCGCCACCTCGGCGTCGGTGATGCCGGTGAGGTCGAGGGCGTTCACGTCCATGTGGGAGGCGAGCCACGGGGCGATCTCGGTGGCGTCGCCGGTCAGCAGGTTCACGACCCCGCCGGGGACGTCGGACGTGGCCAGCACCTCGGACAGGGTGACCGCGGGCAGCGGCGCGGCGCGGTCGGCGACGACGACGCACGTGTTGCCGGTGACGATGACGGGGGCGAGCACCGAGACCAGGCCGAGCAGCGACGACGCCGGGGCCACCACCGCCACCACGCCGGTGGGCTCGGGCACCGAGAAGTCGAAGTAGGGGCCGGCCACGGGGTTCGACGAGCCGCGCACCTGGTGCACCTTGTCGCTCCACCCGGCGTACCAGACCCAGCGGTCGACGGCGGCGTCGACGAGGCCGGCGGCGTCGCCGGGGGAGAGTCCCTCGCCGTCGGCCACCTCGGCCACGAACTGGTCGCGACGGCCCTCGAGCAGCTCGGCGACCCGGTAGAGGACCTGGCCGCGGTTGTACGCGGTGGCCGTCGACCAGCCCGAGAACGCCTTGCGAGCCGCGACCACCGCGTCGCGGGCGTCCTTGCGCGAGGCCGAGCGCGGCGTTGGCGAGGAAGCGGCCGTCCTCGGCCCTGACCTCGTAGGTGCGGCCCGACTCGGAGCGCGGGAACGCCCCGCCCACGTACAGCTTGTACGTCTTGCGCACGGCGAGACGCTCGGGGGTCGCCTCAGACATCCAGGTAGCCCTCCAGCCCGTGGCGGCCGCCCTCACGGCCGTAGCCCGACTCCTTGTACCCGCCGAACGGGCTGGTCGGGTCGAAGCGGTTGAACGTGTTGGCCCACACGACCCCGGCCCGCAGGCGCTGGGCCATCCACAGGATGCGGCTGCCCTTGTCGGTCCAGACGCCGGCCGACAGTCCGAACGGGGTGTTGTTGGCCTTCTCGATGGCCTCGGCCGGCGTGCGGAACGTGAGGACCGAGAGCACCGGGCCGAAGATCTCCTCCCGCGCGATGCGGTGGGCCTGGGTGACCCCGGTGAACAGGGTGGGCGGGAACCACCAGCCCCGGTCGGGCAGGTCGCACGGCGGGGACCACCGCTCGGCGCCCTCCTGCTCGCCGACCTCGGACAGCTCGCGGATCTTGTCGAGCTGGACCTCGCTGTTGATCGCGCCGATGTCGGTGTTCTTGTCGAGGGGGTCGCCGAGGCGCAGCGTGGCGAGCCGCCGCTTGAGCCGGTCCAGCAGCTCGTCGGCGACCGATTCCTGCACGAGCAGGCGGCTGCCCGCACAGCACACGTGGCCCTGGTTGAAGAAGATGCCGTTGACGATCCCCTCGACGGCCTGGTCGAGCGGGGCGTCGTCGAAGACGATGTTGGCGGCCTTGCCGCCGAGCTCGAGCGTCACCTTCTTGCGGGTGCCGGCGACCGACCGGGCGATCTGGCGGCCCACGTCGGTCGAGCCGGTGAAGGCCACCTTGTCGACGCCGGGGTGCTCGACGAGCGCCCTTCCGGTGTCGCCGGCGCCGGTGATGATGTTGACGACACCGGGCGGCAGCTCGGCCTGCCGGCAGATGTCGGCGAAGGCGAGCGCGGTGAGCGGCGTGGTCTCGGCCGGCTTGAGGACCACCGTGTTGCCGGTGGCGAGGGCCGGCGCGATCTTCCACGCCAGCATGAGCAGCGGGAAGTTCCACGGGATGACCTGGGCCGCCACGCCGAGCGGACGGGGGTCGGGGCCGAGCCCGGCGTAGCCCAGCTTGTCGGCCCAACCTGCGTGGTAGAAGAAGTGCGCGGCCACGAGGGGCAGGTCGACGTCACGGCTCTCGCGGATGGGCTTGCCGTTGTCGATCGACTCGAGCACCGCCAGCTCGCGGGAGCGCTCCTGCACGAGGCGGGCCAGGCGGAACAGGTACTTCCCGCGTTCGCGCCCGGGCAGGCCCGACCACACGCCGTCGTACGCGGCGCGGGCGGCCGCGACGGCGCGGTCGACGTCCTGCGGGCCGGCGGCGGCGACCTCGGACAGCACCTCCTCGGTGGCGGGGTTCACGGTCTTGAACCGGCCGCCGTCGATCGGGTCGACCATCTCGCCGTCGATGAACAGCCCGTAGCTGGGGGCGATGTCGACGATCGAGGCGGACTCGGGAGCGGGGGCGTAGTCGAAGGTGGGCATCAGTCGAGGGTGAAGTCGTCGATAGAGTGTGAGACTGGGGGCGGGGGCGTATTCGAACGCAGCCATCAGTCAAGGGTCACGTAGTCGGGGCCGGCATAGCGGCCGGTGGCGAGCTTCTGGCGTTGCATGAGGAGGTCGTTGAGCAGCGACGAGGCACCGAACCGGAACCAGTCGGGGCTGAGCCAGTCGTCGCCGCACGTCTCGTTGACGACCACCAGATAGCGGATGGCGTCCTTGGCGCTGCGGATGCCGCCCGCCGCCTTGACCCCCACCTGCCGGCCCGCCTGCTGCCGGAAGTCGCGCACGGCCTCGAGCATCACGAGCGTGACCGGCAGCGTGGCGGCGGGGGACACCTTGCCCGTCGACGTCTTGATGAAATCGGCCCCGGCCAGCATCGCCAGCCACGAGGCGCGGCGCACGTTGTCGTACGTGGCCAGCTCGCCGGTCTCGAGGATGACCTTGAGGTGCGCGTCCTCGCACGCTTCCTTCGTGGCGACGATCTCGTCGTAGACGTCGAGGTAGCGGCCGGCGAGGAAGGCCCCGCGGTCGATGACCATGTCGATCTCGTGGGCCCCGGCGTCGACCGCGGCCCGCACGTCCTCGAGCTTGATGTCGAGGGGCGCCCGGCCCGAGGGGAACGCGGTGGCGACGGCGGCCACCTTCACGTCGGACCCGGCCAGCGCGTCGACCGCGGTCTCGACCAGGTCGCCGTACACGCAGATGGCCGCCACCGGCGGGCAGGACGGGTCGGTGGGGTCGGGTCGCCGGCCCTTGGCGCACAGGGCCCGCACCTTGCCCGGCGTGTCCTGACCTTCGAGGGTGGTGAGGTCGACCATGCTGACGGCGAGGTCGAGGGCGAACGCCTTGGCGGTGGTCTTGATCGAGCGGGTGGCGAGGCCGGCGGCCCGGGCCTCGACGCCCACCTGGTCGACGCCGGGCAGGCCGTGGAGGAACCGCCGCAGCGTGGCGGTGGAGGCGACGGCGTCGGCCAGCTCCTCGGCGGCACTCGACGGCGGCAGCGCGGTCGTGGTCACGGGCTCAGGGTACTGCTGTCACGTTTGTGCCGTGCCGTAACTGGTAAGACTGGTTACATGCAGCTGAGGGCGGTCGTGCCGATCGACGCGGCGGGCTGATGGCGGCGGACGCCTCGCTCACGTGGGACCAGGTGCTCGCCTGGCGGCTGGCCCAGCAGGGTCTGGGCGAATCGTCGAGCGTGCCGTCCGATCCTGTCGCCCTGATCGGCCACCTGGCCGGCGTGCAGACGCAGGTCGAGTCGTCGGCGCTCCAGGTGCTCGCCGTGCGCGGGGCGGGTCGTGTCGACCTCGACGCCCTGCTGTGGAGGGACAGGGCGCTGCTGAAGACGTGGGCGATGCGGGGCACGCTGCACCTGCTCCCGGCGGCCGAGTGGCGGACCTGGATCGCGGTGATGCGCACCCGCGAGTGGCGCATCACCCCGGGGTGGGAGAAGTACCACGGCATCACCAAGGCCGAGCTCGAGGCCGTGACCGCGGCGATCCCCGAGGCGCTGGCGGGTGAGCCGCTCACCCGGGACGAGCTGGCCGACCGCATCGCCGCCCTCACGAAGCACGACCACCTGGGCGAGGTGCTGCGGTCGGGATGGGCCCAGGTGTTCAAGCCCGCGGCCAACCAGGGCCTGCTGTGCCAGGGCCCGCCGCGGGGCAAGGCCACCACGTTCACGTCACCCGAGCGGTGGCTGGCCGGCGGTCCGGCCGGCGAGCGCGCCCGATCCCGACCCCCACGCCGCGGCGGCGACCGTCCTGGCCCGGTTCCTCGACACCAACGGCCCGGCCACCCGCGAGGATCTCGCCCGTTGGCTCGGCGAGTCGCCCCAAGCAGGCGCGGCTGCTGCTCGCCGCCCACGCCGACGAGCTCGTGGAGGTGGACGTCGAGGGCAGCAGAGGATGGATGACCCCGGCCGGCGCGGCCGCCGCGTCGCGGGCCGGCGCTCCCGAGGGTGTGGCACTGCTGCCCGGCTTCGACCCCTGGGTCCTGGCGCCGATCAGCCACCGGGCGCACACCATCCCCGCGGGCCACGTCGACGACGTGTCCCGGACGGCAGGCTGGATCTCGCCGGTGCTGCTCGTCGACGGGCGAGTGGCCGGCACGTGGGAGTCGTCGGTGGCGGGCGAGCTGGCCACGATCACGGTCTCCCCGTTCGCTCGCCTGCCGCGTCCGGTGTTGTCGGCCGCCCAGGAGCACGCCCGGGCCACGCTCCAGGGGGTCCTCGCCGACGACGTGGCCGTCGTGGTGGGTCGGCACCCGCCGCGTTCTGGCACTACGTAACGTGGTGTCAGCGCCACGGAAGGGAGCGACTCGCTAGGGTGCGCTGGTCCGCAGACGGGGCACGACGGGGGGATCGCGATGCTGACTCGATCGACAGCACCGGACGTCGGGGGACGTCGATGGCCACGAGGACGCCGTGTTCGGCGTCTGGCGTCGGCCCCCGCGCCCGGCGCGCCGTCGGCTCGCGGTGGCCGGCGTGTGCTGTGGGGTCATGGTTGCGGCCGGGTGCGATCTCGGCGCGCCCCCGGTGACCGTCGCGGCACCAGGACTCGTCGTCGGCAGCGGCGACGTGGACGGCGACGGCGACCTGGACCTCGTCACCGCCGCATCCGACGCCGAGTTCGGGATCATGGTCAACGACGGGTCGGGCGGGCTGTCGGCGTCGCTCCTCGGCCACGAACCCGCGTGCGATCCCGAGCCGCCCGACCCGGCGCCGGTGTGTACCCAGGATGTGGTCGACGTCGTGGACGTGGACGGCGACGACATCGCAGACCTGGTGACCCGTCTCCACCTGTTCCAGGAGCATGGCGATCCGCCGTTCGGCTGGACCCTGACCCAGGTGTGGCTCGGTGACGGCGCCGGCGGGTTCGAGCTCCCGTTCGAGGTCTCGCGGGTCACCTACCCCGAGCCGGCCTTCTCGACCCTCCTGCGGGACGCCACCGGGGATGGCATCGTCGACGTCGTCGAGTACGAGAACCCCTTCGACTTCCCGCAGCCCGAGGTGCGCGTGCGCGTCGGCGACGGCACGGGCGGCTTCGGGCTTCCCGTCTCGTCGGCCCTCCCCGGGTCGCGCCTCGACATGACTGCGCCCCGGTTCGCCGACCTCGACGGCGACGGCGACCACGAGATGGTCCTCGACGGCACGTGCGTCGGTGGGACGGGCGAGGGGTTCCTGCAGGGGTGCATCGAGGTCCTGCCCGGTGACGGGGCCGGCGGGTTCGGTCCTGCGGTCCGCCACCTGGTCGGCGATCCCCTGGTCGACGGCGTGGCCGTCGACCTCGGAGACGTGGACGGCGACGGGGACCTCGACGTGGTCGGCGGCGCAAGGGGCGCGGACCTCGACGGCGGTGGGCCCGTCGGGCAGATCGTCGTCTTCCTGGGCGATGGCGTCGGCGGGTTCGAGGGGCCGAGCCTGCTTCCCGCCGCCACCGAGACCGTCGCCGTCGAGCTCGCCGACTTCGACGTAGACGGCCACCTCGACGCCATGACCCGATCGGAGGCACCGCCGGGCAGCAATACGGCACCCTCCTTCGGGCGCGTCCTGTTCGGCGACGGCGCCGGACACTTCGGTGACGAGCACGTGCTCGGCTCCAACGGAGGGCTCGTCCTCGACCTCGATGGTGACGGCCGACCCGATCAGGTGGTCAGCCGAGCCACCAGCGTGAGCGTCTACCTGAACCGCTGGGACGGGCGCCCGTGACCCGTGACCCGTGACCGACGGGCCTACAGGTCCTCGGCGCGCAGGGCCGAGAAGCCCGGCTTGATCTGGCCCTCGATGATGCGCAGGCGCTGGTCGAACGGCCAGAACGCCGACTTCATCGCGTTGATCGTCAGCCACTCGATCTCGTCCCAGCCGAAGCCGAACGCCTCGACGAGGTTGTGGAACTCGTGGGTCATGTCGATGTCGGACATCAGCCGGTTGTCGGTGTTGACCGTGACCCGGTAGCGGAGCCGGGTCAGCAACCCGATCGGGTGCTCGGTCGATCGACGCCGCCGCCCCGGTGTGCACGTTGGACGTCGGGCACATCTCGAGCGCCACCCGGCGGTCGCGGACGAAGGCGGCCAGCCGTCCGAGCTGCGCCCGGCCCTCGTCGTCGAACGTGATGTCGTCGACGATGCGCACGCCGTGGCCCAGCCGCTCGGCGCCGCACAGCTGCAGGGCCTCCCAGATCGACGGCAGGCCGAACGCCTCGCCGGCGTGGATCGTGATGTGGCTGTTGGCCTTGGCGATCTCCTGGAACGCGGCCAGGTGTCGGGTCGGCGGGTTGCCGGCCTCGCTGCCGGCGATGTCGAACCCGACGACGCCCGAGTCGCGGTGGCGCAGCGCCAGCTCGGCGATCTCGTTCGAGTTGGCGGCGTGGCGCATCGCCGTCGCCAGCGTCCCGATCGTGATGGGACGGCCGGCGCTGCCCAGGCGGAACCCCTCGAGCACCGCCTCGACGACCTCGTCGAGGGTCAGCCCGCCGTCGATGTGCAGCTCGGGGGCGAAGCGCACCTCGGCGTAGACGACGCCGTCGTCGGCCAGGTCCTCGGCGCACTCGGCGGCGACCCGCACGAGGGCGTCCTTGGTCTGCATGACGCCGACGGTGTGCTCGAACGTCTCGAGGTAGAGGTCGAGGTCGTGGCGGTAGGCGCCCTGCGTGAACCACGCGGGCCAGCTCGTCGACGTCGGTGGTGGGGAGGCGTGTGCCCGGCGTCGCGTGCCAGCTCGACGACCGTGGACGGGCGGAGGCCGCCGTCGAGGTGGTCGTGCAGCAGCACCTTCGGGAGCCCGCCGGATCTGGTCGAGGGTGGGTGCAGCCATGCCCCAGGCTACCGGGGGCGGGCGGGCGATGTTCCGCCAGCCCGGTCGGGGCATACAGCGTATGGTGGCCGGCGATGGGGGAGCAGGGGACACGCGCACGCCCGCGCCGTCGGGCGTGGGGAGAACGATTGGCTGCAGCAGCGCTGGCCGTGGCCGTCGGGGCCGGGGCCGCGACGGGCGGCCCGGCGGCGTCGCCCGCGGGCGCGCAGGCCCCCGGCCCCGTGGCCGGGTGGTCGACCACCGAGGGCACCGACGGCCGGGTGTACATCGCCGACGAGCAGGGTCGAGCCCTGCAGTTCCACGGGTTCAACGTGAAGACGGGCGACCCCGCCACCGACGCCAGCGACCAGCTCCTGGCCGACGCCGCCGCCCGGGGCATGGACCACATGCGCCTCGTCGTGTTCTGGGACCACCTCGAGCCCGCCCAGGGCGAGTTCGACGAGGCGTACCTCGACGAGATCGTGGCGGCCATGGACCGTGCCGAGCGCCACGGCATCCTCGTGATCCTGGACATGCACCAGGACGTCTTCGGAGAGGCCTTCGGATCGCGGGGCGTCCCGGCCTGGGCCACCCGCACCGACGGCCTGCCCTACGTCCCGCAGGACGTCTGGTTCCTCAACTACCTGCAGCCCGCGGTGCAGGCCGCGTTCGAGCACCTCTACGAGGACCCCGACCTGCGGCAGGCGCAGATCGATGCGTGGCTGCACGTCGTCGAGCGGGTGCAGGACCACCCCGCGCTGTTCGGGTACGACCTCATGAACGAGCCGTTCGGCAAGATCCGACCGGGCGAGGACCTGTTCACCGCGGCCGAGCGGGTGGAGCGCGAGCAGCTCACCGCCATGTTCCAGCGCCTCACCGACGCCATCTCTGCCGTCGACCCGGACCACTGGGTCTTCTTCGAGCCGCCGAACCTGGCGTCGCTCGGCATCCCGACGTCGCTCGGCGAGGTGCGCGGACCGAAGGTGGCGCTGTACCCGCACATGTACGACCCCAACATCGAGTCGGCGACCTACACGCCTGGCGGGGTGGTGGAGTACGACCCCGAGTTCTTCGCCACGTGGGCCGAGGCGACCGTGGTCTACACCGAGGAGCACCCGATCCCCCTGCTGGTCGGCGAGTGGGGCATCGCCCAGCCCGACCGGCCCGGCATGGACGCGTTCGTGCGCGACTCGCTCGCCACGCTCGAGCAGGTCGGCTCGGGGTGGTCGGTGTTCAACTGGTGCCGCGGGAGCGGCTACTGCCCGCTCGACGCGTCCGGCGCCGACCGCCCGGCCATCGGCCAGATCTTCCAGCCCTACGCCCGGGCCATCGCCGGCGCCCCCACGGCCTCGCGGTGGGACCCGCAGGCGCGGACGCTGCGGGTCACGTTCACCGACAACGCGGCCACGGGGCCGACCGAGATCTACGTGCACGGGCCGTCGTACCCCGACGGCTGGGTCGTCGAGGTCGGCGACGCGACCGGGACGTGGTCGCAGTCGTTCGACGCGGCCACGAGCGTCCTGTCGGTCACCACCCCCGACACGGGCGGGGCGCACACGATCTGCGTGCGGCCCGCAGGTTCGGCGGCGGGCTGCGCAGGCTCTCCCGCGTCGCCGGCCGACCCAGCGGGCCCGGGCGCACCGGGCACCGGCCCCGTGCCGGTGGCCACGCCCGCGGTCCCGGTCCCGGGCGGCCCGACCTACACCGGCTGACCCGAGGCGATGGGTTCCGTCGGGCCGGGGTTGAGGCGGTGGTTCCGGATGTGGAACCGATTGCCTCGGGCGCCGGTGGGCGGAACCTGTTGCCTCACGTCACCCCGAGGCGATGGGTTCCGTCGGGCCGGGGATGAGGCGGTGGTTCCGGATGTGGAACCGATTGCCTCAGCCTCGGGTGGGCGGAACCATTGCCTCGGGCGGGCGTGAGGCAATGGGTTCCGGTTCGGCGAGGCGATGGGTTCCGTTGGGGCGAGGTTGAGGTGGTGGTTCCGGATGTGGAACCGATTGCCTCAGGCTCGGGCGGGCGGAACCTATTGCCTCGGAACTCCGGATCGGGCGCACGGGCGAGTCCAACGGGCACCGACGGGCTCGGGCGCCCGGCGAGGCCGGGCCAGGCCCGGTCAGGTGATGCGCTCGTGGATCAGGGGGCGCGGGGCGGGGGGCTCGGGGCCGACCTCGATCGCCGTCTCGAGCGCGGCCAGCGCGCCCGGCAGGCGGGCCTCGTCGTCGGCGTGCAGCAGCAGCACGGGTTCGCCCGCCTCGACCGGGTCGCCGGGCTTGCGCAGGCAGATCGCCCCGGCCGACGGCGACACGGGGTCCTCCTTGCGGGACCGGCCGGCGCCGAGGCGCCACACCGCCACGCCGACGGCGCGGGCGTCGAGGCGGCGCAGGTAGCCCCCGGCCGGGGCCCGCACCTCGTGGTGGACCGTGGCCGCCGGCAGGTCGGCGTCGGGATCGCCGCCCTGGGCCCGGATCATGGCGTCCCACACGGCGAGCGCCCGCCCGTCGGCCAGCGCGGCGCGGGGACCGCCGTCGTCGCCGGGAACGATCCCGGCGAGCGCCAGCATCTCGGCGGCCAGCGCCACCGTGACCTCGACGAGGTCGGCCGGCCCGCCGCCCCGGAGCACCTCGACGAGCCTCGAGCACCTCGAGGCCGTTGCCGCACGCCCGGCCCAGCGGGGCCTCCATGTCGGTGATGAGCGCCACCGTCCGCACGCCGTGCGGCCTGCCCGAGGCCCGACCATGGTCTCGGCCAGGCGGCGGGCCGTGTCGATCTCGGGCAGGAACGCCCCGGACCCCACCTTCACGTCGAGCACCAGCGCCTCGGTGCCCTCGGCGATCTTCTTCGACATGATCGAGCTGGCGATCAGCGGCACGGCCTCGACCGTGGCCGTCACGTCGCGGAGGGCGTAGAGCTTCCGGTCGGCCGGGCACAGCGTCTCGCTGGCCGCGCAGATCACGGCGCCGACGTCGCGCAGCTGCGCCACGACGCGGTCGGTGGGCAGCGTGGCCTGCCAGCCCGGGATGGCCTCGAGCTTGTCGAGCGTGCCGCCGGTGTGGCCGAGCCCGCGGCCCGAGAGCTGGGGGACCGCCGCCCCGCACGCCGCCACCAGCGGCGCCAGCGGCAGCGACACCTTGTCGCCCACGCCGCCGGTCGAGTGCTTGTCGACCGTCGGGCGGCCGACCCCCGACAGGTCGAGGCGCTCGCCGCTGTCGATCATCGCCTGCGGTCCAGGTGGCCAGCTCGCCGGGAGCCATGTCTCGCAACAGGATCGCCATGCACAGCGCCGCGGCCTGCTCGTCGGCGATCGTGCCGGCGGTGTAGCCCTCGATGAAGAAGCGCACCTGCTCGTCGCTGAGCGTGCCGCCGTCGCGCTTGGTGCGGATCACGTCGAGGATGTCGGTCGCCACGGTCGCTCCGTCGTGTTCGGCCCGCCTGGGCGGATCAGTCGCTAGGAGTCCAGATCGTCAGGAGTCAGATCGTCAGGAGTCCAGATCGTCGGGCCCGAACGCCCCGGGCAGCCACTCGGCCATCGGGCGCTCGTTGACGATGCAGCCCCGGACCGCCGGCCTCGAACAGCAGCTGGCGGCACCGACCGCAGCAGCGCGAGGTCGTGGCCGTCGGGGTCGGTCACCGCCACCGCCACGAGGCGGCCCCCGCCGGTGGCGTGCAGCGACGACACCAGCCCGCACTCGGCGCACAGCGTCAGCCCGTACGAGGCGTTCTCGACGTTGCAGCCCGACCACGACGCGCCCGTCGTCGACGAGGCCCGCGGCGCCCACGGGGAAGTGCGAGTAGGGCATGTAGGCCCGGCGGGCGATGTCGGCGGCGGCGGCCCGCAGCGCGGCCCAGTCGATCGGCGGGTCGGGCGGTGCCTCGCTCATCGGGGCCGTTCGTAGGGCTGGCCGACGGCGGCCGGCGCCACCGACCGGCCGACGGCCCCGGCCACCACGATGATCGTCACGACGTAGGGCAGCGCCTGCCAGAACTCGCTGGGGATCGAGAAGTCGCCGATCGTGACGTCGAGGATCTGCAGGCGGGTGCCGAGCGCCCGCGTGAAGCCGAACAGCATGGCCCCGGCGAACGCGCTCCACGGCCGCCAGCGGCCGAAGATCAGCGCGGCCAGGGCGATGAAGCCGGCGCCGTTGGTCATGTTGTCCTGGAAGCCGCCCTGGCCCTCCATCGAGAACCAGGCGCCGGCCGAGGCCCGGCGATCAGCCCGCCGAGGATCACGGCCTGGTAGCGGATCTTGATCACGTCGATGCCCAGCGTCTCGGCCGCGTGCGGGTTCTCGCCGCACGACCGGACCCGCAGACCCCACGGCGTGCGGAACAGCACGAACCAGGTGGCGGCGACGATCACGAACATCGCGAAGAAGATCGGCTTGTTCGTGAAGAGCTGATCGCCGACGACCGGGATGTCGGACAGCAGCGGGATCGAGATCTCGGACGTGGCGACACCGGTCGAGATGTCCCGCGGCACGATCACCTGCGACCGCAGGAAGCTGGTGAGCCCGAGCGCCAGCAGGTTGATGACGACGCCCGAGATGATCTGGTCGACCCGGAACGTGACCGAGACGAGCGAGTGCAGCGCGCCGATCAGCCCGCCGGTGAGCACGGCGGCGAGGATGCCGATCCACAGCCACGTCGGGTCCTGCGCGTCGCCGAGCACCGCGTAGACGGTGAAGCCCGACACCGGCGGCGCCCAGCATCATGCCCTCGATGGCGATGTTGACGACGCCCGAACGCTCGGACCACAGCCCGGCCATGGCCCCGAGGGCGATCGGCGTGCCGAGGCGCAGCGACTCGACGATCAGCTGGACGACGTTGGTCGACGGCGCCTCGGACCACGCCAGCGAGAGGATGACGACGAGCGGCGCCAGCAGCACCGCCGACACGATCAGGCCGGCCCGGGCGTAGCGGCCCCACTGGGGCGAGCGCCCGATCACGAAGGTGGCGACGGCGGCGATGACGAAGAAGATCGCCGATGGCGACGACCACCGTGCGCGGCGAGAACGAGATCTCGGCCGGCTCGGGCGGTTGCTCGAGCGTGAACGACTTGGTGGCGTCGTCGAGGTTGGGCGCCACGTAGCCGACGAGCATCACGCCGAGGATCCCGAAGATGCACCCCGATGGTCTGGAAGCGGTCGAGCCCGCGGGACGGCGCGCCGCCACCGTCGTCGCCGTCAGTCATGCCGTTCCGCCCCACTCGGTGCCGAACTGGGGTTCCTCGAACCCGCCCTCGGTCTTCGTGCGCGATGCGGAACACCGTGCGCACGATCACGTCGGCGGCGACGAACAGCAGCACCAGCGCCTGCACGATGCGCACGATGTCGATCGACAGGCCCGTCTCCTGCTGCATCAGGGGCGCCCCGGCCAGCATCGAGCCCCACAGGATGGCGGCGGGGACGACCGCGAACGGGTTGGCCCGGGCCAGCAGGGCGATGGCGATCGAGTCGAAGCCGACCGCGACGAACACCCCGGGGCTGAGGTAGCCCGACGTGCCCGGCGATCTCGCCGGCGCCGGCCAGCCCGGCGAAGCTGCCGGCCATCGACCATCACCATCACGATGACGGTCGAGACGCCCACGCCGGCGTAGCAGCGACGCGTGCGGGTTGGCGCCGACCATGCGGATCTCGAAGCCCTTGGTGGTGCGCTGCAGCACGAACCACACGAACACGCACAGGCCGAGCATGATCAGGAAGCCGACGTGGAGCGGCGGGGAGCTGTCGACGAGGCTCGGGCAGCCGGGCTCCGTCGGAGATCGAGGCGCTGCGGGCCACCGAGGCGCCGGGGTCGCGCAGGATCAGCGGGTCGGTCGAGTTCACGAGCCACCGCACGATCACCAGGGCGATGTTGTTGAGCATGATCGTCGTGATCACCTCGTGGGCCCCGGTGCGCACCTTGAGGACGCCGGGGATCGAAGCCGTAGAGCGCGCCGCCGATGGCGCCGGCGACGAGCACCGTCACGACGGCGAGCGGGCCGGGGATGTCGTTCGACCACGTCCCAGGTCCCGACCCAGGCGGCCGCGGTCGCCCCGACGAGGAGCTGGCCCTCGACGCCGATGTTGAACAGGCCGGCACGGAAGGCGAACGCCACGGCGAGCGCGGCGCCGATGAACGGCGTGGACCGCCCGAGCGAGGCGGCCACCCGGTCCCAGCTGCCGAACATGCCGCGCAGCAGCGACCAGTAGGCCGTGAACGGGTTCTCGCCGACCAGCAGGATGACGATCCCGCCGACGAAGACGGCGAGCAGGATGGCGCAGATCGGCACGAGGATCGGCTGGAGGTCGAAGTAGTCGCGCAGGAAGCGCACCGCCGCCGACCCGCCCTGGCCCTTCGCCGTTGCCGTTGCGGGGCTCGCTCGCGCTCACGGCTCGACCCCCACGGTCTCGTCGTCGGTGGCGCCGTCCTCGGGGGCATCGTCGCGACCGCTGGCCATCAGGTATCCCACGGTGTCGCGCGACGCCTCGGCGCGCGGGAACTCGCCGACCAGGCGGCCGCGGATACAGCACGCCGATGCGGTCGGAGAGGGAGAAGATCTCGTCGAGCTCGGCCGACACGAGCAGCACCGCGGCCCCCGCGTCGCGCATCTCGACGATGCGATGGTGGATGAACTCGATCGACCCGACGTCGAGGCCCCGCGTCGGCTGGGCGACGATGAGCACCCGGGGGTCGCCCGACAGCTCGCGAGCGATGATCACCTTCTGCTGGTTGCCGCCCGACAGGGTCGCCACCGGGGCGTGGATGCTCGGCGTGCGCACGTCGTAGCGCTTGACCAGCTCGGTGGCCTGCTCGTCGACCTCGCGGGTCTGGCGGATGAAGCGCCGGGCGAACGGACGGTGCCGCGTAGGTGTTGAGCACCAGGTTGTCGGCGATCGTGAACGACTCGACGACCCCGTGCTTGTTGCGGTCCTCGGGCACGTGCCCGACGCCCATCTCGTCGACCCGGCGGGGGTTGGCGTTCGTGAGGTCGATGCCGTCGAGCTCGACCCGGCCGCCGCGCTTGGGGCGCATGCCGGTGATGGCCTCGACCAGCTCGCGCTGGCCGTTGCCCTCGACCCCGGCCACGCCGAAGATCTCGCCGGCGCGCACATCGAAGCTCAGCGCCGTGACGGCAGGGATGCCGCGGTCGTCGTCGACCTCGAGGTCGCGGACCCGCAGCGTCACGTCCTTCGGCTGCGCCGGCTCCTTCTCGATCGACAGCAGGACCTCGCGCCCCACCATCAGCGACGCCAACGAGGCCGGCGTGGCCTCGCCCGGATCGGCGGACCCGACCACCTTGCCCTGCCGCAGCACGGTGATGCGATCGGCCACCGCCAGCACCTCGCGCAGCTTGTGCGTGATGAAGATGATCGACTTGCCCTCGGCGGTGAGGCTCCGGACGACGCCGAAGAACTCGTCGACCTCGCCGGGCGTGAGCACGGCCGTCGGCTCGTCGAGGATGAGGATCGACGCGTCGCGGAACAGCGCCTTGAGCAGCTCGACGCGCTGCTGCTGGCCGACCGACAGGTCCTCGACCTTGGCGTCGGGGTCGACCGGGACGCCCCAGTCGGCGCTGAGGGTGGCGATGCGCTCGCGTGCCGCGTCGAGGTCGAGCAGGGGACCGCGGCGCAGCTCGTCGCCCAGCACGACGTTCTCGGCCACCGAGAACACCTGGACGAGCTGGAAGTGCTGGTGGACCATGCCGATGCCGCGCGCGATGGCGTCGGCCGAGCTGCGGAACCGGACGGGCTCACCCTCGACGGCCAGCTCGCCGGCGTCGGGCTGGTAGAGCCCGAAGATCACGTTCATCAGCGTGGACTTGCCGGCGCCGTTCTCGCCGAGGAGGCAGTGCACCTCGCCGCGGCGCAGCTCGAGGTCGACCGCGTCGTTGGCGAGCACACCGGGGAAGCGCTTGGTGATCCCGTGGGCGGCGAGGACGACGTCGGACGGCGAGTGGGTGGCGGGGCTCGTCATGGGGCGGTGGGGACGACGGTGCGGGCCCGCATCGAGGGTTCGTCGCAGGCCCGCACCGTCACGTCACGTCAGGGTCAGTTCGGCAGCCCGGTCACGGGGTCGACGCCCGGTGTCGATCGAGCCGTCCGCCAGGCCCGGCGCGGGCCTCCTCGAACGCCTCGGTCGCCTCGTCGGGCAGCTCGGCGTCGTGGAAGGGGGCGTACGTGATGCCGTCGTTGGCGGCCTCGAGGGTGTAGAGGCCGCCCTCGAAGCTGTCCTGGAGGGCAGCGACGATGTTGCGGAACACGGCGAGGTCGACCCGCTTCACGGCCGAGGTGGCGAGGAACTCGGACCCGGGGGCGTCGCCACCGTTGAAGGTCGTGAAGTACTCGTCCTGGTCGACGCCGATGGCCCACACGCCCTGCTCGGCGGCGGCGGCGACGCCGCCCGAGCCGGTCTGGCCGCCGGCACCGAAGATGACGTCGGCGCCCTCGCCGATGAACTGGGCGGCGTCGGAGGCACCCTTGTCGGGGGCGGTGAACGACTCGTTGTAGACCGACAGCACCCGGATGTCGGGGTTCACCGACTGGGCCCCGGTCTCGTAGGCGTTGACGAACCGCACGACCGGCGGGACGTCCTCGCGGCCGCCGACGACGCCGATCACGCCGCTCTCGCTGAGCGAGGCGGCGAGCACGCCGGCCAGGTAGCCGCCCTGGTCCTCGCGGAACAGCACGCCGATGTAGTTCTCGGGGAACTCTTCCTGGAACTGGTCGATCCCGATGAAGTTCACGTCGGGGTTGGCCGTGGCGGCCGCCAGGGTGGCGTCGGCGAGGAGGAACCCGGTGGTGATCAGCACGTCGGGCGTCGACTCGAGCGAGGTGGCGATGTTGGTCTCGTAGTCGGCCTCGGACACCGTCTCGATGTAGCTCGTCTCGAAGCCGAAGCACTCGCCGGCGGCTTCCATCGCCTCGAAGGCGAACTGGTTGAAGGTGCCGTCGTCGACGCGGCCGATGTCGGTGACGAGGTTGACGCGGAAGTCCTCGGGGGCCTCGACGCCGTCGTCCTGGGCCGCCTCGCACTCCTCGTCGAGGGTGACCGCGGGCGGGCCCTCGACCTCTGCCGCAGTCGTGTCGCTGCTGCCGTCGTCACTCGCGGCGTCGTCGTCATCGTCACCACCGCACCCGGCGGCGACGACGGTCAACGCCAGCAGAGCGGCGAGGACCTTGTACCTGCGTCGTTGCATCATCCGTTCGTTCTCCTGTCGTGGAACGCATGACCTGAGAGGGCCACTCGCGCACCCTAGTCAGAATTCCCACTCGATCGAGCGGATGGGCGCGCAGCCGGTCAGAGCTGTGACATCGTCGTAACCGATCTGTCACCGGGCGAGGTCGAGACATGACAGAACGGCAGGTCGGGCACCGGTCGCGCCGTGTCCGCCGCGCCTGGCGCGGCCGCGCCCGGCGGCCCCCGGGTAGCGTCGGCGCGGTGACCGCTCCGCCGCCCACCTCTCCGCGCCCGCCGACCGATCCGTTCGCGCTGGCCGCCGAGGCCGGCGCGGGCCCTGGCCACGGCCACGGGCGTCGACCGGCCACGACGTGGCCGTCGTGCTGGGGTCGGGGTGGAAGCCGGCCGTCGACCTCATGGGCGACGTGGTGGCCGAGGTGGCCAGCACCGACCTGCCGGGGTTCCCGCCGTCGACCGTCCCCGGCCACGCCGGCAGCATCCGGTCGATCGTGGCGCCCGGCGGCCGTCGGGTGCTCGCCTTCGTCGGGCGGGTCCACGGCTACGAGGGCCACCAGCCGAGCGCCGTCGCCCACGCGGTGCGGACCGCCCACGCCGCCGGCTGCACCGCCGTCGTGCTGACCAACGCCGCCGGGGGCATCACCGAGGGCCTGGCGGTCGGCCAGCCGGTCCTCATCGCCGACCACATCAACCTGACCGGTGGGTCGCCCGTGGCCGGCCCGATGCCGGCCGAGGGGGTGCCCATCCGCTTCGTCGACCTGACCGACGCCTACTCGCCCCGGCTCCGGGCCCTCGCCCGCGAGGTCGATCCGACGCTCGTCGAGGGCGTGTACGCGGGGCTGCCGGGGCCGCACTTCGAGACCCCGGCCGAGATCCGCATGCTGCGCTCGCTCGGCGCCGACCTCGTGGGCATGTCGACGGTGTGGGAGACGATCGCCGCCCGCCACCTCGGGCTCGAGGTGCTGGCC
This sequence comes from uncultured Acidimicrobiales bacterium, assembly GCA_963778415.1. Taxonomy (GTDB): domain Bacteria; phylum Actinomycetota; class Acidimicrobiia; order Acidimicrobiales; family VFJN01; genus ZC4RG19. The sequence goes on from CAVZUI010000013.1 coordinate 116,195, forward strand.
CTGTCGCTGGTCACCAACCTGGCCGCCGGCCTGTCGGGCGAGCCGCTGAACCACGACGAGGTGCTCGAGGCCGGCCGGGTGGCCGCCGAGCGCATGGGCGCCCTGCTGGCCGACGTCGTCGGCCGGATGTGACGGTGGACCGCCGCCGACCTCGTCGCCGCGGCGCGCGCCTGGCGCGACGAGGACCCCGACCCCGAGACCCGGGCCGAGGTCGACAGCCTGCTGGCGAGCGCCGGCGGCGGCCCCGACCTCGACGCCCTGGCCGAGCGCTTCGGCGCCCGCCTGCAGTTCGGCACCGCCGGGCTGCGGGGCGAGATGGCGGCCGGGCCGAACCGCATGAACCGCGCCGTGGTGATCCGGGCCACCGCCGGGCTCGCGGCCCACCTGGTCGCCACCGGGCACGCGGGCGAGCCGGTGATCGTGGGCTACGACGCCCGCCACCGGTCCGATCGCTTCGCCCGCGACGCGGCGGCGGTGCTGGCCGCCGCCGGGTTCCCGGTCCACCTCGGCGACCGGCCGCTGCCCACCCCGGTGGTGGCGTTCGGGGTCACCCACCTCGGGTGCTGCGCCGGCGTGCAGGTCACGGCCAGCCACAACCCGCCACGCGACAACGGGTACAAGGTGTACCTCGGCGACGGCGCCCAGATCGTGCCGCCGTCCGACGCCGAGATCTCCGCGCAGATCGACGCGGTGGGCCCGCTCGCCACCGTGCCGAGGGCGGCCGACGACGACCCGCGCATGGCGGCCGCCGGGCGACGCGCTCGTCGACGCCTACGTCGCCGGGGCGCTGGCCCAGGCCGTCGAGCCCGACGGCACGCGAGCTGGGGATCGTCTACACGCCGCTGCACGGCGTCGGCCGCGACGTGCTCGTCGAGGTGCTCACCGGCGCCGGGCTTCGCCCCGCCCGTGGTCGTGGCCGAGCAGGGCGCGCCCGACCCCGACTTCCCGACCGTCGCCTTCCCCAACCCCGAGGAGCCGGGAGCGCTCGACCTGGCGCTCGCCGCCGCGGGCCGTTCCGGGGCCGACGTCGTGATCGCCAACGATCCCGACGCCGACCGGCTCGCCGTCGCCCTGCCCGGAGCGTCCGGCCGAGCGGCGTCCGACGGGTGGGGACCGCTCTCCGGCGACGAGATCGGCGTGGTGCTGGCCGACTGGCTGCTGGCCCACGGCCGCGGGCGCCGACCGGCTGGTGGCGACCTCGGTCGTGTCGTCGTCGATGCTCGGCCGCCTGGCGGCCGCCCGGGGCGTCGCCTACGCCGAGACGCTGACCGGGTTCAAGTGGCTCGCCCGGGCCGCGCTCGACCGGCCCGACCTGCGCTTCGTGTACGGCTACGAGGAGGCGCTCGGCTCGTGCGTCGGCACCCTCGTGCGCGACAAGGACGGCATCACGGCCGCCCTCGCCTTCGCCGAGCTGGCGGCCGCGGAGCGCCGCGCCGGGCCGCACCGTGCGCGACCGCCTCGACGACCTCGCTCGCGAGCTGGGCGTGCACGCCACCGGGCAGCGGTCGGTGCGGGTCGAGGGCGTCGACGGCCTGGCCCGCATGGCGGCGGCTGTCGACGCTCTGGCCGCGTCCCCGCCCGCCTCGGTGGCCGGGACGGCGGTCGACGAGGTCGAGGACCTGCGACTCGGTGAGCGGCTGCCCCCGACCGAGGGCATCGTGCTGCGGGGCGAGGGCGTCCGGCTGATCGTGCGCCCGTCGGGCACCGAACCGAAGCTCAAGTGCTACGCGGAGGCGGTCGTGCCGGTGGGCGAGGGCGTCGACCTCGCCGCCGCCCGCGCCCGAGGCCGCGCCACCGTGGACGCGCTCCTCGACGACGCGGTCGCCCTCGTCACCTGACCACGAGACGATTTCCACAGCAGTTTCGGGGGTCAGGACCCCCGAAACTGCTGTGGAAAAGTCGTCAGGCGGTGCCGAACAGGCGGTCGCCCGCGTCGCCGAGGCCCGGGACGATGAACGCCCGTTCGTCGAGCCGCTCGTCGACGGCCGCGGTGACCACCCGCTCGACCAGGCCCGACTGCTCGATGTGGGCGAGGCCCTCGGGGGCGGCGAGCACGCACACGCCGGTCAGGGGGCCGGCCCCCCGGTCGTGGAGGATCTGGCAGGCGTGGGCCAGCGAGCCGCCGGTGGCCAGCATCGGGTCGAGCACCAGCACCGGCCGCCCCGCGAGGTCGGCGGGCACCGAGTTCATGTAGGGCTCGGGGACGAGCGTCTCCTCGTTGCGGGACACGCCGATGAACGCGGTGTCGGTGTCGGGCAGCAGGCGGATCACCGCGCCGTGGAGGCCGAGCCCGGCGCGCAGCACGGGCACGACGAGCGGCGGCCGGGAGATGCGCACGCCCTCTGCCGGGCCCATGGGGGAGGTGACGTCCACCCGCTCGGTCGGCAACGTGCGGCACGCCTCGTAGACGAGCATGCCGGCCAGCTCGTCCATGGCGAGGCGGAAGGCGGCGCGGTCGGTGGTCTCGTCGCGCAGGCGGGTCAGCGACCGGGCGGCGAGGGGGTGGTCGACGACGGTGAGTTCCATGCTCACGGCAGTCTCGCATGAGAGGTTCAGCGGAAGGTCACGTTTGCAGGGCTTCGGCGGCTCCGCCGCCAGCGCAACGAGGCTGTTTCCCGCTCATGGCGCCTTCGGCGCCGGGCCGCTTGGGCCACGGCCTCGCCTAGCGGCTCGGCCTCGGTGCCACGGCGTCGGCGAACGACCGCAGCTCGCGTTCGATGTCGGTGCCGCCGGGCTGGAACGCGACCTCGGTCACGCCGGCCTCGGCCAGCGCCGCGACGCGGCCTCCGACGTCGGCGGCGGCGCCGGTGAGGGTGAAGGCCGGGATCATGGCCGCCGCGCCGGCGTCCAGCGCGGTGCGGTCGCGGTGCGCTCAGCTCGACGAGGTGGCCCTCGTGGGTGGCGAGGTGCCGTCGGTCGTGGGGGAGCGCCTCGAGCGCGGCCCGCCACTCGGGCCCGCCGGGGAGGTTGTCGACCGCGGCGGCGCCGCCCCGCTCGTACAGCCCGTGCAGGGCGACCGCCATCGCCGGGCCGGCCGCCTCGATGACCCGGGGCGCGTCGGCGGCCTCGCCCTCGTCGAGCACCGTGCCGAAGGTCAGGAGCGCGTGCCATCCCCCGGCTGCGGCGGGGTTGGGCAGGCCGGCCGAGAACATGCCGTCGGCCAGCTCGCGGGCGACCGCGGTGCCACGCGGGCCGTCGGCGCCGAGCAGGATCGGCACGTCGATCGGCCGCGGCGCTCCGAACCCGTCGGGGTGGATCATCCGGACGGGCCGCCCCTCCCACGTCGTCTCGTCGCCGCGCAGCAGGGCGCGCAGCGCGATCACGTAGGCGCGCACGTCGTCCCAGCGCATGGCCCGCTGGCCGAGCACGTGGCGGCCGGTGAACCCGGCGCCGAGCGTGACCGCCACGCGTCCGGGCGCGAGGTCGGCGAGCGTGGCGATGGCGGCCGCGGTGACCATCGGGTGGCGGAGGCTCGGCACGATGACCGCCGGGCCGAGCCCGATCGTGCTGGTGCGCTCGGCGCAGCGGGCCAGGCTCATCCACACGTCGTGGTAGAGGGCGGGCGAGTCGTAGAGCCAGGCCCGGCCGTAGCCGAGCTCCTCGGCCAGGGCGACGTGATCGGGGGTGTCCTTTCCCGGCGGGAAGGCGGCGGAGAGGGTGAGCGAGCGAGCCATCAGCACAGTGTGTTAGTCGGTCCGGGGGGCCGATCGCTCACGGCGCGCATCGCGAAGCGTGCGGCGGTGAGGGCCATCGGGCCGGCACCGTACCGGCCGGGCCGTCGGGCCGGCCGGGCGCACGGCGGGGCCCTTCACCCGCGGCGGGTGACGACCGCGGGACCACAGGGCGACGACACTGCGAACACCGATCCACCGAGAGGCGAGGCGCACAGGTGAGATGAGCTTCCTGTACGAGGTCCGTGTGCGTGGCCGGTTGAGCCGCACCCTGGCGACGGAGTTCGAAGAGCTCGCGCTCGCGGCCAACGTCGAGCCGGTCGAGACGGTCCTGAGCGGTCCCATCGAGGACCAGGCCGCGCTCCACGGGCTCCTGCGTCGCATCGAGTCGCTGGGGCTCGAGCTGGTCGAGGTCCGCCGCTTCCCTCCGGTGACCGAGCCGTCGGACGGCGCCTGACGGGGGTCAGACGACGGGCGAAGCCGGGACCGCGGCGGCGGCCGCCGGGTTCACGTGGTCGCGGACCTTGTGGAGCAGGGCGAGCAGCAGCACCCGCTCGTCGGCGGCGAGCGCGCTGGTGAACACCTCCTCGACGTGGCCGAGGTGCGGGGTCACCGCGTGGGTGATGCGCTGGTAGCCCTCGGGGGTGAGCGCGGCGAAGGCCCCGCGACCGTCGTCGGGGCAGGGCACCCGCTCGACGAGAGCTGCGGCCGTGAGGCGGTCGATCGCCCGGGTGAGGCCGCTCGGCGTCAGCCCCGTCTGGGCCGCGAGGTCGCTCATGCGGAGGTGGCGGCCCGGCGAGCGAGCCAGCCGGATCAGGAGCTCGAACCACTGGAGCGGCAGGTCGACGTCCTCGGTCAGCCGGTGGTCGAGCTGCGTGCGCAGCGCCGACGAGCTCTCGAACAGCAGCCCGACCAGCGTGAGGCGGTCGTCCTTCAGCTCGTCCATGACGGGGATACTACGAACGATGCTTGCGCGGTCAAGTAAGACCCGCGCGATCCCGCGACGATCATGCACGAGGGGTGCAAGAAACTGCCGGGCCGTGTCATCATGTGTCCGCCGTCGTTCGTACGACGATCGAGCTGGCTGGATCGAGGGGGAACCAGATGGCCGAGCAGCCAACGTCCGGGTCGCCGGACGCGACCGCAGGTCCGGCAGCGGACGAGGCGGCCGACGCCGCCGCGGCGTCCGCCGTCCCGCCCGCGCCGCCGTCCCGCCCCGCGCCACGGTCGGCGACGCCCTGCGCTGGCTGGCCGTCGCCGCCTGCGCCGGCGCCGCGGTGATCCACTTCGCCTACGCACCGACCCACCTCGAGGAGGACGCCACCCACGGCACGTTCTTCCTGGTCACGGGCTGGCTGCAGCTCGGGTTGGCCTTCGCGCTGGCACGGTGGCGCACCGATCGGTGGCCCTGGTTGGCGGCGGGCGCGGTCAACGCGGCCGTCGCCGCGGTGTGGGTCCTCACCCGCACCGCGGGGCTGCCGGGCGAGGATCCCGAGTCGGTCGGGTTCCCGGACACGCTGGCCACGGTGCTCGAGATCGTGGTCGTCGTGGCCGCGGTCGCCGCCCTGCGGCCGGCGCTGGCCAGGCGCCCGTCGTTCCGCCCCCACCCCGCGATCGCAGGGGCGGCGGCCGTGGCGCTGGCGGTGCTGGTGTCCGTGTCCGTCACGCCCTCGATCGCGGGTGAGCACGACCACGGCGGGGACGGAGGCCACGACCACGGGGTCGAGGGCGAGTCGGCCGGCGCGGCCGGGCACGACCACGGCGCCGGGGCGGCCACCGCCGAGGTGGATCCCGAGGACCGCTGCGACCTCGGCTTCAACACCGCGGCCTACAACGAGGTCAGCGTGCCCGGTCTGCCGCACGCCCACGACGACGGCACCCAGGTCGACTTCACCATCGCCGAGTGGGCGGACGTGTTCGTCGACCCGGCCGACGGCATCCCGCCCGGCGTGGTCGCCGCCTTCGTCGAGGACCGGCCGCTCCTGCGCGACGGCATCCTGTCCGGTGGCATCACCCACACGCTCGAGCCCGATCCCTGGAACCCGCTCACCGACCCCGACGAGTGCGATGCGCTCGCCGACGAGCTGACCCGGGCCAAGGAGGTGGCGGCGACGTACCCGACGATCGCCGAGGCCGAGGCCGCCGGGTACCGCAAGGTCACGACCTACTACCCGGGCATCGCCGCCCACTACATGAACTACAGCTACGTCGACGGTGACTTCGAGCTCGAGAAGCCCGAGATGCTGCTGTACGACGGCGACGGCCCGACCGCCGGCATCGTCGGGCTCAGCTACTACATCATGAAGGACGGCGACGAGGAGCCGACCGAGGGCTTCACCGGCGACAACGACCACTACCACCGCCACGTCGGCCTGTGCTTCCGCGAGGGGGTGGTGGCCGCGGGCTCGAGCACGAGCGAGGAGGACTGCGGGGCCATCGGCGGAAGCAAGTCCGACGGCACCGCGGGGTGGATGAGCCACGTGTGGATCACGCCGGGGTGCGAGAGCGACTGGGGCGTGTTCTCGGGCGCCAACCCGGCCATCACGGTGCGGGGCCTCGACACGAGCGCACCGACCGAGACCGGGTGCGGTACCGGCGAGACGATGGCCGGCGCCCTCGCCTTCGACGAGAGCGGCGACGGTCCGTCGATCTGACGCCGCCGCCTCAGTAGTGCCAGGGGTACGGCGACCAGTCGGGGTCGCGGCGCTCGAGGAACGCGTCGCGCCCCTCCTCCGCCTCGGTGGTGCCGTAGGCGAGGCGGGTGGCCTCGCCGGCGAACACCTGCTGGCCCATCAGCCCGTCGTCGATGAGGTTGAACGCGAACTTGAGCATCCGCTGCGCCGTGGGGCTCTTGCCCATGATGCGCCGGGCCCAGTCGAGCCCCACCCGCTCGAGGTCGGCGTGGTCGACGACCGCGTTGACCATGCCCATGCGGTGGGCGTCGTCGGCCGAGTAGGTGTCGCCGAGGAAGAAGATCTCGCGGGCGAACTTCTGGCCCACCTGCCGGGCCAGGTAGGCCGACCCGAACCCGCCGTCGAAGCTGGCCACGTCGGCGTCGGTCTGGCGGAACCGGGCGTGCTCACGGCTGGCCAGGGTGAGGTCGCAGACCACGTGCAGGCTGTGGCCGCCGCCCGCGGCCCACCCGGGCACCAGGCACACGACCACCTTCGGCATCGTGCGGATCAGCCGCTGCACCTCGAGGATGTGGAGCCGGCCGGTGCGGGCGGGGTCGACGGTCTCGACCGAGTCGCCCTTGGCGTACCGGTAGCCGTCGCGGCCGCGGATGCGCTGGTCGCCCCCCGAGCAGAACGCCCAGCCCCCGTCCTTCGGCGACGGGCCGTTGCCGGTCAGCAGCACGCAGCCGATGTCGGGCTGCTGGCGGGCGTGGTCGAGCACCCGGTACAGCTCGTCGACGGTGTGCGGGCGGAAGGCGTTGCGCACCTCGGGGCGGTCGAAGGCGACGCGCACGGCGCCGACGTCGACGGCGCGGTGGTAGGTGACGTCGGTGAGCTCGAAGCCGTCGACGGCCTCCCAGGCCGCCGGGTCGAAGATCTCGGAGACGGGATGCTCTGTCGTCGCCATCGACCCCGGTCTACTCGGCCGCGGCGGCCGTCCCGTAACGCTCGAGGTGGACGACCTCGTCGACGGGCCGGCGGGGCTTCGGCCCGTACCGGCCCGTCGGCCAGCCGAGCGGCACGATGCAGCACGGTTCGACGCTGAGCGGCAGGCCGAGGATGCGCCGGGCGACGGTCGTCGACCACAGGGGCAGCGTGATGAGCGAGGCGCCGAGCCCGACCGCCCGCGCCGCCAGCAGCAGGTTCTGCACGCTCGGGTAGATCGACCCGTAGTGCGAGCTGTTGGCCAGGGCCGGCATCGGCACGTACGGGACCTTCCCGCCGCCACGCAGGCAGGCGACGACGAGCACCGGGACGTCGGGCAGGTGATCGACCTGCCACTGCACCGAGCGCAGGATCTTGGCGGTCTGCGGGTCGTCGCCCCGCACCCGTTCGCCGGCTCGGCCGTAGAGCGACCAGGCCCGGCGGTACTGCACCTGGAACCGCTCCTTGGTGGCCCGCTCGGTCACGACCACGAACTCCCAGTTCTGGCCGTTCGACCCGGTCGGCGCCTCGAGGGCGAGCTCGATGCACCGGCGGACGATGCGCACGTCGACCGGGTCGGGCCGCACCCGGCGCACGGCGCGCTGCGTCGTCATGGCGTCGACGAGGGGCATGGCCAGGCGCCGCTCGACCTCGGCGAGGTCGTCGGTGGGGCCGAGGTCGGTGTCCATGCGGTCAGCCTCGCGGATCCGCTCGGCCCGCGTCGGGCTGGTGGCCGGGGCGATCCGCGGTCAGCCCGGGGCCGCGGTCAGCCGGGGCCCGGTCAGGTCGACGTGCGAGCCGAGCACCTCCATCACCTGCGCCGCCAGGCGGTCGGCTCCGTCCTCGGTGAGGTGGATGCCGTCGTCGAGGCGGACGTCGACGGGGGTCGCCCGCCGGGTCGGGGAGGGTGTCCGCGAACGCCCCCGAGGCGTCGGCCAGGCTGGCGCCGGCGTCCACGGTGACGATCCACGGCCGGGAGGCGGCCTCGGCCTCGACGGCCTGGGTCACGACCGCCATGCGGGCGGCGTAGTCGGGGTCCCGCATCGGCGGGAGCAGGACCCACAGCACGAGGCGGTCGTCGGCCCGGAGGTCGTCCATCACCTCGGCCGACCCGCCGCCGGTACTCCTCGGACCAGCGCGGGTCGGCCACCTCGGGGATCGGCGTCCCGTCGTCGAGGACGATGCCCTGGGCGTCGTTGACGCCGAAGACCACGACGAGCACCTCGGGGTCGTCGGCCGCGAGGTCGGCCTGCAGGGCGCCGGGCCAGTCGAAGTAGTCGGGACGGGTCAGGCCGGAGGCCATCTCGTAGTGGACGGACGGGGCGACCAGCCCGGTGGACCCCGCGGCGTCGGCCAGGGCGGGCCCGAACACCTGGGCCATCGAATCGCCCCCGACCCACAGCCGCAGGGGATCGTCGGCCGTGGGCGCCCGCAGCTCGACGGCCGCGGGTGCCGCCTCGGCTCCCGCCTCGTCGGGCGCGGTCGAGGCGGTGGTCTCGCGGGCGCCGTCGGAGGCGGGCCCACGCCGGCTGTCGCGGGTGGTCGGGGCGGGATCCTGGGCGTCGTCGTCGGCATCGTCGTCGCCCACGACCCGATCGGCGACCTGGCGGATGCGGTGGAGCTGGAGCGCGTGGCTCACGTCCTGCACGGGGTGCCACACGGCGAGGGCGCGGTCGCGGGCCCGGCCGGGGGCCTGGCGCTCGGCCCGGGCCACGAGCGCGTCGGCGTTCACGAGCATCGCCAGCACGAGCGACGCCACGATGAGGACCAGGACCCGCCCCGCCGGTTGCCGCCCCACGACCAGGTCGTCACCGCCGTCCGCGGCATCGCCGCCCGGCTGGACGTCCGTCCTGATCTGGGCCTCGAGTCGGGCGTGGTCATCGGCTTCGGGGTCGCCGTCGACGTCGCGGCCGGCCCCGCGGCGGCCGCCACCGCGCCGCCGGTCCGGCCGGCGTCGTCCTCGGCGTCGCCCGGTCGGTCGGGCGACTGGTCGCGGGCGGTGCGCGCCCGGCTGCGTGCGTGCCGAGCCCGCCGCCGGCTGCCCAGCACGGCCAGGTCCTCGGACTCGGTCGGGTCGTCACCGGGCCAGCCGGGAGGGACGGGAGCGCGGGGCGGGCCGGTCCCGGTGGGAGGCGTCATCGGGTGGGCGCGATCGTCGTGTCCATCAGAACGGGAGGTAGGCGTAGGGGAGCGTGCCGTCGGGGCCCATGGCGGACACGAGCGTCAGGACCAGCGCCAGGACCGCCACCTGCGCGACGGGCGCCAGCGTGGTGAAGCGGGCCCGCAGCCCGAGGGTGAGATCGGGGGGCACGAACTGGACCGCGATCGCCGCCACCACCACGACGACGGCGAGGGCGGGGACGAGGGCGACGTCGCCAGGGGCCACGGTCACGATCCGGCCCAGCACCTCGAGGGCGCTGCCCACCGAGTCGGCGCGGTAGAAGACCCAGGCGACGACGACGAGGTTGAACGTGAGCGCCCATCGCAGCACGGCGCCCACCCGCGTCGCCGGGGCGACCTCGGCCGCGTCGCGGCCGTCGCCGCCCCGGGCCCGGGCCGACACGGCCCGCTCGCCCGACGAGGTAGGCCCCGTGCAGGGCGCCCCAGACCACGAACGGCCAGCCGGCGCCGTACCAGAGGGCCCCGGTGACCATGGTGAGGACGAGGTTCCGGTACGTCGTCCTCCCGCCGCGCCGGTTGCCGCCGAGCGGGACGTAGACGTAGTCGCGGAGCCAGTGGGACACCGGCGTGTTCCACCGGTCCCAGAACTCGCGCACCGACAGGGCGGAGTAGGGCGCGTCGAACGGGCGCGGGTACTCGATCCCGAGCAGCAGCGCGCAGCCCACGGCGATGTCGGTCAGCCCCGAGAACCCGGCGTAGATCTGCACCGCGAAGGCGTACAGGGCGGCGGCGAGAGCCCACCCGCTGGCGGCGCCGGGGTCGGCGAAGGCGGGGTCGACCAGCTCGGACCCCAGGTAGCCGGCGATCGACGACGGCCTTGAACAGGCCGACGCCGACCAGCACGAACGCCTCGGTGGCGGGCACCCGCCGGGGGTCGGGCCGCTCGTGGAACTGCGGCACGAGCTCGTCGACCCGCACGGGTGGGCCGGCGACGAGGTGCGGGAAGAAGCTGAGGTACAGCAGCAGGTCGCCCCACGCGACCGGCTCGACGTCACCCCGCCCGACGTCGACGACGTAGCTGATGGCCTGCAGGGTGACGATCGACAGTCCCACCGGGACCAGCAGGCCCAGGGTCGGGGCGGTGGCCGACAGGCCGAGGGCGTCGAACACGTCGGTGACCGACTCGAGGAAGAACCCGTTGTAGGCGAACAGCCCGAGGACGGCGACGTCGACCGCCACGGCCGCGGCCACCCACCGGCGGCTGGCGGGCGTCGGATCGCCGAAGTCGAGGGCCCGGGCCGCCGCGGTCGCCAGCAGCCCGTTCACCACCGCCGACGCCACGATCAGCAGCGCGAAGCGGACGTCGACCCAGGCGCAGAAGTAGAGGCTGACCGCCACCATCGTCGCCCGCCACAGCAGGTCGTGGGGACGCAGCAGCCAGTTCAGCGTGAAGGCGGCGACGAAGAAGACCGCGAAGGCTGCGGTGGGGAACGGCATCGAGATCCCCAGGGGAGACAATTGGCTGCTTCGCCGCCGATCGTACAGAGGTCGGTCAACCCCAGCGGCGATGGTGCCGGCCGGTTCCCGCCGTCCGCGCCGCCTCTGCCAGAATCACCCCCATGCGTGCGGTGGTCATCTACGAGAGCCTCACGGGCAACACGGCGAGAGCGGCCAGGCTCGTCGCGGACGAGGTGGCGGCGCAGGGCGTCGAGGTGTCCGTCTACGCGATCACCGACATCGGGCTCAAGGACCTGGCCGAGGCCGACATCGTGTTCATCGGCACGTGGGTCGACGGGCTCGTGCTCTTCGGACAGCGCCCGGGCCGGGCGGGGCGCATCAAGGCCATGCCGGTCATCGACGGCAAGCGCGTCGCAGCCTTCATGACCTATGCCATCAACGCCGGCAAGGCCCTCGAGCGCTTCGTCCGGGTGCTCGACGAGCGGGGGGCCACCGTCGTCAGCGCCACCCTCCTGCGGCGTGACCGTCTCGAGGCCGGGGTCGCCGGCTTCGTGACCACGTCGCTCGACAGCGTGCCCGCGTAAGGTCTCCGACCTGGGGCCACCGTGGCCCCCGCCGCACGACTGGGGGAGTCTCCGTGCGTTCCTCGACCCGCCGAACCATCCTCTGGGCGTTGGCCCTCGTCCTCGGGCTGGTGCTCGTCGGCGTGGCCTACGTCCGGGGCGGCGACGGCAGCGGGTCGGCCGACACCGCACCCGACTCACCCAGCCCACAGGTGCCCGACGATCCCGGTGAGGGCTGCGGCGAGGCGGCCACCACCGACCCCGAGGACCTGGCGGTCGACCGGACCCTGGCGCGGTGCGAGGCGGGTGCGCCCGCGGCACAGCCGCTGGCCCGGGCCGCGACCGTGCGGGTGGCGATCACCGAGCGCACCGAGACGGTGTCCCCGGTCCTGGTCGCCGACGCCCTCGACGAGTTCACGGCCGAGAACCTCGCCGTCGAGATCATCGACCTACCCGGCGGCGAGGCCTACGCGCGCCTCCAGCGCGGCGAGGTCGACGTGGTCGTCGGTGGCATGGACGGCCCGTTCTTCGACGCGGTCGACGGCGGGTTCGGGGCGCGGATCGTGCTCGGCGGTCAGGTCGCTCGCCGGCCGAGCGACCTCGACACCGCCCAGGCCGGCTTCTGGATCCGCCGGGGGCTGATCAACGAGGCAGGTGAGTGGGACAACGTCGAGGGCCAGACCGTCCTGGTCCCCGGCGGGCTGACGGCGGCGGCCACGCTGCCCATCGACACGCTGCTGTCCCAACACGCGCTGGGCGCCAACTCGATCGACATCGTTCCGGCGACGTCGCACCAGGCGGCCGAGACGTTGCACGCCGCCGCCTCCGGGGGCGCCTGGCTGGCCGAGCCCGACGCCGTCGAGGCCGCGGCCGACGACGCGCTGATGCTGGTGGCCACCACGCCCGGCAGCGAGTCGATCGACGGGACCGTCTTCGGCCCCCGGTTGCTCGGGCCCGAGCGGGCCGTCGGGCTGGCGTACGTCCGGGCCGTGATCCGCACGATCAACACGCACATGCCCGACGGGTACGAAGAGGATGCGCTGGAGGCCGTGTCCCAGGCGCTGGACGTGGACGAAGAGGTGGTGGCCGACGGGCCCGGCGCCGCTGTTCGACTGGGAGGTCCGCGTCGGGCACGACCACCCGGGTGCAGGACACGCTGACCGCGCTCGGCGGCGTCGGCTACGAGCGCGTGATCGGCGAGGACCTCCTCGTCGACCGCTCACTGGCGGCCGACGTCGTGAGCGCCGCCGACCCGGGCTGACGCCGGCTCCGTCCGGCCGGCGTTCCGGCATTCCGGCGTTCGCCCGTCGGGCGTTCACCCGTCGGCGTCACCCGACAACCGACCAGCGACGAGCGACGCCCGTTCGGGCGCTGCGCTCAGCCGCTGGCAGCCCAGGTCCAGGCGTACGTCCGGGTCCTCGCACGCCCGGGCCGCGCCCCCGAGGGCCAGCGGAGCGAACGTGTCGACCATCACCGCCAGCTCGTCGGTGGACTCGGCGCCGAGCGACGCCTCGACGCTGCCCGGCTGCGGCCCGTGGGTGAACCCTCCGGGGTGCAGGCTGATCGACCCGGCCCCGATGCCGGCGCCCTTGCGGCTGGTGAAGTCGCCGGCGCAGTAGAACAGCACCTCGTCGCTGTCGACGTTGGCGTGGTTGTACGGCGTGGGCACGGCGTCGGGGTGGTAGTCGAGCTTGCGCGGCACGAAGCTGCACACGACGAAGCGGGGCCCGGCGAAGGTCTGGTGGACCGGCGGGGGCTGGTGGACGCGCCCGGTGATCGGCTCGAAGTCGTGGATCGACAGGCGGTACGGGTAGAGGCACCCGTCCCACCCGACGACGTCGAACGGGTGGTGCGCGTACCGGTACCGGGTGAGGCCCGACCGCTGGCGCACGAGCACCTCGACGCCGTCCGCTCCGGGGTCGTCGTCGACGAGGTGGAGCTGTTCGGGTCCGTGGAGGTCGCGCTCGCAGTACGGGCTGTGCTCGAGGAACTGCCCCGTGGCGGACAGGTAGCGCTCCGGCGGGCCGACGTGGCCGCGCGCCTCGACCACGAGCGCGGCCACCGGCTCGTCGCCGGCCGCGCCGGTCGGGACCCAGCGGTGGGTCGTCCCGGTGGGCACGACGACGTAGTCGCCGGCGCGGCAGTCGAGGGTCCCGAACGACGACTCCAGCCGGGCCGTGCCGGTGCGCAGGTAGACGATCTCGTCGCCGGTCGCGTTCCGGTAGAGGCCACTGGGCGTCGTGGGGTGCGCGACCGCCAGGCGCACGTCGTCGTTGGCCAGCAGGACGCGGCGACCGGTGACCAGGTCGCCGCCGGCCTCCAGCTCGGCGGTGCGCAGGTGGCGAGGCAGCAGCGGCTCGTTGGCCTGCAGGTCGTCGTCGGGCGCGGCGATCGGGTCGGCGCCGAGCAGTGCGGTGGGCGGCCGGCGGTGGTAGAGCAGCGCCGACGACGCCGAGAAGCCCTCGGTCCCCATGAGCTCCTCGGCGTACAGGTGCCCGTCGGGGGCACGGAACTGGGTGTGCCGCTTGGGCGGCACCTCACCGACGCGGCGGTAGTACGGCACGGCGTCCTCCTCTCGTCGTGGCGGGACTGGTGGCTCGATCGCCGGCCAGGCCGGCGGCGATCCGCCCGGCCGCGGCCCGCACCGCCGACGCCACGTCGGGGTCGGGCGGGAAGCGGTGGGCCGGGGCGACCACGGCCAGGCTGGCGATCGGCTCGCCGTCGGGCCCCAGCACGGGCGCGGCCACGCCGCGGACCCCGGGCTCGAGCTCACCTTCGGACACGGTGGCCCCCGCGCCGGGATCGAGCAGGGCGCGGCCGCTGGCCGCCAACGTGAGGGGGTGGCGGGTCCCCGTGCGGTAGTTGACCTGCAGGACGCCGGCCCGCCCGATCACCTGGTCGACGGCCACGGCGTCGTCGCCGTCGCGGACGCTGAGCACCGCGGTCTCGCCGAAGTGCCCGGCGAGGCCTTCGAGCTCGGCCCGGGCCAGCACCCGGAGCTCGGGCTCGACCCCGGCGGCCAGGGCCAGCAGGCCCAGCCCGGCCACCCACCCGTGCGGGGTGCGGCGGGTCAGCCCGTGCGACTCGAGGGTGACCAGCATGCGCCCGACAGCGGAGCGCGACTGCCCGAGGCCGCGGGCGAGCGACGCGGTCGTGTCCCCCTGGCGGTCGGCGACGAGGCGGAGGAGGCTCAGGGCGGTGTCGACGGTCTTCGACTGTTCGGCCATCGTGCGGCTCCGAACGTCGGCACGCCTCGGGGCGGGATTCTCGCCACACGACCGGGCGTGTCGCCGGTACTCTCTGTGTCAGTTCGGTGAACAACGGCACACATTGCCGACGTCTCCCGATACCCGGACACTAACCTCCGCTCCCCGGAGGTGCCCGTTTGCCCACAGCCCTCAGGGCGGTCCTCCCGCATTTGTTCGACGATGCAGGACTGTTCCCGCCCGCCAAGCTCCCCATGGCCGAGGCCCTGGCCGCGCACCAGCGCGCGCTCGCCGGTCCGCATCGCGAGGTCGTCGGCCCGTTCCTGTGCCCGGCGACGCGCCTCGACGAGCTCGACGCGTGCGTCGCCTCCGGCGCGGTCCGCCCGACGGCGCTCGGGATCATCGGCTACGCCGGGCAGCTCGACTGGCGGCGGCCGATGGCCGTGCGCGGGGTGGTGCAGGCCGAGGCCCCCATCGGCGCAGGCATGCCCGTGCCACCCGGTCGGATCGTCCGCTACCTCGAGCTGCCCCACCGTGGCGCCATCGGCCCGGCCCTCGACGAGGTGGTGCGGGCGAGCGCCCGTGCCAAGGTGCGGTGCGGCGGCCTGACCGACGATGCGATCCCGACCGTCGAGTGGCTCGCCGAGGTGCTCGTCGGCTGCGTCGAGCGAGGCCTGCAGCTCAAGGCGACCGCCGGCCTGCACCACGCGTTCCGCGCCGGGCGGCGTGAGCCGCCGCGCCACGGCTTCGTCAACCTGCTGGCCGCGGCGGCCGTGGCCCGGTCCCGTGCGTCGGTCGGCGAGGTGGCCGCGGTCCTGGCCGCCGAGGAGGCCGACGCGAGCGACCTCCCGGGCCGCGTGGCCGGTGCCCGCGAGCTGCTCACCTCGATCGGGACGTGCTCGATCGACGAGCCCCTCGGCGAGCTGGCCGTGCGGGGCCTGTTGTGAGCGGACGCGAGGTGCGGGGCCCGCGGTGACCGCGCTCCGGTCGTGGGTGGCCGGTGCCGACGGCTCGGGGTTCCCCGCCGAGCACCTGCCGTACGGCGTCGTGTCGACCGCGGGCGGACCACCGCGGGTCGGCGTGCGGATCGGCGATCACGTGCTCGACCTCGCCCGGCTGGCCGACGACGGCGTGGCCGGCCTGGGCGGCCTGCTGGAGGGCACTGCGGCCCGGCCGGCGCTCAACGACCTGATGGCGCTCGGGCCGGCGCGGTGGGAGGACCTGCGGGCCCGGCTCGTCGACCTGGTCTGCGACACGGCCCGGCGGCCGGCGGTCGAGCCCGCGCTCGCTGCCCGTGGCCGGCTGCACGCTCCACCTGCCCGTCGAGGTCGCCGACTACGTCGACTTCTACAGCTCGATCGAGCACGCCACGAACCTCGGCCGGCTCTTCCGCCCCGACGGCGATCCGCTGCTGCCCAACTGGCGGCACCTGCCCGTCGCCTACCACGGCCGGGCGGGCACGGTGGTGGTCTCGGGCACGCCGGTGCCGCGGCCCGCCGGGCAGCGCCGGGTGGGCGACGACGTCGTGTTCGGGCCGAGCGAGCGGCTCGACATCGAGCTCGAGGTGGGCACGGTCATCGGGGTGCCGTCGCCGCCGGGGCGGGCCGTGCCGGTGGGCGAGGCGATGGCCCACGTGTTCGGCCTCGTGCTGGTCGACGACTGGTCGGCCCGCGACATCCAGGCGTGGGAGTACCAGCCGCTCGGCCCGTTCCTCGGCAAGTCGTTCGCCACGACGATGTCGGCCTGGGTGACGCCGCTCGCCGCGCTGCGCGGGTGCCGGACCGCGGGCCCGCCGCAAGACCCGCAGCCGCTCCCGTACCTGCGCATGGACGAGGACTGGGCGTTCGACCTCCGGCTCGCCGTCGACGCTGCACCCGGCGGGCGCGGCCGCGGCCGAGACCGTCAGCCGCACGACGTTCGCCGGGCTGTACTGGCGGGTGCCGCAGCAGATCGCGCACCTCACCGTCAACGGCGCGCACCTCCGCACCGGCGACCTGCTGGCGTCGGGCACGGTGTCCGGCGCCGAGCGCGGCAGCGAGGGCAGCCTGATCGAGCTGACCCGCGGCGGCGACCGAGCCCCTGGCCGTGTCCGGGGCGACGCGCACGTTCCTCGAGGACGGCGACGTGGTGGTGCTGCGGGCCTCGGCGTCGGTCGCCGACGGCGTGACGCTCACCCTCGGCGAGGCGGCGGGACGCATCGAGCCCTGGCCCGGGGCGGCCGGATGACTCCGGCGGGGTTCGGGCACTAGGTTCGCCGGCGTGCCGACGCCGCCGATCCACCTCGCAGCCGGGGCACCCGCCGGTGATGTCGCCGCCGGGATGGCCGCCGTCCGCCACGAGCAGGGCGTGCCCGATGACTTCCCGCCGCGGTGGAGGCCGCGGTCGACGCCGCCCTCGGTTCCGGCGCGGCCACGACCGCCGCCCTGCAGGTGGCGCCCCACGCGGCGCGCCACGCGGACCGCACCGACGTCGCCGCTGGTCACCATCGACCCCGCGGGCAGTCGCGACCTCGACCAGGCCTACGGGGCGGAACGCCGCCGGGGCGACGGCATCCGGGTCTGGTACGCCATCGCGGACGTCGCCGCCTTCGTCCCGCCGGGCGGTGCCGTCGACGTCGAGGCCCACCGCCGTGGGGTGACGTTCTACGGGCCCGACCGGCGCGTGCCCCTCCACCCGCCGGCCCTGAGCGAGGGCGCCGCCAGCCTGCTGCCCGACGGCGATCGGCCGGCGCTGCTGTGGTGCATCGACCTCGACGGTGACGGCGCTCCGGTGGCGACCCGGTGCGAGCGGGCGCTGGTCCGCAGCCGGGCCCAGCTCACCTACGCCGAGGTCTCGGACGCGGTGGCCGCCGGCACGGCCGACGAGCCCCTGATCCTGCTGCGGGAGATCGGCGAGCGGCGCCTGGCCGCGGAGGCGGCGCGCGGCGGTGTCAGCCTGCCGATCCCCGATCAGGTGGTGACGCCCGGGGCGGACGGCGAGCTGCGGCTCACCTACGACGCCCCGGTGCCGGCCGAGGCGTGGAACGCCCAGGTCTCGCTGCTCACGGGCATGGAGGCGGCGCGCCTCATGATCGACGGCGGCGTCGGCCTGGTGCGCACGCTTCCCCCGGCCGACGATCGCACCCTCGGTCGCCTCCGCCGGTCGGCGCAGGCGCTCGGGGTGCCGTGGCCCGATGACGGGGGCTACCCGGCCTTCGTCCGCTCGCTCGACCCGGCGACCCCGACCGGGGCCGCCCTGCTGGTGCAGGCGTCCCGCGTGCTCCGGGGCGCAGGGTACGTGGGGTTCCGCGCCGGCGACGTCCCCGCCGACCCGCGCCATCATGCGGTGGCCGCACCGTACGCGCACGTGACCGCCCCGCTGCGGCGCCTGTGCGACCGCGCCGCCAACGAGATCGTCCTCGCGCTGCTGGCGGGCTGCAGAGGTGCCCGAGTGGGCGCTGGCCGAGGTCGAGGTCCTGCCCGAGGTGATGGCCGAGGCCACCGCCCGGGAGTCCGCCTACGCCCGGGCCGCCCTCGACCTGGTCGAGGCGCTCGTCCTGCGTCCGGCGGTCGGCCGCCGGTTCCCGGCCGTCGTCGTCGACGTCGACGACGAGCGGGCGCAGGTCCAGCTCCGCGACCCCGCGGTCGTCGCCCGGGCGCGGGCGACCCGGGCGTGCGCCCCGGGCGACGAGGTCGAGGTCGTCGTGCGGGCCGCCGACCCGGCCGCCCGGCGGATCGATCTCGAGGTCGCCTGACGTGCGCGCGCCCGGCGACGCGGTCGGCCGCGTTCCTGGCCGGGTGCGCGGCACGCCCTCGGCGAGGCGGCCGTCGTCACCGACCCCGACGTCACCGCCGGGTACGTCACCGACTGGACCGGGCGCTTCACCGGCACCACCCCGGCGGTCGTACGGCCCGGGTCCACCGCCGAGGTGGCCGCGGTCGTCGGACTGGCCCGCCGGCACCGGGTGGCCCTCGTGCCGCAGGGCGGCAACACGGGCCTGGTCGCCGGGGGCGTGCCGCTGGCGGGAGAGGTGGTGGTCAGCCTCACCCGCCTGGCAGCGCTCGGCCCGGTCGACCGCGCCGCCGGCGCAGGTGACCGCGGGCGCGGGTGTCACGCTCGCCGGGCTCGCCGACCACGTCGCCACGGCGGGGTTGGCGTTCGGGGTCGACATCGGGTCGCGGGACGACGGCGACGGTCGGCGGCATGGTGGCCACCAACGCCGGCGGGCTGCACGTGGTCCGCTACGGCGCCATGCGGGCCCAGGTGGTGGGGGTCGAGGCCGTCCTGGGCACGGGTGAGGTGGTCAGCCGCCTCGCCGGGCTGGTGAAGGACAACACGGGCTACGACCTCGCCCAGCTGCTGTGCGGCAGCGAGGGGACGCTCGGCGTCGTCACCGCGGCGCGGCTGCGGCTCGTCCCGCCGCCCGCCCACGTGGTGACGGCGCTGGTCGGCGTCGCCTCGGTCGACGCCGCCGTGGCCGCTGGCCGGGCGAGCTGCGCCGGGCGCTGCCCGACGTCCTCGCGCTGGAGCTGATGACCGGGCCGTCGCTGCGGCTCGTGGCCGAGTACCTCGACGCGAGCCCGCCCGTGGCCGCCGACGCGGCGGCCTTCCTGCTCGTCGAGGTGGGCGGCCCGGGCGACGGCCTCGACGCGCTGGCCGCCCTGGTCGAGGGCGGCGACGGCGTGCTCGACGCGGCCGTGGCCACCGAGCGACCCGACCGGGCCGGGCTGTGGCGCTGGCGCGCGCGCGCACTCCGAGGCGGGCGCACGCTGGGGCGTGGTCCACAAGCTGGACGTCACGCTGCCGGCCGCCGAGCTGGCCCGGTTCTGCGCCGACGTCGTCGCCCGGGTCGAGGCGGCCTACCCCGACGCGCGGACGCTCCTGTTCGGCCACGTCGGGCGACGGCAACGTCCACGTCAACGTGGTGGGGCCGCCGGCCGACGACGAGGCCGTCGACGACCTCGTGCTGGGGCTCGTGGTCGAGCGGGGCGGGTCGATCAGCGCCGAGCACGGCATCGGCACGCTCAAGCGCCGCTGGCTGGCCCGCGACCGCTCGCCCGCCGAGGTGGCGGCCATGCGGGCCGTCAAGCACGCCCTCGACCCCGACGGCATCCTGAACCCGGGCGCGCTTCTGCCCTGACCCGTCGTCGGGGTCAGCGGACCGCGTCGAGCGCGGCCTGCTGACGCCTGCTCGTCGAGGATCAGCACGGCGCCCGACTCGTTGCGGTCGGCCGTCGTCGTCAGGGCGAGCGGCTCGGGCTCGAGCCCGCGCAGGCCCCACACCAGGCGCATGGCGTCGAACATCGACATCTCGTCGTCGATGCGGAGGCCCTCGGCCATGCCGCTGGCGACGCGCAGCATCGTGAAGGGGTTCTTCGACCCGCTGAGCTCGTCGAAGACCGCCGACAGGAAGGTCTGCTGCCGCAGGATGCGGCCGAGGTCGCCCCGGGCGTCCTCGACCAGCTCGCCGTTGATCGTCTCGGTGTAGTGGCGCGACCGGACGTAGGCCAGCGCCTGGTCGCCGTCGAGCTCGATGTCGCCGGCCTCGGGCACGAACAGGCCCGAGGCCTCGTCCTGCGCGGGGTTCTCGAACGGGATGGTGACCCCGCCGAGGGCGTCGACGAGCCCGGCGAAGCTGACGAAGTCGATCTCCATGTAGCGGTCGATGGGGACGCCGAGGCTCTGCGTGATCGTGTCGACGAGCCGCTGGGGCCCGCCGCCGAGGTCGGCGTTGTAGGCGGCGTTGATCTTGTGGCTCTCGTCCATGCCCGCGATCGGCAGGTAGAGGTCGCGGGGGACCGACAGCATCTGCGCCTTCCCGCCGTCGATGTGGACGATCATCATCGTGTCCGCCCGCTGCCCCCCGGGCGCCTCGGACCCGTTGAACCCGGCGTCGCCCTCTTCGGTCACGTTCTCGCGCGAGTCGGAGCCGACGATCAGGTAGTTGGTGCCGCTCTCGGCGGAGGTGAGCGAATCGCCGAGGTCGATCTTCTCGATGCGGTTGAACACGCTGCGGGCGTAGAGGTACCCGCCGATCAGGGCCACGACGAGCACGATGCTCAGCAGGCCGAACACCCGCCTCCAGCGGAGCCGCCGGTACCACGGACGACCCCCGCCCGGTGAGCGGGGCGGGGCCGAGGGGGGCCGATCGCCGGGGTCGCGGGGCGAGAAGCGCCGCCCCTCGTCGGGCCGGGAAGGTCGGGTGCGCTCGGGCGGGGGAACGACGGCCCGGTCGGGCCACGGGGGCGCGCTCGACGGGCGGGTGGAGGTGCCACCGCCGGGCGCTGTGGGGGCGGGGATGAAGATCCGACGCCGGTCACCCTGCGACGACCCTTCGGGCTGTTGGAAGCGGTCGCTCACGAGGGCACCAGAGTAGCGAGGCCCCGTCAGCCGGACGCGGCACCCCTACGGGCCGCGGCCCGCCGGTCACCCCTTGTCGGACACGCCGGCCTGGTCGAAGGTGGCCATCTCGTGCAGGACCCGCGCGGCGGCCTCGATCAGCGGGAGCGCCAGCACGGCTCCCGTGCCCTCGCCGAGGCGCAGGTCGAGGTCCAGCACCGGCTCGGTGGCCAGCTCGGCCAGCACTGCCGCCGAGCCGGGCTCGGCCGAGCGGTGCCCGGCGATCACGCACTGCTCGACCCCGGGGACGAGGCGGCTGGCCACCAGCAGCGCCGCCGCGGCGATGACCCCGTCGATCACCACGGGGACCTGCAGCGCCGCCGCCCCCACGATGAACCCGGCGAGAGCAGCGTGCTCGAACCCGCCGACCTCGGCCAGCACGGCCAGAGCGTCGCCGCCGTGCTGGTAGCGGGCCCGGGCGGCCGCCGCGGCCACCAGCGCGGTCTTGCGGGTGAGCAGGGCGTCGTCGATGCCGGTGCCCCGGCCCGTCACCGAGGCCGCCGGACGGTCGGTGAGCGTGGCGATCAGCGCGGCCGAGGGCGTGGTGTTGCCGATCCCCATGTCGCCCGTCAGCAGGCAACGGGCCCCGCCGTCGACGAGGAGGCCGGCGACCTCGGCCCCGACGTCGAGGGCGCGGCGGGCCTCGTCGATGCTCATGGCTGGACCTGTGGCGAGGTCGCTCGTGCCGCGGCGGACCGTGCGGCGCAACAGCCGCGGGGCCGCGGCGGCGCCGTCGGGCCGATCCTCGGCGACGTCGCGGTCGCGCCCGGGAACGTCGTTGGCGACGCCGACGTCGACCACGACGACGTCGGCGCCCGCCTGGGCGGCGAGGACGTTCACCGCGGCCCCGCCGGCGACGAAGTTGGCCACCATCTGGGCGGTCACCTCCTGGGGCCACGGCGACACCCCCTGGGCGTGCACCCCGTGGTCCCCGGCGAACACCGCGGTGGCGGCGGGGCGGGGCAGCGGCGGAGGCGACTCGCCGGCGATGGCGGCCAGCCGGGCCCCGATGTGCTCGAGTCGCCCGAGCGATCCCGGCGGCTTGGTCAGGCGCAGCTGGCGGGCGGCGGCCGCGTCGGCGGCCTCGTCCGCCAGCGGGCCGACCAGCAGGTTGGCGGCGGCGAACGAGCCGACCCGGGGCGCGAGCCACCGGAACACGACGTGGGCGACGGCGTCGTCGGACAGCACCACGACCGGGTGTCCCGCGCCGGACAGGCCGGCCGCCATCTCGGGGCACCGGGTCACCACCAGGGTGCGGGACCGCGAGATGCCGGACAGCGTGGCGTCGGCGTCGACGACGTGGAGGACGTCGGGGCCCAGCCCGGCCGCGGCGAGGTGCTCGGCCGACTCGGCGAGGTGGCGCTCGCGGCCGCCCGGGGACTGGTGGCGCACCGCCAGCGCGTGCGGCGCCAGCCCGGCCCGGGCGAGGGCGAGCACGAGGCGACGGACGCCCGGCACGGCTCGCGGCGTGGCGTCGGGCGCCGGGGCGACCGGGTCGACGAGCGCGTTCATGGCGAACAGCACGGCGTCGACCGGCAACACGGTCGCGGGAAGGCGAGGGAAGGCGGTCGACGTCATGGTCACCTGGTCCAGCGCGGTCGGGCGGGGAGGTCCCGCTGCCGCCCGCCATGATGGCTCAGCGCCCGCTGGTCGCGTCGGGTGGTTCACGGCCCGCGGCCGGAGCCCGCGGCCGCGAGCCACCGCGGTGAGGGCGGCGTCGAGGCGATCGAGGCCGGCGCCGTCGGGCACCGCGATCCGGACGTGGTCGGGCAGGCCGAACGACGCGCAGCTCCGCACGACCACGGCCTGCCGCGCCAGCGCGTCCCGCAGGTCGGGGGCCGAGGGCACCAGCACCCACGCGGCGTCGGAGGGGAGCGGGTGCCAGCCGTGGGCACGCAGCACGGCGACCAGCTCGGCTCGCCCCTTGGCGACGGCCGCCGTCCACATCGCCGGATCGGCCTCGGCCAGCAGGTCGGGCAGCACGGCGCAGGACAGCGACCCGACGGCCCACGCCGGCCGGGCCCGGCGCAGGGCGTCGGCGGCCTCGGCGTCGGGGGCCAGGGCGTAGCCCAGCCGCAGGCCCGGGCAGGCGAAGGCCTTGGTGAGCGACCCCAGCGACCACCCGGGGCGATCCTTCGTCCACACGCCGGCCGCCAGGGGCAGGAACGCCTCGTCCCAGACCCCCGCGGTCTCGTCGGGCCCGGCGAGCACGCCCGACGGGTTGTGGGGGTCGGATCGCCAGCGCGGGCCGTCGGGGTCGAGGCGAGCCAGGTGGCGGCGGTACAGGGAGAACTCGGGCTCGTCGACGCGCCCGGCGCCCAGGTGGGCGGCCACGAGGGCGATCGCCTGCGCCCCACCGGCGGTGAGCACCAGGCGGTCGGGCGGCAGGTCGAGGCCGGCGGCCAGGGTCGCCTCGGCGGCCTCGACGTCGGGGTAGCGCCCGAGGGCGCCGAGGTGCGGTGCGGCCAGCGTGGCGACGTCGGGGGCCACGGGGTTGAGGCTGGCGGACAGGTCGAGGACCTGGTCGGGCCGCAGCCCGAGGGCGGCGGCCACCCGGGCCCCGTCGCCGCCGTGGTCGCCGGCCGGGGGGACGGCGCGGCCCTCGGGCGCGCTCACGGCCGTCCGCCCACCGGTCGACCACCGGCGCGGGCGGTGAGCAGCGCCGTGGCACCCGGCGCCGGCGAGGAGGGCGGCCAGGACCCACGTGACGTCCCGGGACAGGGAGACGGCAGCGGCGATGTCGTGACCGGCCGGGGGGCGGCCGTCGCCGAGCGCGGGGCGCGCCTCGACCACGTCGCCGTAGCGGTTCTCCCCGCCGCCGAGGCGCAGGCCCAGGGCCCCGGCGAAGGCGGCCTCGGCCACGCCGGCGTTCGGTGACGGATGGCGACCGGCGTCGGCGCGGACCGTGCGCCACACCGCCGCCGACCGTCGGGGGCGGGCCGCGGCCACGAGCACGGCGGTGGCACGGGCCGGGCCCCAGGCCAGGACGTCGTCGAGGCGGGCCGCAGGCGTCCCGAAGCGCCCGTAGCGGGCGTCGCGGTACCCGACCATCGAGTCGAGGGTGTCGGCGGCCCGGTGGACGAAGGCGCCGACCGCCCCGGCCGCCGCGGTCCACAGGGCCGGGGCGACGATGGCGTCGGTCGTGTTCTCGGCGACCGACTCGACGACCGCCCGGGCGATCTCCGCCTCGTCCAGGCCGGACGGGTCGCGGGCCACGAGGTGCGTCAGGCGCTCGCGGGCCGCGACGAGGTCGCCGGCGGCGAGGGCCTCGCCGACGGTCGAGGCGGCGTCGTGGAGGGCGCGGCCGGACGTCGCCACGTAGCCGGCCGCGACGGGGGAGCGCAGGACCGCCCCTGCCGCCCCGGCCGCCCCGACGCCGGCTGCGGTCAGCACCGCGCCGGGCCCGCGCCGGTCGTCGTAGATGCGGCCCTCGAGCGCGGCGATGCCCCGCCCGAGGACGGCCACGGGGTGCAGGGCGGCCGGCACCGGCGGCTCGCCGGCCACGCGGTCGAGCACCAGCGCCCCCGCGGCGCCGAGGGCCCGGCGGCCGGCCCGACGCCGGGCGTCGGGGCTCACCACCGGGCCGCCGCCACGATCAGGCCCACCGTCTCGGCCACGACGCCGGCGGCGCCGAGCACGTCGCCGGTGTACCCGCCGACCTTCCGGGCGGCGAGGGCCACGACGGCGGCGAAGCCGGCGACCGTCGCGAGCGCGGTCGCCGGCCCGGCCCAGCCGCCGAGGGCGGCCACGACCACGGCCAGCGCCGCCAGTGCGGTCACGGCCGCCGGCGTCGCCGAGCGGCCCGAGAAGCCGTCCGCGAGGCCCGCCACCCGGGCGTAGGGCACGAGCGCCATCGTCAGGGCCATCCCCGAGCGGCTGGCGGCCCACAGGCCCGCCACCAGGGCGACGTCGGGCGACAGGGCGGCGAGCGCCGCCACGCGGGCGACGAGCACCACGACCAGCGCCGCCACCCCGAAGGCGCCGACATCGGGCGCAGCCATGATCGCCAGCCGTCGCGCCCGGTCGACGGGCGGCAGGAGCCCGTCGGCGCTGTCGGCGAGCCCGTCGAGGTGCAGGAACCCGGTGAGGGCCGCGTCGACGCCGACCGCGATCACCGCGGCCAGGAGCGGCGGCCACAGCTCCCCCGCCACCCACCAGGAGGCGCCGACCGCCAGGCCCACCACCGCGCCGACCACGCCGAACCACGCCGGGGCGCGGTCGTCGGGCGGGGCGGCCCCGCCGACGACGGTCAGGAACCCGAGGGCGGACCGCATCAGGCCTCGGGGACAGCCCGGTCGAGGGGGAGGACCCGCCCCGCCACCACGAGCAGGACCCGGTCGGAGGCCGCGGCGACCTCCCGGTTCAGCGCCCCGAGGGCGTCGGCGAAGCGGCGGCCCACCTCGGTCGGCGGGTGGACGCCCAGACCCACCTCCTCGGTGACGAGGACGGTCGGCCCTGCGGCCCGTGCGGCCCGGGCGCGGCAGGGCGGCGACGAGGGCGTCGACGTCGGGCGCCAGGTCCTCGTGCGCCGCGACCCAGGTGCCGAGCGAGTCCACGAGGACGGGACCGTCCGACCGGTCGAGCGCGGCGACGAGGTCGGCACCCGCCTCGACCGTCGTCCACGACGGAGGCCGGCGCCCCCGGTGGGCATCGATGCGCCGCGCCATGTCGGGATCGG
The DNA here is from genome assembly GCA_963778415.1 of uncultured Acidimicrobiales bacterium. Lineage (GTDB taxonomy): Bacteria > Actinomycetota > Acidimicrobiia > Acidimicrobiales > VFJN01 > ZC4RG19. The sequence continues at coordinate 141,869 of CAVZUI010000013.1, forward strand.
TGACCTGCCCCGTCGCCACGTAGGTGACGGGCCCGGACGCCGGGAGGAGGCCCTCGGCCACCTCGGACTTGCCCGAGCGGGTACCGCCCAGCACCAACGTGATCACCGGTGAGTCGCGCCTCCTGCAGGGGAACCTGTGTCGGTCCGGGAGGAACGCAGCGTAGAGCGCGGGTCGGTTCCGGCCGCAGCCCGACTCGGTGCGGCGGAGGGGCCGGTACGCTCCTCCGCCGTGTCCGCCGACCCCGACCGCCGGCCCGCAGAGCCCACCCGCGTGCTGTTCGTGTGCTGGGGGAACATCTGCCGGTCGCCCACCGCCGAGGCCGTCATGCGCCGCGCCGTCGAGCGGGCCGGCATCGAGGGCCTGGTCGAGATCGACAGCGCCGGCACGAGCGCCGAGCACGCCGGCGACGGCCCCGACCGGCGCGCCATCGCCGAGGCCGACCGCCGGGGCCTCGACCTGCGCCCGCAGCGCGCTCGGAGGGTGCGGGCCGATGACTGGGAGCGCTTCGACCTGCTCCTGGTGGCCGACGCCACGGTCGAGCGGGCACTGCTGCGCTCGGCCCCCGACCGGGCGGCCCGCGCCAAGGTGCACCGCATGACCGCGTTCGGTCCCGACGCCGACCTCGGCGAGGTCCCCGATCCGTACTACGGCGGGCCCGACGGCTTCGCCGACGTCTACGACCTGCTCGAGCGCGCCTGCGAGGGGTTGATCGACCACCTCCGGGCGCCGGGCGCGGCGTGACCCGCGCCGCCGGCGGCGCACTCGCCCCGGCCGTCGCCGACGCGCTCGGCCAGGCGGTCGTCGGCGTCACGCCGGTCGGCGGGGGGTCGATCAGCGTGGCCGGGCGCGTCGACCTGGCCGACGGCGGCTCGGTGTTCGCCAAGTCGGCGGCGGGCCTCGCCGACGGCCAGCTCGACGTGGAGGCCGAAGGCCTGCGGTGGCTCGGCGAGGTCGACGGCGTGCCGGTGCCGCGGGTCCTCGCGGCCCGCGACGACGTCCTCGTGCTGTCGTGGATCCCGCCGGGACCCCGCCGCGCCGCGACCGACGAGCGGCTCGGCCGCGCCCTGGCCCGGTTGCACGGGGCCACGGAGCCGACGTTCGGCTGGCACCGGGACGGCTTCATCGGCCGGGAGCCCCAGAGGAACACCCCGCCCGCGGCGGACTGGCTCACCTTCTGGGTCGAGCGACGGGTGGTCCCGCTCACCCGCCGAGCCTCCGCCCGGGGCGCGCTCGACCCTCGAGCCGTCGGGCTGGCCGAGCGCCTCGGCGCGGTCCTCCCCGAACGGGCGGGCCCGCCGGAACCCCCGGTCCGGGTGCACGGCGACCTGTGGTCGGGCAACGTCCACGTCGACGACGGCGGCCGCCCGTGGCTGGTCGACCCGGCGCCCTACTGCGGGCATCGCGAGGCCGACCTGGCCATGCTCCACCTCTTCGGCGCCCCGGGCCCGGCGTGCATGGCCGCGTACGGCGAGGTCCTGCCCCTCGCGGGAGGCTGGCAGGAGCGGCTGACCCTGTGGCAGGTCGAGCCGTTGCTCAACCACGCGGTCATGTTCGGGGGCGGGTACGGCGCCGCCGCCCTCGACGTGCTCGAGCGCTGGGCCTGACCGCAGCGGCGGCCCGCGGTCAGTAGGCGGGGTCGAGCGCCAGCGCGGCGACGCGTGCCATCTCGCGACCGAACCGCGCCGCACCGGGTGACGCCACGCCGCACGTCCCCGCGTCCTCGTCCCACTCGTAGGGGCAGAAGTGGAGGTTGTCGGGGGAGCGGACCGTGACCTCGCCGTCCTCGCAGCCCGCGCCGGCGTCCTCGTCGGGCGCGCACGGCAGCCGGCGGGCGAACAGGTGGTCGGGCCCGGTGACGGTGGCGGCGGCGTCGGCGTAGCGCACCCGGCCGAGGTCGCGGCCGGCCCATTCGTTGACGATGCGGTTGTAGGCGTCGGCGATCTGGAGGCCGGCCATGCCGGGCAGCCCCGGCGAGTCGGGCCCTCCGACGAGGACGACTCGCGCCCCCGCAGCCGCCCACATGTCGACCTCGGCCCGCACGTCGGCCTCGAAGCGGTCGGCGAGGGCCTGCCCGACCAGGCGCTCGCCGTCGGGGCCGCGCGAGCACGGAGAGGCGTTGTTCCCGACGAACTGGATCACGACCACGTCGGGCCGCTCGGACCGGTCGGCCTCCATGCCCGCCCGGTGATCGCACGGCGACGTGCCCGGGATGATCCGGTTGATCAGCTCGGACCGCGTCGTGGCCGCCAGCTCGTCGGCGAAGGCGCGGTGGGCCTCGAACGACAACGAGTCGCCGTACAGGATGACCAGGCCCTCGGGGTCGGCCGGGGGCTGGCGCACGACGCCGATCGCCACGACCGCCGCCACCGCGGCGAGGCTGGTGAGGACCAGACCGAGTCGCCGCCGGCGCCGCGGCGCGTCGGGCCCTGCGTCGTCGGGAGGCGGGGCGTCACCGCCCTCGGTGACGGTGGCCTCGTCGGTCATCGCCGGTGTCCCCTCGTGGCTCGGGCCCGTCGTCGGTGCCGGCGGGCGGTGCTCTGCGAGCATGGCAGACTCGGCGGACCATGACGCTCGAGGTGCCGACCCACGCCTTCGCCCTTCCCGAGGGTGTCGACCCTGGGGCCCTGCTCTCGTTCCTGGGCGAGCGGATCGACGTCGTCGCCGACCCGCCCACATCGCTGACCTACACGGTCGTCGACACCGCCGACCGGCGCCTCGGCCGCGAGGGGCTCGAGCTCGCCCTCGAGGGCGGACGGACCGGCAACGTGCTCGTCCTCCGCGACGGGGCGGGCGCGCCACCCGTGACCGCCGGGGCGGGGCGCCACCGCCGCTGGCTGGTCGGGCCACCTGCCCAAGGGCGCGCTGCGCGACCGGCTCGGCCCGGTCATCGAGATGCGGGCGCTGCTGCCGCTGGCCCGCGTCCAGGTCGACGTCCAGTCACTGCGCGTGCTCAACGGCGACGCCAAGACCGTCGTCCGCCTGCGCCTCGCCACCCACGCGGCGCTGGACGCGGGGCTCGAGCCCCGCCCGCTCACCCCCCGGCTCGAGGTCGCCGGCGTGCTCGGCTACCCGCGCCCGCTGACACGCGTCGTCGCGCTGCTCGCCGGCGAGGCCGGGCTCGTCGAGCCCCCGTCCACGATGGCCGACGAGGCCGTGGCCGCGTCGGGCGGCGACCCGGGCGGCATCCGCACCAAGGTCCGGGTGCCTCTCCAGCCCGACGATCGCACCGACAAGGCGGCGGTGCGGGTGCTGCGCGACCTCGCCGGCATGGTCGAGGCCAACCTGCCCGGCACGCTGGCCGACCACGACACCGAGTTCCTCCACGACCTGCGGGTCGCGGTCCGCCGCAGCCGTTCGGTGCTGCGCGAGATGAAGGGCGCGTTCCCGCCCGCCGAGCTGGCCCACCAGCGCGAGACGCTCAAGTGGATCCAGGCGATCACCGGCCCCACCCGCGACCTCGACGTCCAGCTCCTCGACTGGGACGACCTGCTCACCGGCGTGCCCGCCGACCGCCACGCGGCCCTCGCCCCCGTGCGCACGCTGCTGGCCCGCCACCGGGCGGCGGCGCTGCGGGCGTTGAAGCGCGAGCTGCGGGGCCCGGCCTATCGGGACGGGTGGGCGTCGTACCGTGGCTTCCTCGGCGGCAAGCTCGGGCCGGCGGCCGATCGACCCGACGCCAAGCGCCCGATCGCCGACGTGGCGGGCGAGCGCATCCGCAAGGTCCACGCCCACATGGTCGACATGGGGACGGCCATCGACGAGACCAGCCCGCCCGACGACCTCCACGATCTCCGCAAGCGGGGCAAGGAGCTGCGGTACCTGCTCGAGCTGTTCGGAGGGCTCTGGCCCGACGAGGTGGTCAAGCCGATGGTCAAGTCGCTCAAGGGACTGCAGGACGTGCTCGGCACCCACCAGGACCGCGAGGTGCAGGCCGACCACCTCCGCGAGCTGGCCGACGAGCTGGCCGGGCAGGTCGGTGGTCCCGAGGCGCTGCTCGTGCTCGGGGTGCTGGTGGACCAGCTCGAGTCCGAGCAGCGGGACGCCCGTGGCCAGTTCGCCGAGCGCTTCGCCGAGTTCGCGTCCAAGGACCAGCGCCGGCTCGTGCGCAGGACGTTCGCCCCGTGACGGTCGTCGACCCGTGAAGGTCATCGCCACCTACAACATCAAGGGCGGCGTCGGGAAGACCTCGGCGGCGGTGAACGTCGCGGCCCTGGCGGCTGGCGACGGCCTGCGCACGCTGCTGTGGGACCTCGACCCCCAGGGGGCGGCCTCGTTCCTGTTCCGCGTCCGGCCCAAGGTGCGCGGCGGCGGGCGCAAGCTCGTGCGCGGCCGCAGCGACATCACCGAGGTGCTGCGCGGCACCGACGTCGAGGGCCTCGACCTGCTGCCGGCCGACTTCTCCTACCGCCACATGGACCTCGTGCTCGACGAGTCGGGTAAGCCGACCCGGCGGCTGCGGAAGGTCCTCGCCCCGCTGTCAGACCACTACGACGTGGCGGTGCTCGACTGCCCGCCGTCGATCTCGCTGGTGTCCGAGAGCGTGTTCGACGCGGCCGACGCCCTGCTGGTGCCGCTCATCCCGTCGACGCTCACGCTGCGCACGTTCGAGCAGCTCGGCGAGTTCCTCGACGAGGTCGACCGTCGCCCCGAGGTCGTGGCCTTCTTCTCGATGGTCGACCGGCGCAAGCGGCTGCACCGGCAGGTCGTCGAGTCGTTGCCCCGCGGCCGCGGGCGACATCGCCGACTCGATCGTCCCCGCGGCGACCGAGGTGGAGCTCATGGGCGTCGACCGGGCCCCGGTGGTGGTGAGCTCGCCTCGCAGCCGGGGCGCCCGGGCCTACACGGCGCTGTGGGCCGAGCTCCGCGAGCGGTTGGCGATCTGACGAGCGGCCGACCGGGTCACGGCGTCGCCGTCGCCGTCGCCGCCGTCGCCATCGCTGTCGTCGTCCCGGTCGAGGTCGAGGCTGGCCGAGTTCATGCAGTACCGCAGGCCCGTGGGCTGAGGACCGTCGTCGAACACGTGCCCCAGGTGCGAGCCGCAGCGGGCGCAGCGCACCTCGGTGCGCACCATGCCGTGGCCGACGTCGCGCACCAGCGTGACCTTGTCGTCGGCCAGCGGCTCCCAGAAGCTGGGCCAGCCGCTTCCCGAGTCGTACTTCGAGTCGGACGAGAACAGCGCCTGGCCACAGGCGATGCAGCGGTAGGTGCCGTCGTCCTTGGTGTCCCAGTAGATGCCGGTGAAGGCCCGCTCGGTGCCGCCCTTGCGGGCCACCTCGAACTGCAGCGGATCGAGCCGCTCGCGCCACTCCTCGTCGGTGGTGGGCAGCTCGTCGATGGGGATCTCGCGGGCGTCGGTCATGCGCCCAGGATGCCGTGCCGCAGGGCGAGCGCAAAAGGCCCGTCGCGGGTCAACGAGACGGGGCGACGAGGGCGTCCACCACGCGGGCCAGGATCCGGTCGGTGGGCAGGCTGGCCGCCCGCTCCATCGCCTCGAGGGTGAGGAAGGCCTCGGTGCCGTGGGCGCGGCCCTGCAGGGTCACGACCAGCGAGCAGGTCTCGTCGTCCTGGCGGACCACCGCCTCGAAGATGGCGCAGCTGCGGTCGACGTAGCTGACGTTGCCGACCCGGTGAGCGGCCTCGAGCAGCAGGGCGAACGCCTCGTCGGGCGGCGCGGCCAGCAGCAGCGTGTCGTTGCCGGCGACCGCCACGCCGACCGGTGGCGGCGCCGCCGGCGCAGGCGCAGGTGGTGGTGCCGGCGGCGGGGGAGGAGCGTCGAGCGTGCCCGCCTGTCGGGCTCGGCGCAGGACGGCATAGGCCTCGTTGAGGCGCACCGCGGTGGCCGTGGCGGCGCGCCCGTGCACGTCGGGGTGGGCGGCGCGGATGGCCCGTCGGTACGCCGTGCGGACCTCGGCCCACCCCTCCCCGGCCGCCACCCCGAGCACGGTGCGGGCCTCGGCGACGTCCATGGGGGCGATCCTGTCAGAGCGTGCACGGATAGGTGACGTCCGCGCTGGTCGCCGTCGCGGCGTTGCCTGTCGGCCGGCTGTGGAGCAGGTGCCTCCACGCCAGATCCCCACGCGTGGGCAGTGGCGAGCGCCCCATCCGCTCGGCCTCCTCAGGCGGGGGTGAGGAAGGCGGCCATCAGCGCCCGGTAGCGGCCGGGGTCGCCGCTGCCGGCGTACTCGCGGGCCGCGTGCATGGCGAGCTGCGGCATGCCGACGTCGACCGTGGTGATGCCGAGCTGCGCGGCGGTGAGCGGGCCGATGGTCGAGCCGCACGGCAGGTCGCTGCGCATGGCGAAGCGCTGCAGCGGCACCTTGGCCTTCTCGGCCGCCAGGGCCACCAGCGCCCCGCCGGGGGCGTCGGTGGCGTAGCGGACGTTGGCGTTCGACTTGAGCACCGGGCCGCCGTTGAGGGCGATGCGGTGCTCGGGGTCGTGGCGGTCGGCGTAGTTGGGGTGGGTGGCGTGCGCCATGTCGGCCGACAGGCATGCGGAGCGGGCGAGCGCCCGGTGCAGGGCCTGCCGGTCGCCGCCCCGGGCGAGGACCGACCGCTCGAGGAGCGTGGGCAGCAGCGACGACGCCGCGCCCCGGTCGGACGTCGACCCGACCTCCTCGTGGTCGAAGAGGCACACCATCGGCACCGCCCCCTCGGCGGCCGTCGGCGCCACCTCGGCCAGGGCCTCGACGGCGGCCCAGCACGACGCCAGGTTGTCGAGGCGCGCCGAGCCGATCAGCTCGTCGTCGCGGCCCACGATCGCCCCGGGGGCCAGGTCGTGCAGCATGAGGTCCCAGCCGAGCACGTCGGTGGCGTCGACCCCCAGCTCGTGGGCGACGAAGCCCGCGAACCCGGCGATGCCGGTGGCGGCGCTGGGGGTCGCGCCCGCAGGCGGCTCGATGCCCCACAGCGGCGTGAGGTGGTGCTGCGCGTCGACGACCAGGCCGGCGCTGTTCACCTCGCGGTCGAGGTGGATGGCGAGCTGGGGGATGGCGCACACGGGCCGATCGACCCGCAGCAGGCGGACCATGGCCCCCGTCCCGTTGCGCCGCACGGCCACCCGGCCCGACAGCCCGAGGTCGCGGTTCATCCAGCTCGTGAGCAGCACCCCGCCGTAGGCCTCGACGCCGATCTGGCGGACGCCCGCCCGCACCACGTCGGGCTGCGGCTTGACCCGCAGGTTCGGGCTGTCGGTGTGGGCGCCCACGATGCGGAAGCCGTCGTGGGGCTTGTGGCCCCCGGCGGTGGCCCAGGCGACCAGCGTGCCCCCGCGCACGACGAACCACCGGCCCGGTTCCCCTGGCCACGCCGCCTCTTCCGCCAGGCGGGTGAACCCGGCCTCGCCGAGCAGCGCCGCCGCGGTCGCGCACGCGTGGTACGGGGACGGCGAGGCGTCGCAGAACGCCAGGAGGCGGCGGGCGGGATCGAGGTCGGCAGCGGGCACGCTCACGAACCGGCGAGCCTACCGGTGCCGCTCGGCGGCCCGTGCCACCGGCCGCCGGGCCGGGCGCTGCCTGCCGTCGCGGGAGCGGAGGGCCGCCGCAACCGTGGAGGTGGCGGCCGGGTTGGCGCCGCCCGGCGGTGGCCGCCAGGATCGCGGCCGTGGCTCCCCCCGCCGTCGACCTGGTGATCGTGCACCGCGAGACCCCCGACCCGGTGCTGCGCACGGTCGCCGACTTCCTCGACCAGAGCCTGGTCCCGCGCATCGTCGTCGTCGACAACGGCTCGAGCCCGGCCACGCTGGCGCGGCTGCGGTCGGAGCTGCCCGTCGGCGTCGAGCTCGTCGAGGCCGGCGCCAACACGGGGTTCGGACCGGGGGCCAACATCGGGTTCCGCTGGTTCCTCGCCCACGACCCCGCGCCGTGGCTGGCGGTGTGCCCGCACGACGCCCACCCACTGCCGGGCTGCGTCGAGCGCCTGGTCACCGTGTCGGCCGCCCAGCCCCGGGCCGGGCTGGCCTCGGCCGACGTCGGCGACAACCTCACCCCGGTCCTCGACCGCTACTTCGGCGCCATCCCCGCCGCGGCCACGGTGGGCGAGGGGTGGGAGCCGGCCGGCTACCCGCACGGGACGCTGATGCTCGCCCGACGGGAGTGCCTCGTCGACGTCGGCCTGTTCGACGAGCGCTACTTCGCCTACTGCGAGGAGGCCGAGCTGGCCATCCGGGCCAAGCAGGCCGGCTGGCAGGTCGGGGTGGTGCGGGGCGCCGACGTCCGCAACACGCACGTGGGCTCGCGCGCCGCCGTCGTCGACTACCTGCAGCTCCGCAACACGCTGCTCATGGTGCGCGAGCACTCGGGGCTCTACCACGCCACGATCCGCTTGCTCATCGCCCTCGGTGACCTGGTGGTGGGCCTGGTCGACCCCTCCCGCCGCGGCCCGTACTGGGCTCCCCGTGCCCGCGTGCTGGCCATCGCCCACCACCTCGGCCGGCGCTACGGGCCGCCGCCCGAATCCCTGTTCGGTCCGCCGTCCCCGGCGCCGGGCAGCCTGCCCGACTCGGCGGCATCGATCTCGGGGCGCACCCGCACCAGGTAGACGCTCGACACCACGACACCGAAGACGAGGGTCATCGCCCCGAACAGGATGGCGGCCAGCCACACCACCCGGCGCCGCCCCGCCAGCGCCCAGGCCCACTCGGGGCGGCGGGCCGCGTCGAGGAGCGCCCATGCCGTCAGCGCGATCGGGAGGGCGCTGACCACCAGGAGGCCGACGGTGGAGGCGGTGGCGGACCGGTCGATGCGGTGGAGACTAGGGCCGGCGGATCGTCGCCGGGTCGGCCGACGGCGAGGCCCCGGCACCGATCCGGATCGGCCTAGGACGGAGGGAGCGGACCGTCGCCGGGCCGGACGCGGCGCAGGCGGTTCGAGGCGTCCTCGAAACCCGGCAGCGGCGCCTGCAGCGACAGGCCGAGCTCGGTGACGCGGCGCGCCGACGAGGTCCTCGACCCCGGTCCAGTCGTGGGCCCGCGGCCCGTCGACAGCCCGGTTGTACGGCTGCTCGTACACGATCACGTGGGCACCGTTCTCGCGCAGGGCGACCACGTTGTGGGGGGCGTCCTCGACGTAGCAGTCGGCCTCGACCTGCGGCTTGGCCCCGAGGAAGCAGAGGTCGCGGTACGGGATGCCGGTGGCGTCGAGCCAGTCGACGGTGTCGGCGACGGCGGTGGCATGGCCCCAGTTCACGTAGAGCCGGTGGGTGATGATGCGGATCCACACGCCGGCGTCGGACAGCCGCCACAGCGCCTCGGCGACACCGGGCATCGGCGGCATCGTGCGGAAGATGCGGTGCTCGAGCACCGCGGCCTGGTGCAGCACCTCGAACTCGGCCGGGCTCAGGCCCCACTCGCTGAAGTCCCACGAGCGCTCGAGGGGCAGGCGGTCGAGGGTGACCCCGGTCCGCTCGGCGACCACGTCGCGCAGGGCCGCCGTGTAGTCGCCGCACACGCCGTCGAGGTCGACGCCGAGGATGAACCCGTCCGACGACGGTCATGTCGTGTCGGTGCGGCGGGCCTGCCACACCCGGTCGACGATGACGTCGGCCACGAGGACGAGGACGGCGAGCCAGCCGAACGGGTGCGGCCGCTTCATCTCGATCGGCCAGTCGAAGCTGGGCGTCGGCGACCACCGCACCTGGATGTAGATCACGTACGCCGCGCACGCGGCGAGGGCCACCGGGCTGGCCAGCAGCAGGTAGCGGCGGAACGCCTCGTGGCGGGCGCCGATGCCGGCGACGAGGCCGAGCGCGAGCCCGACGCCGGGGCCGGCGAGCACGAGCCCGAGGACGCCGACGCCCACCCCGGTCCACACCGCGGTCCGGCGGGTCGGGAGGGCACCGTCGTACCGGTAGGCCAGGACGGAGGAGTACGGCTCGGCGAGCGACGACGGAGCCTCGACGACGACGCGCGGGCGGCGGATCAGCAGGACCAGGCACACCAGTGCGGCGATCGCCGAGACGACGATGGCGAGGTCGACGCGCCGCTGGGGCGCGAAGCGGAGGTCGACGTCGAACGACTCGGAGGTGGGGGTGACGAGCCACCCGTTGGCGAACCCGTCGACCAGCTCGGGCTCGCCGAGGGACTCGCCGTCGGCGGTGGCCGTCCAGCCGACGTTGTGGCTCTGCCCGAGGACGAGCCAGAACGGCTCACCTGGCGTCGCGCCCGTGACCTCGACGTGGGCGCGGTCGTGGTCGTCGGACACCACCTCGACGGCGGGCTGCGAGCCGCGCTCCTGGCCGGCGGTCGCCTCCTGGGTGATGGTGCCGGCGTCCGCCTCGGAGGCGGCTCCGCCCGGGGCCGAGCGCAGGACGAGCCGGTCGAGGTCGAGGCCGGTGTCCTGGCCGTCGACGGCATCGATCTCGTGTTCGCCGGCGCCGAGGGCGACCGGCGCGTCGCCGCACACCCGGAGGGGGAGCGGGCCGCCCGCCAGCAGGTCGGCCGTGGGCCCGGTGACCTGCACGGGCAGCGGTTCGCCGTCGACCGTCAGCAGGTCGGAGCGGCACCCCGAGTCGAACGTCTCGGGCAGGGGCGGCACGGGCTCGGCCGGCAGGCCGATCTCGGCGACGGCCGCGGGCTGGTCGATCTCGTCGTCGCTGACCCAGTCGTTGGTCGTCACCGGGCGCACACCGGTGAACCGGAGGCGGAAGGCCGAGCCGGTCACCGCCTGCGGGGAGCGGGACGTCGACGGTCTCGACCGCGTTCTCGAACTCGCTGTCGACGATCTCGGGCAGCGGGACCCGGGCGACGATCGAGCCGTCGACCGACACCTCGACCTCGGTGGGCACCGAGTGCCGGCCGTCGGCGACGACCGTGAGCGGGATGTTGGTGACCGTGACGGGCTCGGGGAGCAGCACCTCGACCCACTGGCGCTGCGGCAGGCTGCGCACGGTGGTCCAGGCGGTGGCCGGGTCGCCGTCGAACGCCGCGGACGCCGTGTGCACGTCACCGTTCAGCCGGGAGCTGGAGCGCGCCCACGCCACCGACCCGTCGTGGGGCCGCCCGAGCACCTCGTCGATGACGTAGGCCGGGTTGCGGCGGTACAGCCGGACGTCGCCCTCGACCGCGAACGAGCGGGTGGACGGCAGGGAGATCAGGCGCTCGAGGCGCTGCTCCTCGTCGACGCGGCGTGGTGTCGGTGGCGTCCTGCCGTTGCCGGCTCAGGCTGAACGCCAGCGGGTGGTCGACGTCGTCGTCTCCGACCGCGTCGAGCAGGTCGGTCGGCAGCGCGATGGCGTCGTCCTGCACCGGCGGGTCGTCGCCGATCGCGATCTCGGCGAAGCCGAGGCTCGACTGCCCCGCGTAGCGGGGGACGAAGCCGGCCGAGTCGGCCAGGATCTCGACCGACAGCGTGTCGAAGGTGCGGGACGGGAACGAGACGATCTGGCCGGGTTCGTCGCGCGACTCGCGGCCCAGCTCGACGTCCATCGCGTCGCCCCCGTCGAACCGGAGTCGCACCTCGGTGATGAAGCGGTTGCGGCCGCCGTTCGTGGGCTGCGTGAGCGTGACGTGGTCGGTCGTCGTCGTGTCGGCCAGCGTCAGCTCGATGCGCTCACCGCGGGCGTCGGAGAACGCCGCGGTGCGCCACGCGGTGGTCATGTCGCCGTCGACCGCCAGCGACGCCCGCTCCTCGCTCGTGAACGTGATCGGGTTGCCGTAGCTCGTCGCCCGGGCCTCGACGTCGCCGCCCTCGGCGGCCACGGTCATGGCGTCGTCGCCCTGCTCGGGGAACAGGGGCAGGCGGTTGTCGGTGGGGTCGGTCGCCAGCGGCTCCTCGCCGGCGGTCTCGGTGTACCCCCGCGTGTGGCGCACGGTCGTCCAGCGCTCGCCGCGGTTGCGGTTGGAGTCGGTGACCACGAGCGTGGCGCCGGCGTCGAGCGCGTCGGCGATCTCGTCGTCGGTCATCGAGGCCGAGTAGTGGATCAGCTCACTGCCGTCGATGAGGCCGGCGGCCGCCGCGTCCACCAACCCCGCACCGTCGCCCGCCACCAGGACCGGCGTGTCGGTGGGGTGGGTCGTGACGATCTCGACCGGGTCGGTGACGGGGAAGGCCGCCAGCTCGGGCGGATCCTGCAGGTCGGTGGGCGTCTGGAACATCAGCTCGTCCTCGAGCTGGACGTCGTCGACCGTGTTGTTCGGCGTCGCGGGGCCGAACCCCGTCGGCGTCCCCAGCCCTGGCGCGCTGGTGATGAACTCCCAGAAGTTCCTGGGTCTCGGTGTGTTGTACCGCTCGTACTGCAGGTCGCTCTGCACGAGCACCTCGCCGGCGCGCAGCAGCCGGGCGATGGGGGCCACGGCGGCGGGATCGGCGGTGTGCTCCTGGAGGCCCAGGTCGAAGGCGTTGAGGAGGTTCGCCGAGGCCGGCGAGCCGTAGGGGATGAGCTCGCGCTGCACGGACGGCCGGTCCATGAGGCCCGGGAGGAGCGGGTCGACGGTGTTGCCCCAGCGATAGCTGGCGAAGTCGCTGCCCGGCACGACGAGCACCCGGGTGGCGTCGCCCTGCCGGTCCAGGTGGTCGGCCGCCTCGTTCCAGTAGTCGGGCACCGCCTCGGGCCGGCGCAGGTTCTCGGGGACGAAGCGGCCCATCCACAGCGGCGGCAGCGCCACGAGCGCGAGGAGCACCACCGCGGCCGGCACGAGGAACGCACGCTTCGTCCAGCGGCGCGTCACCGCCGTGACCCCGGCCCCGAGCAGCACGGCCAGGCTGAGCGCCACGAGGGGGACGGCCCGGGGCAGGCTCCGCATCGACAGCCCGACGTCGGAGAGCAGGAAGGCCTTGAGCGCCCGCGACCAGGGCGAGCCGCCGTTCCACGGGTACGCGCCGACCGCCAGCGCCACGCCGACGGCCAGCAGCACCACGAAGTAGGCGCGGTGGCGCCAGCGGGCGACCACGCCACCCATCAGGCCGAGGATCGGGAGGAGGTAGGTGAGCGCGATCAGCGGGAGGAACTGCGTGTAGTCGTCGCTGGGCTCGATCCACGGGCCGAGGCGGTCGCCCCCGTAGAAGAACCAGTAGCCGAGCCCGCGCAGCACCTCGTGGCTGACCGACACCGCCGCCACGGTGCGGGCCGTCTCGGTGTACCGCAGGATCTCGATGCCGTTCGTGCCCTGCACCGAGAGGCCGGCGATCCACCAGGCCGACAGGGGCACGGTCACCGCGCCGAGCCGCAGCGCGGCCCGGACGGCGGTGCGCAGCGAGATCTCGCCGGCCACCCACACCGCGTGGGCCAGCCACAGGGCGGGGGCGACGCCGACGAGCAACAGGGCGGTGGCGTTGACGCTCCCGCACGTGGCCACGACCAGGGCGAACAGGGCCGGGTAGCGCCACCCCTTCGTGCGCGCGGTGCGGATGGTGAGCGCGACGAGCCACGGCAGCGCCACGAAGGGGAGCAGGATGGCCGACAGGCGGGCCACGAGGGTGAGCAGGTACGGCGTCAGCGCGTAGACGAACGTGGCGCTGGTGACGCCGGGCCCGTCGCCCCACCCGAGGGTGCGGAGCAGGTACACGACCCCGGCGCCCGCGGCGAAGATGATCGTGCCCCACCAGATGCGCTGGGCGGCCCAGTCGGGCACGCCGATCTTGTCGAGCGCCCAGTAGAAGGGCCCCATCGGCCACAGGTAGCCGACGTTCTGGTGGGTGACCGTGCCGAGGCCGATCGACGGGTCCCACATCGACCACGCCCGGCTCATGAGCTTGGACGGGTCGAGGTAGAGGTAGGTCTTCGTGTCCGCGCTCACCCAGCCCCGCTGGGTGAGCAGCAGGGGGACGTAGGCCACCACGGCGAGCCCGCCGAGCAGGCGGAGCAGCGGGCCCCGGTCGGGGCGCCGCGACGTGCGGGCCGACACCCGGCTCGCCCGGGCCGCCGGGGCGGGCGTCGGTGCGGGCGCGACGGTGGCCAGCAGCGGCCGCCGGTGGCGGACCGCCTGCGCCAGCCGGGGGAACGGGATCCTCATCGAGGCGAGCGGCGCCGTGCCACCTCGTCGGCGACCACCCGCATGAGGCGCGTCGCCGTGTTCGACCACGTGAGCTCACCGGCCCAGGCGAGCGCACCCTCGCCGAGCCGGGCCCGGAGCGCCTGGTCGCCGAGCACCCGGGCCATGGCGTCGCCGAGGCTGGCGGGGTCGTGGTCGGCCAGCAGGCCGGACCGTCCGTCGCGGACGGCGTCGGCGTGGCCGGCGATGCGGGTGGCGACGGCGGGTGTTCCGCACGCCGCCGCCTCGGTCATGGTCATACCCCACCCCTCGCGCGCCGATGCCGACGCGACGATCCAGGTGCGACGGTACAGGTCGACCAGCTCGCTGTCCGTCACGTGGCCGCGCAGCGCGACCCAGTCACCGGCGTCGAGCTCGTCGATGACCGCCTCGACCCGAGGCTTCTCGTATCCGTCGCCCACGATGACGAGGCGCAGGCCGGGGACCTGCTGGCGGGCGTGGTGGGCGGCGCGGACGAGCACGTCGTAGCGCTTCACGGGCGCGAGGCGTCCCACGGCGACCACCATCGGCTCGGGGTTGCGCTCGCCGCCCGGCGAGAAGCGGGGGTCGATCCCGGGGTGCACGACCGTGACCCGGTCGTCGCGGAACCCCAGCTCGTCGACCAGCTCGTGCTTCGACGACTCGGACAGCGTGGCGATCGCCGAGCTGCGGTAGAGAGGCGGCGCCACCTTGGCCTCGAACATGGCGCCGATCGGCCCGAGGGTGTCGCCGAGGGTCATGTTCCACATCTCGGCGTGCACGTGGTGCAGGAGGATGACCCGCGGGCCCCGGTTCCAGATCGGGCTGAGGAACGGCATGCCGTTCCAGATCTCGACCAGCACGTCGCGCGGGCCGGTGCGGCCGAGGATCTCGGCCATCGCCGCCCGGGGGAAGACCATGTGGCGGCCGGCGCGCCGGATGACCTTGTAGCCGTCGCGCACCGTCTCGGTGGGCTGGCCCTGGGCCCACGACGTGCGCATCGTCACGTCGAGCCCGGCGGTGGCCCACAGCTTGGCCACCTCTGCGATGTGGACCTCGGACCCCCCGGCCTCGACGTCTTCGAGGTCGCGCCAGGCGAGCACGTGGATGTGCCGGACACCGGCCGCCGCGGCGAGATCACCGATCTTGGCGACGGGGTCGATGGCATCAGGCACGGCGTCGCTCACAGGTGGTCGTCCTCCCCATCCCCAGTGCCGGTCGCCGTGCGCTCGGCCGAATGTTGCCCCCGCCATCGTAGGTGGCACAGCGGGCGCGCTCGTGGTTGAGCCTCGGGTACCGGATCGGCCGTATGCTACGGACTTCCGCGCCAGCGCACCAACGCTCGGGGGAGTGCGCCCGACTCGACGGAGCAGCCATGTCCAGCAGCGACGACCTCGTCATGTCCGACCTCGACCAGGCCCTCGACGGGGTCGAGGGGTGGTTCAGCCCCGAGCAGGTGGCACGCGTCGTCGCGCTCGCCTCGGCGGTGCCGGCCACCGGTCGGATCGTCGAGATCGGCAGCTTCCGCGGTCGCTCCATGATCGCCATCGCCCGCTCCGCACCCGAGGGTGCCGAGATCGTGGCGATCGACCCGCACGCCGGCAACGACCGGGGCCCGCAGGAGATCGAGGGCTTCGAGGACGAGGCCGCCGTCGACAGCAAGGTCTTCCTCACCAACCTCGAGCGCGCCGGGGTGCGCGACCGGGTCACCTACGTCCGCAAGTTCAGCCACGACGCCCTCGACGACGTGCCGGGGCCCATCGACCTGCTGCACATCGACGGCGCACACCGCTACAAGCCGGCGAGCGACGACATCGCCACGTGGGGCGCCAAGGTGGTCGACGGCGGGTCGGTGCTCGTCCACGACTCGTTCTCGTCGGTCGGGGTCACGCTGGCCCTGGCGACCAAGCTCGCCTTGTCGGGCAGGTGGCGCTACGCCGGGCGCAGCCGTTCGCTGGCCCAGTACGTGCGCGAGCCCGTCACCGGAAGGGCGCGGCTCGCCAACGTCGGCCGCCAGCTGGCGCAGCTGCCCTGGTTCGCACGCAACGTCGCCATCAAGGTGCTGATCGTCGCCAAGTTGCCCAAGGCCACCCGCCTGCTGGGCCACTCGGGCGAGAACTGGCCCTACTGAGCCTGTCTGCCGGCTGCCTCGCACGGCATCCGGCGCAGCCGGGGCCGGCGGTCAGTTGGCGGCGGCCTCGACGTCGGGCGCGCGGGCGGCGGGGTTGTCGGGCACCCCACCCGTGGCCACGGACGCGGGCACGTCGTCGGCCACGGTCACTGCAGGGGAGCCCCCCTCCGCGGCCCGGGCCGGGCGCTTGGCGATCGGGCCGCTGCGCCGCAGGACGCGGTCGCGCAGCGCCCACCAGGCGACGAGCGACATGGCCTCGCCGATGATGTGCCACGACATCTTCGACACGCCGCGGACGCGGTCGTTGAAGGTGATGGGCACCTCGACGATCGTCGCCCCGAGCCGGTGGGCCCGGTACGACAGCTCGAGCTGGAACCCGTAGCCGGTGGCCTTGGTGGCGCTCGCCTCGACCTCGGACAGGATGTCGGCCCGGTAGGCCCGGAACCCTGCCGTGGCGTCGCGCACGCCGAGCCCGAGCATCAGCGAGGCGTAGATGTTCGCCGACCGCGACAGCACCTTGCGCACGAGGGGCCAGTTGGCCGTGGCGCCCCCCTTGACGTAGCGGGATCCGATGGCGATGTCGGCTCCGTGGTCCACCTCGGCGAGCAGCGCCGGCAGGCGGTCGGGCGGGTGCGACAGGTCGGCGTCCATCTGCACGACGACCTCGTAGCCCGTGCGAGAAGGCGTGCTGGAACCCGGCCCGGTAGGCGCCCCCGAGCCCACCCTTGCCGGGGCGGGCCAGCACCTCGATCTGGCCCAGCTCGTCGGCGGCGGCGCGGGCGAGGTCGGCGGTGCCGTCGGGGCTGGCGTCGTCGACGACGAGGATGTCGGCCTGCGGCGCCGCCGAGCGCACCTTTCCGAGCACATCCGCGATGTTCTCGGCTTCGAGGTACGTCGGGATGATGACGAGCGTTTTCATGCGGATCCCCAGACGTCGTTGCTCATCCGAACGGTACTCGTCACGTCGCGTCCCTGTCCCGTGGTCTCACGCTCCGTGGGAGACCACTCGTGTTCGTCGTCGGGGGCGGTGCGCGCCCCGTCTGTCGATGCCCCCGTCACTGGTCGTCCTCACCCTGGTCACAGCGGATGTAGAGCTCGAAGATGGGGGCGTCGGGTCGCCCGGTCGATGCCGAGTTGTCGCCGTAGCTGTCCACGAGGCAGAACTCGTCGTCGAGCACCTGGTTCGGGGCGTCCGAGCCGGGGTCCATCGACGTGTTCGGCTCGTACCAGTTGTCGTACATCGTCGAGAGGATCACGACGTCGGCGTCCCGCAGCTCGTCGTCCAGGCCCGAGTCGTCGGCGTTGGCGACGCCGGGGTCCATCTCGATGTAGTGGGTCCCGGGCTCGAGGTCGGGCAGCAGGTAGTAGAGGTACGACTCGCTGTAGGGCGTGACCGCCAGGTCGCCGGGCCCCACGATCAGCCGGTCGCCGGGCTCGGTCAGCCGGTCGATGTCGGCGAACATCTCCTCGGCGGCGACGCCCACGTCCCGGCGGCCGTAGTAGAAGCTGCGCCCGTCGTGGTCGACCGAGTAGAAGTGCCGGTCGTAGCCGACGCTCTGCCCCGCGTAGTCGGCGTACCAGCGGTACGTGAAGTGCGGGAACAGCAGCATGAGCGCCAGGGGCGCCAGCACCACCGAGTGGGCCACGACCGGGCGCGTGCCCCGCAGGCGGGCAGCCTCGGCCAGGAACATCGGCAGCAGCCCCAGGCCGACGCAGCCGACCCACGACATGTGGGCGGTGTCGGCCCGCTGCACGGTCTGCGGCAGCAGGCCGACGGCCAGCAGGCTGAGGGCGATGAGGCGCCAGCCGTGCTCGCTGCCCCTCCGCTTGGCCCACACGGCGATCACGAGCAGCAGCACGGCCACCCCGAACACCGCGCAGAAGAACAGGAAGATCTGCATCGGCTGCGCGGGCGCGGGCAGGGGCCAGGGGAACTTGCGGAAGGCGAAGGCCCGGTTGAGGAAGCTCGTGTACTCGTCGTGCGGGGGCGGGAACGGCAGCCGGCGCCCCGACCGCAGGTCGAACACGGGCTCGAGGACCATGCCCCGGATGGCGTTGCCCGGCCCCGCCAGCGCCAGGTGCACCAGGTAGGGGCTCACGCCGAGAGCCGCGCCCAGCGCCAGTCGCTTCCGCCCGGCACCGTCGAGGGCGAACACGAACAGCACGCCGAGCGAGAGGCCGAGGCACAGGACGAGGTCGGGCCGGAACAGCAGGGCGGCCCCGGCCAGCAGCCCCGCCACGGTGAGGCCACGGGCCCGGTTCCGGCCGGGGTCGAGCGCCCGGGTCGCCGTGCCCACCGACCACACCGCGAAGCCGATGCCCCCGACCCAGGCGAGGGCCGTCACGCCGATCGGGGGGATGATGACGATGGCGGTGATCGTGCCGCTCAGCGCGGCGATGTAACGACCCCACCGGTACCCGATCACGGTGACGCCCGAGATCAGGAGGACGAGCTGCAGCAGCCCGACCACCCGCTCGGTCCACATCGACACGCCGAAGACCTTGAAGAAGCCGGCGATCGTCCAGATGCTGCCCGGCCCGTAGAGGTGCAGGAAGTCGCGGTTGGGGATGTCGCCCTGCAGGAGGCGCTCGGGGAACACGATCATGAACCCCTCCTCCATCGGCGGGCCGGGGGCCCGGAACACGCCGCGGAGGGGGATGGCGATGACGATGCCCACGATGACGGTGGGTACGAGCCAGCGGTGGCGGCCGAGCCAGGCCAGGAACCCTCCGCCGGACGCCTGGTCGTCACCCGGGTCTCCCGCCAGCGGTTCCTCGTCGCCGGGTTCCTCGGTCTCCGGGTCGTCCTTCACCGGGTCGTCGGTGGCCGGTTGCTCCGTCGCCGGATCCGCGTTCGCCGTCTCGTCGGTGGCCGGTTGCTCCGTCAGCGGGTCGCCGTTGACCGGGTCGTCGGTGGCCCGGGCCTCGGTCACTGGGTCGCCGTTGATCGGGTCGCCGCTGGCCGGGTCGTCGCTGACCGGGTCGTCGTTGGCCGGGGCCTCGGTCGCCGTCTCGTCGGTCACTGGTGCACCCTTCGGGCGCACGAGTGACCGAATCGCCACTTCGTGGCGCAGGGCCGACTGTGCCTCCGGACCTCGCTCCGCTCGGTCATGCCGCCACCGCCGGCTCGGCTGCCCCTGCGGGCAGGCCCACGGGCTGCCACTCGTCGAACAGGCGTCGGCGCCGGTCCTTCAGCGTCAAGGCCGGTCGCTCGACCAGCACGTAGGACACCGCCGCCGCGGCCACGCTGCCGCAGAACGTGGCCAGCAGGGCCGCGGGCATCGAGCCCGTGAACACCGGGAGGTCGCGGATGTCGCGGTAGATGTCGAGTACCCCCTCGTGCCACAGGTAGATGCCGTACGACAGCACGCCGAGCACCACCATGGGACGTGTGCCCAGCCAGCGGAGCGAGCGGGGAAGCGTGGCACCTGCCAGGGCCACCGGCAAGACGACGAAGAACCCGACGGCCGCGTAGAGGCCCTCCTTGACCATCGAGGTTGCCGGGTCGCTCGTGCCCACCTCGAACCCGAGGCCGAGCGGCTCGGACACGACCCAGAAGCAGATCGCCGCGCCGATCCAGCAGACCAGCGGGTGGCGGCGGGGCCAGTCGAGCAGCCGAAGGGGCTCGTCCCGTCGGCGGGACCACTCGAGGACGAGGGCCAGGGCCATCCCGGGCACGAACATGTGGAAGTTGGCCGGCAGCCAGTGGATGCGGGGATCGATGGTCCCCTGCGTCACGTCGCTGGCGTCGATCGTGTGCACCCAGTACCGGAACGCCAGCGCCCCCGCGGCGGCGAGGCCGAGCGCGCCGAGCTCACCGATCAGCGCCCGGCGGGCGGCGAGCCGGCGCCCCAGCCGTGACGCCGCGTACGCCCACACCGGCAGCAGCAGGTAGAACGCGACCTCGTTGGTGAGCGTCCAGGCCTGCTGCAGCCCGCCGAGGGCGGTGTGCGCCGAGTAGCTCTGCAGCAGGCCGTAGTACGTGACGAAGTCCCACAGGCCCTGGATCTCGTCGCGGCCACGCACGTCGAGGACCACCACGAGGACCGTCAGCGCCAGCCAGTACGCCGGGTAGATGCGCAGGGCGCGGTTGCGCAGGTAGGTGAGGGTGTCGAGGCGCGGGCGCCCGTCGAGCCGGCGGGCGACGAAGGGCCGGTAGAGCAGGAAGCCGGACAGCACGAAGAAGATGGCCACGCCGACGTCGAGGCGGGCGAGGTAGTTGCCGGTGACGTCCCGGGTGGTGAAGCCGACCTTCAGCCCGACGTGCGTGACCAGCACACCGAGGGCGGCGAGCGCCCGCAGGCCGTCGAAGCCGGCGAACCGCCCGCTCGACGAGCCCAGACCGCCCGGCGGATCGGCGGCGGTGTCCTCGGAGGTGCCGTCGGCGTCGGTGCGCCCGGCGCGGTCGTCGGGTCGGGCGCCGCCCGTGGGGTCGTCGGTCCCGGGGGCCGGGGGATTGGCGATGGCCGCCGCGCCCACGGCGCGGCGCTCGGCGTTCCAGGCATCCCAGCGGCGACGCATCCCGCCGAGCGCGGCGTCGAGCGAGACCCCGGCGGGGATCATCAGCGCCAGCTCCGCGGGCAGGCGGAAGCGGGTGTTGCCGTAGACGACGGCGACCACGACCACGACGCTGCCCACGATGGCCAGGATCGGGAAGATCGGCCGCCCGGCCCGGCGCAGGCCGATCAGCCCGATGGCCCCGGCGACGGCGATGCCGTACCAGACCACCATCCCGATCTGCCCGAGCACGGTCTCCTTCTGGTCGACCGAGCGGTCGAGCAGCAGCTGCTCCTGGGGCTGGTACAGCCCGAACGTCCGCCCCACCCGGGCGGCCACCACGTACGGAAGCCGGTCGCTGTGCTCGCGGGCGTAGCGGAAGGCGATCTCGCGGAACCCCTTGCCCTGGGCCGAGGCGTCGCCCTCGGGCACGAGGTGCTCGGTCTCCTGGATGCAGGCGAGCGACCAGTAGCCGACCCGGTCACCCTCGTAGACCGACTCGCAGTTGGCGGTGCCGAAGGTCTGGTCGAGCTGGGCCGACAGGGTGACCGGTTCCTCGAAGCGGGACATGTTGTACGCGACCCACGGCGCCACGACGACGAGCGCCACGAGGCCCGCGGCCGCCAGCTGCGGGACCCACCCGGACCAGCCGCGGCGCGGGCGCGGCTCGCCGCCTGCGGGCGCCGTGCCGTCGGGGGCGGACTCGTCGGGGGCAGACCCGTCGGGTGCCGACTCGTCGGGTGCCGACCCGTCGGGTACCGACGCCTCGTTCCGCACGGTTCGGCGGCGCCACCACACGAGCGGGACCGCGAGCAGCGGGCCGAGCAGGATCGACTCGGACCGCACCAGCGCCGCCACCCCGATCACCAGGCCGGCCTTGTCGCGGTAGTTCCGGACAATTTCGACGCTGTAGAACTCGCGGCCTTCTGCTTCGTTCAGCCATATCGTCGCCAACAGGTGGCCGAGGCGGAAGGTTTTTTCAGGTTTTTTCGTCTCGCTCATCGCTTTACTCCTTTGTTTGATGTGAGAAACGCGAAGGGCATGACCAGGCGTTGACTATGGCGGAATCAAGAAAAATAGGAGCCACGAACCGCATTTTTCTTTAGTCCGGCATAAACGCGTGGTGTCCTGCAAACGGTTCTCTTCAAGCAAAGGGGAAAGCAAAGGATGACGGGACAACCGGAAACACGAACGGCATTGGCAACCTGCTGTAAGGCAACGCCAGAGCGAAAAGCAACGGGCGAAGGTTCGTGTCCAGTCGAATAGACGCACCTGGAAGCCGGGCTGCGTACGGTTCGATTGAGCAGCCAGAAGGGTGGCAAGATGTGCCTGGCGGTGCGGGATTGCTGGCTTTCCATAGAAATACAGGACAGCCTACGGCGTTGCTTTGCCTCCGCATGACGAACAAGCCGTCACGCTCCGCAAAGCTCGCTGGAGGGGATATTTGACCGAGATAGTAAACGTATACAATAGGCCCTGCGGACACGCTGGAGAGCCTATAGGCCGTCAACCGTGATGCCCGCCTTGGTCTGATCGATCAGGGCGGGTTTTTATCTCTTGTAAAATCTATGGCTGTGGCTGGCTTAGTGCGGTATCAGTCGCCTTAAGATTTTCTTCGCAATATTCCATATTCAGTGCGAAAGGGGGTGACTTATTGTCCTTGGAAGCTTCTGATCAAATAAGCATTCAGCTTTCCAATCGCCTTCTTGGCTTCGTCACAGTAGGCTTCACGGGTTGAGAAGATTATGCCTTGCAAGGTCTCTGCTGACTTCATCGATAGATAAATTCGTATTTCTGTTAGCGGCAGCCCAGAAAACTGGCCCAAGCATTAGGGTGCGAACAATTGCACCATAGAAAAGTCCTTGCATCATACCCGAAAAAAACGGGTCATCTTCTCTCTCTTTTGTCATAAGGAAGCCTACTAGCAGAAAATCGATTAGAGAGTCAAGACATAATTAAAGGATTTTATATGAAAACACATGAATGGATATCTCTTATAGGCTGGGCGATTTCAATTGTTCTTAGCCTTTACCGTCATTTCTCAGGGATGCCTCTCCTACCAGAATTCGGCCCCGGAGAAGAAGCTTTATTTTTCCTTTTTATCGGATTTATTGTAGATAAATTTTCTAATTCTTTTGCTTTTCGTAATATTGACCGAAAAGTCACTGATGAAAGCCGAAGAGCTGGTAAAGCACTAGAGTCTCTTGTGAGAAAATTACAGTATAGCTCGATCCATATAGATTCTTTTCCAGCCGAGACAGTACGTATTGATGATTCAAGGAAAGCTGAACTTGTCGTCGGGAAAAAATAGAAGAAGCAATTTCTATTAAAAACACATTCTTTATGCCTCAAAGATCAACAAATCTTATCTTGGATCATAATGAAACAGTGGAGAGTGATATTGTCCAGAATATTAAAGATTTTATAAAAAATGCAGACGAAAGAACAGGCAGATGGGTTGATATATATTCTCCTTCAGGGGCAAGAAGGCTTGAAGAAATTGCAAAGTGTTTCCGAGAGGAAAATATTGATTATAAAGGCAAATATTCTGCCTACAAAACGAAGAGAAATTTTCCAATAGTGGATTTTATCATATTTGACTATGGCGGTAAGTATCCCAAAGAAGTCTGGTTTGGATGGGGGTATTATGATCATTCAAATGCAGATGTATTTAGCAGTGTAAACAAAACAGTAGTAGCGTATTTTGACAGTTATTTCACTACTTTAAGGGAATACGCAGGACGTCCTGTAGACATGCAACAATTTATGAGCAGGGGTGCTAGACGCTATTGGAAGAAAATTTACGGTAATCTCTAATTTATTTACAATCAATGCCTACTTGTATCCTCAAGTTTATAATCGCCGTCTCTGGGTCTTTGGGCTACCCTACGGGCTTTTTCCCTCGTGTCAAGAGTTTTCGTAACTAACGGGTTGAGGCCCTAAAACCCCTTCGCATCCAGCATGGCCGTGAGCGCCTCACGCATGACGGTTGCCCGATTGATGAGTCCCCCAGAGGATATTTGACCGGTGGCGATAAATCCGTACAATGGGCCTCACGGTACAGGCTGAGAAGCCGATAACCGCCGAACGGTCATAGTCGCTATAAGCCCCGGCGGGCTATGCACAAAAACCCTCCCGAGATGAAGCGCAGTTGCCAATTGGTAGCCCTGAGCGGTTACTTATGTGGGAAACGGCATGGATAGAACAAAACGCTCTCTACGGGCGTCTGTGGCGATTTAAAGGGTATTCCCATGACGCTGCTGAATGATCTGCCGCGCGGTGACCCTGACCGCGCCGCGAGCGCCTACCTTCCTCCTGAGGCGCTATTGGGAGCCTTAGACGATTCTAACACCCACAGAGAACCACTCTATAATAGGGGAAATCGTTAGTCACAACGAATTGATTCCCCGCACCAGAGAGGGCTCTCCATGGGATGTGCAGCAGAGATTATCGCGTTAGACGACGTCCGTGCAAGTCAACAGCGCCAGGCGTTACGTCAACAGCTCCATGAGCGCTTTGACCAGTGGCTCGATGCGGTTGGAGCGCCAGTTGCCCGAGGCCGAGCTGACCTTAGGCACAGGTCAGCGAGACGATCTGGTCGCTTGCGGCAGCGGCTCACCGCGAGCGTGGCCCAGACGATTGTTGAGCAGACGCCATCAAGAAGAACGGAGTCGACAGTCTCTGCGCTGTGCCACGTGTGAGCGGCTGTTGCGTGCCCGGCCACCGGTATCGTCGCACCGTCGAGCACGCTGGTGGGTGACCGTCGAGCTTGAGCGGCCCTATTTCTATTGTCGCCATCTGCCGTGAGGGGACCTATCCGCTCGACGAGGTGTTGGGCTTGAGTGCAGGACAGATTCAACTCGACGTGCAACAGGCGGCGGTCGACCTGGCCACCGAAGTACCGTATGAGACGGCCTCGACCATGTTTGGCCGTCTCAGTGGCATCACGGTCAGTAGTGAGCGCATGCATACGTTGACCCATCAGGTGGCCGAGGGTCTCAGTGTGTTGGATGTGGCGCCGTCTCGCGAGGAGATTGATCAGCGCGTGGCTCAGGTCGCGGCCGGTCGTTTTCGCCGTCCGGTGTTGGTCCTGGGGATTGATGGGGCCTATGTGCCGTCGCGTCCTGAGAGTGCGCGGGGACGCCGTCCGGGGCAAGCGCGCCACCGGGCGCGACGGGCACAATGGCGACACGAGTGGCGCGAAGCCAAAGGGTTTCGCTTCTACCTGCTCGATGGCGAGCGCATCGTCCATGTGCTCAGTTGGCATCAGGTGCAAAACGAAGATGATCTGGGCGAGGCCTTGCAGCAGGTGAAAGACGCGGGCTTGATTCCCGAGGAGACGGTGCGGCTGTGTGTCGTGTGCGATGGCGCCGAGTGGATATGGAAACACGTGCAGGCGTTGTTTCCCGATGCCTGTCAGGTGCTCGACTATTATCACTGTTCAGAGTACCTCCACAAGGTGGCCAAAGCGCAATATGGCCAGACGTTACAAGCTCTCGAGTGGGTCGAAGCGACCTTGACCCGTTTGTACAGGGGCAAGGTGGGGGCCGTCTTGGGGGCCTGCGGCGCATGCAGCCCACGTCGGACAGAAGCGCTCAAAGCGATTGACAACTGCTGGGTCTATCTCAATGACCATCGGGGCCGGACGCACTATGGCAAATTTCGCCGTGGGGGCTATCCGCTGGGCAGTGGCGGCATGGAATCGTCGAACAAATTCATCTGCCATGTCCGCTTGAAACGCTCGGGGGCCTGGTGGTACGAGGAAAGTAGCAATCAGATGTTGGCGCTACGCTGTGCGAAGTATAACGGGACCTTCGATCAGGTGTTTACGCGGTATCGACACCAGAAAATGAGATTCGTAAGAATCACCTAATGCTCCCCGGCGCTATTCGCGTTGGAAGACGACATTACCGCCGACCCCGAATGGACCTGCCAGCATGGCGGCAGTCTGCTGCTCGGCACTGCGGACGGCCAGTATATCGGCACACCTGCGGGAGAAGATAGGCATATGGTGTTGATCGCAGGCTCACGGGCCGGGTAAAGGCCTGTCGATCATCGTGCCCAATCTGCTGCGCTATGAAGGCTCGGTCATGGCCATAGACCCGAAAGGGGAGCTGGCCAGTCTGACAACGCGCCACCGGCTCATGGATTTGAAACAAAAAGTCTGCGTCCTTGATCCATTCAAGGTGACAGCCGACTGGTGCGCGCCCTTTCGCTCCAGCTTCAACCCCCTCTCAATCTGGCATATCGATAACCCGTACATCATTGAAGATGCCGGGTTGATCGCTGATGCCCTGGTCGTTGCATCCGGTCACGACGCGCATTGGGATGACAGCGCCCGGTCCCTGATCGAAGGGGTGCTCTTGTTCGTGGCGACGTCCGACGAATTGCCGGGCGGCCGTGATCTGGTCACCGTCTGGCAGGTCATCAACAGGGGCATACGGGGACTGCAGGACGATGACGGGGACGAGGTGCCGCCCATGGAGGGGCTGAAAGCCGTCATGTTCGCGCATGCCGAAGCCCTCGGCGGCGATACCGGCGAAGCCATTGAAGCGGCGGCAAGCGATTTTTCGACCGGCCCAACAATGAGCGCCTGTCGGTGCTGTCCACGGCGCGTCGGCACATCAAGTTTCTTGGTTATCCGGCCCTACGCAGCGTGCTGCAAGGCCATGACTTCGATCTTGCCGAACTCAAGACCGCAGACCGGGGCATGACGATTTACCTGTGTCTGCCGGCCGGGCCGGATGGGGACGTGCAGCCGGTGGCTTCGCCTGTTCATCAATCTGACGTTGGAAGCGATGGAACGCCATGCCCAAAAGCCCAAGCACCCCGTACTGCTCTGCCTCGATGAATTTCCGATCTTGGGTCATCTCCGGCAAATTGAAGATGCCGCCGGACAGATTGCCGGTTTCGGCGTCAAGCTCATGATCTGCCTGCAGGACCTGACGCAAATCAAAAGCCTGTATCAGGACAGATGGGAAACGTTCATCG
Source organism: uncultured Acidimicrobiales bacterium (assembly GCA_963778415.1). GTDB lineage: Bacteria > Actinomycetota > Acidimicrobiia > Acidimicrobiales > VFJN01 > ZC4RG19. Next base: position 168,431 of record CAVZUI010000013.1, read on the forward strand.
GCAACGCCGGGGCCGTGGTCTGCTTCGGCAATTCGGACCCGACGACCCTGGAGTTTGTGTCGCGGCGGCTGGGAAAACCTCCGTCCGCGTTGACCGCTCCAGCCCGGTCACGTATGACCAGCAGCGCGCCGGGGCTACTGGCGAAAACTGGGTCAATGAAATCCATGATCTGATGACACCGGATGAAGTCGCGCGGTATTTCGGACGCGACGATTATTTGCGGCGCTGCCTCGTGATCCGGCCGACGTTCGCGCCGCTGATTCTGGGGCGTGTCGATTACCGCGGCGATCCGGCCTTTAAGGGGATGTACGACAAATGGCCATAGAGAACGGGCGCAAGGCCGGTTTTCGGGCATGCCCCGGCACGGCGCTCTGGCTGGCCGCCGTGGTGGTGATGCTGCTTTCTCTCCCAGCCCCGGCGCAGAAGGCCGGGACGGATAAGTCCACAGGACCGCCTGCGCATCAAGGCGAGCCGATAGACGAGACTGGTGCAAAGTTGATATTTCCTCGCCGGGAAATTCCCCGGAAGATCGAAGTGCAGGAGCAAAAGCCGCTGGCCGTCACAAAGGCGCCGGTGCAGTGGGGAACGGTCGCGGGGCTTGGGGTGCTGACCGTGGTGCTCGTCTATGGCTGCATGTTCCCCCGGCCGCACAACCTGATCGCTGCCCTTGCCAAAAAGCCGCCATGGGTGCGTATCCATGACGAGCACATCGGGCCGTGGCCAACGCTCTGGGAACGGAACGATAGCATCATGATCAGGGCACGCCACCGCTCGCCGCAAGGCATGAAGGATCGATATGGCCAGGGCATTGGAGCGGGGCTTGTCGCAGGCCTGATACTCTTTGCGGCGATATATTTCCACGCGAAACAGGAGTTTCAAACGCAAGGCGCCGAGCGTATTTGGGTTCTCCTGTTCTTGTCTGGTATCGGCGGGGCGCTCGGCGCGAAGTTTTTCCCGCTGTTGAAGCATATCCGCAGCGTGACCGCGATCACCCTGACGCCTGAAACCATACGGACCAACCGGGCATGGCTGCGTCAGACCATCCCGCTGCAGCCGGGAAGGCAATACAGGGTGGATACTCACACAAAAGCGGGCTGGGAAATACAGAAACAGCGCCGGCGTGCGGAAAAGCTGAGACGGGAGGGGAAAGAGGACCGCAGCGAAAAACCGTTTGAGCTGCGCGAAGTGTACCAGTTAAGCAGGCAGGTGTTCATCAACGTGCCGGGCCGCCAGCAATGGCCGCTTGCCGATGTCTATTTCGACGAGAACCTGGCGGACATGTTGCGCAATGCCGTTGAAGCCATCGACAGAAGGGTGATGGCCAAGGCGGCAGGCGACAGTGCGTCAGGGCAAAGAGGACCGCATGGCGCAAGGCCGAATGAAGGCTGGGAGCAGCGCCGCCGGCAGGAAGAACGGCAGCATGAGGAGACACGGCGGCGGCAAGAAGAAGAACGGCGCCGCCGGGACGAACAGCGGCGCAAACATGAAGAAGAGCGGCAGAAGCAGGAGCAGCAGCGCGGGGCAGGGTCCGGGTGGATGCCATTCGAAACGGCCTTTGAGATTTTCGAGATGCAAGGCGACTTCACGCAAGCGCAGCTGAAGACGCGGTATCGGGAACTCCAGCAAAAGGCCCACCCCGACCACGGCGGCTCAACCTTCTTCGCAAAGCAAGTGGAGGAAGCCTACAAAATCATCTTGCAATACAAGGGCTGGAAAAAATGACGGCTGTGGAGTGTGGGGGCAGAAAGGGACAAGACCAGGCAGGAACGTAAGCGGCCGCGCGGCCGCGCATTCTCCAGGGGGCCTTTCGTATGGAACGGAAAATCTCCGATCCGCTGAAGCAGTTACGGGAAATCAAGCAAAAGCGCGACAATCAGGATGGGCATAACCGCAGCAACGATAACCAGAGGGACCAATCCGGCACACCGCGCTCGTATGAACAATTCCGCCGTGAAGATGAAGCCAAGAGCAAGGATGCATTCAATCAAAGGACGGAACAAGACCTGCCCCCTCACGAAATGCCGGGACCGGGAAGGGACGGTCTGCCAGAGGATCACGAACCAAGCCCGCAGCGCCGCAGTAAGGACCAGAAGCCCGAGAGCCGTAGAGAAAAAACGCAGCCGGAAAAGAGCAGGCTGGAGCTGAAGTATAACATGAAGGGACCTATCGGCAGGGCAGTAGACCGGCAGATGCATTACCAAGAGGCTGCGGCCGACCACGCGAACGCATTGGAAAAAAACAAGCACCTGCTCACCGGCAAAGAGCAGGAGCAAACCCCGAAATTTGAAATGGAGCAAAGAAATACGCTAGGCTCGATATTCGAGAAAGCCGAAGCAAAAGAGAAAACCGAGAAGGGCAATGAAAGACCGGACGACGAGCATACACGATGAGTGATTTTGTTGATGAAGAGACCAGGAAATATCACCGCGCCATGAGCCCGCGCGTCCTTGAATGTCCGGACGGGATCGCCCGCATGGTCATTCAGCGGTGTCAAAGAAGCCGCCCCGGCATGCGGAGCGGCCTGGCGCTTAGTATTCATGGGGAAGCAGCAAGGTGGTGACGCTGCGGTCGGACTCGGTAATGATCCAGAGCTTCTGGCCATTGCGGAGTGTATAGGCCGACATGAGCCGGTGGCCTGCGCGCAGAGCCAAGGCGTTTTCCCGGCGATCCTCCGCGCAGAGATCGCCCCAGTCGCCGCGTGCATGACGGCCGAGGAACTCCAGTGGAAGCTGGCCGGACGATTCAAGCGCCTGCAATGCGCCTGGTGTGGCAACGATATCGCCGAGAATGAATGTGACTGTGGTGCCGTTCATGAGGTCTCTCCTTCGCTAGGTTTTTCAATGGAGAGACGGGCAGGCCGGGGGGAGAAGCGGACGGGTCATCCAAGATGCTCTTCGTTTCGGGAGGGCTCCCGTGAGGGAAACCCGAAACGCAAGCATCTCTGGACTTGACGCGGCGGCGCGTCCGGCCAGGCTCTCCAGCCATGAAAAACTGCAGAGGAGAGCATCACGGTGCTCTCAGAACAGGCTGAGCTGCGGCGATGCCTCACGGCACGGACGGTGCTGTGAGGGCAGTGGTGCGAAGGTCAGGCTGCGGTTGCAGGCCGTGCAGGAAATCGGCGGCGCGCTGCGCATGGGCAGCGGCCGTGAAGATCGCCCGTTTGTCCTCTTTCAGGACCTTGAGCCAGCTGCCGATATAGGCGGTGTGGTCTTCCCGCATTTCCGGCGTCAAATCGAGGTCGGCCGCCAGAAAGGCACTGCCGATTTCTGCAACCAGTTCTTCCATGGCATAGCCTTCATCTCCCCACCGTTGCCGGCCGAAATCCCGGTCCAGGCGGGACGGGTGCCGCGTCCAGTGACAAGTTTCGTGCAGGCGGGTTTCGTAATAGCTCTCCGGATCGCGGAAGGACGCAAAAGGCGGCATTTGGATATGGTCGCTCCCGATGGCGTAATACGCCCGGTCGCCGCCGTGGCTTGACGGCCGCGCCGGTAGAGGCAAGGAACCGTTCGGCGCGTTCGATGCGCTGCCCAGGCTCCAGTGTCGGCGGCACGGCGGTGGCGTAATAGTGGGCGGGCAGGCCTTCGATCTGCTCGACGTTGAACACGGTGTAGCCCTTCATGAAGGGGATATCGCGCTCCAGCTCCTCGCCGGTGTCTTCATCGATTTCAGTCTTTGTGAACGTATTGGCATAGACCACGAGGCTGCCATGCTCCCCTTTGCGGACATGCCCGCCGAGATCCTGAGCCTGGCGGAAGGTCATCCAGAGCGGCGCGGTATAGCCTTTGTCCATCGCCTCGCACCACAGCATAAGCACATTGATGCCTGAGTAAGGCTGGCCGTTATGACGCAGGGGCCGAGTGATCTTTCCGGCCGCATGCTCCGCATTCCACGGTTTGAGCCAAGGCCGGACGCCTTGCTCCAGGCCGGCGATGATTTTCTCCGTCACGCGGGTGTACACATCGATCTGCAGCGCCTGTTTTTTTTGCCGCGTGATACAGGCATCGGGGAGACTGGTCATCAGCGCGCCTCCCCTTTGAGAGCAGCCAGAAGGGCCAGGGCCTGCCCGTAGTCTTCCAGCGCCGCGAAGGGCAGGAAGTGATTCCGTCCGCCGGTGAAGTCTTTGCGTCCCTGGCAGGCGCGGTAGAGAATGTCCAGGCCGCCGATACTTCTTTGGGAGACCTGCACATACAGATCGTCGGCATGCAGGGTGATTTCCCCGCTGACGGCGATGCCGGCGAAGTTGTTACGCACAGCGAACGTTCCGGGGGCATAGCCCAGGTCCAGGGCCATGCAGCGCAGAAGCACCTTGCCCAGGCGGTGAAACAGCGCCTTGTTTCTGGCGGCGGCTTCGCTGTAGCCGTTGATCGGGCTGCCTGTGGTGGCGAGAAAGCGCCGCACTAGGCGCGGGGCGGCATCGTGTGTGTAGTGGGCATGACGGATCATCGTCCTCTCCTGTCTGTAGGGGTTTCTCAGTACGCGGAGAGGGGCAACCGGCCGCAAACCGCCGGGTCCCAAGATTCTCTTCGTTGTTGGGGGCACCCTTTGGGGGGAGCCGACAACGAAAGAATCTCTGGACGGCGACGCGGCGGAGTCGGCCGGTTATACGCGTACAAATTCTGAGAAACCCCCGGAAAGGAGCGGGGGACGGGGAATGCTCATGGACACAGGCGAAGAAAAGCCCGAGACGGGATTGGTGGCCGGACCGGGCAGAGCAGGGGGAAACGGGACACCCAGGATGTCCCGCTTTCGTCAATAAGATAAGGACTCGCCGTTGTCCTAAACGGGTTGCCAGATGATGTCGAAGCCCAACTGTTCCGGCATGAATTCGATGAGCAAGGCATAAGGTTTGGCCGTCTTTTGTGGCGGCTTTTTTACCAAGCGTTCCATGAGTTCAAGCTCTATGAATTCGACACCATCATCGCCGCCGAATGACGCACGTTTATTGTTCCACCATTCGTCAAAATCCAGTGTGGTGGGATCGCATTGCTCGGCGTACACGACCAGTCGCTTCTCATCCTTCCTAAGGTTTGTGTGATGGCAGCCATCGGTCGTATTAGGCATCAGATAGACACCCTCGTCACCGACAAGCCAGAATCCTTTGCCAGTTTCCTGTTCATACAGGGTTTTGGCAGTGTGGGCGGTGCGAAGCTCCTCCAGGATTTTTTTAACGCCCGTCCACGGGAAAGTTAATCGCATGGTTCATTTCTCCTTTTGCTATCAGGGCCGCACTCATTGCAGCCGTTGCGGTCCGCAGAGCAGGCGCGTCAGGCAGGGCCTGCAAGGGCGGCGTGCCGCTCGTGCAACCCTTGCAGGGCGCACCGCGCCTGCTGCGATCGCAGGAAAGGCTGCCGGTGGGCGTGCGGAGCCTTGCGCAAAACGATGGAGAACACGCCATCAGTGCGAGAACGGTATAGGGGGGCGGCGAGTGAAGCTGGCGGAAGATCGTCAGGATCGTCGGGAACAGTGCTGGTCGGCTCCATCTGGCGTGGGCGTGTGGGCAGGGGCTGCGCCCGACGGTGATTCCGGCGCGATTTGGACAGGAAGCTCAGGCGCTCTTTGTGCCGGGCCGGCCTGATTTTCTCCTGATGCGGTGCAGCTCGGCTGCTCTTTGTGCATTCCAGGTAGCAACGGCTTTCTTGTACCTGTCGAACAAATCGGGATACAGTTCCTTGTGCCGCGTTAACCGGTTTCTGCTTTTCATCCTCTTTGTCGCCGGATTGCCAGCCTCGACAAATGCCACAAATGATTCGAGTTCCGCGCGGCTCCCGCGCCGAAGCTCCGGCCTGGGACCCTTCGCGCGCGCTTGCATCACCTTCTGATAGCGTTGCCAGAGATCCGTGTACTTTTCCCTTCTTTTCCTCAACTTGTCCGCGCTGCGCCGCAACTCCACGTCGCGGTCGATTTTTTCGCCGTTTTCGATGCGTTCGACGAAAAGTTCGAGTTCCGCACGGAAGTCTGCTCCTTCCGGCGCTGCACTTCCGCGCGCAGGCGCCCTGCAAGATCCGTGTGGGGACTGCCAGATCGGTTCAATGTTGCATAGGCTCCCTTGTCGCATTTAATCGGGGCGCCGTTTTCAATAGCCGTGATATACGCTTCAAGGCGCTTTCGCTGCTCATCGGAACGTCCAGCCATGCTCAGGCGATAACGCTTCCATTGCCGGTCATACCACGGCTTGTGCCTGTGATTTGAAAGTTTGGTAATGACGACGCTATGATCCAGCGTGCTTGCGCCCGATGCGATGTCATCAAGCATGGCTTCGATTTCCGCACGGCGGGCCAGTTCCTCCCGGACGGCATGGTCATTCAGAAGATTTTTTATGTTATTAAAGAGAGCCATTCTGGATGAGGGCAGCCTCTGCTCCTGATACAGCCGTTCCGTCCATCGCCACCAATATTTCAGCTCAGTGGACCGGACTGATGTTCCGCGCCTTATGTGGCCGAGGAATAGTTCGGCGTTTCGCCGCCAGACATGGTCGGCGATTCCAGCCTCGCGGATATCGATAAAGGTTGCGAGGGAGGCGTTGAAGGTCTCTGCGGTGGTGAGAGTATCAGACAGGACACGGACCCGCACCGAGAACGGTTCAGGATCGTCCGGAAGCTCTCTCCGGGAACCATATTCCCAGCGGCTGTCCGGCATCTCATAGATGTCATACAGGCTGGACAGGATCCTTCGAGAGAGGCCGAAATTTCCGGCGCTCCAGGACGTGGTCAAG